>CAWGWZ010000021.1:0-221870 GCA_963826305.1 uncultured delta proteobacterium | reverse complement strand
GATTCTCCTTGACACACTATTGGCTTTTTCGTATATTAAATTCACATAAAGTGGGTTCTTGTCACTCATGTGCAGAACAAAATGGAAGGAGGATCTCATGATGAAAAGGGTGTGTTTGGCTTTGGCACTGGTGTTGGTGGTGGGGGGCTTTAACCTCGGCTTCGCTCAGCAGAGTAATTACATTGAACCTACAAGCGATAATTACAGGAAACTTGTGGACGACAAACGGGTCGAACTCTACACGATCAGAAACAGCAAAGGGATGGTGGTGAAGATCACTAACTACGGAGCAAAGATCGAACAGATCATGGTCCCCGACAAGAACGGAACATTCGCCGATGTTGCCCAGGGATATGAGAGCATCGACAAGGCGCTGGGCGGCCAGGGGTCCATGGGCGCTTTCGTCGGACGCTATGCAAACCGTATCGGAGGCGCCAGGTTCACGCTGGATGGAAGGGAATACCAATTGGCAAAGAACAATGGCGAAAACACCCTCCACGGCGGGGCAAAGGGGTCGCGCTTCTGTGTCTATGACGCGCATCAGATCAATAATTCAAGTGTCGAGATGTTTTACACGTACAAGGACGGGGAGGAAAACTTTCCCGGAACACTGGCAACCCGCGTCTATTATGAAGTCACCGAAGACAACGCGCTCGTGGTTGACTATCAGGCGTATTCGGTAGACAAGAGCACAGTCGCGAACTTTACCACCCACTCCTTCTTCAATCTTTCGGGCAACCTCGGGAGCGAGATTCTTGGCCACGTGATCTTCATCAATGCGAGCCGATTTCTTCCCATAAATAATGGTCTTATTCCGACAGGAGAACTCGAGCCTGTCGATAACACCCCGATGGATTTCCGGGTGCCTACACCGTTCGGCGTGCGCATCAAGAGCGACTACTTACAGCTCAAGCTCGCCAACGGGTACGACCATCACTGGGTACTCGACAAGAAGACGCCGAATGAGTTCTCTTTCGCGGCAAGTGCGTGGGAGCCCAAATCCGGTCGCTTCATGGAAGTCTATACGACCGAGCCGGGCTTGCAGGTCCACACCGGAAACAATCTCGAAGGAAAGGACCCGCGCGATGTAGGCAAGGGATCGACATTCATTTTCCGCTCGGGCTTCAACATGGAGCCTTCCCGGTTCCCCGATTCTCCGAACAAGCCGGCCTTCCCCACGACGGTGATCAAGGCCGGCGAGTGGTTTTCTGGAAAAACGGTATACAAGTTCTCTGTCAAGTAAGAATTTCCCGCGGGACAAGTTGAAAGGAAGTCCCCTGTTCGAAGGAACACGGCGGTTCCTTTTTGATCAAGACCGGAGCACAACATGTTCGGATGTTTTCCTCTCAAGGGAAGATTATCCCGGATCTTATCACCTTGCTCCGTTCCTGGCAGTATTCGGGGTGTCAAGTCTATGCGGGCCCGAGGATTCAGGCCGGAGAAGAAGAGCGAATGGAACACTTAACCCGTTACATCATTCGGGCCTCTTTCTCCAAGGAGCGGATGACTCATTTCCAAGAGGAATCCAAAGTCCTTTACCAGTCGAAAGACGGGAGGATGGAAAAGACCTTTAATGCCCTCGAATGGCTTCCGGCCATAACATCGGGCGTCCTATACCGCCCGGGGTAGCTCCAATGGGTTCAATATCAATTAGACTGTTGAATTTTTGAAGACCAAAAACCTTTCTATATTCGAATCATACCTGAAAAAAGCATGAAAATGATATTTTCTTAACTACTTAAAACACAAATTGGCCTTTAAATCCTTATGGAGACGCTATATAATCTTGATAAAACCCCTTCGGCAGAACCTTCCCTAAAAGGGAACATTGTGCCCGATGCCAAAAGGTCTAAGAATTTTACATCTCTCCTTCGGAGAGCGCAATCTGACTCACTTTGGGGGCATCTTCCTTATTCATCAGTTTTGCAAAAAACTGAGATTGAAATGGTATTTGCAAAAACAGATTTCTTTCCCCCAGCGTTCGAGTTATTATCATCCCGTCGAGTTGGTCCTGGCCATTCTCTATGCTCTGATTGCTGGCATTCACCGCCTAAGCAAAACCAAAATTCTGCAAGGCAATGGCGCTTTTCAACAGATCATCGGTTTAGAGAAGTTTCCCTATGCCAGCAGTTTAAGGCGATTCCTCAAACGAGTCAATCCCCAGGTCATTCAGGGCATCAGCAAAGTTCACGACCAGTTAAGGCTAAAGATGTTCTATTTACCCAAGCTCCGTACCAGCCTTCTGTTCGATTTGGATTCTTCTGTGCTCACCCTTTATGGCAAGTTCATCGAGGGAGCCGAAGTCGGCTACAATCCTCACAAAAGAGGGGCTCGTTCTTACCATCCTTTACTCTGTTTCGAATATCATTCCAGAGACTTTTGGCATGGTCTCTTAAGACCTGGAAACGTTTATACCTCTTCGGGTGCGCCGGAATTCTTCAAAGAATGCCTGCGGAAGGTTCCCCCTGGTATCTATCGGATCCGAGTACGAGCCGATTCCGGTTTTTTCGATCACAAATTTATCGAGCCTCTGGATCAAGAGGGGATTGGCTATGCCATCGTAGCCAAGATGACCCGTCCGATCCGAAAGAAAATAGGAAGCCTTCGTTATCATCGGTTCAAGAAGAACTGGGGAGCAGCCGAGTTTTTTTACAAACCTTTCCGGTGGAAGAAGTCTCATCGTTTTGTAGTAATCCGTCGCCTCCTGCCCGAGAAGGACTCCGAACAACTGACTCTTTTCACTCTGAAGCGTTACACCTATCAGGTCTTTGTAACCAATCTCCCACTCAGAGCGGAAGAGATTTGGTATTTCTATCGGCCCAGGGCAGCGATCGAAGTTACCATCAGAGAGCTGAAAGAAAGTTACGCCTTGGCCAAAATCCCAACCAACACTTTTCAAGCCAACCAGTTCTATTTCCATCTCTTGCTGTTCGCCTACAATCTTGTCAACTGGTTCAAGAGACTCTGTCTTCCTCCAAGATTTCAGAATGCAACCCTAGAGACCATTCGGACAGAATTCTTAGTCCTCCCTGCAAGATTGGTCAAAACGCACCATCGGAATGTTCTTAAATTACCCAGCGAGTATATTTCGCAACAGACCTTGGATTCTATCGTCCAGAATATCAGAAAGATGAAGCCCTTGTAAATTTAAGCAATTTGCAACTTTCTTCAGCAATGAGTAGTTAGAATCTCCAGTGTTTTAAAGGTTTTTTAATCTGAAACATTACTTTTCACGCTTTTTTCAGGTAGTATTTTATGAGCGTGAATACTGTATTTTGAGTGATCTGATTCGGATGCGGCGAACCCAGAGGCATGTTATAAGTGATTTTATCTCTTTAACCAACCTCCGGTTTTTTGCTTATCCTTATCCAATAAATAGGCAACCTCCCCTCCCAGAATGAGCATGACGGATGAGTAATAAACCCAAAGGAAAAATATGGCAACAGCGCTTAACGAACCGTAGACCATAGAAAACCTTCCTATGTGCAAGATGTACCAACCAAATAACTGCTTGGCTACTTCCCACAAAATGCTGGTAAAGCAAGCAGCCTGGGCAGCAGGTTTGAAAGAGACCTCTTTATTAGGGACGATCTTATACACGAGAAAGAACATCCAATAAGTGAAAAAGAATGGCAGGAGATATTTCAGCACCCAGTGAATGATCGGCCCAATGTTGGTGAAAGACCGAAATCGATAACCCTGGATAATTGTGATTGCCGAGGTAAGAGTCATGCTCATCAATAAAAAAACCCCTACTAAAAAGATCATGAGAAGATCGATCACCTTTCCCCGAACGATGCCTCGGCCCTTCTCCACTTCAAAGACAATATTGAGGGCTGTCCTCAAGGAGCTGAATACCCAGGTGGAGGTCCAAATTAACCCCGCGATGCCTAATATTCCAACAATCTTGCGGTCTCGTATGATCCTCAAGATGTTTATCATAATCCTTGGATCCAGTGAAGGTGCTACATTCTCTAAGTATTGGCGGACATGATTTAATACGGCTAGATCACTATATAGGTATGTTCCCATCAGGGCCAGAAGTAATAAAAGGGACGGAACAAGGCAGATGATGAGGTTAAAGGTGATTCCCGCGGATAGAAAAAAACCATGATCGTCATCAAATGTTTTTAAGGTAGCCCAGAGGAGACGAAATTGAGTCAACACTCTCTTTCCATTACCTAAAAATCTCGTATGTTTCAAACTGAAGTGCTTCATAAGATTCGCCATAGGGCAGTTAGGTATAGAACTGTAGATAAATAAGCAAAGTAGCAATGCCCAAGGTCAGAATTGAGACAATGGCTCCGGGCTTAACCCATTCTCCGAAAGTGATATGACCAATTTTCTGGCGTTCAATAATCCCTATGGCCACGATGTTGGCCGTGCTGCCGATCGTCGTTAAATTGCCAAACAATGTCCCGCCAAAAAGGACGCCCCTCCCAGATAGGGGTAACATCGATCCCCGTTTGAGCGATGTCCTGGACAATAAGGACAAAAGTTGCTACTGCCAGCACGTTGTCCATGAATCCTGTCAGGATGCCGATTGTCCAGGTAAGAACGATGAAAAGGATCTTGGGATTTTTCCCGACCCATGAGATGAGTGATTGGGTAACCACTCCGGTCGTTCCCACATATTTGACCTTCTTCGTAAATGGGTGTAAGAAGAAAGTCTATCCATTCTGGGGTAATGGATCTTAAATCTGAATCAACCACCGCGCAAGCTTTTGCACGAAGCGTTTGCGCGGCTTCAAAGATGGTTCGAAAGGCGCTTCCCTTACCCGGAATCCCGTGGTATGGAGTCACCATTTTATGAATCGAGTGAACAGGATGGGAGGCGAGGATCGTCTTAAAATCTTCAATCTGAACTCTTCTGACTTCTTCCTGGGTCCCATCCGTCGATCCCCCATCCGAATTGAATATAACTGCTCTCGCTCCTCGAAAATACTTGGCAAGACCAGCAGTCACTGCACGAACCACATGGCCGATGGTTCGAGCATTATTGTAACTTGGAATTCCAACTAATATGTCAGCCTCTTTGATCTCTTTGAGTTGAATCTGAGAAGACGGATCCATTCCTGCTTCACCTCTATAGGAATGATGATCGCTTGTTTCACCGTTCTTGGACTTTGTTTCCCGCTCTATAATGTCTGATCTCAAGATCCTCAATCTCACTATGCAACTTTCTCGTTCGAAAGGAGGTTCGGATGGCTCTGGGGATCCAGAAAAGGACCGTTGTGATAATTCCTAAACCGATTGATCCTAAAATGGTGGAAATGAGGGAAGTCTCAAATCTCCATATGAGGAATTTCATCGTTACGAGAGGAGCAGATGAATTTTGGATAGCAAAAAGAGCGATAGCAGCAACGATTAATAATATTAACCAGTAAAAGAATCTCATAAGTTCCCCCTCCTTGGCGGGCATGACATGTTATAGGGATCAGAAAGAAAGTTATCGATAATGTTGGCAAGGATCAGGTTAAAGGTTAGCTCAACCTCCTCCGGTGTCACCTGCTGAACCGTCCTTTCCTTCTCTACAAAAATATTTCTCGTAAAAACCTGGCCTTCTTTCTTTACTCCCAGATGGATTACGAGGTAAACCGACGTAATTACTCTTGTGTTGAATCGCGAGGCTGTTCCTTCTGTCCAAAACCTTCTGATTTCGGTGGTCAATATCGAATCGCCTTGTATGTTCTTTATCGACTTCTGCTCGCCACACCATTCTGAAACAGGGAGCGTTTTCACCCCCGAACGAGAAAAGGCTTGGGAAAGGGAATCCCTGATCGCTCTTTCCAAAGGAAAAGGGTCGCTCTTGAAATAGTTTGAAACTCGACGAGCCGAGGTGTAATGACCTATATATTCTCTATCAGGGCGTTTATCCTGAAAAGGAGCAATGGCAACGGTAGATCCTAATTTCTGTTGGAGGGATGGGATTCCTTGAAGGCGCTGATAACAAATGTGCAGAGGATAGGTCGCTCCCCAGGTATTACTAAAAGTAAAGAGGCTTAGCCACTGTATGATTAACCAACAAAAAGGCTTTCTTCTCATGAGCATGCTCTTAAAGCTGCAATTTCCCCAGAAGACTCAATACTGCGTCATTCCAGGCCTGAGGTCCAGTTCCTTCCACGATGCTTAGATTTTGAATCAGTGATAGTTGCTCCGGCGAATGCCCCTCCGCTCCCTTGAGGATAATCGGATGATCCACAGCACCCAACATGGGTATGTCATTTAGATGATCTCCGATTCCAATGCTATCAATTGAAAACAATTGATTCTCATAGAGCTTCTTCACAATCTCAATTACCTTGCCTTTGTCATTGTTCCCCAATACATGATGAAATCTCCCTCGATGTTTTGGAAGAGATTCTTTGCAATATCAATCGACATTCTTATGGATCTTCGTTTGACAAAAGAGTATCGTTCGTAACTTGGCCAAGTTTCTCCTGATTCGGGATATGGTTCGTCAACAGCGATAGTATCTCAATCCTCCTTTTGCGAAACTTCTCCGCATTGTTTCTATCGATAGGACAACCTGTGGGAAAGGTCTCCTTCAGAGGGTTTAGGAATCGACCCTCCTTGGCAAATCGATAGTCGAGGTGAGGCCCGGTCAAAAGGCCGGTGGACCCCACATACCCGATGATATCCTTCTGGTTCACGTCCTTGCCTTTTGTAATTCCAGGGCCGTAACGGGAAAGATGGCTGTAATAGGTCGAATAACCATTCTTATGTCGAAGGATGACCTGTTTCCCAAAACCAAGGCTGCGGCCAACTGAAATAACAGTCCCGTCTGAAACCGCCCAGACCGGCGTTCCGGTCGGAGCTGCATAATCAACTCCGTAATGGGGATAAAGGCCGCCTAAAATGGGGTGTCTCCTCGCTCGGCTGAATTTTGAGCTGATGTTGTCGAACCGCAAGGGCGCCTTCAAAAATGCCTTCTTTAAAGAGTTTCCGTTGTCGTCATAATAGCCACCCCGGTATCGGATCGCCCTGATGATCCTCTCTCTCCCCTGATATTCCACTGCATGGATAATCCCGTATTGAATAAACTGATCCTCCTTGTAGATCTTCTCCACCAACACCTTGAACCGATCCCCCTCCCTAACGTCTTTATAGAAGTCGACTTCCCAGGCCAAGATCTCCGCAAGAGAGAGGGTTAGCTGATCCAGCTCTCCCGCGGCATTCACGGCGTCGAAGAGAGAAGAGCGAATTTCTCCCTCCACTTTTGCCAAACACCTATCAAACAGAAGTTCTTGCTTTTGTGCCACGTATCCGTAAGGTCCCTTTTCGACGCTATAGACTTGTGTCGGGCTCTTTTCGAAGATGAACTTGACCAGTTTCCCCTTCATATCAGTAATGAACCGGTAAGTTCCTCCTGTGATCTTGTTGAAGTCAACATAGGGTTTCAGCTTTGAGACAATCAGTTGAATCCATCGAAGCGGAATCTTATTTTCAACAAAAGAATCGAAAAGGGTGCTCTTCTTCTTGATCTCTCCCTCCGACACTTTAAGTTGGGGCTCCGGTTGCCGCAAGTTGGGAATTGGCTTGGAAGAAAAGAAACAGGGAGAGAATAACAAAAGGCTGATAGATACTCCAGAAAGTATCAACCATTTCTTTCGCCTCTTTTTGCCGCCATCATTTATGAATCTGAACCCGTGCATTGATTTAACTTTTTTTCTACAGTTGCTGTGGGGCAGTATTTTGTAAGTACCTGTAAACACTAAAAGTGTTCTTTGAAAATTCCATAAATGATCAAAAATGTGGTGCCACAGAATGTGCTAAATTATATTGACAGAGACGTAGATTTTAAGTATTATTGGGGTGTCCTTAATGGGAGGCCCCATGTTTGCAAGAATCAAAAAATCCGGTCAGCATCAGTACCTCCAAATCGTGGAGAACCACCGAGAAGGTTCAAAGACCGTCCAGCGTGTCATCTCTACGATCGGCCGAATGGATCAATTACAGGCCAAAGGGGATATTGAAAATGTTATCCGATCCCTCTCCCGGTTCTCTGAAAAGGTCCTTTTGATTTTGTCCGGTAAGAGTGAGATCCATGCCTTTGCGAAAAAGATCGGTCCCTCCCTGATCTTCGAGAGACTCTGGGAAGAGCTGGGGATCGGAAAGATCATCAAGGGGCTTCTGGAAGGCAGGAAGTTCGAGTTCGATGTGGAGAGAGCCATCTTTCTGACCGTCCTGCATCGGCTCTTTGCATCCGGTTCTGACCGTTCCTGCGACAAGTGGCACCAGGATTATCGGATTGACGGAGGGGAGGATTTGTCCCTGCATCATCTTTATCGGGCCATGGCGTTTCTGGGGGATGAGATCGAAGACCAGAAGGACAAGACGCCCTTTGCCCCCCGATGTACCAAGGATCTAATTGAAGAAGAGATGTTTCATGGACGTTGGGATTTGTTCACGGGTCTTGACCTCGTCTTCTTTGATACGACCTCGATCTACTTCGAGGGAGAAGGAGGAGAGAGCTTAGGTGAAAAGGGGCACAGTAAGGATCATCGTTCGGATTTGAACCAGATGGTGGTAGGTGCCGTCCTGGATGAGGATGGCAACCCCATCTGTTGCGAGATGTGGCCGGGCAACACGGCAGATGTCAAGACCTTGATTCCTGTGGTCGATCGGATCAGAAGCCGTTTCCATATTGGGCGGTTCTGCATGGTAGCGGATCGGGGGATGATCAGCGAAGAAACGATGAACGAATTGGATCAGAGGAAGATACCCTATATTCTGGGGGCACGGATGAGGAAGGTCAAAGAGATCCGAGATGAGGTTCTGTCCCGAGCGGGACGATATACGGAGGTCCATTCGGAGGGACGATCATCGAAAGATCCAGCCCCGCTCAAGGTCAAGGACGTCCGGGTGGATAACCATCGATATATCCTTTGCTTAAATGTGAAGCAAGCCAGAAAGGAAGCGTTGGATCGGCAGGTGATTGTGGATACCTTAAAGAAGCAGCTTAAAAAGAACCCCAAAGCTCTGATCGGTAACAGAGGCTATCGGAAGTATCTGAAACTGGATCGTGATCATCTCCGTCTCGATCAGGACAAGATTGATGGGGAAGAGAGATTCGACGGGAAATGGGTTCTGAGGACGAATACCTCTTTATCTCCAGAGCAGGTGGCCCTCAAGTACAAAGAACTCTGGCAAGTGGAACAGGTCTTCAGAGAGGTCAAGTCGGTTCTGGAAACACGCCCCGTCTTCCACAAGTGTGACGAGACCATCCGAGGCCATGTGTTCTGCAGCTTTCTTGCCCTTGTCCTGAGGAAAGAATTGGATCGAACGTTCTTGATCAGGCGGGGCGATGTTTTGAATGGGGAGACATCAAACAAGATTTGAAATCGCTTCAAGAGATTGTCATAGAAGAACACGGCAAGTCCCTCGTTGTCAGAAGTGAATGTAAAGGGACCTGCGGTAGGGTCTTTCAATCTGTAGGGGTAGCCATCCCTCCCACGATTCGGGAAATATAATGCAATATGAATTTGTCAAAGAGCCATCTGTGGTGCCAAGAACCTTTGGGGCACCTCTATCTAATTGTAATCACAGAAAATTATTTTTCTAACTGTAGAAGATCAGTTTAACTCACTCACACATTTTCAATCCGGGATTAAGGTGCAAATCTTTGTTGCGTCCATCAATTCGTATCGATGCCTTCCGATAATTTCATCCGGGGTTTTTTGAATGTCTTGGCTCCTTTTCCAATAAAAAAGCCGCTACCCATAATTCTATTATGGGATAGCGGCCCGACTATCCAGCTTTTTAACCTCCAGAAATATTTTAATATTTCTGGACCCAATAAACCTCAGGATCTGATTTCAGGTGCGATGTTTAACGCAATGCGGGTTAATATCATGTCTTGTGCCTGGTCAAGTATTGTTTGATGCTTTCCTCAACTTGCTGGGTAAATATTCGGATTTCTCTTTTTTTAATGTTCCACTGGTAAAAAAAACATAAACCAACCAATATGATTATTATGCATAAAACCACAGCCATCAGTTTCGTTCTTGGTGCAGGGATGGATTGAAGGAAAAAGATGCCCCAAAGCCCTATACTCATTATAATGACAATTCCCAAGGCATAGAATAGCCAAAAGATTTCGACAGTATGGGTCACCCTCGCATTAATGTTTAACTTCATCTCACTGTACCAATTCGAACTTCCACCACAGTCGTCCCATACCATTTGTCGACAATCTTAATCGTGCAGGTGTTATCAGGCTTTGAGAAATTGAGAATGGACTCTTTTCCTTTGAACGTGTTCACTAATTTCCAATTGTCTTTTTGCATATGGTACAAGAAGAAATCAACCAATGAACCTGAGTCAACCCGCCATTGCTTAAAAACCATGGAACCAGTCTTAACTTGTGGCGTTTCATAAACGAAGGATTCATCCGCTTTATAATTCAATTCCTTTGGGATAAGTACGTCATCAAAATAGTAATACTTACCAACCCCAACATCCTCGCCTTTCATTGGCTCTCCGCGCCTCTCTTTCTCGATTGAAGAACAACCCAACCAGGCCAGACTGAAAGAGACCAGCACCAAAAAAGCGATTCCAATCCTCGTCCAGATGATATTCCGACCCATGCTTTTCTACCTCCTCAAACAAAACGTTTTAGAACCTCTTTGTGAAAGACAATGAGAATTCCCGCCAAGTATTAAGACCTTCTTTCCTTCGAGGAAACCATTTCATGGATTAATTCTCTTAATGTTTTGAGTTGAATAGGTTTTTCTAAAAACGTATTTGCCCCTCTTTCATGGGCTTTGGAGGTAGCCTCACCATCCCCAAAGGCTGTAATAACAACGACTGGAGTTTCAGGTTGAATCTTCTTCAATCCTGGGAGGATATCCAATCCGCTAAAACCAAGCAACCGAATATCAGTGATTATGAGATCAAAAGAACCTATCATAAGTTTCTTAAAAGCGTATGTACCTTTCTCAACAGAATCCGCCTCATACCCTTCTGCCAGAACGAAATCTTTAAGCAGTGACCTCATTTCATCATCATCTTCAATGATCAATATTCTTTTCTTATCACTACCCATCATTATTCTTTCTGACTTGTTCGGCTGCTTTGCGCTCGCATAGCCTAATGCGTTACAAAAAACAGAATATATCCAATACCCAAAATCGCCTATTTACCAAAAGTAGATTGGCAACAGTTTGAGGCAAGGTCTATCCATTCCCCTCTATATAGTGCTCGAAATAACCTCCTCTGCTTAGCCCCGTGGATTAGTATAACGGGCTATTCAACCTTTCCAGACAGAATCAAAGTCTCACGTTTAAGAGGAGAAGGGATGTAGACCATGTTGATTTCCATCTTTCCAAGGGCCTTTTCCTTTATAGCGGCCCTTGGAATGGTGGCGTCTATGGACCCTTCGAAGGTTTCTCCAGGTTTAATAGCCTTCCAATATGAAGAAACCTTTGAAATCTTCTCTCCAGATTTGAATGCGATTGGCTTCCCCGCTTCATCCAAGTATTCGAGAGTAACCCCTTGAATGTCCAAGATATCTTTTGATTTGTTGGTTATCTTGATGCTACCATTGAGGCTGGGCGTCTCGACAATTTCTTTAGAAACTGTGTTAACGGTCATGGCCACTTTAAGACCGCTAAGCTCCAGAGAAAAATTCGGCCCCATCGCCTCAGCCTTCGGTGGGACCAAACTCTTTTCGATTCGCTCTTGTTTGGGAGCTTCCGCTTTCTGCTCCTTAGTACAACCCAAAATTCCAATCGCCAAACTTAAAGCTATAAATATGGAGATCTTTATGAAATGCATACAATGTCCCCCTTTCTTGGATAGTAAAAGTTAGTAGGAATATCAGACCCTTGGATCCCGCACCTCTTTTTAGTCCCCACACCTCCTTTCCCATTTTTATGCCAGCTTTTGGTAGATCTCATCTCTTCGCCATCCTCGATAATCAATACTCGTTTCTTACCAATCTTTCTGACTAATTTGATTTTTTCTTCAATCAACGATTGACAAGGTTCATAGTGAGCCCTCGCCCTGTCCAATGAATCCCTTTTCTTGCTGGTATCAGCAATTAATCGGACCTCAGCGAGATATTTATTAAACTCACCTTTACCCGAAAGAAAACGGTCATAAAGGGTTATATCCTTTGTAACAATGTCTTCATCCCATATCGCAACTGTAATAGTACGGAGTCAATTGGCTTTTTCTTATAATCTAAAATACGACTGTCGATATTTAGAATATAAAGAGTACCAGTATTAAATTGATGCACCTTTAAAATAGTATGTACACTCGCCACCGTTACCAGAACAAATATTGTGAGATAACCAATCATCAGTCGAGGAAATATAGTCAATCTCATAAACTTCATCCGTGAAAAATGGCATAAAGAAAATAGAACCAGTCTTTTAGCTCAATTCACAGCCTCTTTTGATTCGCTATGATCTGGAACCCTTTATCAATAAGTGCTTCTGTCTCTTTCCAAAGATGCCCCCGACTTGGGCTCCCAAGAAGAGCGACAATAATTGTTTCTTTCTCACGTTCAGCAGCACACACGAAACAATGTCCGGCTTCAAAGGTATATCCCGTCTTCCCTCCGATAAGATTTCTATCGGACCATAGAAGCTTATCGGTATTTTTAAGAAACACGCTCTTCCCCTTTGCTGTCGACAGTTCTGCCACAGGAGTTCCTATAATCTCTCTTAATTTGGGGTAACCCAGTGCATACCTCATGATCGCTGATAAGTCTAAGACTGTAGTGTATTGGCCTGGGCCGGGAAGACCCGTTGAATTAATGAAGTTTGTATTTTCCGCCCCGATAGAAATTGCTTTCTGATTCATAAGATTAACAAAGTCTTTCTCAGAACCGGCTACAGCTTCTGCGAGGACCACGGCAGCATCGTTTGCAGATTTGATGAGTGCTGCATACAGAAGTTGTTCAACCGTTAGCCTATCTCCCTTCTTGAAAACCTTCCACCGAGGAACACGAGCGGCATTCTTGCTTACCATTAGGATACCGGAAGGATCAAGCTTGTCCATAGCCACGATCGTTGTCATCAGCTTAGCCGTGCTTGCAGGAGGAAGCCGGCAGTGAGGCTCTTTCGCATACAGAACCTTCCCTGTTAGTGCTTCTACCACAATCGCCGAGCGAGAACGAATCATCGCCATAGAACAAGTCGGAAGAAAAATAAGGAGAAAGGATGTCAAGAGAAATAGCCCATATAAGAGGACCTGGGCGTGGTACCTTTTTGGCTGATTAATCAAAAACTTCATCGAGCTCCGAACGCTCATTTTGGACCATTCCCCCCATTGATTTAGGCGCTTCACCAAGTTTCACCCCCTGTGTTTTGAAGTCAAAGCGTTTAATTGGAAAAAGAATATAAAACCCCTTCCCCAACACAACCTGCTAAGGCCCTCCTGACTTTTCGGGTTAAGAAATCCTTCCAGAAGCCAATAATCCATTTAAAATGGTTTTGTAACATTTTCCTCTGTCTTCAAGGTTCAATAATGTTATCTGGGTTCTTTTCCGTCATTGTTCAGGGAAATAGTTCTACGTATTTTTGGGAGTATCGTATTCCACCAATTCAAGAATCCGCTTATTCTGACCGTCAAGCCCTAACTCTTCTTTTACTATCCAACCCATAGATGGAGCATACCAAAAGGTTTCTCTACCTGCCTGAATTCTTAAGGCCTTGAAAGCGCTAGCAGGAACTCTGACCTCTTCATAAGTCCGTATGTTTACATCAACTCTTGACGTGTGAATCTGAACACCGTGTGAGTAGTCTGAATAATCCCGAAAGATATACTCACTATTCCACTTCTCGCCTATCCTTAAAGGCCATTTAAATATTTGGAGGCATGGTTCAGCAGATTCCAGTTCCTTTCCGTCCCCAAATAATCCAATCCAATTTAAATTCATGTCGTATATATCAAAATAATTTCTTTCTTCTCTACTCACTTCAATCCAATACGCTGGTTTCTTATCAAATTCCTTCTTTTGTTTAACTACCATAGTGACATTGCAAATCTTACCATTTGAAAGGTTGGCATCTTGATAAATAAACTTTGTACCCATGACGAGAAATGGGGGGTAGTTAGCCCCAGTTTTCTGGTCAATAAAAAGATTATTGAGCCGGGAATCCGCGGCACTTTTCATGCCAATATAGGCACTACCAGAACATCCTACACAAAAGGAAGTCAAAACCAGAATGACTGTTATTCTTTGCATCGTCTTCGGGGTTCTCACTTTTAATTACCCCTACACCCCCTTTCCATTTTTTCTTTCCCGTCCTCTAATTTATCCCATGTTAAAAAAGAGTCTGTAAGATCTCCACATTCATTTCAATTCTGACGTGGCTCTTTCCCTTAGTTGAAGGATGGAGCACTGCTTTTGAATTTCTATTTCCCCTCTGCCCGAATCCTCCACTTGCAGTTGTTTTCTGATAGATTTAGAAGGTCTCCTATAAAAAGGAACCCCATTTCAAGGATCAGCATCTCCTATGGATAGATCGTCTTCTTATTTGGACAAGATGACGAAGTGATCCCTTCGATTCTTAGCCCAGGCTTCTTCATTGTGGCTAGGATCCAGGGGCCTCTCTTTTCCGTAAGAGATGGTGGCGATACGGCTTTCCGGAATGCCAAGAGAGATGAGATACTTTTTCGTGCTGTTCGCCCGTCTCTCTCCAAGAGCAAGGTTGTATTCCACCGTCCCTCTTTCGTCGCAATGGCCTTCGATCTGGATCTTCACCTTAGGGTACTTCATCAGCAAGGCTACATTTTTCTTCAAAATCTCCGCATCCTCAGGACGAATGTCGTACTTATCAAAATCGAAATGGATGTCCTTGAGCAAGCTGCTTTCAAATACCTCCCCTTCGATACCTGGGGTCTTCTTTGCAACCAGACTCTTTTCAAGCTCTTTCTTCGCCTGCTCTTTTTTCTCTTGTTCCTTCCTCGCCTCTTCGTCCCTGATCCTGGCGGCTTCTCTTTCCCTCGCCTCTCTTTCCTTCCGTTCTGCCTCAAGCCTCGCTGCTTTCTCTTTTTCTGCTGCCACTTCCGCCTTGCTTACTGATGGTTCCTCCTTGACCACCGTTTTCTTCGGGCACCCTGTTACAATTAATCCGATGCACAGGACAAGAAAAAAGATAGCAAAATATTTTCGACCCATATCATCCTCCTTTCTGTTGTTTTCACATCATCCTCATATTATATCGTTACCTGCTCTTTCACTGCTCACCTTCTCGATCTCATCGTGATAAGTTCGGATGAGATCCTTTCGGCTCACCATGGAGATCACCTTTCTTGGATCCTCTTTGCTTACCACGGGTAGCTCTCGGATCTCGGCTGCTGTCATTTTCTTAAGGGCTGCATAGAGACTGTCGTCTGCGGTTATGGTCAGCACGTCCTCTGTCGCTATGTCTTTTGCCACCACCAGGCGGTGCATTTCTTTGTCCAGCATCACTTTCCGAACGTCTGTTAGCGAAAGAATACCTTTGAGACACCCCTCTTTATCCACAACAGGGAAATCCATCTGATTTGAATCCACAATCAGATCAATGATTCTATCCAACCTCATCTCCTCTGGAATCATTTCTACTTTCCTGTCTGCGGGCAGGGCATTCTTTACAGGAATATGTTCTAAGATATTTGTGGCAAAATCTCCGAGGTGTGCTGGGGAACCCACCCTGGTCGACACCTGTTTTTCATACAGGGAAAATTCCCCCAGGAGGAGATACGAGATAGTAGAAACAATCAGGAGGGGGACAATGAGACTGTAGCCTCCTGTCATTTCGGCGACCAAGATCAAGGATGCGATTGGAACCTTTGCCACACCCGCAAAAAAACCACCCATGCCCACCAAAACAAAAGCGCTCGGATTAATTACTAAATCTGGGAATAGTTTTGAACAAAGATTGCCATAGAATCCGCCCAACATTGCCCCAATAAAGAGGGATGGTGCAAACACGCCTCCGCTTCCTCCTGAACTAATCGTGAAGGATGTTGCAGCGATTTTGGCAAAAGCGAGTCCCAGCATTAGGCTTGCCGTCATATTGCCGTCAATGGCCGATTGAATCCAATCGTACCCTCCCCCCAATACCTGGGGCAAAAAGAAAGCCAAACCTCCCAGCAAGAGCCCTCCCACTGCGGGCTTTAGAAATCTTGAGACCCTAAGAGGCTTGAAGAACCGGTCCCGGAGGCCATAAAAGAAGGAAATGTAAATGAACCCGACAACGGCGCAGAACCCCCCGAACATAGCGTAGATTAGAAGCTCACTTGTAGTGAAAATGGGCACCAGCGTAGGTATGTGAAACACGGTTCCCCATCCATAGTAGAGCGTAAACACGGTGTAAGCCACGATCGACGAGAAGATAGAGGGGATGATCGCCTCGAATTCGAATTCCGGCCTCCGGTAGAGCACCTCCGTTGCAAAGAGGGCGGCACCCATGGGTGCCTTAAAGATCGCTCCAATTCCTCCTGCCGCCCCTGCCAGCAACATGATTCTACGGTCCCTTTCCTCTGTCTTCAGGACGGAGGCCAAAAAGGAAGCAAACCCAGAGCCGATCTGCGCAATAGGTCCCTCTTTTCCTGCAGAACCTCCTGAACCAATGGTTATGGCCGACGCGATCGTTTTAACAAAAGGGACTCTTTTTCGAATGATTCCCTTTTTTCTGTGAAAACTTTCGATCATCGCATCGGTCCCATGGCCCTCCGCCTCGGGAGCAAAATGGAATACGATTAGCCCTGAAAGCAATCCCCCGAGGGCAGGGATCCAGAGCATCATCCAACGGGAAATGGGAAATCCAAAGAAAAGGACTTCCCGAAGATCCTTCGGAAGCAAAAGGGCTATGAGATCCTTCATAAAGAATTGAGTTCCCCTTTGAAGGAGAAAATTGAAGAGGATGGCTCCAAAACCTGATACCACACCAATGAGAATCCCGAGAAGGATCCACCGCCATATCGATCTCATTCGAGTCGGCGAAAAGGATTGAAGAAATTGTCTAATCATAAGCATCAAGAGCTATCTCAAAATAACCTTCACGCGATCGTAAGAACATTCAATTTCCTAGGCCCGTTCCTGATCGAAGAAGAAGGTGACTTTTATGTTCTGAGCCTCCATGATCTCCACCAATTTTTGAACGGAGTTAAAGATCAGATTTAGTTCACGCCTCTTTAGCTTCGTTAAACCATAAATCATTTTCCCCTGGGCAGGATTGGGGGCTCTTTTTGCCAGTTGTTGTCCCCTTGGAGTCAATTGGACCTTGACGACTCTTCGATCCTCTCGATCCCTAACTCTCGCTACGTAGCCCTTCTGCTCCAATACGTCTATAAGACCTGTAATCGTGCTAGGTTGTAAATACATCCGTTTGCCCAGATCGCCTAAGGAAAGTTTCCCATTCAGAGAGATGGTCTTAATCACCCAGAGCTGTGGGCCAGTAATCCCGTAATTCTTAGATACTTCATGGGAATAATCCTGGATAGCCTTAAAAATCCTCCTAAGGGACTGCATGATTCCAGATACTGCATTGTCACGGGGAATATTCGTTTGAATCTTTCCTCTTAATAAAATATTATTTTGGCTACGTAATATTTGTATACAAAACAGTTTTATATCCCTCTGATCCGCATTGTCAAGTAAAATCGTTAATCTCTGTTGAGGAACCAGATGTTAATGGAATGGGTCATGTACTTCAGAATAGGGATTGCCTCAAGATCATTTTGGAGGATTTAGTGCCGCGAGGGGATGAATGCCGGGAAATTTAATAGAGAAAAAGTCTCATTTGAAGGTACTAGACTGACACGCCAACCTCGATATTCACGGACAGCTTTGACTCGTGACGCCTACTTCGGTTATCTTGGGGAAGGCGGAAGATGGATGAGTTAGCAGAACTCGGTCGGCTGCTTCGGTCGGGCTGCGCAGTGGCAGCCAAAATCAAGGAGGGGAAATAGCAGCATAAGATACTTAATTCGGGAGCTGGGATCGCCGGCTTGACCCTTGCGTTCTGGCTTCACCGCAAAAATCATGATCTCACGGTCATCGAAAAGTCACCCACCCTTTGGGGGGAAGGCTACATGCTCGACTTTTTTGGCTCTGGTTACGACGTAAGCGAAAGGATGGGTCTCTTGAGTGATCTCCCGAAGAAGACAACGTTGTGCCACTCCATTCTTTCCTTTTGATCATCGTCTTTCGTGTAGGACTCGGTAGTTCCGAGGCTGAAGGTACAAACGGAGCCTCCGTTCTGCAGAAACTTTTACTCTGGAGCTTTGCCATTCACTTAAAGATGACCTCGGTGGTGCGAGTATCTGCTATTTATACTCTATTTTCAATACCTGCAAAAAGTTTCGATTTGATTTCCGTATATTCATCAGACTACCCAATCGAAGTCCACCCCGATTGCTTTCACTCCGTAATCCTCAATTGTTGAGCGACAACAAGTCCGAGGACTCGTAGGTGAAATGTTGACTGAGTGCTATTCTATTTGAGTCCAATCCGTAGTCGAAACCTGCATCCGGTCTCTGCACTCCTTTGAAGATAAAGCCGCTATCTTTATTCCAACTCCGGCCCCCGGAATTTGCCGAACCATGGACACTAAACGCTCTCGGCTCACCCCGGGATGAGTGAACATGAACGATGGCTTTCTCATGATTAGAGGTTGTCACAGACTTCCTGCTCTGTCAAATTCATTATTGCGTTTGATTCAGTTAAGGAATTATATTATACAAATTTGGAGTAATCATAGAATGATCGCTGGGAAAATAATTGACTACCCTTGGCGATAAGTTCCGATTTTCAAGGGCCAGGCTTCAGGCCTTGGCCATCGACAGGGGATTCAGGAGGCGGAGCGATGTCTCTAACCGAACTACCGTTTCATTTACCCGGCCGTATCTTTCGGAGTCCGATGCCTTTTTCGGTTTATGACCCTCAGGGGGATTCTCTTCTCCAATTCAAGCGAGAAAAGGGTTCACTTATTGTTCTTCTCGCTGAGGAGGCGGAGTGCATCGAAAGGACGGGACAGAATTTGAAATCACTCTATTACCGGGAAGGATTTCAGGTGATTCATCTTCCCATTCCTGATTTCGATGTGCCTTCAAAAGAAGGTCTTGAAGAGGCCGTCAAGAAAACGGTCAAGCATGCACAAGCCGGACAGAATATTGTGATTCACTGCCATGCCGGGTTAGGAAGGACAGGCATGTTTGTAGCCTATCTTGCGAAGAAGGTTCTCGGTTTATCGGGTGACGAAGCAATTCGTTGGACGAGAAAATATATCCCTCACGCTTTGGAAACCTATGAACAAGAGAAATTCATTATCGATGATGGTCTATAAAGGGAAGCAGGGGGGCAATATTCATTCTTAAACCAAGGGTGAGTCTATTCTTATCCGCTTCTTGTGGTAGACCGGGTACCACTTTTCATCCTGGATAGAATCTATGGGGAAATCACGTGAAGAGGTTACTTCGGAGAGTTTTGCCAGCCTTACTTCTTATTGGCTCGATTCTCGGGGCTCTGCGATATGGGATTGCATTTTTGTTTTGCCACCCTGGCTTGAGGTCTGGTGGCACGAATTCGGATTCGAAGCCGAGCTATATTTGTGTGCTGTCAGGCAGGGGGGGACGATCATCGGGATTGCGCCACTTCAAATAAGGAGGGCGGAGGCCTCTTTCATCGGAAGCGCCGATGTTTGTGATTATTTAGACTTTGTCATCGTTCCAGGGAGGGAAATCGATTTTTTCAACATCTTGTTCAATGACTTGAAGAGGAGGGGCATCAGCCAGCTGGATCTGAGGCTCTTGAGGCCCAATTCGGCCGTGCTTTCTCATCTTGTAGATATTGCACGAGATTTGAAATATGAAGTCTCTTGCAAAGCGGAGGACATTTCTCTGGAGCTGGATTTGCCTCCCACGTGGCAGCAATACTTAGAAGCATTGAACCAGAAGCAGCGGCATGAAGTCAGGCGCAAGCTGAGAAGATTGTGGGAAGCAGGTGACGTAAATTACCGTATTATTGAAGATAGCGAATCTGCTTCAGAGTCCATTTCCACCTTTTTAAGGCTTTTCCGAGAAAGCCGGCAGGATAAGGCGATATTTTTGACGGCCCGGATCGAATCCTTCTTCACGTCCCTGGCCAAGGTGATGGCTCGAGCAGGACTGCTAAGACTTGGGATCCTGGAGCTCAATGCATTGCCAGTAGCCGCAGTGATGTGTTTTGACTACAATAACACGGTGTTTCTCTATAATAATGGTTATGATCCTAAATATAGCTCTTTAAGCGTGGGCTTAATTGCCAAGGTGTTAAGTATCAAAGACAGCGTTGAAAGAGGCAGGGGTAAATTCGACCTCCTCAAAGGAGCCGAGGAATATAAACATCGTTTGGGAGGCAAAGAAGTTAATCTATATAGTTGCCAGGTATCTTTCAAATAAGGGATTCAGGGCGGCAGCACCCGGGTTCGAACGGCAAAAGTAGGATTCGAGAGGAATTAGCGGATTGAAGATAGCTATGCTCAGCATTCATAGTTGTCCCCTGGGCAAGATGGGCGGGGAGAATACAGGGGGGATGAGCGTCTATATCCGAGAGCTTGCTCATGAGCTCGGGAGACGGGGTCATTTAGTCGATGTCTATACACGCATTCATGAACCGGCACATGATGAGATTGCAGAAATAGGGCAAAACGTCCGACTGATCCATCTTAAGGCGGGAGAAGAAGAGATAGAGAAACTGGCAATCTATTATTATCTGGACGACTTCGCCCACAATTTGGAAAATTTCAGGAAGCGGAACGGGCCTCGGTATGATCTGATACATAGTCATTATTGGCTTTCGGGTTTGACTGGGAAGCGGTTACAGCAGTGGTGGGGCATCCCTCATGTGATGGGGTTTCACACCCTGGGGGCAGTGAAGAACGCAATTGGTATCGGTGGGGGTGAACCCGATCTTCGTATCACCGCCGAAAAGGAACTGGTTAGGGATTGCCACCGGATCATTGCTTCTACCATGAAGGGGAAAAAGGATCTCATCGACTATTACGATGCTTCCCCTGAGACGATTAGCGTTATTCCCTGTGGCGTGAATTTGGATCTGTTTCGACCCGTCGGCAGAGAAACGGCACGATGCTATCTTGGTTTAAAGGAGGAGAGTATCATTCTATTTGTGGGAAGGATTATTCCACTCAAGGGCATAGACAACTTGTTGAAGGCTATGAGCTATCTGGAAAGAAAGGAAGGAATCAAGCTTGTCGTGATCGGCGGCGACGAACATAGCCGGACAGAAGTGGAAAGGCTGAAGGCCCTGTCCCGAAGTTTAAAGATCCAAGAGTCAGTTATTTTTCTGGGTCTGGTGAAACAGGAAATCTTGCCCTTCTTTTACAGTGCCGCTAATTTATGTGTTGTTCCATCTTATTACGAAAGCTTTGGGTTAGTGGTTTTGGAATCCCTTGCCTGTGGAACACCGGTCGTAGCCACAAAGGTCGGGGGTGCCGAAAGCGTTATTCGCCACGGTGAGACAGGATATGTCGTCAGAAATAACGACTCCTGCCGTCTTGCGGATAAGATAGCACTGCTTCTTTCAACGTCAAACGGGGACACAGATGTTGGCACGGTCCGGGCATCCGTAGCGAACTACAGCTGGTCAAACATCACCGAAGCAATACTTGCGGAATACCGAAGTGTCCTGAGGGATTTTTCTGACAGGGTACGCAAAGAAATACAGGAGTTTCGGGCTTAGAAGAATCGGCTAACTGAGAGCCCATTGCTGCTAATCCAGTCTCTTTTCATGCCAGAGACTGCTTGTCCAGAGTTTAAATCCTACCGACTTGTAAAGGGTGCAGGCCACTTTATTCTCACGATCCACCGTCAACTCAACAACTTGAAGGCCTTTATCCTTCAAATAGGAGAGTCCCGCGAGCAAAAGTCGTTTCCCTAACCCTCTCCCTTGGTAATCTGGATCCACGCCCAACATGTAGATCCGACCCGTATCTTTGTTTTTCCAAAAGTTTGTCCTCGTCCAACAAAAGCCAATGGGGTTATCCCGATCGAAGACCAAAATGATGTCCTCTGCGGAGCAGTTTGGAAGATGGATGCGGTAAAGTATCTCTTTGACCGTGTTGGCATTGTATCCCCAGCTGCCCGTGAAGGAGCGATTTTGAAGGCGGGTCAGTCTTTCTTCCTCGCCGGGGTGCAAAGGGCGGTATCGAGGGCCGATCTTTTCGATTTCTGGCAAAGGCGTCTTGGAAAGATCCATCCTGAGTTCAAGAAATCGGCGGACGATGGTAAAACCCATCTGGGTGAGAAGTTGTTTATCCATCCGGCTGTTTCGCCAGATATTCACATGGAGAGTCACTGTACCCAGCTCTCTCGTCCGAGAGATGGCCCGATCGATAAGCTTTGCGGTTAATCCTTCTCTGAGATGATCACGATGCACCAGCCACCTGAGAACAACCCGGCCGACGTTTAACTCCGGTCTCACGTCTGCATAGCCAACAATCTCTCCTGCCCTCTCCGCTACAAACAGGTTATCGGTAGAGGAATGATTGGGTTGACATAGGCTCTCGATTAAGTCTAACGGTGAGATCAAACAGCCGCTTTGCCCTCGATCCTGGACTTCAGCTCCCAGCCGGACCACCTTGTCAAAATCCTCAGAATGATAATTTCGGATGATATAACGATGATTGCTCATTTTTGGCTGAAATACCGTCAAAGTAATTGTAACAACCGATTCAATATTATACAATTTTAAAAATTTTACACGGAGGAGATCGGCTCATGAAAACGAAGCTCGCCCAAGTGATGGTGGTTACGCCTCATCCAGATGATGCAGAATATGGAGTTGCCGGGACAGTGGTTCACTGGATCAGTCAAGGGAAGGAGATCGTTTATGTGGTGTGTACCAACGGCGACAAAGGAACGAGTGATCCGAGCATCAAGCCGGAGGAACTGGCCAAAATTCGAGAGGAAGAACAAATTGCTGCAGCCAACTTACTGGGGGTAAGGGAGGTTATCTTTCTACGTCACCCCGATCAGGGTTTGGAGGATACCTCTGAGTTCCGTAAGGAGATCGTCCGCCTCCTAAGGACGTATAGGCCCGAGACCGTGGTGACTGCTGACCCTTACCGGCGCTATGTTTGGCACCGGGATCATCGAATTACTGGACAGGTTACTCTGGACGCCATCTTCCCCTATGCTAGGGATCTCTTTTCCTACCCAGATTTGATGGAAGAAGGACTTTATCCTCATAAGGTCAGGGAGGTATTGCTCTGGGGAACGGAGGATGCAAATTACCGTTCCGATATCACCGAAACTTTTCATGTGAAGCTGACCGCGCTGCGGTGTCATGGGAGTCAGGTAGGACAGATTCCACTCCAGGAGCTGGAAAAACGGTTAAGGGAAAGACACGGGTTGTCAGCACAGGGAGAGAACTTTCAGCTGGCGGAAGCTTTCCACCGGGTGGAGATATTATGGTAGCCCGTTGAACAAGGGGTTAGTTAAGATGAAAGCCAAAGCACATCCCCGAACAGGTTAGGATCATGGGAG
Organism: uncultured delta proteobacterium; assembly: GCA_963826305.1. Classification (GTDB taxonomy): domain Bacteria; phylum Desulfobacterota; class BSN033; order BSN033; family UBA1163; genus CAWGWZ01. The sequence goes on along the minus strand of CAWGWZ010000021.1, from coordinate 198,380 downwards.
CGGGAGGAAAAGATGGCAAATTCCTCCCTTTCTTTTCCTAATAGGGTGGAATCACCGTGACCGGGGTATAGGACAGTATCATCGGGTAAGACAAAGATTTTACTGGTTATGGATTGGATGATTAGCTTTAGATCAATCGGCGACTTGGTCTTGCCCGGGCCGCCATGGAAGATCGTATCTCCTGAGATAAGGTGTTTTCCCACTAAAAAACACAAACTGCCGGGGGTGTGACCGGGCGTGTGAAGGACTCTTAGACTCATGTTTCCACAAGACACCTCTTCACCGTCTTCAAGAAGAATGTCGGGTCGTAGAGGCAGACCTTTCGCGTCCAGGCGATGGACGCCAACGGGAATTCTTAGCCTGGATTTTAGCTCGGATAGTACGCCGATATGGTCCATATGGTTATGAGTTATTAGTATGTATCGAGGATTGGTCCCTTCCGACGCTTTCAGAATTTCGGTGGCCTCTGCGGGAGCGTCCACCAAAACACTATTTCCAGTTAAGGGACAGGTTAACAGGTAGCTGTTGGTATCGAATGCCCCTAATTTAAGCCTATCGATCTGAACGTCCTCCTTTTTTGCTATACGTGCCACTTGATTCTCCCCAACAGAAGATAAATTGTCTTATTAGTGTAAAACTAGAACCAATTCGTCTTAAAGATATCACACTATACAAAGGGGTACAAGGCCTAACTGAGGTCCCCCTTCCAGTTATTCTTTAACGTTTTTATGCCCAACTCGGTGGTGCCTTCTGGGTAATAGGGTGACATTTCTTTTTACAAACAAAACCCGCCAGCTTTAGCCGGTGTGATGTGAGGCGTGAAAGTATTTGCCAGTATGGAATGAGAAGGTCAGTTTCGTAGCGGTTACCCGGGTTGGAGCGGATACAGCGATCATTGCCACTGCATCGCCGAGCACCGGGATGACGGGGCGAGCGCTCATGAAATCATCTGCAAGCCTCTGTGACGAATTAATTCCTCTACCTTTTCATTCTAGCGTCCGCAGCTGGGGCACGTACAGCCACAGTACCCCTCCGAAGGCAATCGTCACCAATGCTCCCAAGGCCACCGTAGTCGGTTCGCCGATCACCTCTGCCACGGTCCCTGACAGGAGAGCGCCCAACGGGAACATGCCGAAGAAGCCCAGGGTGTAGATGCTCATCACCCTCCCCCGTAACTGGTCGGGCACGTGCAATTGCCCCAGGATATTGGAAATATTCAACACGAGCATCGTGCCCCACCCAACGCCAACGAGCACCAACAATGATAGCGGTAGCCAGCGCATGGCCGACCAGACCAGCAACAATACCGGAAAGATGAGGCTACCCAGAGTCAGCAGCTTTCCTTTGATCTTGACGCGTGCCAACGACGCAATCATGAGAGCACCAATGAGAGAACCGACGCCACGTGCCGACTGGAGGAACCCGTTGGTCGTGGCATCGCCTCCCAAGATCTTCACCGACCAGGCTGGTAATAGAATAATAAAGCTCATCCCGAAGATCGTAGTCACCATAGTTACGGCGATCAAAATACGTATGGTTGGGTGAGAGACCACGTAGCGTAGTCCATCTTTGAGATCGTCGAGGGCCGTGCCCGTGCGCACCCGCGGGGGCTGCAGCTTGAGTCGCATCATCAGCAGGGCTGAGATTACGGCGATGAATGATGCCCCATTGATCGTAAAGCACCACCCGGGGCCGAGAGCCGCATAGACCACGCCAGCAATAGCAGGGCCAATGGCTGTCCCCAGATTGAACATCGTGGAGTTTAGTGCGATGGCGTTACCTAGATCCTCCCGTTCCACCAGTTCCACCACAAATGCCTGGCGAGCCGGGGCGTCAAACGCGTTCGCCACCCCAAGACCAAAGGCCAGCAGCACGATATGCCACGGTTGAATATGGCCGAAGAACGTCAGCGCCGCCAGGATAAAGGCCAGGATCATCATGGTCGTCTGCGTGATCAGTAGCAGGTTGCGGAGCGGCATGCGATCAGAGACCACCCCTCCGAGTAGCGTGAACAACCAGATGGGAGCGCCAGCGGCAAAGCCGACATAGCCCAGAAAAGCTGGGGAATGAGTCAACTGGAATACGAGGAAGCCCTGCGCCGTGAACTGCATCCATGTCCCCACTAAGGACGCCGCTTGACCAGTGAACCACAACCGATAGTTACGATGACCGAAAGAGGCAAATGCCTCTATTGCGCTTCGAGGCGGCATAAGACGCCCTGCATCTGGTGCCGCGGGCTGGGGCGGGACGGTCCCGCCGTTTGTTGGCTCGACTGCACCCTTCACTTTTTCTTCAGTACCTGAAGTCAATGCTCACACTCCGCTCAACGAGTTATGGCGATTGGCTACCCCAAAAGGGAGATCGCCTGGCAGTAGTCACAACATGGAACATCCAATCCCACCAAGCACAGATAGGGTTATGCTTCCTCAACTTTGTATTGGTTGGACGATCTGCAAGGAACATTATTATAACCTAAGATCGAAAAATATGAACAAACGAGTCTATGTTCGGCTGTATCCAAACATATTTAGCCAAAATTATTAATGGGTTTTTATATAACCGAGGTAGTAGACCCCCAATTAGATGGATTTTTTCTCTTTCACTCGGAAATCAACAACTCTCATGTTGGGCTATTCCTCGCTCTTCGTAGGTGAAAGAAATGACCTCATGAGAGGATAAGATTAATTTTTGGATCAAACAATTAAACCATAATATTTGGGGTGGGTGGAATACGCCGAATGGAATTCCAAAAACCTGTCGTATCCTATCCCACAACTTTACCAGGGGAAGGATCACAGGCGTAAAAAGCTCCTTTTGATTCCGTTTCACCTCGAACGACTATCTTTGAATCATCATAACCAGTTAGAACAATCATCTGACTTCCAGCTCCGATTCCAAAATTTCCTACCGATCACTTGATCAATTGATGAGCAGGTGATATCCTACTTCATTAGCACGGTGCTGAAAAAGTCCCCTTTTGAGGCTGATCAAAAATGCCCCTGCCTGTGCCGAGGCTTCGGCAGACAGGCAGATGCAAGTTGAGTTTTGCGAAATCCCGTTCGCGGGACAGATGGGCGTTTTTCAGCAGCCTGTTAGACTATGATTCTTGGGAATGTATGGTATATCCTTCTTCCAAAGTAGCGAAAGGCATCCTCTATGTTGTCTCCACTCCTATTGGGAACCTGGAAGACATTACCCTAAGGGCCCTTCGCATCCTAAAGGAGGTGGATTTGATTGCCGCAGAGGACACTCGACATACGGGCCTCCTTCTTAAGCACTTTGGCATTCGGACATCCCTCACCAGCTATTTTGAGGGAAATGAATTAAAGAAGAGGGAATTCATTCTCTTCAGACTGAAACAGGGCGATCAGATCGCTCTGGTCACCGATGCTGGGACACCCGGCATATCCGACCCTGGTTTTCGCCTCATCCGATTGGCCATCGAAACCCAGATACCGATCGTCCCCATCCCGGGCCCCTCTGCGGTGGTCGCGGCCCTTAGCGTCGCGGGTCTTCCGACCGATGCCTTTCTTTTTAAAGGCTTCCTCCCCCATAAATCAAAAAGGAGAAGGGATCTCCTTAAACAATTGGAAGAGGTCAAAGAGACCCTCATTTTCTATGAATCCCCTCACCGCATCTCTGAGACCTTGCAGGACATCTTCGACATCGTTGGGGATCGAGAGATCGTTCTCACCCGTGAACTGACAAAGGTTTATGAGGAAATCCTGAGAGGGAAAGTGAGCGAAATTCAACATCAGATCTCAGGAAGGAAATTGAAAGGGGAGATCACCCTGGTCATTTCTGGGAAAACCCGGAAGGAGAAAGAATGATAGGGAGTTGAGGAGATGGGGAAATAAGACCAACAAACAAACTCCAAGCACCAATAATCAAATAATGGACCAAATCCCAATAACCAAAACTCTTAAACCAAGACACCCAAAATTTCGCGTTATCCGGACATTGGTCAATATATCACCCGATCACCCTATCCGTATTTCTTTCAATCCGGGTGAAAACGGATCCCAATCTCAAATGTGCTCTCACCAAACTCTTTAGGAATGGGGGGGAAAGGTTCAGCCTTCTTGATCGCTCGCATCGCCATCTGGTCATAAAGGGTATTTCCTGACCTTTTTTCAAGCCATGATTTTTGAATCCTTCCTTCCCTGTCAATAAGGACGACGATAATTGTTTCCAAGTTCGTTTTTCCTTTGGGAAGGTTTTCAGGAAGAGTCCATTCCTCTTTGATCTTGGCCCATATCATACTGTAATACTCATTTAGCTTGGACTCCCATACCGAAGAGCCCCCCGAAGAACCCCATGACGATCCCCCCGTTGGAAACCCACCAGACCCCGGTCCCGTTCCGCCTCCTGAGCCTAGCCCTGTTCCCGATCCAGAGCCTGATGGAGATGAACTCCCGTAGGATGAAACGCTCGATGCCTGGGGTGGACGAAGCGCTTGTGGTCCTTCTCGCGCTCCCCTCTCCGATCCACCACGACGGGCCACCCTTTTTTGAATCTCATCGAGGGCCACCTTCTTATGGACATCCTCGATGGCCTCCTGAAGAGACTTGAGAGAACCTCTTTCTTTTTCAAGGCTCTCTCCTCTTTTGTTGGTTTTTTTCCCTAAACCGATCTCATCCCTTCTCAACCGTTCGTCCGATCTTTCTTTGGCAGTTGCTTCAGGTGCCTCTCCCTTTTCAGATTTTTCCGGCTTCTTCTGCTTCGGTCCTATGCTTTCAACGATCTCACTCCCCTTGGAGATTTCTCCGGGTTTCAGATTTTCAACTGGCGCAGGAGGAGATGATCCCGCAGGGGGGCTTGGGATTCCCAGACCGGGGCCTGCCGGTTGAATTCCACCCCCCGGAGCTGAAAAAGGTCGGAGCGTCACATGATAAACACGGAATCCTTTCGGAATCCCAGGCTTCAGGTTGAGGGTGACCAAGGCAAGAAGGGCAACATGGAGGACCAACGAAAAAATCCCTGTTTTCAGTAATCCGGTTGGTTCCGATCGAAACGAATCGATCAGCAGACGGGGGTCTTCCTTTTTGTCTCGCAATCCTTTCATCTCTTTAACTCTATTCCCAGACCCGGATTCTTCACGCCCGATCGTGTCAAGACATCCATCACCTGCATCACCGAATCATATCTGACATTTTTATCCCCATTGATAATCACCGAGGCGTCGGGTTTCCTCCTCACCATTGCCGTAAGCTTATATTTCAACGTATCCATGTCGAGCTTTACATCTTCCAGAAAAACCTCACCGTGAGCGTTGATGGTAATAATGATGTCGCGCGATGCCTCCTCAGATTTTGATGCCTTTGGCAGTTGCACTCTCATGCTGGATTGGTAGATAAAGGGAGTAGCGATCATAAAAATGATCAATAGGACTAGAACCACGTCCGTAAAAGGGGTGATATTAATCTCTGCCATTAATTTGGTTTTTTTGATTCTCCTCTTCATATTCTTTCATTTCCTGCCGATCAAGTCAATGAGCTCGGAAGCGCATAATTCCATGTCATCGATGAAATACTCCACTCTCTTAGCAAAATAATTGAACGCAATCACCGCAGGGATTGCCACAAAAAGCCCCGTTGCCGTACAGACCAGTGCTTCGGCGACTCCCCCGATCACAATACTCATCCCGCCCGTTCCGGCTGCAGCAATATCATGAAATGCCCTGATGATCCCCAGAACCGTCCCAAAAAGCCCTATATAAACAGCCGTGTTCCCAATCGTTCCCACAATGCTGGTGTAGCGTTCTAATTTTGTGGTCTCGATGGTGATCTCTCGCTCCATCGCGTTGGATATTTCCTTTTCAGGTCTGCCACGGAGTTCAAGACCAGAAAAGACAACTTGAGAGAAAGGAGCATCCGTGTCTTTGCAGATCTCCATTGCCTTTTCGACGTTACCGATTTTCAAGGCCCTTTTGATTCGCGTCATAAATTCAGCCCTCTTGGTTTTGGACAATTTTCGATAGTAAATGATCCTTTCCAAAAGGATCGCAATAGATAAAAGAGAGCAGAATAGCAAAATATACATCGTGAAACCACCGGTCTGTAGTATCTCCCAGATTGTTTTTCCCGCAAACATCTAACTGTCCTCCCTCAAAAGATGGATTATCCCTTTGGCCAAGACTTTATGAAGGCACCATTCGTTAAGAATATCGCTCATCTCTCGAAATATTGCAAGTGCCCTGACCCGTCCCTCTGTGTCTTGGCCTAAGGAGCCTGTGCCTGCTCGACCGGGGTAGGTCCCTGAAGAGGCTTCATCGGCCCAACCGCTATGGAGTTGGGCTGCGTGGGCTTCAAGGGGAAGCCGCGGTCCAAGATGATTCCGAGGCTTGGTGCCTTTGCCTCAATGCGGGCCTTATGAAGCCTTGGAAGGGATTTACACCGGTCGAGCAAGAAAAACCGGGGATGGCCAAGGTCTTTGAATCCCTTGACAAAAAGTGGAGACAAGGTTAATTAATAGTCTTTGAAAATTGAAGGTTGACATTGGCAAACCCAGGCAGCAAGGGCTTTAAATGTGATGCCTTTGGACCGGCTACTCACAGCAATGAATCGGTATCAGAAAAAAGTTAGGACGGAGGGGTAAAATGGAATGGGTCGGAATTGCCTCGCTCACAGGGATCGTTGCTCTGCTATTCGTTTTCTATATCGCTAAAAAGGTGATGAGACAAGATCCTGGAACACCACAGATGATCGCCATCTCGGATGCCATTTACGAAGGAGCAATGGCGTTTTTGAAGAGGGAATATAAGGCCATCAGTATATTTGCCATCATTGTCGCCATCCTCTTGGCCATCGGGCTCAAGGGCCAGGGTTGGCATTATTCTATTTTTACCGCCCTCTCCTATCTGGTAGGGGCGGCATGTTCGCTGACCGCTGGTTATGTCGGATTGAGTATCTCTACCAGGGCCAATACACGAACGGCTCAGGCGGCCACAAAAGGGTTTAATCAAGCCCTGGGTGTGGCCTTTCCAGGTGGGGCAGTCATGGGGCTCACCGTTGTGGGATTAGGCCTCTTTGCCTTCTCCGCCGTCTTTCTGATCTTAGGAACCTTAGCCTCAGGTGGATTGGTTGAGAGGATGACCGAAGCCGCTGGCATCATTGCTGGCTTTAGCATGGGCGCCAGTTCCGTGGCTCTCTTTGCCAGGGTCGGTGGAGGCATCTACACCAAAGCCGCTGATGTGGGAGCGGATTTGGTCGGAAAGGTAGAGGCAGGAATACCGGAGGATGATCCTCGAAATCCTGCTACCATTGCTGACAATGTGGGTGACAATGTGGGTGACGTGGCGGGAATGGGTGCAGACCTCTATGAATCGTATATCGGTTCAATCCTCTCAGGAGTGATCATTGCCTCTCAAACATTATCGACTCCGGAACTCAAGATCAAGGGGGTCATTCTCTCTTTCCTCCTCTATGCGATTGGGATTATCGCCTCCATTCTGGGAGTCTTCTTTGTCAGAACGGGTGAGAAGGCCGACCCAAGAAAGGCTCTGAACAATGGAACCCTCTCCAGTGCTATCCTCTATTCCATTGGTTCTTTCCTATTGGTTGTGGGGATGTTCGGATGGGACCTCTCCTATTTCTTCGCCAGTTTTTCAGGGATTGTTGCAGGGATGGTCATTGGTTTCACTGCAAATTACTATACCTCTGGAAAGTCGGTTGAGCGTCTCGCAAAGGCCAGTACCACAGGTTCTGCGACAACGATCATCCATGGATTTGCATTAAGCTGCAAAAGCACTGTCGTTCCTTTGGTTGTGATTGGGATCGCGATCTTAATCTCTTTCAGATTTGGGGGTTTTTATGGTATTGCTCTATCGGCAATCGGGATGTTGGCCACGACCGGCATGGTGGTCGCAGTTGACGCCTATGGACCCATTGCTGACAATTCTGGAGGCATTGCAGAGATGGCCCATATGGGCAAGGACATCCGCAAGATCACAGATTCTCTTGATGCCGCTGGCAATACCACGGCTGCCATTGCCAAAGGCTTTGCCATTGGATCGGCTGCATTGACGGCCCTGGCTCTTTTTCTTTCCTATACACAGGTGATGAACCTTTCTGCAATCGATATCATGAGTGCGGGGGGTTACAAAATCGTTGCTGGGATCTTCATCGGAGCCATCATTCCATACTTCTTTGCTGGAGCGACCATGATGGCTGTGGGAAGGGCTGCTTTTAATGTCGTGGAAGAGGTCAGGAGACAGTTCAGAGAGATCAAAGGTTTGATGGAAGGAACAGCAAGAGCAGATTATGCCCGTTGTGTTGACATCACCACCGCCGGTGCTTTGAAAGAAATGATCGTTCCTGGAATTGCTGCGGTCGTCATCCCCATTGTTCTGGGCGGGCTCCTTGGGCCAGAAGCACTGGCAGGGATATTGTTAGGGGCACTTGCCACAGGCGTTCCGTTGGCGATTCAGATGGCCAATGCGGGCGGTGCATGGGATAATGCCAAAAAATGGATTGAAGAAGGAAACCTTGGCGGTAAAGGATCAGAGACCCATAAAGCCGCAGTCGTGGGAGACACGGTGGGTGATCCTTTTAAGGATACATCTGCTCCTTCGATGAATATTCTTCTGAAATTGATGACCGTCGTTTCATTGGTCTTCGGCCCAATGATCCTCGTCATTCATAAATTGCTCGTTTCAATCTTTAATTAAAGGGCCATAAATTGCTGTATCCCCATTGCGAGCCCGTAGGGCGTGGCAATCTCGTCCTCCACGGGATTGCTTCATTTCTCCTCCCCCGCGTCTCTTCTTCTCGCGATTTCCCTGTTACACTCTTATTTGATTTTTTCGATGTCCCCTTCTTTACCGATGACCACCAAAACATCACTATCCTTCATCACAAAATCGGCACGGGGAACCATGGTAAGCCGGTCCGGTAGTATCTCCCTTACGGCAATCACCTCGATATGATACTTGCTCCTGAGATGGAGCTCTCCAATCGTCTTTCCCATAAAACTGGAAGGGGGGACCATCTCACAGATCGTATAATCCTTGGAAAGAGGGATATAGTCGAGGACATTTGGGGAGATCAAACTCCTGGCCACTTTATCTGCCATCTCCTTTTCTGGGATAATCACCTCCGTTGCCCCAACCTTTTCTAAAACGTGCTTATGGTCCTCGTTCGGTGCCTTCACAATGATATGTTTTATCTTCATCTCTTTAAGATGGAGGGTGATCAGGGTACTGGCAGCCAGATCCTCACCAAAAGAGATGATGACCACATCGTCCTGCTGTATACCGATGGAATCAATGACCTCTTTGTCTGTCCCATCGGCAAGGACCGCCTTGGTTGAAAAATCCCTGATCTTCTGGATCACCTCTTTGTTCTTATCGACGGCAATGACTTCAAGCCCATTTTCATAGAGGTCTTTTGCGATATTATAACCAAAAATTCCCAATCCAATCACTACCACCCTTCTCATCTAATTGCCCCCCTCAGTAATGGCATAGCGCAAAGAGCAAAGTACACAGAGCAAGAATATTCTGTTCCTTTCTATTCTGCTATTCAGCATTCTGAATTCTACATTCCGCAATCCGCATTTGTCTTTTATCCTACCATGACCCCTTCTTCTGCATAAGTCAAACTTTTTCCTCCAGTGCTCCGGGAAAGAGAAAAAGCGAGGGTCAAGGGACCGACTCTTCCCGCGAACATCATCAAGATGAGCGCATATTTCTGGACATCATTTAGCTTTGGAGTCACTCCCATGGACAACCCCACGGTCCCAAAAGCAGAAACAGTGTCAAAAAGATATTCTACAAAAAAATGGCGGCTCGCTGTAGGAGGAAGTTTCCCTCCCCCTGCGATCAAAAGAACAGAGGTGATGATAGCGATTGAAAAAGCGGATGCAAAAATGATTGAAATAGATCGGCTGACGATCTCTCTTGGAATGGTTCGGTTGAAGATATTCACATCCAGATTTCCCTTTAACCGGTCCCACATCAACAGGACGAGCAGCGTAGCGCTCGTCGTTTTTACACCTCCGCCGGTTGACCCCGGAGACGCCCCGATGAACATAAGGATGATCATCAGGAGGATGGTCGCATTGGTCAGCAGTCCAATATCGACGGTATTGAATCCAGCAGTCCTGGGGGTGACCGATTGGAAGAGAGAGACCAGGATTTTGTTCATGATGGGTACATCTTGAATGATGTGGTTTCTCTCAAAAAGATAAAATAAGAAAGCACCAGAGAGAATGAGGATCGCGGTGGTGATCAGTACGATTTTCGCATGAACAGATAATCTTTTTTGTACCCCCTTTAACCGGGAAAGAACTTCATACTGCACGATAAAACCAATGCCTCCATGAACGATCAAGCCCATGATTGTCAGATTGACGATGAGATCCCCCTGATAACCCATGAGATTATCCGAAAACAGGGAATAGCCGCAGTTATTAAATGCGGAAATGGCATTATAGATGGCATGGTAGAGTGCCCATCCTATGGAGAAATCTTGAGAAAATCGGGTAAAGAGAAAGAGGGTCCCAAAAGATTCGATAACAAAGGTAAAAAAGAGGACAGATTTGGCTATCACGATGAAATCCCTTCGAGGGGTGTGGAGAAATGTCGATTGTACAATCTCCCTTCCCTTAAAGGAAATCCCCCGTCCCATCAGAACGAAGAAGACCGTAGAGAAGGTGATGATGCCCAGTCCTCCAATCTGGAAAAGGAAAATAGTGATCACCTGACCCAAAATCGTCAGGTCCCTGCCGATGTCAATCACAACAAGCCCCGTGACACAGACAGCAGAGGTGGAAGTGAAGAGAGCATCCACAAATCTTAGATGATCCTTCGCAGCTGAAAAAGGAAACCGGAGAAGAATTCCGCCTGCCAGGATCACAGCCGCGAAACTGAGGACAAAGATCCTTGGAGGAGAGAGGCGCCTCGAAAAGAAGGTGCTGATTCGGATACGAATCCTCATGGGCATGATATTCTCTCTAACCTCTCAAATAGGCCAAATTGACCACCCCATATTACATGAAATTTCCTGAAAATCAAACCTCTTTCTCATGACGAATTTCCTTGGTTTCCTCGAAACAAAGACTTGTCTTTTTTTGCAGAAATTATATGATGGTCCCAACAAGAGGTTTGATCGATATGGTTGTGAATCGCAGATCTCAGGCAAAAAGGTAGAACTTGTATTGCTATGGTTCGATCTCTTCGAAAAAAAATCTTTATCGGTTATGGTTTCGCCCTTGCTTTAATGATTCTTGTCTTCATATGGGCTTTGGTTCATCTCCTTGAGCTGGGGCAAGCCGGCGAAGCTATTTTGAGGGAAAACTATAAGAGCATTCTTGCAGCTGAAAATATGGTCTATGCCATAGAGCGACAGGATAGTGCGACACTCCTCTTATTTCTCGGTTATGAGGATCAAGCGTGGAAACAGTTCCGCGATAATGAAAGCCTGTTTTTTCAATGGTTGGGCAGGGCAAGAGATAATATCACTGTCGAAGGGGAAGAGAGGATTGTCAAGACGATTGAAAATGAATACCACTTTTATCTAAATCATATCGCTGAACTCAGGCCTGTTTATAAATCTAACCTACAGAAAACGGCAACTTTCTATCACGAAACTATTCTCCCATCCTTTAATTCCGTTCGGAACGCATGCATTCATCTCCGTGAGATTAATCAAGAGACGATGTTTAAAGCGAGCGAACGGGCTCGTCACATTGCAAAGAGGGCGATCTGGTCAATGGTCTTCATCGGCAGCGCTGCAATAGGCATCGGGTTGGGATTCAGCTTATTCCTATCAAATCTTCTCGTGAGACCTGTGCGTCAAATGACGGAAGCAACAAAGAAGATCTCTGAGGGCAATTATGATGTGGACATTTCAATCCAATCGTCTGACGAACTGGGCGACCTATCGCATGACTTTAATGAGATGGTTAAAAAGTTGAAAACATATCGCGACCTGAATATCGAACAAATCATGGCAGAGAAACGGAAGAGTGACGCAATCATTCGAAGTATCGATGACGGGCTGGTGGTTGTTGATAATGAGTTCAGGATAACCGATATGAATCCAACCGCAGCAAAAGCACTTAACGTTGAACCTGACCAGATACAGAACAGGCATTTTCTTGAGGTGGTGAAGAATGAAATGTTGTTCAATTATGCGAAGCAGTCAGTTGAAACGGGCCAGCCTCCCACCATTGAAGAGAAGAAGACTATTTTCACGGTAGAACAGGGAGAGAGACAACGCCACTACCAATTTTCGATAACACCTGTCCATGGAAAACCTGGCACCCTGCTGGGAGTGGTATTGCTCTTACGGGATGTCACTCGCCTGACAGAACTGGACCGTCTCAAGAGCGAATTCGTTATGACAGCTTCTCATGAACTTCGAACCCCTTTGACAAGCATCGGCATGAGCATCAAACTCCTCCTTGAAAGAACGATGGAGAAACTTAATGAGAAAGATCGGCAGCTTCTCTTGGCTGCCCATGAGGATCTGCAACGGCTTAAAACTCTCGTCAGCAACTTATTGGATCTTTCGAAGATCGAGGCGGGAAAGATGGAGATGGAGTTTGAAAATATTTCTCTCCATACACTCGGTCAAAATGCGTTTGGCGTTTTAGAAAGCCAAATCGACGCGAAAGGGATTCATTTCACATTGGATCTACCTCAGAACCTCCCAAATGTCAGTGCAGATTCCAATAAGATCACCTGGGTGTTAACGAACCTGATCTCGAATGCGTTGCATTACAGTGAAAGCGGTGGAACTATTCGTCTTTCCGCTGAGCACCTCGGTCCGTTTGTTCATATTTCAGTAAGTGACAATGGCCCAGGCATTCCTTCTGAAGTTCAATCCAAGATCTTCGACAAATTTGTTCAAATAAAGAGTGACAAGGTCCTTGGGGGGAGTGGACTCGGGTTGACCATTTGCAAAGAGATTGTTCGTGCCCATGGTGGTACGATATGGGTGGATTCAACTCCCGGAGAAGGGAGTATCTTTACCTTCACACTCCCTATCGTGGAGAAATCCTAAAAAGGGGTGAGCCATGATAAGCAAACCTATTTTGATCGTAGATGATGAAAAAAATATTCGCTTGACTCTTTCACAGGCTCTGGAAACCTTGAGTGCAGAAATCGACACTGCTGCCAACGGAGAGGAAGCCCTGGCGAAACTCAAGGAGAGAGAGTTTGGCTTGATCCTCTTGGACATCAGGATGCCAGGGATGGATGGGATGGAAGTCCTTCGTCGAGTCCGTGAGATACGGCCTGACATCCGTGTCATCATGATAACGGCTTACGGCACGATTCAATCAGCCGTTGAGGCAATGAAACTGGGTGCGGTGGACTTCCTCCAGAAACCCTTCGATCCCGAAGAGATACGGGAACTGGTATCACGGGTGATGGACAGAGATAGGCTTTATGAACACAACCTCGCAGATTATGCCTCTCGCATCGAACTTGCGAAGAAATCCATTGGCGATCGTCATTTCGACGCAGCGGTCGAGCATGTGCGCAAGGCTATTTTTATTGATCCCGGACGACCAGAGGCCTTTAATCTTCTGGGGGGGCTGATGGAAATACGTGGGGATCGGGTTGAAGCGCAGAAGAATTACAGGGCGGCACTTTCTCTTGACCCCTCCTACGAGCCAGCCATCAAAAACCTCCAACGATCAACGACCGGAAAATGGAGGCAGGCAGGAGGCATCCTTCTTGAGGAGGTTAAAAAGGAAGAAAAATAATTCGTCACTTAAGGGACCAGATTTTTACCCACCTTGCAGCGGCGAGAGCCGAGAGATTCGATATGGCCCCCAAAAGGCGGCGTTGATCGAGAAGAAGGTTCTTGAAATCGTATTGAATGCCGATCACGCCAATGGTCTCATCGAGCGATTTCATGGGTAAGAAAAATACTCCGATGTTGGTCAGTGTTTGCGTACCCGCACCTGCAGGCTCACCATGTAAATAGGTCCACTCTGCAACGGCCATCTCATGCGGTGTGATATCAACGTCCGGTTTGCTCCGGGCCCAAACCTGCAGTCTTCCGCCTTCCCCACTGAAGAGTACAAAGGATGGAGCGTCAAGGATTTTTGACAAATACTTGATCGCTATGTGGCTGATGTGATCAAGAACAGTCGTGCGGAAGAGGATCAAAACATTATTCCATTCGCTCGAATTCTGAACCAGGCCTCCTACAAATTGTTCAACGGGAGGAAGCAGCAAGAATTCTTTGCTCATCTCTTCAATCAGGGTCACCCGCCTGATGCGAAGCTGCAAAAGGAGATTTTGCCTCTTTGTTATCTTGACAAGCTGGCCAACAATAATTGAGGTAAGGAAGAACACTAAGACATTAATAATGTCGTGGGGATGATACATGGTGAAGCTGTATTTTGGCTCGGTGAAGAAAAAATCGAAAGTCAGAAGGCTCACGATCGAGGAGAATATCGAAGGCCCGGTGCCGAAAAGGAGGGCACTGGCAATCGTCGCAATCAAGTAGATGTAAACCAGTGACAGGGGATTGATGAATTGCTGAAGAAAAAAGTTAAGCAAGGTGACGCCGACAATCATTAAGATGGAGAGTAAGTAATCTTTGGGATTGGGTGCAAGCCGTCCAGGCGTTGGTTTTACCTCAACCTCTTTCTTTTCAACGGTTGGGGTTATGAGATGCAGTTCAAACTCACTCTGAGTGTGCAGTAGACGCGATGCGGGTGACCCTTTCCAGAATCCCAATAACATGGAGTGAAGGGGTTTACCGATCACGATATGGTTAATATTGTACTCACGGGCAAAGCGCAGGATTTCATTCGCCACATCCGTTCCGGAAAGGGTTGCAATCTTTCCACCCAATTCCTCCGTAAGATTCAACGCCTCAGTGATGTAAGCCTTATCACTATCCGACATCTCTTTCAGAGAGGGGGTTGAAACATGGACAGCATACCATTCGGCATGAGAATCTTGCGCAATTTGGTACCCCTTGCGGAGCAGTTGTTTTGCATAGGGACTCGGTGCGATGCAGACCATCAACCTTTCTCCAACTGGCCAGGGGCCAGAAATGGCTTTGGCCCGCATATAGTTCAAAAGTTCAGTGCCCATCTTGTGGGCCACGTGGGTGAGCATGAGTTCCCGCAGGGCGACAAGATTGCCGCGCTGGAAAAAGTTTTGCATCGCCCTTTCGGCCTGCTTCGGGATGTAAACTTTTCCCTCTTTCAGCCGCTCAAAAAGCTCTTCCAAAGGGATATCAATCACCTGAACTTCGTCTGCTCTATCGAGAAAGGTATCGGGCAGTGTCTCCTGCATACGGATTCCAGTGATCTTTTCGAGAACATCGTTGAGGCTTTCAAAGTGCTGGACGTTCACCGTTGTGTAAACATCAATGCCACTGTCAAGTAATTCCTCGATATCTCGGTATCGTTTCGGGTGGCGGCTCTCAGGACCATTGGTGTGAGCAAGTTCATCTACCAAAACAACCGCAGGTCGTCTTGTGAGTATCGCATCGAGATCCAACTCTTCAAGGACAATGCCTTGATAGTCCACACGCCGTCTTGGAATCACCTCCAACCCCTTTAGTAATTCCTCCGTTTCAATACGGCCGTGAGTCTCTACAATCCCCACCACAACATCCTCACCGCGTTTCTTCAATACACGTGCTTCATTAAGCATCGTATAGGTTTTACCCACGCCGGGCGCATAGCCTAAAAATATTTTTAATCTTCCCCTTTTTTCTTCTTCACGTTGAACTTCCTTTAAGAGGGCATCCGGATCCGGCCTTGTGGTATCTTTAGGTGTTTTCTTCACTTCCATTTTTCTTAGGGCCTCCCCCCTATTCTCGATGACCTTGCGTAAGGGGTGAATCGCAAGGGGCAAGAGGCTTTCCACTAACGACTCGCAACTTGCGGCTCACGGTCTATTTGCTTTTCTTTGATACCTCATCCAGTGCGAGGTTCAGTTCGAGAACATTGACCCGTGGCTCACCCAAGACCCCAAATTGTCGTCCCTCGGTGTGCTCGTGTACAAGTCGTCTCACTTCTTCCTCGGTCATTCGGCGCTCGCGGGCAACCCTTGGAATCTGAAACTCAGCCGCTGCCGGGCTGATGTGCGGGTCAAGCCCCGATCCAGAAGAAGTGATCAGGTCGATTGGAATCTCCACATCGGGATTTTCAGTGTGCAACTGTTTTGAGCGCCCTCTCACTTGCTCCTCAAAAAGCTGCTTACTTGTCGGCCCGAGATTCGTGCCGCCCGAAGCGGTCGCATCGTATCCGAAGCCGGCCGCAGAAGGTCGCGAGTGGAAATAGGCAACGCCTCTGAAAGGCTGCCCGATCAAACGAGATCCAATCACCTTTCCTTCTCTCTCAATGAGGCTCCCCCGCGCTTTTTCTTTAAAGAACAACTCTGATAATCCGGTCACGACGAATGGGTAAATGATTCCCAGGAGCACCGTAAGCACGATGGTTAGTGCAACGGCAGGGTAGATATGCTTAGACAAATTCATGTTCACCCCCCAGCTGAATAATTAAAAAGATCCCCTTGATAAAGGTTAGGAAGCACACCCAACGGCCGATTGATGCAACATTACGGATTATTCCCTCCATCACACTAGGCCAAACAGAGTGATGATGACATCGATCATTTTAATCCCCACAAAGGGGATTATAATGCCGCCAAATCCGTAAATAAAGAGGTTGCGCCTGAGCACAACGGCCGCCCCTAATGGACGATATTTGATGCCGCGTAACGCCAGAGGAATCAATGCAACAATGATCAGCGCGTTGAAGATCACCGCTGACAGAATGGCAGACTCCGGCGTGGCCAGGCGCATGATATTAAGCGCTGCAAGAGGTCCGGTCTTTGCGCCCAGCGCCATGTATAATGTTGAAAACATCGCCGGAATGATCGCAAAATACTTAGACACATCATTGGCGATGGAGAAGGTCGTGAGCGCACCGCGTGTCATCAGCAGCTGCTTGCCAATCTCAACGATCTCAATTAACTTTGTGGGGTTCGAATCAAGATCCACCATGTTACCTGCCTCTTTCGCCGCCATCGTACCCGTGTTCATCGCTACGCCAACATCGGCCTGAGCGAGAGCTGGAGCATCATTTGTCCCATCGCCGGTCATCGCTACGAGCTTACCCTGAGCCTGTTCGCGACGGATAAGATCCATTTTGTCTTGTGGTTTCGCCTCCGCAAGAAAATCATCCACCCCCGCTTCACCGGCAATGGCTGCGGCGGTCAACGGATTATCCCCTGTAATCATGATGGTTTTTATCCCCATTTTTCTCAGTTGCACGAACCGTTCTCGCATACCTCCCTTTACAATGTCCTTCAAACGAATGACACCGAGCACGCGATTGCGATCAGCAACAACCAGAGGTGTCCCGCCGGACTTCGAGATGTCCCCAACAATTTCTTTAAGTTCAGGTGGTTCCACTCCTCCTCGAGAACTGACGAAAGAGATAATGGCATCAGAGGCCCCTTTCCTGATGGAGCATCCACCGATGTCAACTCCTGACATCCGGGTATGCGCAGTGAAGGGGATAAAACGCGCTTCCTGCGATGACAGATCCCGTCCTCGCAGCCCATACTTTGTTTTTGCCAAAACCACGATCGAGCGGCCTTCCGGGGTTTCGTCCGACAAGCTTGCCAGCTGCGTGGCATCCGCCATTTCCTTTTCTGTGACTCCACGAACCGGAATGAATTGGGTGGCCTGCCGGTTACCAAGGGTGATCGTGCCAGTCTTATCCAGAAGCAAGGTGTTTACGTCGCCTGCTGCCTCAACCGCCCGGCCTGACATGGCAAGGACATTGTGTTGAATCAGTCGATCCATTCCTGCGATGCCGATTGCCGAAAGCAGCCCCCCGATCGTGGTCGGGATCAAGCAAACGAGCAGTGCCACCAGCACCGTAACCGAAGGCGGCGCAGCCCGAACGAAACTACCTACCGCATCTGACGCTCGAGCGCTGTAAATGGCATATGGTAGCAGAGTTGCGACCGCCAGGATAAAGATGATCGTAAGGCCGGCCAGCAATATATTGAGTGCGATCTCGTTCGGCGTCTTTTGCCGTTCTGCGCCCTCCACCAGCGCGATCATACGATCCAGGAACGTGTCTCCTGGATTCGATCTGATGCGTACCTTGATCCAATCTGAAATCACCGTTGTTCCACCTGTGACTGCCGAGCGGTCTCCCCCTGCTTCGCGAATGACAGGCGCACTTTCGCCGGTGATGGCCGATTCATCTACCGAGGCAACCCCTTCAATGACCTCTCCATCCCCCGGGATGAGCTCTCCAACACGAACCAATACGACATCGCCCTTTCGCAGCTTTGATGCGGGGACAAGCTCGGTCTTGACCTGTTCTATACCCACACCTATATCCCCGATCATGAGATTGGCCACGGTTTCAGTCTTTGCCTTCCGAAGCGTATCAGCCTGTGCTTTTCCACGACCTTCAGCCATTGCTTCAGCAAAATTGGCAAAAAGTACCGTGAACCAGAGCCACAGGGTTACCTGCACGGTGAAAAACAGGTTGCCGGTATTGCCAACGGCAATGTCCCGAACAATAAGGAGCGTCGTGAGTATGCTGCCTATCTCAACGACGAACATAACCGGATTGCGGGCAACCTGCCGCGGGTCTATCTTTATGACCGCATCCTTAATCGCCCGCTTCACGATGGGCGAATCGAAGAGAGGCCTTTTCCGTGTTTTTCTTGCCATATCGTTCACAAATACCTTGCGCCCCTCACCCTCCCCTCTCCCCGCCGGGGAGAGAGATAAGGTGAGAGGGCAAACTCTGCGACTCAACCCTTCGGCTCCCCATCATAATTGCCGAAGGTTCAGGGTTGACCTTGAGAGGCGTCGAAGGCGTCAAAACATTATCCCCAATTCCATCAGAAAATGTTCCACGATCGGACCCAGCGAAAGCATCGGGAAGAAAGTCAATGCGCCAACGATCAGTATGACGCCGATCAGCAACACCACGAACAGAGGCGTATGAACAGGGAACGTCCCCGCTGAAGGAGGAACGATCTTTTTCGTTGCGAGATTGCCCGCTATGGCCATCATTGGAATAATCATCAGGAACCGCCCGATCAACATTGCAAATCCTATCGTGGTGTTATACCAGAGGGTATTTGCGTTGAGGCCTGCAAAAGCCGAACCGTTGTTGCCCGTAGCTGAAACAAAGGCATAAACGATCTCCGAGAGTCCGTGCGGTCCAGCGTTGTTGATCTTCGATGCCCCATAGCTTGCAACGCTTGACCAAGCCGAAAAAACCAAAATTGAGAAGGCGAAAACAAGAACATAAAGCATGGCCATCTTCACATCCTTCGCTTCGATCTTCTTGCCGAGGTACTCTGGAGTCCTGCCGACCATCAGCCCGGCGATGAAAACCGTTAACACAATCATCACCAGCATGCCATACAAACCTGCGCCAACACCCCCAAAAATAATCTCACCGAGCATGATGTTCAGTAGCGGTATCATCCCACCCAGTGGGGTATATGAATCGTGCATGGAGTTGACCGCACCACATGAAGCATCCGTAGTGATCGTGGCAAAAAGGGCAGAGTTCATGATCCCGAAGCGCACCTCTTTCCCTTCCATGTTGCCGCCTGCTTGCTGTTGGCCGCCCGCTTCGGTTACCACCTGAGTCACTTCGTGTTGGTTAAAGATCGGGTTACCGCGGGCCTCGAAGTAATAGGCCGTGAAGAAGCCCGCCAGGAAAAGTATCGCCATTGCAGAAAAGACTGCCCAGCCGTGCTTCTGATTGCCGGTCATCCGGCCAAGGGTGTAGGTGAGACCCGCTGGAATCGCAAAGATGGCAATCACCTCAAGAAAATTCGAAAACGGTGTCGGGTTCTCAAAGGGATGAGCTGAGTTGGCATTGAAAAAGCCCCCACCGTTCGTGCCTAATTCCTTGATGATCTCTTGCGATGCGACCGGGCCTTGGGCGATGGTTTGGACAGTCACGGTTTCAACAGTCTTTTGGCCGCGATCATCCGTTTTTTCTACCTGCTGCGGCTCGACGAGCGCGGCTTGTGTGTATGGCCTGAAGTTTTGGACCACTCCCTGGGAGACCAGTATAAGTGCTCCGATAATACAAAATGGAAACAATACGTAAAGCGTTGTGCGGGTAAGATCAACCCAGAAATTGCCAAGGGTATGTGCCTCCCGCCGTGCAATGCCCCGAATAAAAGCTATCGCGAGCGCAATGCCGGCGGCCGCCGATACGAAATTGTGGAATGCCAGCCCCACCATCTGTACCAAATAGCTCATCGTGGACTCACCTGAGTAGGCCTGCCAATTGGTATTGGTAGTGAAACTGGAGGCTGTATTGAACGCCACATCCGGTGCCACACCAGCTAATCTTTGGGGGTTGAGTGGCAGGTAATATTGAAGGCGTTGAAGCCCGTAAAGAACAAGGAGACCTACCAGGCTGAACATCAGCATGGCAGCAGTGTACGTTGTCCAGTGTTGTTCCTCGTGCTCGTCGATGCCACATATTCGATAAATCAATCGCTCCAAGGGGCCGAACACTCTGCCCAGGAACGTCCTTTCTCCAGAAAATATCCTGGTCATATAGACGCCGAGTGGCTTAGTCACAGCAAGCAGAACCAGAAAGTATATTCCAAGCTGCAAAAATCCATTCAGTGTCATCTTATTTTCTCCATAACTTCTCGCGGCCAAATGGCCACCCGCGAACGATGAAAATTTCTAATCCTCCCTCACCCCCCTTTAGAAAAGGGGGGATGGGGGGATTCGAAACTTATTTTCTGAATAACGGACTTCTGGACCCCCATTCAACTCAGAACTTCTCAGGTCTGAGCAGCGCATATGTCAAATAGACAAGCAGACCCAGACCAATGACCCCACTTATCATATACTCCCAATTCATTATTGTATCCCTCATCAGAGCCGGTCGCAGAAACGGACATACCAGAATGACAATCCAAAAAAAGCAAAAACCAACACGATCAAGCTGAAGTCAAGCATTTCAATTACCCCTCAAGACATTGAAACTTGATTGAATTATACACGGTGACATAGGTCTTATGCAGCTTGTCATTCCGGGCTTGACCCGGAATCCAGTGCCTTTCTGGATTCCCGCTGGAGTTTATCCCGGACTCGATACGGGGCGGGAATGACGCGCTTTTCTAAGATTAATGACTCTGTGCATAAATTCAGATGTTCCGGCACATTATATGCTTCCGCTCTCTTTTGGGTCAACCCTTCAACTCCCCAGCATCAATACTTCAGGCTCTAAACTTCTGTTTTCCCCCGATCTCCCGATCCCCCCATCACCCTATTTTTCTTGTGTAGTCCCGAATCATTCCCATCCCCTTTTTACCACATACACCTCAATCCAGGGTTCTTTATTGTATGCACTGTTTACCATTCCATAAACGGTAATTAGATCATTTACACCTAAGTGATAAGCACCTTGCTCCTTTGCTTCCTTTTTACTTATGAATAAATGATCAAACAGAGGTTCCTCTATTTCTTTCCCGCTCTGGGCGATGAGTCCAACGTAATAGGTAGAAAGGAATTTGGGGCCATTCGTGTCATTCAGGAATTTATTTTCAAAACCTCCAAATCTGCAATGCAATTTTATTTGCTGCCCCACAAAATCATTTGGTGATGCCTTCAATTTCCTCGCCAGGACAAGAAGCTCCTTCATTCATTTCAGGCTTTGAGGCTACTGCAGGTTTCATCTGACTTTCATTCGTCTGATTTCAAGCGATGCTATCTTCTCCTTCAAGACCCTGTTTTCTTCCTCAAGCTTAGCAAGGTCTTTATTCTCTTTGGCACATCCGTATACAAGGCTCATAGCCAATATGAGGGCTATGACCGCTCTAAAAAGGGTAACAATCCGACCACGGACCGGGAAGCTAGTCAGCGGTTTTTTAAGCTTAAACACATCAGGACAATTTTGAAGGGCTGAATTCATTGGATGCCTCCCAATCAAAAATCACCTTCATCGCTTCTTGAGGGGTCTGGACGGACCTAAAACTCTGGAGAAGATGCCTGTTTTGACCTGCCCGGCTGGCAAGACCTAAAATCTGAATTTGAGTATCCGGAGTCTCGGGCCGGGGAGAGAATCAGAAAAACAAGTTCAATAGATTTTTCCGTGGATACATCAGAGACCCCCAGTTTTGTTAAACCAATGGCAACGACCGGAGTGGTCATGCCATTAAACCGAACATGGGGAAAAGCCACCCCTTCGTTGAAAAAGGTCGAGCCCTGTTCCTCCCTCTTCATGATAGACTTGAATAATGCCTCAACATCTTCTATCCCGTCACCTTTCCCGATCGCCTCCGCCAATGTTCGAAGAACAATTTCTTTTCGGACAGGTTGATCCCAGATGACAACACGTCGAGGCGACAACAGCCGACTCAGTATCAGCCGATCCGTGGGCTGAGCCGCAGTTTGAGAAAGTGCGATGGTTGGCGCCCTCTCTTCTGAAACCTCCAGAGGTAGCCGGGTGACGAGAGGTTCCTCTTTACGGGTATCGAGAACGATGATGGTGACTGCTTTGGCATTTTTGATCAGATCCTTAACTATATTTTTATTCTTCCCAAACCTTTTCCAAAATGGTTTCGGGGTTGGTCTTCCAATGACGATATGACCCACACGATATTCCTTTGCAAACCTGAGGAGGGTATCCGCAACATCTTCTCCCTTGTAGGTAAAAACCATTGCGCCCAATTGTTTGGCCAGAGTCAACGTATTAGAGATGAAGCGCTGGGTTTGAGCATCGATGATTGTGGCTTCCTCAGAAGGAGTTTGAACATAAACAGCATACCAGTTCCGATTGAGCTTCCCTGCCAGGCGCGAAGCATAGCGTAACAGTTTCTCACTGTTTGGGCCTCTCGAACTCAGACAGACCATCATCTGGTCTGAAGTGGTACTGCTTTCTTCATCAGTAGCTTCACGCCTTCTTAAATCAATCTGCGAGGCCAGTTCACGGAGAGTGAGTTCACGAAGCTTCTCCAGATTCGAGATCTTAAAAAAATTGTTTAGAGCCGTCTCGATCCGTTCCTTTGGATAAATTTTGCCTTCTGTCAGACGTTTCTGTAGATCTTCCGTGCTCACGTCCACATCAACGATCTGGTCCGCCTCAGCGAGAACGGAATCAGGAAGGCGCTCGCGCACCTTCACCCCCACCACGTTCTCAACGATGTTGTAAAGGCTCTCGAGATGCTGAACGTTCATCGTAGTGATAACATGTATGCCTGCCGCAAGAATGTCCTGGACGTCCTGGTATCTTTTTGGATTCGTACTCCCCGGAACATTCGTATGTGCGAGTTCGTCAATTAGAGCGACCTGAGGTTTGCGGGCTAAGATTGCATCCACGTCCATTTCTTCCACAATCACACCGTGATACTCCTGCCGTCGCCTTGGGATAACTTCCAGTCCTTCGGCAAGTTTTGCGATATCGGCACGGCCATGTGTTTCGAGCAGTCCGATCACCACATCTATCCCTTCTTTCTTGAGCCGGTGGCCTTCCTGAAGCATCTGATAAGTTTTCCCCACTCCTGCGCAGTAGCCGAGGTAAACCTTTAACCGCCCTCGCTGGCTCCGGCGAATCATCCTGAGAAAAGAATTGGCTCTATCTTCAACCATGATTCTCCTCTTTCGGAATTCGGTCCGCTCTTCTAAGAGTGAAGGTGAATGTGGTCCCCTTCCCTTCAGTGCTTTCGACAACGACCGTCCCGCCGTGAGCCTCAACGATCTCTTTAACGATGGCAAGTCCAAGCCCTGCTCCTGCCTCTTTCCCCTGATCAGGAACACGGAAGAATTGTTCGAAGATTCTTGGAAGATACTTGCTTGGAATGCCCCTGCCCGTGTCTGAGACGGAGAACTGGACCCGTTCCTCGTCAGCCTTCGCAGAGAGGGTAATCTTGCCTCCAGGTGACGTGTACTTGAGGGCGTTCGAGAGCAGGTTGCCAAAGACATGGTTGATTCGGGTCGTGTCGGCCTGAACTTCGGGCAAATCACCCGGCAACTCAACGCTTAAGGACACCCCTTGGTCTTGGGCAGCCCTCCGAAAAGATTCCACCACTTCTGACACTATCGAATGAGGAGACACCGCTGAAATTCAATCTGAGCCCTCCCGAATTCGATTCGGCTTATGTCGAGCAGGTTATTGAGGATATTGTGCAATCGATCACTGTCCTCATTGGCCGCCACCAGAAGCTCGACCTGCTTCTCGGTAAGGGGTCCTACCTTCTCTTCCAACAATAGGTGGATCGCCATACGAATGGAGGTGAGCGGTGTCTTCAGTTGATGGGAGACCGTTGAGACGACTCCTCTCTTTATCTCTTCCTGCTGTCTGAGCTGTGTCACATCCTGAAGCACAAGGATGACCCCTGTGAGTTGTCTGTCGCTGTCTAAGATTGGGATTGCCTCTGGACGATAGTATCGCTCCTCTCCCCCCACAAAATGTTGAACACACTTTTTGCTGCACAGCACGGCCATCCTTCAGGGCTTCCTTATAGAGATCAGCCATCCATCCCAATGGCAAGTCAAAAATGAGTGTGTTGGGTCTTAGCCCAAAAATGTTTCCGGCTGCTCCCGTTGCCACTTCCACTTTTCCTTGAAGGTCAACGACCGCAACGGCATCGGGGAGACTATCGAATGCCTGCTGGGTTGCGCGTTGAATCCGAACTAATTTGGCCTGATCGGAACGGCGAAATTCCCGAAGGCTTGCCGCCATTGCATTGAAGGCTTCGGAAAGGTGCCCGACTTCATCCCGGGATTCGCTCTCCACGACAAGATCAAGATTCCCCCGCCTGATCTCATCTGCTGATTGAATGAGGCGATTGATCGGGCGAAGAATCCACCTGCCTGTAAAGAAAATAAAACCGATAGCAACAATCGTACCGGCAAACAAAAGAATATACATCTGCTTTCGAGCTGCGGCTGCGCTATTTCGGGCCAGATCGTTCGCATCACTCATATTCTGTTGATTCATCCGGAGGATCTCGCCGGCCGTGTCCTTAATCTGTAGGAATAACGGGAATAGGTCAGTAAAATAGGCGTTGCGCCGGACAGTAATCGGCGTCTTCGAATCCTCTATCTTCTTAAGCGCTGTTTTGTATCGGCCAAAAAGATCCTGGAGATGAGTTGCCCTTTCCCCTTCTCCCGGAAGGGTGATGTTATGCAACTCAACTTGAAGTGCCATCTCAAAAGCCAGTTCATTCTTGCGGATGAGTTCGTTCCCTTTCTCGGTATATCCGAGAAGTTCAAAAAGTATCCCACTATCCATCCGCTCCAGGGCTTCTTTCATTTGTTGACATGCAATGACACTCCGGTAGTTCTCACGGAGGATAACATCGATGGATTCTCCCAGTTTGGTAAGATGGATGATGCTTTGGATGCCTATAATTAAGATGATCAACAACAACCCACCAAACCCAAGGGATAATTTCTGTCGAAGCCCCAGCATTCGCCTTCCTCCTTTCTTCTAATCTATATAGCAAACTTCATGCCTTAAGGATTTCTATATAACATTCCATCTGCTCGAAGCCCCTCCGAACCCATTACCCGAATGATAACCAATGGTTTCTTGTTCGCTTCATTCGGTGTCATTCGCGCCATTCGAATCTGTTTTTTAACAAGGGTTTTGCAAATTGCAAAAAAGAAAAAAAAGAATCTTGAAAATTGCAAGGCGGAAGGAAAGGAGGAGGGAGATTAATGATGAGTGGTTTCCAAAAGTGCGGGCCGTAAGCAGTGAGAAAGGTAACGTATTCTCGAGATTTGATAAGGCTTGCCGAATGGCGTCGCTTCCTTCCTGAACCCGGTACTTCCGAATGCTCAAAAAAAGTGAATGCTTATATTTTTATTGGAAAAATAATCGGATTTTGATACTATCTTAAGCAAACTTCTTTAAAGGAGAAAAAACGTGATAAAAAGATTAGGAGTAAGAAATTATAAGAGTCTGAAAGATCTGGACATTGAATTGGGGAAGAGGAATGTATTGGTGGGACCCAATATGTCTGGAAAAACAAATTTTATTGATTGCCTCAAGTTCCTGACCAACATGTGCATTTCTGGTGTTATTCAAGCTTTTTTAAATCGGGGGGGATTCCCTGAAGTTGTTTGGAAAGGAGGCGGCGGAGAGTCAATTTCTTTTCACCTAATTATTGAACAAGAACTTGATGAAAACGCATCACCCAAAACATTTGAATATGAAATCTCTATTGTTGGAAGTCAAACTGGTCTAATATCAATTGAAAGAGAGCATTTGATGGTTAAAAAAGGAAATCAGGTTTCAACGTTGATCGACCTCAGAAATGGTAAAGGCAAAATCACACATGCAGATGGACAAATAGCCTTCGCCTCAGAAGATCCTAATCGATCAGCTCTAGAATTTTCAGTACCGGGGTGGGAGGGAATGGAATTTAAATATCCAATTTCTTTATGGCGATATTATCATTTATCTCCTGCTGTTTTTAAACAAGCAAATGCTGCTGTTTCCCAACAATACCTTACGGAAACTGGTGAAAATTTCTCAAGCTGGTTTATGACGTTGCAAACTAACTATCCAGATGAATTTAATCTCATCAGACAAGTAGCAAAAGACAGTTTGCAGGGGTTAGAAGAAATCTTAATCCCACCAACGCAATTCGCAACAACATATATGACTACTCGAGAGAAATATCTCAAACGACCTGTTAATATTTGGCACATGTCAGACGGAGAACTCATTTTCTTGGCTTGGCTGTCATTGATTTTCGCACCAGCTTCCTTTGGTGCACCATTATTTTGTATTGAAGAATTGGAGAATCATCTGCACCCAAGGTTGTTAGAAATCCTGGTTGAGGTTGTGAATCAAAGGCAGAGAGAATTGGATCCAAAAACTGCCCAAATCGTAGTTACTACCCACTCCCCATATCTAGTTGATAGAATTAACATAGAAGATCTTATTGTCTTTGAAAAAAGTGATGGGGCAACAAAGTACACAAAACCTTCTTCCAAATCGCATTTGAAAGAGCTTTTAGCGCGCAAAGAACTTGGACTTGGGGAACTATGGTATTCAGGAGCACTTGAGGGATGATTTATGACTGTATACGGGATTGTGGTCGAAGGCTATTACGATGAAGTGGTGCTTGGAGAAATAATTAAAAAAATCCTTGCAAGGGAGATAACAATAATTTCTCGTAGGTGCAATGAAAAAGATCGGTTGATCAAGGTATTTTCAGAACACCTTGAATCATTTCGCTACGGGAATCAGGGATCTAATGTTGATAAGGCCATCGTGATCCGTGATGCACATGGAAGAGATCCAGAGGAATTGAAAGAGAGAATGAAGAATAAAATCCTGGACCGAAGATACCCGTTTGAAGTAAAATTCCTCATCATTATTCATGAGCTTGAAGCTTGGCTTCTTGCAGATGAGGAAGCAATCTCCAGGGTTACAAGATCTCGTTCAGGAAAACCTGCGGTTCCGGTGAATAAGCCTCTTGAATCAATTATCGATCCAAAGGAGACGTTAGGTAAAGTTCTTTCAGATGCTAAGGTATATTATACACCTGCAGTAGCACAAGAAATCGCAAGGGAATCAGATTTGGACAGAATAAAATATCGCTGCCCAAGTTTTGGAGAATTTCGTCAGGCGGTTATTGACTGTTAGAATAATTCTCTGCAGCCCAAATTAGATACTGTCTTAATTCGACAAATATTTCTGGCGTCTGATCTATGCATTGACAGATCTCAGCAAATCTTCCGGGACTAACGCAGAATGGCCAAAGGTGAAGATCAAAGATAAGAAGACAAGACATTAAACAAAAATATGATAAAATAATGTGCGGTGTCAGAGAACGGTAATTCGGTCCAACTCCAAATCGTCATTTATTCCTGTGCTGTGAACGGGGCATTCTGGCTGTCTTAGTAATATGCTATGAGAAAGTATCAAGAGCTTACTAAAAACATTCCTTGGTGGTCGTTTGGAAGAGAAACCCCTGCAAGCAGGATTGGGCGTAGCCTTGTTCCCGTAGGGGTTTTCCCTCGCGATCCCCCTCCAATTCCACCAGAGGAAGCGTCTACTTTTTCATTGACTGATCCGAGTAATGAAGATTACCTGATGAACATTATTGGAACTGCTATTCAGGGGGGACCCGGAAAACTTGTAACTTGTGGTCACGTCGTGGAGGCTTTAATAAAAACGCAAAAGAGGGGATATATTCTATCTCGGATTTTTCGAGAAAACACAGTGATTTGTACTCCGTTTCCCATTACCTATCATCATGCCATTAAGTACGTGGATCCGCGGACTGATGCACTAAATCCCATTGTAGATCTGGCAGCTCTCATAATCCCTGCAAAAAGCACCAAAGAGCGCCCTTACGAGGCGCCTTCGGTTAAGTGGGGTGACTCGACGAAACTGGGTGTAGGCGACCAAGTTGTTGTGGGCGGCTATCCTTATGGAAAAGATATGTTTTTGTGGACGAAATCAAACCGTGGAATACTGCAGCCTACCTTTTACTCGGGCATTGTTAGCGCGATCCTCCCAGCTACCGCTCCCCAAGAGATTCGGGTAATACAGGTTAGCATTCCGGTCGCTGGTGGGATGAGTGGTGGTGCAGTGTTCGATCCAAAAACGGGTAAAGTAATGGGAATGGTGACTTCGGGTGTGCATAGAAGGGACATTCCGCAACCCATTACCTATGCAATACCCAGTGAAATCATTGCCCCTTTTGTGGAAGTAATCAGGTTCGAGACAGAAAGTTAAGCAAAGGACTGGAGGCATAAAACAAGCGAAGAGGGGGACATTCCTCCAGAACTTACTCAGATATTCTGATATGCCACGTGGGATCAGGCAACCGTAATTAGGTATTGACATCAAGAGGTGAGCAGAGCCACGGGGTTAGCGAGGATCGACTATAGTTTACCTATGATTCAGACAGTAAAACTATAGACTTCAGACATTAGACTGAGGAGGGAGAAAGAGTCAGGCCTCAACAATCAACAGAAAACAAAAACGGTTAGGCGAGTAGGCATGCACGGGGAAAAGACCAAAAAAGGCAGGAGCACTGATGAAGATCAACATTGACGAACTCACCGAGGCAGAACTTATCGACCTCAACCATAGGATCGTGGAGCGTCTTCGTTTCCTGAACCAAATGCGTGCGCACGGGAAGATGTTGGAGTTCAAGATTGGCGACCGTGTCAGCTTTCAGCCCGCGGGTCGCCCTCCGGTGGTCGGTATGCTGACCCGCTATAATAAGAAGACGGTCACGGTCATCACCGATGACGGACAACGGTGGAACGTGTCTCCGGCCCTTCTGCGGAAGGCGGACTCCACTGAGAAGACGGACTTCGCTAAGGGTAACGTGATTCCTCTGAGGCAGAAATGAGGAAGTTTCGGGAAGGTTGAAGGTGGACTTGTGGGGACAATGATGATCGCAAATCTGACTCCCATTTTATGATTTTTTAGCAATACTATCAGATTGCCTATCCTGTATCCGGATTAATGTTTGGAGCAACTAATGATCATAAAAAGGATGGATTCAAAGCAAGAAGAGATATGGGAACTTGAAATACTCCTGAAAGGTAAGCTGCTTCCTTACCAGCGGTTCTTGATTGAAAGGGAACTGAAGACAATGAAGAGTGGGGTTTCTGGCGAGAAGGACTCTGCTTACTACATCGACTTCTACTTTGGAGATTCAAGAAACCGGGCTGTCACACACGATCTAAGGCTTGAGCATAAGGGTCAGGTCGCTCAGATTGATCATCTCTTAATCAATCGTTTCTTCGACATATACGTCCTTGAGTCCAAGAATTACTCATATAAACTTAAGATCAGCCCTGAAGGGGAATTCCAGGCTTATTATGCCAAGGAATACATCGGAATTCCCTCTCCTATTGAACAGAACAAGAGGCACATCCACCTGCTCGGTCGCTTTCTGAAATACCATAATATTCTTCCAAAACGGATAGGAATTTCAATAAAACCGAGATTCAAGAACCTCATTTTGGTCTCGCCCAAATCTATAATAACGAGACCGCCGGGGAATAAATTTGATACCAGTTCTGTCATAAAAGCAGATGTTCTAAGAACAAAGATAGATCGGGAAGTTGATAAAGGAAAGAATCCTCTTACCAATTTGGCTACCATAAGTAAGATTTGCTCTTCCTCTACCCTTGAGAAAACAGCGACAAAACTGGCAATGTTTCATAAGCCGTTGAGGGCAGATTTTAGGGCAAAGTTTGGCGTGCCAGTGCAGAAAGATAAAGTTACATGGCGCAGATGACTCAACTCAATTTCGTACGAGGGTCAAGAGGAAGAGGGTCAGGTCTCAACAATCAACAACACTTTGTCAAAAGTGTACGGGCTGTTGCCCAAATAATTCTTGCAAAAGCGATTCGTTTGATATAAGGATGATAAAGACAACAATTGAGGAGTCTTGCCATGATGGGTTATCAAGCGGGTTTTCAGCCAAAGCTTTTTTATCATCAGATTAACCTCGAACGAAGAGTCCCCAAAGATCACATTCTGAGGAAGATTCAAGAGAAAATTGATTTTGATTTTATCTATGCTGAAGTGAAAGACACCTATGGGGACAATGGCAATGTTTCCATCCCTCCTCCTGCGATTCTTAAAATGATGCTTCTTTTGATTCTCTACAATGTTCGGTCCGAGCGGGAGCTAATGGAGACGATTCCTATGCGGTTAGATTGGCTATGGTTTTTAGGGTATGATTTGGACAGTGAGGTTGCTGATCATAGTGTATTGAGCAAGGCTCGGGCTCGGTGGGGGGTGGAGGCGTTTAGGGACTTCTTTGAGCGGATTGTTTGGCAATGTGTGGAAGCGGGTTTGGTGGATGGGAGTAAGATCTTTGTGGATTCGAGCCTGGTGGATGCGGATGCGTCAAATAATTCGGTGATGGACACGCAGTCCCTGAAGATTCATTTACATGAGAACTATAAGAGGTTGGAAGCTCGATTGGAAGAGGTCAATGAAAGTTTGGATTGCTCTCGGAGGTACGTCAAGAAGAACAGTCGATATATGTCAACGACGGATCCTGATGCAGCGATTGTGAATCGGGGCAAGGCGAAGCTTTTTTATGAAGTTCATCGGGCAGTCGATGGGAGGAGCGAGATTATCACCGCGACGGAGACGACGGCTGGAGATGTGAATGAAGCTCACCTGATGGTTCCGTTGTTGGAGAGCCATCATTCCAACACAGGGAGAATGGCGGAGACGGTGGTGGCGGATAGCAAGTATGGGACGATTGAGAATTTTTTGGCCTGCCATGATCGAGGGCTAAAGGCTCATATGCCGGACTTGAGGGAAGCCTCCGTAAAGCGGACAGAGAAGCTGAAGATTTTCCCGGAAGAGCGGTTTGAGTACGATTTACAGAGTGATACTTACCGTTGTCCGGCGGGGAATCAGCTGAAGCCCAAATCGTTTCACCTTGGTCGCCAGAGCAGAGACTATGCGGCACCCAAGAAGATCTGCGCGGCATGTGGCCTCAGAGAGCAATGTACAAAGAACAAGTCTGGTCGAACGATCAAGCGTCATCTGCGGCAAGAGGAGTTGGACAGGATGCGGGAGGCGAGTCGGTCTGCCAAAGCAAGGCGTGACATCAAAACCAGGCAGCATTTGATGGAGCGTTCTTTTGCCAGAGGGACGCCTTACGGTTATGATCGGGCACGATGGAGGGGGCTTTGGCGAGTTCAGATACAAGAGTATTTGGTCTCTGCTATCCAGAACATTCAAGTCTTGCTCAGGTATGGAGGCGAATCGAGGAGAAGTTTATCCATCATGGTAAATCAGATAGGAGAAAACATTACAAGGACAATTCGGTCTGTTTCAGGTCGGATAAAAGGTTTGATTTTACCTAAAACCAACGGGATTATATCAACGGAATTCGCCATCCCTGGATCTCTGGAAAATTAAAACTTTGGACCTTAGACGCTTCGAACACCGCTTTAGGCAACAGCCCGTTGAGATCAGACCCCAATTTACTTCACTTTCACTCCCCTACAAACTTCAGTCCGATGGTTCCGATAATGATCAGCACGATAAGCAAAAGCCTTAAAATATCTCTTGATTCTCCAAGGAAGAATATCCCGAAGAGAACAGTGCCGACAGCACCGATTCCTGTGAAAGCCACATAGGCGGTCCCCACCGGGATGGACTTAAGGGAAGTGGATAGAAAGAAGAAACTGGCTACTGCCGCGGCCAACATCCCCACGCTCGGCCAGAACCGAGTGAAGCCTTCCGTATATTTCAAACTGATTGCCCACCCGATCTCAATGATTCCCGCAATGACTAGAAACAGCCACGCCATGTTCAAAGTCACCTCCTCCGTCTGAAGAAACAACGCAGATGTATAGAAAAAAGACTTGCTTAAATTTATAAATATTTTTCATTAAAAATTCCAGTGGCGGTCTATCTTTATAAATGTCCTGGGGCTCAGACTTGTTTATTGACATTAGGCTGGATCCCTGAGGCGGGTCGGACCAAGCCAAGTGTTTGGAATTATGACGAAAGGACAGAAACAGACTGCTTCTTTTTGGCTTAGAATGCTGCTTTTGGCCTGCAAACAGGGCCTTTAAGAAGAGGGGTTATGGTGATCGGAGAGGTAACCACTTTTTGAATTGAGAGAATCTTCCTTGCTTTATGAGAGCAGCTTTGCCAGCAAAAATGGCGGTTTAAGGGTTGAAAAAAGTGTTTTTTGGGATGATATCCTTTGAGTGTCAATGAGAGCTTGGTCCGATCTCCAGGACCCACCACCCCCCTGCCATTCAAGCTACGTGGCTCTGGCTTTTACCATGACGGGACTTACACCCGTTAGAATGCGCTACCCTTCGCTGGGCACGCAATAGTGTAGACACGACACCCGTTTGCGATGTTTATTTCTATTGAATAAGCGAAGATCACCAAATTCGTTTTTGTACACCTACAACCAAAATACTTGACAATAAATAAATAGTTGGATATATTTGTTCTAAATCGGAATCATTCCAAATTATGGAAGATCTGAAGGCAACGGTTCTCAAAAAGTTTAAAGAGAAGGGGCTGAAGTTAACCTCTCAAAGACTTGCCATTATTGAAGTATTGGTGGAAAACACCTCTCTTCATCCGGGCGCAAGCTTTATCTATCAGAAGGCAAAGAAAAAGGTTAAGGGCCTGAGTTTATCTACAGTCTATTACACTCTCAATGAACTTTCCAGGCGTGGCATTATCAAAATGCTGGAGTTCGATAAGATGGAGAATCGCTACGAAGGAAAAATGTTCAATCATCTTAATCTCGTCTGCATTCGATGCGGGAGTATTCAGGATTTTCCGGGGACCTTACCTATCTCATCGGAAGAGGTTGAGAAACAGGTGGGCTTCAGGCCTTTTGAAATGCGGTTCGAATACTATGGATATTGCAAGAAGTGTTTGCGGAGAAAAAAATAATTTTTTTTGGCAAACAATTCGGAATCATTCCGATTAAGCACGAGACAGAAGGTTGGGGAAAGCGCTCCGTGCTTTTCCACATCGGTGATGCACGATTTTAATCATCTTCAAAACTAAAATTTCGATGCCCATTCAGTGCCGTTAAGCCTATGGGTAAAAAAGAAAGGAGGAGGAATATGGCAGAGCACAAGAATAAATACACGACAGCTTTCGGAATCCCTGTTGCTGAGGATCAGAATAGCCTCACCGCCGGGGAAAGAGGACCGGTATTGATCCAGGATGTGCATCTTCTGGAAAAGCTATCCCACTTTGACCGCGAAAGGATCCCAGAACGGGTGGTACACGCCAAGGGAGCGGGCGCTTACGGTTATTTTGAGGTCACGGCGGATGTGACAAAATATACGAAGTCCAAATTTCTTTCCACGGTGGGTAAAAAAACAGATGTCTTTGTGCGATTTTCCACCGTTGGTGGTGAAAAGGGTTCTCCCGACGCTGCACGAGATCCAAGAGGGTTTGCCGTAAAATTCTATACAGAGGAGGGCAATTATGACCTCGTGGGGAATAACACCCCTGTATTCTTTATCCGCGATCCACTCAAGTTTCCCGATTTCATCCACACCCAGAAGAAGAACCCCGCGACGAACCTACCTGACCCGGACATGTTTTGGGATTTTCTATCTTTGACGCCGGAATCCATTCATCAGGTCACCATCCTTTTTTCCGATCGAGGCACACCGGCCACCTACCGTAATATGAATGGATACAGTAGTCATACCTTCAAATGGTACAATGACAAGGGCGAGTCTTTTTGGGTGCAGTACCATTTCAAGACCGATCAGGGAATTAAGAATCTGGAGCGACAAGAGGCAAGACGCATGGCCGGCGAAGATCCTGATCATGCAACTCGGGACCTATACGCAGCGATCCAACGAGGGGGCTATCCTTCATGGACACTCGAAATGCAGATTTTGACACCTGAGCAGGCCAAAAACTTCCGGTGGGATCTATTTGATATCACCAAGGTCTGGCCGCACAAGGAGGCCCCTCCGATCAAAATCGGGAAGTTGGTATTGAATCGAAACCCGATCAATTACTTTGCTGAAGTGGAACAAGCGGCTTTTTGTCCAGGTAACGTGGTACCGGGCATCGCCATTTCGCCGGATAAGATGCTTCAGGCGAGAGTTTTTTCCTACCACGATACACATATCCACCGCCTGGGACCGAATTACCACCTGATTCCTGTTAATGCGCCTAAGAATGCTCCCGAAAACAGTTACCAGCGGGACGGATTCATGCGGGTCGATCATAACGGTGGTGGTGAGCCCAACTACTGGCCCAACAGCTTCCGCGGGCCCGCACCAGACCCGGCGGGTGGAGAGCCTCCCTTTGAGATTTCCGGCCAGGCAGCTCGCCATCCTTTTAGGCATCCGAACGATGATTTTGTACAGCCTGGCAACATTTATCGCGATGTCATGAAGGAACAGGACCGCAAAAACCTCATCGGAAATATTGTGGATCATTTAGGTAAGGCACAAAGAAGGATCCAGCTGCGACAAACAGCTCTTTTCTATAAAGCTGATCCGGACTACGGGCGTCGCGTCGCTGAAGGCTTGGGGCTGGACATGAAAGAAATCGAACGATTGGCAAAGATGTCCCACGAGGAAAGGGCTAAAGCGACGGCATTGTAATACTTCTTGGAAGCGAGGTTCATTCACAATCTAATGAAATTCTCTTAAGGCAGGGCCACGAATGGCTCTGCCTTTTTTGTTTCCACCTTTCCATCAGTAACCATCAAATCCCGTACTTTTTTCTGCGGCGCCAGAGAGTCGCCTGATCTATACCAAGTATATCCGCAGCCTCTTGAAGGGATTTTGTCGCAGCCAACACTCGCCGGATATGTTCTTCTTCGATTTTCTCCAAGGAAACCCTATCGCCAAGCCTTGCGCCGGAATCACTTGGTAGGATGTTTTCTGGAAGACACTCGATACCAACACGATCCGTTTGGCAGAGAATGGCTGCCCGCTCAACAACGTTTCGAAGCTCTCTGAGGTTTCCTGGCCAGTGGTATTGTTTGAGGGCTTGAAGCGCCTCCGGAGTAAAACCGAGAAAGAGATGGTGCCTCGCCTGACCAAAGAAGGCTAATAACCTCTCAGCAACCATCACCACATCCTCCGGTCGTTCGCGCAAAGGGGGAATTTCGATCTGGATCACATTGAGCCGGTAAAAGAGGTCTTCCCGAAACCGGCCTTCCTTGACTGCTTTATCGAGATCCCTGTTGGTGCCGGCGATGATGCGGACGTCCGCTTTTCGTGTCGTATAATCGCCCACCCTTTCATACTCTCTGTCCTGAAGAAAGCGCAGAAGTTTTGGCTGCAGGTTTGCCGGCAGATCGCCGACCTCATCGAGCAACAGGGTCCCACCTTCACATGTCGCGATGCGGCCAGGATTATCCCGTATAGCGCCTGTGAACGCCCCTTTTACATGCCCGAATAGTTCGCTCTCCAAGAGTTCGGGAGAGAAGGCAGGACACGAAACGATACAAATCGGTTTGTTGGCCCGATGGCTCCAGTGATGGATGGCGCGGGCCAGAACCGTTTTGCCGGTTCCGCTCTCTCCACGCAAAAGAAGGGTGGCGTCAGTGGAAGCCACCTGGTGTGAAAGATTGATCACTCGCTGCATCGCAGCGCTCGTGGTCGAAAAATCCGCCTCGGGGTTTAACCGCCCCAGATCCTCCTGCAAGGAAGCAACTCTCTGTTCCAAGGTTCGCATCTCAAACACCTTGTGGACGGCGAGCTTCACCTGAGCAGGCGTAAAGGGTTTCGGAATATAGTCTGTCGCTCCCCGCCGCATGGCCTCGACGGCCGTATCGATAGAGGCATAGGCCGTAATGATGATAACCTTAAGCCATGGCGTTGCTGCCAGCAAAGGAGGGATTAAATCAAGTCCATCCTCCGTACCAAGCCTTAGGTCCACAAACGCGAGTTCAAAGGACCTCCGTGATGCCTCTGCTAAGGCATCCTGAAAATTGCTCACAGCAATCACCTTGTGGCCCTCGGTCTCAAGGCAGAGAGACAGTGTTTTCCGGATGTTGGGCTCGTCATCTACGATGAGGATATTTAACGGCTGGCTTATTGTTGGGGTCATCGATGACTGAATTACAGCATCTCCCGAAGGGCCTGTTCGCTCGTCCGTTTCACCAGAGCAATGACCTTGTCTTCCGGCTGAAATTCCGTTTCTCCGTAAGGGATGATCACTTCCTCCCCACGAATGACAGCAATGAAGATGGATGCCGGGGGAAGGGATAGGTCTTTGACCTTCTTCCTTACGATATGTGACGAACGGGTAAGTTCGACTTCAACAATCTCAATATCTCCTGCTTTTAATGTAAGGAGAGGAATCAGCATGTCCCCAGCCTTCACCTGCTCCTGAATGACCGCATTGATGATCTTGGTCCCGCTGACCGAGGCATCCACTCCCAGACCGGCAAAGAGTTCCTCATTCCGAGGGTTATTTACTCGTGCGATGGTCCGGGGACGGAGAAACATCAATTTCGCAACCTGGCAAACCACAAGATTATCTTCATCATTGCCCGTCGTCGCCACAATCACATCCGCACGATTCGTTCCCGCCTCTTTCAGCACCTCAACCGTTGAACCATCCCCTTCCATGATCGCATCATGAAACTCAAAGGACAGAAGGTTGACCTTGGCCCGATCTTTCTCCACAATCATTACCTCATGACCTTCCGCCATCAACAACCTTCCAAGATGATATCCGACCTTGCCGGCGCCTACGATCACGATATACATGCATCCCCCCTCAACGTTCCTGGATCGTCTGCAATAGATCCTTAATCACAAGATCTGTGGGACAGACCGTCTCCACACCTAACTCCTTATAGAGCCCTGCCAGAATAGAATCATGAACGACCGCGATCACCTTTTCCAACTGAAAATTTTGTTTCACTCTCTGGGCAATCATGAGATTGACATTATCCTTATCCGTCATGGCAAAAAGGATATCCGTCTTTTCTTGAAGGGTGGGACGCAAAAACTCTTCCACCACGCCATTGCCAACGATCCGCTCTCCCGAAAATTTCTCGGAGAGCCTGCGAAAGGCCTGCTGGTTTCTGTCGAGGACGACCACATGATGCCCCCCCTCATCCAGCCGGTTCGCCAGAACAGACCCAACTCTGCCGCAACCGATGACCATCACTCTCATCCTATCCCTCCTATGATGCTTCTACAGAGAGTTTGTCCACAATCACTTCGCAAGGGGCTCGACGCAGCACCAGGTCGGAAGTTCGACCCAAAATCTCCTGGGCCATCCGGATCTCTGAACGAATCCCCATCACAATCAAATCAGCCTCCCAGTCCTTGGCCGCTCTGATAATCTCTTCTCCTGCGACCCGGCCTCGCCTCACCTCTCCCTTGGCTTGAAGTCCCCTCAAAGTAATAATTGTCTCTCCTTCTTTGATGATATCCCCTGCTTTGGCCTCTGCTTCAGGCATCGGTGCCTCCATTGGCAGAGTCCTCGGGACTTCGATAACGTTTATAAGATAGATCTCCGCCTGTTGCTCTAGCCCTAACCGGCATGCCAATTCAATTCCCCGCTCCGAATAGAGCGTCCCGGAGGTGGGAACGAGAATCTTCTTAATCGCGCCCACAGCCCTTCTCGCTTTGGCTGCAGCTAAGGGGATCGCTTTCGGGACATGAAACATCCACGAGAGTAAAATCGTCATGGAGGCTGTAAAGACAAAAGCCAGCAATGCCCCCAAAAAGGTGACGTGAATTTCAGATCCCATCTCTTCTGCCTTTCTGCTGGAAATAAGTCCAGATCATTCTGACTCGATAGAGGCTGTAAAGCAAAAGGGCGATGCTGAAAATCAAGGATGGAAAAACCCATCTAATAAAAATAGTTTGCCAAAGAATATAGGCCCCTAATCCCCCCATGAGGACGGTTGTTACGATTTGAAAATAATCCCGCAATCCCGGTTGCTCAGGTAGCTCTGGTGCTTTTTTCACCGGCCTTCCCCTTCTCTCGTTTATCTCTTTCTGCCAAGGCAATTTTATACTGTTCGAGCAGATCGAATTCCTCCGCAGATGTTAATATCTTTTTCTGCTCCTCCTCCCAGTTGTGCTTCACGCTGCCAAGCAGAGGGAACCCCTTTTTCTTCCGAAACCAGAAATAGTAAATCAAACAGGCCAAAACCCATCCCGGGCCTGCGATGCGACCAATCTCATGGGTGAGAATGACCTCAAAAAGAATAAAGCTGACGCCGATCATCCCGATGAAACCGAGAATGGGAACGTCTACCGTCTTGCCTTTATGATTCCATTTGACGTTCAAGGGCATCTTATAAGGCCGCGGGGAATAAGGATCGGAGAAGCGAAGCTTGATCATTGAAATGAAGACCAGGAGATAACCACTGGCCGCTCCGAAGGCATACATATTCCCCAAAGTATCCATGGCACTGGGTGTCAAAAACGCCAGAATGGCCTCAACCATCCCGATAAGAGAGAAAAAGACAATGGTTCGAACAGGTGTCCGGTATTTCGGATGAACCTTATCGAACCAGGGAGTGATCAGATGGAGCTCGCTCATGGAATAGGTCAGACGGGAGGCCCCCATCACCCCGGTATTGGAAGAGATGAGCAGGATCGTTGCTCCGAGAATGGCTGCAAAGGGTCCGGCCATCACACCGAACACCGGGATCGCATGGGCGAGTTTGGCTACAGGATCCCCTTGTGGAAATTCCTGCCATGGGAGAACTCCAAGTCCCATCGTCGAAAACGCCAAAGCAAAGATGAACACCGTAAAAATCAGAGTGATGGAGGTTCGAGGAATGATCGTGGCTGGTCTTCTCGTCTCTTGAGCGGCTTGTGAAATTGATTCGAGTCCCACAAAGGAGATGATGGCCAGAGAGGACCCATACATAAACTCCCTCAAACTCGGAAATTGAGTTTTCCATTGGAAGACAAAAAGCTCGGGTTTCCACGCCAAGAGATAACCCAGGACGATAATCGACGACTCAGTAATGATATCGATGGCACCGATCACCTCATTGAAGAGAGAAGATTCCCGAACTCCCCGGATATTGAGCCAGATGAGGAAGGCAATCAGGATGAGAGCCTCGGCTGCCCAGACCGGGTTCACCTTTTTAAGAATCCAGATATCCATGGTAAAGTATTCTGGAGGAACGCCTAAGACATAGGGCATAAAAAAGTTCATATAACCCGCCGAAGCTGTGGCGAACAACGCAATATCGATGGTGTAGTCCAACAGAAGAGCCACTCCCGCGGCATAGCCCCAGAAATCTCCGAGGCCTCTCAGGGCATAGTAATGCCCCCCTCCAGCGACGGGGTAAGTTGACGCCATCTCCGTGTAGGAGAGCCCGATCATGATGTAGATGAGCCCAGCTACAAAAAAGGCGAGGCTTGCCCCGCCGTGAGCAGCCCCCATGACCAGACCCAGGGCAGCGTAGATGTCCGCTCCAACATCCGCATATCCCCACATGTAGGAGCCCCACACGGTCACATCTCTGCGGAGTTCCAGTTTCTCTACGGGACAGGAGGTTTCTTTTGGCGCTTCGTTCTTCATATTTATCCAAAAAAAAAGTAGAGGAAGATCCCCTACCCTTGATTCTCTTCCCTTAGTCGCCTGCGGAGTTAGCTGACGGGTTAGGATTAAGGGATACCCTTTTCGACAACGTCGAAATTCACCCCGTTAATTTGGTTCCTCCGCTTTTATTAATTCGGCCTATCCGCTTTAAAAAATATATGGAAAAATACTTTTTGTCAATCAGAAAATGTCTGCAGAGAAAATATAGATGTCTGTGTTCTTGTCTTTCCATGCATTGGAAGGGAGGCCGGCTTTTTCGCATGTATGCCCCAAAAAAGTCTGGCGATCCCATCCGTATTCCGTTGCAACCTGCGGTAAGAGGAGACCTGAGAGCCATCCCTGCTTAATATAAATTCCATGTTTCCCGACTTGAATCTCATTCACATCGGTAATCTTCTTGAGAGGGGTTAAAACGGATATCTCAATCTCAAGATCTGGAAGTTCGTTTTCCGTCACAGGGACGAAGCGGGGGTCGCGGAGTGCAGCGGCCTCGGCCATCTCCTCAATGGTCTTATAGAGAGGACCTTGGCCCTCAATGTACCCGATGCACCCTCTCAGCTGTCCTTTTTTTTGGATCGTCACAAAGGCACCCCGATTCTCCTTGAGGATGGGTGACTCCACCTTGAACTCTGGAACGGCCTTCCCTCTCACCTTGTTTTCAATCACCATCTTCGCAATATGATGGAGGGTCTTTTTATCCTGGTCACTTAAGCCCAAATCCACACCGACTTTCTTCTCCTCCTTCATCTTTCCTGTCTCCCCTGCTGTCTTATAAAAAACAGCTGCCGCATATCCTACCACACGGCTCCGATCGCCGGTCACATCTCCTGAATTGAGGCATTTGAGCACCTTGCCTTTATTCGCTCCTAAGGCCTTGGCTGCCAGCATAATGG
Organism: uncultured delta proteobacterium; assembly: GCA_963826305.1. Classification (GTDB taxonomy): domain Bacteria; phylum Desulfobacterota; class BSN033; order BSN033; family UBA1163; genus CAWGWZ01. Next base: position 157,488 of record CAWGWZ010000021.1, on the reverse strand, counting down.
AGAGGATGGGGCCTCCACCGCAGGCCTCGCAACGGTTCTGTTTCAGATCTCGATTCAATCCCTCTGCGTCAAACTTTTCGATATGGTTTAAGACGATCTTATCCAATTCAACCGCTTTTTCATAAGAATGAAAATGGGAGAGATCTGAACTGGCAATCAGTAAAACATTTTTCCCCCTGACCGTCTCCGCAATGGCCGAAGCAAGGGTCTGACAGGTCTCCCAACTCCAGTAGGGCTCCATCACAATCGGAACCAGTTTGAACGACTTGAAAACCACCTGAAGGAACGGAATTTGAACCTCTAAGGAATGCTCCTCGGCATGTGCCTCAGGAAGGAATTGAATTTCTTTTCGCCTCTCCATCATCCTCTTGGAAAGGTCCACATCGACGGGGACCAACCCGAGAGGGGTTCGGTATGCTCCTCGGTCATAAAGGGAAGCACCCTTAAAAAGAGCCCGGTGGCTGGGGCCGACCACCACCACGGAATCAAAGGTCTTCCCCTCGATCAATCGATAGGCATAGGCAGCTACTTGTCCAGAATACATATATCCAGCATGGGGCACGACCAGGGCGACGATCTCACCATCCACCCTCTCCTTCTTCGCATTCTCTAAGTACCGTTTTACATCCCGGGTAAGAACTTCTGGTTTGTCGGGGTAAAATGCTCCTGCCACAGCAGGTTCCCTGATCTCTTTCATGCCCATCTCCTTTCCTCCCTTCGAGATCTGTGCCGTCGAAAGTGAGCCCATCAGGAGAAAAACGCCTACGAAAAAAAGAAAACAAAGGAATCTTCTCACCTCTCCCCTCCCTTCATCGCCATCTCCCCCTTGCTGGATACCTTCTCTCCTTGTCTTGAATCCAGCAGGAGGGTGACAGGCCCGTCGTTGACGAGATGAACCTCCATCTTGGCCTGAAATTCCCCCGTCTGAACAGGAATCCCTTGGTCTCTCAATTTGTCGATGAATCGGCTATAAAGATTTTTGGCTGCGGCCGGTTCTTCCGCTTCGGTGAAAGAGGGTCTTCTTCCCTTTCTACAATCGCCGTAAAGGGTGAATTGGGAGACGACCAATATCTCTCCACCCCTCTCCTTTAATGAAAGGTTGAATTTTCCAGAGGCATCTTCGAAGATTCTCAGTTCAGGCAGTTTGGAGGTCATATAGGAAACGTCGTTTTCTCCGTCTCCTCTGCCCACACCGACAAAAACAAGAAGGCCATTTCCAATCTTTCCAGACAGTCGACCGTCCACATAAACTTCTGCAGATTTTACTCTTTGGATCACGGCCCTCATATTTATTCGTGCCCGTGTACGTGTCTCGTGTCCGTCAATTCTAAATTCTTAATTCAAAATTCCCAATTCTTAATCCTCTTTTTCCTTATCCTTCTTCGCCTGAGCGATCACCTTGTCCGTCAATTGGGCAGGAACCTCTTCATAATGGGAGAATTCCATCGTGAATGTCCCCCGTCCCCCTGTTTTGGAGTTGAGGTCTGGAGCATATTTCAGCATTTCCGACATGGGGGCATTGGCCTGGATCACCTGGTGATTTCCTCTCCCTTCGACCCCCAGAACCCTTCCCCGCCGACTGTTGAGATCACCGATCACATCTCCAATGTTCTCATCGGGCACCGTCACCTCCGCCTTCATGATCGGTTCGAGGAGAACCGGATTGGATTCTTGCACTCCTTTCTTGAAGGCCATGATCGCAGCGATCTTGAAGGCCATCTCCGAAGAATCGACCTCATGGGACTTCCCGTCGTAAAATCGAACCTTCACATCCACCACCGGAAACCCGCCTAAGACCCCGCTTTGCATCGCCTCAGCAATCCCCTTCTCCACAGCCGGAACGAAATTCCTTGGGACATTCATCCCGCTCAAGGCATTTTCAAATTCGAAACCCGTCCCCCGTGGGAGAGGAAAGATGTCAAGATGGACTTCGGCAAACTGTCCACGGCCCCCCGTCTGTTTCTTATGACGATAGATCACGCCGGTCTTGGAACCACGGATCGTCTCTTTATACGGAACTTTCGGAACGCTGAGGTTCACCTCCACCCCAAATTTTCTCTTCAATTTTTCAACGATCACTTCCACGTGAGTCTGTCCCACCCCTGAGAGAAGGATCTCGCCGGTCTGCTCATCCCGTCCCATCATCATGGTCGGATCCTCTTCATGGATACGGGCCAGCGAGGCGGTGATCTTATCCTCATCCCCTTTGCTTTTTGGCGTCAGCGCATAAGAGATCACTGGAAGCGGAAGCTTGGTTTCTCCGAAAACGATGGGCCTTTTCTCGTCGCAGAACGTGTCGCCCGTGGTGGTCTCCTTTAATTTGGCCACTGCAACGATGTCACCCACGCTTGCAAACCCCACCGGTTTCTGCTTCTTGCCTTCCAACAAGAAAATCTGGCCGATCCTCTCCTTCACGTCCTTCTTGGAATTGTAGACGGCAGAGTCAGCACTGATACTGCCGGAATAGACTCTGAAAAGACTCAGTTTCCCCGCAAAAGGATCAGCGATCGTCTTGAATATGAAGGCGGAGAAAGGGGCCTCTTCTTTAGGCTCCCTGACCTCGGGCTCCCCCGTCTTGCCATTTTTTCCCTCAACGGGGCCCCTCTCCAGAGGGGAAGGAAAACAGCGAATCATCGTGTTCAATAGGGGTTGGATGCCGATGTTCCGGATGGGCGAACCACAGAGGGCAGGCACCAATTTCCTCTCCATCGTTCCTTTTCGAAGGCACTGAACAATCTCCTCCACGGAGATGTCTCCAGACTCTAAATATTTTTCCATCAACTGGTCATCCATCTCGACCACGGCCTCGATCAACTTCTCACGAACTCGATCGACTTCTTCTTTCATATTGGGTGGAACCTCATTGATCTCGAACTGCCCGCTCCCATCATCTCGATAGACATAGGCTTTCTTATGAATCAAGTCCACCACTCCTTTGAAATTTCCTTCTCCCCCAATGGGAAGTTGGACAGGGACAGCAGGTTGGGAGGGAAAGGTCTTTTTCACCTCCTCGACCACCTTAAAGAAATCCGCACGTTCCATATCCATCTTGCTGACATAGAGGATCCGCGGAACTTGAAAATCATTGGCATATCCCCATGCTGTCTCCGTCTGAACCTTCACTCCCGAATTTCCTCCGACGACGATGATCGCCCCGTCTACCACCCTCATCGAGGCCTTTGCCTCCGCAATGAAATTTGCATATCCAGGTGTATCGATGATATGAAACTGATGCTTATCCCATTCAAAATGGGAAAGCGATGCGCTGATGCTGATCTTTCGATTAATCTCCTCCGGATCAAAATCCATTAAAGAGGAACCATCGTCGACGCTCCCGAGGCGGCTATTCTCTCCCGTATCGAAGAGGATCGCCTCGGCTAAGGAGGTCTTTCCGTCCCCCCCATGGCCAAAGGTTCCTATATTTCGAATCTGGCTCGGCTCAACTCGCTTCATTTCCTCTCCTTTCTATCACCGCTTCGGTCAAATGGATAAGAAACATATTTTAAATTACTTTTTTCCTAAATAAAAGTCAAATTTTCGACGGTGCGTAACCCCTCAGTCTCGGGCGCAGTCGGACCGGAGTGGTCTCCCCTCCGAAACCTTGAAATTGCGGATCATTAGAGAGAGGGGAATCGGGGAGGGTGCTCAAGGGGCCGTTTTAAGGATATCTACGCCTTGGCTCATCGCTAAAATGTGCCGCTTCAAGTTTTCTCCAGAGAGATCACTCCGATCCTGGGGATAGGATCTCCGATCATAACTGAGGGATTACGACGGCTGCAATTCGGACATTTGATTTTCGGAGGGCCCAATTTGACACCCCGATTCGATTCACTTAGAATGGGTGACAAGGAGGGATAAAAATGAAGAGCGATGTCTTTTTTTCCGATCTGAAGTCTGAATCTGGAAAAATACTCCTCGATAAGTTGGATATCCTTCTGGACAGGGCTGATCTGAAGGGAAAGATCAAAGAGAAGGACCTGGTGGCAATCAAGCTCCATTTTGGAGAAAAGGGCAATACAGCCTTTGTCCGGCCTATCTTCTTGAGAAGGGTGGTGGATCGGGTCAAAGGATACAAGGGAAAGCCCTTTTTAACCGACACCAACACCCTCTATATCGGAACCCGGGGAGAAGCCGTCTCCCACCTGACCACTGCTTTTGAAAATGGGTTTACAGAGTCTGTCGTCAATGCTCCTATCCTGATCGCCGATGGTCTCCGAGGCAATAGCGCTGTGAAAGTTCGGATCGACAAATCTATCTTTAAAACTGTTTCCATTGCCCATGCCATCTACATGGCGGATGTCCTGATTAGCGTGGCCCATTTCAAGGGTCATGAATTGTCCGGATTTGGAGGAACATTGAAGAATTTAGGGATGGGTTGTGCCAGCCGTTCAGGAAAGTTAAGCCAACATTCGAATATCTCGCCCCAGGTCAAAGGGAAGGCCTGCAAGGGCTGTAAAAGTTGTCTTGCCTGGTGCGCGCAGGAAGCAATTTCGATGCAGCCTCTGAATTCAGGAGTTGAAACCGGGCAAAGCGTTGCCCTGATCGATCCTAAAAAATGCGTTGGATGTGGAGAATGCATCCTCACCTGCCCTTCGGGTGCTATTCAAATTCAGTTGAACGAGTCGATCCCCATCTTCCAAAAGAAGATCGTGGAACATGCTTACGGAGCGATTCAGAAGAAAAAGGGAAAGGCCCTCTACCTCAACTTTCTCACACAGATCTCTCCGGCTTGTGATTGTTATGGATATTCCGATACACCCATTGTCAATGATATTGGAATCCTCTCCTCGGAGGATCCGGTCGCCATCGATCAAGCCTCGGTGGATTTAGTCAATGGTGAGGCTGGAAATCGATCATCGAAACTTTCGAAGAACTGGAATCCGGGGGAGGACAAATTTCGCGCTGTTTATCCCGAAGTGGATTGGAGTATTCAGCTGGCCTACGGAGAAGAGATCGGGCTGGGAACAAGAGAATATGAATTGATCAGGATTTAGCCATCAACTGGTAGGTACCTATTACTCCTTTAGCTGATGCCTATCCAATTGATGTTCGGGACCAACAGGGTGATGAAAAAGTCACTTTTTCAGGCTGATCAAAAATGCCCCTGCCTCCGCCGAAGCGGCTACGCGCAGGCAGGCAGATGCAAGTTGAGTTTTACGAAATCCCGTTCGCGGGGGCGCCCGAAATCCTGAGGAGTGCGGCGTACTTGGAGTACGCCGCAACGACGAAGGATGAGGGGAACGCCGCAGATGGGCGTTTTTCAGCAGCCTGCTAATAATCAACCTAACGATTTGCATAACCTACACGGGCAACCAACAATGCCAAAATCACACCTCGTTTATCCCGCGTCAGGTTGATGCTCTGGTTAGGCATAGCACCTGTCAGGTACTAAGCATAGCCCCGTTTTGGACTATTTTCCCTTATTACGGGAGTAAGAGATTTTCTTTGTGCCACCCTCGCAGGAGCCAATTATCGTTTGACCCTTAACCTGATCTGCCGGTATAATCTCAAGCGTGTATCCCTCCACGCCCTTTGCCTTTAACTTTGCTTCAATTTCTGCCTTTAGTTCTTCACAAGATTTGATTTCGGCGAAAGCTGGTGTGCAGATAAATGCCGTTACCAATACGAGAGAAAGAATGATCCGTTTCATACCTTACCTCCTTCTTAGGACCTAATGGCCTGTTGTGTAATCTCCAAAAAAGTTTTGGAGGCTGCACTGGAAATTATACCGATTATGGCCTTCGCATTTGCGCCACTCATGCAATACAGATATCTTTAGAACAGCGCCGAATTGACACTGCCCATACTCAACAACTCGTGGGTCCTTGTCTTTTAGCCATATGATAGCCTAACGATAAAGCTAAGAGGCGCGGCGGCTTTTTGCCGCGTCCCTCTTAGGCGCCATGTCAGGCGGCGACTTCTTCCTTACGTCTTCTAAAACTGCTACTCAAGGACTCCCGCTCGAGGACGATCTGCCTTGCGAGAAAAAGTTTTGCAAGACTTTGATAAGGCACATCTCTCTTATTTGCGAGGGTTTTGAGTTCAACCAGCAAATCTTCCGGGAGACGAATAGAGATGGATTTGAGCGAGGGCTTCAGATTGGGAAATGAACCCATTTTGAACCGTTTTGAATTAAAATAATCAAGAGGGGAATGAGCAGCCCAAAATTCTCGCTCCTCGTCTTCATTCTTAAAATTCGGAATTCTCCTTTTGATTTTCTTCATAAAATTCCCTCTCCTTACTGTTCATGCCTCGTGCGGAGATGACTCGGAGTGCCCTTGGTTGCGGAACGTTGTCCACAATTATCAATTTTCGCTTCTGGAGGTTTCTTTCTTATTGAGATCCGAATCGCTGTTGTCCCCGGTCCTGATTCCCTCGCTAACTAAACCACCTTCGTTTTGACCTAAGGTCACCACGACCCAGGGATTCTACAACAATAATTTTGAATGTTTTGGACTACGTCCCATGGGCCCGACCTGCGAGAGATTAGGGGCATGATTCCTCATGAGCACCGAACCATTGCCAGTCCGGTGCATGCCAGTGTTAGCCGTGTGACTCTGTCTGTGGTTGAATTCTCTCGGGGCGTTTGCACTCTTTGCGTGCCGCATCTCCTGCCTTCTTGAAGAATTCAATGATCTCAGGATGGGATTTACATTTCAAGATATCCGCCAATTCATCGCGAATACGCCGAACCATTTCCACCGATCGAATCTCAATTTTCTCGTTCATAGGTTGTAACCTCTCGGGGCGAGTAAATCGCCAAAGGCTTATAGCCAAGTCCAAGATTGATCCCGTTGAATTGCTGGATCTTGTCCAGCCTTACGATGTGTTGAAAGTTCCAGCTAACCAGAACATCGACCTCGGCAACCGTGGCCAATGCAATATGAAGCATATCGTTCCGAAACCGAGAATCGAGCACATCCTGCGCCTCGTACTTTTCAAGTAGAGCGAGCGCTTCCTCCGTGACCGGAAGTATCTCCGCAAAAAAAATGAGTTCAGTGTGAAGATCACGTACTTGAACCGGGGCCCGCTCAATTTCGGCTGCCGTCACGTCGGAAAGAACAAGATCAAACCGCCGAGCCCGAAAATCCTCAATCAGCCCATTTGACCATGCACGAAACTCTGGGTCAAAACAACCACCGATGACAGAAGTATCCACATAGATCCGTAATCTTTTCATTTAATTATTATATCACACACTCACGGCAGACAGTAAGTAGTTGACTTTATTAACGGCAAATTTACTAAAAATCACTTTTTCTACAGCCTCAACGATAAAGCTAAGAGGCGCGGCGGTTTTTAGCAGTCCGCTGAAACGTCTTAGGCAATTCTTTTTCAATTTGTTCATAAGACAGATAGGGAAGGCTTGCTTGCTTTCTGGCATGCTCAATAGTCATGGACACCAAATTTCCTGCCGAGTCTAAGTCGATGTAAATATTATCATTGATTTCCTTTGTTTCGGAAATTTTTCGATTAGAAAACTCAACCAGCGCTGTATCAGTATCTGAAAAATACTTTACCTTCATTTTTTACCTCTCTTAAAACTCCTATCAAAAAAAGCATTATGAACCGTCTCTCCATCTGGAAGCAAGATGACACGGAGAAACTTACCCTCTTCTCTAACCTTTTTCCACTTTCGGATCCTTCCGTCTGATTGAATCTCTGTGTGATTCGGATTCTTTACAGCATCTTCAATCCACTCCGTTTTAATTTTAGCACGATCAGGCCGTTGCCTGATATAAAGAAAATACTGAGTAAACCCCGTTAGAAATTCCAGCGGGGTATTAAACCCCGCCGGAATTATTCTAAAATCTAACCCCGCTGCAGAGCAGCGGGGCATTATTTCTAACGGGGTAAACTTCATCGTCTATTTTTTCTCTGCCGAACGAGTCTGTAGAAAAAGTGAGTTTTTTAGAAAGCGCTTCTTCTCCTGAGTCAAAAATAGAAAATTATTTTCTGCCATCGAAAGTTATTCCGACCCCCGGGGCGACACCGAAGCCCTTAACAAAACTGGAGACGATATCAATCCTTTATTAGGATTACCTGACCTTTTCCACTTCTTCGCACACTGTGGATTCAGATTCACTATCCGGCTAAGGCCCGATGATTTCTGCGAACCGCCCATTGCGGACCCGCACGATGGGTGGTGCGGGGAGGGAGGGTTAAACGCCGTCCCTTACCCGATTAGCCAGAAATGCTGTTCTCTTCATTTCTTGTCCTATATCCGTGCCCTGCTTCCTATGTTTCTGACCATGTGCTCTTGTCTGGCCGACCGGACCAACGAGAATCCCGTTCGGGCAAAGTAAAGAGAAATCTTCCATAACTGCTCGGTCTGCAGAAGCCAGAGCGCCTGTTAGGGCCCCAAATATCACGTAATAGGCGTCCAACATCGCATGCTCTGCCTTAGTCCAAAACCTGATTCCTGGATTTGGTGGTATTCTGGCTTGGTACATCAAAAACAGACGCAAGGCGGCGAGCAGTTGGCACTGTACCCATCGAAAAAATGCCCAGGTGCCTTCGATCTGACCCGGACTGGGCCACCCACTGGGAGAGTTTTGCGCTTCAAGAAATGAATGGTATATCCCCTTAATAAAGTCAGTGTCATATGCAACCTTGTACCTGGCTGCCTCAACTGCACGAGGTGATTCACGATATGTGATCACACTGATTTCAGGGAAGAACTGATGAACTATCATACATGTCTCGACGAAATTCCTGGCATCCTTTTCAATCTGGGTTGTCAGCCTGTCCTTTTCTTCCAAGACTTCCCCTAGAAATTGAAAAGTCCCTTCTCTCAGCCCGGAATTAAACCTGTACTTTACCTCCAAGCATCGTTCTGAAAGAGGAATACATGGTCGCTTCATATCAATTTCGTAACGGAGCAGCTCGCCCATCCCTGGAAGGAGAGCTACAGGATTTACTATATTAGGAAGCTTGTTAAAGCAATGCCTGCGGCTATCTTTACGGGTAGTTATTAGCTCGAAAAACAATACGTCTGGCATGATGACGAAATAGGCTCTCCAAATCTCAGATATTTCCTCAGGAGAAGCGGCATCCAGAAAACTCTTGTCGACAATCAGTTCCATTTCTTCGTCTTAGGCTAACGAGTCTGTAGAAAGAGCCAAATTGCAGGATTTGGCCCAAAAACCATATAAAGTGTATAATTTAGGTTTGACCCCAAATCTTCTAATGTATTTCATTTCATCCACGATCCCGTACCAATGCATCCTCATTCGATCTCCCATCTATTAAGCGCTGCGTGAAGCACAGGAAGAAAGCTGGAAATATGAATAAAGTAATTCATAAAGGCGATTGATGGTAGGGCGAATTTCTTTCCAGGCAGAGGCACGCCAAGGATCACAGATTCGGCGCGATATTGAAGGACTTTAGAAACACTTCGAAGCCAGTCCTTTTCCGTGAATGCCTCAAGGTACTCCATACCCATAGAGGCTAAGCAATTTCTCGCTTCTTGAAATTCTTCCTTTCCATACACATGGAGCAAGCAATCATCCAATGCTTCTCTGAAACATTCTACGATTTCGTCGTGCTTCGGATTGTCCTCGTAATGAGCAAGATAGACAGTTGAGGTTATGGCTAAATCAGATAAGAAAAAGACATTTAGGAGTTGATCCTTTTTGGGTTGATCGACACGTGTTCCATATTCCCTAACAAGGTCGTCAATATACTCGTCAATATGCTCCTTATACTCATCCTTCATGCCCTTGCTCCAGACGAATGAGATGGCGGCGCGAGCCATGTCATGAGGATTGGTTATTTTCTTGAGAATAGGCGCCCTTTGATCATGACCGCATTGGGGGCACACAGTTCCCGCGCCAGTAGGCAATTCTAGGCCACAACTGGTGCAGTATCGTGACAGCCACGACAGAACCTCATGCTCCTCTGTGCTATTCTTTTTCTCAAATATTCTTTTCACGGAAACCTCCCGAATCGTATACTTAGTCTTCATCCTTAGAGCTTGCTGCACTTATTGACACAGTAAGCCGAAGACTTACGTGTCATATGCTACCGATTATGGCCTCTCAATTTCTCGACTGCGAGTTGTAACCACAAGGCTCCGAGACCCATTTACCATACGAATAACTGGCATGTCACCCGGGTTTTCTTTAGCGAATGCTTTGATCTTATGGATCACAACCGATTTTTTATTGGGTTTGTTTCCGAGTTCTTTAATCGCTCTACGTGATATTTCAAAGGTTGGACACGATCCAAAGCAGGAAACGATAAACCGATTACCTCCTGTCCCTTTTGAGGTTTCTATGTTGGCAGGTTCCTCACAAAGGATACAAATCTTGGACTCTTCTATTTTATTCATTTTATTCCCCTCATTTCTGCGTATAACGAGCTAAATGAGGCGCAGGGGCAACCAGCTTTGCAAAAACGGCAGAGACTATTCCCTGTCGCCTCGATTTTATTGTTGTGTGGCCATTCAATTATGTCTTTTCCTTTTTGTCTTTAGTCTTCTTTTCCGGACTATTATTCTCTGCAATTTCCTGATGGATCATAAATTGCACTACCCTTAGCAAATTTCTTAACCGCTTCTTTGTGCCCTTCTATGGCGTTAGACAAATCAGAATATTCCCGCTCGAAAAGTGGCTTATTAAATGATCGTACTATGCCATTCTTATCGCATGGAAATATTTGAGTCACATAACCGATTAGCTTACCGGGGACATCTTCATAATTAATTCCTGTTTCAATACTTCTGGTGAGTTTAGCCAGGGGAGAAGATGTGTCACATTGTATTGTTGAGACAAAAAAGTATTTCCAAGGTAACCAACTCGCGATCAGTGTCTGTTGAACGATTGGAAGCTCCGGCCGTTCATAGTAATTCTGAGCCCACCGCGCGCACATTTATAACCCCCTTTAGATACTTATTGTGCCTCTGAATGCCGGTCATCATCAGCCGCGTGTTACGAGGCGGGTCCCGGCCTTGTTACATAGTGCTAAATCTGCATAAACTCCGACAAAACTTCTCTCGGAATCGGTTTAATTCTCGACTTCTTTTCGATTTTGGCGATGCTCTCAATGACATCGTTCAATACTTTCTCCGCGATCTTGGACGTACGAAGCTTTTCCCATTCTGCGGCGGGCCAAGATTGATTGCCTAACTCCAAATAATGTTTTGCATTGTCGTCACTAAGGTCTTCCGTGACCGAATGGGCCATAGCGTTACGAAATTGAAACAAGGTCTTAATGGCTTGAAATGGCGGTGCCCCAAAATCTACTTTTAGACTTATTTTTTCTGCGATTAGCTGTAATTTTGCCTCAGGACTCAAAGATTTCTTTAGGTAGTCTTTCCAAGAGGCAAAAAGCTGTTCACCAACATGGTTAAGAAAAGCTTCAATACCGAATGCAGCGAAAACCAAACTACTTGTAGAATTGATTTCTTCACTTTGGTTCTCGTCCTTGCTTAGCTCCAGATAGTATTTAGCGGCATCAAAATGGATATTACAAGAATATATTCGACGTTTCTTCATATCATCTCACCCACACAACGCTAAGCTCACCGGGAGCCGGATTTATAGGCGACCCGGTGGAGCCGCTTGTTATGTTCAAATTCAATCATCCGGTTTCGAGATGAATGAAATGAACTCCTTTCCCATACCAGATGTGCGAGACCCAAGCATGCCGCTTGCGCTCATAGTGACATGAGTAAAGTTGCCTTGGTGAACTAATCCTCCTACTTGCAAGTCTCGAATCAACTGATCGTAGAAATCCCTATTTCCTATTAGATCCGGTAGACAGTGTTCTATGACCGTCGACACACCTCCCATGCTCCACTCCGGATTCCCAATACTATTTTTCTCCATCCATTTCTGTGGGTTATTTAACAAACCCAACAAGCGAAGATGCCAGGGCGTAAGTTCATCAATTAGTCTTAGGAATATTAGCTGTTTATCTTCGCTTGGTGCTGTAGGCTGAACACAGTTGAATAAGGCATTTCGTAAAGCCTCAATTTTCTCTTTTTTATGATTTCTAATTGCTATTTGGGATGCCTGTAAAGCGGCAGTGACAAACATTTGATTCCGTGACAATTTTTCAGGCGTCATGTCTTCGAGTTTCTCTTGAATTTGGGTAACTACACCGGCTAACTCTTCAAGCCATTCCTGTTTTCGTTTGTTTAATGGGGCTGTGAATATATTTTCAAAAAGTGCGACCAATGGGCCGCCAGCGGTAGGGACAGCGGAAAGTACCGCTTTTCCAATTTCATGTGCAGCGTCCCCGATTGTTTTTTTAGTTGGGAGTTGTTTCATAGGGTTTCTTCCTTTTATCAAGAAACATAACAATGAGTATACGGATTTACTTTTTTGTCAAGATATCACAAGCATTTTAAACAAACAACAGAAAAAATCCGAGGAATTGAGGTATTTTGTTGCCTTATTTTTTCGCCTTGCTCTATTATGATGAGTAAAAACGAATTTCGTATATCGTCGAGTAGTTGGCAGACATGACCCTAAATGGTGTTCTTTCCGAATTTCAGGACTTTCTGCTTTCACGCAGCACTGTGCCTAAAAAAACCACTCCCCGCTATTTTTACATAACGGATTCTTGACCCCTACCTACCGCAGGCAGGCGCGAACTATTTTCTCTGAGGCCTCAGCGAAAATGCAATCCTGGACGATCCCACCTTGGCGGGACTGTCTATTGAACATAATCCATAGCCAGACGTATTTGAAATTTCCTTAGTCTAACCCCTCCCCCTTGGATGGGGGAGGGTTAGGGTGGGGGTGGATAATAAGAACTTAGTCCCCCTCCCCTTGATCCCCTCCCACCAGGGGAGGGGAGAGATTTTGGGGGTTAATTTTCAAAAGTGTTAGAAGAAAATTCTCCGACTTAGCGTGTAAGAATATAATCACCAAATAACAAGCGCCAAATCCAAAATAAGTTCCAATGATCGAAATTCGAAGATCCAAAACAAAATCGTTTTGGTCATTTAAAACCGGCATTTGGAATTACTTAGAAATAACCCGATTATTCCCACTCCCATGGCGGTCGGAATCGACTCGTACCAAGGAAAGAGCGGAGGTGAGGGGGAATATAACATTTCCACCCCCACCTCAATCCTCCCCCGTCGAGGGGGAGGATACCTTCGCATTTTTCATGGTTCCTGGGTGACTTTCCGTCATGAAGGATTATGTAGAAAATGGCTTTCAAATCCCCCTCAACCCCCCTTTACTAAAGGGGGGCAAGGGGGGATTAGAGGTGAGCCAAATAAATATTTTGACATTGACTCATTTTGGCATTCATTTGGCATTTGGATTTTGACATTTGACATTTTGTTTTTGATCTAGTCGTATTTCACTTCTTCCAAAAAGAGGCCGTGGGCGGGTGCGGTCTGACCTGCCTTTTTTCTATCCCTGGACTCAAGGATCTTTTGAAATTCTTCAGCACTGATCTTGCCTTTTCCCACCTCGACTAAAGTTCCGACAATTGTCCTCACCATCTGTTTCAGAAAACCGTTGGCTTCAATCTCGAACCGGATGAGACCATCTCTGCCCCTCTTCCACTCAGCCCGAGTCACCCTTCGAACCGCGGTTCGGGTGGGAGACCCCACCGATCGAAACGACGAGAAATCATGTTCCCCAATCAGACTTCGCGCCGCTCTTCTCATCTCCTCGAAATCTAATTTCTGGGGAATATGCCATGCATGCCCCCGGTGAAAGACCGAGCGAAGATTTCGGTTTAGAACCCGATACTCGTAGACCTTGGTCTTCGATTGCCTTCGGGCATGAAAACCTTCCTCGACCTCCTCTGCCCTTTGGATCGAAATATCAGGAGGGAGTAAGCTATTGAGGGCCCTCTGAATCGCCTGGACGTCCATTTTGCTATCTGTCTTGAAATGGGCGACTTGGCCGAAAGCATGTACCCCTGCATCCGTTCTTCCCGAGCCAACCAAACAGATGGTCTCACCCGTAAGAAGTGCCAATTTTTCTTCAATCATTCCTTGAATGGTCGGGCCCTTGGCCTGGACCTGCCATCCCTGATAATTCGTTCCATCGTATTCAATCAGAAGTTTTATGGTGCGCATCACACCCCTGAAAACACATAGCGCATAGAGCATAGAGTTTAGAGGTCATTACATTCTTACACTCTAAGTCTGAGAATTTTCTTCTAACATTTTTGAAAATTAACCCCCAAAATCTCTCCCCTCCCCTGGTGGGAGGGGATGAAGGGGAGGGGGACTAAGTTCTTATTATCCACCCCCACCCTAACCCTCCCCCGTCCAAGGGGGAGGGGTTAGATTAAGGAAATTTTAAATATGGTTGGCTAGTCATTGGTTATTAGTTATTACTCACCTATCTATTGCCTACTGCCTACTGCTTTCTGCTTACTAATTTCAAGGCCCATCCTGGCTTGATCCGGATGGCGCCCTCTGGACATACCTCCTGGCAGCAGAAACAGCGAATGCACTTCCCATAATCGAAAAATAGCTTCTCCCCTCTCCTATCCAGTGCCTTTGGAGGACACGCCCCGACACACTGATCACAATGGTCACACAAATCTTCATCAAATATAGGTTTGGAAGTGAGGGCGTTCTTAAGGGCCCTTTGCAAAAACCCCGGAAGGTTCCAAGCAGGTTCAGAAAGCCTTGGAAACCTGAACCGTCGAATCCTTACGTCTTCCATTCTCTCTCCAACGACATCCACTCCATCCTTCCCTATCCCCTGTTCGAACGCCACCCAGTTCGTTAGCAGAGACTTTCTCGAAATGCCTAATAGGTCGCAAACGACCTGGTCAAGGCTGAGTGCGTCTTTACTTGCCAGGATCAAACCCATTGCAATGGGGTCTCCACTTCCAGGCCCATTCCCTTCCATACCCACAATTCCATCCAGGATGGTCAGGGAAGGCTGAATCAACAGATACAGATCCATCAGTATTTGAGCAAAGACCGTTCGATCTTCCCCTGCCTTAAGGTGCCATAGGGCCTTCCTGGGGCCGGGGACACATCCGAAAAGATTCTTCACGCCGAGGGTGAGAAGCATCTGTCCATGGGTCTTCCATTTCGGAAGGTTGATGACGACATCCGCTTCTAAAACTCTACGGTCGATCTCCAATTGTTTAAAGAATGTTCTTCCTCCCTTCTTCGGAGGAAAGATAGGGCTGTCGAACTCCTCGAGAGGACAATTCATCTCATCCGCCACGCTTTTGATCCCAGCCTTCTCAGCAGCTCTCGTCAAACTTCCGATCGAAGGGCTGTCCCCAATGAAGGGGGTTCCTCCTGCTTCTCGAACGATCTGGATCATCCCCTTGACGACAGAGGGATGAGTCGTCACAGCCTTATCCGGAGCTTTTCCGTAAAGGAGATTTGGTTTGAGGAGGACACGATTATCCTTTCTTACGAAGTTCTCGATCCCTCCGATGAGGTCAATAGAGTGTCGAAGTCCCTTCATGACTTCTCTTTCATCATAACTCCGACACCTGACAATTGAGACAGTAGGCTTCATATAAATGATTCACCCTCACCCATTTCCTCTCCCGTCAAGAGACAGTGTCGTAATGGGTTGAATGGTCAAAAATGTCATGCTGAACTCGTTTCAGCATCTAACAAAATCAAAGAGTTACGAGACCCTGAAATAAATTCAGGGTGACAGAATAGTAATTGCGACACCGTCTCCAAGGGAGAGGGGAAAGTGGGTTACCCCAGATTCTCCTTCCCTGTTATTTCAGAAGGCATGATTTCGATCACCGCCGTCTTCATGAGGAGTTCCTCCGATATTCCTCCATAGCCGCCCTCGGGTTGGTACTTTTCCATCATTCTTTCGAGAATTTTCAATTTCTTGTTTCGGTGGCTTACCAAAGCAGCTCTCCCCTTGGCAATGATGCTCCGATAATAATAACTGCCTCCGCAGGCAGGCTCTCTGGCCGCCACATAAGCAATGGGCTCATCGACCTCAAAACATACAGGACTTCCCCGGCGAATATCCGTCATCTTCTCTCCCTTTCTCGAAGAATGAATATAAATCTTCCCGTCCCAATAGACAAAGTTGACAGGCTTGATGACCGGGAAACCCTTTCGATTGACGGTCGCAATCCTTCCAACCGGAGACTGTTCCAGAATGGCTGTGATGGTCTCTCTATTCTTTAATTCCCTCTCTCAACGTCGCATCATTCCCTCCTTAAAGCGCAGAGCGCATAGAGCATAGCGCAAGGCGTAAAATTTCTTAAACAATATGTTTGTGACTTACGCTTATTTTCTGCAAAATTACGAATTCCGCAACCCGCATTCCGCACTCCACATTCTATTTAATTACTCCTTCCCTGAAGACCGGAACGAGATCAGTGATATCCGTTCGGGCGCAATATGGAAGATCATCTCCGAGTCCCAGATCGATCAAATCTCTTCCATGATTGGAAAGGCGAAGGGCCTCGACTAAATCGGCTCTGAATCGCCGATAAAGGAGATGGGCAGCACGGGAAGCATCCGTCAAGCTGATGGTCTCTCCCCCTTTTCCCAACATCACATCAATCAACATCCCCCCGCACACCGTGTCTTCCATAGAAAAATTTCCGTTGTCACCTGAGGGGAAGAGAAGGAGATCTCCGTCCCGTTCAACACATCTCTGAGCTGTCGCTCCGATGTTAAAAAAACTCCCAACCATAACCTCTTTTCCAGAGGAGACGAAGTGAAAGGCCCTTGTCCCATTGGTCGTTGTCAGGATCAATCTCTTGTCTTTTACCCTCTCAGCAACATACTCCTTCGGAGAGTTCCCCAGATCAAACCCTTCAATCTTCCGACTTCCCCTCTCACCCCCCAAGAGGGTGGTGCCCCGGGGAAAAGTCTTTGCCATTTGAAATGCCTCTTCCACCGTCGACACAGGAATAATCTCAATGGCTCCCTGTGACATCGCGTAGACCATCACAGAGGTTGCCCTGAGGACATCGATGACAATGACCGCTCGATCAGAGAGAAGCTTCGGATTGGGTTGGGTAGGCAATAGTTGAATATCGATGCGCATAAACGAAAGTTATCATACCTCTCACAGGGTTTCAAGTTTCGAGGGAACAAAAAAGCGTCTTGTCCACTTCAGGAAAATCTTCGCACCATACTGGCTGCTGAAAACCGTCCATCTGTCCCGCGCGCCGCGGGATTCCCCTCATCCTTCGTTCGCGATCCATAAAAAATCGTAAAAGAGGGTTGCAATTTGACACGGGAGATGTTACTAAAAATTTTTAGTGCTTCATCATTTGAGTGGGGACTTTGCAGACTTCTTCGCTTCAGCAGAAAGGTTATACAGCGGCCATGCGAGTATCCTACGCAGCAGTTACTTCACTGTTTCTGCTGCTTTTTTTCGCTTCCTCTGCCATGCCAGTCGTTGATGAATATACCCCTCCTCCGATGACGGAGGGAATGTTTCCTTGCAGCAACTGCCATGCCACCATGGAGGCAAATCGAAAGAAGAGAGAACTGAAAGAAGAACACACCGATATCAAACTCCATCATGCCGAAACGATGAGATGGTGTCTCGACTGTCATGATGCGAAGAATCGAGATAAGCTACGGCTCTTTAACGGGGATTTGATCAACTTTACGGAAAGCTACCGCCTCTGCGGCGAATGTCACGGCCCTCAATACAGGGATTGGAGGGCTGGTATTCACGGAAAAAGAACTGGATACTTTACGGGGTCTGGTAAAAGAACTTATTATCTCTGTGCTCACTGCCATGACCCTCATGAGCCAAAATTTAAACCTTTGAAGCCCGAGCCGCCACCTCAAAGGCCGATGGATAGATGGCATGTCAACTGAGCGTTACACTCGAAGAGAATTCCTACGCAATCTTTCAGCCGCTACCTTGGCAGGTCTATCTCTTCCCATCCTTTCCTCTTGCTCGAAGGAAGAGACCGAGGATTTCCTGCAAAAGCATTTTCGAGAAATGACACCGGAGGAGAAGAAACGTGTCATTGCAAAGTTGGAACAGAGATACCTGCAAAAATATGGAAGGAAATTTCAGATCAGCACTCAGGAAGCCGTTCCCGATACCCTTTGGGCATACGGCTTAGAGCTTTCCCGGTGTATTGGGTGCCGGAGATGCGTCTATGCCTGTGTAAAAGAGAATAATCATTCGCGCCATGATCCTCAACTTCAGTGGATCAGGGTCCTCAAACTCAAGAGAGGAAACCTGATCAATCTTGAGAACTCTGAACATTACTATGACCCTGACGTGGTTCCAGAAAAAGGATTCATCTATCTCCCCGTACAGTGTCAGCAATGCCAGGAGCCTCCCTGTGTAAAGGTATGTCCTGTCCATGCCACCTGGCAGGAACCGGACGGGATCGTCGTGGTTGATTACAACTGGTGCATTGGTTGCAGGTACTGCATTGCAGCCTGCCCCTATAAGGGGAGAGTCTTCAACTGGGCAGAGCCAAACATTCCGAAAGAGGAGATAAACCCCTCTGTCCACTACCTGGGAAACCGACCCAGAATGAAGTGTGCCGTGGAAAAATGCACCTTTTGTATCCAACGGGTGAGACAAGGAAGATACCCAGCCTGTGTGGAAGCTTGTCCGACAGGAACAAGAAAATTTGGCAACCTCCTCGATCCAAATAGCGAAATGCGTTACATCATCGACCGAAAGCGGGTCTTCCGGCTCAAGGAAGATTTAGGTACAGAGCCGAAGTTTTATTACTTCTTCGAAGCATAGAAAAGCAGATGGGAAAGTTGCGGGAAATATTGAATGAGACATGGCATTTTTACAAGAGAACCCTGACCCTCGTCGTAACAGGGAGCAAGTTGTACTATGCCTGGTGTTTCTTCCTCATTGCAATTATCGTTGCAGGCCTCCTATCCTATTCGAAGCAACATGAAGTTGGGCTGATCGCAACAAACATGAACGACCAGGTTTCCTGGGGCCTCTACATTGCCAATTTCACATATCTGGTCGGGGCTGCTGCGGCTGCGGTTCTATTGGTCATTCCGTCTTATGTCTACCATTTCAAACCGATCAAAGAGATTGTCGTCCTCGGGGAACTCTTCGCTGCATCTTCTATCGTGATGGCCATCCTCTTTGTAATGGTTGACCTCGGCAGGCTCGACCGTTTTTGGCACATGATTCCTTTTATTGGATTGATGAACTTTCCCGAATCGCTTTTGGCCTGGGATGTCCTTGCTCTCAATGGTTATTTATTCCTTAATCTTCTTATCCCTATCTATCTTTTAGTCAAATTCTACTACCGGAAAGAGCCCAACTGGAGATTTATCCTTCCTTTCATCTTGGTCTCCATCCCAATGGCAGTCGCTATTCACACCGTCACGGCCTTTTTATACAATGGTCTTCCTGCCCGTCCCTTCTGGAATGCATCGATCCTCGCCCCGAGGTTTCTGGCCAGTGCCTTCTGTTCAGGACCTGCCATCATCATCATTATTTTTCAGATCATCCGAAAGGTATCCATACACCATGTAGAGATAGAGAATGATGCCCTCTTCAAGATATCAGAGCTGATCGCCTATGCCATGTTTCTCAACCTTTTCCTTCTCTCTGCTGAGATATTTAAAGAATATTATTCTCAAACGGTTCATATTGCATCCTTCAGATACCTGTTCGAAGGCCTCCATGGCCACAAGCAGCTTGTGCCGTGGATATGGGCGGCGATGACGATGAATGTCATCGCATTCATCATCTTTCTGATCCCCCAAACCCGGAAGCGATTAGCGACCCTCAATGTGGGCTGTTTGCTCATTATCATGGGGGTATGGAT
Source organism: uncultured delta proteobacterium (assembly GCA_963826305.1). GTDB lineage: Bacteria > Desulfobacterota > BSN033 > BSN033 > UBA1163 > CAWGWZ01. The sequence continues at coordinate 137,772 of CAWGWZ010000021.1, read as the reverse complement.
TGAAAAAGGCCCTGGCTTTGTCGTGCCGGGATTTGTCCCGGATCCTCTTGGTGAGATCTTCGAATATCTTCCTAATCTCTTAGAGCTCTCGGTGTCCTTCGGCATCTGGGCAACAGGGATCCTCATCTTTACCCTATTGATGAAAGTGGCCATTCCTATCGAGGCCGGGAAATTCAGCCACGTCAGCTATGTTGAACGTAGCCTCAGGCGTGAAGAGGAAGACCAAGCTTGGAGACAAAGTTCCTTCAGAAAATTTTAGATTCATTTTCAGAATACAGTCTTTTTTCTTCAAAAATACGTAATTTATTGTATTTACTTCAAATGCCCTTCTTTGTAACATACATTCCATCTACTGAGATAGCCGTTCATAATCCGACTCATTCCGTAGGAATCGGGCGAACTTCCGAACAGCCGGATTTTGACGAAATGGTTTAAAGTATGAAATTTTTCCTCATTGGATTGGCCATCGGGGTTCTTCTGCTCTTTTTTCTCATCAGCTTAGGTCTCGGTTCTAAATCCGAACAACCTATCTCTTTCAATCATAAAAAACATTTGGAACAAGGGTTGGAGTGTGATGCATGCCACCACTTTTATAAAACCCAAACCTTCTCCGGAATACCTGACCTGAACACCTGCCTCGAATGCCATAAAGAACCTGTCACAAAATCTCCAGAAGAAGAGAAGATCAGACAATTTCAAAAAAGGGGACAAGAAATTCCTTGGAGACGAATATACGAAGAACCTGACCACGTCTTTTTTTCTCATCGTCGTCATGCCGTTCTTGGAAAGATCGAGTGTAAGATCTGTCATGGAGGCATCGGTGAGAGTGAAAGACCTCCCATGAAACCATGGGCGAAAATGACCATGAACTGGTGTATGGATTGCCATGCCAAGAGGAAAGTAACCAACGACTGTTTGGCATGCCACGTATAGTGAGGAAAGCACCAAATGACAAGCACCAAATTCCAAATAAGCTCCAAACTACAAAATTCAAAAATTCAAACAAAATCGTTTCGGAATTATGAAATTGGTGCTTGGGATTTATTTGGGATTTGGGATTTGGAATTTGGAGTCTGCTGAGTATACGATGAAGATCAACCGAAGAGATTTTTTGAAGATTGGGGGAGGCGCCGGGGCCGCCATTGCCATAGGGGGTGGTTTCTGGAAATGGTCTCAATTCCCGGCTGCAGAGAAACCGAATGAGCCCGGCCTTGAAAAGTGGGTTCCTACGGTCTGCGGTCAATGCATGGGCGGCTGTGGAATTCTTGTCAGGGTCATTGACGGGTGGGCAGTTAATATCGCTGGCAATCCTCTTCACCCGGTGAATAGGGGAACCTTATGCCCAAAAGGGATTGCAGGCCTTCAAGGCCTTTATGATCCAGACCGAATTCGAACTCCTCTGAAAAGGATTGGGAAGAGAGGCGAAGGGCAGTGGCAAGCCATCTCCTGGGAAGAAGCCCTCCAGATGGTGACGGATTCCTTGAAGGACCTCCGAGAGAAAGGCCAGCCTCATCACCTCGCTGTCTTGGGAGGAAGGTACCGGGGATTGATGAGATCCCTTTGGGAACGTTTCTTAGAGGCCTATGGTTCGCCTAACTATATTGACAATCAATTCCAGTGGGAAGGGCCATTGAACGAAGGGTTCTTCCTGACACAGGGTATCTACTCGTCGCCAGCTTATGATTTCGAGAATTCCCGCTATATCCTTTCTTTTGGTTCTGGACTCCTCGAATCCTATTGGTCTCCTGTCCAAGCGCTAAGTGCCTACGGCCAATTCAGGAGGGGAAACCCTGAACGTCGAGGAAAGTTGGTTCAGATTGAACCCCGTCTCTCCGTCACCGGTATCAAAGCCGATGAATGGCTTCCCATTCAGCCAGGGACAGAGGGGTTGCTGGCCCTTGGCATTGCGAATATGATGATCAAGGAGGGCCTTTACAATAAAGAGTTTGTGGCCAACCTCACTTTCGGGTTTGAGAATTGGACCGATGCAAATGGAAAAGAACATCTCGGTTTCAAGGAGTTTGTCCTTTCAGAATACAACTCCGATGTCGTGTCTCGGCGAACAGGTGTCCCCATTGATTCGATCATCCGGCTGGCCCGCGAGTTTGCGTCAAACCAACCCTCTCTTGCCATCGGTTTTCGGGATCGCCCTTTCCACCAGATGGCCGTTTCCATTCTGAATGGGTTGGTCGGTAATATCGACGCCTCTGGAGGTGTTCTGGCCCCTCGGACTGCACCTCTTCAGCCCCTTCCCAACTTTAAAAAAGATTCCATCGCCCAAAAAGGAATCAATATGGAGAGAGTGGATGAGGGAAGGAATCTTCCGATGACAATGCATCAGGCTTACCTTTTCGCCAATAATGTGATCGCCGGAAAACCTTACAGGCCCAAAGTTTTGTTCCTTTACTACACGAATCCTCTTTTTTCTAACCCTCATCCCGATCTGTTTGCAAAAGCCTTTGACCAGATTCCCTTGATCGTTAGTTTTTCTCCATACATGGATGACACAACATCGTTTGCAGACCTCATTCTCCCCGACCGGACACCACTTGAAAGATGGCAAGATGACCCCGTCTTCCTGAACAATGGCTTCCCGGTTCTCGGGATCCGGCAACCCGTGATCGAACCCCTCTTTCAGACAAAAGCAACAGGGGATGTGCTTCTTCACCTGGCCAAATCTTTGGGAGGAGAAGTCCAGAAGGCCTTTCCATGGAAAGATTTTAAAGAGGTTTTGCTTCACGGGATCAAAGGCATTTTCGACGCGAAACGGGGCGACACGTTCGGCCTCCAGTTCGAACAGGCATGGACCCGTCTCCTTGAGAAGGGAGGCTGGGCAGCCCCTTCCTACGGAACGTTTGAAGAGTTCTGGAAACAGCTTCAGGAAAAAGGCGGATGGTGGGACCCCATTTATGACTTCAAAGAATGGGATCGGGTCTTTAGGACTCCAACAAAAAAATTCGAGTTCTATGCCCAGGCATTAAGACAAATTCATCCAACCTTTACCTCAAACGACCTTAAAGATCTCTTTTTCTTCCCTCACTGGGAGGAATGGAAGAAGGCGGGGGATGAAAAGGAGTATCCCCTCCATCTTGATGTATTTAGAACGATGACTCTGACAGGGAGCCGCAATGCCAATCAACCTTGGCTTCAGGCGAGTGTCGGATCTTATGTATCTGAGAGGTGGGAGACGTGGGTGGAGATCAATCCCGAGACGGCGAAACGACTCGGAATTGGGGATAGAGATTGGGTATGGGTTGAATCCCCAAACGGGAAGGTGAAAGCAAGGGCAAAACTCTATCAGGGAGCCATGCCGGATGTGGTCAGCATTCCCATGGGAGAGGGTCACCGATCAGGAGGTCGCTGGTCCAAAGACTTGGGAGAAAATCCTTATCGACTCATTGGTGGAGATCTAGATCCCTTGACGGGATACCCGATCAACGAATCCACTTGCGTCAAAATTTATAAAGCCTAATTGGGTAAATCAATGACAAATTTCAAAGTTGAAATTTCAAAGATTGGGTTCATTTAACATTCTTACATGTATGAATCTGAGAATTTTCTTCCACCATTTAGAAAATGTCCTCCCAAAAATCTCCCCTCCCGTGGCGGGAGGGGATGAAGGGGTGGGGGAACTAACGCCTCTTTTTTTCACCCCCACCCTCACCCTCCCCCGTCGAAGGGGGAGGGGAATAGTTTGGGAAATTTCAAATATTTTGAATAGGTATTTGGGTTTGATTTGACATTTGGTCCCGCATTGGCGGGATTGGAATTTGACATTGATTTCATACAAGGGGTTATTTATGCATCGATGGGGAATGGTGATCGATCTGGATAGATGCTCAGGATGCGCGGCTTGTGTCGTTGCCTGTCAGGCGGAAAATAATGCCCCAATCATTGGGCCAGAGGAATCTGCAAAAGGCCGGACCATCCACTGGATCGAACTGATCCCCTATATCGAAGGAGAATATCCTCACATTAAAGCCCGACTGCTTCCAAGACCGTGCATGCACTGTGATCATCCACCCTGTACCAAGGTTTGTCCGGTCTATGCCACCTACATCAATGAAGAGGGTTTGGTTGCGCAGATCAACCACCGGTGTATCGGTTGCCGATATTGTACGACGGCCTGTCCCTACACGGTCAAGTATTTTAACTGGTATGAACCCCGGTGGCCGAAGGAGATGAAAGGATCGCTGAATCGAGATGTCTCCATCAGAACAAAAGGGGTGGTGGAAAAATGCACCTTCTGCCATCACCGACTTCTCAGGGCAAGGGAGAGGGCAAAGGCCGAAGGAAGGGAGCTTCTCCCCGAGGACTATGTCCCCGCATGTGTTCAAGCATGTCCAAGTGGCGCCATGTTCTTCGGTGACCTCAATGATCCCTTCAGCACCGTGTCCAGACTCTCTCGGGAGAGAAGGGCCTTCCGTCTGATGGAAGAATTAGGAACAGAGCCTAAGGTGATCTACCTCTCGGAGGGAATGTGATAGAAGAAAAGAAATTTGGATTGGAAGAGGACGCTATCCTCTTCGAGCCCATCAGGAGAACCGGAAGACCTTTTTACTTCACCCTCTCCATTTTGGTTGCCGTGATCCTTTGGGCAGCATTGGCCTACAATTATCAGTATCGCCATGGGCTTGGCGTGACCGGACTTGACAGGCCGATCTTCTGGGGGGTCTACATCACCAACTTCGTCTTTTTCATAGGTATCAGCCATGCAGGGACTCTCATCTCGGCGATCCTCCGCCTCGCAAAGGCAGAATGGCGAAGATCGATTACTCGATCCGCAGAAGTGATCACTGTCCTCGTCCTCTTCTTTGGTGTCGGGAATATCCTGATGGATTTGGGAAGGCCTGACCGGATGTTCAACATCATTAGATATTCTCAATTTCAATCCCCGCTCCTCTGGGATGTGTCGAGCATTACGGTTTATCTCGCCGCCAGTTCCATCTATCTCTTTTTACCTTTGATTCCGGATATTGCCCTTCTCAGAGATTATGCCGGGAAATGGCATTGGTTTTACCGGATCTTTGCCCTGGGCTGGAATGGAACAGAGAGACAGCACCGCCGCCTGGAGAAGGCGATTGCCTTCATGGCCATTCTTGTCATACCGGTCGCAGTCTCTGTCCATACGGTTGTTTCCTTTGTTTTTGCCATGACGATCCAGCCCATGTGGCACAGCGCCATTTTTGGCCCCTATTTTGTCGCCGGTGCCATCTTTTCGGGGATCGCTGGACTCATTGTGGCAATGAACTTGATCCGAAAGGTCTACCACTTAGAAAACTACCTCCGACCCGTCCACTTTAATAATCTTGGCATCCTCCTCCTGATCATGACGCTCCTGTGGTTTTATTTCACCTTTACCGAATACATCACTGTCCTCTATGGAGGAGAACCCCTTCACATGATCATCTTCTGGTCAAAATTTACTGGAAGGTTTGCTCCCTACTTTTGGGGAATGTTCGTCTTCTGCTTCGTCATTCCCCTGCCCATTCTCGCTTTTAGAAAAACCCGGACCATCACGGGTACATTAATTGCTTCAATCTCTGTCATTATTGGTATGTGGTTAGAGCGCTTCGTGATTGTCGTACCCACATTGACGACACCGAGGCTTCCTAATGAGACTGTCATCTATTCTCCTACCTGGGTGGAGTGGTCCATTTTGGCCGGCTGCGTCTCTTTTTTCATCCTCCTCTATATGATTTTCACCAAGGTATTTCCCATTGTCTCCATCTGGGAGGTAAGGGAAGGAAGAGAGAAATCGATGGCCGAAGTCCAAGAACGGATAAGAACCTATTTGCCCGGAATAGGTATCGAATAGGCTGACCGAAGGAACTCAAGGGGTCTGGTGGGAGTCCAATTGCGGAGTGCAAGATGAGGAATGCAGGTTCGAAAATCCGAATTCCGCATTCTCAGGAACCGTCGAACGCTTGAACCCTTTTAGTAAATCTTTGAAGGAGCGGAGTTCGTCATGAATAGAAAACAAAGCATCTTCGGAGGAATTCTCCTCATCCTTTTCTTCGCATCTTCATTTGCCTTTGCCCAGCTTCTTCCCGAAGATCCTGCTAAAGGGGCTCGCCTTTTTGTCAGCAAAGGGTGCGTGCGGTGCCATGCTCTTAAGGGTGAAGGGGGGAAGGTCGGACCTGACTTTGGTAGAGTGGATGTGGGTGATACCCAATTGGATCTGGCTGCAAAACTCTGGAACCATATCCCTTCCATGATTTTGGGGATGGAAAGGGCGAGGATTATCAAACCCACTCTAACCGGGCAGGAATTTACCGAGATCTCCGCCTATCTCTACTTCCTCAAATTCTTTGATGAGCCTGGAGATCCGACTCGAGGAAGACTCGTATTCAACGAAAAGGGTTGCGGCACCTGTCATTCTCTCTCCGGCAAGGGTGCAGAGGGCGAACCAGGCCTGGATGAATTTCCACAAAATCTCTCCCCCGTCTTCTTAAGTCAGGTGATTTGGAACCATGGGTCCGTCATGATCGCCCGGATGGTCAAACTTGGGATGAAGTGGCCGGAGTTTAAGGGAACAGAAATGATGGATCTGTTGGAATATATCAAAATGCATGCAAAGGGGGGTTCAAAAGAGGCTGCCTTCATTACACCAGGAAACCCTAAAGAGGGCAAACAGATTTTCACTGCAAAGGGTTGTCTCAAATGTCATGCGATCAGGGGGGAAGGCGGAAAAGGAGGGGAGGATCTCGGGAAGAAGGCAAAGACATTTTACAAAAGTCTCACCCAGATCGCTTCCAGTATGTGGAATAAAGGGCCGACGGTTTTAGCCAAGATGGCCCAGTCCCAATCCGGTATTCCAAAATTCACACCGAAGGAGATGGCCGATCTCCTCGCCTATCTCTACTTCCTCCATTTTGTCGATGAACCTGGGAACCCAACCAATGGGAAAAAGACCTTTTCGGAACTGGGATGCTCACGATGCCATGGCCTGGATGGGAAGCCGGGCGAATTGATGAATATCAACCTCGCCAAGTACCAAAAGGCCGTCAATCCCATGGAGATCGTTGCTGGCATCTGGAACCATAGTACAGAGATTGAACGGGCGATGAAGGAGAAGGGGATATCGTGGCCAAAATTCAAGAAAGGGGAGATGGCTGATCTTCTCGAGTTTGTCCGCACAAAGAAATAATGGTGGGGCCACATTGGATGACCCCCGTATACGTGTCATGCACCTCCCTTTGTGAAGGGGAGGCAGTGAAAAAATCACGAGATTCACAGAGCGGACAGGGGGATGTCGGAAAAACTGTAGAGCGGCTACCTTTTTCAGGCTTAATGATAAGAATTGAAAACCACGCAAGATGAATTACTTAAACTGACTCATGACGCATACATTTTCAAAGTCCGCATTCTACAGTTTTGGAGATATCCTTCTGGCCGCTCCACTGCGACTTATTTTTTCCCAGCTTCTGCAGGCCGGGGGGGATTTTAATATAGGAGACATTAGATGAAACACATTACCACCTGGCTCGTCATCAGCTTTCTCTGTTTAGGAACAGGCGCCATCTTATACCACCAAATTTCAGAGTCCGCAGCAAAAGAAGAGTATATCCTCCCAGGAAACGTAAAGAAGGGATGGGAGGTTTTCACAGCCAAGAAGTGTGGTCTCTGCCATTCCATCTGGGGAGAGGGAGGGAGGGGAGGACCTGACCTCGGGACCCTCCCAGAATCTTATGTCAGCCCATCGCAACTCGCGGCCCTGATGTGGAGCCATGGACCGGAGATGTGGGGAAAGATGAGGGAAAGAAAAATTTCCCTCCCGAAAATAGACAAGAAGGAGATGGCCGATCTCTTCGCCTTTCTCTACTTCATCCGGTATATGGATGAGCCGGGAGATGCGAAAAAGGGAAAAATATTGATGGAATCCAAGGCTTGTATAAAATGCCATGCCGTAAAGAAAGGTGAAAAAGAAGATCTTGTCCGCTGGGGAATGTACGTGAACCCCATTCTCTGGGCTCAGATGATGTGGAATCACGCTCCTCAAATGGGAAAAGAGATGGAGAGATCAGGGATTTCTGGGGTTGAATTCAAGGGCAATGAGATGGTCGATCTCATTGCCTATATCCGAAGCCTCCAGGGCAACGTCGAAAAGGTTTACCTGGCTCCCGGAGATCCCAAGTCAGGGGAAAAATTGTTTAACCAGAAAGGGTGTTTTCAATGTCATACCCCCGGAGGAGAGATGGATTTGGGGAAAAGAAAGAATTTTCCAAGAACCTTGGCTCAGCTGGCGGGGACGATGTGGAACCACTCGCACAAAATGGGGAAGGAGATGGAGGCAAAAGGAATCGTTTATCCCTCCTTCTCTCCTCAAGAGATGGCTGATTTGATCGCATACCTTTTTTCATCCAGATATTTTGATGAACCAGGGGATCCTGCTCGAGGGAAAACCGTCTTTGCCATAAAACAATGCATTCTCTGCCACGCGAAAGGACCTAAACGACCAAGCCTGGCAAGCTTGAAAGGTCAGATCTCTCCCATCTTTATGGCCCAGGCCCTGTGGAATCATGGGCCGGAGATGCTGGAAAGGATGAGTAAGGCTAAGATGCTCTGGCAAAAAATCAGTGAGAAAGAGATGGTGGACCTGATGGAATATCTGAACCGAGGAATGCCATAAAATGACAATAACCAAATGCCAAACTCCAATCATCAAATAATGACCAAAATCCCAATGACCCAAATTTTTAATAATTTGGAATTTGGGTAATTGGAATTTATTTGGAATTTGGTGCTTGAGATTTGGTGCTTACTCCGAAGGAGTTGAAGATGGTCTCTGCAGAATGGTTGAAGAAGACTGAATTATTCGAGACCTTGGAGGAACCCCAGCTAAATGCGTTGCTGGCGCATTCTACCGCCAAATCCTTCTCAGAAGGTGAAACGATCTTCCGGCAGGGAGATGACGCGAAGCGCCTCTATATCCTGATTGAAGGCACGATCAACCTTGCCGTCAAAACTGAGGAAAAGATCGACCTCATGACCTCCAAGGTCGAGAAAGAAGGGGTTGTCTTCGGAATGCCCTCCCTCATAGAACCATTTCGGTATAATGTAACGGCGACTTGTTTGAAACCATCAAAAGTGTTGATTATCGAGGCTGACCATATTAGAATGACAATCGATAAGGACCCAAGAATGGGTATGGAGATCATGAGGAGACTTGCTTCGATCTATTTTAATCGCCTCAATGAGATGCGGTTAGGAGTTTCAAATCTTCTTAAGACTTTTAAGCTGAAGACGTGATGAATCGCTCTCAATCCGATCGCTTTCGTGTTCAAGTCCCGGACCAGCGCTGGTTCGAAGAGAATATCGGTTGTGAAAGTGCATGTCCTGTCAACACCCGTGCCCCCCAATACATCTCGGCAATTCGGGAAGAGAATTACAACCTGGCCTTCAAACTTAACCGGGGGGATAATCTCTTCCCTGCCATCTTGGGTCGAATCTGTGTCCACCCGTGCGAGGAGAAGTGTCGAAGAGGACTCCTCATCGACTTACCCATCTCCATCTGTTCATTAAAGAGAGCCTGTGCCGATGACAAGGTCCTTTCCCGCCAGGAGAAAAACCCCACCAGAAAAAGGGATGAGAAGGTCGCCATCATCGGCGCCGGCCCTTCCGGACTTTCCGCTGCGAACGATCTTGCCAGGATGGGATATTCCGTGACCATTTATGAGTCATTCCCCATTCCTGGGGGGATGCTCAATGTTGGAATCCCTCCCTACCGCCTTCCCAGGGAAGTGGTAAAGCAGGCCATTGAGGAGGTGGAGCGACTGGGAGTGAAGATCCTAACGGGAACGCCCATTGGAAAAGAGCTGAATCTCGAACAATTGCGAAAAGAGTATGACGCGGTCTATATTGCCGCCGGTGCGCATAAGGCTGAGAAATTGGGTATCCTTGGAGAAGACTTGCAAGGTGTGATCCACGGCGTAACCTTTATGCGAATGGTGAACCTGGGAGGGGATCTCAAAGTAGAAGGGGCAAGAGTAGCTGTGGTGGGCGGCGGCAATACTGCAATGGACACTGCCCGCTCATCTTTTAGATTGGGAGCGAAGGAGGTCTTCATCCTCTACCGAAGGACACGAGAAGAGATGCCTGTGGATCAGAGGGAATTGGAGCAAGTCGAGGAGGAAGGGATCAAGATCCACTACCTCACTTCCCCTATTCGGGTCCTCTCCAAAGATGGGGTAAGGGTTTCTGGGGTTCGATGCATTCGGAATCAACTGGGTGAACCTGAAAAGGATGGCCGTAGAAGGCCGATCCCCATCGATGGATCTGAATTCGACATCGATATCGGCCTCCTCATCCCAGCTGTTAGCCAATCTCCGGATATCTCCTTTCTCCCCGAAGAGATCGGCCTTGAGATCTCCAGATGGGACCGTCTTGCAGTCAATCCAGAGACCTTTGAGAGCAATATCCGTGGCATCTTTTCCGGGGGAGACTTTGTCACCGGCCCGAGGGACGTGATCAGGGTGATCGCTGATGGACGGAGGGCAGCCCTCTCCATTCACGCCTATCTCAGTGGAGAGGCATTCAAGAAGAGGCCTGCTTACTTCTCTCATGTCCCAGAGGTTGAGATTGAGCGAGATCTGGAAAAGATACTTCGACAGAAGATCGATACCCTTCCCGTACAGGAACGAAAGTCAATCCATGAAGAAGTGGAGCTGGGTTTCTCGAAGGAAGTGGCAGCCAAAGAGGCCCTCCGATGCCTTCAATGTCACCTCTTCACCATATTTGATCGGACCAAATGTATTCTTTGCGGTGGATGTGTGGATATCTGCCCAAAATCCTGTTTCCGGATGGCAAGGTTCGAGGAGATTGAAGGAGATGAAAGGCTCTCAGCAGTGGTCAAATCCCTTTACGGGATCTCTTTGGAAGAAGCGGAGAAACGCAATCTGGCCACCGTCATGATCAAGGATGAATCCCGGTGCATCCAGTGTGGCCTCTGCGTCAAACGATGTCCAACGGGTGCGATCACGATGGAAGAGTACCATCGCGAATCAAGCTTCTACAGAGAAGAGGAGCGATGAGAAAAGGGTTTCTTCAGCGCATCTCAGATTCGGCCGTATGGCGTTCCATTTTCCGGACCGGAATACCGGATACGGATCTGAAAAGATCCCTGCTGATTTGCAACAACTTCTTCCTCCATCTCTTCCCGGCGAAGATAAAGCGGCACGGCCTCAATTTCCGTTATACATTCTGCCTTGGAGGAATCTCCTGCCTTCTTTTCATCATCCTCACCGTCACCGGTATTCTCCTCATGTTTCATTACACACCATCCATCGAAAGGGCTTATTTCGACATGCAAGCCCTTGCCCTCATTTTCAACGGTAAGATTCTAAGAAACTTACATCGGTGGTCTGCCCATGGGATGATTGTGACCGTCTTCCTCCACATGGTCAGGGTATTCTACACCCGTTCCTACCGGCCTCCTCGTGAGTTTAATTGGGTGCTGGGAGTTGTCCTTTTCATCCTCACCCTGGCTCTGAGTTACACAGGCTACCTTCTTCCCTGGGATCAACTGGCTTATTGGGGCATTACCGTTGGGACCACCATCATGAGCTATACGCCCTTTATGGGAAACTACGTCCGTTACTTCCTTCTGGGAGCGGATGAGGTGGGCCACGAGGCTCTGCTTCGCTTTTACGTGGTACACTGTGTTGAGCTCCCTTTTATCCTGGGTGTTCTGATGGCCGTCCATTTCTGGAGGGTGAGGAAGGATGGAGGAATATCAGGACCGCTCTGATGAATAAAATGCGGATTTCGGAATTCGGAATGGGGAGCATATGCAGCTGAAAGCTCAAAGCTGAAAGCAAATTCTTTTTCTCGACCTTTGAGCGTAAGACACTCCCGACTATTAAGGGATGAGGCGACCATGTTAGCAAAGCGTGATAACAAAGTCTTTATTAAAGATCCAAGTAAGACTTATGGCATCATGGAGATCGTGGATGGAACTTCACCGATGGTCGAGAAGGCTCCTGAAGACACAGTGGAGACCTTTCCACATTACATCACCCTTTTAGCCATCTCCTCTTTAGCCGTGACCTTCGCCCTGTTGATCATCTCCCTCTTGTTCGATGCTCCGTTGGAAGACCTGGCGAATCCTCTCGTTACTCCGAATCCGGGTAAGGCACCCTGGTATTTTACAGGGATTCAGGAGTTAATTCACTATACGAATAAACCCGTCATCCCTGCCATCATTATTCCCGTTCTCATTTTCATCTGGCTTTTCTTAATCCCATACATCGATCGAAAACCTAAAACCCGGTTCACCTCACTCATCAATCGGATCTTTATTGGCGGTGAGAAACGCAGGATACTCATCACATCATTCACTCTATTCATTTTCGGAGCCCTGATATTCACCATGATCGGTTCCCTCTTCAGAGGGCCAAACTGGGGCGTTGTCTTTCCCTGGAAATAAGTTCCAGGTTTCGAGTTTCAGGTTTCAGGGTTTGACCCTAAACTTGAAACGTTCAACATGAAACAGTGAGAAAGCAAGATGGATTCAAATTTGACGACCGATAGAAAACGCATCTCACGGAGAAAATTCATTGCCTACGGTTGGATCATTGCAGCGGCCGTTGTGGTCGGTGAATTGATCGGCGGCACCTTCGCCTTTCTCTGGCCAAGACGAAGGGGGCCGAAAACTGAAAAGATCTTCATCGCTGGAAAGGCTGCCGATTTCAAGGTGGGCGAGGTGGTCGACTTCCGTAGAGAAAAAACTTTTGTTGTGAAATTGGAGGGAGGGTTCTTAGCCATTTCGGCAATTTGTCCCCATCTTCATTGCATCGTCAACTGGAACGCGGTGATAAAAGAATTCGAATGCCCCTGCCACGGAGCTAAATTCAATCAATCTGGAGAGGTCGTTGCAGGTCCCCCACCACGGCCCTTGGACCTTCACAAAATTGAGATTACCGCGGGAAACGTCGTGATCGATACGGAGAGGGTCATCGAAAGGCAAAAATTCGATCCCTCGCAATTCATCAAGGCTTAGAATGTTAGAAAACCCAACGGAAAAAAAGATCTTTATCGCTACAATATTGACGACGGCCATCGCCGTCCTTTTAACTGCTTACTGGCTGACGGAACCTCATCGCGTAACGGTAGAGGCTGAAAGGATGAGGCTGAGAGATGCTGAAAAAGGGAAAAGCCTCTATATGACACATTGCGCAAGGTGTCATGGGGAAAATGGAGGCCCTCACAAGGGAATCAGGCCTATCAATTCAAAGGACTACCTCAAGAACGTAAACGATGCTATCTTTTATAAAATCATTGAGCGAGGAATTCCAGGAACGGGAATGGCTGCTCTCGGAGACACAGAGGGGGGTCCGCTGAATCCGGAACAGATCAATCAACTGGTTGCCTTCATTCGAAGTTGGGAGAAAACAGCACCCACCTATCCCGAAGAAGCAGCGCCCAAGGAGAGGGCTCTTTTTGCCCAAGAAGAAGCAGCCTATGTCGGCTCGGATGCCTGCATCGGATGCCATGAAAGCATGAACAAAAGCTACATTGACGTCTGGAAAAAATCTCCCATGACACAAAAAGCCTTCTCTCTGATCCAGAACGAAAAGGATCAAACCAAATGCATCCCCTGCCATGCGACCGGATACGACCCGGATAAGAAAACCTATAAAGAAAAGAACGTGGGATGTGAGGCCTGCCATGGCCCGGGTGAAAAATATTTGGAAATGATGTCAGGAGCAAATGCCTCGGAGGGCGGGAAGATAGCAAAACAGAATGCTTTAAAATCCTGCCCCCGTTGCCATCATCCTCATATTGGCAAAGAAGAACATATTCCCCTTGCAAAAAAGGGGTTACTGCCCTATCCATAAAATTGGAAATTGGGGTTGTTTATCCTGGAATACTGTGCTAACGTAAATTTAAAGATTTATAGGGGGGGGGTAAACCGAATCATTCGGCTTCCCCCTTTTTTTGTCGGCAGGGACGAGTTGAAAACATTCCAATTTCAAATTCCTTCAACGAAAGGAGGATGGATTTGATGAAGAAATTTTCAGTATTGATATGGGCACTTTGCCTCTCCGTTCTAATCCTCACCCCTTCCTTGACCATGGCGCAGGCCACTTATGTCGGTTCTAAAAAATGCATGTCTTGTCACAGTTCGATCTATGGGATGTGGAAGGATACCCTTCACAACAAATCTCAACAGATCTTAGGTCGCACCAATGATACGCTTGTGGTGGATTGGAAGGGCATGATCAAACTGAAAGCTGGAAACATCCCGGAAGTCATTGTCAAATTGGAGGACGGACCCGGAGACGTTCATCAAGCCATCTTAGTGGATGGAAAGGACCCTTCTAAGGAGGTCACTTATAACGTGGCGAGGACTTATGGGGGATGGGGCTGGAAACAGCGCTACCAGGTTAAGATTGGAAATCATCATTACATCCTCCCATTCCAGTGGAACCAAGCGACCTCCCGATGGGTTCCCTATAACCTCCAAAACTGGTATAAAGAGGATGGGAGTCTGAAGACACCTACTGTCGAGAAATCCTTCGAAATGAGCTGTGCTGGCTGCCACAATACGGGACTGGAATTGAAGAAGGTGGATTCAGGGTATGAGTCTAAATATATCGAACTCAATATTGGATGTGAAAAATGCCATGGCCCAGGCTCCGAGCATATCAAGGCCCCCAAGACCAGGGGAAAGATCCTCCATCCCCGAAAACTCCCTTACGAACGAAGCCTTGAGGTGTGCGGCCAATGCCATTCGAGAGGGGTGAGCGTTCCGAATGGGACCTTTGAATACCCATGGAATGACAAAGACAACAAACCTTATAAAATAGGAGAGCCCCTCGCCAACTATTACCAATTCAAGCCTGGGATCTGGGGAGATCCGAAAGCCCATTCAAAATCCCACCATCAGCAATGGCTCGACTTCCAAAAGAGTGGTCATTTCAACGCGCGGGTCCTCTGTTTTGATTGTCATAATCCCCACGGAGGGCCCAGTCGATCTCAACTGGTCAAAGCGGACTATAATGATACTCTCTGCCTCTCCTGCCACGGCAAAGACAAAAAGTTTGCCAATCCTTGGGCCATCCGGATCCATACCAAGCACAACTACGCTCCAGAGACCAGGGGGACCAGCCGATGCTCCTCCTGTCATATGGTGAAGACGGCTGCTTCAGCAGAAGCTGGAGATATTCACAACCACGACTTTAGGATCATCAGACCCCGGTTGAGTTTGGAGATGTTCGAGAAAGACCCGAAAAATGTGGTTCCAAATTCATGCGACGGGTGCCATACAGAATGGAGCAAAGATGAGGCAGGGTATAAGGCAGGAGCGAAAGCATTCGAATCTCTCTTTTTGAAATAGAAACCACCGAGGGAAGGGTTCTGACTTTATTGATGAGAAAGGCCCTTCCCTTCTATTTTACGATGCCGTGTGCTAAGAACTGTTTGCAAGGCATAGTATTTATAGTGATTGAGCAGACCAGAGTTTAAAGATCTGGTTCACCATCTCTTTCTTCTTTTTCAACATTTCGTGTTTTGAATTGCAGCGCACCGTGCCCGCTGCGGCCCCCGGATGGCCATCTCCGATGTTGAGCGTCCGCATGATCTCGCCGATGTTCTTGGTCTGAGGATCTCGATTCCCATGAATGGAGAGCGACATGGAAAAACCGAGGTTGTTGCTCTTCACCCCATGGTCCGTCAAGTTATAGACCTCCAGTACTCCCAGCGACTCAGGATAAATCAGGAAGGCCAGGTTTTTGATGAGATGGGGTCTCCGGCGATGCTGGGTGAGATCGATCACAATCACCTCTTTCCTTTCGTCCTGTTCAAGAAAGTAGGAAGAATCCTGGATGATTCGAAGCATCTGCCCCTCTTCTTCCCGATACTGCTTCAACTGCTTCTGGACAAAAGAGAGATGGGATACCTCTTCGATGGAGCGGTCCCGAAGCTGCTGTACCACGTTCCTCATATAAGAGGCTTGATCCTCTGCCGATGGGAAGCGGGCCTTGAGGGTGAAGTCGATCACTTTCCCGGGGGTTTCCTTTCTCCAATCCTCAACGGAGGCATATGAGAAGCTGTCGATAATATCCGCTTCTTCTACCGCCCACAAAAAGTAAGGAGGAAGTTCTGTCTGTTCGGAGAAATATTCATAAACCACCCGGCTACAGCTGGGCTTTAAGTCGAATCGGCCGGGGATCGATTTTGGATCGATTTTTCGGTATTCCAATTCTTGAACATTCCCCTCATGATGGTCGAACCAAAGCCCGCATTGGAGGGGATAGGGCAAATCGCAAACCACATCGCTCTCGGTAATCGTGATTTGAGATTTATTAATGGTCAGTGGACCGGCGAAGAGTATCCTTCCGATCTTCAACACCCATGTGCAGATGGAGGCGCTCACGATTCCATCGAAGTCATTGTGCGTAACGATCTTTTCATAGCTCTTCTCTTCGGGATCTCGATGAGGCGTCTCAGGCGATATTGGTTCCATAAGATAAGATTATCAGAGAGAAGGGACGGGGTCAATGGTTTGGGGGTCCGGGCGGATTGGATCTATCCTGCCCCCCGGCCAACCCCCTCTTCAAGACTTCATAAGGCCGATGTTTTAGAAAGTATTGGTGACCTGACCAAGAGATACAATGGACATCCGTTATACGTTGAGGTCTCCGTGCCCGACCGCTAAACGGTGCGGCCTGTGAAGTCTTTCCGAGGGGCTCGCCCAGTGGGCTTATGTGTCTAAGAGTTTGAGTGGCCATAAAAACTGGGGTGGGCAAGTTTGGGGTGTTGACAAAGGAATTCGAAGGCGGTTAAAATGAAATTGAATATCAATTTCAAAAAGGAGCGGAGATGGGGACGGATCTGTTCAAGTCGTTGACCTCCGGAGAGGGGTTGAAAGTGACCAAACAGCGCGAGGAGATCCTTCATATCTTCCTCAACTCGCCCGGGCATAAGAACCTTTCTCAGATTTATGCTCAGGTGGCTAAAGTAAATCCTAAAATCGGCTATGCAACGGTCTATCGGACCCTGAGGCTCCTCACCCGCCTCGGTTTGGCAGCCCAGCGAAAATTCGCGGATGGAGAGACGCGATATGAACGCACGTCGGAGGGGAGCCACCATGATCATCTGATCTGTCTCGATTGTGGGAAGATTATCGAATTCGAGGATGATACCCTCGAAACCCTTCAGAACAGTATCGCCCAGCATTACCATTTTAAAGTCTTCCACCACAGGATGGAACTTTACGGCCAATGTCTGCCCTGTTTCCAAAAAAAAGAAACCCTTAAGAAAAAAAGCTAAAGGATGAAATCTTCCGGAGCCAAAACAAAACGGACCGGTCTTTCTCGGGAAAAAGTTGTTCTCATCGGCAACCCCAATGTGGGGAAATCGGTCATCTTCAACTACCTTACGGGTAAATACGTCACCGTCTCAAACTATCCCGGGACGACGGTGGAAGTCGCCACCGGTACAACCCAGGCTCATGGGAGGAAGGTTCAGGTGGTGGATACGCCGGGGATCAACTCTTTGATCCCCATGTCCGAGGATGAGAAGGTCACCCGCGACATCCTTCTCACTGAATCCCAAGTCTATTTAGTTCAGGTCATGGATGCCAAAAATCTTCGTCGAGGTCTTCTCATTTCTCTTCAACTGTTAGAGATGGGACTGCCTTTCCTCGTCGTCTTAAATATGTGGGATGAGGCAAAAAGCAGAGGGATCGAGATCCAGACCCAGATTCTATCAAAAGTTTTAGGAACTCCGATTCTTAAGACGGTGGCCACACGGAGAAAAGGTTTAGAAAAGATCCAGGACAGCCTCCAGACCCAACCTCCCTCTTCCATCTCCGTCACCTACCCAGAGACAATCGAAGCGGGTGTTTCTCGCATTACTCCGTTTCTGCCTGAGGCATCCATCTCCAAACGTTCTCTCGCCTTGATGCTCCTCTCCGGGGATGATAGCCTGATTGGATGGCTCCACCAAAATCTTTCAGAGAAGGAAATTCTTCAAATTGAGAAAATTCGGCAGGAGACTCAGATCCATTTTGCTGACTCCATTGGTTACTTGATCAATCAGGCGCGGGTCCGAAAAGTGGATGAACTTCTATCACAGGTGATGGGGTCGAGAGGAGTCGCGCCAAAAAGCCTACCGAGCTACTTGGGGAATCTTTCGATGCATCCCTTTTGGGGGATTCCAATCCTGTTGTTTGCTCTTTGGATCACTTATGAATTTGTGGGAGTATTTGGGGCTCAGATCAGTGTTAAATTCTTGGAAGAAACCCTATTCGGAAAATGGTTTCTGCCGCCCTTGAAACATCTCATCCAATGGGTCATCCCCATTCCACTCCTACAGGACCTTTTCATCGGCCCTTATGGGGTCTTCACCATGGCTCTCACCTATGCGATTGCGATCGTCCTGCCCATTGTAGGCTGCTTTTTCTTAATCTTTGGGCTGATGGAGGATTCCGGATATTTGCCCAGGCTGGCTGTGATGACCAATCAGATTTTCAAGAAGATGGGACTGAACGGCAAGGCTGTCTTGCCCATGGTCCTCGGACTTGGTTGCGATACCATGGCCACGATGACCACTCGGATCCTGGATACCGAGAAGGACAGGACGATTGTCACCTTGCTTTTAGCTCTCGCGGTTCCCTGCTCTGCCCAGTTGGGAGTCATCCTCGGAATGTTCGCAGGACTTCCTGCAATCTACCTCTTGTTCTGGATCGCCTTGATCTCCGGCATCCTCGTCATCGTGGGATATCTGGCTGCCCGGGTGATCCCCGGCGAAGGTTCTGATTTCATCTTAGAGATCCCTCCGCTGAGGGTTCCTCAGCTGTCCAACGTGATCATCAAAACTCTGGCCCGCATCGAATGGTACCTGAAAGAGGCGGTTCCACTCTTTGTCCTGGGAACCCTGATCCTTTTCACGCTTCACCGGACGAAAGCATTAGCACTCTTAGAGCGCGCGGCCACCCCTTTGATCGTCTCTTTCCTGGGCCTTCCCGCGAAAGTCACGGAATCCTTCATCATCGGGTTTCTTCGGAGAGACTATGGGGCAGCAGGGCTCTTCATCTTAGCCAGGGAGGGACAACTCAATTCGCACCAAATCCTGGTGAGCCTGGTCACGATCACCCTCTTCATCCCTTGCATTGCCCAATTCTTCATGATGGTAAAGGAGAGAGGGCTGAGAAAAACCCTCTGGATATCAGCGGTCATCTTCCCGATTGCTTTTGGTGTGGGCGGAATATTAAATTTTTTACTGAAATTTTTGGGGATTTAATGAAAAGGAAATTGAAAAATCCAAATTCCGGCACGGAAGCCTCAACCCCCCTCAGCCCTCCTTTGGAAAAGGGGGGTGAGGAGAAACTTTGTCCTCTCTGCGGGAAGAGATTCTCCGAAGAGGGGATGAAGTGTTCGGGATGCCTTCTTTCGAAGAACTGCAATCTTCTCTGCTGTCCCCATTGCGGGTATACCTATAAGGAACAATCCGCCATCGTCGACTTTTTAAAATCCCTTTGGAGGAGGAAGACCAAACCATGAACAAAGAGATGGAAAAGAAGAAAGGTCCTCACCGGAGGATGTGGGGAGCAGTCAATGGGGTCGAAGAGGACAGGGTCGATGAACTCCTCGAACTCATCTGGACCTTGAGAGAAAAAGGGGTCTCTGATCTGGACCGTCTTTTGGAGACGACTCAGGACATCGAAGCGAATTATATTCTCCGTGTGATGGTCAAGGACGGTCTTTTCGAAGTGGAAGGCAGTCGAATGGTTCTCAAAGAACGCGGGGAAGAGAAGGCCCGAGAAATCATCCGCCGCCACCGCCTGACGGAGAGACTTCTCTTTGAAATTTTTGAGATGTCGGAGGAAGAGGTGGAAGACGAGGCCTGTAAATTGGAACACATCCTGAGCCCCGGAGTGACGGAGAGCGTCTGCACCTTTCTCGGCCATCCGCCCACCTGCATCCACGGGAAGCCGATTCCAAGAGGGGAATGCTGTGCCAAATTCAAAAAGGAGATGAAGCCGCTCGTCATCCCCCTTGAGGAATTGGGGTTAACCGAGCAGGGACGAATCGTCTTCATTGCACCCAAATCACATCAGCGACTCGACCGGCTCAGCAATCTCGGAATCGTTCCGGGAAGCATCGTCAGGATGCACCAGAAAAATCCTTCCCATGTCTTGCAGATTGGGGAGACGACCCTTGCCTTGGATCGGGACATAGTGAAAGATATCTATGTGAAGAGGGTGTAGAGGATATGAGGAAAATGACGATGAGACGAGAGAAAGAGAGAGCTTAGGATGGGCAAGGGGACCTTGTACGAAAACAGATTGCCTCGGAAGCCACGAGGCACTTTCCGCCTCGTTCTCGAGGAGGGGGGACCGGGGTTTTGTCAGTTCGCGATCACCAATGTCTGCAACGCCCGCTGCGGCTTTTGTGGTTTCGCCACAGACAAACTTGCACATAAAGACCGGAAGTATGCCTCCCCAGAGAGTGCCCTAAAGGCGATCGATATCCTCTCTCACCATGGGATCCGCTATCTCGAGATCGACGGAGGGGAACCGCTTCTCCATCCAAATCTTGAGATGATGGTCCGCAGAGCTTCCTCGCTGAAGATGAGTGTCTTGCTTGTGACCAACGGATCTCTACTTGTCGAAAAGACGATTCGCAGGCTGGCCGATGCAGGGGTCACAGGCTTTATCATCTCCATCGACGCGGCGACGGCGGAGCAGCATGAGGCAAACCGAGGACTTCCGGGCGTCTGCCAGAGAATCCGAGAAGGCAACCGTTTGATCTCCACCCTCAAGCTCTCCTCCACTGCTTCGACGACGATGAGCCGCTTGGTCGACTACGAATCCCTTCCCGATTTCCTTGAGTCCTTAAACTTCTCATCGGTAACGTTCTCCTACCCTCTCACCGCTCTGCGATCAAACTACTTAGGGTATGCCCAATCTGACCTGATCGATTACGACACCGAGGAGTTACTGGAGGCCTTTGAGAAAGTGAAGCGATTGAAGAAGCGGTTTCCTGTCGTCAACCCTACTCCTTCGCTGGAGGAGATGAAACGCTTTCTCCGAAATGAGGAACAACGCTATCCTTGCTTAGCAGGATACAAATACTTCTATCTCGACTGGAACCTCGATCTCTGGCGCTGCTATAACTGGAAAGACCCTATGTGTTCCATCGACGAGTTCGATGGATCCCAAAGGATACGGGATGGCTGCACCGATTGTATGATCGACTGTTTCCGCGATGCGAGTGTGCTCCATCACATCGGCATCTCTTTCAGTGACGCCTTTCAATCGCTGCGATCGGGTCGCCCCGCTGGGGCGTTGAAGGCCCTCTTTCGCAGAGGCAACGTTGGCTCGATTCGAGCCCTCCTGGAGGACCTCCGATGGCTTATCCACATTTAACTACACATGGATCCTTCCGGTCGAACGACAAGTGAGTTAGCGGATGTACCCGTTCTCCCGAAACCAATCCACAGCCTCAGCCAAGGCTTCCTTGACCGGACGTGGGTGAGACCCCAAAACCCGCTTTGCCTTATCCGTCGAAAAGAACATTTTTTTCTTCGCTAATCGGACACCAACAAGGGTGATGCGCGGTTCTTTCCCCCGGGTCAACCGTGCACACGCTTCTGTCATGTAAGCGATGGGTAATACGAGACGGTGTGGCAGACAGATCCGCGGAGGCCGCTGGCCCGTTATTGCGGCAAGTTCGCAGAGAATCTCCTTCAGAGTCATGTTCTGTCCGCCCAACACATACCGTTCCCCAATCTTTCCACGTTCAAATGCGAGCAAGTGCCCGATGGCCACATCATCCACATGGACCAGATTGAGACCTGTATCAACAAAGGCCGGCATGCGGCCGGATGCGGCGTCAACGATCATGCGTCCGGTGGGCGTTGGTCTGACGTCACGGGGACCGACCGGCGTCGAGGGATTGACAATGACCACTGGCAGGCCCTCTTCATCAGCAAGCCATTTCACCTCGGCCTCGGCAAGGAATTTTGAGCGCTTGTAGTGGCCGATCATATCCTCAAGGGAAACCGGACTGTCTTCATCTGCCGGACTCCCATCCGGGGTAAGACCCAGAGTCGCCACACTGCTGGTGTACACAATACGTGTCACCCCGGCATTCGCCGCGGCCAGCATGATGTTGCGTGTGCCGGTAACATTGGTCTCATAGATTTCCTGTGGGTGAGGAACCCACAAACGGTAGTCCGCAGCCACATGAAACAGCGTCGAACAGCCAACCAAGGCCCGATCCAGCGATCCCCGGTCGGTCAGGTCACCGGTGACGATCTCCACGTCCAGACCCACAAGATTGCGCCGGTCGCTCTTCGTTCGGACCAGGGCACGCACACTGTGTCCGGCAATAATGAGCTGACGGAGTACCGCAGATCCGACGAAACCAGAGGCGCCCGTGATCAAGGTCTTCATGCCTGTTCTCCGTTTGCGGCCGAGACAAGCAAGTTGCTTCCGGCCAGCCGAACCACCCTCGCCAAGGTATTTTGTGCGGAGCGAAAACTTCGGCCAAGGCGAACCAGGGTGAAGAAATCCTTAGGGTGCTTTGCTAATTCCTTGAGGAGCATGGATACGTTCAATCGTCCGAACTCGTCAATGAAACTGAGAGCACTTTGTGGAATGGCTATATCAACGGAATCGGCGATGGCACGAATGGCCATGAAAGGGACTCCGGCTCCCTTCGCCACAGCGGCCACGGCAGCACTCTCCATGTCCACTGCAATCGCGCCCGTTTGCCGGAACAAGGTCGCTTTTTCTATGGAACGGGTCAAGATCACAGTGCCTTCGACCACCGGCTCCTCATGAAAGCCAATCTGTCCTGTCAGTCGGCTGCACAGGCGTCTGTGCCAGGCCGCATCAGTATGATAGACTGATCGATCAGCGCCAATGATCGTTTTTGGCAGAACCAGACTGCCCGGGGAGAGATTTGAGATGAGTCCTCCGGCAGTTCCCCAGATCAGGAGAGCATCGGCGCCCTTTCCAAGCAAAGTCCTGGCAGCCAGACAAGCAGATCTCGCCCCCACGCCGGAAACCTGGACCAGGACACCTCCCGGCAGTTGGACCGACTCCCCTGTGCCAATCCGCCTCTTTGTTAAGCTTTTGGCCTCTGCATTGAGTGCCGTTACGATCCCAAGGGATGTCAAACTAAGTGGTTGCTCCGCAGATTTCGATAGCGCGCCAGGGCCCACAACGGAAAATATTTGGCGTAACCGTGGTATTTCAAATAGAACACTCGTGGGAAGCCGGGCGCTGTAAACCAATCATCCTCCCACAAGCCATCGGCCTGTTGTGTGCGGATGAGGTACTCCGCGCCCCTGCGGACTTCGGGTGAATCGACCTCGCCACCAGCCATCAAACCGAGCATTGCCCAAGCCGTCTGGAAGGAGGTGCTGGCGTAACCGTGCCCAGCCTCCTCCGGATGGAAGTAGGTATCGCAGTCTTCACCCCACCCCCCATCCAGCCGCTGAATCCGCTTCAGCCAGTCGATCGCGCGCTGAACGTGCAATTCCTCAGGGCGATCCCCTGCCTTTTCCAGGGCAACCAGAACTGACCAAGTGCCGTAAATGTAGTTGGAACCCCAGCGTCCGAACCAGGAGCCCCCTTCCTCTTGCTCTTTACGCAGATAATCAAGGCATCTCGCCAGTTCAATGTCCCGATAGCCCAGTTCGGCCAGCAGGGCTGCGCAGCGAGCGCTGACATCGCTGGTCGGTGGGTCGAGGAGAGCACCGTGATCCGCAAAGGGGATTTCATTGAGATAGTAATGTGTGTTATCCACATCGAAGGAAGCAAACCCGCCGTTCTTTGATTGCATGCCGCAGATCCAAACGGCTGCACGTTGGATCGATTCCTGGTACCGCCTTCGGTCCACCTGATGCATCGTCCATGCGACCACAGCGGTATCGTCAAGATCGGGGTAGTACGCGTTCTGAAACTGAAAGGGCCAACCGCCGCCCTTCAGTTCTGGTCGGCTCTCACGCCAATCACCGGGTTCGTCAAGCAATTGCCGTTCCTTAAGCCAGTCGAGGGCGGCACGAATATTTTCTGTGGCCACACCGCTGGCCTCCTCTTGAAGGGCCAAGCAGGCAAGGGCGCTATCCCAGACAGGGGATACACACGGCTTACAATAGGCTGATTCATCGCTGACGGCCAGGAGGTTTTCTAACGCCTTCTTGGCGGTCACCCGGTAAGGGTGGTGGGGAGGATACCCCAACAAGGCCAGGGCCTCATAGGCATTGACCATGGCCGGAAAGATAGCACCCAGACCGTCTGTCCCATTGAGCCGCTCGACAAACCACTCTTCAGCCTTTTTCAAGGCCGACCGTCGAATTCTCCCTGGGATCAATGGTTCAAAAAAACGGCACACCCTGTCGAGCAGCAGGAAGACGCGGTTGAGGCGCGAGCGGTAGGGAAAGTAATGTTTCTCTTTCTCCGGGGGAGTGGTGAATAGCTCGCGAATATGGATCTGTCTGGGATTTTTGGCCTTTGGCTTTAGACTGCATAAAATCGACAGCGGGATCACCACCGTTCGCGACCAGTAAGACACCTTGCTGATGTGGAAAGGAAACCAGCGAGGCAGCAGGATGATCTCAACGGGTACAAACGGTACACCGCGCCAAGGAAGCTGGCCGAAGAGCGCAAGGGCGATTCGGGTGAACACGTTGCATCGGGCTGCGCCGCCGTGAGCCAGAATGGCTTCGCGGGCTCTTACCATATGTGGCGCGCCCGGGCTATCTCCAGCCAACTTCAAGGCATAGTAACTCTTTACAGAACAGCTGATGTTAAACTGACCGCCATAAAAAAGTGGCCAGCCGCCGTGATCGCCTTGATGAGCACGAAGATAGACAGCAATCTTTGCCTCAAGATCCCCATCGACCTCTCCCATGTAGTGCATCATCAGGATGTATTCGGCGGGAATCGTACAGTCGGCCTCCAGTTCGAAGCACCAATACCCATCCCGATGCTGAAGATTCAGCAAAGCATCCCGGGCCCCTGTAATCGCTTGCGGGAGTTTTTCTGCAAAAAACGTCTCCCCGAATTTACCAAGGGATTGGGACAAATATTCACTGTCGATGGTCTTTTTCATAATGGGAATGAGTTGAATGCGAGTTCTGTCTTTTAAACTGGACTCCAAAAAATTTTATCATAGGATCTACAATTACGCAAACCAAAAGTATCCTTCGCTGTGATTCAGACATTAGACGATAGACCTCGGATCTTAGACCATAGACTTCAGACGATAGAAGAGTCAATGCAAAATGGCTGTATTGCAAATCTCCTGACAAAAGAATAAGATGAGAGCAGGATGTCCTGCTCACCTTGAGCTTCTTCAGAAAAACACTCTGATGGAAAAATTGAGGAAAGGTAAGGGGCACTGTAAACTTTGCTCCTATTGGAGCAGGACCAAGAGCTCATGATGCAATCCCTTCTCTCTCTTTTGCGGTGGATCTGCTTGATTCCCGCGATCGGGGGATCTATTTATGCGATGCTGTGCCTCCTTGCTGTCATTCGCTTTCGGACGCAACCCGATTCATCCCCGTGCTTCTTTTCCCAGTGGCCCGTGGTCACCATTCTGAAGCCAGTGTGCGGCCTTGAGAAAAACCAGAGGGCCAATTTGCGCAGCACCTGTCTGCAGGATTACCCGGAGTTCCAGGTCGTTTTTTCTGTTCAGGATCCGAATGATCCGGTGATTCCACTTCTCAAAGAAATCCAGGAAGAGTTCGGTTTGGAACGGGTATCTGTGGCGATCGAAAATCATCAGGCCGGGCCCAACGGCAAGATTAACAATCTATTGGGTGCCCTACCCTATGCTCGGTATGATATTCTGGTGATCAGTGACAGCGATGTACGCCTGAAGCCCGATTATTTGAAATCCATCATCGGTCCGCTGTCTGATCCTGAGGTGGGCATTGTCTGCACCCTCTACAAAGCGACCTGTGCGGATAGATGGTTCGAGAAAATGGAGTTGTTGACCTTCAATGCCGACTTCATCCCCAGCGTGGTCTTTGCCCATGTAAGCGGAGCCTCGAAGTTTTGCCTGGGACCATCGATGGCATTGCGACGCTCCACTCTGAAAGAAATAGGCGGTCTGGAGACTCTGGCGGATTATCTCGTGGAAGACTACGAGATGGGTCGACGCATCTGGTCCTCCGGGAAAAGGGTCGCCATTGCGCACTACTTTATCGACATCGTGGTCGATCTCAAGAACCGTTCTCAGTGGTGGAATCATCAGGTTTACTGGGATCAAAACACCCGTGCCGCACAGCCCGGCGGGTTTTTCGCAAGCATATTGATCCGCTCCGTTCCATTTGCCTTTCTCTTCGCAATTTCTCATCTGGGAGATGTGATAGGATTGGGTGTTTTGGCAGGGGCCCTTGGGCTTCGGCTGGCCACAGCAGCCATCATTATCGGGTGGGGATTCCGAGACCGTGAGGGGCTAAAGAATCTAACACTTCTTCCTTTGAGAGACATCACAGCCCTTCTCTCCTGGTTTTTGGCCTTGACCAAAAGAACGGTTCTCTGGCGCGGTTCCGAATTCATCCTGAGCCGCGACGGCCGTTTGGTACCCCGGGAGTCAAGACCGTGAAAAAACTGATCGTCACCGGCGACGACTTCGGGCTTTCCCTACCTGTCAACGAAGCGATTGAAGAAGCCCATCGCCGCGGAATCCTCAACACCGCCAGTTTAATGGTAGGAGCCGAAGCTACAGCGGATGCGGTGGATCGGGCCTCACGGCTTCCCTCTTTACATGTTGGGCTGCACCTGGTGCTGGTGGAGGGTTCCCCGGTCTTGCCTCCCCAAGCCGTCCCCGATCTGGTAAACAGGCAAGGTAAGTTTTCATCCCATCTTGTGCGGGCTGGAATCAATTTCTTCTTGTGGCCGGAGGTGAGGAGGCAATTGGAGGCGGAGATCCGTGCACAGTTTCAGGCATTTCAGAAGACCGGGCTTCCACTGGATCATGTCAACGGCCATCATCACATGCATCTTCATCCAACCGTATTAGGGCTTCTCTTGAAAGTGGGACGTTAGTATGGGATGAGAGCAGTTCGATTGCCGTACGAGCCCCTCATTCCTTCATGGCGTGCATCGAGGAAGGCTTTTTTCAGAAAAATGTTGGGATGGCTCTTTTTATCACCGTGGTTAATGCTCTTAAGAAACCGTCTCCGGCGCGCGGATGTACGTTCGAATAACTTTATCTTTGGTATGAATGACAGTGGCCGCATGCACCTTGACATTGTCCTCCGTTTCTTGAAATACCTTCCTCATGGGGTAACAGAAATCTATTTCCATCCTGCCACCTCCCATCCTCCAGCCGATCATTCCACAATGGAGGACGGCCGTTATCAGGACGAGTTTGAGGCGCTGACCAGCCCCGTTATCCAACAGGCCCTCCTGGCCTCTAACATCCAGAGGACTTCTTTTAGCGATCTTTAAGGAACAGGCGTTCAGGAAAGTGAAGTCAAGGCAACCCCCAGACAAACAAAGAGGATTCCCGCCCAGCGCTGGAAGGTCACCGTTTCTTTTAAGATAAATTTCGCTCCGAGGGTGCTGACGACGTAGACAAGTGAACTTGCAGGAAAAACGAAACTCAAGTCAGCCCAGGAAAGGACAGCAAGAAAGGCGAAGAAGTAGACCGCCGTGAACATAAAGCCGGTAAGAAAGTTTCTATTCCTGAGCACCTTTCGGGCAACCCGGAGAAGCTCCCTTAGCTTCAGGGTCGATACCTCGCCCACCTGTTTCATTCCTCTCGTTAGGAAGAGATCGTGTGCGGAATCGGCGAACACGATGACGGCGATCATGATTGCGGTCTTCATCGTCCAGGGTCCTCCAAAATCCCCTTCCCCCCGCCGCCTGTTTCAACCATCGGCCCCTCCGACCTTAGCACCAGAAAGATTCCGATAGCGATCAGCAGGGTGCCGATCCATCTCTTCGAAGAGACCCCTTCGCTTAAAAACCAGGCTCCAAAAGCGACATTGAGCACGACCTCAAAAGAGATCACAGGCAGGACGAAGCTTAAGTCACTCCAGGATAGGGCCGTAGCGAAAAGGATATAAAAAATGATCGAAAGGACAACGCCCATCCAGATCATCGGGCTCGCGACTGCCTGAAAAGCGATTGAAACAACCCCTCCCTCGCCGATCGGGTTGGCCGATCCGATGACCTTCATCCCCTTGCTCAGGAATACGTTCCCTGTCGCCTGAGCCAATACGGCGAGAATCAACACTCCATAGGTCTTCGTCAGCACCGTCCCGACTCGAGACAATCCACTACTCGGCATCAAGTTCATCAAAGGCTCAGAAGGTGTGAAAAAATTTGTGCTGGGTCAATTTCACCCGAGAGGGCGACCGGATTTCCAAAGCTTTAGAATGCGCTCGTTGAGTTCAAGGGGCACCAACCGCGGAGCATAAAAATATCTGATGAAGCATGGTTATATACAGTTCTTAAATTTTAAAGGTTGCGCTCTAAAGCTTCTCCAATCCACTCGCCCTTTCGGCTAAATACATGGCTTCGATTTTTTCACACCTGCTCACCCGCATCCTATCCGTTTAGGTTCAGGTTTGATGGCAGCGAAAGGCGTTCCGAAAGAGTTATCCCCCAGGTTGGAGATTCACAAATTTCTTTCTCTTCGCACGAAGCTGGAAAAATTCTTTGGCTTCTTTGTATAACCGTCTCCGTTCCCTTCCGTCGAATATGGCACGCCGCACAATTCGGAAGACGATTCTCGGTCGGAAATAATAGCGGGCGTAAAAATCCTCGACGGCCTGCACAATCTCTTTTCGAGTTAGGCCCGGATATTGAAAGTTGGGGAGTTGATGTCCGAGCTCATCGGTCATTTCAACGGTGATGAAATAGCCATTTTTCTCAAGATAATTGAAGAACTCCGTTCCAGGATAGGGATGGGACATAGAGACCTGCATCGTTTCAGGATCGAGTTCCACGGCAAATCTGATCGTTCTCTCGATAGACTGACGAGTTTCCCCCGGATGCCCGATTTGGAAATCTCCATGAACCGTGATTCCCAACCGCTTGCAATTCTTCACCAGGGCAAGGCCCTGCTCAATCGTCGCTCCTTTTTTTATGTTTTTCAGAATGGCCGGATCCCCTGATTCAAACCCGACGACCAGGAGCCGGCATCCCGCTTCCTTCATTGCTTTAAGTGTCTCATAATCCGTGGTGACTCTCGAATTACAGGACCAGGTGAACTTGAGAGATTTCAATTCCTCGCAGAGTTCCAGGACCCGGGACTTATTCCAAGTAAACGTGTCGTCGTCAAAGAAGATCTCCCTGACTTCGGGGAAGATCTCAAGGGCTCGTTTGACCTCTGCGACCACATTTTCTTTACTGCGTATGCGCAAGTGGTGACCGCTCATGGTTTGCGGCCACAGGCAGAACGTGCAGAGGGCAGGACATCCCCGCGAGGTGTAAAAGGAAATATAAGGATAGAGAAGGTACGGAATATTGTATCTCGTGAAGTCGAGGTCACGTTTAAAAATTTCAACGACGAAGGGCAGTGCATCAAGATCTTCAATCAATGGCCGATCTGGATTGTGAAGGATATGGCCGTTCTTGCGAAAGCTGATTCCGTCGATCTCCTCCATCTTCTTACCCCAGGCAAATTCGGATACCGAGTAGTCAAACTCCTTCCTCGCGACAAAGTCGATCGCCGCTGAAGCCTTCAGACTTTCCTCCGGCTGTATGCTCACATGCGGGCCCACAAAAACAATCTTTACGTCTGCGTTGGCGTCCTTCATCATCTCGGCCAATCGGATATCGCTCTTAAATCCTGGGGTACTGGTGAAGATCACAACAAAATCGTAATCTCCGGCAATTTTAACCGTTTCTTCCAGAGTGATACCATGGGCAGGGGCATCAAGGAGCCGGCTTTCTTTGATCAGGCCCACTGGATAGGCAAGCCATACTGGATACCAAAACGAGGTGATCTCACGCGTGGCCTGGTACCGAGAGCCTGCTCCCCCATCGAAGTTTTCAAAAGAGGGAGGATTCAATAGCAACGATTTCATTCCTAATCTCCCTTTCCGTAAAACCTTAAAGCGCCTGCCGGTGGTAAGGGCAGGCGTATATAAATTAACTATCTGATTTCTTCCCCAGTTTGTCAACACCTTTCACTTTTGGAATCGTATCTGAATGCCACATTTCTGTATTCTCTGTTATCCAAGATCTGAGTTATCCCACTGCAATTCAGACACTGGGGCCCAGTCCCGCCAAGGCGGGATTAGACATCAGACTCTTCATAAAGCAAATTAACCCTCCCTGCTGTCCATGTGTCCAAATCTCTTTATAAACCTTTTTGTGAAATCTCCGGCCATTTCCTCCGTTTCGGTCTGATGTCTGGAGTCTATCGCCTGACGCCTGAATCAGACTTGTCCAAAAATTCACTTGACAGTTGTATCCATTGACCAATATGATAGAAACAGTTAAGAAATCTTAATTCAAATTTAATCCTCGGCTAATATTTTTTTGGTAATGAATGAGCAGGGGTGTGAAGGGGGCCTTCCAGAAGTCTTTAAGTTCTGTCGGCTAATCAGGGAATGAAGAAGGGGTTATAAGCTAATGAAAAACATCAAGATCGCCATTGTTGGAGTGGGGAATTGCTCCAGTTCACTGATCCAGGGTATCCAACACTACCAGAAATTGGGAGCGGAAGATGCCATCGGTCTGATGCACTGGGACATAAACGGCTACAAACCTTACGACATTGAAGTCGCTGCGGCGTTTGACATCGACAAACGCAAGGTGGGACAAGACGTGGCAGAAGCCATTTTTCAGAAACCCAATTGTACGAAGATCTTCTGTCGAGACATTCCAAGGACTGACGTCAAGGTAAGGATGGGACGAGTTCTCGATGGGTTCTCCGAGCATATGCAGAACTACGAGAACGATCACACTTTTGTATTAGCGAAGGAGGCAGAACCGTCTAAAGAAGAGGTGATCAGGGTTCTCGGGGAGTCGGGAGCGGAGATTCTGCTCAATTACCTTCCGGTGGGCTCAGAAGAGGCGGCTCGCTTCTATGCAGAGTGCGCCCTGGAGGCAGAAGTTGCCTTTGTGAATAATATCCCTGTATTTATTGCCAGCGACCCGAAGTGGGGAAAGCGCTTCGAGGAGAAGAACCTCCCCATCATCGGCGACGATGTTAAGTCTCAGATCGGAGCCACCATCATTCACCGAACACTGGTGGATCTTTTCAAGAAAAGGGGAGTGAAACTGACACGCACCTATCAACTGAATACGGGTGGCAACACCGATTTCCTCAATATGCTGAATCCCACCCGTCTTCAATCTAAGAAGAAGTCAAAGACCGAAGCCGTCCAATCGGTTGCATCCCAGCGGCTGGATGACGAGAATATCCACATCGGGCCGAGCGACTATGTCGCCTGGCAAAAGGACAATAAAGTCTGCTTTATCCATATGGAAGGCGAGGTGTTTGGAGGGGTGTCCATGGATCTGGAACTGAGGCTCTCTGTGGAGGATTCCCCTAACTCCGCCGGTATCGTCATCGATGCCATACGCTGCTGCAAACTGGCGCTCGACCGGGGTGAGGGAGGTGTCCTGTATTCACCTGCGGCCTATTTTATGAAGCACCCCCCCAGACAGTATAGTGATGATGAGGCTTTTTATATGACAGAGGCATTCATCCTGGGGACCGATCGGAAAAATCTGAAGGAAGGGCCAGAATATCGATACAGTGAAAAGCTATCCGTGGAGGGTAGAAGCCGTCCATGATCTCTTAAAGAAGTTGGTCTGTGATCATCTGCGTTGTAGCACATACCAGAAATCGCCCGCTCCTGTTTGTTGTAATGAGCCCTGGTCCAGGATTTACAAGAGTGCATTTTTTTGATTTGCATCAAAGCTTATGAGTTTGTCGAAATTCCACGGGTGTAAGGCAGTTCTTTTTGATTTTGGAGGGACCCTGGATTCAGATGGGGAACACTGGCTGGACCGGTTCCGTGAACTCTATGAAAATGCCGGGTTAGACATTCCTGTTCCTGAAATCAAACGCGCCTTCTATCACGCTGACAGCTTGTGTAACGGTGATTCGCAGATCATTTCATCCGGCCTCCGCCCATTGATGAAACACCATGTCCATTTGCAGTTTATGGCCTTGAACCTGACGGACGACGAGAAGGAGAGAGAATTAGTCGAAGCGTTTTGCAGCAAATCGGAGACCTTTCTCCGTCGCAATGCCCTCCTCCTCTCCCGTCTGAAACACCGGTATCGATTGGGTCTGGTATCCAATTTTTACGGCAATGTCGGTGTTCTGTGTGAAGAGGCCGGATTGTCAAAATCATTAGAGATCATTCTGGATTCCGTGGAGATCGGGGTCGGCAAACCCTACCCCGAGATCTTTCAGATAGCCCTGAGAAAACTTGGATTGCCTCCCGAACAGGTTATCTTTGTGGGTGATTCCTATGAGAGAGACATCATTCCAACCCAGGAGCTCGGGATGAAGGCCATCTGGTTAAAGGGACCCAATCCACGGATACCCGCAAATGCCGGGCCTCTGGATGCGTGGATCTCAAGCCTTTCTGAACTGGAGGCACTCCTTCCATGAAGGCGGGAATCATCGCAGCCGGCAAAGGAGAACGCCTCATACGGGGAGGGATCTCTCTCCCGAAACCCCTCATCCCTATTAAGGGTGAACCCTTGATTGCCAGGGTGATTCGCGCTGCCGCACAGGTGGAGGTGACATCCATCGCCTGCATCATTAACGATCTATCTCCAGCCCTCGCAGATTACCTGCGTACGGTTTCCTGGCCGGTCCATGTGGACCTCGTCACGAAAACGACACCGAATTCAATGGAGAGCCTCTTTTCGTTGGCGCCCCACTTGAGCGATGAACCCTTTCTCTTGTTTACGGTAGATGCCGTGTTTGGATTCAAAACCCTCGAGAGCTTTTTTGCCAGGGCATCGGTGCTAAGAGAAGCCCATGGCGTTTTGGCTCTGACCCGGTTTATTGATGATGAGAAACCGCTGTGGGTCAAAATGGACGGGAGGCATAAGATCGTCGCCATCGGAGAGGCTGCCCGATTCAGCCAGTATGTGACGGCTGGTTTCTATTATTTTAAACCGGACATCTTTGCGATGATCGACCATGCCCGAGCCAAAAAGATCGATGCCCTTCGCCATTTCTTGGGCCTCCTGGTGGAGACCGGCTATTCCCTTTATGGCGTGGTGGTCTCTAAGACGGTCGACGTCGATTACCCTGAGGACATTGAGAAGGCGGAGAACTATTTGGAGGAGTCTGGGGAGCGATGAACTCCGCGCGAGTGCTGGGCGTTTACCGAGAAAAGGTTTTCTCGCCGGGGAGGGTTGAAGAAGACGCCGCGGTTCTCGATGCCACCTTGGCCGAGTTGTCTTGTTCCGGATATGAGACCAGCGCTCTTGAACCCAAAACTCTTGACAAGTTTCCACAAAGGCCTGTTTGTGTATTGAGCATGGCACAATCGGGCCAGGCACTCCAAATCTTGCAGGATTGGGAGAAATGTGGAATAAGAATCCTAAACTCTGTGGGCTCGGTTCGCAACTGTTATCGAAGAACTCTGATTCCTCTTCTTGCAGCGGCTCGGCTTCCCATTCCCGGCGGCAAGATGATCCCGCTCAATGAACTTGAAAAAGGAATCTCTTTGCACCGATCTACCGGGTATTGGTTGAAACGGGGCGATGTCCATGCGATGGAGCCGGCAGACGTGGTCAAGGTGACCTCAGAGGGAGAATGGATGAGAGCCATTGATCATTTCCGCTGTCGAGGGATCGGGGAGGTTCTGGTTCAAGAGCATGTGGAAGGAGAAGTGATCAAGTTTTATGGAGTGGGCGGGGAACAGTATTTCAGCGCATTTCTGGGCTCAAGCGGGAGAGAAGTCACCTGGGAGATGAAACAACTCCAATCCATAGCCCGTCAGGCTGCTGAAGCAGCAAGGTTAGAAATTTACGGGGGTGATGCGATCATGAATCATAGGAATGAGGTGGTGTTGATCGACCTCAATGATTGGCCAAGTTTTTCTCGATGCTGTCAGCCTGCCGCCAAAGGGATCGCCAGATACGTCAAAAGTGTCCTCGAAGGAGGTTTCAATGAAGTACCCGCCTGTTACTAAAGACATGCTCGAAATGACATCCTCATCCCTTTATCAAGCGGAACAACAATACATGTCCCCTGGGCTCCAGGAAGTGGCCCAACTTTCTCAACTTGTCATTAAGGAAGGCCGCGGCTGCTGGCTCATGGACATGGAGGGCAGGCGTTATCTCGATTGGATGGCCGGTGTGGCCGTGTGCAGCCTCGGACATTCTCACCCCAGCTATATTAAGGCTCTGAAGGAACAGCTTGAAAAAGTTACAGTGGGCAGTTTTACGACGAGAAACCGAGTGGAATTGATGGGGCTCATCGCTTCTCTTACGCCTTTAGGCCTGAATAAGATTCAGCTCTATAGTGGCGGCGCTGAGGCGGTGGAGGCGGCGATTCGCTTAGCTAAATCTTATACCAAAAAATTCGAAATCCTCGGCTTCTGGGGTGGGTTCCACGGGAAAACGGCCGGGGTCCTGGGCCTGATCGGTGATTCTTTTAAAAAGGGCTGGGGAGTCCTCCATCCCGGCCTTCACCTAGCCCCTTATGCAGATTGTTACCGCTGCCCGTTTAAGATGGAATATCCCTCATGCGGTCTCTATTGTCTGGAGTTTGTCCGCAAAGTGATCGAGAACAATACCGCCGGGAGCCTGGCAGCGATCATCGTTGAAACCATGCAAGGAACAGCAGGCAATGTCATTCCTCCTCGGGAATTTCTTCCCGGCGTGCTTGAGATCGCCCATGAGAAGGGGGCCCTTCTCATTGCCGATGAAATGATCACAGGGTTTGGCCGCACAGGCATGATGTTCGGCTCCGATCACACCGGCATCCGGCCTGATATTCTGACGATCGGGAAAGGCATGGGAAATGGATTCCCGATCAGTGGTCTTGTCTCGACAGAAGAGATTACGAGGAGCATGCCCTTTTCAAAACCGAGCTCCTCCTCCAGCAGTTACGGCGGAAACCCACTGGCCAGTACTGCAGGACTGGTCACCCTTCAAACCATTCTTGAGGAGTCCCTGGTGGAAAATTCACGGGAGGTGGGAGATTTTTTACTCTCCGGACTTCGCGGACTTCAGGAGAAATATGAATTGATCGGTGACGTTCGTGGGTGCGGCCTCCTGATCGGTATGAAACTGGTGAAGGACAGGAAGACGAAAGAGCCTCTTGATAAAGCCGTTACGAAACAGATCTTTCTGGAGACACTCAAGCGAGGCATGGTGAGCATGAATTACAAACCCAATTTTCGCATCAATCCTCCACTCCCTCTCAGCAAAGGAGAGGCAGACGAAGGAATACAAATCCTTGATGACGTTTTTGCCTTCGTGACCAAACATGTTCGTTACAAGGGGTAGACCAAGTTGAGGATTCAAGGAGTCAAGGGTTCAACTGCTTTTTAGGCGTTGTTTTCGAAGCGATTGCCTCAGGCCAAAGCCTGCGGCGACGCATAAACGAAAGTCGGCCAATGACGCATCATACTCAGCATAACCGTCCATTGCGTGGAGCGCTGATCGGTTTCGGGAATGTGGCCGTCCATGCCCATCTGCCCCTATGGCAGGAGAGCAACCATTTTAGGATTGAGGCTGTCCTCGAACCCGACCCCGAACGGATTCAACTGGCAAAGGCCCTTCTGCCGGAAGCTCGGATCTATTCCGAAGTGGAGGCCCTGCTGGCTGACAACGCTCTCGATTTTGTGGATATCTGCACCCCTCCCTGTTTCCACGCGGGTCTCGCGCTCAAGGCTTGCCGATCAGGGTTGCACGTCTTTTGTGAAAAACCCCTGGTGACGAAATTGGAAAGTTTGTCCGAGATTCAGCAAGCGGCTGAGGAGAGAGGCCGCGTCATTTTTACTGTGAACAATTGGAAATATGCGCCGCTCTGGATGCGCGTGGACGAACTCCTTCGTCAAACGAGAATCGGCACCATACGGTCTCTCTCGCTCAGGGTCCTTCGGCCTCCCGGCTCAGGGGGAGGAGTGTCCAATTGGCGGAGGTTGGCCGAAGTTGCAGGAGGCGGCATCCTCCTCGACCATGGTTGGCATCATCTCTATCTGATCCTTTCTGCCATGAAGAAGCTCCCTCTCTCTATCTCAGCGAAGATGGGGACTTCCCAAACAGAGGGCCCTGATCTGGAGGAGGTTGTCGATCTGGTGATGAGGTTTGAAACTGGAGAAGCATGGCTCCATCTCAGTTGGAGGGCATCGCTCCGGCAAAATTTTGGAACCCTGCAGGGGGATAAGGGAACGCTTTCTATCAACGATGACCATCTGTTGTTGTGTGCCAATGGTCTGCCACCGACCCGTTACGATTTTGCCGAGGCCCTTTCGGAGAGCTCTCATCATGTAGAATGGATGAGGCCCGTAAGAGATCACTTCCACCGAGAAATTTTGGATCCAGACGCTCGTGGTGTCAACCTGATCGAAAGCAGCCGGTGTGCCCGGCTCATCCATCTCGCCTATCAGTCTCACCGGGAGGGTTCACGATTTATCGATGTCGATTCGCTGCTGGGATAGAAATCGGATACCTCCAAAGTCTAAAAAGGATCAGGGGACAGAATCCCAACTTTTAGCCATTCTCAATGCCTGCCATCCCGCAGCCTGGGAGCAAGTCGGCGGGGTTCCCCTTAGTGGACGGGCCCTTTTTCATCTCGGGGGGCTCCATATAAGGAAGGTCGTTGTGCTCTTAAGCGTAGAAAAGTTTCCTGTGGAACTGAAGAGATGGAATCGAAACCTTGAAGTCCAAGGATTGACGGCAAGAGAAGATCTCCCGAAGACGATTTTATCTATTGCCAACCATGAGCCATCCCTGCTCTATATTGACGCCTCCCACCTGATCGATGCCCGGCTCTTGAAGGTTCTGGCCAGTGCTTCAGAAACCACAGTAGCGTATATCGATCCTGAAGATAGGAATAAAAGGATGATACGAGCCGGATTTCTGAAGGGAGAGGATCTTCATCTCTGGGCTGAGCAGGGAGAGGCCGCTTTGATCTGCCGTGCGAAATCCCTTTTTCCCTGCGACATCGATCCTTTTTCTCCAGAGATTCGGGGACCCTCGGTCCCTCATTTCATGGAAGTGCGTTCCCGAGAGGAGGCCCGTGAGGCGACCAGGGTTTTAATCCGCAGTCAGCAAAAGCAGGCGATGGATCTACCTGCCCAATTCCTCGATCCTTATTTCGAAAATCTGCTGACTCGGGTTCTATGTGAGACCCGGATTACTCCCAATCTGGTCACCCTGGTTGGAGCGGGTATCGCCGTCACCGTGGCGTGGCTTTTCTGGCACGGCTATTTTGTGGTCGGAGCAGTCTGCACCTTTCTGGTCGAGATCCTGGATGGTGTCGATGGTAAGCTCGCACGCACGAAGCTTCAATTCAGCAGGTTAGGTCGATACGAGAACCTGATCGATTACTTTTATGAAAATAGCTGGTATGTCGCCCTGGCAGTAGGGCTTCATACTGAGATTCCGAGCCCGCTGCCGGCGATGATCGCTGCTTTGCTCGTCCTCTCGGATACGGCCGATAACATTCTTTATACATTAGCCGGAAGATGGTACGGAAAAAGTATTGATCTCTTCGGCCCTTTTGACAGGGCGTTCAGGCGCATCGCCGGCCGCCGCAACATATACGGCATCCTGTTTATCATCGGGTTTTCGCTCGGTCATCCCTTGCAGACCTTTGCCGCAGCAGCGGCCTGGGCCTTCCTTACCGCCAGCATCCATGGCGTTCGGCTGGTTCAATATGCTAAGAGAATAAAAAGACGGTCAGCCACCAAACAGAGAGATGAAGAAGTTCCACACCTATAGCCTTGCTTTGGGAATACTTCTCCTGGCACTCTTGATCTGGAAGATCGGTTTCGGTTTCTTGTGGCGGGAGCTGGTTCTTCTGGGCTGGGGGCTCATCCCTTTGATTCTCATTGAAGGGGTAGCGGATCTCTTTCGAACCCAGGGATGGCGCCATTGCCTTTCCGGTCCTCATCGATCCCTCCCTTTTTTCCAGATATTTCGTATCCGGATGGCCGGCATTTCGATCAACTATCTCACTCCTACCGCCGGGCTGGGGGGTGAGGTGACAAAGGGGGCCCTCCTGTCTTTGAATCATCACGGGGCTGAAGCTGCAACCGGCGTCATGATTGGCAAACTTGCGGAGGCCTTAGCACAACTCCTCTTTGTTGTGTTGGGGTCCGTCACAATTCTCTGGGGAATTCATCTGCCCCCTGTTGCTTGGGTGGCCCTGCTCTCAGGTACGGTTCTTCTGGCCGGGGGAATGTTTGCATTTTTGGGTCTTCAAAAGTATGGCAAATTGGGTGCTTTCTTGCGCTGGCTCGTGGTCCATCGGATGGGTGGTCAAGCTCTCGAAAAAGCAGCCAGTCAGATGACGAAAGTAGATCATGAGCTCAAATCTTTTTATCAGGAGCGGCCCGCGGATTTGCCCCTCGCCATGTTTTGGCACATCGCGGGCATGGCATGCGGCATCGTGCAGAGCTGGTATTTTCTTTTCCTCTTGACGGATCATCCTTCCTTACCGATGGCTGCAGGCATCTGGTTTTTGGGAAGCTGGCTGGATCTTCTGAGCTTTCCCCTCCCTTACAATATCGGTGTCCTGGAAGCCACGAGGGTGATTGCTTTCAGGGCCTTGGGCTTTCACTCGGCATTGGGCCTGACTTACGGAATTACCCTGCGATTGGAGCAGGTCTTCTGGGCGGGAATTGGGCTTTTGCTCTACGCGACGCTCTTGGCGGAAAAAGGGGACGGAAGACTTCCTCGTGAGAAAAGTCCATCGCTGGTAATGGCCGGTAAGACATCTGTTGAAACGACAAAGAAAGGAGGGGGTTGACGCATGGAAGCTTGCACCTTGGGATCGCGGAGCGGGAAGGTTGGATATACGATTCTTGGAGTGGTGATCGCCTTTAGCCTCTTATTCGTCCCTCGGGGATTCGCAGGGGGGGAGGAACAGCAAGGGAAGAGGCTGGTTCTGACTTTAAAGCACCTCATTGAGATGGCCATCTCCAGGAGCCCCGAGATCGGTGAGGCCAAGAGCGAAATCGCAGGAGCCTGGAGTGATCTCGATCAGGCTAAAGCTGCTTACTATCCGCAGATGGAAAGCACGGCCCTCATCGGTCCTGTTGACAATGCAAAGAGGCCGGCGGTCCGTGGCACTCGAATCATTGACCCATCCGCTGGTGGCATCGGGGTTTTCGGCAGGCTGGATTTTGCCGTAGCCCAACCTCTTTACACCTTCGGCAAACTTTCCAACCGGGAAGAAGCAGCAGGCCGGGGCGTGAGGGCAATGGAGTTCAAGCTGGAGGAAAAGAAGAACGAGATCGCCCTGAGAGTGAAGCAGTTCTACTGTGCTTTGATCGTGGCTCGTGCAGGAATTGAAGCAGCCCATGACGCGGATTCCTTTTTTGGCGACGCGAGGCAACGAATGACGCGCCTCCTTCAGCTCGGTTCTCCCAACGTAGCGGAAAGCGATCTCTACAGGATCGATGCATACCGAGCTGAATCAGCCCGGTCGCGAGCCGAGGCAGAAAAAGGTGCGAAAGTCTCTTATTTTGCTTTGAAATCTCTGATCGGCTTGCCGGCCGGTCAGGAATTTGATCCTGCCGAAAAAGTCCTGCCCGTAAGCAATGAAGCCCTGGCGGAGTTAGAAAGTTATGTCCAAAAGGCACTTTCAGAGCGGCCGGAATTCAAACAGCTTGACGAAGCACTGGTTGCCCAGGAGTTCCAGGTTCGTGCTGCCCGAAGTGACCGTTATCCTTCCTTTTTCGTCTCCCTGGAAGGGTCCCTTGCCGGGGCACCGGGGCGCGAGACTTTCCGTAACTCCTATATCACAGATGAGTTCAACCACGCGAACGTTGGGGTCGTGGCTGGAATCAAGTGGAACTTTGACTTCGGCATCAGTCGGG
This sequence comes from uncultured delta proteobacterium, assembly GCA_963826305.1. Lineage (GTDB taxonomy): Bacteria > Desulfobacterota > BSN033 > BSN033 > UBA1163 > CAWGWZ01. Next base: position 97,809 of record CAWGWZ010000021.1, on the reverse strand, counting down.
CAAAGGTGGAGAAAGAACGGGCAGGTTATGAAAGACTTCTTCATACCAAGGCCACCGGAAAACTGAACATCCCAATCCAGGTGGCCAAGTCTTACCAAGAGATAAAGGAATGGAAAACCGCTGTTGACACCTACAATCAGGCTGCCATCGCCTCGAGGAAGTGGGTGATGACGGCCCTCACCAATTTTGATATGGGTGTCGGGACGGCCGATGATATGCTGAGGGCCATCGAAAAATATGGCCAAAATCAAGGGAAGTATCTCGAAGCCGTCTTCAATTACAATCTTTCTCTGGCTGAGCTGGAGTACGCTTCCGGGACGAGAACCTACTGATCTCGGTGGGGAGAAGAATGAATCGCTTGCAACGGGGGTTGTTGAAAGTTCTGCTTACGCAAACAGCTCATCCCGTTCTGACTCTCTCTGTTGCATTGATCCTGGCTGGATTTGCCGTTTTTTATACGGTGAAGAACTTGGATTTTCTGACCAGTCAGAAACAGCTTATTTCTCCGGAAAACCGGCTCATAAGGCTTTCGGAGACGATCGATCAATTCGAAGATCTCGACCCCTTCGTGGTTGCTATTGAGAACCAGGAGACTTCCCGTTCCTTGAATTTCCTCCATGCCCTGGCCCCTGTGCTGGAGGCGGATCATGAGCATTACACTGAAATTTTTTCTCGCGTGGACCCAAAGCTCTTCAGGCCTTGGGCCCTTCTCTATCTGGGAAAAAAGGATCTCTTGACCCTTCGTGATCGGCTTCAAGAATACAAAGGCTTGATCGAACATCTCAGCCGGTCCCCGAGTCTGAATAACTTTTTCAGACAGATCAATGATGAAATGGCTTCCAGGATGGTAGGGGAGTTTTTTACCGGTTTTCTGGATGACAATTCATCAAAAGGTGACGGGAAACCCATGGATCTCGATTTTCTCATTCGCACCCTCCGGGAGATGAATGCGTGGTTGGATGGGGACACCTCCTTTACCCCTTCCTGGAATTCATTTTTCACCAAGGAAGCTTCAGACGGTGAATCTGAGGAAGGCTATTTCTGGACAGAGAATAACCGCTATCTGCTCCTTTTCATTACTCCAAAAAAGATGGAGAAGAGTTTTTCTGGAGGGCAGCATTCTCTGATAGCCCTTCGGAAGGCGATCGCGGAGAAACAGGCCGATTTCCCCCATCTCAGAGTGGGGGTGACCGGACCAGGGGCCCTTGACGAAGATGAGATGGGAGTGGCGCTTCATGACATGACCCTTGCCACGCTGCTCTCTCTCTTCGGCCTCGCCATTCTTCTCGTTCTCTTTTGGCGTGGATTTCGGTGGCCCCTTCTGGAAATCATCGTGCTTCTGGTAGCGCTCTCTTTTACCTTTGGTCTGACCACCCTGTTGATCGGCCATCTCAATATTCTCTCCGTGACCTTCGCCCCTATGCTCCTGGGGCTTGGGATTGATTACGGCGTCCACTGGCTCGCCCGCTATCAGGAAGAACAGGAGAGGCGGGGTGCCCCCGGGAAAGAAGCCCTGCAAACGACCATGATCAAACTCGGTCCGGGGATTCTTCTCGCTGGACTCTCAGCCGCCCTTTCCTTTTTTCCTCTCGTTCTCACCGGTTTTAAAGGCCTCGTGGAATTAGGGGTCATCTGCTCCATGGGATTATTCGTTACCACCTTAGTGACGCTCTGCCTCTTGCCTGGCCTTATTTTGCTCTTTGACAAGTCTTTGCAAAAAGCAGTCATCCTGCCTTCCGACCAAGTTCAACCCGTTAGAAATTCCAGCGGGGCACTCGCCGCGCTGTCGCGCAGGCGCAGCGGGTTAAACCCCGCCGGAATCATTCTAAAATCTGACCCCGCTGCAGAGCAGCGGGAAATTATTTCTAACGGGGTAAAACCCCTTTTGAGACTCACAAAGGGTCGTACCTTTTTCATTTTGTTGATCGGCTGTGTTGGACTGGGCCTCTCACTGTGGGGGGCTGGGAAAATAAAATTTGATCTGAATCTCTTAAACCTCCAGTCCAAAGGAGCGGAATCTGTCCTCTGGGAAAAGAAGCTGATCAGCGAGTCTAAACATCCGAGCATGTATGGTGCGGTCATCGCCCGTTCCCTCGAAGAGGTCCGGAAAAAGACAGCTTCCCTCAAGGCGCTTTCCACCGTATCGGAAGTACAAAGCATTGAAAGTTTACTTCCTCCTGACCAGAAAGAGAAAATCGATTTGCTGAGGCAGATGAGGCCGCTTCTGGCCGGAATCGGAATGCTCCAAAATCCAGGAAATCCTGTCAAGCTTTCAGAATTGAATGAAGTTTTCGGCAGGATCCGTTTTAAGATGCTCGGCTCCAATCACTCCCAGTGGGGGGTAAGTAAGCCCCTGGAAACGCAGATGAGACAGGTGAGAGATCTGATCGACAGACTTCGCCAGCACTTCCGTTCCATGGAACCGTCGCGCCTTTCTCATGGACTTCAGACATTCCAAAGCGCGCTGATTCAAAACCTAAGCGACAAACTTGACCTCCTTCGTACCAACGCGAACACGACACCCATGGAGCCCAAGGATTTGCCGAAGCCCCTGCTTCAGAGGTTCGTTGGGAAGAACCAACTCTATCTCATCCGGGTCTTTCCAACTCAGAATATCTGGGAACCCGAACTTCTGGCTAAGTTCGTTCGGGATCTAAGGTCCGTGGACCCCAATGCCATCGGAGATCCTGTCACCCTTCATGCTTTTACGAAAGAGTTTCGCGATGCCTGCATCAAAGCCGCCGCCTACGCGGCAGTTCTCATTCTGGTCCTGCTCTTGGTCACTCTCCGCGGATTCGTTCCTGCTATGATGGCCATGGCGCCGCTGGCGGTAGGAACCGCATGGACCATGGGGTTGATGCATCTACTCCGGATAGATCTAAACCTTGCCAACAGCCTCTTCATGCCCTTGGTCGTTGGGGCCGGCGTCGAATACGGCATCATCGTCGTTCAGAGATGGCGGCAGAGAGGTGGAGATCGTCAACACATCGCACTTCCACTTAGCACGGGCAAGGGCGTCATTCTTGCTGGACTGACGACAACCGTAGGCTTTGGGAGCCTCGCCATATCTACTCACCAGGGCATTTACAGTTTGGGAGTACTGGCGATGGTGGGAAGCCTGTGTGTATTGGCGGCAGCCGTCCTCTTATTACCCGCCCTTCTTCAGATTCTCGGGGATTTTCCACCCTCACCAAACAAGGAGACGAAATGACGAAGTGGATTTTCATCATCGTAACGATCTTTGGTCTTTCCCTCATCGTCCAAGATACATTGCCAGATACCTGGGGGCAAGATGCCAGGGGCCAAGGCGCAGCGCCCGTCGAGCATGTGCGCAAGATGCTGGAAGGAGTGATGGCGATCCAGACGGATCCGCAGCTTCGGGGCCAGGAATTCAGGGATAAGAGAAAGGCTGCCGTCAAAAATATCATTGCCGAAAATTTCCATTTTGATGAAATGGTCAAGCAGGTCTTGAATCCCTATTGGGAAAAACTGGATGAAGGGAAGCAAGAAGAATTCAAAACCCTCTTCAAAGATCTCTTCCAGGACTCCTATACCAGGCTCGTTCTTGATTTTCTTGGGCGAGAAAAGATTCTTTATAGCCAAGAAGACATCCGCGGGGGGGAGGCGCTTGTAAAAACCACTATCTCTCGGATCAACGAGGAGATCCCTGTTGACTACTCTCTTACCTCGGTGGAACAGAAGTGGCTCGTTCTTGATGTGAAGATTGATGGGGTCAGTATTGTGCAGAACTACCAGAAATCCTTTGTTCGAGTGATCAAACAGGAATCCTATGAAGGCCTTCTGCGAAAAATGCGGCTTCAGCGGCAGGCCATTGAGAAAAACTCCTGAGAGAGGCAGAATATACTGATGGAGATCGCAAGGCTGCTTCTTCTCTTTCTGATTGTTCTTTCACTCTGTTATACTCTCCTGGCCACCTATTTCACCCGGAGCTTTTTTAAGAAGAAAAGACAGGAAGAGGGGGAGCCTGGGCCCCAGTGGCCTCCGGTCTCCATCATCAAACCGGTTGCAGGAGTCGAGAAGAGCACGCTCGAAAACTTTATGAGTTTCTGCGACCAGGATTACCCTCATTATGAGATCGTCTTCTCCCTCTCTGGGAAACAGGACCCAGCCATCTCCTTGATCGAAGAGGTAAAGAAGAAATTCCCGAACAGGGAGATACGATGGACGATTGGGACCCCAAACAGAGGCCCAAATTACAAGGTGGGGAACCTGATCGAGGCTGTCCGAAGTGCCCAATATGATATTTTGGCCATCAGTGATAGCGATATGCAGGTGGGCCGGGATTACCTGAGAGAGGTCATTGCTATTTTCATTCGGGGAAAAGCAGGCCTTGTTACCTGCCTTTATCGGGGCACGCATCTTGACAATTTCCTCACCGGCCTTCAAGCCCTGTCGATACAGACCGATTTCATCCCCAAGGTACTCTTAGATCATCAACTGGAGGGCATTTCGTATGGTTTCGGAGCCACCATCTGCACGAGCAAGAAGATTCTGGAGAGTTCGGCCCCATTGGAACCCCTTCAGGAATACCTGGCTGATGATTATCAAATAGGGAACCGGGTTCACAAAAAAGGATATGGGATCAGTCTTTCCCCCTACCTCGTCGACCATGTCTTTGACGCAAAGGATCCCAGGGAACTTTTCCTCCGCCAGCTTCGGTGGGCCGTCACTCAAAGGGTTTGCCGCCCCATAGGATATATTGCATCCATCATCACTCACGCTGTTTCTCTATCCTTTCTCTTTCTCGTCTTGGAACGACTTTCTCCAGTAGCGATGGGGCTCTTCTTGTTTGTCATCGGAGTTCGCCTTGTCAGTTCATCGTATCTGAATAAAACCGTCATCCATAACGCCGAGGTGATCCGTTATCTTTGGCTTATTCCATTGAATGACCTCCTTGGAACCGTCGTCTGGTTTTTCAGCCTCTTTGTGAGGACTGTCCATTGGAGAGAGCACAGGTTCCGGGTACTCAGGGGTGGAAGAATTGTGGAGCTTCAATGAGGGATGCAAAAGTGCGGAGGAGAATATGCCTCGAAAATTGACCGGTGTTGAAATGGTCGTTGGAGGCTACAAATTTTTCAAATACTTAACCTTAGGGGGTCTTTTCAACATCAACTTGGAGGTAACGAAACGGTGCAACGCCCGCTGTAATTTCTGTGATTATTGGAAGGAGGGGGCTTCCCCTGAGTTAGAAGACTACGTGCCCGTCGTCAAAAAGCTCAAGCCCCTTTCAGTCAGCCTTACCGGAGGAGAGCCCCTTCTCAGAAAAGATCTGGCCCATGTGATCGCCTCGCTACGCAGAAGCTCTGGCTTTCTCTTTATCTCCTTGATCACCAACGGCTCATTGCTCACTGCGGAGCGAGGTCTTGAGTTATGGAAGGCAGGCCTTGACGAGCTGTCTATCTCCCTCGACTATCTTGATGAAAGGCACGATCAGGATCGAGGACTCCCTGGCCTTGTTGAACATATTCTCTCTGTAGCCCCTTCCCTTACGGCCGCCGGCGTCAATCTCTGTTTCAATGTGGTCATCAAAAGCGAAAATTATCAGGAGGTCCCGAAGATCTTATCCCGGAGTTCCAAGATGGGGATAAAAGTCTCTTTGAGCACTTATAACTGTTGGCGAATCAACAACGACGACCACATGGTCAAAAAAAACGAACTTCTGGCCTTAGAAGGTGTGATCTCGGAGCTTAAAAATCTGAAAAAAGAAGAAGACACCCTGACCACCGGTGAATACTACTTAAACAGGATTCCGGAGTTTTTTCAGAAAAGGGGGATTCCCGGGTGCACGGCTGGCCTAAATTGGATTCAGATAACTCCCGATGGCAAGATCAAACGCTGTTCTGATCACCCTGTCGCCGGTCATTTTACTGAGTGGCACAGGGGCTTTTTCAAGCCAACCCATTGCGACCGCTGCTGGTATTCCTGCAGGGGGGCGGCTCAGGAAGCCTGGACTTTGAAACGCTTTCTCGGTATGGCAAAAGAAGCCCTTGCTTTGTAAACCACGGAGAGAAAGGAACCGAGGTGCTTGCTCAGTCGCTGCCATTAGAGGATAAAAGAGAAAGGATCGCGAAAGCATCGATCATCCTTGTTCGCGACGAAACAGGGCTCGTGCGGGTATTTGGTATCCCGGCGGTCCGGAGGCTCATACTCCTCGCTCAACAGTTGGGACTTGAATCCATTTATCTCGTCGGCCATGTCAATGCCCTTCGGACCGCTGCCTCTGATCTCCTTTCTTCTGAAGCTTTCCATTCCGTGGAAGCTCCAGCAATGCTCAATCAAACCGTTCAGGGACTTGACCTGCCTGACGGCGGGAAGGTGCTGGTGTTGAAGGCCAATCATGTCGTGGATCGGTCTTCCCTCTCACGCTTGATGGCTGCACGAGACAGGCCGGGATTTTTTTGCCTTGGAGCAGAGGGAAAGAGTGACTGTGATGGGATTTACTTAGTAAGTACCACTGATCTTGTCCCCCTTCTTCGAGCCCTATGGCCTGCTGATTCGTCCGAAGGAAAAATTTTAAGGGAAGCACAAAGAATAGAAGGCGTTTCCGGTTTGCCCGACGTCATCGGCAAAGGTCAGGACCAGCGAAAGATCTTAGAAGGCAAGCTGATCGCCTCTCTCTCTTTTCAAACCGAGATGGAAGATGGCTTCTTAGCCCGCCATCTTGATCGGCGGGTCTCCCGTTTCCTCAGTAAGAGACTCGCCCATACCAAGTTGACCCCCAACCAGATCACCCTTGCCGGTGTGATCATTGGTTTAACCGGGGCCTTCTTTCTTTCCTTGCCCGGGTACTGGAGACATCTCATCGGATCCTTGTTGTTTCTTCTTTGCGTCGTCATCGATGGGGTGGATGGTGAGGTGGCCCGTTTGAGGCTTCAGGAAACATCCTTTGGCCACTACCTGGATGTGATTACAGACAATATTGTTCATGTGGCCATTTTCGTGGGAATGGCACTTGGCCTTTACCATGGCACAGGGGACGGAAGATACATTCAGGCGTTGTGGTTTCTCTTAGGCGGATTTGGACTCTGTGCTGTAACGGTCTACTTCTGTATTCTAAGGCTGAGCCCCGAGGTTCTGAAACAGTCACCCAAAATAATGAGGCTGATGGCCCTGCTTACCAATCGTGATTTTGCCTATCTCATCGTCGTCTTAGCCCTGATCCACCGACTCCAGTGGTTTCTCTTCGGAGCGGCAGCAGGGACTTATCTCTTTGCAGCCATCTTATGGACCCTTAGCCTCTATCAGAAAAGGGCGATTTCCCGCTAAATTCCTCGGCCCCTTTCACGATACCATGCCGCCGTCTCGGCGAGACCGCGGTCTATATCCCATGAAGGCTGATAGGACAGCAGCTTCTGGGCTTTTTCAATATCGGCGTAGTCGTGCCGAATATCGCCGGGCTGAGGAGGGCCAAAACGTGGGGAAATCTCTCGCTGAAGAATCCTCTGAAGATGCATACACAGCTGATTTACCGAGGTGCGCTGTGCTGTGCCAATATTTAAGACATCTCCCGACAGGCCGGGCTTGAAGCAGGCAGCAATCGTTGCCGATACACAGTCGGCGATATAGACAAAATCACGTGTCTGTTCCCCATCTCCGTAGATGGTAGGGGCTCTATTCGAAAGAAGAGCAAAGATAAATTTCGGGATCACGCCGGCATAATCGGAGGCCGAGTCTTGCCGGGGACCGTAGATATTGAAGTATCGCAAAGAAACTGTTTCAAGACCATAGAGGTGGGAAAAAAGCTGGCAGTAATACTCCCCCGCCAACTTGCTCACCGCATAGGGAGAAGAGATGGGTGAGAGCATCATGTCTTCGGACCGAGGAAGAACAGGACTGTTCCCGTAGACTGCGGAGGAAGAAGCGTAAACGAATCGTTTCACGCCTTCGTCCCGGGCAGCAAGAAGAAGATTCATAATGCCGGTCACGTTCACTTCGTGGGTCTCGAAAGGGAGTTCCACAGAACGAGGAACTTCGTGAAGTGCGGCTAAATGGAAGACGTATTCCACCCCCTCCATCACTTGGACACAGAGGGGAGAATTTCTAATATCTCCTTCGATGATTTCTCCCTGATCACTGACTCTTGACAGATTCTCCTTTTTCCCTGTTGAGAAGTTGTCAAGGACCCTCACCCGTCCCCCTCTTTGAATGAGAGCCTCCACGATATGAGAGCCGATGAAGCCAGCCCCGCCGGTTACCAGATAAGTTGTCATTTTTTTCTCACCCCAGTCTGTTCACAGACCAACTTCTTATTGCACTTTTCTTTTAGAACCTAAATGTCTCCATGTTAACTACCCCATTCTCCGTTTGTCAATGTTTTTCCTCTAATTTTTTCCGAAACGAAATATCTTTGAGGGAGCTCTGAAACGCTACTACCCGTTCTTTTGATCAGAGATCTCTGCACCTTTTCAGAAATCTCTTTGATTTTACTTGACAGTTATTTTCATAGGTAGTTACTATATATCCTTAGGTTGTGAAATAATCTGGCACTTCACTGGTCATATCACGACAGACCAGGAATTCAAAGAAACGGAGGATCAATTATTAGGATTCAAAATCCCGAAATAGGTGGAAAGGATTGGGACCATCCGATCCCTCCTGCCAGAATTCAATTCTTGTCTGAAGATCGAGCATGGATTGCTGAACGGATTATCGAAGTCCTGACGAGTGGGCAGCTCACCCTGGGCAAATATGGGACCCAATTCGAGGAAAAGTTCGCCCAGTTCTGCGGCTGCCGCCACGGAGTTGTCGTCAACAGCGGCACCAGCGCCCTTGAGATCATTTTGCGGATACTGGGCGTGGAAGGGAAGGATGTCCTGGTTCCCACCAATACCTTCTTCGCAACGGCGGCTGCTGTGGTGCATGCTGGTGGACAACCGGTCTTTGTCGATATGGACTCGGAATCCTTTGGCATACGGCCGGAGGATGTCGAAAAATGCCTGACGCCAAGGACCGCGGGCGTCGTCGTGGTTCACATCGGCGGTGTTGTGTCTTGCCGGATACGGGAGCTTCAGGAGATCTGCCAGAAAAATGGGATCTGGCTGGTGGAGGATGCCGCCCATGCCCATGGATCCTCCTACAACGGGGTGAAGGCGGGAGCTTTCGGAATCGCGAGCGCTTTCAGTTTTTATCCGACCAAAGTCATGACCTCAGCCGAAGGAGGGATGATCGTTACCAATAACGATCACCTCGCCGAGGAGGCTCGGGTCTATCGTGACCAGGGAAAGGCAAGTTTCACCCAAAACGCCCATATTCGCATGGGCTATAATTGGCGCCTGTCTGAACCGCACGCCATTATCGGCCTCAAGCACTTTGAGCGGCTCCCTGCGATGATCTCTGATCGGCAGAAGGTTGCCCTGATCTACGATCATGGCCTAAGAGAATCTCGGAAAGCCGTTCCGCTGAAGATCCCCACCGGAGGAGCTTCCAATTACTACAAGTACATTGTTGTTCTTAAGGAGAAGACGGACCGGAAAGCCCTCAAGGCCTTATTGCGCGATCAATATGGGGTATCCCTTTCAGGAGAGGTCTATGAAGAACCCCTTCACAAACAGCCCGTATTCAAGCAATATGCCTCCGGTTCCATGAGAGTCTCGGAAGATTACTGTGCCCGACATATCTGCCTCCCGATATTTTCGGGGATGAAAGAGGACGAGGTCCAACGGGTGCTGAGGGCGTTGAAAGAAGTCATCGGTTGAAGGAGTTTTTACCATGTCAAAAGTTGTTGTTACAGGAGGAAGTGGGTTTATCGGATCCCATGTTGTGGACGCTCTCATGGAGGCCGGACATCAGGTGACCGTCATCGACCACCGCGTCCGTCCCCATCGTGAAGACGTCAGTTTTGAAGACATAGACCTAATGGATATGTCCTCTACTTTGGCTGCAACCAGGGGTGCGGAACACATTTTTCATCTCGCTGCGGTTTCAAACGTCAATTACGCTTACAAATATCCTGTCTATACCACCGCTCTCAACGTGTTGGGTACGGCTCATGTGCTGGAGGCAGCGAGAGTCAATGGGGTTCGGCGAGTCTACTTAGCCTCTACGGTCTGGGTTTATAACGGTACACCGAATGGAGAACCGCTGGACGAGTCGGTCCCTTTCTACCTGGATGGGGCAGGTCACATCTATACCTCCTCCAAGATGGCGTGCGAGATGATCTGCCACAATTACAATCAACTCTACGATGTCTCCTTTACAATCCTGCGCCTTGGGATTCCCTATGGACCCCGAATGCGAGAGGAACTGCTCATTCCAACCTTTATCAAAAAAGCCCTGAATGGACAACCCCTCACGGTGGCCGGAAAAGGTAGCCAGTACCGGAACTTTATTTATGTTCGAGATCTGGCGGACGCCCACGTCCTTGCCATGAAAGAGATCGGAACGAACCAGACCTATAATTTCGAAGGCCCTCGGAAAGTCACGGTTCTGGAAGTGGCGGAAGGAATACGGGCCGCCATCGGGGATCACGTAAGAATTGAATTTGTCCCGGAGCGGCCCGGGGACTTTGGTGGGAAGGAAGTGGCGGCCGAAAAAGCGCGGCAGGAGTTAGGCTGGAAGCCTACGGTCAATTTTGAGGAGGGGCTGCGAAAAACGGTAGAATGGTTTCTTCGAAAATGGGGAAAATAAACCCCGTTAGAAAGGACGGGGGTTTGACACCGCTCTCAATATGGAACTGAGGCTTTCTATTTTTAGCATCCCCGATATAAATGCCGGGGCTTTCTAAAGGGGTAAATCGGTGAAGACAATAAAACTAAAAAAATGGTGGATGAACCGATGCAGGTGATACTCGCTCAACCCCGTGGGTTTTGTGCGGGGGTCGTCAGAGCAATAAAAATTGTCGAACAGGCCCTTAAGATTTATGGCACTCCTATCTACGTTCTCCATGAGATCGTCCACAACCGCCACGTGGTCGAAGATTTGAAAAACCAGGGGGCTTTGTTCATCGAGGCCCTCAATGATGTACCGGCCGGCGCAGTGACGATCTTCAGCGCCCATGGGGTGTCTACAGCGGTAGTGGAAAACGCAAGAAAAAGAAATCTGAAGATCATCGACGCTACCTGTCCGCTGGTCACCAAGGTGCATCTCCAGGCCCAGCAATACAGCCGTCAGGGCTTTGAGATTATTATTATCGGTCATCCGGGGCATCCGGAGGTCGAGGGCACCCGGGGCCGTATTGAAGGCCCTGTACATGTGCTATCGAGCAGCGGTGAGGTGGCGGTAATAGAGGTTGAAAACCCTGGTCGGCTTGCCTATGTCACCCAAACCACCCTGAGCATCGACGATACTCGCGAGATGATCGATGCTTTGAAAAAGCGCTTTCCCGCCATTCGAGGCCCTGAGTTGAGCGACATCTGCTATGCGACCCAAAGCCGACAGAATGCCGTGCACCGACTGGCCAAGAACATAGATCTGCTGTTGGTGGTGGGGGCTCATAATAGCTCCAATTCCAACCGGCTCCGCGAGGTGGGTGAACAAAGCGGCTTGTCAGCCCATTTGATCGAGAATCCAGATGATCTGGACCGGTCGTGGTTTTCAGAAAAAACCAGGGTAGGTATTACTGCTGGAACCTCAGCCCCAGAGGCGATGGTTCGAAAGGTCTTAAGAAGATTGCGTACTTATGGTGCAAGGAGGGTCACTGAAATGGAGGGTGAACGAGAAACGATGCAGTTTCGTCTGCCGGAATCACTGTCACCTTGAAGAAACTGCGTTGTTACAGCCCTCAACCTGAGCTGAGGAGTGCGTAATGGGGATCCCTTTCATTCAGCAATATTGTGTCGCGCGTCACGTGATCATTCAGAAGCTGCATCGAAGGCAGCGCTATCCTCTGGTACTGATGCTGGAACCCCTGTTTCGCTGTAATCTTGCCTGTGCCGGCTGCGGTAAGATCACCTATCCGGAAGAGATCCTCCATCGGAGTCTCAGCGTGGATGAATGCCTCTCCGCGGCCGATGAATGCGGTGCCCCCGTTGTCTCGATCACCGGAGGTGAGCCCCTTCTCCATAGGGATATGCCGCAGATTGTTGCTGGCCTGATAAAGCGCAAGAAATTTGTTTATCTCTGCACCAATGGACTACTGCTTAGGACACACACTGAAGATTACACCCCGTCGCCTTACCTGACCATCTCCATCCATCTTGATGGAAATCGGGAGCGGCATGATGCATTAGCCTGTCAGCAAGGGGTATATGATCGCGCGGTGGAGGCAGTGAAGCTCACGCGAGCAAAGGGCTTCCGCGTCACCATTAACTATACCCTTTATCAAGGCGTGACAGCTCAAGAAGCCGCTGAACACTTCGATTTTATCATAGGCCTGGGAGTAGAAGGAATCACGGTATCCCCCGGGTTCGGTTACGGCCGGGCGCCCAAAAAAGAGGTGTTCCTGAACTGCACAGAAAGTAAACAGCTCTTCCGCGAGATCTTCAAAATCGCGAGAGGGCGCAAGTGGAAATTCAATCAGTCGAGCCTGTTTCTCGACTTTCTGGCCGGCAACCAGACCTACCAGTGCTCCCCATGGGGGGTCCCAACTCGCAACATCTTTGGCTGGCAGAAGCCCTGTTATCTTTTGGTGGATGAGGGGTACGCCCCAAGCTTCAAGGCCCTGATGGAGGAGACCGATTGGAAATGCTATGGCAGGGGTCGCAATCCCAAATGTGAAAACTGCATGCTCCATAGTGGTTTCGAACCATCCGCAGTGAACGATGCGCTGGCACATCCGATCAAGGCACTACGTGTGTTGTTGCGTGGCCCGGGCGCGGATGGTTTGATGGCCAGGCAACTGCCGACAACTTATTTGGAATCCTGAGCTCCGATTCGCCAGTTGAGATAGGATTTAGAAGGGCTTCGAGATAGAAACCGATGTCGGCGTGGGCGGCTTAGGGATTATCAAACTGGCCTACATCGAGCCACTCCGCAAGCATCGAAGCATACTCAGGCTCCAGGTGAAGGGTAGAATAAAGGAACACCCTGGACGCTGACGTTGTGGTGGTCACGATATCACGATACTCCTCTTCTGCTCCCATCCGTTCCAGATAGTTCAGGACTTCCTGACGGGTAAGGTCGAAGGGTGGCTCCGTGAAGATATCCATGGGTACGGGTCGCGGGTAGACCGCGGAGTTTTGCCGAACGGTCTCTGCGAGGAGTCGCAGGTGGTCGCCCTGTTTTCGGAGCAGTATCGTTGCGTAAGCCTCAGTCATGAAGTCTGAGGAGTAATAGTGCCAGGAACCATCCTGGGCAGCAAGCTCATGTAAATCCTCACTCCCAGCAACTGCTTTCCTGAGGATGTTTCCGACCTCCTCCGCCGGGTCTGCCGCGGTCGAGGTTGAAAGATGTTGATCGGCCACCCGGCGAACAATCTCAGACTCCGAAATCAGTTGATTCGTCTCACTCCTCTGCCGAATCATAGCGGCTATGGCTTGGGCTCCGGCCTCTCCTTCCTCCACAACGTTTGTCTCAACCACGTTTCCCGCTTCCTCGTTGCCTGACCTGTACGCGCTTTTAATTCGCACTCCGCATTTCTTTTGTGGTCAGGACAATAGTTTTCGCTTGCCCAGTTCTTCAGCAACCCTATCCAGACCGACTTTGCGGTATGCTTGGCGTGTCGGGGCCCCTGTAATTCTGTCCCACCCCATCTCGTCGTAAAATATATCCATGGCGACTTTGGCATCGTTTCTATCCATGCGTGTGGTCCCTTTCGTGAAAGGAGCCTTCCCGGACGGATCTGTGAACACCCATTCAGGGATGGTGTCATGCTTGGTGCGCATCTCCTTTGTTCCCATATCGCGGATCGTAAGAGCCCGATGCAATACGAAGATGCGTTCGGCCACCTGGTCCAGTTCCTGCCGATCTTTTTTGTCTCCGGTCGCAAGGCTGTAAAGCATCGACTCAATGGAATCATCGCCACGGTAACCGCGCTCTTTGAGGGGTGAAGCCACCCAAGGCCCCATCCAGTTGCAGAGGGAGAGCGAATCATGGAGCTCCTTCCGAAGCAGAGACCACTTAGCCATCTTTGCCTTTGATGGGTGCATCGGTGTGTAAGCTCCTATCGCATCGACAGCATTGGGTGAACCCCAGATCTCAGCCGCCAGGCCTTTCTGTACTGACAACGGTAGGCCATTCCGTATGAAATTGATGTGGGAGTGACACTGGGGGTCGCGGTTGTACTGCAAATTGATAAGGAGCCCGCATTGGCCCACCTCCTCAGTTGAGTGGTGCTTCGGATGACCCATTTTCCAGTATGCAACCTCTCGATCCTTCCCCCATACCTCTTCCGGTATGGGCCAGTGTTCCAAGAGATAGCCCGTCCCGAGACCAAGAACAGTTCCCAGCTCACCCTCTTTGGAGGCGATCCGCGGAATCAACTCGAAGAGAAAGGAGGGGTCTCCTTTCTCGTATTTGTCCCAAGAATAATTTTTGAACTCCTTCTCTCCCAGCTTGTTCTTGATAAAGCCCTCATAGTAAAGTTTTTTAAAGTCACGCTGTAACTGGCCATAGTTGCACCAGATACCAAGGTCATCCGCCAGGTGCATGCCGACCATGCAAGCCTCCAAGTTCGTCATGCCCCTTTCGCCATCAGGGAATCTCTTGAAGAAGGAGCGGCCGAAATTGAGGCCGCCGCAGGTGTTTTGCCCCACCTCGGGGATGTCATATTTCACGGCTACGGAAGGGACCTTGATCATTGTGTGGCACCTGATGGGGCAGCCTGAACAGCCATTTCCTCGCACGGTGTACTGCCACGCAATGTCACCCATGTAGAAGGCAGCATTGTTCGTCCGGTACGCAATCCGGTTCAGGTTGTGGGGTTCGCACGTCCCCGTCTCTATTGGACGAGAAGCGGCTCCCCAGGCACGGCCCTTGGAGCCCTTCCAGCGGGTGCTGGAATCATAAAAATCTGCCCACGGTTGCGGCGAGCTGGGGACGACGTGCTGGTTGTTTGCACCGAGGAGCGAGAGGTGGTACTTGATCAGCTTCTCCCACTCCTCTTTGTTGCCTGCAATCCGCACGCTGCCTGTGCCGGCCACCCCGATCGCCTTGAGGTTTTTGGATCCCATCACCGAACCGATTCCACCGGCAGAGTGGGAAACGGAATTCATCACGACGGACAGGGGCACCAGCTTTTCACCTGCCTGACCAATGGCGGCAACGGCCGCCTCGGGTCCCATCACTTGAGAGATCGCTGTTGTTGTCCAGCGAATACCTTGCCCCCAGAGATGACGGGCATCTTGAATCTCCACATGTTTGTCGACGATAGACAGCCACACAGGGTGGTCAGCCCTCCCCTTGATCACGACGGCATCGTACCCCGCATATTTCAGTTTAGCGGCAAACTGCCCGCCCATGTGTCCGGTCGCCACGAGAGGCACCGGCCAGCAGGTCGGCCAGAGCGTGGTGATTGCAGTGCGGCCGTTACAGGGCGCCCCGGTCCCCGCCAGGGGCCCCACCGCCAAGATGATCCTGTTGTCAGGATCATACGGCTTTGTCCCGGCCTGGACCTCGTCCCACATCAGCTTGTAACCTATTCCGGTCCCGCCCAAATAGTCCTTATACTTCTCTATGGTATCCTCAGTCCACGTACGGCCGGTCGATAGATCAACGTGAAGCACCTTTCCGGCCCATCCCCCGTATTTAGCCATCGATATCAGCTCCTCCCTGTTCTGTATGACATTCTTGGCAGGCCACGGCATTCTTTGGTGAAATCACAGCCGTGGTCGCACCGGGTTCACCGGGCACTTCCTCATAGACCGCGATCATTTGGCGTTCATCGGGCTCTTCCTCATAGCCCAAGATCATTGCCTTTATATGTGAAAAAGCCTTCGGGCCGAGGGTCGACATGTAGATATGGACAACGAGGTAGAGGACAAACACATACGCGCCAATCACGTGGATGGCATCAAGCACCTTCATGATGTTCAAAAGCAGAATATATTTGCGGAAGGAGAGTATATCGCTAAAGAGCACTCCGGTGACCACTAAGACCCCGGTGAAGATGCACATGATGGTTCCATAAGCAAGCTTCTGGAGAGGATTAAATTTCTCTTCGGGTGACGGCCGGAAAGGGTTCTCCTCCCCCTTGAAAATAGAAAATAGATAAAACTTTGCCTGTCTGAGAGTCCCCTTGAGGTCCCGTCTCCTGATCATGTAGTGCCGTTGCAGATTGCCGCTTATAAGGCTGTACATGAACCAGAAGACACAAGAAATCACCATCGCCCAACCCGCGTACCTGTGTACCAGAAGGGCAGTATTGTTGGCAGGCAGGGCTGCGATTCCGGGGAAACGGAGCTCGATACCGGAAATGATGAGGAGGATAACCATGAGGGCATTCATCCAATGCCATATCCTCAGAGGCAGGGGATGGAGATAGATCCTTTTCATCGTTTCACCACAGACCGAAGCACACCATGGACAGTCACGAAAATCACCACGACGGAGAGCAAAGCCGTGCCAACCATATCGATCCACTTGAAGCCCAATTCTCGCAGGGAGGATGGTCTACCAGCCTTCACCGCCCCAAAGAGCTTGGGAATCCCCTGTCCAACGATCTTCTGTGCACCGGGCAGGTGGCACTCCTGGCAGGCCGCGGCTTTTCCTGGTGGAATCACAGCCGTGGTCGTAATGCGGTGGGGTGCCTTGTTTCTCAGATCACGCCAGGGTACGTAACTGAGTGACTCAGCAGGACAGGCCTCCACGCATTTCGGTTTCCCATTGCAGAGGAAGCACTTGGTCGCTTTGTTAGAATCCGGATCGAATGAGATCATCTCCCAGGGACATGCTCTCAGGCATATCTTGCAGCCATTGCACTTGTCTGGGTCGACCACTCGCACATTGCTCGGAGGGGCAACCACAATGGCGTCCTTCGGACAGGCATCAGCACAAGGCACGGGGTGCGAGCACTGCTTGCAGAGGTCCTGCACAACCAGCCCGTTCCCCCAGTTGCCCTGTCCCTGCCGCAAGGCGAATACACCCTTGGGCCCGAAGGTAAGGTTCCGGTCAACTTTGATCCTCGATAGTGTCGGTGAAGCTTTTCCATCAATAAATTCGGTGCAGGCCAGCTCGCAACGCCCGCATCCGACACACTTGACCGGGTCTGCGACCACGATACCCTGGGCCTGTTCCACAATAATCAGGGGCTTTGTTGCTCCTCTGGCGAGGACCGGCCCAAGAGCAGATATTCCTATGATCGATATACCCCCTACTTTCAAGAAATCCCGACGGGAACACGGATGATCCAGGCTGAATGACCTGACCGTTGGTTCTATAATCTCCATTTTTTCATCGTGCTGATCCATCGTCCGATAGCTCCTTGATCAGCGCCAGAGACAAGGCAGGCTCTCTTTCGATTCACCAAATATTACATCCCGATGCACATCTGCCTAAAATGGCTGTTCGCCGAACAGATAGAATTTAAATCGGCAGGAATAAATATATCTAAAAGAAGGAACCCCATACAAAAATATAACACCCTATTCGGAAGGATTCAACAGATTCCCAAATCCCGATATAGAAAAAATAGACGTAGCTAACCATGAGGATTTGGAGATTTTTTTTAAAGTAAGAATTCCTGATTCTTCAAATCGTCTCTTTATCCCGTATCATTAAAAGAACGCCCCAACGGCCATGGCCATTCCTCAGGTTTTGAGCAAACTACTTCCTTGACCTTTCTCTTTCCGCTGTATTCGTCTCTGCTTTCACCCATCTGGACTTAAACTCAGTTCAAAGGACTTGTGCCTGATCCCTTTAAACAATTCCAACTTTTCCAGATCGATCATCAGCTTCAGAACGGTCTTGCCAGCGTGCCTAACGATCCGGCCCGCGATCTGCACCATTTTCCATCGAAAGGTAGCGATCGTCTGTTTCATCCAAGACTCCGGACACGAGAGCCGTTTGAACCCAATAAAAAGATTGTAGGCAATGACCCCGATCCTAAAGAAAACAGCATTGGCGTAACTCTGCCCACAAGGCATCCGCTCCATCCCGATCCCATTCTTCAGCTCTTTATTAAAGTTCTCTGCCTGCCCCCTCTGATTATGCCACTCCAATACTTCACGTGTATTTTTCTCCTCCTCCAACCAGTTCGCCGCTACAGCATGATAAAAATACTGCCCCTCCTTCCCCTCAAATAAATCCTTCTGCCTTCGTATCTCCCGCTTCACCACCAGACGAAATGCTTTCTTCGTCCCATTCATGCAGTGAACCGTCTCCGCTAACTCATAACCACACCCCCGCACCGGTTCCTCCCAATCTCCACTCGGAATCAAAACAATTGCCAATTTCACTGCTTTGTCTTAATCTGCGGTGATCGCATATTTCACCCCATCCTCCTCTAACCGATTGAAAAGATCCGCTTGATACGAAGCACTGTCCGCTCGATAATATCCGATCTTCTTGCCCCATGGCATCCGCTGTCTGCATTGAAGGTAAAACTCCTTCTGCCCAAATGCCGGGGCTACATTGCCCTCCCGAAATTCATCATAGAGACAAACAGCCGTCTCATATAAATACCCAACCATCGGCATATAACCTTTATTCCCATGATAGATAAACAACGCGTCAGCTTTCTCCCCCACAATCTCGGTCGCATCCGCATCCAACGTGTATCCCTTTATCCCATCTCTCTTCAAAATCCTTCCGTTAATCTTATCTCTCACCTCACCTAATCCCTTCAATCCCTCTTGTCCTCTACTCGGGTCTCCCATTCTCCTTAACCAGTCCCCCACCGTATCAGGCTCTGGAATTTCATCACGCCCAAGAAGCTTCATTAACCCCTCTTCGTTCTTTAGCTCCCTGAGGTCTTCTAAACTTATTCCTCCCCCCTGTAACATGAGCACCAAACTATCCACCATCACAGAAGGATCAAACCCTCGGTTGCTCCTCGGTGGCGGAAGATATCGACCCGTCAGTTCTCTCAACCCAATCCCGTGGCTAAACTCCCCCATCAAAGCTAACCCTCCGTGGGCTGTTAGTCTCTCCCTCGTCATTTCTATCTTGTGGGGAAGATTGCGGACCGCCTCAAGGAATACATAACCAGGAAAGGGATTGGATCTGACCAGAGGATATTTCCAATATCCTATACGGCCGGGAGAGAAGTTGTGAATAAAGCAGGAAAGGTGGTTGGGATCCATTTGAAACCCCATGATCTCAGAAGACATGTAGCGACCTACGCTTCTCGTTCAGGGGTCCCGATAGAAATCGTGAGCAAGGTGATCATCAGGCATGCCAATCTATCCACTACCCAAAGGTATCTTGGGACGGTGAGCGACGTGGAGGCGATGAGGTGGATCGACAATCTGTATGGGTAAAAGAGTAGAAAAGGGGTGAGGAACTCAAGACCTTACCCCATGCTTAAGTAAAATCGGGCAATATTATCTTCAAACCTTAGGTTTTTGGAACTTGAAAAACGCAACAAAGATAGCAGAAAGTGTGCCACGAAGCTACATGAGAGATGAGGGCTCAGGCCCCTCGGAGCCGGTTTGCAGGAACAGGCTACAAACCGCCTCAAGCTGCATGGGTAAAGAGCCCTCATGGTGAGCGTTGAAGGAAAAGGCATGGCAAAGACTGTGTCAGGTGAGGTTCAAAGAGACGAGCGCAAGCGAACCACTGATGAGGTGTCGAAAATCTAAGGACGACGTCAAAACTGGGAGCTTTCTGTAGCCCAGGATAAGCTCGGGGGAAGCCTGCTGACTGCCTGAGCGGCGTCCGGCATAAAGGTGGCGTGACCTTGATCCAGGTTCTTGTGTGGAACGTGGGAACCTGTCGTCCTGATGTCAAGGGAGAAACTCAAGTGAGAGGACCTCATAAGGGGGAGAGTACCGATGCAGGGCACAGGGACGGACCAACTCGTAGTAGTGTTGAAGTCTCTGTAATGGAGATGGAGCGAAGGGGTTGGATCATCCAGCCTTACTGTTTGGTCAACCAGAGATGGGAGGAGCCAGGAGGTAAGGCAATGTTGCTGGAGACGGCAGCTGGGTGATAAGAGCCGGATGACGGGAGACTGTCACGTCCGGATCTGTGAGGGTTGCGCCTTGAAGCGCATGGAAGACTGTGGTCTGCGATGACCGCCTTGACAAAGCTTAGCCAGCAGTCAAGCACCGAGTCTTGCGTGGTGTGCGGTAACAAACATCGCGAAGCGTAGACAGGGAGGTGATAGGCCGGAATCGAAAGATGAAGAGGACAATTAGCCCCGAAATCGATCGTGTTGTGAAGCAGTCGACCTTATCTCTCTATGGGGAAGACGGAAATGTCATATTCGTTAATTGGCGAGAATATGGAATTGCTTCCGGGGTCGGTACCTACGGCATGTTGCCAAAGGATTCCATGTGAACAAGGGAGATCCGGCAAGCTCCCCGAAGGAGCGGGGTAGGGTCGGACAAGCCCACAAAGCAAGGATGGCCTGATGGTTTGTCGGAAGTCGGACTGGCTGATAGTACTCGGAGACAGGGAGAGCCTGTTACAGGGGGAAGCGGCCAGCAGGGTTTGAACTCTTCTAAGGAAACATGAGCTCCATACAAAGGGAGGGTACGAGCCTTAATTCAAAGTAAGGAGAAACTCAGTCATGGGAACGGGATTAGAAGGGATAGCAGCGAAAGCTCGGAGGGAAACAAAACTCAAGTTCACGTCTTTGTGCCATCACATTACCCGAGAGTTGATTTGGGAGAGTTTGAATAAGATTCCTAAACAATCCGCACCGGGGGTGGATGGTATTAGCGTGGAGGAGGCGAAGGAGACATTCGAGGTATGGATTGAAGAGATGCTTTCGTCAATCCACCGTAAAGCCTACAAGGCCCCACCCGTAAGGCGGGTTTGGATTCCCAAACCGGGAAAGACCTCCAAGCGGCCTTTAGGTGTTCCTTGTGTAGCGGATCGAGCCTTGCAGAGGAGTGGTACGGTGGTGCTGTCATGTATTTATGAACAGGACTTCTTACCTTGCTCTTTTGGAGGCCGACCGAGACTCAGTGCTCACCATGCCCTATCCACCCTCAATGAGATCATTGCGGGCAAGAAGGTCAGTTGGGTACTGGAGGCAGACCTGAAGAACTTCTTCGGTAGTTTAGACCATGGATGGTTACTACGGTTTGTTGAACATCGAGTCGGAGACCCGAGGATAATCTGTTTGATTAAGCGATGGTTAAAAGCGGGCGTTCTGGAAGAGGGCGAGTTGCACTCGGTTGAAACGGGGACTCCTCAAGGAGGTTCCATCAGTGTACTGCTGAGCAATATCTACCTCCATTACGTCTTGGACCTTTGGTTTGAAAAGGTGATAAAGCCCCAACTCAAAGGAGAGGCGTATTTGGTAAGGTATATAGATGATTTTGTAGTATGCTTTCAACTTCGGTCGGATGCGATTCGGTTTCAGGATGCGTTGGTGAAGAGACTTGAAAAGTTCTCTTTGGAATTAGAGCCTAAGAAGACTCGTTTGGTGGAGTTTGGGCGCTTTGCCCTTCGTATGGCGAAGGAAAGCGGAAAGAGACTGGAGACGATTTATTTCCTGGGATTTACCCATTTCTGTACCCGCAACCGTAAGGGAAACTTTATGGTGGGGCGTCAGATAGAAAAGTCTCGATTCCGGCGGAGTGTTCAAAGCATTCAGTCACTTATGCGGGAAATTAGGCATTATTCCCTAAGAGAGCAAGTTGAGAAGATCAACCAAGTTTTACGGGGCCACTATGCCTACTATGGAGTAGGGGGAAACTTTAAATCTTTGTTCAAGATTCATCGCTACGCCGAAAGATACTGGCATAAGATGCTTTGTAGCCGGAGCCGAAAGAGCTATATTACCTGGGAAAGATTTCAATTCCTTAAACAGGTGTTTCCGTTACAGCGGCCTAAGCTTTCTGTTCCGTATATGAGGATGAAAGCACTCGCTGTGCTGTGAAACAAATTCTGAAGAGCGTAGTGCGAGAAATCCGCACGCTACGTTCTGTGGGGGTTGGGGCATCCATTTGGTGCCCCTTCTACCCGGCCCTGGGGGTGAAATTCCCCCGGGCTACTCGACTACACACTTCTGCGATATCGTGATTTACAGTCTATAAAAATGGAACTCTAACTCATCCCCATGGGTTATTGCTAATAATTACTGCTGGTCACTTTTAAGGTGGGCTGATGAAGAGTGAGGATAATAATGGAAATGTTGAATAGGTAACTCATAAACTCACATAGGAATCCAACGGGTAATTAGGATCGACAGAAAAGGAAGCCTGAAAATCTTAATAATCAAAGTTCATCGTTACCAGCGAAACCGTTGATCCAGGTAAGGATCTCACCTTTAGATCCCAGAGGCAAGAGGCTTGAGAATCTTTTCGATGATATCCCCACCTCCCTTGAAATTTGAGACAGATCAGAGGGTCGACTTCATAGATCTTCTGAAGGAGCTTAGCCCGGTTTTTCGGTACGCTTTGGAGAAACTCTCCGGCCAAGGGATAGAGTCGATCAGGGAATCCCCTGTATCTTTCTTCCGATTACCCCTAGAGGCATCACCGTGGTACCATAGTATCTGAGCAGATGTTCTCCCTTGTCCGGTTTAGGGTTGAATTCTCATAGGTTCCTTAATTTATAGGTCTCTTTTTCTTAGCCAATGCTAGTGTAGTGCGTCTAACGCTTCTTTACTTTTGGCGACTTTGGTCAAAATCTGTTCTACAGGTGCAGTCCATACAAACACTTGTGGATTTTGGTTGTGATTGTCGATATAGTTTCTGATAGCAGCAATCAATGCGGGCACGTTCCGGAACGTGCCCCGACGGATACGTTTGACGGTAATCTCGCGGAACCAACGCTCGACCAGGTTTAACCAAGAACTGGACGTTGGAATAAAGTGCAAATGGAACCGTGGATGCCGTTTTAGCCAGGACTTTACGCGGGGATGCTTGTGGGTGCCGTAATTGTCCACGATCAAATGGAGGTCGAGCCCGGCCGGGGTCTCTCCGTCTATTCTCTTGAGGAAACGGATAAACTCCTGATGCCGATGGTGCGGCATGCAGTCGCCGATGACCTTGCCGTCGAGCATGCTGAGGGCTGCAAATAAAGTGGTCGTGCCGTTGCGTTTGTAATCGTGCGTCATGGTTCCACAACGGCCCTTCTTCATCGGCAAACCGGGCTGAGTTCGGTCGAGAGCTTGGATTTGACTCTTCTCGTCGACGCACAAGACCAGCGATTTGTCTGGAGGATTGAGGTAGAGACCAACAACATCGTAGAGCTTCTCGACGAAGTGTTTGTCGCGACTGAGTTTGAAGGTTTTGAGCAAATGGGGTTTGAGGTTGTGCTGTTTCCATATTCGCCGTATCGTGGCTTCGCTGAGCCCCTGGGCCTTTGCCATGCTGCGGGTACTCCAATGAGTTGCATGGGGTGGGGTTGTATGCAGAGTGGCTTCGACCACTGCCTGAATTTTTTTCGGGGTAATTTGGGGGATACGACCAGGACGAGGAGCGTCCTTTTCCAGTCCTACAAGTCGAAAAGCCAAAAAGCGTTGCCGCCAAAGCTGGACCGTTGGCCTGGTGACACCCAGACCGAGAGCAATATCTTGATTCTGCATGCCGTCTGCAGCCATCCGAATAATTCGTGCACGCTGCACCAGTCGCAAGGGGAGGCTTCTTCCCCGTACCCATGTATCCAGCGTCGAACGTTCTTCTGGGGACAATATAATGAGCGCTGCGGTTTTCATAATGGCTTAGCATACAAGATTCCATATGATAAGTCAAGTTATTTATGACGCACTACACTAGTGCAAATAATACCCCGAGATAAATCATGCCCTCGGTGCCCCCGCCGGGCACCCCACCACCCCGAATAACCATAACTCCGGGTCTCGCCGACAGGTCACCCAGTATCCAGGCCGGATCCTCCACGAGCAACTGCAGGAAGATCAGAATAAGCCCACGCAGGACAAAAAAGCGGGTTATTCGACCTTCTTCCCATCCTGCTTTCCGGCGGGCGTCAGCAAAAAGTATCATCCCGATACCCATCAGGAAAAAGAACCCTGGCGCGCAAAGATGCGTGATCCAGCGTGTCCAAAACCCGAAAGCATTTGAATAAACTGGCAATGCCGTTCCCCAAAACTCTGCGGAATGGACACGGGCAATAAAGTAGCTGGCGTGATCAATTGCCATCAACATCATGATGAAGCCCCGGTGTGCATCCAGAGCAACGAAACGTTCCGCCGTTGTACCGGCAGAAGCCGATTCGCGAATCGATTCCACCTCAGCCATTCCTCCTCCTTCCTTTTTATATATCATATTTTGAGCATCCAACTAATACATTTTAAATTGTGAGGAGAAGACAAATATGGTGGCGTGAGGAATTTGGAACTCTAAACCGCGTACAGCTTGCCACGGTACGCGCCCTCCAAGAAATTACGACCTGACAATCAAATCAACTCCCGGATTCGTTCCGTTTGTTACTGGTTGAAGTGTTGCATCGGGGCAAGGTTTTCAAAACCGAGGAGTACAGAAAGAAAGAGTTAGGAAGGGGATCGTTTCTTTCACGAAGAGTGAAGATTAGCCTATACCAAAGGGTATTGATTTCCAGATGAATCGAGAGGTTTACGTCGGGTCGCCGGAGCGCGGAGGGCCTGAGATTCCCCCGCGCTACTCTACTCGATAAAGTTACATATTTACCTTTAGATGGTATGGAAAAAAAGAGAGGGTTATATAGTAGTGAATATGAGGATTGTAGCCACGCCTTTGCTTTTGAGAGAGTAACGATGGTTAGCAAATAGTTATTTTTTGAGACAAAAAAGGCCACTTTTTTATCCTTCCATAAACTTTCAATTTGCAAACAAACCTTTTGAAATCAAAGAGTTCGAAGATCCAGCCTCTTTTGGCATCAAAATTGCTCTACATAAAGCCATAATTAAGATTTTCTAAATTGAATCAGCCGATAAAGCCAAACCACGAGTAATCGTGGGACGGAAAGCCACGGGTCCCTGGTTCCAAGGATAGCCGGGTTGCCGAAGAAGAAGAAATTTTATGCAGCCCGTGGCCTATATTGACGCGGGCTTTTTTTTAAAGATGGGTAATCGCGTATGATGCAATTTGATACCAACGTGAAAATTGAAAGAAAAGGGTTGAGGCCCGAAAACCGGCGGAGGAAGAATAACCGGACCGGGTTTTTCGGAGATCTCCCTTCTCCTATCGGGCCTCTTCCCATTGTCTTAGCACTTAAATTTCACATCTATAAATATCCCCCTTTTTCAGTTTTACACTGCTTCTTTCAACCGTTTCTTCATCTTTCTTCTGCCTACGATCATGAAAGTGATAACAGACCGTATGACTGCATGGAAGGGAACGGTTCGAGAATGGCTCTATGGCGCTGTCAGTGTATAGGTAACAGTAACCTGGCACTCTCCTTTCTGATAGATGGCTGGGACCTGTCTTGTCTCATCCGAGTCTATATTCGGGAAGGTAATCGTATTTGTATCTACAATTAATTTGACCATTCCCCCGATTTTTACTTTTATTATACAGATTTTGTGTCTGTTGCAGCTGTCGATATCCCTGAGCCAACAAACCACATTGAAACCATTAGTGCGATTGTGCTGAGACTTCCCCTGCCTTTCATCTCGATCCCGGTTCGCGCCGTATAACCGCTTCTTGCGCCGAAAATCAAAAGGCCGAACCTACCGCAGCTTCATCCCTCGGCAGCTCGGCCGTCTTTTCCCTTTAAAAGACCCGCCGCTTTCCGCCCGCCCCCTCACGAAGGGTTTGGCTTTATCAGGAGAATCGTATAAGTCTTTTAGAGATTCGACTTATTGATATCAGAAATATATTCTTTGTCAAATGCAAAGTGAGATTGTGAAAATTATCTTTTTAGTAAGCCGCTCCGATGAAGGGGGAGCCTCGGGTGAGGTGTCAAATGGTGAAAAGTGGTGTAAAATCGTAAAAGACTTATCTCTAACAGGAAGCTAACCTATTATAAACTGCATTGTTGATTTCCATTTGTACCATTGTATTGTCGAACGAAAATGCAAAAACAGTATTATAGGAAGTACCCCTTGCGAAGGATCTCGGACCACAGACTCCCTCCGCCTCGGATCTTTAGCTCTGGACACCCAAGAATTTCAATCTCACCGGATTGAATGATGAGCTACCTCCAAGAGAGGCGTTGTCAAACCCCAAACCGAAGGCTCTCTATCGCCTCCACCTTCCGGTCATCGGTGCTGTGGAGATACGTCTCCGTGGTGCGGATGTGAGAATGGCCCATCAAAGCCTGAACGGTCTTCAGGTCGTTCCCATTATCGAGAAGCGTCGTGGCAAAAGTATGCCGCATGACGTGGGGGTGAATCCGTTTGCTAATTAGGGCCTTTTCTGCGGTCGACTTGATGAGGCAATGAACCGCCTTTGGGGTAAGAAATCTTTCTTCGTATGGGCCATGCTTGCCCAGTGTTTTGAACACCGGATGGTTAGGATCAACCCCATTAACAAGATTGTCAAGAAGAATTTTCCCCAATCGATTTGTCACTATTGGAGATGGAGGTCTCAGCCACTACGCCAGCTTTCTACTCCGGTGGGCCGATTTGGGTAATATTTCTGTCCCTTTTGTTATCCAAATGGTGATCGAATGAGCGATGATCAAAGGGGTTTTTGGACATCGAACCTCCCATGGTTTGGGTAACAAAAAATCACTTAAAGAACAAGGAGTGGCCTCCTATACCCCCCTCTCCTAATCCATTACCCCTTGTTTCCCTGCCTTGTCCTCCCCTCCTACCCTTCATTCGGTAGGATAGGTTGAGAGAGTTCGTTAAAGGGAGATCCCTTTGAACAGTTCTTCCTGAAGCAGTGATTTTTGAATTTCTATCTATCGTGCGACTTTTCACTCCGTAATCGATAATGTTGCAGCCCGTCCGAATGTCTTACTTTAGCGGTTGACTAATCCTCCAGCATTTGATATGGTAGCTATACTCCATTCGAGCGAAAAAACGGACGCTACCGCAGGAGAATCCAATGACTGGTTAATGACATAAGAGGAGGGAGAGATGATGAATTTAAGCGAACGTGTTAAAGGGATTTTGCTCAAACCCAAACAGGAGTGGCAAACCATTTCGGGAGAGGCCACAACCATCCCGGAGTTATACAAAACCTATGTTGTGATCTTGGCAGCCATCGGACCTGTGGCTTCCATTATCGGAATGTCCCTCGTCGGGATCAGCATACCCTTCGCAGGATCGTTCCGGGTGTCTATCTTCGCATCGATTTCATCTGCGGTTGTCCATTACATCCTGACCTTAGTCGGCGTCTATATCCTGGCTCTTATCATTGATGCTCTCGCCCCTTCGTTTTCCGGGGTGAAGAGCATGAATCAAGCTTTCAAGGTGGCTACCTATTCTTACACGCCTGGCTGGATCGTCGGGGTTGTTGGAATTATCCCTGCATTGAGACCCTTGATGATCCTGGGGTTATACGGGTTGTATCTTCTCTACCTGGGACTTCCGGTTCTGATGAAATCTCCTCAGGAAAAGTCCTTCGGATACACCATTGCGGTGATCATCGCAGCCATTGTTATCTTTATCGTGATTGGATTCATCTCCCGTGCCTTCATTTCCTATCCCACACCAGGCATGCCTATTCCTCGGATGTGATAAAGAGGGAGCGGACAAAAGCTACTAGACCGAGACCATGGGGAGATCATTCAGGGTGGCATATGCCTTGCTAAGTCCGGCCTGCCTGCTTTTAAGGCAACCAAGAGGTTTACCATGCTATGTTCCTTCCTGAGTTCCAGTTGACAGATTCACACAAAAAGTGTAGGTTTTATCTCATAATCTCCAGAATATTGGAAACATGTCGGCTAATCCTTTCTATTTTTAGAGAAAGAGAAAATGGCCATCCCCATGGAAATTATCTCCTCTTATTGGCTACCCGAGGATCTTCCTAATCGGCACCTGGATTCAACGGATTGCCATGAACTGCTTGATGTTATCAGTTGACTGGTTCGAACTTTTTAGTTGTCGCAGGGGCACCACTCTAACGAGGCAATAGGAGTTTCGGATTCAACTTCAATTTGAGGGGCCATTGGCAATGGATTCAGTAATGATGGAACAATCAAGCTCCTTAGTCTCTTTTGCTGGCGCCAATATGAAGTTGTACCCTGTTTTGTAAGCGCAGGAGTGGTCTAAATGGAGGGAAAGGAGGTGACAAAGATGACCAAGAAGCTACTGGTATTGTTTTTAGCTTTGACAGTGGTGGTGGCCTTCAGTCTACCCGTCCTGGCCCAAAACATAGTTACAGGGAAAATTGAAGCACTTGATAAAGTCGCGAGGAAGATTACCATTAGTGGAACTGAATATTCACTGAGCTATGAGGCGGCTCAGGCCAAGGTTAAAGTCGGAGATGAGGTTGAGGCCATCGTAGAGGGAAAGGTGGTGAAAAAACTCGCCATATTATTGATGTGAAGGGGCTTGAGTGATAGCCAGGTTTTTCATGGCCGGGCTTCCTGGCTCCCAAAGAAGCCTCAAGAGCAGATAATATTTAAAGGTCACAGAACAAAGGCAGGATCAGAAATGGCTCTGCCTTTTTTATGCACATTTCCAAACGTAATCCTTAGCTATAAGAGCTATCTGGGAGTGAAGACTTGTAGGTGTAACTTGCAGATCAGGATTTATCTTGCCACTACCCGTCAAAGCCAGCATTGGTCAGGATAGATCTAAGCAATTACTCCGAGCTATTCTTTCACTTTAGTAGTTCTTTGGGTTTCTCATCCTGTGCCTTGCCGCTAATTGTCTTTTGCGCCTCGATTTCCTTCTTCCTCTCGGATGCCAACTTGACAAGATGGAGAATTTTTGCCGAGAGGTGCGGGTTCGACTTCCCTGACATGGACCTCAACGTCACCCCTCTGATCACCGATCGCAAACAGCTTCAGGTGCTTCATGAGGAGTTTGAGGGCCTTCAATTTGTCAAACATCTTCATCTTTCTGGTACGACCGATTATCTCCCGGTCATTTCCCCGACCTGAGAACTTCTCGAAGATTTCAAGCCCAGCAATCGCCGCCGCTGTCTCGGGATCCCAATCCTTCGGTGACTTCAGGGAACCATCATCAAAGAGTTTCCGATTATCAGAAAACCCAATCCGCGCAACCTCCTCAAGGGTTCGTTCGGCATGGACGCCGATGTTGAATGTCCAAAGTGCAGAAATTAACAATATGATGATACAATTTCCGGCATACCTGCATTGACAACTGGAGAAAAGAAGGCCATGATTACTTCAAAATTATGGCTGTTTCGGGTCATAAAACGATCTCCGTTTTTAAGCGTTACAACATGGTTGACGAGGCAGAATTGAAGACCCTAATTTTTCAGATAGACACCTCTGTAGACACCACGACTAAAATAGGAAATAAAAAAGAGGTCAGCACTAACGTCTAACCTCTCGATTTATTGGTGCCTAGGGCCGGATTTGAACCGGCACGGGGTGGAAGCCCCGAGGGATTTTAAGGCCTTTTAACAAGAATTTTCTAACCCCTTGATAATTGGTCTGGTTTCCCGCTAAACCTTGATAGTCAAGGGTTAGAACTTTTTCTATCTATTCCATTCTATTTTACCTATTTCAGTCTTTTGGGGTCTTTTCTATCACAAAATTATCACACTCCTTGGGGATAGATCAAGAGCGGAAGAGGGGCAAACCAGCCAAAGGCGAAAAAGGGATGGCCTAATTAAGGACCATCTCGGATTAAGTGTGACGAATCTTACTTATCCTCACAGGCATTGTCAAATCAGTCTTACTGATCTTCTACAGTTAGAAAAATAATTTTCTGTGATTACAATTAGATAGAGGTGCCCCAAAGGTTCTTGGCACCACAGATGGCTCTTTGACAAATTCATATTGCATTATATTTCCCGAATCGTGGGAGGGATGGCTACCCCTACAGATTGAAAGACCCTACCGCAGGTCCCTTTACATTCACTTCTGACAACGAGGGACTTGCCGTGTTCTTCTATGACAATCTCTTGAAGCGATTTCAAATCTTGTTTGATGTCTCCCCATTCAAAACATCGCCCCGCCTGATCAAAACGTCGATCCAATTCTTTCCTCAGGACAAGGGCAAGAAAGCTGCAGAACACATGGCCTCGGATGGTCTCGTCACACTTGTGGAAGACGGGGCGTGTTTCCAGAACCGACTTGACCTCTCTGAAGACCTGTTCCACTTGCCAGAGTTCTTTGTACTTGAGGGCCACCTGCTCTGGAGATAAAGAGGTATTCGTCCTCAGAACCCATTTCCCGTCGAATCTCTCTTCCCCATCAATCTTGTCCTGATCGAGACGGAGATGATCACGATCCAGTTTCAGATACTTCCGATAGCCTCTGTTACCGATCAGAGCTTTGGGGTT
This sequence comes from uncultured delta proteobacterium, assembly GCA_963826305.1. Taxonomy (GTDB): domain Bacteria; phylum Desulfobacterota; class BSN033; order BSN033; family UBA1163; genus CAWGWZ01. Next base: position 67,486 of record CAWGWZ010000021.1, on the reverse strand, counting down.
CTTTTTAAGCTGCTTCTTTAAGGTATCCACAATCACCTGCCGATCCAACGCTTCCTTTCTGGCTTGCTTCACATTTAAGCAAAGGATATATCGATGGTTATCCACCCGGACGTCCTTGACCTTGAGCGGGGCTGGATCTTTCGATGATCGTCCCTCCGAATGGACCTCCGTATATCGTCCCGCTCGGGACAGAACCTCATCTCGGATCTCTTTGACCTTCCTCATCCGTGCCCCCAGAATATAGGGTATCTTCCTCTGATCCAATTCGTTCATCGTTTCTTCGCTGATCATCCCCCGATCCGCTACCATGCAGAACCGCCCAATATGGAAACGGCTTCTGATCCGATCGACCACAGGAATCAAGGTCTTGACATCTGCCGTGTTGCCCGGCCACATCTCGCAACAGATGGGGTTGCCATCCTCATCCAGGACGGCACCTACCACCATCTGGTTCAAATCCGAACGATGATCCTTACTGTGCCCCTTTTCACCTAAGCTCTCTCCTCCTTCTCCCTCGAAGTAGATCGAGGTCGTATCAAAGAAGACGAGGTCAAGACCCGTGAACAGATCCCGACGTCCATGAAACATCTCTTCTTCAATTAGATCCTTGGTACATCGGGGGGCAAAGGGCGTCTTGTCCTTCTGGTCTTCGATCTCATCCCCCAGAAACGCCATGGCCCGATAAAGATGATGCAGGGACAAATCCTCCCCTCCGTCAATCCGATAATCCTGGTGCCACTTGTCGCAGGAACGGTCAGAACCGGATGCAAAGAGCCGATGCAGGACGGTCAGAAAGATGGCTCTCTCCACATCGAACTCGAACTTCCTGCCTTCCAGAAGCCCCTTGATGATCTTTCCGATCCCCAGCTCTTCCCAGAGTCTCTCGAAGATCAGGGAGGGACCGATCTTTTTCGCAAAGGCATGGATCTCACTCTTACCGGACAAAATCAAAAGGACCTTTTCGGAGAACCGGGAGAGGGATCGGATAACATTTTCAATATCCCCTTTGGCCTGTAATTGATCCATTCGGCCGATCGTAGAGATGACACGCTGGACGGTCTTTGAACCTTCTCGGTGGTTCTCCACGATTTGGAGGTACTGATGCTGACCGGATTTTTTGATTCTTGCAAACATGGGGCCTCCCATTAAGGACACCCCAATAATACTTAAAATCTACGTCTCTGTCAATATAATTTAGCACATTCTGTGGCACCACATTTTTGATCATTTATGGAATTTTCAAAGAACACTTTTAGTGTTTACAGGTACTTACAAAATACTGCCCCACAGCAACTGTAGAAAAAAAGTCTTAACTAACGAGTTCACCACAAGTCATTGCTCAACGATGACATCTTGAGCTGAGGATTAGCGTAGAAATCATGTATCCTATGTGAATATATGGAAATCAAATCCTCGCTTTTTTGAGGTGTCGAAAACAGAAGGTTCATAGCAGATATTGAAACCACCAGGCCTACCTTTTTAACTCTATGGCAAAGATTCTGAATCCCGCCACATCGCAGGACAGAACAGAGGCTCCGTTTGTTCTTTCCGCCTTGGAACTACTTAATCTTACACGACGGATGGTGGGTTTTGTAGCCCAATCCTCCTCTGCGTATATGTTACATTCAAGGTCGGGGCCAGTTCCGCCTAGCATGACATTCTTGAAGCGTGGATCTCAGGAAATCGGTGCAAAGTTCGACGAATTGTTCCTGGCTAAGTGAAGCGAAATTTGCGATCCCTCAGGTCCTCGATATTTCGGATAAATCTTCAGCTAGATATGTTTCCTGAAACACACTTCTAGCTTTATGCAAGATTTCTTCGCAACTTTCCGCATACCTGGGTGATAGATGTTGTATAAATAATCTCTCTACCTCACCATTCTTTGCCAAATTGGCCGCCTGCAAAACAGTCATATGCCCATATTTTGATGCTTCTTCCTCTCTCTCATCCATAAAGTTCGAATTAACGATAAGCCAATTTGCATGCTTTACATATTTAGCCAAGTTAACCGTGTTTCTTGTATCTCCTGTAAAGACCACCTTGTGATTTTTATCAGACTTTTTCCTAAATGCAAAGCCTAAGCTTTCGCTTTCTCTGTGTGAAGTGGCGAATGCAGTTGCAGAAGCCGGGCCTAAATCGACCTCACTGCCATTAATTAGTTGGATCAATCTAATATCAACATTTTTAATAACCGCAGCTTGAGCAGAACGGACCATTTTAATAAGGAGTCTCGCACGTTCTAAGGCCATATCTGGGCCATAGATATTGATATTAAGCTCTTTTGTTGATGTAAGGCTCAGCATCGCAATCAAGCCGGTCAGTCCCATTATATGATCATAGTGCTCATGAGTAAGAAATATGTGGTGAATCCGGCGGCTAAGTTTTGCGCGAAGCATGTTGTATTTCACTCCTTCTCCAGAATCCACCAAAATATTACAATTTATATCATAGCTTAACCATGCTGAACAATCGTGGCGTATGTAGTTTTTAGCCGGCACCGCAGACCCCGTACCAAGGAAGACTAGCCTCGGCATATTTTCTCTCTTTGGAACTTCCTTATTGAAGAGTGTCTCGGGCTAATTAAGCCCCAGACCTAAGGGCCAACGTATGTGATATCCTTTCAGGTAGCACTTCCCTATTTATCATCTAAAGTTTGCAGCAATAGATGAATTGCATAGAGCATTACCAACTTTTTGTCTGCGCTGTAAACTGTGTTATCAAACCGAAGTAAGTTAATTGTATGATATAAGATGGAGACATAATATTCTTTAATCTCACCGTCAGGTGCGACAGCAATTTGTGCTTGTTTTCTTATCGCTCTTATTGCACGCAGAGCTTTTTGGACGCCTTTGCTTGCAGAACCTTTTCGCAATGTAGAATCTAAAGCAACTGCTTCAAGGGATTCCTTCTCGATAAGAGCAAGCTCTTCAGTTGAAATATCATTCAAAACACTATACTTTAACGACACTTCCAACTCTGCATGATCTTTTAAAATATGTCCAATCCCGGTCCATTCAAAATCTATAAGCCATAGGTTATTATACTTGTCAATTAGTATATTCTCGGCATTTAGATCCCCATGTACTGTACAAATATAAGTTCTTGTGTCATATTTTTTGCTTAATTTACGGTATCTCCATAGAGGATTAGGAAATTCCTTAATTTCGGTAGGGATGCTGATTTTATCTTTGTCAGCTATCCCTTTTAAATACTTAGAAGCTAGCGTTTCCACTTTTAATAATGGGTCGGAAAAGAGGTTTTCATACTCTTCAAAGAGATTAACAGGCTGTTTGCTACCTTTATTTTCGTGCCATATTTTAAACAGCTCTGTAAATATTCGGTTAATCATTTTCTCAATGTCGGCTGGTGAATTATTATGGTAATACTCACCAAACGAATGCGTCTCTGAGGGCTTAAATCCCCCCACGAACGAGTAGGCCATACCGCCTCTCTGCCCTGCGAAGGCAGTACCAATAATTTCGGGGTAACGCGAATTTGGAATCTTATACTTCACGTATTTCTGAAAGGCGTTCAATTCTCTTAAAATTGCTTCGCGGTATGCAAACTTCATCATTAAGGGAATTATCCATACGCCCTGATGGTCACGGATATCTATCCTGTGAAGTCGGACACCGCGTGCCCGTTGTCCGAAGTCTTGTACTCTGACCTCTTTGCAATCCCAGAACAGCTTTTGTAAGATTTCCTCTTCCTCTTCATACAGATCACTCTGGTCTTGAGGGCGATCTATTTTAAGGTATTGATTTCTCTTTATCCTTTTTGATATTTTCTCCATGAGATTTTTTAATTCTTCTGGCTCTTTCGAAAAATAGTCAACAATATTATGTGTGCCTACAAAGCGGGCGGTTTTATATCCTGGGTAGCTTGTGACAATCATAATTGGAATATCTTGGTATTCGTTAGCAATGAATTCTGCAAGTTCAATACCAGCATTGTCACTGAAATGTCCATCCGGACCTTCCATCCTTAAATCAAGCAGAGCAAGAGCATAAGATGATTTATTCAACTGTTCCTTGGCTACCTTAGAGCTTGGAGCAATGTCCACCTTATATCCTTGTCCCTCCAAACGGCTACACAAAGCTTCTTGCCAGACCGGTTCATCGTCGACCAACAGAATCCGTAGCGCCCTTTCATCGGGTATGAGATGTTTCTGTTTCGTCCATATCTGAACCCCCTAGACTACTTGTCCCAAATACTCCATTAAGATATCGAACTGCCCAAATAACCCTTCGATAAAAAGCCCCTCGCTTTTTCTTTGCTTCATTACTGCCGTCAAGGGTGACATCGGGGGTGATGGATTAATGCACCATATGCTGCTACCCCCCTTCATACGAAGGCACCTGATCAAATCTAAATCCCTAAAGCTATGACCTATAATGATGATATCTTTCGATAAAATATCACCTATCAATACTTCCAAAGATTGGGCAAATCCAAATATTTCGTCGCTTGTTATAAGGTAAATTCTCTGTTGGAGATCTCCATGAAGCTTCAAAAGAGGTTGACCTTCACATCTCTTAAGTCCATCGATTTTGTCTTGATTGTCACCTTGATCGAAGACAAATGGCACGACACTGGTCCGACCTATTTCCGCTTGGGCCATCTCCAAGAGGTTATCTAAATTGGATGTCAAAATCGTTCGGAAATAACCTTGGCTGATAAGCCTAGCTAAGGTTCTGTGTCCCGAAGAAATTGTTTTATGCTGAACGTGTTTGGAAAAGAAGCCATGGCGATCCGTTGGTGGAATCTTTTCCAAGCAATTTTCAAAATAATGCATCTTCTTATCGAGGGCTGTCGAGCAAATTTTGTCAATCGGCCACCCTCGCCAGCTGAATAGGAAATCATCGATTATCTTCACTAGCGGACTACATCCAGAGGTAATTGATGCTCCGGCGCCTAGAAATAGTACAAAGGGTTCCGCATTGTTCTCACGACGAGATTTAATCATCCTCGCTAAGGAAATGAGATTCCCCGGGGGGGAGGACGGCAAAGGGCCATAAAGCTCACTCAATTTATCTAAAATTCCCTGTAAGGTTCCAAATCCCCCTTTTTCGAGGTAAGAAGTGACTCCATACATAAGTATATGCTTCACTTCAGGCATATGTGGGTTAGCTGTAATTACAATAAAGAATGGTGAAGGATTAAGTGATTCAATTCTTGTTCTTTGAAGTATTTCTAAACCAGTGCCGTCCGGTAGAAGAACATCTAGCAAAACAACGTCAACCCAATTGTCCCTCAAGTGAGCCATGGCCTGGGAAATATGTTGGGCCACAGCTACATTACATTGTTTTTTTTCAAGTTCCTGTTTCACAGGGCCAACAAAAATCTGTTCATCGTCAACGAATAATATCTTCGGTGAAATTTGCATTTTTCCTCCCTGTTGCAGCAATTAGCTTACATGATGTACCTACTCCGCGCTCGCTTGTTATCATTAAGTCACCCTTGAGTCTTTTCGCGAGGTTCTTGCTAGTTGGTAAGCCAATGCCTATACTGCCACTTTTACTACTGTATAATGGCATAAATACTCTGTTTATTTCATCTGGACCAATTCCGGGTCCATTATCTTTTACCAGAATAAAAAAAGATTCCCTTCTTTCCATGCAATATCCGTAAGAAATGGTTATACTGGGGTTCTCTACCTCCTTAACTGCATCAAGCGCATTACTGACTATGTTGGACAATATCTCACTAATTATATTTCGATCAGAAAAAACAACAATATGTTCCTCTGCATCTAAAAGTGTGCAATACGGCTTATTTTCGAGTCCTAATAGCTGAAAAGTTTGTTTCATAAACAAGTTGAGGTCTAGTTCTGATATTTCAGGCTCACGATGCCTCGAATTCAGAATACGATTATATGTGCCAATTAGATTATTATTGTTCTCCCGTAGCGGCGTAATATGCTCCATCAGGAATCCCTTCTCCTGTTCACTCAGTCTCCTTTGACCATTCAGTTCTTTCTCAAGGGCATCTAAATGAGCTCCTTGACCTGCTAGAATAGTTTTCATATGATGAGCCGCAAAAGTGGCTGATTCTTCTATAGCATCAAGAGCCATGACTTGGCATTGCTGATCCCATTGGCGAGCTACCAAAAGAGCTAATGACACCTGGTCGGCCAAACGCATAATACGGTCTTCGTCTTCTTTCGCAAACCAATTCTCCACTCGTTTATTGAGATCAATATTGCCAATATATGTAGATTGATAAATTATTGGCACTGTAAGTTCAGACAAGACCCCTTCGAAGGTTGGTATGTATTCCGGATCAGATGGTGGCTTTAATTCATTTACATTTCCTGTTCTAAAAGCACAGAGATGTTTTGCTACCCATCCAGATATTCCGTGCTTCCCTATAGTAAATCTCATCCGGGCTTTTGGGAGGATTTCGCCCCTCCATACCCTTATAACAACTTGATTGGTTTCAGGTTCAAGAATCTGAATATGACCGCAATCTGCTCCGGTCAGCTTTATGGCGCCGTCAAGTGCTGCTGTTAGAGCCTGATCTATTTTTATGTTTGGGTCTAAGGCGCACTTGTCCACTGCGTTCATAGATTCAATCAATATAGTTTTCTTCTTATCTTGTTCTCTGAAGAGAGCCTGCTGAATACCAATTACAGCGACTTCGGCTAGCTGTTCAGCAAAATATTGGCGCTCAGTAGTGAAATGATTGAATTTGGTGTTTTCGAGGTTAAAAACACCATAAAAATTCTTTTTCTTATCCAGAAGAGGAATAGCCAATTCTGATTTAACATCCGGAAAGCATATTATGTAATCCGGATGTTCGGAAACATTAGGAACATTTTGAGATTCCTTGAGTTTAGCGCAGCGCCCAGTGATTCCGCCTCCTCCTATTTTGACTGTTTTTACCGGGAGTTCAGGCTTTTCTCCTTCCCTTTTGAATTTACCGAGGGTTCGGATTCGCATTTGGGTTTTGTCACATGTGTCGACAAGTAGTATGTATACATATGGAGTCCCAGCGATTTTTTGACCGGCCGAGCAGATATCCTCGAGTACCTTTTCTAAATCTGGTTGATCGAGAATTTGTCGTGTCAGATTTTGAAGAAATCCTAGAGATCTGAGTCTTCTGGAAGCATCGGTAAGATTTTTAATAATTCTTTTGATATTGTCCATGATGCTCCTTTCTCCAGATAGTGATTGGATATTATGGTTTCTCAGGCTTATTTATAACGTCTCACCTTCTTTTAGGGCATATCTTAGACTCTTCAGCCAAGAGTATTAGAGCATGGACCTGGTCCGGAAAAATCTTAACTTTTGAGACGATAGAAGCAGCATAATGGAAGGAACCTAGTGTAGTGTTACAATAATATCTTTACAATATGCCAAATGTGTGCTACAGTTGGTTTCATGTGGAAGCCAGCCGAAAGATTGCAGATGACGAACGAGCAGCGCGTGACGTTGGAAGCCTGGGCTCGGGCAAAGACCAGCCCCCAAAGGACTGTGCTGCGTGCGCGCATTTGCCTGTTGGCAGCCCAGGGTCTGCCCAATAGGGTCATTGCCAATACACTGAAGACCAGTCGTCCGACGGTTGTGCAGTGGCGACAGCGGTTCGAGGAACGAGGTTCCGATGGACTGGCGGAAGATGCGCCCCACGGGCTCAGTTCGCGCGCCCTTCCCGCCGAAAAGGTCAAGGCGATCGTTGAGGCGACCCTGCACACGGTGCCCAAGGATGCGACTCACTGGTCCACGCGGACAATGGCCAAGGCCACGGGAGTCAGCAACGCCACGATATCCCGGATTTGGGACGCGCACGGATTGCAGCCGCACCGCGTGGAAGGATTCAAGCTCTCGAAGGACAAGCGCTTTGTCGAGAAGTTGACGGACGTGGTGGGGGTGTACCTGAACCCGCCTGACAAGGCAGTGGTGCTGTGCGTGGACGAGAAGTCGCAGGTGCAGGCGCTGGATAGGACGCAGCCTGGGTTGCCGATGAAAAAAGGACGCTGCGGGACGATGACCCACGACTACAAGCGCAACGGAACCACCTGTCTGTTCGCGGCGTTGAACGTGCTGGAAGGCAAGGTCATCGGCACCTGTTTTCCGAGACACCGGAACGTAGAGTTCCGGCATTTCCTTCGACAGATCGACCGAGAAACCCCCAAGGGGCTGGCTATCCATATGATTCTCGACAACTACGGAACGCACAAACATCCCAAGGTCAAAGCTTGGTTGGAAAAGCATCCCCGCTTCCATCTTCACTTTACGCCGACAAGTTCGTCTTGGCTGAACTTGGTGGAGAGATGGTTCGGAGAGATCACACGCAAGCGTATCCGTCGAGGCGTTTTCCGCAGCGTGCCGGACTTGGTGGCCGCCATCGAGGAGTATATTCGGCTGAACAACGAAAATCCAAAGCCTTTTGTCTGGACCAAAAACGTCGATTCGATCTTGGAGAAGGTGTCTCATTGTAAAGCCGTTATTGTAACATTACACTAGTACAGAATTAGATGGATCATTTGAGATCTGCAATCCTGCCATTAGACAACCCCACATTTAAAAGCCTACTGGAGAGGAATTCAAATTGCCGCTGTTAGGCGCAGGATATCATAACTGCCAAATATGTCAATTGTTTCTTAACCTTCTTATGCAATTCAGACACTATAGAGGTCCGCATTCGTGTAAGGAGGCCGGTTTGGGGTTAGAAGGTTCTCAATGGTGGGTCAACAAGTCAAAGGCACGACGCTGGGGATTTTAGGAAGGGCGTTTCAAAGTCGGCAGACAGTTTTAATGGAGGCAACGAGAAGAATCGACGATGGCAGAGCGATTATTCCCTCTATCTTTTACGAGGTAAACGTTGAGCGGTGATCACTGTTGGCGGTAGAGGTAAAACCTCTATGGGGGTCGAGGATTCTGCATCAGTCCGTTCAACTCACGACCGATACGTCGGCATTTGTCTGCGATCTTTTTGCGTGCTTCCTCATGAAGCATCACCACAAATCCGATAAGTTCGAACGGTCTGAATAGACCGTAGTAGGTCTGGTAGTAGACAATGATGTGGTTATCGGAAGGCAGAAGCTGTTGACGGATACGAGGGAGCGTCTTTTGGTTCAGCTCCTTGCGTCCTCGCTTCAGCAGGTAAAGTTGAAGAAGATTATAGGCCAGCATAATAAAGACGACTTGATTGATGACCACGGAGAAGGCACGAGAGGTGAAATGGGTCAAGTCGCTAAAACACTTGAGCTGACGATACCGCTCTTCCGTCGAGGGACGCAGATGGTACTCCTGCTGGGTCTGGCTTGGATCCCGTACCTCTTTGGTGTCGATTAAGAACCAGATCTCCTGATGACCATCGGCATAGTGTTCCCGGTTGGCCACCACGGTGAGAGGTACGGTGCAGGAGGACCAACTCCGAAACTCGCCAATGGCAGCCGCCTCTTTTTTGATCAAGACCTCTTCGGGCGGTGGGGGCGGCTGTTGTTGTTTTAACTGACGGAGTTTCTCCTGCCGCTTTTTTTCTCGTTTGCGGATGGCCTTGGGCCTGAGGTGAATCGATTCCTTGACCTCCTCTCTCGGCGGTTTGCACTCCACCCACGCAACGTCCGGCTCTTGGAACAGAGCCATCGCATCGACATAGAGATCCATGTTTTGACGAATCGGGATGAGAATATCAATGTCGTATTTCTTCTTGCAGACGGAGATCGCCTTCCCATCCAAGAAACCCCGATCCAGGATGAGTCTCTTCATGACCCCTTTACCCACCGTCTCCACAAACCGTTTCACCAAAGCATAAAGCACAGGAGATTCGTGGTCCTTGCCCGAAACCACCTTCACCGCCACAAAGAGGAAGAAGTCCAACGCCCGGTTCGTGTGCAGCAACGTCACCATCTTATAGCACCGCCGCCACTGGCAGCGGATCTTCTGTCCATCGGTCATCTTGTGGTATTGCCCCTCGGAAACGGGATGATCGTGTTCGTCAAACAGAAGCTTCACGGAGCCTTCATAGCGGGGGTTGTCCGGAACAAACAAGTAGGAGGCATCCCCGATGAAAAGGCCTCCTGGATCAAAGGCACGTTGGCGCTGAAACACCCGAACCCCATCCTGCCCAAACCATCTCATCAAGGCTTGGCCTTCGGTGTCCTTGGCGACCTTGCGCAAATAATCCGGATCACAGGGGGTCTCCCGGTCGTAGTGATTCTTCTGGTTAAACCCCTCACAGAAGATCGTCGTCTCCCCTGTCTTAGGATGAACCACCTTGCGGCCCGCCTTGGGCCCAAAGGCCTGAAGCATCCCTCCAGAACGAACCACCAGGGGAAACGCATCAAAAGCGTGCACCCCGTGAAGCCGCATGGACAGATTGCTGGCTACATAAAACCAGAAGGGCACATCCTCTTTCTTCCGCGGCGTAGGATAACTCTCTGCCAGTTGATCGAGTATCGCTCGGGCTTTGATGAAACGGAAAAAATCGGCCTCGAACACTTCGCTGGCCGCTTCCATATAGTCAAACTCTCCATTCCCCAGCGCCTCCAAAACGAAGGGCTTGTTCTCCTCAAAAATCACGAGGTCCATCCCGCTTCACCCTTCCCGGACGCTTGTTGCTCGATGAAGACCATTCCTCCCGACGCATCCCCTCCATCTGATCCATCACCTGCAGCATCTTCCGATAAATCTCTCCCAGTCGGGCCCGAACCCGCCGAAGCTCCTGATAACGTCCTACCTTCACTTGAACCTCAACAAGAAATCCATGGGGGATCACCTGTAATCTCGTCTTCCCTCCCTCGCTGGCACTGACCACCATGCGCGCATGAAGCTCCCCACGAGCGCATTTACACCCCGACTTTCCACATCGGCGCTTCAGTTCATAGACCGTCCCTTTGATCACTGGCCGGTCAGAAAAAAAAGGTTCGACAAGTCCCTTGATCGCGTCGGTCAGGTGAAGAAGGGACTGTCGAAGTCGACTCAACTTCTCTCGGTCTATTTTACTCTGTATGCCCATATATTAATAACATACAGATTTTAAAACAAAAGTCAAGAAAAAAGTGAAGCTCCCCAAAAATTTCTTTCAAGGGAAACGGAGGCAAATCTCCTAGCCCCCCCAAATAGCGATTTATAGCGGGGTCACGTGGGGCCGGAGGAATCCGCCTGGTTGGAATTCCCTACTGTCTGAATTGCAGTAACCTTCTTATGCAATTCAGACACTATAGAGGTCCGCATTCGTGTAAGGAGGCCGGTTTGGGGTTAGAAGGTTCTCAATGGTGGGTCAACAAGTCAAAGGCACGACGCTGGGGATTTTAGGAAGGGCGTTTCAAAGTCGGCAGACAGTTTTAATGGAGGCAACGAGAAGAATCGACGATGGCAGAGCGATTATTCCCTCTATCTTTTACGAGGTAAACGTTGAGCGGTGATCACTGTTGGCGGTAGAGGTAAAACCTCTATGGGGGTCGAGGATTCTGCATCAGTCCGTTCAACTCACGACCGATACGTCGGCATTTGTCTGCGATCTTTTTGCGTGCTTCCTCATGAAGCATCACCACAAATCCGATAAGTTCGAACGGTCTGAATAGACCGTAGTAGGTCTGGTAGTAGACAATGATGTGGTTATCGGAAGGCAGAAGCTGTTGACGGATACGAGGGAGCGTCTTTTGGTTCAGCTCCTTGCGTCCTCGCTTCAGCAGGTAAAGTTGAAGAAGATTATAGGCCAGCATAATAAAGACGACTTGATTGATGACCACGGAGAAGGCACGAGAGGTGAAATGGGTCAAGTCGCTAAAACACTTGAGCTGACGATACCGCTCTTCCGTCGAGGGACGCAGATGGTACTCCTGCTGGGTCTGGCTTGGATCCCGCACCTCTTTGGTGTCGATTAAGAACCAGATCTCCTGATGACCATCGGCATAGTGTTCCCGGTTGGCCACCACGGTGAGAGGTACGGTGCAGGAGGACCAACTCCGAAACTCGCCAATGGCAGCCGCCTCTTTTTTGATCAAGACCTCTTCGGGCGGTGGGGGCGGCTGTTGTTGTTTTAACTGACGGAGTTTCTCCTGCCGCTTTTTTTCTCGTTTGCGGATGGCCTTGGGCCTGAGGTGAATCGATTCCTTGACCTCCTCTCTCGGCGGTTTGCACTCCACCCACGCAACGTCCGGCTCTTGGAACAGAGCCATCGCATCGACATAGAGATCCATGTTTTGACGAATCGGGATGAGAATATCAATGTCGTATTTCTTCTTGCAGACGGAGATCGCCTTCCCATCCAAGAAACCCCGATCCAGGATGAGTCTCTTCATGACCCCTTTACCCACCGTCTCCACAAACCGTTTCACCAAAGCATAAAGCACAGGAGATTCGTGGTCCTTGCCCGAAACCACCTTCACCGCCACAAAGAGGAAGAAGTCCAACGCCCGGTTCGTGTGCAGCAACGTCACCATCTTATAGCACCGCCGCCACTGGCAGCGGATCTTCTGTCCATCGGTCATCTTGTGGTATTGCCCCTCGGAAACGGGATGATCGTGTTCGTCAAACAGAAGCTTCACGGAGCCTTCATAGCGGGGGTTGTCCGGAACAAACAAGTAGGAGGCATCCCCGATGAAAAGGCCTCCTGGATCAAAGGCACGTTGGCGCTGAAACACCCGAACCCCATCCTGCCCAAACCATCTCATCAAGGCTTGGCCTTCGGTGTCCTTGGCGACCTTGCGCAAATAATCCGGATCACAGGGGGTCTCCCGGTCGTAGTGATTCTTCTGGTTAAACCCCTCACAGAAGATCGTCGTCTCCCCTGTCTTAGGATGAACCACCTTGCGGCCCGCCTTGGGCCCAAAGGCCTGAAGCATCCCTCCAGAACGAACCACCAGGGGAAACGCATCAAAAGCGTGCACCCCGTGAAGCCGCATGGACAGATTGCTGGCTACATAAAACCAGAAGGGCACATCCTCTTTCTTCCGCGGCGTAGGATAACTCTCTGCCAGTTGATCGAGTATCGCTCGGGCTTTGATGAAACGGAAAAAATCGGCCTCGAACACTTCGCTGGCCGCTTCCATATAGTCAAACTCTCCATTCCCCAGCGCCTCCAAAACGAAGGGCTTGTTCTCCTCAAAAATCACGAGGTCCATCCCGCTTCACCCTTCCCGGACGCTTGTTGCTCGATGAAGACCATTCCTCCCGACGCATCCCCTCCATCTGATCCATCACCTGCAGCATCTTCCGATAAATCTCTCCCAGTCGGGCCCGAACCCGCCGAAGCTCCTGATAACGTCCTACCTTCACTTGAACCTCAACAAGAAATCCATGGGGGATCACCTGTAATCTCGTCTTCCCTCCCTCGCTGGCACTGACCACCATGCGCGCATGAAGCTCCCCACGAGCGCATTTACACCCCGACTTTCCACATCGGCGCTTCAGTTCATAGACCGTCCCTTTGATCACTGGCCGGTCAGAAAAAAAAGGTTCGACAAGTCCCTTGATCGCGTCGGTCAGGTGAAGAAGGGACTGTCGAAGTCGACTCAACTTCTCTCGGTCTATTTTACTCTGTATGCCCATATATTAATAACATACAGATTTTAAAACAAAAGTCAAGAAAAAAGTGAAGCTCCCCAAAAATTTCTTTCAAGGGAAACGGAGGCAAATCTCCTAGCCCCCCCAAATAGCGATTTATAGCGGGGTCACGTGGGGCCGGAGGAATCCGCCTGGTTGGAATTCCCTACTGTCTGAATTGCAGTAACCTTCTTAAAGGGTAAAATGCCGATAGTTTCTTTACCCTAACCTTGCTCCATACAGAAAATAGCATGGCGCAAGGAGCAGAGCGCATAGCGTAAGTATCAAGAATTAAAAACTATTTCCGTGATTCGAGGGTGACGTACCCGTAACGAAAAAGTTGTTAGAATGTAAGCTATGCGTTCGTATCTTTCCATTTGGTGTTTTACTACACTAAAAACAATATATAATCAAGATCTTGGAGAGCTTTTTTGTTACCCCTGTAAAATAAAAGATGCCGGATTTCCCGACACCCATTCTCCCCTCTACCGCAAAGTTTTTACCCTTTCTTTTTCCCCCTTCTTCTTCTGAGGGGTGGCGGGGATCTCCGCTGGTGTTACATACCACTTGAGACCATCAAAAATTACCTCTCGCATCGTCTTCCGTTCAAGGGTCGCCTTCGCTTTGACCTTGCTCCATAATTCTATGTCGATGTCTCTCAGGATGTAGTCCATGCGTTCATCCCTTTGCCCTGTTGCTCCTGTGGATATAGCTTGCCAATCGTAACTGGTTGAAAGAAATAAGGAAATGTTTCTATTTGAACTTCAAACCGTAGGTTTTTAGGTTTAGGAAAAAGGCCACAAAGATAGCCGATACTGAAACCTCTTCGATGACGTAATTCACAGTCTATGAAAAAGGTGTTTCCGCTTCTTACCCTTTGGTGCCCATAATGGAACTTCCATGAACTTTACAATGAATTCTCAATGGGACTTATAATGAATTTTTCGAACGAATTTCTGAATCTTTTCCTGTATGGCTGGGTTGAATTCCCCCTTTTAATGGCATATCCCATACAAATAATCTCCTCCAAAAGCAAAACCACATAGTCAAAAATAGGTCGCTTGGGTCCTCATCCAATAAATCATTCCTTTATTTTCTACAGAATTCCCTAAAATTACATCTTCAAGCAGCTCAACATCAGCTGTATACACCTTTTAAAAACATAGGACACTTATTGGGGGAGGTTTCCATTTATAATAGGTTTGTAAATCGAGGAGATCTCAATATGGGTAAATCTGAAAAAACACACCAAATTATTTCTCTTCTGATGAAAAAGGCACGTCATTCCATGGACCATGAGCATATGGGCCAACTTTTGGTGAGTAGACCGGGTTCTCCGAGTGGTACAGGTTGATGTTTGTCTTCTCTGTTGCCGCCTGGTTTCCCGGCGGTGCCACACGATCTCAACCATCCAATCGTTACTCCCGGCCCCTCGCAGAACCGGACGTGGTGCGTTACACCATCCGGCTCCCAGCTTGAGTCCTCCACGAAGGTTGAACCTTCTGTGTCAAACAGGTCAGTCGTGTTGTCATGGTTTCTCCCGCTCTGTGTCGGCCCATGTCTCCCTGACCTGTTCTCTCAAACCGGCACCCCTTTGCTCCATCTGCATTACCAGACCTCATCGCTCTTATGGGTGCCTCCGACTTCCGACAGCCTCCGCCCTCTTCCTCGCTTCTTACACTTGTCCGAGGGTGCGCTTCCTTCTGCGCCGACTGTCGGATCTCCCTGGTTACCACGTAGTCTCCATGTAAAGCTCGACACGGCCTAAGACCCCGGGGCGGCCCCTTGCACTCGCCTCTCACGTACAAAGGACTGTTGCCTGCTGGCCCATAAACGCCATCGGCCTCTCCCATGACTGTCTTATCGGGGCTCAACACCTTCACGGTCAGCATGACCTGTTACCATTGCACCTCGCTTTCTCTCCTGCCTACGCATCAAGCATCCTGTTACCAGAACACCTGCAAGGCTGGATTCCAGGCCCGTGGCTAACGGCTACCTGGGTAGGCTTCCCACCTACAAGACTACGCGGCCTTGCCAGGCCGCATCTTATGGATGATCCCGGTTTCTGCAAGGTCTATTTCTTAAATAACTTAACTACGCCCCTAAGGGCCTCCACTGAACCGGATCTCTGCAAAGATTTGTCAGATAACCTTCCTTTGTCTGTCGTTATTTAACTTGCCGTGGACCCCTTAAAAAACAAGAACTTTATCCGCGTCAATCGTTAATTGCGAAAGTATATCCATACTGCCAAAGTCGACACCTTCAACCAACTGCTGTGGCCCAACCCCGCGGGCCTTAGCACAACTCGCTCAGGTATAGACAGTGCCTCGATTTGCCACCGAATGGATCATTCGCTCAATATTGTAATAACCTTGCGGGGTATCTTGGCCCGCTTGTGCGCACTGAGCACCGTCGCCAAGCAGAAAGACCTGAACGGCGGTTTCGGGTAATTTCAAGAGCTCAAGCGCAAGCCGTAAAGCGTTGTATGAGCGTTCATTACCATACGGCCCTTCATTGATAATCAACAAATAGCGTTTCGACATATTGATACCTCCTCCGGTAGCTTATTGTGCAAACGGATGAAAAATCCAGGTCATCTTACAATGTTCTTTATGTTACTGCAACAATGTGTACTCGTTCTTCTTTTCGGAGGAAACGGTATACCCAATCTCCGCAATTATCATCTTCCTCCAAATCTATCCCACGCCTTTAAGACTAGGTGGCGGGTGCCCTCAGCAGCACCCCTTGTCGGCCAGTCAGGCGCCTTGGGGTTCTTGACTTCAAAATGAAGTCAGAAGTGACTGCCTTGCTTCGAGGTTCGTGACTCAATAACCCAATGGCCCGAATGACTCGATGGCCAAACAATTGGGCCAACTTTCTTGTGGATGACACCGGAGTTTTTGAATAATTAGTTTGTAACTATCTGTTATTTAAAAAAATATGAGAGCCGTCCCCAAGCAACCCAAGGCTGCTTTTTTCATCGTTCTCCATCCCCAATAGAACTGGGATCAACTCAATCACCTATTCATAATGAGTCCACATCCTGATGACCTTGACGGTTTCTATTTCTTGCAAAACTTGGTACACGAGGCGGTGTTGGATGGTGATGCGACGGGAATAAGCTCCAGAAAGGTCTCCGATCAGCTTTTCAAAGGGGGGAGGGGTTTGAAACGGATTCTTGGACAGGATTTCAAGTAGTTTTTCGGCTTTTGGCCTCAGGCCCGCAGTGGCAATTTTCTTTGCGTCCTTTTGAGCCTGCCTGGTATAAACAATTCTCCACTTTACCATCCAGGCTTCTCGCCGCACTTTTTAACAGGCGTCTTCAGACCCTTCCGAATGGATTCTCTCATACCGGGAACCGATAAAAGATATAATGTTTCTTGAATGGATCGCCAGTCATCTTCGGAAATCAGGATAGCGGTTGACCTCTTACCCGTGATCTGGATCGGCTCGTGGGATTCTCCAGCCTGGTCGAGCAATTTATAAAGGTTTGCCCTGGCTTCCGTGGCCTTAATTGTTGTCATATGGATCACCTCAATATTTAACGTACATGAAAACGTACGTAATGTCAAGAGAGATTAACGTGACTCTAAGAGAAGACGCGGGTTCGGCCTAAAACAATGTCTCAATAATCTGATGATTTGTATTTCTCTAAGCCCTGATCTTTGAGCTAATTCCCCACTCCGCATTCTGCATCACGCAATCTGCATTTGTAGTGGCCCAACTCTTTTTTGGATGACATCGAATTTGTGAAGAATTAGTCTGTATCAATTTGGTTTTTAAGTAGAATATGAGAGCCGTCCCCAAATAGTGCCATTCAGCTTTGAGTTAATTCTGCATTCCGCAATCCGCGTTCCGCATTTGAACCGGCCAACTTTTGGTGAGTAGACCGGGTTCTCCGAGTGGTACAGGTTGATGTTTGTCTTCTCTGTTGCCGCCTGGTTTCCCGGCGGTGCCACACGATCTCAACCATCCAATCGTTACTCCCGGCCCCTCGCAGAACCGGACGTGGTGCGTTACACCATCCGGCTCCCAGCTTGAGTCCTCCACGAAGGTTGAACCTTCTGTGTCAAACAGGTCAGTCGTGTTGTCATGGTTTCTCCCGCTCTGTGTCGGCCCATGTCTCCCTGACCTGTTCTCTCAAACCGGCACCCCTTTGCTCCATCTGCATTACCAGACCTCATCGCTCTTATGGGTGCCTCCGACTTCCGACAGCCTCCGCCCTCTTCCTCGCTTCTTACACTTGTCCGAGGGTGCGCTTCCTTCTGCGCCGACTGTCGGATCTCCCTGGTTACCACGTAGTCTCCATGTAAAGCTCGACACGGCCTAAGACCCCGGGGCGGCCCCTTGCACTCGCCTCTCACGTACAAAGGACTGTTGCCTGCTGGCCCATAAACGCCATCGGCCTCTCCCATGACTGTCTTATCGGGGCTCAACACCTTCACGGTCAGCATGACCTGTTACCATTGCACCTCGCTTTCTCTCCTGCCTACGCATCAAGCATCCTGTTACCAGAACACCTGCAAGGCTGGATTCCAGGCCCGTGGCTAACGGCTACCTGGGTAGGCTTCCCACCTACAAGACTACGCGGCCTTGCCAGGCCGCATCTTATAGATAACACCACGATTGAAAAGTCAAGGATAAAGATTTGACCCCAAGTTCCATCAGATTTTGTGAAAGGAGCCACAAAATTGACACATTCTAAGATACCTGAGCCGACAATTGGAAGATTATCGAGATATTTTAGATACTTAGAACAGATGGAAGAACGAGGGGAGAAAATCGTCTCCTCTGCCCAACTCGCAAGTAAGTGCGCTGTCAATGATAGTCAGGTTAGAAAAGACCTGTCCTATTTCGGTGAGTTTGGGACTCGTGGTGTCGGTTATTTCATGGAAGACCTGCTCTCGAATGTTAAACGGATATTGGGATTAAACAAAGAGTGGAGAATAGCAATAATCGGGATTGGGAATTTGGGTTCCTCCCTTTTGGGTTATAAGGATTTTCTAAAGCAGAATTATAAGATTGTTGCAGCATTCGATATTGATCCTCCAAAAGTGATTGGGAGGGTTTCAGAAAAGCTGGGCAAGCCTGTGGAAGTCCTCCACATCAGCCGAATCGAAGAAGTAGCCAAGGAGAGGAAGATTCAAATCGGGCTCATTACAACCCCTGCTTCGGAGGCTCAGGCCGTTGCTGATCTGTTGGTGGAGGCAAAGGTAAGAGGAATTCTTAACTTTGCGCCGGCCCAGATTACAGTCCCTGAAGGATATGTGGTGAGGGATGTCTTTTTCACAACGGTCCTGGACAATTTGGCCTACCTTCTATCGAATATTTAAGACAAGAAATTCCTTTTCCATAGAAAACACCTTCCTAATTCCTTCTACGCTATCCCTTAACGCAGGATAAGGGGAATTATCTGTTTTCAAAAAATAGGCTGAGGACAAAACTTAGAACCGATGGAAAGGATTGCACCTACAAGTCTACAGTCTGAGATGACGCTGAGGGCCAACGATTACTGGTAGAAATGCGCAAATAACAGAGGATTTTGTTTCAATGTCTCACTTCAGGCCCGCCTTGCGCAGGGCATTAACGATTTTGTCGTTTTGCGATTGATCCTTATATGCCTGGATCTTTGCATAAGAATCCACTGAAAACTTGGGATTTATCCTGAGAACTTCTGCAGCTTCAGCGTGTGCCTCCTTCTCACGGCCCATCATACTGTATGTAGTCGCCAGGGCAACATGGGCCATAATATTATTAGCCTCAAGCTGAATTGCTTTCTTATACGCCGAAACTGCCTCGGCAAACCGCCCCGTATCCCGGAGGGTATCGCCGAGTTCGCGATATCCAGTTGTTGAACCTAAGGGGTTGAGCCGGATTGCTTTTTGGTTTAGCGGAAGGGCTTCCTCTGGTCTGCCTACTTTCCTTAGAATGACGGCATAATTTAAAAGGTTATTCGGCCCACCGGGGTCGAGGGCTAGGGCCCGTTCCCCCTCAACAATCCCCTTATTATACTCCCTTTTATGCGTATAGAGCACGCACAGTATGCCGTGGCCAATGGCTATGGAATCATCCATGACAAGCCCTTTTTGAACCATTTCTATAGCTTTCTCAAGAGTCTCCTGAGGAGACTTCGTGTTGCCCAGCACATAATCATGAAAGTAGACTGAACCGAGTTGAATATAACCCATTGGATTCTCTGGGCACATCGCAATAGCCTCTTCTGCCATCCGCCGGTCCAAGTTGGTATCATCGATATTCCAACGCATGTTGGAATTATAAGCTTCCAATAACTTCAAATAACAATCGAGACCTTGCTTCCCTTTGAAATATTTTTCAGTCCTTCCAATTATTCCCTCCTCTGTCAACTTCACTCGAATGGAGGCCAAGATCTTTATGGTGATTTCATCTTGTAGCGCAAATATGTCTTTCAAATCACGATCGTAACGCTCTGCCCAAAGGTGATTGCCCGTGAGTGCATCGATCAACTGGGCGTTGATCCGAAGACGATCGCCGGACCTCTGCAAACTCCCCTCCAGTACATATCGGACCCCCAGATCTTCGCTTACCTGCTTGACCTTCACCGGCTTTCCCTTGTAAGTGAAGGTCGAATTTCGGGCGATCACAAGCATTCTTGGTACCTTGGAAAGGGCAGTAATGATTGCCTCGGTCATCCCATCGCAGAGGAATTCCTGCTTTGGGTCTTCACTCATGTTAACAAAGGGCAACACCGCAATAGAAGGCACATCAGGCAAAGGGAAGGCCATCTTCTCTTTGGAGGCTACCTCTGTCTTAGAAGGAGAGGGACGAAGGACAAACTGATAAAGAGCTATCAATCCAGCGATCACAACGACGACTATTACAGCCAAAGCTGCCTTGGGTAACCGTTTCTGTGCAAGCTTTTTCTCCTTACCCAATTTGGAAGGAGCAGCATCCGCCTCTATCCGTGCACAGTAAACTCGCACCGGCTTGGCAATATTCTTCACTTCATGCTCACCCAAGTAGTCATATCGGAGCGGTAGCTTGTTCTCAATCTGCTGGTAGGCGCTCTCGGATATACAGAATCCCCCCAGCCTCAGCCAAGCCTTCCAACCTGGCCGCAATGTTCACTCCGTCCCCGTAGATCTGCTCCCCTTCCTCAATCACATCCCCAAGGTTGATCCCAATCCGAAACTCCATCCTCCGGTTCTCAGGAAGCATGGCGTTCTTCGCCCTCAACACCTGCTGGATCTCCACGGAGCACTGCACCGCATCGACCACGCTGGCGAACTCGGCCAGGACGCTGTCCCCCGGAGCGTCCACAACCCGCCCTCGATGCTGCTGGATGAGGCCCCTCATCATATCCTTGTATGTGTTCAGGGTATGGACGGTCCACTCCTCATCCTCTCCCATGAGGCGGCTGTATCCCTTGACATCTGCACTGAGGATTGCCGTGAGTTTGCGTTTAACCCCTTGTGTGGTCATGGAGTCCTCCTCTGAAGTTTTATAAATGGAAGGACAGAAACAGCTTTTATGAGACTCTGGTTTCAGAGTGGTTTAGAAGCCCCCGGAGAAGTAAAAACCTCTCGGAGGCTTCATATCGGCACCTTTTGGATTTCCCTTTTCATTTGCATCTCCAAAAGGTTGAGGTCGGGTTGTTAAATTGTTTTTGACGCAGACTAACCGAGGGATTTATTATTAATAATACCTATCAAAAAATGCTGTATTTGTCAATTGAATAATAGACTCGTGAAAATTGTCTGGTCTAAAATTTTACACCCTTTACAAAAGGGAGTCGGTGAGATGAATTCAATCGCCTAAAAATCTGGCGGATATTCAATTAAAACATCACACCTCTTGTTAGAATTATCGATTAACATTTAGCTCACCTGACCTGTACCTGTTAAAGTGAAGAAAACGGGGGGTGAGCAATGATAATCAGCAGTGGACAGAGGAAAGATAAACTTGAGAGTCGCATTAAAATCAAAACGCTGGATAACATCTTCTACACGGTCATTAAAGAGGGTCGCGGTAGGGACACTGGTTGCCCAGTGCCCCCCGCACAGATCCGAGCATGCGGAATTACCGCACTCGGCTCTTGCCTCAGGTGATGACGCGAAGGCGCACTAAAGGTCCGCCTCCCGTATCCGCTCAAGCGCACTGGACACGCCTCTCCGGCCCTGAGTCCGGGGTATGGTTTGCTCAAGCGTCTTCCCTTTGGCCAACTCCCTTCCCTCCATCTTCTCCGTAGCCCTTTGACGGACTTTGTTCGAAGATCTCCTCGGTAATACGGAGTTGTCCGACTTCCCATGATCGGTCATCATCGGCTTGTGTCCTCAGACTTCCCGATGCGGCCTCGGTTCCCTTGCGAACAAAGGCAGTCATGGGATCTCCCGATTCCCGTTCGAGGTGTTTCCGTGCGTGCCCGGGGTCTGCGACCGCGCAGGGTCCGTGCGCCTCTTCGCCCTATCGATGCGCACCGTGTTGCCTTCTACTAACGTCCACAGTATCGGCACCCTGGAATCAAGAACCATTTCACGGCTCAATAGCCGGCCCGCACGTACCCCTGTCAACGCTTCGCTCAGGCCCTTGCGGTCCCCAGCGCATGACTCGGGGCCGATGTGGTTCGCTACACCTTCATCGTATGACTCTTTCATTCACGACACCTCGCCGGTTTTCATCGGCGCTATCGGACGAACTGTTCAGCCTTTGAAGCGAGGACCATTTTAGAAAACGCCCGGCGAATATATCGTCTTGGAGACTATCAAGAGGAAAGAAGTTTAAAACCAGCCCAACTTAAGATCATTGGAGTCGATGCAAGAGAACCAGCGGGCAAACCCCTGGCTGAATGTCAAAAGAAGAAAGCCATCGTCACCCTGGATGCAGGGGAAGAGGATTATAACCTTCGGTTCAGCCACCCCGAGGCAGAAGATCAAGGCGTATCCGCCATGAGGCGGTTTCGATTGCCGATTGAAATGTGAATAACAAAAAAGGCAGAGCCGTTTTTGACGAGCCGATCGCTTAACGTGTTGAAGAAAAGTGAAAAAGGATTGCTGACTGAATATCAGCGGTCCTTTTTCTGGGGAAGATATCTTCCCCAGCAGGCATAGCGAACCATTGCAGTCAGTTTTGCTGCTGATAATAAACAATATCCTCGACCGTTATCTTGCCCTTTGCCAGCCCGAGCCGCATAGCTGGGGTTTGCTTGTTCTTTCCCACTTCCACAAAATTATAGAAGACACGAAAGATGTCCAGTAGTTTGCCGACCATAACCGGTTTGTAGGGGCCGTAGCCAAACCAGCGGCGACCTGGGCTGGCCGAACTGCTGATCGGTCGCTCCAGCAAAGACAATCTCCTTCGGACCTGCATGAAGAAGCGGTCAATAGCGTGGAGGCTGGCCTTGTTGTAGAGCCAGGCAAGATGGTCCTCATCATACCCCTGGATATCCGTCAGATAGCACATGGCCTTCTCGGGCTCTCCCATATTCGGGAAGGGATGTTCCACCCAGCGATCCTGCCACGTGCCGATGCTGACCACCTGAGCTATCTTCTCCTTTATCATCAGGAGTTTTAGCTGCCAATCCTTCAGGTCGGGATACCGTTGCTTCATTGCCTCCATATGGCGTCGATTCTCTACCAGGATCTGGCGCTTTTCGTCAATGGTCGCCTCGGTGTTGATCCGCACATAAAAACCGTCGCATCGTCCCTCCTTGATTCTATCGGAAAATGCCGACAGGCAGGCAGCCCGAAAGGCTGAGTCCTGATCGAGAAAAAAGCGGACCTTCTCTGTATTATCGAGGAGTCTTCTCAGGAAGAAGAAGTGCCCATACATAGTGTATTCTCCACGTACCTGCATACCATCTTTTGGCAGCGCGAGATCATCATCCAGGTTCTCGAACACTTCGACATCATCCCTGTTGTCAGCATCCTGATATGTGGCAGCTATGCTCTCCCTCAAGGATCCTACATGGGCCCCAAACCTCTGGGCTCGAGCCTTTTTGATCGCGTCGATGTAATCACGCCGGAGCCAGAGGCGGGCATATCGTCTGTAGGCCGGCTTTACTTCGTAATCACCCGAGGCAATCGCATCCCTCTCTATAAGGTCCGGATCCATTAAGGAATCAAAGTTCAGATGCAGGCCGAGCACATAACCAGTCGTATTGTCAGCACTGCCAACAGCACGGAAGATGTTGTTTCTCCGGTCGTCGGCATCAGACCAGTTGATCATATAGTCTTGCCGATCAACTCCGATATAGAGGCGGCCGAGTGGCATGGTGGGAAGATTGCGTTCCCTCTCAGCCGCAAAGGCAATGCACTGACGATGAACAAAATCGATCTTCCGGTAGAGTGTGGACATGGTGATCCCCTCGACCTCGCAGATACGGCGGAAGGGTACCTTATTGACGAGAAGACGGAAAATTGCAGCATTTTTGTAGGGTTTTCGGTGTCGGATCGTCGGCGATGAAGCGGTAATGAATGTCCTCCCGCAAGCCTTGCACCGATAGCGTATAGATCCTGCCTTCGTCCGTCCAAACAAGTGATAGCGAGTCTTACCTTTCTCTCTATCTATATGGTGGTTCGGGCAGTCCTGGTTTGGGCAGGTCGGGATAGCTATGATATCAAAAGGCTTCCAAAAACGGTTCAGCTCTTCATGGATGGCTTTGTTGCTCTTTATCGTTGGATATTGGCCGCAAAGACTGCACCGAAGCATGGGGGTGCCTCGGCCTGAACCAACGACGCTATAAGTATCCCTACCACGTTCCGCTGCTCCCTTCCCTCTGGGCTGTGTCTTTGTGCTCGCCGGAACACCGAAATTCTGGCACTGTGGATTCTTACAGCAGTTAACCTGAATCGCACCGACTTCTGCCGGGACACGTTCATCGAGTTGGGTTGGTCCTTTGAGCAAAAAAATCCCCCTACCAGATTCTACCTCGTAGGGGGATAAATGTTAATCACTTTTTCAACACGTTAAGCGATCGGCTCGCTGTTATTGACCCTGCCTTTGATCTCTTTGACAACTGAATATGGATTTACCTTCTAAACTTCCTCCTGAGTTCTGAAAGAGGGATTAGACCCCAAGATTGATTCTGTGCTTCATCTATTTCTACCTGAGTGAACAAGATATCATTGACTTCTGTATTATCAACTATAGCTTTTTTCCCAAAATTTATGATTGATTCCTGGGTAATTCTTTGTGAATTTTTTCTCCTCTCTGGTAGTATCGAAATAAAATGATTTTCTCCTTTTTCATCACGCCAGTAAAATTCATAGGCTACCATTTTCCCCCTCTTTTTTTCCTCTTTCTTGATCAACCCCCACCCACCACAGGTCTTGCAAATATCGACGCCTTTTGCATCGTCGAAAGACTTACCAGACCCCTTACAGCTGGGGCAAAAGGTCATACCATATTTCTCTGGATTAAACATTTTATCCATGGCTGTCAGTTATCGCTCCTTTTTGCTCCAGCAATAGTTATACCAAACAAAAAAGCCGACCCACTAAAAATTGCAATCTTCGGCAGCTCGGCTATCTTCTCCTCAAAGATCCGCGGCTTTCCGTCCCTCCCTCACGAAAGGTTCGGCTTTGTCAAAATTCAGTATGCTTAGATTTTCCTTCTTCTGGCAGGCCTTTAAAAGAAAGAATCAATTCAGAATGATATTTGAAATTACCATCAAAGCTAACTTCCCAGAGGAAAACTGTAAATTACATGAACAGACTTTTAAAGGTCTTTCCTCAACAACCACCCCCCTCTCCATACCCAGGGGACATTATTACCAAGAACTACTGAATATGTCAAGCAAAATATTCAATTGATTTATTTGACCAACTACTCCAATCGAGTTTAACTATTATAATTGGAAATCTGCACTATTACGACAAAATGACTTACAAACAAAGAAAAAAACGATGAACAATGGTTATTTTCTTCTGTTGGATTACATATCACGAACTCACTTCTTTTTTCATCGCTTGCTCAACCAGCTTAACCATCCCAGGTAACTCCTCTTTAGCGAATACCCCCTTTTCCATAAGCCACTGGGTATCGCTCCCTAAATTCAACTCATTGGGCACAACGAAGATCGCTTTATCATCTTTCACCATATGGCTAAAAGTCAACTTTGCCCATTTCAACCCAGATTCAATCTGAGTCTTTCCCCTCAAGTTCTTCCTTCTCTCTATCAACATACCCATAAGTTCACCTTTCTTGAGGTCATAATTCTTGTAGTAGACTTTATAGACTATCATCTCAACACCAGACTAAATACATTAATTATCTTCTGCCCCTGCCTTTGATCTTTGACAATTGAATATTGATTTTCTTTTTAAGTCCCTACATTTCTACCTGAACGAAATAGATATTATTGACATTTGAACTATCGCCTACAACCTTCCATCCCCAATTCAAGACAGACTCCTTTGTTATTCTTTCTGGATTTTCTCTTCTTTCTGGGAGTATTCCAATAAAATGCTCTTTCCCTTTTTCGTCAAGCCAGTAAAATTCATAGGCTACCATATCTTGAGTCCCCCCTTAGAGGATCACCTAAAAAAGGTAAAATGGAGTAAAATTAAGTAAAATGGAGCAAAATCGGTGCCAAGTGTTGTCAAATACTGTAAATACATGATAATTCAAAATGTTTCTCAAATTCTTATTATTTTAACAAAAACCAAACATTGGAAAAGTTTTTCACAAAAGTCTCAAACTACTTCCATTTTTATTGATTTCATGAAATCTTCTATCTTCAAAGAGGGCCAGTAATTCTCTCTTTCAGGGTTTCACCGAGGTAAAATGATAATGATAATGAAAATGATAAGAAAATGATAAATGATAAGAAAATGATAAGAACTTGCTTTGGGATGAGTTGAATGTACTAGCCCAACTTCCGCAGTTTTAATGGTTTAAAAAAATTGTTTGCGGACCAAGAACACATAAGCACTTGATAAGACGTGGGGCCATTTTGGGTAGGGAGCAAAAAGGCAATGTAGTGACAACCTACCCTATTGACTTGTTCGCCAAACGCGTGATAATCGGCGTGTGTACATCAGGAAAACGACGATTCACAAGGATGGCAAGGCGCATCACTATTGGGCATTAGTGGAGTCCTATCGTACCGAGCGTGGCCCCAGGCAACGAGTCGTTGCCTGGCTGGGAGAGATGGACGAGGCAGGCAGACTGGGAGTCGAACGTGTTGCAGAAGGGACTCCTGGTTTCCAGCAGAATCTGTTTGAGAAGACTGAACCGGAGTGGGTAGAGATTGATGTCAAAAGGGTGAGGGTTGAAAACGTTGTAGACTTTGGTGGGCCGTGGCTGGGATTAGAATTGATGCATTGGTTAGGCTTAGATCAATTTTTTCTAGAGCATGTTCCTGGGGGTCGGGAGGAGATTCCATGGGCCATCATCGGGGAGGTTTTAGTCCTGTGCCGGCTCTGTCATCCATCGAGTGAACTGCACATTGCGGAGCATTTTTTTGAGCAGACGGCCCTGGCTGATCTCTTAGGAATCCCCTCTGAGAAGATCAATGAGGATCGTTTGTACCGAGCTCTGGATCAGGTCTTACCCCACAAAGAAGCTCTCGAGCGACACTTGAAAGAGAGGGCGGGTTCTTTGTTCCATCTGGACTATGATTTATTTCTCTACGACGTAACGAGCACGTACTTTGAAGGGGAGGCCAGAATGAATCCTCTGGCTCAACGGGGTTACTCACGGGATCATCGAGGGGATTGCAAGCAAATTTGTATTGGATTGGTGGTGAGTCGGGAGGGGTTTCCACTGGGGTATGAGCTTTTTTCGGGGAATCGTACGGACGTGACCACGGTGGAAGAAATCATTGAGCTCATGGAAGGCCGATATGGGAAGGCGAACCGGATCTGGGTGATGGATCGTGGGATGGTCAGCGAAGAGAACATGGGATTACTGACGAAAGAGGGGCGGTGCTATATTCTGGGGACGCAACGTGGGCAATTGAAAAAATACGAAGGGGAGTTATTGAAGACAGATTGGCAGGAGGTTCAGAGTGGATTGGAGGTCAAGCGGGTGGATAGCCCTGACGGCAAAGAAGTCTTTATTCTATGCCGGAGTCGAGATCGGGTTGAAAAGGAGAAAGCGATCCATGATCGGTTTGAGCAACGGATTGAGGAGGCCCTGATCCGGATGGAGAAGAGTTGTGAAAAGCGTCGATATCAGGTGAACCTGATAGAGCGTCGTATAGGTCGTTTGCTGGAGAGAAACAGTCGAGCCGCGGGGCTTTTCGATGTTGGGGTGGAAAAAGGCTCGACGGGTGGAGCAAAAATCATTTGGACGAAGAGGGAGGAATGGCGGCAGTGGTCACGGTTAAGTGAGGGGTGCTACATGTTGCGCAGTAATATTCGGGATTGGTCTCCGGAAGATTTATGGAAAGCCTACATTCAGTTAACAGAGGCAGAAGAAGCCTTTCGAATTCATAAAAGTGATCTGAGTATTCGTCCCATATGGCATCAAAAAGAGGAGCGGGTCCGGGCTCATATTTTGGTTTGTTTTTTAGCTTACGTACTCTGGAAGACGCTGGGGCGATTATGTCGCCAAGCTGGCCTTGGAGATGAGCCAAGGAAGATCTTTTCGGAGCTTTCTCAAATTAAACTTACGGACGTGATTCTACCGACTCGAAATGGCAAAGAGATAAAGCTGCGGTGTATAGAAACGCCGTCAGCTCACCAACTGATTCTCTTGCAAAAGCTCAAATTGAATCTACCAAAGAGGTTTGTAAAACCTAATTTGTAGTGACAACTTTTTTCTTTGGGTTACGTAAAATCAATAAGTTACGATCAAAATACCCCGATAACTGCGGAAGTTGGGCTAAAAAAGGAAGTCGTATGTCAGAACAAATAGAACATTGATGATTACCGATGTAATTCTCATGCTGATGTCGAAATCCACTTTCGAGGATTACAGGAGAGACTGTCGAAAAAGTAAAAATGGCGATTTTGCCAATTTACGAATCGTTAAAAATCAAGAACTTACAAACCACAAAGGACCACAAAATGGCTAGTTCCAGGGTTTTTCGACAGTCTCGGAAGAAAGCAACGAGCTAACCGTCTGATATACTGGGGGTGGTTTTGGACCCCGTAAAACCCGAGGGTTTCTTGCCAAAACTACCTCCTGCGGACGAAGAGGGCAGGGTGAAGATTTGGTCTTCATACAGCAATTGTTTGGACCCTGAAAAGGAGGTGCCTTTGAGGCAAGATGGGATAGGTGATCAACGGTCTTGGATCTGAGTGATCAAGCAAGAGAAGAAAGCAAGGACAGACTCCTTTGATCTGCCTGCCCTTGCTTCTTTTCAGATGTTATTCCTTATTTCGCTGGAACAATCGCTTCCTTAAAGGCCTTGGCAGGTCTAATCTTCACGACGGTCTTTGCTGGAATTTTGATTTCTTTACCAGTCTGCGGATTCCGACCTATTCGGGCTTTCCTCTTAACAAGAACCGATTTGCCAATACCTGGGAGAACGAATGCCCCCTTCTTCTTGGTTTCTGCAATTGCCAGTGCTGAGTATTCCTCAATGATGGAAGCAGCGGTCTTTTTGGAAATCTCAAATTTCTCAGCGAAGTAACTAACGACTTGTCCTTTGGTTAAAACCTTCTTTGCAGCTGCCATATTGTTACCCTCCTCCTAAGAAAGTGATATTTGAATAACTTTCAATATACGAGACAACCACTTTAGAATCAAGCAGAAAAAGAGGTCAATCTTCAACCATCCTGTCCTTTTTGAGGCTCCCCTCCCCCAAAGGGACAAGGAAGAAAGAAATAAGTCCGGGGTGTCTACAATCACTTTTGCCGCCTGAGCGATGATCCTTGTCCCAGCAAGGAGGCGTCTCCTTAAATGGCCGTGGTTTGGCAGCAGAGAGTGATAGTTAGTAAACTATGTCCATCCTGGAGAAGACATATGGTAGAGGCCAAACATCTCCCCGCTTACCAGGCCTCGCCATCGCTGATTGAATCCATCCTGTAGCTGGACTTCTGGGATCCACCTCCCCTCCCGATCTCCTCTTCAAAAGTCTTCAAGAGAACACGAATCTTTACTCAGACAAGCCTTATCTTTCCCCAATAGCGCTCCATTTTCATTAGGATATCCAATAAGTTATCAAAAATCCCCAGAAAACCGCGATGGGGCCTATCTTGGGACATGTAATCCCACGTTGAAAAATTGATCGTCATAACCTATTGAAAACTAAGGATATTTCTTTGTTACAAAAATCTAATTGACTAAAAATTGACCAAAAATTCTATTGACAGTGCTAAGTAAAAATGATAAAATTGCTAATAATTCCAATGTGTTATAACCTTTTCAAAATATCTTAAAGAAAGGAGATGAAAGCCAAAAACCCAAAGCGTCATTGTCAGGACGGAGAATAGGGGAACGATATGGCAGTCAGACAATTGGGTAACGGATGGCAAACCGATGTATATGCTTACAAGGAACGCATCAGGAAGGTATTTCCCACTAAGAAGGACGCAAAAGCCTATGAGGGGAAGATCAAAGCTTCAATCAGGGAAAATCGCTATTTCGATATCAAACAAGAAGCCTTCCAGATTTTCAAGGAACTGTCTAAATGGTATCTATCACTGGAGGACGTAAAAAGAAAAAAATCTTATAAAAGAGACGTGATGAGTGTAAATAAACTAAGAGATTTTTTTGGGACACAACTAATCAGGAACATCTCCCCTTCCCTCATCAGTGGGTATCAGAAAAAAAGACTTGACGAAAAGAGTTACCGCAAGCAGCCCACAAAGCCAGCCACTGTCAATAGAGAAATTGCTTGTCTCAGAACGATGTTCAACAAGGCTATTAGGGATGACAAGTTGGATAGGAATCCAACAAGAGGGGTTAAATTGCTCAAAGAGAACAATGAAAGAAAGCGTGTCCTGTCGCCTGAAGAGTGGGAAAAGTACAAAGCGACCTGTCCATCCTGGTATCTTCCCATTGCCATGACCGCTTATTTAACAGCGATGAGGAAGGCAGAAATCGTAAACCTTTCTCCTGCCAGGGTCGATTTGAAAGAGGGCTTTATCCGATTGAAACCAGAGGATACCAAAACAGGTTATGGGAGGTTGATTCCTATTCACCCAGAATTGATGGAAGTGTTCAAGGAGGTCCTGAAGGTAAGAGCTTTAAATTGTGACCGTGTTTTCCATAGGAATGGGAAGCCAATTAGTCCAGAACAAATTCGATGGGCTCACCGGTCAGTTTGCGGGAATGCAGGAATAGAGAATTTCACTTTTCATGACTTCCGTCATACCTGCATAAATAACTGGAGAAAGGAAGGCCATGACTATTTTAAAATCATGGCCGTATCGGGTCACAAAACTGTATCCGTTTTTAAAAGGTATAACATGGTTGATGAGGAAGAATTAAAAACTTTGGTCAAATCTTGGTCAAATTCCCCTTCTTGCTCTTCTCAAACCTCCCTCGCCAAAAATGCTAACCCATCGAAATCAATGGTGCCTGAGGCCGGACTTGAACCGGCATGGAGGGGGACCTCCGAGGGATTTTAAGTCCCTTGCGTCTACCAATTCCGCCACCCAGGCATTTTCCGTCAATCGTGACTCGTGTCTCGTGATCCGCTATCCGAAACAATAATTATACTTATTCAAAAGTTTTGTCAATACTCACTCGCACGCTTCTCCTGATTTTCTCTCCACCGTGATTTGGCAGAAGTTTATCCAGGATTCGATTGGTCTCGGGACATCTCTTCTCATCATCGGGATCCGCGAGGTCCCGGTCGATGCCATTATCGGAAAGCTTACAGGAGGCCTGAAATGATCCAAAGGCTATTGACCATTGCCAGGGGATTGCCATGGTGGGCCTGGGTTCTGGTTGGCCTGGCCGTTCTCTATCTCTTTAACATTGCTTCCGGGTCCATTTACAGCCGGAAGCTCTGGAGCATGATTCACGATCAAATCGTCCAGGAGGATAAGACCATCCAGGAAGAGCTTGAAAAGGAAGTGACCCGCCTGGACCAGAGAGAAAAAGAGCTGGTACAGGAAAACGCCCGGATCAAGCAACACCTGGCAGCCGCACAGGAAGAAAAGCGGATGCTCTTAGGGAGGCTCCATGAAATCGAAACCCAACTCAATGCCGTTGCTTCTAACCTTCCTCCTTCTACTGACCTTGACGCTCTGGCCGACAGATTCAAGGAGCGAGGATACAGCCCTGTTGTGCTTCCCCGGAAATGACGCGCAGCGTTTGCTCCGGATCGATGAGGAAGCACCCCTCAAAGACCAGAAGATCGCCCTCCTGGAACAGCGGGTATCGAACCTGGAGAAGGAAAACGATCTCCTGAAGCAGCAGAACGCCATTCAGGAAAGGCTGACCGAACTGGTCAAGAGAGAGGGCGAGGTCTACCGGACTGCCTTTGAAAAGGAGAAGGAGCTTACTGATCGAGCCTTGAAGTTAGCAGAGGTTAGTAAACCTAAATCAAATTGGGAGTTACAAGGGGTATTGGGACTGGCAGCTTTTGTCTTGGGATTTTTGGCGGGGAAATAAAATAAAGTGGTGTGGCTATCACAATATCCTGCCGTCGGTCCCTATCTTTCCGAAACAGCCCACACCTTGCCTGCTTGAGGTCCTTTTTCGGCCAGTTCCCTTGAAAACTTAACACGCAATCCAGGTACGGGCTCTATTCGGTTCTTGACTTTACTGATGTGAAAAAAGACTTCCGCACCGTCATTCTCATCCTTAATGAAACCAAAGCCCTTTCCAGAAATGTACTTGGTTATCGTACCATAAGAGATAGTTGTAACAGACGCATTCGGCTTTTCAAAAACGATGCTCTCCCCTTGGGGCGTTTCTTTCAGTTCGTCTATCTTGGCAAGAATCTTGGCGAACTCCTTACCACTTTCTTTCTTATACAATTGATTCGCTATATTCAGATTTTCAATTGCCTGATCCCGATCTCCCAAATCAGCAAGTGCAAGCCCTAAATCCCGACGGTGATACCATTTCTCTGGCTCTCGCTGAGCGGCCAAATAATGATAGTATGCTCCCTGCTTTACCTCCCGTTTACTAATAAAACATTGGGCCATTCCATGTAATATATATGGAGTCCTCTTATGGTGAGGGATTGTCTCATAAATCTTTAGTGCTTGTTCATGGTCCCCCTTTTTGAGATACACCTGCGCAATCTTGTGGGGGATATATTCCTTTTTTGGAGCAAGTGACTCTGCCTTTTGCAGGTTGTTTATGCTACCTATTCATGAGCTAAAAAAGGGGGTAAAATTGGGTGACACTTTTGGTTGATGTGGACCTTGATATATCCCTTAGATCGAAGCCAAGACTCCAGCGCAATCCTCCAGGCCGATTCTCTGACAGCCTGTCCGGATTGCTTCATTGCCGATGAAATCCTTTCCACCCTTTCCATCACCCAATCATAAATTTCCCTCCTTTTCCGCTTCGCAAAAACCGGTTTATCGGTGGATGCAAAAAACACCTGACAGGATGTCTTCCCATTTAGGCAAGGCCGAGTCCGATGGTTCAGATCATTGACCGCAGCTTCCGCATACGCTGTTACATGGTTCTGACAGTCAGGCGAACCCAACGCAAGCTTCTCTCTCAAGCAACTCTTTACCTCCCGCTGCGACTCCTCGATCGCCCCATTATACGGCGCGTAATACCCAGGATTGTTTAAGGGCAGAACAAATGATTCAGCTAATACATCGTTGATGGCGCTATGGTTCATATTCCCTTCGTTATCCCGTTTCAACACCAGAGGGGCACCATAGTGATCAAACTTCTCGCTCAGATACCCGGCTACCTCTTCTCCTACCGGATAGCCTCCGGCCATCGGCAAAAACTTGTACCGCGAGCCCAGATCCTGCGTGTTGTGCAAATAGATTTTACCAGCCATGCCCAGGTCATATTCCGTGAAGTCCATGGCCCACACCACCCCCGGCATCAGCCATTCGATCCGCCGCATCTGCTCTCGCCGATCCGCCTCCAGGTCCTGCCGTACCCGTTCCAGCATCTGTCCCAGCTCTCGCCGTGACAGACTGAAACGGTACCGTCGGTATAAGTCTGTTGTTCCCGCGCTTCGCTTCACTCCATGATCTAATAATCGAATCTCCGTGTCAAGAACCGATGGATCAAAGGGCTCCACCTTCTTCGGACCCGGACGCTTGATTAAAACAACGCTCTCCTGAATCCTGCAGCGCCATCGGTTAAAACTTGCCAATGGGAGCTGAAGCGTCTTGCAGATCACCGCATAAGGCATCCCCGTTCGTTCCTTCATACTTTCTATGATCTCCATAACCCTTCTGATCGCCTCTTGCCGATCTATCGGTTTTTTTTAGCGCCGCTACCGCGAAACCCCTCATAGGCCGCCAGCAGCTCTTTGACCTCGATGGTCTTCTCAGCCAGATCCAGCTTCTTCTCCAACTCTCGGACCCGCTCCCGAAGCGTCTCCTTCTCTTCGTCCACAGGTGCAGGCGGCCTCCCCGCAGGATGATTCTCCAACGCCAGGGCCATGGCTTTTAGCGACTTCTCCTCCCACTCGTAATACGTCTTGCGCGACACCCCCAACAGCTTCGCCCCCTCCTTTGCAGTTAACACTCCACTGCGCACCTGGAGAATCACCATCGCCCGCTCTCGCGCAAGCTTTTTGTTCTGCTCCATCAAACCCCTCTTGTGCCGCCTTTCCTCCATACGGAATCTCCTTGAGGATCGTCAGATCTTCTTCTCTGCTACCATCTCCCGCAACTCCCCTGATTTGGCTACCGGGCTCCCCTGTAGTCGGGCCAAACGCCGTTCCAACCCCTTGATCGCCCCTCCCTTGGTCTTGCGCTCCAACAATACCGCAAGACGCGGGTTCAACGCCACCCCTCTCTCCATTGGGACCCGAGACTGCAGCGCCAAGAGCATCCCCTCCATCGCCCGGTCCTGCCATTGGTTCAATAAGCTCCACGCGACTCCCAACTCCCGGCAAACCTCCCCCGGCTTGCGTCTCTCTGTCCATACCGACAACACCGCCCGGCACTTCTCCTCCGCCGTATGCCCCGAAACCTTCCGCCCTTTCTTCTCTTCCATCCCCAGCCTCTCCACCTTCGGCTTCTCTCCTTTTTCCATCTCTCTCCTCCCTTTCGTTTTCTTTGGCGGTCACTTCGTAGACCATCTCCTGCTTTCCTCCGCCTTCCTCATCATCGACCATCAAACGCAATTTTCCCTTCTCCGCCCGTAAGACCACCGACTGCCCCTCCATCCGACCCACCATGTAAAAGGGCTCCCGCGGTTTGCCCCGCAACGCCATCTCCAACACATTGTCTGCAATCCCTTGCTCCATCGTCTTTCGCAACTCCGCCTGGATCTCAAAATACCGATCCGCAGGACATAACCCCCCAATCCCCTGGTGAGGCCGCTTGTGGTTGTAATACTGCACCCACTGCCGAATCCTCTCTCTCGCTTCCTCAAAACTCCCAAACTGCGCCCGTACCAAAAACTCCTCATAGATCGTCTTCCAAAACCGCTCAATCTTCCCCAACGTCATCGGATGGTGCGCCTGCGATTTAATGTGTCTGACCCGGTCCTTTCCCAACTCCCGCTCAAACCGGGTCGATCCCCGCCAGTTCGTATATTGCCGCCCACGGTCCGTCAGCATCTCCTTCGGGACCCCATACTCCCCAACCGCCCGACGATACACCTCCAGTACCTGCTCCGCCGTCTGACTCCGGTATAGCTCCAATCCCACCATATGCCGCGAGTAATCGTCAATAAACCCAATCAAATAGGCATACCGGCCCCCCAGACGAAACGTAAAGATGTCCGACTGCCACAATTGATTCGGTGTCGACCGCTCAAAAAACCGAGGCCGGGTGATGTTGTGCTGGCGTTTCTTTTTGGAGGGAACAATCAACGATTCTGCCCGCAGCGTCCGCCGCACCGTCTCCGGGCTGGCGCTGAGGAAGAACGCACGCTTTAATAGATGGGAAATCCGCTTGACACCAAAGAAGGGCTCTCGCTTCTTGATCTCGACGATCTTCTCGCGTACTGGTCCGGGAAGCCTCCGTCGACTCCCCGCCGGGACAACCCCATTCCGTAACCCCGCTTCTCCCCGTTCCTCATACGCCTTCGCCCAACGTCGAATGACATCTTTACTGGCTCCCACTTCCTTCGACAACAAAGAAATTGGAATCCCTTCTTCCAATCGCAACTTCACACAACGAAGCTTGAACTCCAACCCATACCGCTTCCCATACCGACTCTCTTTCCCTTTACTCTTCTTCTTAACTTCTTCTACATCTTCCATGGGTTCACTCCTTTCTCCCTCTCAGGAGTGTCACCCATTTTACCCTTCTCCTTTATCTCATGATCTGGTAGTTAGCGCAGTCTTGCCGAGACCAACCTCGTCAGCCAACAATACACCTTTTGAAACGGGAGAACGAAGCGCAAAAAGCGCCGCTTCAATCTGATGCGGGTTTAAATCGACACAGGCATCAAAGAGCGACCGGGACAGTCGGTCTACGCCCTCACCACCCTGACGGGTCAGCTCATGAGCAAAATACCGGGCATGGTAAGGAGTTGTCATATTTAACTCATGTTCCTATCTATTCAAAATGATTGTAATTCCGTCAATCACCCCGGCAGGTTGACCTATTTATACCAAAAAATTAGTTTTATAGCAATTTTCAAAAGATTCCGAACCTTGGAAGAGGTGAAGCGGCACTCCGAGAAGCCCTTTCTGGACAGTAATCCGGCAGCCTTTCCTGAACGAAAGGTGTCGCCATCGCGGAGGAAGCGGAAGGGGCCAATAGATCTCAGTAGGACTCACCGAGATCGCCAGGAATAACTTTGTCCCCTCAGTTTTAATCGTCAGGAAGATGTCCTGATTTTCTTAATTCCATCAGTTGTTTGGCCTGGTCTTTAAAGTGATCCATCCGCTCCTTAATTTTTCCCTCCGGTAGCGCCGTATTCAGATATCCTACGAAACCGATGTTGTCAGGAAGGTCATTAACCCCACCGATATCGGTTCCTTTGTCGATCAATACCTGTCCTTCGATATATCTTTCTTCATCTTCGCCATCTTCAACATAGGGCCTTTCGGACACCAAGGCCCAGCAGACAATCGGTTCAGAGAAAAGTTCTCCATTATCATAAGAAAAGAAGACCGCTTCCCATCCGTTGCACGATCGTATGATCCGGAGTTTCTTTTTCATAAGCCTCTCCTTTCAACCCTGTAAAAAGACGGCCCGATAACCACCGCCCCTATTCTTGTTTCATGTATGGAATCCCAGTTAGATGATTTTGAAGATGAGAGAAGATTAAATGCGGATGACGGTAGCCGGGAGAATATTTACTGAAATAGCAACATTTATTTGTAATGAATTCGATTTGTTAGGATGGTTTAACCTTGGGATAGACTCAAAAGAGACGTGGGGGACAGGAATGCTGCTCACTGGTCTCTCAATCAATCCAAGAATGTCCAGCAGTTCATCGGGAAAGGGGTCAGTGCAATCCGCATAGTCGTCGGCAGTAAGAGGCAGAATGGTAGACAATGTGCAGAGCAAGAATAGAGTCACGAGACGGCAGCGACGACCTCCCGCTCTCAAGCGCCGGAATGATCTGAATATCCTTTTCACGGCCTGCCCCCTCTATCTCCTTCTCCTCCTTTTTTCCTGGTATCCTTTCGTGCAAAAAGGCCCGTGTCATAACTGACCACGGGCCTCAGTAAATTTCCCTTGATTCGGCAACCCGGCGATCCCTGGGGGACCCGTGGCTTTCCGTCCCACGATTGCTCGTGGTTTGGCTTTATCGCCTAACGAATTCATTTAAATCAAAATAAAGAAAGCAAACTGAATGCCAACAATCCAAAGCCCTGTTTAACTATTAACTATCTAAAATCATTAAGATTATAAAGATAATGGCATTTCGGCAATAGGGTACAGGACCTCAGAAAGTGCCTTTTTTTGTCAGGCTTGGACACGATGTCCAAATGAAGGCAAAGACCCCAGCAGGGCCACTGACTAGAAATCGGTAGCGAGGCCGTCAGAATATTAAATGATTTCAATTTGTTGCATGGTTAACAGATAATCAGGATTATCCAGGTTTTCCACTATTTTCCCACTATCCAAATTTTGATTCCCTACTTGATGAGTTTCACCGCGTGGGAAACGAATTCATTAGGAGTGACAATCGAGGTGTGGTGGAATTTCTTTCCGGGGAAATGGTGAATGTTTCCGGTGATCAGGAAGTCAGCCTTGGATTCTAAAGCACATTCCAAAAAGACATTGTCATCCGGGTCTTTAGTTATGCCGTCAACGGGGACCTCCGGAACGACCCATGAGGCCTTCCTTCTGAGTGCCGACAGGAACTCCCTGACGCTGGCCTGGTCCAACTTCTTGAACTTGCCCCGGCCTGAAACCTCTTCGTATTCTGCGAAGATCTTTTCAGTCAAACAAAGTGTACAGATCCCCTTCAGGATGAGCGACATAATTAGGGCGGGATTGCTCTCCTGTTTGAGAAGTGCTGAGATAACGACGTTGGTATCAATGACGAGCTTGATCATGCAGAGAGGTCATTTCTTGGACTTGGACCGGCGGTAAGAAGCAATCTCGCCTTCAATTTCTTCGTCACTCATCTTCTCCAGCCCGGCTTTCTGTGCGCTGAGTTGAATCGTGGTCAAAATCTCAGGTTGTTTTACAACGTTCTTCAGATAGTCTTCAACACTTAGAATGACCACTTTCGGTTTCCCCCGCCTGCTCACCAAAAACCGGGTCTTTTCCTTCTCCGCTTCTTCCATCATTTCCCCAAAATGAGTCCGGGCGGAAAGGGCGTCGACCAGTTTCGTTGCCGATTTAGTCGCCATGATTTTCTCCTGGTTGAACTAATTAGTTTATTAATCACTTTATACCAGAAGGGATTTCATTAGTCAATAAGTCGAACAAGAGCTCTTTGAGCAAGCCCCCTCAAAGTGAATGTACCGGGACTTCATTTCTTATCTGCCGGGTACATCAAGGTCCAATACCGATTTCCTACAACCTCTCCCAAATTTCTTTCGGGGTCAAAGTTGAGAGATAATACCCGGCCTTGAGAGCGTCATTGTCCTCCTCTATCTCAACCACCACAAACTTATAATTTCGCATCGATGGCGGAATGGGGGATTCTTCGTCCGGCATCCTTGGCCATCGGCCCAGCGCAGAAATAAAGGTTAAGGGTCCGAGATTATTCTTACACCATGGAATGTCCTTATCTCCCTTGAGGTCACCTTGATCGGGTTGAGTCCCAGGTCTTCCGAACCAGATTTTTGCCATGGACGGGTCCTCTCGGATATCAAGGAAAGTTATAAGATAAACGAGAGGAAAGTCAATGTATTCCAAATCCAAGATGACCCTTACCGATCCTTCTCTTCATATTCCTTTATTTTGGATCTCTATGAAGCTGATACTATACATTTGTTTAGCTGCCAATAGGATTCAGTCTGTTTGTCTAAAAATACTCACTTTCCAACCCTAAAATACAGGCTTTACCCCATATCAATTCACGTCTTTATGGCGCAGATTATTCCAAAAAGTATTGGAAATAATCCAAAGAATTTATTAAAGTACTTTTCATTTTCGCTGGAATAAGGTATAGAAAAGGCTTCAGTTGGAAGTGAAGTGCCAATAACCTCTACCGAGGTAGAGCAGAACATGAATCAGGAGGAAGACGATGAAAAGAATGTATGTACTGGACCTTATTATGGCAGGCTGTCTTGTATTCGGAGGAATGGCATTTGCCCAGACCAAGGATGACATCCGTCAGTATAAAGCATGCATCCATTGTGGCATGGACAGGGGCAGCTTTGACTTCTCCCGAATGTTGATCGAATATGACGACGGGACGATCGCCGCCGTATGCAGCATTCATTGTGCTGCTATCGATCTGGCAAACAACATCGACAAGACGCCCAAATCGATCCAAGTCGGCGATTTTAACAGAAAACATCTGATCGAAGCGGAGAAGGCCTTCTGGGTTATTGGAGGTAACAAGCCCGGGGTTATGTCCAGGAAAGGAAAGTGGGCCTTTGAAAAAAAGGAGGATGCCGAAAACTTTATGAATACAAACCAGGGGAAGATGGCCTCCTTCGAGGAAGCGATGAAAATGGCCTATGATGATATGTACGAAGATACAAAAATGATCAGGGATAGAAGGAAGATGATGCGAATGAAGATGATGGATCACAAGCCTGGCGCCAGTCAATGAAAGTCGGGCCGGAGGTCCTATGAAAAAGGGCTTGCTTTTCTTAACTATTTCTTGCCTTGCCGCCACTTCATTTGCAGCGGGGCCTGAGGAGTCAAAACTCCCCCAGAAGGCAAAATGCCCCGTCTGCGGGATGTTCGTTTCGATGTTTGCCGACTGGAATGCCAGGATTGAGTTTAAGGACTCTGCCTATGCAACCTTTGATGGTGCCAAGTGCATGTTTAAGTATTACCTGAATATGAAGAAATATGATTCGTCAAAGGACAAAAAGGATGTGACTGTAATTTCTGTGATGGATTACTTTTCTAAGACGTTTATTGATGCCCGCCAGGCATTTTTTGTCATTTGGAGCGATGTTTACGGACCCATGGGTCACGAACCCATTCCTTTTGAAAAAGAGAGCGATGCAAAGAAGTTTCTGAAAGAGCATAAAGGCAAGAAGATCCTGAGGTTCAAGGATATCACCTCGAAGCTCATCACGTCACTCGATAATCCGTGATTAAGAATAAGCACGATCATCCAAATCACTTTCATAAAGGAGGGTACAGCATGTCTAAATTGTCAATCATGTTTCAAACAACTCTTATTCTTGTCCTTGCTTTTACTGTGTCTGTTGACGCAAAAAATGTCATGAAGACAACTACTGTGGGCGGTATGCGAATCGAATTACATATTTTACCGGCAGAACCATTCTTCACGGCAGATGAAGTGACGAGCAAGAAAGTGAAGGAGGGGATGTTGATAATAAGTGGTGCTGAACCCCTATCACTTGAGGCAAATACACGTCCCAACCACCATCTTGTTGTACATATATTCGACGCCAAGACAGGTAAAGCAATAACCACTGCTAAAGT
Source organism: uncultured delta proteobacterium (assembly GCA_963826305.1). Taxonomy (GTDB): domain Bacteria; phylum Desulfobacterota; class BSN033; order BSN033; family UBA1163; genus CAWGWZ01. The sequence goes on along the minus strand of CAWGWZ010000021.1, from coordinate 26,967 downwards.
AAGTATGAATTTTCAAAAACTGGACGCTAAAGAAAAGCCAACCGGGGATTCAGTAAATGTTCCCATAGTTATTATGCAAGCAATTGGAAAAGGCGTGGAATCAACACACTACGGCAACAATGTGGTCATGCCAGCAGGGTCTTATTCCGTTACAGTTGTAGCCAACGGAAAGAAAGTGGCTTTCCAAGTGATGTTGTCGGATTAAGGCGGCTCTCTTCAGAAGACAGGGAAGAACCTTTGTACGCGAGATACGCTTCTACTCGACTCGGCATGGGCTGCGTCGCCCTTGGCCTCCTGCTGGTTGCGGAATTTACGCTTGTGCTCTGGCTTCGGGGTTTATCGATCCGTGAGTACTTTTCAAGCCGGGACCACTGACTTGGAATCGGCGGTGCCATTATCCGCGTACTCTACGATTTCAAATGGTTACAGGATTGACCGATAATCAGTAATATCCTCGCTTCCCATTATTTTCCTAATATTTTTGGATTTTGAAGTAGATTATCAGGGCTGCGAGTCTATTTTTCAGGTTTTGCTCTGTCCAACCTCTCAAATATCATTGACATACTTCCAGGTTTGAAAAAGATTCAACCCGAAACTCCAGTTGTTCCTATTACAGCCTTCGAGGGTGAGGGTGCTGCAAAGGGATCCGATGCCTTGCGCAACCGGTAAAGAGTTCGTGCCTATCAAAATACAGCATCTTCTCCAAAGAAATACGGTATTTACGGTATTTATTTTTTGGGCTTTTCTTGGTATTTGTTAACAGTAGATTGTGTAAAGGAGGAAAGAAGATGAAAGCGAAAGTGATGATGTTACTTTTGCTGATGGCAGTGGGCGGATGTGCCACAGTACCAACAGGCCCAAGCGTACACGTAATGCCAGGCCCCGGAAAGACCTTTGAACAATTCCAGGCCGATGACGCAGTCTGCAGGCAGTGGGCAGCCCAGCAAATCGGACGGTCGCCTCAGGAGACGATCAATCAGAATACGGGCGTAGGGGCTGCCGTGGGCACAGCCGCAGGAGCACTCCTGGGCGCGGCTATTGGCGCCGCAGAAGGACATGCGGGCACTGGCGCTGCCATCGGTGCTGGCAGCGGACTTCTGGTCGGAACGGCTGCTGGTGCTAACGCCGGCCAGGTGTACGGGATGGAGGCACAACGTCGCTACGATATTGCATACGAGCAATGCATGTCTACCAAGGGCAATCAGACCCCATGGGTGGCGCCGGGTCCTCCCCCTCCGGTGGTGGAATCCCCCGCGTTGCCACAGGTCTTTTTCGGGGCTCCGCCGCGGTTGATCTACTCGCCTGATCTCGGCTTCTACGTTGCCGTGGAAACGCCGTATGACCTCGTCTTCTTCGACGGGCAGTACTATCTCTGGGGCAACGGGTTCTGGTATGTGGCCCCCTACTACAATGGTCCGTGGGTCGTGGTGGAGCCGGGGAGGGTGCCTCCGATCCTGCACCGGTTTGGATGGGAGGGGATTCGCCGGTACCGGGACGACGAGTACCGGGGGTTCCTCCGGGACCGGGAGCACTACCAGGGCCGCTGGTACGTACCTGAGGAGCGACGGGGACGCCGTTGAGCCGCCATCAATGGGTTGACTTCTTTGTCCACCTTTTCTTGACCTCAGCGTCCAGGGCATATGGCTTCATCCAATAAAGAGGCAACCTCACCTCCCAAGGTGAGAATGGCTGATAAGTAACAGGTTCTCATAATTTGGATAACACAATGGTGTGCAGCCTTCGGTTTTTGGCCCAACCTTCTTGGAGAATACTCCGCAGAAGAATTTGCATCTATCCTGACAATTTCAGCCGCCAAAGGTATCCAAGGCAAAATCATTTGGTTTGCTCAGTCTATATTTGAGGGAAAATCGGTGGCAGCACTGGATACTTTTCTTCCAATCGAATTTATTAAACCAGGGACGCTGTTTGGAGCACTGTTCTATGCTCTGGTATTCTTTTTACTGGCTTGGTTAGGAGGCCGTGTTCTTCGTCTCTCTGTGGTGAGGCTGCTGAAACGAGATGAGCACCGGATTATTGACCATACAGTGGCCTTTTTCTTAGTTCAGCTGGTCCGGATTGGCGTCTACCTTCTTGCCCTCATTTTGTATGCTCACCTGATTCCTGCTCTGCATAACGTGGGTACAGTTCTTCTGACAAGTGCCGGAGTCGCTTCTATCGTGATCGGCTTGGCTGCCCAGAACACTTTGGGGAATGTCATCGCCGGCATTTCCCTGTTGCTTTATCGGCCCTTTGTCGTTGGCGACCGGATCCAGGTGAGCGCGCCTACCGGGCTTGAAATTGGGTTGGTCGAAAGCATCACGCTGGGATACACCGTACTCAAGACCTATGACAACCGCCGTGTCGTCGTACCAAATAGTGCCATGGCCAGCCAAGTGACCATCAATCTAACGACCAACGATCCTCGTGTCATGGCCGTCGTCCCGATTGGGATTGGTTACAATGCCGACATTAATAAGGCCCGCCAAATTCTTGTAGACCTGGCCAAAACCCATCCTAACGTGCAGGAGGTGGCAGATTGTCCCGTAACTCAATTGGGGAATTCCAGTGTGATACTCAGCCTGCGGGCCTGGTGCGAAGATTCAGTAGCAGCTCTTAAAGTGCAATACGATATCTATGAACAGGCCAAAAATCGGTTCGACAAGGAAGGGATCGAAATTCCGTTCCCTTACACCAATGTGGTGCTCAGGAAGGAAGGATAGGGTGACCAACTCTCCTCGATTTAAAAAGAAGGAAGCGGCGATGTTAGACGTGAGACAAAAAGAGGATCGATGATGGACGAAAGGAAGTGGCAAAGACCGAATCTCCTGCCCTTTAGTTTTTTCTTTTTGTCAATTCTGATTGGGGTGGTCGCTGGCCTGGGAGCGGTTGCGTTTCGAGGTCTGATTGCGATTTTCCACAACCTGTTGTTTCTCGGGAAGCTCTCTGTGGCCTATGACGCCAATGTCCACACGCCTCCTGGTCCGTGGGGCCCATGGGTTATTCTGGTGCCTGTAGCAGGAGCCATCGGTGTTACTTTCCTGGTTCAGAAGTTCGCTCCGGAAGCAAAAGGGCATGGAGTGCCGGAGGTGATGGATGCGATTTACTATCATAAGGGCGTTATCCGACCTGTCGTTGCCCTCATTAAATCCCTTGCTTCTGCACTCTCCATCGGCAGTGGAGGGTCGGTGGGCCGAGAGGGACCTATTGTTCAAATAGGCTCTTCCTTTGGGTCCACAGTCGGCCAGATTCTTCGCATGCCTACCTGGCAGCGCATCATCCTGATCGCAGCCGGCACCGGGGCCGGCATCGGCGCCACCTTTAACACTCCCATCGGTGGGGTTCTATTCGCTGTTGAACTTATGCTTCACGAGGTGAGTGTAAAAACGATCGTCCCCGTGGCAATTTGCACTGCAACCGCTACGTACATGGGCCAGATTTTCTTTGGCCCTCACCCCTCTTTTGTGATACCGAGGTTTGAGACGCCTTATTTTCATATAGACAATCCTCTCTTGCTTCTCTCCTACGCGGGGCTTGGTATCATTCTGGGGCTCACTTCCACAATTTACATAAAATCAATTTATGCCCTCGAAGATTTTTTCGACGAGCGAATCAAGGGACGACCTTACCTCCGCCATATGCTGGGAATGCTCCTGATAGGCATCATCATTTATCTCATGATGAGCGCTCTTGGCCACTACTACATTGAAGGCGTTGGGTATGCGACCATTCAGGACATTTTCACCGGCACACTCTCCTCAGTAAAGCTGCTCGGCCTCCTTTTTATCCTGAAACTGTTTGCCACGTCAGTAACCTTGGGTTCTGGTGCATCGGGTGGTATTTTCTCACCTTCTCTCTATTTGGGCGCCACACTTGGAGGAGCGTTCGGGGTCATCTTGCGCCAGATCTTCCCGGAATTGCCGATTGATCCGCCGGCATTCGCGGTCGCGGGGATGGCAGGAGTGGCAGGGGGAGCGACCGGCGCTCCTATGGCAGCCATCGTGATGATATTCGAGATGACCCTTAACTACAACGTCATCATCCCCATGACGATTACTGTGGCGATCAGCTGCGGGGTGAGAACGATGCTTTCGAAGGAGAGCATTTATACCATGAAACTTGCCCGGCGTGGTCATATCATCCCCCAGGGATTACAGGCAAATTTCCGGCAATTGAGAAAGGCCCGTGACCTTATGGAAACCCATTTTATGACGATGCCAGCCTCAAAGCCACTCAGAGAGGTTATACGGATGGCTCACGAAAAAAAAGACATACCAGCATTTTTGGTCGAAAATCTCAACGGAGAGATTTTCGGGGTTGTGATGAAAGACACTCTCATTGAAATATTGGGAGACTCGGACGAATCGACGCCATTGGAAAAGGTCACGAATAAGGAGTTTGTAACCGTGTCGGAAGGAACGACGCTCTCTAATGTCGCAGACAGCATGCGTTCTCACAATGTCTCGATCGCCCTGGTCACTGATGGCTCACCGAAGGCTCGGGCCGGCAACGTCAAGGGGTTCATCACACGCCATCAGATAGGAGGTGCAATCATTGAGACCGACGACTTCTTCCCCGAATGATGTTTGTCTTCGAGCAAGCAAAGAAAAGGACAGTTCCCGGGGGAGAAAAAGTCCTTGATCCTTTTTCAGACAGGTTTGTATCAAAATCTCATTCGAACTCAATCACCGCACAGGGAGCGACAGTAATACATTATCCACTCTTTCAAATGAAAAAAGGAAGGCCCAAAGTTAGAGGATCACATCAAAGGGCAAATATGCGAGGCTCTTGCCTGAGGGCATTTCAGGAGGTGAACAGATGAAAAAACTCGGGTCTGCCTGGATTTTGGTTAGTATTCTTGGACTCACTGCCCTTCTGGGATTAACCTCTTCAAACGTTTTTTCCGATAGCGGTGCGCTCGGACAGGAAGGCGTGCTGCGAGCCACGCTTGAGAATGGACTTCGGGTTGTTGTCGTCCGCAATACCCTGGCCCCTGTAGTCGCTACTATGGTCAATTACCTTGTAGGATCGAATGAGGCGCCGGAAGGGTTCCCCGGCATGGCCCACGCGCAGGAGCATATGATGTTCCGGGGGAGTCCCGGTCTTTCTGGAGACCAGCTCGCAAATATCATTGCCTCGATGGGAGGAATGTTCAATGCCGATACGCAGCAAACGGTGACACAGTATTTTCTCGTCGCCCCTGCGGAGGATCTGGATGTCGCCCTCCGTATCGAGGCCATCCGGATGCGGGGCGTTCTCGATACGGATCGGCTCTGGAAGCAGGAAAAAGGCGCCATTGAACAGGAAGTCGCGCAGGACCTCTCCGACCCTGAATACGTTTTTTACACGAAGCTTCTGGCATTGGCGTTTAAGGGGACACCTTATGCACACACTCCTCTGGGAACCGTTCCGTCCTTTGAAAAGACCACCGGGGCCATGCTCAAAAAATTCCATGACACCTGGTATGCGCCCAACAATGCCATCCTCGTGATCGTTGGGAACGTGGACCCTCAGGAAGCCCTCGCTGAGGTAAAGAAGCATTTCTCCGCTATCCCCTCCAAAAAGCTACCCCAGCGACCCTCGATTCGACCCGGCCCTGTAAAAGCGGAGACCCTCAATCTCAAGACCGACCAATCTTATGGACTTGCCATCGTCTCTTTCCGCATGCCTGGTTACGGTCATGCGGAGTACCCTGCTTGCGAGGTGCTCTCGGACATACTAACGAACCCGCGAAGCGACCTCTATGCTCTCGTGCCCCAGGGAAAGGCCTTGTATGCAGGCTTTACGCTCAGCCCTCTTCCCGAAGAGGGTCTCGGATATGCGATGGCCGCATTTCCAAACGGAGATGATCCCACCGCGCTCGTTCGGGAAATGAAAGACATCCTCGGACGCGCCCGGGAGAAAGGCTTTGATTCCGATCTGATTGAGGCAGCCAAACGCACCCGGGTGACCGAGTCGGAGCTTCAGAAGAATTCAATCTATGGTTTGGTCAATGCGTGGTCACAGGCCCTGGCCCTGGAGGGTGTCCAGTCCCCCGAGGATACCGTTGCGGCGATTCGCAAAGTTACAGCCGAGGACGTTCAAACGGGCAGCCGCTTCCTATCTCAATCCCGATCAAGCCATCGTCGCCATTCTCACTCCTGAGGCATCAGGAAAACCCGTGGCCTCAAGGGCTTCGCCTTCCGTAGAGTCGTTTGCTCCCAAGCAGACCAAGCCCATTAAGCTTCCCGATTGGGCGGAGAAAGCCATGAACCGGCTCAGCATTCCTCTGTCCAGCGTTAACCCCACGGTTACAGTTCTTCCCAATGGGCTCAAGCTGATCGTCCAGTCTGCTACGGTGAGCGACACGATCAGCGTCTATGGATATGTCAAGAACAATCCGGACCTGGAAGCGCCCGCGGGGAAGGAAGGCGTCGGCGACGTTCTGGATCAGCTTTTTTCCTATGGAACGGCCTCCCTGAATCGAGTCGCCTTCCAAAAGGCACTCGATGACATCGGCGCCCGGGAATCCGCAGGAACAAACTTTGAAGTGCAGGTTCTTGCCCATCACTTCGACAGGGGCGTTCAACTCCTTGCCGATAATGTTCTTCATCCCGTCTTTCCCGAGGAAGCCTTTCAGGTCGTTCGGAAACAAGTCGGAGCGATCGCTGCGGGAAAGCTCCAAAGCCCAGATGATCTTGCTAATCAGGCATTGAAGACTTCACTTTACCCTAAAGGGGATCCTGCCTCCCGGCAGGCGACGCCCGCCTCTGTCTCGTCACTGACGCTCGAGGATGTCAAGAGCTACCATGGGAAGGTATTTCGCCCGGACCTTACTACTATCGTCGTGATCGGCAATGTGACTCCCGAACAGGCCAAGCAGACCATTGAGAAACACTTTGGGGCCTGGAAAGCTTCGGGGCCAAAGCCGGAAACCGATCTGCCGCCGGTCCCCCCTAATGGGGTCTCCGTGACGGCCATCCCGGACAACAGCAGGGTCCAGACCAAGGTAACCCTGGCCGAGACCCTCGGTCTCAATCGCTCCCATCCAGATTACTACGCGCTGGAATTGGGCAATCACATCCTGGGGGGTGCCTTTTATGCGACACGCCTCTACCGCGACCTCCGTGAGTCAGCGGGGTTGGTCTACTACGTCTCTTCTTCCTTCGACGTCGGGAAGACGCGCTCGCTCTATCAGGTGGAGTATGCCTGTGACCCGGCTAATGTCTCAAAGGCGCGCAGGATTGTTGAGAATAACCTCCGGGAACTCCAGACCCGTCTCGTCGGGGCGGAGGAATTGAGACAGGCAAAAACACTCGCGTTACGTGAAATGCCCCTGTCCGAATCAAGCATTGATGCCATCGCCCGCGGGTTCATCTACCGAACCACCCATGACCTCCCCCTCAATGAGCCGGCCGTGGCGGCGCAGCGGTATCTTGAACTGACGGCGGAGCAGGTACGGGCTGCCTATGTAAAATGGGTCCGGCCGGCCGATCTAATCCAGGTCACGCAGGGACCGCCGCTGAAATGACAACCCGTCCGTTTCTTATCCGGCGAGCGCGGCTGGACACAAGGTCGCGAGAAGGATAGAGGGCTGTATGTCCCATATCCATTTACCAGACGGGATTTTAATCGTATGGCTTTATCTCACGGGATATGTTGTAGCGGTCTTGATTGGGACAATCCTCTTACGACTGGGCAAAAAAGAAGACTTACCCAGGCGTCTCCCTCTGGTGGGAATGACCAGCTTCTCGGCCTGACGGAAAGAGCAGCCATTAATAGAGAATACGAAGAGATGCTTGCAAGACTTTGCAAAATCAAAGAAGTCTGGTGTTTGCCGAAGCCGAAAGGTCAATAAGCCTTTATCTGCCAGTTCAAATATGGCGCGGCGGCGAGAGCAAATCGGTTACACCGCTGGTTGATGGACAACAATAGCATCGATTACGTCAATATTGGATCGCATAGAAAGAAGGCAATAGCGTCAGTCACTGGGTTCTGAGTGTGTTTGTTATTGAAAGCTGGGAGAAGCTTTGGAATGGATCGATAATATCAGGGAGGCAAAAAATGAAAACATACAACATCCGTCACGAAGTCGGGATCAAAGCATCACCGAAAGCCGTTTACCAGGCATTAACGGACACGAAGAAGCTCGCGGGATGGTGGACCTCCGATACCCGCGGCAGTGGCTCAAAGGTCGGAGACGTACTTGAGTTCTGGTTCGGAGATTTTTGTCAGAAGTTTGAAGTCGTAGAGCTTCAACCGGGCAAGCTCGTTCGTTGGAAAGCTAATAGAAAAGAAGGTTTAGAGGAATGGGCTGGAACTGAGGTAGCCTTTTCTTTAAGCGCCGATAAAAAACAGTGTTATGTCCACTTCAGTCATTCAGGCTGGCGCAGGGATAGCGGATTTTTTCCTCACTGCTCAACAAAATGGGCGGTTTTTATGTTGAGCCTCAAGGACCTTTTAGAAAAAGGCAAAGGGCAGCCGGCACCCAACGACGTGGAAATTAACCACGACTGATCCTGATCAGAGGATCTCCAGTCACCCTAACGAACCAGTCTAAGGTCGTTCTCGTGGCAAGAGCAATGATCGACGAGAAACCTTTCAGTTTCTTGGCCGAGTCCGCGCGGTATCGCGTAATGGTTCGACGATCGATCGATTATCCAGTGGCCGAATCAGCGATTTGTGCCCTTCCGTCTACAGCTTCCGCACAACCCATTGATAAGCTGTTGAATTTTACCATCAATTCTTTTCCGACACTTTTGGCAGACTCCTCCTGTGTGCTGGAATTCCAGAGAATGAGGGTCATCCTCTGTCGTATGTTTGGCCTTTGAAGAATGGACCTCATCTCTATTCTTGGTTACTTTTCTTTCTTTAGCCTTCGCCTCCATCTTGCTTCTTTCGATGTAGGCTTCCACATCGGTTCGGCTAAACCGGACGAGAGATCCCAGCCGATAATGCGGGATAAGTCCACTCTTTGCGGCCCGACACACCCACGACTTGCTGACATTAAGGAGTTTACAAAGCTCTTTGGCGGTCATCAACTCTTCCATGTGGCCCCCCTCTCTTTTAATCGGTTAACAATAAAGAAATCGCCTGCAACAAACGGCTCGATGCCTAATGAGACGACGTCAATCCGTACGAAGCCATGGCAATATTTTGATATTACTGGGTTTCTTGGTGGGAGAATGGGGTGGGCCTTTTTTATCAACTCGGCCCACCCTTACGGGGGATCAGCTACGGGTCACGGAACGGGTAAAAGTTGCTACTGATTTAAATCAGTAGGAAAGTTAATAACTTACCAATTTGTGTTTCCCAATATTTTCCCAATATCTCAAAACAGTGAAGGGAAGAATAATGGGAGCTGACTTCCAACCATTGGAAAATACTTGGAATTATCTCCACATAACCAGGTTTCTAATAATTTAATGGTTTCAATATGTTATGTGGCTACAATTATCTCCTGATAAACGGCATGCTAATAATGTCAACAGGTTAGATAATCGCATCTTTCCCAATAGTTTCCCAATGGTGCATAAGTTTTTGGGGAAATCTTGGGTTTCAGGCGTTCAAATTTTTCTTTGAGATTTCAATTATTTATTGATTTTTATTGAGGAATTAGGATTGGCTTCTATCGATTTTAAGTCCCTTGCGTCTACCAATTCCGCCACCCAGGCCTCTCCGTGATCCGTTTTTCGTGATTCGCGCTTTACTAAAATCATCATTATACTCTTTGACGAATTTTGTCAAGATATGTTAAAAATTAAAAATCGTAACGAGGGACATGAAATATGCCTGCCTGCGATCGGCAGGGAAACGGTTGTGTCATTTTATAAAGGAAGGAGAAGAGTATGCGTTCGGATCAAATGAAAAAAGGCCTGGAGAGGACGCCCCATCGCTCTCTTTTTAAGGCCCTGGGATTGACGGATGAAGAGATTGAACGACCGATGATCGGGATTGCCAACTCGGCGAACGAAGTGATCCCCGGCCATCTCCATTTGCATCAGATCTCTGATGGGGTAAAAGCGGGAATTCGCATGGCCGGTGGAACCCCGCTGGAGTTCTTCACCATAGGGGTTTGCGATGGAATCGTCATGGGACACGAAGGGATGAAATATTCTCTGAGCTCAAGGGAATTGATCGCTGACTCCATCGAGTCGATGGCAATGGCCTATCCCTTCGATGGCCTGGTCCTCATTCCCAACTGTGATAAGATCGTCCCCGGAATGCTGATGGCAGCAGCCCGAATCAACATTCCAGCGATGATTGTGAGTGGCGGCCCCATGCTCACAGGGGAGTTCAAGGGAAGTCAGATCGATCTGATCACTGTCTTTGAGTCAGTCGGAAAGGTGAAGGTCGGCGCAATGACCGAAGAGGACTTGAAAGAGGTCGAAAGATGTGCGTGTCCGGGTGCAGGTTCTTGTGCAGGAATGTTTACCGCCAACTCAATGAACTGCCTCTCTGAAGTCCTCGGCCTTGCCCTTCCCTATAACGGCACGATCCCTGCGGTCTTTGCTGAGCGAATCCGGTTTGCAAAGGAGTCGGGAATGCAGATCATGGAGCTGGTCAAAAGGGATCTTCGGCCTTCCCAAATCCTTACAAAGAAGGCCTTTGAAAATGCCGTGACCGTGGACATGGCTTTTGGAGGGTCCACCAATACGTCGCTTCACCTCCCCGCGATCGCCAGGGAAGCAGGAGTCGAGCTTTCCCTTCAAACCTTTAACGAGATCAGTGAAAAGACTCCCCATCTCTGTAACATGTCCCCGGGAGGACCTCATCATCTCCAGGATCTTCACGAGGCTGGAGGAATCCCCGCCCTCATGCTGGAATTGAGTCGAGGGGGTCTGATTCATACTGACGCATTGACGGTGACCGGGAAATCGGTCGGTGAAAATCTAAAGGGGAGGCAAGTTAAAAAGGCTGAGGTCATCCGGCCTGTTGAAAGGCCTTATCATTCAACTGGAGGACTCGCCGTCCTTTTCGGAAATTTGGCTCCTGAAGGTGCAGTGGTGAAACGTTCAGCCGTCGACGATGCGATGCTCAAACACCAGGGACCGGCCAGGGTCTTCAACTCTGAGGAAGAGGCAATAAAGGTCATTCTCGACGGAAAGATTAACAAGGGTGAGGTGATCGTCATCCGTTACGAAGGCCCCAAAGGTGGACCCGGGATGAGGGAGATGCTCGCCCCAACCTCCGCCATCGTGGGCATCGGAAGAGACCGGGATGTCGCGCTGCTCACAGACGGCCGTTTTTCGGGAGGAAGCCGTGGCGCTGCGATCGGCCATATCTCTCCAGAGGCTGCAGAGGGAGGTCCTATTGCTGCAGTTCAAAACGGGGATCAGATTGAGATCGATATCCCGGGAAAGAGATTGAATCTCCTCATCTCCGATGAGGAATTGAAAAAAAGGCTATCGGACTGGAAGCCACCGAAGAAGCAATTGAAGGGCTACCTGAAAAGATACGCAAGACTCGTTCAATCCGCCTCCACAGGTGCTACTTTTAAAGATTGATTGCGAATTGAGGAATTTGGGAATTTAGGGATTCGGGGATTCAAGAACTCGGGAATTCAATTTTCTAATTCCTCAATTCCTTAATTCAGGAATCCCCCATTCTTGTCAAAACGGGGACGGCGTAGGGACCCTCTCGGATGAAGGCCATGGTGGGCTCGGCTCCCTTCTCCCTGTATCGATGAACCGCAAAGAGGACAGCCTTCTGAACCATCTCCTGGGCCTTTTCAAGGGAAGGTTTTATTCTTTTTCCCTTTACAAAATCGAGGCCGCAGACGCCAGGAAGGACACAGTAGTTTTCTCTCTTAATTTCGAGGGAACAGTAGATCAACCCATCTTCTCCCACCTTTCTCAAAACCTTTCCCCAAACCTCGGGCTCCCATTGATCTTTTGTAAATCTCCAGCTGGGAGTCTTTAGTAAATCCAGGTAGCCGTCCGGACCCTGCATTTTTAGCAGGTGGATCAGACTCCTATATTCCGGAGAACCGATGGGGTTGATGAAATCACGGTTATTCGCAGCGATGATGATGACACCGCCTTCTTTCACCACAGGAAGAGCACCTACTCCTGCTTTTGCAGTCTGGTAATGATCTCTTCCCACATATCCGCTGTGAGTGAGCACGATATCAAACTCCTCATGAAGAGGGATCTCCGCATAGCCCTTGATCATTTCAAAAGCCTTCCTATTTGCCTCAACCAGATGGCCCGTAAAGACCCGAATAAGGCGCAAATCCTTGTCGAGATTGACATTGATGACGAAATCCACCCCGACGGTTTGAGCAACTTCCAGAGCCTCATCATGACATGGATTTCCTTCCAGCACCAAATTCGTCGCGTTGGGATCTTCAAGATAGTAAGGACCGTGAAATTTCTGGATGGTCTTGACATCGACCAGCCCTGGGCAGACAGACTTCCTCCCGCCGGAGATCCCGGTGAAAAAATGGCTTTCGACAAGTCCGGTGGCAATCTTCAAGTCTGAAAAATAGAAGTCACGATTGACATAGACATGGGTCCCTTTTTTCGTCTTTCCGATGCTCTCCAAAAGATCGTTATTCTCACAATCGTGGTCACGGATCGCATACTGATCAACGACCTCCTGGCCATACATCTCCACCTTCTCCTCCTGGGTGCTCGCTCGATGCATCCCCGTTGCCACAATAATCTTGATGTTCTTTTTCTGAATGCCCGAGGATTCCAGGCGCCTTAACAAGGGACACAGGATGCCGCTTTCTCCTTTGTAAGGAACTGGCCTCGTGATGTCTGACACGGCAATGGCCACCGACATCTCTCCTGGGGGCCTCCCTTTTCTTCGGATGATCTCCTCCAAAGGAGGACTGCTGATAGGATTTAAGAAAGCCTCTTCAAACGCTTTTTGAGAATCTGGCAAAACAGGGACATCCTTCATGGTCAGCCCAACACAGCCTGGAGGAACCAACACCTCTATGGCATTTCTGCCGAATTCTACCAAAACCTTCTTCCAATCCTTCGTATCGATTTTTTTCATACGCTTTAGTGTGCCAGGGCCTATCATTTATACTCTCACCCCCACCTCCGTCCTCCCCCGTCAAAGACTGTGTCATAACCAACGAAAAACTACTTTCTTTGCAACACGGGACAGGTAGTCGGGTGACGAAGCTTTAGACCTGCCTGCGCGTAGCCGCTTCGGCGAAGGCAGGGCGGAAACCTTTCATCGCTCAGCGTTGGGGTGCCAAGCCCATGAAAAGAAACGCATTTCCAATAAGGCCGATTACCCATAACTTTAAACGACCGCATTCTAAAGCTGAGGAGCCTGACTGCCTGTCCCACCGGAATCTACCCTCCCTCATGATTACGACACAGTCTCTCAAGGGGGAGGAGATGAAAGAGACATTACGGAATCAAACTTAAATCTCCTGTAAAGGCTGCTTCCAGGACCGGCTTCATCAACCGATCCACATCTCCCTTTTCCGCATCCATTGGAGTCGGCATATTTTGAAGTTTACTTTTCAATTGAGGATTTTTTGCCGCTTTGAGCATCCGATCGATATGCTCCCGGGTAGCCCCTGCCTCTTTCAAGGTCGTTGGAAAGTTTAAATCCTTTGCAAAAGCAATCATCCCATTCGCCACAGCCAATCCCAGATCCCTTCCGCTCAAATTGTTGATTTCTCGTTTGATATAACCTGCTTCCCTAAAGATTGCACCAACGATTTTGAGTTGGTCCTCGATCACTGGAGCAAAGAGGAGAGTATAATAGGGGTTTAACAAGGCACATGCCCTTCCATGTGTGAGGAGATCGATCAGAGAGAAACTTCCAAGATGGGGACCACTCGTTCCTCCCAGCATGATCGAATATCCCCCTAAGTCCGTTCCGAGCCCAAGAGCAACCCTTGCCCCCAGATTTCTCCTATCCTTTTTAACCCTCTGTAAGCCTGCGACAATCAATCGGATACATAATTCAGCAACCTCCTTCACCTTCTCATAAGCGGGGCCGCTTGTACCCATGAAGACCTCCCAGGCGTGAGCGATCCCGTCGAGACCTCCATCCAGGGTCAAGCTGATCGGAGAACCGAGTGTGATCTTAAAATCGAATACCGATGCGGGAGGGACAACGGCTTCATCCACAATCAGTTTCTTCTGGCCGGTAACAGGGTCCGTAATATTCGAGTATTTGGTCAGATGGGCTCCGGAGCTGGCGGCAGTTTGAACACCAACGACGGGCATCACGGGCCTCCCCGTCCCCTCTCTCATCTTCGTAACGAGTCCCGTTCCGAAATAGGGCTCGATCGAATCGGCATCACCACCACCGGCTCCTAAAATCTCCATCACCTCTGCAGGAGAATAGGTATTGAGAACGGCCGCGGCCTTCGCAGCATCCACTGTGCTTCCGCCTCCCAGGGCCACGATCATTTCTGATTTTGCCCGGGCCACCTGGAGGCTGATCCGGTACACATCTTCCCGAGGGGCATTGGGCCTCGCGCCGCTGATCGCTTCAAAGGCGACTCCATTCGCCTGCAGGGTGGACTTCACTTGCTCAAGAGGCTTTTCAATCCAACCCTGGCCCAATTCGGTGACGACCAGGGTTGCCTTCCTGCCATATTTTCGGGCATATTTTCCGGTGGCATCTAAAACACCTTCACCAAAGGTGTAAGAATCCCCTTTCCAATCTCTTAAAACTTTCATCGCTCGATCGATACTCTCCTTGATCATTCTTCCTCCTCAGCCTTATCTTTTGCCCTGCCTACCGCTGGCAGACGACGGGCATGTTTCGTAAGAAGTTATCTGGAAACATATTGAATTGTAATCAACCTTACTATGAAATTTCAAACCCTGTCAAGACATCTTGCTCAATGGGTGGGATTAAGCCGACAAGTCCGCCACATCGCCTTCCCTCTCAACCTTTGCCAAGATTTAAAATGAGTGTAACATAATACTATTTTCCACTCTTGAAAAGGAGTGAAGCGAGGTGGCTCAGCGAAACCTGAAAATTCTGAGGTTAGATGAGTACAGACTCGGTTTTTATAAAAGAATCGCTGACATCTGCCTCTTCATTTTGGGCATTTTCCCTGAATACGCCGAGCATGAGCACCGCTATCCCTTCTCAGGACAAGTCAGACCCCAGATTCGGGGAAAGACGAGGATGAGTCCGGAAGACTATGAAAAAGAAGGCCGAAAATTCTATAAGTTGGCTGCAGAGCATCCGTCAGCAAAAGAACTGGATCTGTCTGAGGTTTTCTGGGCTCTTCATCAAAATTTTCAGAAACCGAAGAAGCCTTTGAATTTTATTGCTGCCCACTATCTCCCATATAAGAAGCATAAACTGTTTAGGTAGCTGCCCTGGTTGCCCCATTCCAATAAAGGCGCAACTATTCTTTTAGTGCGGCAAATGCAATGGTAGTCTTTATCGTGGGACATGATTTTATGCCCTTGACTTTGGGTGCCCTCGAGCATATAAAACAGAAATGAATCGAACCCTCTCTGACAAGCAATACGTGGGGGTCAGTCGATGGTTTTCCTCGAATCCGATGGGCCGGAATTGTCTCATCATGTTAGAAATTCCCAGGATATATCAAGATTGAAAATCTGGCGCACCTTGAGCGAGTGGCTGGAAAACATTTTGGATTTATCGGATTTCCATTACTGATTCGTGGAGGGACAGGTTCGCCAATCCGCGCGGTAGCCGTTCTGGAGGAAGGATAAAGGAGGAAAAGACATGTACGACGTGCTGTTAAAAAACGGAGAGATCATTGATCCATCGCAGGGGATCCACACAGTGGGGTCTGTGGCGATCAAAGACGGGAAAATTGCCTTGGTGGGAAAGAACTTCTCACGGGTCGAGGCAAAGAAGGTACTCAACATGGAAGATAAAATAATAGCCCCCGGGCTCATCGACCTCCACTGCCATCCAGTCGCTGGGTTCGCATGGATTGGCGTTCCATCGGATGAAATAGGGTTGAACACAGGCGTTGCCCTTCTGTGTGACGGCGGTAGTTCCGGAGCCGCAAACTTTGAGACAATGCGGCGATTTATCCTTGAACCTACCAAAACCGATATATTCTGTTTCTTGAATTTGTCGACGACGGGCCTCATCAAAATGCCGGAGATATTGGCCAACCATGACATAGACGTGGATGACAGCAAGCGGGTGGTGGAAGCCAACAGGGACATCATCAAAGGGATTAAAATTCGAGCAATCCAACCACTTGCCGAAGGGTTGGGTTTGAAGGGAATAGAAATGGCTAAGAAGCTTGCCACCGATCTCCGCATGCCGCTTATGGTGCATCTGGGCGAAACTCGAGAACGAACCCCTGGTGATAAGATGGACGATTTCTCGCGCGCTACGGTTGCGATGCTGGATGAAGGAGATATCCTGAGCCATTATCTTACTTGGGAACCAGGAGGCATGATCCTGAAAGATGGGACGATTTACCCGGAACTTGAGGAGGCCCAAAAACGTGGTGTGGTGTTGGATTCTTGCCATGGACTGAACCATTTCAGTTTCACTATTGCACGCCACGCCATCGCAAAAGGATTGATCCCTACTGTCATTAGCACCGACATGAGCACAATAGGCTTGCCGGTGGTACAGTCCCTTGCAGTGGTCATGTCCAAGTTTCTGAACATGGGGCTGAGTGTGGCTCAAGTGATCGAAATGACGACCGTAAACTCGGCAAAGGCATTGGGGGAAGAGGACAAACGCGGCAGCCTGAGGCCCGGTATGAGTGCCGACATCACAGTGCTGGAATTGTTGCAGGGGGACTACTTATTCGGGGATGGTACCGGCCGAGAAAGCATGCATGGCAAGCTGTTGTTGGAGCCAAGAATGGTGTTCAAAGGGGGCGAGCCGATGCCAGCTTACTCCCGTTATCATATCCCCCCCCTTTTCAAATAAGTCGAATTGACAGACTTCCGGCAGGGAGCACATCCAACATGTAGGTATTAGGCCTTGGTTCGGTGTATGGGAAGTCACCAAAAAAAGCAATCTGTTCTTGCCCACAAATATCTTGACAATATCGCTGAAATTATTTAAATTCATTTCGTAACGTATCCATTTTTTATTGAACGGCATCAGATCGTAATGAGGGAGGTCATTATGAAAAAAGAGACGATGAGAATTGAAAAAATTGTATTGGTATGTTTAATGGCTATCTCGTTAAGTTTTTTATATTCAACCGAGGTGAGAGCTCAAAAGACTTTCACGATCGGAGGATTCTGGCCCATGACCGGCCCCCAAGCTTACTATGGTCGAGTGATGAGCAGGGGTGCAATGACAGCGATTGACCAACTCAATGCCGCTGGCGGTGTAGAAGGTTATAAATTGAAGCTGGAAATCACGGATTATAAAAATGTTGATGTGAATCTGGCTGTGACCGGGGTCCAGAAGATGATTAGGATTGATAAAGTTCCCGTCGTTTTGGCTTCGTTTAGCGCTCCCACTTTAGCCTGTCAGCCAATTTGCGAAAGGGCAAAAGTGGTGATGATCAACGGTGGGGCTTACAGCCCAAAGCTTGTCAATAAGCCCTATTTGCATACAATCCGAATGGCTCAGCAGCAAATGGTTCCTCCCGTGCTCAAGTACTTCTGGAAAAGTGGAATACGGAGATTAGCCGCCATTTATATCTCTGACCCAGCGGGTGAGGTTCCTGCCCAGGAGGTGGTAAAGCCAACGTGGACGAAGTGGGGAGGTACAATCGTCGCCATGGAACCTCACGAACCAGGAATGACCGACTACAGTGCTCAGCTCGCCCGCATTAAAGCGAACAACCCAGATGCGATCATCGACATTTCTACCGGGCAGGATCAGGCATATATCGTTAAGGGTGCTCGAGAAATTGGACTGACATGCCCCATATCTGTTCCAGATTGGACAGCCGATTTTCAGACCATCGCTGGTAAAACAAGTGAGAATGTCTTTGTCTGCGTCGAGCATTTTGATCGCGAGAGCACGAACCCCGCTACACAGCGCTTTGTTAAAGATTTTGAAGCAAGGTACGAGCCCTCTGACTTCTATTCAGCAAACTACTATGACGCTGTTTATAATATCATAGCCGAATTAGTGAGACGCGTCGTTGCCAAACATGGCAATCTTCTTGATGGGGCTCAGCTCGAATCTGCAATTTGGGATAACCCCAGTTTTGACACCGTTTATGGAGGTAAGATGATACTCAACCGAGATGGAACCGTCACGAAACAGATGGTTCTTTTTAAAATAGTAAACGGCAAGTTAACGTTTGTGGAAAAGGCTGAACAATAGGCGATTCTGCGTTAAAGAATTTAGATTGGATTGATCTGATATCGCAGAGTTAGATGGGGTGTCCTGGTTGATGCGACGTGCAAAGGTCTCATAAAACGTCTTAGGAAATTCATCTGGGATACCAAAACGAATGATGTGAAGAGAGTCCTTGAGAACATCTGCGGTCCTACGGATAAACCTGCTCCCAAACGGATGTTCTCAATTCAGCCCTCTCACCAAAATTTTTCTTAAAGTCTCCGATCAATTCCTGTCTGGCTTTGCTGCTCTGATAATTTAAAAAGGACTCCATATCAGAAAACTCGTAAATCGCCATATACATGAATTTATCTTCAGCCTGCGTTGCCTTGAATCGACGGGCTGTCTTACATCCCGAACGCTGAATCACTTCAGGAATGTGCTTCCTATGGTACCAGTCATCAAATTCATCGACATGCTCACTGGATATCACTGACTTGACGATGTACAAAACGGGTTGATTCATCATTCATTCTCCTTTCCTCACGAAATCGAAGTAGGTTGAAACGAAATATCTCATTGAATTTCTCCCAGGTCTCGTAAGAGCCGCCGAACTTTTAAGAGCTTCCTGTCTCTTTCTCTAAGAAGCTCCTCCAAAGGTTTATCACTGTAATCAAAAAACCCCTTCCCTGATTTAACTCCCAGGTGGCCCTCTTCTACCAATTTTAAAAGAGTGGGAGAGAGTCTATCCTCCGTGGCCAACCCGATCGGGGGCGCCTTGAGGGCTCGAACAGCCATATCAAGACCAGCATGATCGTATCGGGACACCACCCCTAAGATAGGGAGCCGAACACCCAGGCTGGCTTTGACCGCATGATCGATCTCTTCAGGGTCTGCAAAACCCTCGTCGATCATATAGAGGACTTCCCGGCCAAGGGCCCTCTGTAAACGATTGACAATGTAGCCAGGAACGAATTTCTTTAAGGCCACAGGAGTCAACCCTGAACTTTTCAGAAAATGACAAACGCGAGAGATCAACTCTGGATCGACTTCTGGACTGCCAACCACCTCAACCAACGGAACGATATAGGGGGGGTTGAAGAAGTGGGTGATCAACAATCTCTTTTGAATCGATGCCGGCGCCAGAGGGAAAATATTCAAATAGGAGGTGTTGCTGGCCACAATGGTCCTGTTTCCAATATGGTCGGCCATCTCGTTGAACAACTTTCGCTTCGCCTCGACCTCTTCGACGATCGCTTCAATGGCGAGATCAGATTCTCGGACAAAGGTCTTATAGTCCGTGGAGGTCTCAATACGTTTCAGGATGAGATCTGGAGTCTCCCTAAGTTCTTCATTATCAGCCAAGGTCTTCAGGTGAGAACGAATCAATTCTCTGGCCTGCTTTAATATTCTTTCACTGATATCCGTGAGAAATACCCTATTCCCCCCCTGGGCAAAGATCAAAGCGAGGGCGTGTCCCATTGTCCCAGCGCCGATGATGGTTATGACCATTTCTGAATCCATTTGGCCCTCGTCAGGACTCCAATGAGTTAAGGAAGTCCTCGACTAATCGGTTGAATTCTGTTGTTTCCATATGGGGATAATGACCGATGCCTTCGAGAACAGCCAATTTTGCTTTGGGTATCCCACGAATCGTCTCTTCCACGAAGGCGTAGGGAACAAAATAGTCTTCGCTCCCCCAAATGATCAACGCGGGACAAGAGATTAGGTGGAGGCCTGCCGTAATATCGTGATTCCTCCAAGCCACCAGGTCACTGTAATAGATCTTTGGATCCCCCATCCGGCGAGTCCAGACTATTTCCGGAATCCGTTCCTGGTTTGCCTTGATTCCGCATGCCGATAACCCGCCCAAATATCCCTGATCACCATAACTCGGAACACCAGAATCCTCCAATCCAAGCTCAATCATCCGCGCAGGAAAAGTAGGGGTGCGCGCCGCTGCCTCACATGCCACGACTGCCCGAAGTTTTGAACCATGATGCAAAGCCAGATCTAATGTGATGTCACCACCGATGGAAACCCCTATGACCACAGGTTGTTCAAGATCCAATTCCTGGATCAAGGTCCACATGACCTCAGCCAATTCGTGAACCGAGGTTAAAGGTTTGAAGTCCTTCAGCAAAGACTTACCATGACCAGGCAGATCAGGAGCTACTGTAAAATAGCCTCTTTGGGCAAAATGGGCCGCTGCGAACCGCCATTGGAGGGCGTGTTGTCCAGCTGTATGGATGAGGAGCATTGGCCGTCCTCCCTGACCTGCTGTATCCATGTATAAACGATGTCCCGAGACCTCGAGATAGCGTCCAATGATTTCTATACTCATGATTTCTCCGTGAGATTGAGGAGGTCAGCTTGAGCCATCTCTCGAAGGACCTCGATCATACCATGAACTGCCTTTCCAATACGAGAGAACTCGATGGTGTTCCCTTCCACCATAAGGCGACTTGTGAAGACCGCCTCACGGAATCTATTTTTGGGTCCTTCCAAAGCAAAACGCCAACCTTCTAAAGAACCTTTGATTGCAAAGGTATAACCAAAGGGTGGTGGGTCCTGAGTCACATGAATGACCTGCCCCATAAATACTTTGATCCAGACTCTCTCCGATCCCATGTTTAGCTGGATCGCCCCATCAAAAAACTTTCCAGATGAGACAAAGTCAGGATTTCTATTGAGACGAGATGCAAATTGATCGAAATCGAACATGCTCTTCCCCGCGTCGGCTCAGTCGAAAACAGCTGTGGCCTCAATCTCTATCATCATGTCTGGGTGCATCAACCCGGTCACTCCAATCGAAGTGATACACGGGGACACACCGGTTTTCGAATGTTTTTTGAAGAACTCCCATCTTGCCGGCAATGCCTTTTCATGAAACTGCTTGCGATCTGTAAAGTAAAAAACCATATGAATGATGTCATCCCATGTGCCACCTGCCCGCTCTACTGTGAGTTTCACTAACTCGAGGGCCTGGGTCGTCTGGATCCCCATCTCTCCCTTTCCCACTATCCCATCCACACTGATAGCCGGATAACCCGACATTCGTAAGGTCTTCCCCCCCTCGGTCACCACAGCGTGACATAGTTTCCTTCCCCCGAACCCGTAGTCCGGTAGAATTTTGAGCAGCGTGGCATCGTACATTTTTTCCACTTCAGGCAGCTGTATCGTTGTTCGCTTCATCTCGCCTCTCCTTCTTCGTTACTAATTGAGTATTAACCTTTTCTTAACTCATTATTCAAAATCGCTCAATTTAACATAATTGATTAAAGGACGTTTTATCAACCTTCCATTTCTTCCATCATAATCATAGATAAAAAACTTTACTTTTCCACCCTAAGTGGGTCTTCATTTTTTTTCTATCTTTAGAATCTTTCGCGCATCATCCGGTCGTGCAATGTCCCGCCCAAGCTCTCTGGCCAGCCGGGCAACCTTCTCCACAAGTTCGGCATTACTCTTTGCCAATACCCCCCTTGAAAGATACACATTGTCTTCGAAGCCCACGCGGACATGCCCCCCGGTGAGTATGGACATCACGACCATAGGAAACTCAGCACGGCCAATCCCCAAGGTGGTCCATACAACGTCCTTCAAAGGAAGCAGGTCCATCATGAACAAGAAGCTTTTAGGAGTGGCATCCATACCCCCATGCGTACCAAGACAAATCTGGAACAAGTAAGGAGGATCAAGCAACCCTTCATGGATCAGATTGATAGCAAGTTTTACGTGGCCTGCATCGAAACACTCCAGTTCAGGTTTCACGCCCCGTTCACGGGCTACTCTGGCGCAGTAAGGACCCCATTCCGGAGGATTAATGAAGACGCGGTTTCGAAAATTTATGCTCCCGATGTCAAGGGTACATAGTTCCGGTCCGAGCGTGGTTGTTGAACTCCGCCTCTCCATAACGTTCTCGCCCGTCAGATTAAAGGCGCTGGTTGTGAAGTTAAGCAGAATGTCGCATCGAGGCCGGACTCGGTCGCGTACTTCGCGAAAGTATTCCAGCTCGAATGATGCCTCTCCCGTTTGAGGGTCACGAACATGCACATGAGCGATAGAGGCTCCTGTTTCATAAGAACGGATGACCTCATCAGCGATCTCCTGCGGAGAGTATGGAATATTGGGATTGTCTTTTCGCATCGGACCTGATCCCGTAACGGCCGCAGTAATAATAAGCTTTTCCATATTGATCCTCATTGTCTATATCGTTTTTTAAAATCGCACCTGAAAACCTTGTTCTGTGGACGGGCCATCTATTTCTTCGCTTCGGAACCATCAAGAAATTTTTCTGTAATGTAATAAACGACACCCCATACCGCGCTTCGCTTGTGTGGAAAGTTCTCCGTCCACAAAAAGACTTACAACCTTTCGGCTTAGAGATGTGGATCGATAATCACCTTGATCGGGAACTCACCAGGAATCATTCCACCTGCTGTTTGGACGGCTTTCTCGGCTTCCTCTAAAGGAAATCGATGGGTAACCAGTTTCTCCAATGGATACTTTCTTGATTCAACAAGATGGATTGCTGGTATCACCGATCTTATGTCGTGGCTGTAAACCCCTTGTACCCGAATTTCATTGATAACAATTTTATCAAGAAAAAGAGGAACCTGGGCCTCCATCCCGTATGTCCCCGGCAATACAATGGTGCCACCCTGACGCACCAGATCGATGGCGCTCATGGCACCCTGAGGTATTCCAGTGACATCGATAACAATATCAGCCATCTCCCCACGGGTGATCTGTTTTACTCGATCAACAACATCTTCCTTCATCACATCGATGATAAAATTCGCCCCCAACAATCTGGCCATCTCAAAACGTCTTTGATCTTTCGTCACGCCCGTCACGATGATCTTGGCAGCACCTGATTCTTTTGCCGCGATCACTGCCGCAAGGCCCTGTTGGCCAGGGCCTTCGATCACGACGGTATCGCCAATGGACACCCCGCCCATCTGACGAAGCCAACGAATCCCATTGCCAATGACTGCGGGAACAAGGACAGCAGCCTCAGCGGGTACTGAGGGATCAACCTTATGAACCATCGCTCTGGGGGGAAGATACAGATAGTGGCCATAAGCTCCCCAAAGATAGGGCGGATGATTGCAGGAAATATAGGAACCATAACGTCCCTTCTTTTCACATAGCCTGTAATTGCCCGTTAAACAGGGTTTACAAAATCCACATCCAAAGGTGAATTCGACCAGGACCCGATCCCCTTTTTCACTTCATGCCGCAAACAGAAAGTGTCACCCGCTTCCGCGATATGCCCCAAAATTTCATGCCCAGAATGATCGGGAAATACGGTTGAACACGTTTTGTCTTGCCCGTGTACATCCCGACATCGGACCCACAGACACCGACAATTTCAACTTCCAATAAGGCGTCATCGTCTCCAATTGTGGGAATTGGAAACTCCCGAAATGTTATTTTTTGGACGTTTTCCAATACGGCCGAATAGGTCCCTTTTTGCATCATCTCCCCCTTCCTTCATTTCGCACATCCATATTGCAAAAAATCATATTCCCCCCACATATCTATCTTCATGCAAGCCAAGGAGCACTGTCACTCGCCTTGATCTCTATCCTTCATCTTCTGGCTAAAATAGATCCCACCATCCCTCTCTTTCAAGGAGCTTATCCCCCGTTTCTTCCAAAATGATGCGTCCAGCTTTCATCACGTAGACACGCTTGCTAAGTTTAAATGCCATCTTCACATTCTGTTCGACAAGAAGGACGGATGTTGCCAAGGTGCTGTTGATTTCTTGAATGGCTTCTGCGACATGCTGTGTGATGATCGGAGACAATCCACTCGAAGGTTCATCCAGCATCATCAGTTTCGGTTGCCTCAATAAACCCATTCCGATAGATAGGATGCGCCGTTCTCCACCGCTGAGGGTCCCCCCAAGTTGGTTTCGGCGATCCTCCAAAATGGGAAAAAGTTTGTAGAGGGTCTCGAAACGAGAATCAAGATTTGATTTGTCTTTCATCGTAAAGATACTGATCTCGAGGTTATCTCTCACGGTAAGATCATTAAAAATGAACTGGTCTTGGGGAATGAGGCAAATGCCTCGGTCAATATTGGTCGTCGGCGATTGAGAGGTAATCTCTTGACTCATGTATAGGACATGGCCCTGATAAGGCTTTAATAATCCAAAGATGGACCTGAGGATCGTGCTTTTGCCAGCACCATTATGTCCGATGAGACCCACAATCTCTCTCTCATGGATTGCCAGTGAGATACCATAAAGGACCTGCGTTTTACCATATCCTGATTCAAGGTCCTTTATTTCGAGTAGCATTCTTGTACCCTCTCTAACTCAAACTTAGATTCCAAAATAGACCTCTGCCAGCTTGGGGTCAGCCATCAGTTCAGAAGGCGTACCGACGGCCAGGATCTGACCTTCACTCATGAAGTAAGCGTTCTCTACCAATCCTCTCACCACATCCAGGTTATGCTCGATCAGCAAAATCGTCCTTGTTCCCTTGCCGGTGACCCGTCGGATCAACTTTGTAATTCCTCCCACAGACTCCACGTCAAGGGCTGCTGTGGGTTCATCGAGAAACAACACCGGACACTCTGTCGCCAGCAGACGAGCAATGGCCACCATTTTCTGTTCAGCAGTAGAAAGGCTTCCAGCCAGTTGTCCAGACTTATTGCTAAGTCCAACGAGACGAAGATAACTCATTGCTTTTCGATAATTCTCTCTTTCTTCACGAGCCACCCGCCAAGGGAAAAACAACAGTAATATCAAATTCTCACCTGTCTGCCTGGGACGAGCAACCAATACATTATCCAATACCGACATCCCTTTGAAAATACGAATATCTTGCCATGACCGTGCTACCCCGTGCTCAAAAGTTTGTAAGGCGGCCTTTTCGTAACATCTTTCCCTTGGATATATACAGCACCCTCATCCGGATCGAGAAATCCAGTGATCAAGTTAAAAAGAGTGGTTTTCCCACAACCATTAGGCCCGATCAAACCCGTGATTTTTCCAAAGGGCAAAACCATTGAAACATTGACGACTGCCCGAAGACCGCCAAAAGATTTAGAGAGCCCTTTTACCTCAAGGACAGTCTTGAGGGGACTCCCTTTTCCGAAGGAAGACTCTTTATTTTCGTCCACAGAACTGTCAACGTACTCTTCTAGTTCGAATTCATCTCGAATTCGAATTTTCTCTATTCTTCCTGAATATTCTGGCAGCACCCCTTGAGGCCGAAAAACCATTAACAACATCAATATTCCACCATACAGGATCTCACGGATGGCATCAATCATCCCTCCTGTACCGGGGACAAAACGTAAGGCTTCTGGCAAGCCAATGAGGACAAGAGCCCCAACGAGGGGACCCCAAAAATTGGCGCTCCCTCCGAGAACAACCATAACAATGATGAAGACCGATATTTCTATGGTGAATAAAGAAGGATTGATGAAACTTAGATAATAAGCCATCATACCCCCTCCGATCGCCGCAATGCCGCCACCCACTGCGAACGCAACGACCTTAAACTGAAGGGAGTTTTTGCCCAATGCCCTGGCAGCGACTTCATCTTCGCGGATCGATTTAAGGACTCTTCCAAACGGAGAGTGAATGACCCGCCATGCAAAGATAAAGCAAAGGAGAGATATGGCAAATATCAGCGGCAGAAAACTGAGGGGAGTAAGAAATTTTATTCCAAAAAGCTCTGGGGGGTGGAATATTTGTAATACCCCCCGATCCTGGGTAATATTCCGGGCTGTCAGCATAAATTGAAACGCAACCATCTGAAACCCTACAGTAAATACGATGAGATATTCATCCCGTACCCGCAGTGAAGGAATTGCAAGAATGGCCCCTGTCAATGCTGCAAGGATAAACCCCGCTGCCATGCCGACAAGAAAGTTGAATCCGAGATAAATGCTGAGCAGCGCCGCGGTATAAGCACCGACAGCGCTGAAAACAGCATGACCCATCGATATGATACCCGCATAACCCATAATCAGGTTAAGGGATTCCACCAAAACAGCATAAATCAGTATGAGTATAATGATATGGATGATATATTCCATACTGCCAATCCGTTCCTCCTGAATTCGCTATGCACCACGCCTCCCTCCCAAGAGTCCTTGTGGCCTGATGATAATCACAACAAACAGGATCGCATAGGCAATCATGATTCTATATTCTCCGGGCAATACGATCATCCCAAGACTCTCAGCAAGTCCCAGGACGAACCCCGCTAAAGCCGCTCCGGTGATACTATTCACGCCCCCAAGAAAAACTGCTGTGAAGGCCATGAAAAACGGAGGAATGCCCATGGCCGGATAGGCGACATTCTTGGCAGTAAATAAGAAACCGGCAATCCCAAACAGACCAGAGCCGATGCCAAAAACAAGCAGGTAGATCTTGTTGATGTTGAGACCGACAATCTCTGCCATTTCTTTATTGCTGCCTACCGCACGAATCGCCTTCCCATATCTTAACTTCCTGAGAAATGATAATAACAAACCGATCATCACCCAGCTCACGATCACCATCATCACATCAGCCGTGGTGCAATTTGCAGGCCCAATCGATAGGGTCATCATTGGGAAGCCCTTGAGCGGACGCGGATTAGAACTGAAAATCAATAAGAGGATCGCAACTCCGGCATGGTTAACCCCATCGAAGATAGAAACGTGGCTGCCTGCGTGGCCCCCGACCTTCTCAGCCTCCGGTAGAGCAGCATATCGATAGAACAGCCCAAAAATACCGCCGATGCAATGGCGGTTATGAGTCCGAAGCCCCAATGCAGGGGTGTTTGTGTGGTC
>CAWGWZ010000020.1:0-751235 GCA_963826305.1 uncultured delta proteobacterium | reverse complement strand
TAAAGGCCATCTGAGAGCTAAAATTCCGTGAATGGTTTACGGCGATAACATGGCCGTCCTGGTTGACCAGATCGGCCAGCACCTTTTCGGTATTGTCAGGGCTCCCGTCGTTCACAAAGATTATCTCGTAATCTACGCCGATCTTCCTGAACGTATCGGTAAGCCTTCGATACATATGAGGAACGGCTTGCTCATCGTTATAACAGGCGATAACAGCAGAGATCTTTTTCATATGGATCATGCCTCCTTAAAACAGCAGCGTCTTTACCCCGTTAGAAAGCAACGTATTTTCTAACGGGGTTTACCTTTTTAAGTTTATATAGTAAGGGACAGGGTTGCTGGTCATCTCTTCAACCAAGCTGGGTATCTCCTCTGTTGTCTCAGGCCACCTTGAGCGTATATTTCCAAATATTTTCATTATCTCTTTATCCTCTTCGGCCCAGTGCGAAAAACCATCGTGAGAATAATCCCTGTTTCTTCCCGAGCCGACTAATTTAACCGGCACTTTTTCACGGTTAACATAGTTCCGTATGGTCTCAAATGGCCTGTAGAGCAAAAAAGGCGTTATCGAATAGACAAAAGGTATTTTACCTTCCAACGCTAAGCCCACGCCTATCCCGACCATGGCCTGCTCTGCCGCGCCCGCGTTTACAAATCTTTCCGGAAAATCCATCTTTACCCGATCCCACATCTTGTAACCCATGTCGCCCGTAACAACCCATATCCTGGCGTCTCCCCCCATCTTCTCATGCAATATATCGGCAAAAGACCGGCGCATAACTATAGCTTGCATCTGCTGGTTCACTTTAGGATATCCTTTGCTGATTCGTAATCCTCACTGTCCATCACGTAATAATGAGCGTCCTGGCCTTTTAAAAACGGAAACTGCTCAACTTCTGTCTTGGCGAAAATCAGCAATGGCCGGCTATCGGACCGCGAAACCAGCAGCCGGGATAATCCGTCCACGCTATGCCCGTCCGCGATCTTCGCTTTATAGCCAAAACCATTGATCCTTTTTAAAAGCAACGGAAGGGAAACGGGGTTATACGTCCCCCAGCCGTTAGCGTTAACAACTATTCTTAAATTGCCGAGTTTTTGCTCAATGCCCACCCTAAGAGCTTCCCAGACGCTCCCCTCGGAGCATTCGCCATCCGATATAAGACAATATACATTTTTATTCCTGTCCGCCAACGCCATACCTAAGGCGATGGGCAGCCCCTGGCCTAAACTCCCTGTGGACACATCTATTCCGATCTTTTGGTTTCTGTCGGGATGGATATTCAGGTCATTAATCAACGAATGGGCCAGTAAACCGCGCTCTTCCAAAACGACGTAGAGCGCTACGCCCGCATGGCCGCTCGATAAGACAAAACGCTCGTCATCTTTTTTGGTTGTATAGACCGCATAAATTACATCCACGGCGCTCAAGCATGACCCAAGATGAGAAAGGTTCCTTTCGTAACTTATCTCGAGGATGCGGCTACGCAGGCACTTTTGTTTAATGGAAAGCTTTGCGATTTCCATGGCCATTTAACCCTTTTTTTTCGCTATTAAACATAGATTCCCAAGATTCACTTTTATTTTTTGCTTCAATATTAACCGGACAACCCCCGACTTAAACCCCATTAGCTTCTTTTTAAATTGTTTGGGCGCAGGAAGCAACCAAATTATATGTCTTAATGAAATTACGTTCGTCGGGGAATATACTTTAGGCGGCAAAAAACTATTTTTCTCAAAAATCTTTTTCATTGTCTCCTTGCTAAAAAAATACGTGTGCTCGATATCGATTATAGGGCTTTTCTCCTTCAGCAATCTGGCCTGCAGGCTTTCCACGTCATGATTAAATGCCAGTATAAACCCCCCAGGCGATAATAGGTTATAGCAAATCTTCAAGAAATCGTCAGGATCAGGTATATGATCGAGCAATTGAAAAAAACAGATCAAGCTGAACTCGCCTGATTTAAAGGTACCGGGCGCCAGGACATCCGATACTATTTTATCCCGGATGGTCTTATCGCTCTTCTCCACCGCGTCAAGACCGGGCTCAACGCCGCAAACGTCTTGATATCCCATATCATATAAGGACTTTAAGAGGAAGCCACTCCCGCAGCCTATCTCCAGTATTTTAGCGTCCTTCGGTAATTTACACAGGATTGGCCTTAGGACGGCCAAGTAGGTAATAGCCAAATTCTCGGCTTCCTCCTCATAGGTAAACCTGCTTTTTCTATAAAGCTCGTAAATGTCCTGATCTTCAAGCACGGGGTTGGATCTTATCAAGCTGTCTTTGTTGCACTTCACTATTTGATAAT
The DNA here is from genome assembly GCA_963826305.1 of uncultured delta proteobacterium. Lineage (GTDB taxonomy): Bacteria > Desulfobacterota > BSN033 > BSN033 > UBA1163 > CAWGWZ01. The sequence continues at coordinate 748,926 of CAWGWZ010000020.1, read as the reverse complement.
GACTGCGGTCCGGGATCCTTCTGGCGGAAAAAACATTTATGTTAAAATCAAATTCATTGAAATTTCTGCTATAGAGAACAGTGTAATCTGCAAGGGAATTGCAAATGGGGCATCTGGTATTAATTAATTTCATAAAATTTATCCTGGCCAATGAACAATACTTGCGTAAAATATATCTTACGGGGTCTTTCCCATCTATCGCCTACCAGCCAGATCATACAATGAATGATTAGATTTAAACCATTCCCACATTAAGGAGAGGCCTTTTTCCAAGTTTACCTTCGGAGACCAGTTCAATGATTGCCTCGCCTTAGAAATATCGGCTACCCAGTTATTAGTGTCCCACGCCCTCGGCTTCATCTCTCCCCATTTAAAATCGGCAGTCTCGCCCGTCACCCTTACCGCCGCCTCAACCACATCCTTTACAGAAGATTGAATACCCGTTCCCACATTAAAAATTTCACCGGCAAATCTTTTTAACTGGTCTACCATCAAGTAGATGTCGACCACATCCTCGACGTAAATTTGGTCGCGTGAAATCTTCGGCGAGACCAAGTTCATCTTTTCTTTAAAGTGGAGCGCCTTCATCAACGTCGGGATAAATCTTGTCGGCTCCTCATAAGGACCATAGACGGAAAAGGGCCTTAACGTCACTATCGGCCTTTTTTCCTCCCGGGCGATATGAAAACACAGCAACGTCTGTGAAGATTTTGTAACGGCGTAGTAGCTGGCGGGCTCAAGCAGGTCCGCCTCTTTCATGGGAAGTTCTTTAAACCCATACTCGGAGGAGCTCCCGGTGTTCACGAAAAGTTCGTAATCAATGTGCGCGAAGGCCTTAAGCAGATTCCATGTCCCTAAGATGTTTGTGTGTACTATTTTATCCGGCTCATTTTGGTAAGGATACGCACCATAAGTAGCAAGGTGATATATGACGCGCGGCTTAACCTTATCGACTATTTTTGTAAGCTCTCCCGAGTCGGATAAATCGGACAGGTGGCATGTAACCCGGTCAAGCATTCCTTCTATGCGCCAGAGCTTGGCCCCTTTTCTAATAATGATATGGACTTCTTCGCCGTTAGCGATCAACCGGCGCATTATCCGGGATCCTATAAATCCTGTTGCCCCCGTAACCAGATATACTCTCTTATTAGACATATCTATTAGAATTACGCTTCGCCGCCCCGTCTATTATATTACTAACCATTTTACTCCGAATCATTTATTAGACTTTTGTTTTTCAACTGTCTAAATATTGCAATAGTAAATCATCTCAGCTCGTCATTACCGCTGCCCGCTTTGCTGGCCTGATACGATATATTTGTAAACGGTTATCAAATTAGATTATGCTTTTTAAGCACCTTTGTAAAGGATAACTTGTAACCCCAAAATAGACATTGAAAAAGAAAAACCCTAAAAATTCCCCTCCCCTGGCGGGAGGGAAGCTGTGAAAAAATCCCAAGATTAACAGAGCGGACAGTGGGATGTCGGAAAAACTGTAGAGCGGCTACCTTCTTCAGGCTTAATGATAAGGATTGAAAACCATGTAAGATTGATGACTTAAACCGACTCATGACCCATACATTTTCAAAGTCCGCATTCTACAGTTTTGGAGATATCCCTCTGGCCGGTCCACTCCCCCTAATTTTTTCACAGCTTCAGGGGATTGAGGGGAGGGGGCACAAAGGGTGCTTTGACACCCTCACCTTACCCTTGGAGTAGTAAAATATCCACAGGGCAGGCCCTCTCCCGTTAAGGGAGAGGGAGAATAGGTTGATGTCAATGTCTATTCTCCGGTGTAAGAAAATTCCATAGAAGTTAAAACCATCATGGTGAGCCTGTCGAACCATGGCGCGGTATATATACCGAAATGTTCTGTTGATTCATATGATACCCGTTCGGCAATAGATTCGGAAAGAAGGATTGCCGAACATATGGCCGGAACTTTTGATGGTATACCTCCAACAGGCTGCGGAAAAACCCCAACGCAGTTTCACTCCCGCCCCTGCTTTCGCAGGGGTAAACTTGTCCTCGCGGAGGCGGGGAGCGGGAGTCCAGACGCCGTTCCTGCGAAGGCAGGAAACCATTACAAAAGAACTGGGTTCCTGTTTACACAGGAAACCCTGGATTCCTGCTGGGGTTTATCCCGATGAAAATCGGGGCAGGAATGACAACGAAATGAGAACCGGAACCAAGGTCGACTTGAAGTTGCCCTTTTTTGGGGAACCCCTCACCTTCCAGGCGAGGGAGAGTTCAGTAATGGGTTTGCCCACCATTTATTTTTTTCACGAACGGCGAAGAAAACAAGATGGTTTTAGAAGTTTGATTTGTTATGATAGAGGCTTAGGGTGAGTAATGAAAGAGCGCGCGTCTGCTGGTCTTCTGGATTTGTTTCGAGCGATGGTCAAGCCATCCACAGTTTTGATTGCGATTCTGGCCCTCACCTTCTACCTTCGCCTTCTTTACTTCGGGCAGTACATTGATGGAGACGTGGGAAACATGGGCTATCTGGCCTGGCGATTAGCTGAGGGAGAGGTCTTGATCGATCTCGAAGGCCCAGGCAAGCCCCCTCTCTGTCTCATGCTCTACGCCGTTTTCATTCGCCTCTTTGGCACCTCTGTAGTGGGGCTCAAGATGTTTGGGACATTTTTTGTCCTCATGGCAGTGGCGGCGGTCCATTGGGTGGGGAGCCAAGCGAACGGGAGGAAGGTAGGACTGTTAGCGGCACTGCTGTTTGGAGTCTTTTCATCTGGACCGATGGTGGAGGGTGGAACCGTGAACTTGGAGACGTTCCTCCACCTCCCCTACGTTCTGGCCATTGGCCTTTTCCTCAAGGCCTCGACATCAGGGCGACTAAGGTGGTACTTTCTTGCGGGCCTCTCGGCAGCCTTGGCTTCGCTCATCAAACAGGTCGGAGGCGTACTTTTCTTTGTGTTCCTTTTCTGTGGAATCGATGAACGGTGGAGAAGAAGAGCCTTTTTTGTCCCGAAACAGTGGCTTTTTCGCTATGCTGCGCTCGCAGGCGGGGCTTTGCTTCCGCTGATCAGCGTAATCGCTTTCTATTCTTTTCACGGATACACCCTGAGCCAGCTCTACAACTCGATGTTAGGAAGCAATCTGCGCTATATTCAAAGAGGACACGAGTATACGAATCTCCTGTCGGTTTTTTATTTGAGCATCAAAAGGATCTTTCCGGAAAACGGTCTCCTTTGGGTTGGTACAACGTTTACCGCAGCTTACCTGGGCTGGCGGATTTGGTGTGGTAAAGGACAGGTGAGTGATCGAATACTGCTTTGGTGGGCTTTCTGGTCCTTCGCCGTTCTATGGGTCACTGGGACTTTCTACTGGCATTACTATTTACAAATCATTGCCCCTTTCTCCGTGTTAGCCGCTTATGGAATTGTGGCGACCTGGGAGTCGGCCAAATCCCTTTCTCCCCCCTCCCGGCTCGTCGCCCGGGGAGTGTGGACAATGCTTCTCGTGATCACCATGATCGCTTTCTTAAAGACCGACTACAAATATTTCTTTTCCTATACATCTGTAGAACAAACACTCTCTCAGCATCCATTTTCAGACCGCGCATTTGATGAATACGGTGTGTATAATGTCGTTTACCACCAAATCGCTTCTTACATTCGCGATCACACCGATCCGACGGAAACAGTTTATGTGTGGGGGATCGCCCCTCAGATCTATTTTTTGGCCCAACGTAAAGCAGCAACCCGATATATAAACAATTCCAATATGAGCATCCTCGTCACCCAAAAACCCCTTGAGGCACTGCAGGCCTATTCCTCCACGGTGATGGAGGATGTAAGAAAATCTCATCCCGCTTATGTTGTGCAAATATTCCCTCTAGAAACCTTCCCTGAGCTTCAAACCCTTGTTCGAGACCGGTACGGGCTGGATAAGGAAATTGAACTTTCCGTGCTACCCAATAGGATCCGTCTTTACCGGAGGCGGCCTGAGACTGAGATAGGCCCGAAGCCGAGACGACCCGCTGAATGAGCCTTTGACTGTATCGAGTGGCCAAGTAAAGTTCTCACAATGAGGCGTTAGGCATAAGAGAAAAGGCGCTCAGTCTAAAATAGCACTTTAAAATATCGGGATAAGTGTTATAATAATAATATATTTTCTCACATCAGTTTAGGAAGGAGAAACCCCTCCGGGTTCGCTGAAGAATTCCAGGTTACGGGATCCCGATCATGCAAGATATCTATTCCGAAATCGTAGAGGTTCTTGAGAAGAGGGAGAGAGCGGCACTGGCCACATTGATCACGCGAGTGGGTTCGGCCCCAAGAGCCGTGGGTGCAAAATATTTGATTAAGAAGGATGGCACTTCCGTTGGCTCGATTGGAGGAGGATGTGTAGAGGCAGAAGTATGGCAAGAGGCTCAAGAGGTCATGCAGAAAGGGAAGGGGAGTGTTCTCCATTTCAATCTGACTGCTGAACAGTTGGCAGCGGGTGGGCTCATCTGCGGTGGGAATATCGATATCTTTCTGGAGCCTCTCAAAGAAGATTTTTTAAAGATCTATCAAGAGGTGGTGAGGATTCGACAAAAGGGAGATTCTGCCATTCTGGTCACATTGATTTCTGCGGATGACGCTTTTTCCAAAGGGGACGGTTCAAAGGTGTTGGTGAAGGCCTCTGGAGAGAAGGTTGGTTTCTTATTTGCTGGAGAAGAATTTGAGCAAAACATTTTGAAAGAGGCCGGAACATTGTTAAATGAGAAGAGGCCGAGAGTCGTCACTTGGCAGTCTAAGAAAGAGGATTCTCGATGGAAGAAGATGGAGGTATTGTTAGAGCCGATCTTTTCTGAACCGACAGTCTATATTTTTGGAGGAGGGCATGTTTCTCAACAACTGGCTCCCTTTGCGAAAAAGGTCGATTTCAAAGTAGTGGTCATCGATGACCGGGAGGTGTTTGCCAATCGTGAACGTTTCCCAGAGGCGGATGAGGTCATCGTTTCAGAATTTGAAAAATGCTTTGATCAGCTCAACATCGACGAGACTTCCTATATTGTCATCGTTACCCGGGGTCATCTCTATGATGGTTTTGTATTGGAACAGGCAGTCAAGACCAATGCGCGTTATATCGGGATGATTGGTTCGAAGAAGAAGATTCGGACCCTTTATCAGAATTTGATGAAGAAGGGAATGCCAAAGGAGACCCTGGATCGTGTCTATGCACCCATTGGAATCGACATCCATTCTGAAACCCCTGAAGAGATTGCAGTCAGCATCATAGCAGAATTGATTAAAGTGAGAGGAGAACGCTTCTCCCTATCTTAACCATCGCTCTCGGTACAGTTACTTACTTTTAATAAAGGACCATAGTCTCGACCACCCTCGCGGGGAAAAAAGCAAATTTTTTAAATATTGGACAAATATTGCTCATTGTTCAATTTTGGTTATTAAGGAATGTTAAAATGGTATAAACCAAAGTAGATTAACTCACCAAATTCATTAGAATATTTTGAATTATGTTCTATTTTAGAATTTTTTATCTTTATGGCACAAATATTGCTGATAGCTTTTAGTCAGTCCCATATCCCCCAAAAAAAACTTGACAAAACTTTGACGTTTTGTAATATACGTAGAAAATTAAAGCACTTTAGGAGGAGGGTCTGACGATGTTGAGGAACCAGAAGGGATTTACATTGATTGAATTAATCATCATTATTGTTATCATTGGCATTCTGGCGGCTGTGGCGATTCCTAAGTATATCGATTTAACACAGAGTGCCGCCGATGCGACTGCAAGGGGAGTCTTGGGCGCCCTAAGAGGTGCAAATGGCCTCATCTTTGCTCAGCGCATTATAGGAAATACCGCTGGTTCAATCAACATGACTGATATTGTTGCAGGGGCCCAGATTCAGGGAGTGACGGTTAACGGAGCAGGGGCAACCACCGTTTCAATCACGGTCCCTGGGGGTTACTCGTATACCTTTACCCTTACTATTGGGACGGTTCCGAGCACACTGGGGACAATTTCTGCGGCCGCAGGTACGTGGTGAAATGGTTTCCTGATAGCTATGAGAGGAGGGTTGAGATGTTAAAAGACAGCAGAGGTTTTACATTGATTGAATTGGTTATCATCATCGTGATCATTGGTATCTTGGCGGCTGTGGCGATTCCTAAGTATATCGATTTAACACAGAGTGCCGCCGATGCGACTGCAAGGGGAGTCTTGGGCGCCCTAAGAGGTGCAAATGGCCTCATCTTTGCTCAGCGCATTATAGGAAATACCGCTGGTTCAATCACAATGGGTGATATTGTTGGAGGGGCACAAGTCCAAGGAGTGACTGTGGGGGCAGCAGCGACAAACACAGTTTCAATAGTAGTGCCTGGCGGTTACTCGTATACTTTTAGTCTCACGGTTGGCACTGTTCCAGCGGCGATGGGGCAGGTTTATGCGGCCGCAGGTACGTGGTGAAATGGTTTCCTAATAGCTATGAGAGGAGGGTTGAGATGTTAAAAGACAGCAGAGGTTTTACATTGATTGAGTTAATCGTGATTATTGTTATCATTGGCATTCTGGCGGCCGTGGCGATTCCTAAGTATATCGATTTAACACAGAGTGCCGCGGATGGGACTGCAAGGGGCGTGTTAGGTGCCTTGAGGGGCGCGAATGCACTCGTATTCGCTCAGCGGATCTTGGGAAATACTCCTGGTTCAATCGACATGACTGATATTGTTGCAGGGGCCCAGATTCAGGGAGTGACGGTTAATGCAGCAGGGGCAACCACCGTTTCAATCACGGTCCCTGGGGGTTACTCGTATACCTTTACCCTTACTATTGGGACGGTTCCGAGCACACTGGGGACAATTTCTGCGGCCGCAGGTACGTGGTGATAAAAGGCTGAAGACTTAACTCCGGTTTTCTTATAATTTGGCAGGCAAATGTAATCAATTACAAGAGTACGGGATAATACTCCGCATGGAAGAGTGGGGCATGACTACGAAAGGTGAGGATACCACGAAACCAGAATGGTTTTACCCTGATTGAGTTGATCGTTATCATTGTGATTATTGGTATCCTGGCGGGAGTGGCCATAACCAGGTACAGAGATTTAACACGGAATGTTACAGATGGGACGGCGAAGGGGGTATTGGGTGCCCTTCGAAGTCAGAACGCTTTGATGTTTAGTCAGCGTGTCGTCAGAGGTACCACGGCAACATACACCATGCGTGATATTGCAAACAATATGGGTGGGTTAAGGGGTTTTAGCTGGACCGCAGCAGCAACACGCTTTACGATGACGGTAGCGAGAAATACTTACACCTTTACACTGACCCCAACCCCTCGTGCACCGACCACCCTTGGATCAATCACTGCCGGCGGTGGAACATTCACGAGATGGTAAGACGATGATATGGGGTGTATCATCTGGATTATATAAGGAAGGAGTGGGATAATATCAGGTTATTGTGATCGATAAAGTAGTAGGAAAAATAAAGTGGGTCAGATCAAGCAATGCCCTCGCTGTTCTGACCCTTTTCTTTTCCTCCATTCTCTTTTTTTATGACCTCCTCGGAGGAAGATACCTCCTCACAGAAAGAGATTTAGGCCCTTATTTTATCCCTCCAAGATTCTTCTGGGTGGAAAGCATAAAAAGGGCTGATTTTCCTTTATGGAATCCCTATCAGTTCTCAGGTCACCCCTTCTTTGCTAATCCTCAATATGCCATCCTATACCCCTTAAATAGTCTGTTTTTCCTGCTTCCATTCGATGTCGCCTTCAATGGCATCATCATTCTTCATTTTTTTCTGGGTGGATTATTCACTTATCTTTTTCTTAAAGACTTGGAGGTGAGTTCCACCGGGTCTCTTATCTCAGGGCTGATTTTCATGCTGAGCGGCTACCTCCTTTCTGTCCACAGTCTTCTGACTTGTCTTCTATCCGTCATCTGGACTCCTCTGATCATGATGTTTTTTAGAAGAGCGATCTATAGCCGAGGTCTCAAGAACGAAATTTTAACCGCTATTTTTATATCCATTTCTTTCCTGGGGGGTGGAATCGAGATTGTCTATGGCAATTTCTTTGTGCTCCTTTTCATGATCATTTTTTGTTCATTAAACGATGCCACATTCGTCGGGGATAAACCCCGACGCTACCAATTCGTTTTTAGCCTCCCCATTTACTGGGGACGAATGAAGCTCCTATTTAGAAGATTCAGAAGTCTATTGATTGTATCCATCCTATTCTTATTTCTCTCCGCCATTCAATTAGTCCCTTTCCTCGAATTGTTTATACATTCTATACGGGGCAAGGGGATTTCCTATCAGGAGGCCACCATATGGAGCTTTGCACCCAAGGATACCCTTCTCTTCTTTCTGCCGGATGCTTACGGATATTTTTTAGATATGAAAAAATATTGGATTACCCAATGCTGGCTTAAGACCTTATATACAGGAGGGCTTCCTTTTATTTTAAGTCTGATCTTCTTCTTTGCCCCTCACCTCCCCCTCTCCCCTTCTGGGGAGAGGGAAGGGGTGAGGGGATTTGGAAAAGACCGAAAACTCTATCTCTCTTTGATACTCTTTTCACTTTTTCTATCTCTTGGGTATTACAATCCCCTCTATCCTTTTGTATTTAAGTACGTTCCGTTTTTTAATGGAATCCGGTATCCTGTCAAATTTCTTTATATCTTTATTCTTGTTCTTTCCATCACAGCGGGTTTGGGATTCCAGAGATTGATAGAGTTTTCAAAGGAGGGTGAACGTAAAAGATTAAAAAACCTTCTCATTGCTTTTTCCCTCGCATCCGGCCTCCTCCTTCTATTTTTAGCCTTGGGGCATAAGGCGGCCGAAAATTTTCTTAAGTTGCAGGGAATCGATTTTCCAAATTTCAATCACCTTTCTATTAACCTTTATCATGCCAAAAGATTTCTCTTCTACCTCGCTCTTTTTTTTCTCTTGCTGAGAGTCGGCTACGAGGTGAGATGGAAAGGAGGGGTCAAGATCTTATTGATCTTCTTTTTAGCAACAGACCTCTTCGGGAATATGGGCTTCTATGGGAAAGAGAAAACATCAGACTACTTTCGGAAGACTAAGATTTCCGAGATCATCTCCTCGGATAAAGACCATTTCAGGATCTTTTCAACAGGAAAGACCATATCCTTAGATACTCCGATTTTAATTGGGGGTGGAACCTTTCTGGACGCCTTTAAAGAGAAACATTTGCCCACAATGAACCTTCTTTACCCGCTGCATGACATCTGGGGGATCGATGTCATTCGATTGAAAAGAGTGGACGATCTTTACAAAACCTTTATTGGCACACCATCCATTTCGGCAACCAATTTCATTGACCTTTATGGTGTGAAATACATCATATCGGTCACCCCCCTTGAGGGAGATCCTCGTTTTGAACTTGTTTATTCAAGGCTCGAAGGCCTCGTGGGCAAGAGGGAAGACCTTTTAAAAAAGAGTACGATCAAGTTGTACAGAAATCGGAACGCTTTTCCAAGGGGATGGCTTGTGAAAGACTACCGCGTCTTAGATTCAAATAAAATTCTTTCCACACTCCTCCGTCCGGATTTTCATCCTGACAAAGAGGTACTCCTCGAAGAAGAGCCGAAATGGGAGACCGAAAATCCCCCCTCTCCCCCCTTTACTAAAGGGGGGTTGGGGGGATTAAAGGAGTCCTTCTCTGGCCCGAAAAATAAGGTTAAGTTTATCTCTGAGAGCAATAATCGGCTTAACCTCCTTGTCAATACAACGGAAAATACCCTATTGGTATTAAGCGATACTTATTTTCCAGGCTGGAAGGCCACCATTCAACCCGTTGGGAAACAGTTGTCGAAGGGTGTCAAAGGAGAGGAGAAAAGGATTTTGAGGGCCAACTATAACTTTCGGGCCATCCCTCTGAAAGCCGGTGAGTATGAGATTAAATTTATTTATGATCCCATCAGTTTCAAAATTGGAACGCTGGTCAGTCTCTTAACGTTGATAGGAATCGTTCTCTATTCAATCAAGAGAGGACACTCTAAATCCAAGCAAAAGACGACGGCTTCAAATTCAGAGGTGCTCTCCTAATAAGCTACCCGATCAATCTCTTCAAGCGTGGTGACCCCTTTCAGAACCTTTCTCAAACCATCCTCCCGAAGAGAAATCATGCCGAGCGTTTTTTTTGCAATATCTCGAATGACCTGGGTAGAAGCCTTTTCAGAAATCAGTTGTTTAATCTTTTCGTTGATGGAAAGGAGTTCAAAAATTCCTGTCCTTCCCCGATATCCAGACTGCTTGCAGTTCTTGCAGCCCTTTCCTCGATAAAAAGTTATAGCTTTTAACTTTAAAAAATCATCCCCCAGGCCAGCCAGACTCTTTGGATCAGCTTGGTAAGGGATTTTGCAATCCGGGCAGATGGTTCGAACAAGGCGCTGTGCGAGGACCCCGATGACGGATGAGGAGATGAGGTAACGTTCGACGCCGATATCCATCAGTCGGGTAATGGCCTCCGGCGCATCATTCGTATGCAAGGTGCTAAATACAAGGTGGCCTGTCAGGGCTGCTTGATGGGCGATCTCTGAAGTCTCCAAATCCCTGACCTCTCCAATCATAATGACATCGGGGTCCTGTCTGAGAATGGACCTCAACCCTGTGGCAAAGTTGATCCCTGCTTTGGGATTGATCTGTGTCTGCCGAATAAAAGCCAATCGATATTCCACAGGGTCTTCAATGGTGATAATATTTTTGTCCGTTGAATTAATCATATTTAAGATGGCATAGAGGGTCGTTGTTTTTCCACTTCCTGTGGGGCCCGTGACCAGAATGATCCCGTTCGGCCTCCGGATTAACTGTTTGAAATGGTTTAGCATCTCCTCAGAAAAACCTAACTCCTCTAACTTAAAGAGTGCACTGGTCTGGTCAAGAATCCGGAGGACGACATTTTCACCATAGATCGTTGGAAAGGTGGAAACCCTGATCTCAAAACTCCTTTTCTCCATTTTGACATTGAAGTTTCCATCTTGGGGAAGTCTCGTCTCAGCAATATCCATCTCTGCCAGGATCTTAATCCTTGAGGTGAGGGGAAGATGAATTTGTTTGGGAAGGGTGAGAGTTTCATATAAGAAACCATCAATTCGGAATCGAACACCTAAGGCCTTCTCATCGGGCTCGAAGTGAATGTCACTCGCGCGATCTCGAATGGCTTGAATCATGACTAAGTCGAACATACGGGCAGCAGGGGCATCTTCCATTGGACCTTGTGGAAGATCTTTTACGGCGAGATCATGTGTCTTTCTGTAATCTGCGGGTTCGAGGGCTGGTCCGCCTGCATCCCCCTTTACCAATTGCTGAAGGGTGCTCTCAAATGCCGTCGCCGTGGCTCCATAGTGCTGCTCAATCGCCGTTTTGATCTTCTTCTCGGTGCTGATTGCAATCTCGACATCGGTCTTCACCTTATTCCTCACCTCATCCAGAGCGAGGATATTCAGGGGATTCGTCATTGCCACCGTTAGGGTATTTCCAATTTTAAAGATGGGGATCAATGTATGGCGGCGGGCCATCTCCTCTGGGATCATCTTGGCCACCTTCTCATCAATCAGATAAGTATCCAGGTCGAGATAGGGGAGATTGAAGTAATCGGCCAGGTACTGAAGGATCACTTCTTCTTTCACATATCCCAGTCGGACGAGGGTCTGTTCCAACCTCTCCCCTCCACGTTTCTGCTCTTGAGCGGCCTTATTCAATTGGGCAGGGGTGATGACTCCCTGTCCAACCAGAAAATCACTGAAACTTTTTTTCGCTTCCGCCATCTCCAAAACCTTTCTTTATCTACGTGGGTTCGGTCTTACCCTCGACAGATAATCTAAACGCTCATGAACTTTCAAAGCCAAATGCGGATGGCTACTTGAGGAAAGTTGAATAAATTTTTGGTAATGAGCAATGGCCAGATCAAAATTTCCCAGTTCCTCATAAAGGAGGCCGATGTTGTAATGGGTTTCTCCATGGGAGGGATTGATAGAGAGAGCCTTCTGGTAAGACTCGATGGCCTTTTCGGACTGGTTCTGTTTTTTAAAAAGGATTCCGAGGTTGATGTGGGTCTCGATGTTATTCGGATTGATGGCAAGGGCCTTTTGAAAAGCCTCCATCGCTTCTTCATAGCGGCCCTTTGAAAAGAGAAGAATGCCAATGTTGTTATACGCTCTGCCATATTGAGGGTTGATCGCAATCGACTTCTGGTATGCCCCCAAGGCCCTATCAAAATCGCCCATCTCATAGTAGATAATCCCCAGATTATTATAAGCCTCCATATAATCAGGGTCTATCTCGATCGCCCTCTGATAGGCTTGAATCGCCTTTGAAAATTCTCTTTGGTTATAGAACTGAACCCCCGAATTGAAGTGGGTGAGAACATCCGACACCAATGTCCGATGTTTATCCTCCTCTTTCTTCACGTCAATCGATGCCGCTGCAGCCTGTTCTTTCCCAGATGGAGGAGGGGGGGAAGGGGTTTGATCTCAATGGCTTTTTTCCCTTGAGCCATCTGCGTGTGAGGAGGTTCTTCTCTTTTTTTCTCGACCGAAGGCTCCTTTTTAGGCGGAGATTTCTCCACCTGTGGAGATGATGGGCGGTCCTTCGGCGGGCTCAGGGTCTCCTTCGGCTGCGTCACGATCTCCATCGGCTGACTCAGGATGTCCTTCGAAGGCTCTTGGACTGTTCTCTTTGTTATTTGAATGGAAGGCTTTTTCTTTATGACAACAACAGCTTGATCTGGTTTGGTGATCGGAAGGGGAGGGACAAGCCTCTCAAAAAAGACCAAAAGAGCGAAAAGGCAGACCAGACCGGCACCGATCATCGTCCCTATTCTTCTCAAACTCGTCAGACCACCTTTATTCTTTCGCTGTGAGGGCCTATAGAATGGTGTCCCTTTGAATTCTTTAAGACGCAGTTGCTGAGCCCTTTTGAGGGCATCCATGATCAGGCTCATTTTTTACCCTCGTGAGATGCCCGTTCTAAATTCTCTGCCGGTCTTTTTTGAGGAGCCTTTCGGCTCTGAGAATCTTGAACCCGGCTTGGATCCCGTAAAATTGTCAAGATGGATTCGCGGCTGACGCGCGAAATCTTTGTAAAGGTGTCTGCGTTCCTCCAAGGGATAACGGGTTCAGCAGTTTGGAGGAAGGAAGAGTGACTTTGGCTCAATTGTGTCATGGAGATCATCATGAGGCCAATCAACAAAGAGGTGAAGCGTTTCATCAAAGCCAAGGGATGAGAAGGCGGGGCTGTTTCTTCTTCTCCCAAAAGGCTCTTCCTCGCTTTCTTAACGATTTCCCTGTTGATATGGTAAGTCTGATCGACGAAACCACCTAAGAGTGCTCGATCACAGAAAAGATTGACCAGTCTTGGAATGCCCTTCGAAAAATTGTAGATTTCGTCGACGGCAGATTTTGAAAAGGTGATGCCTCCCTGAGCACCCGCCACCGTTAAACGCTGATAGATATAAGACTCCGTTTCTGTCCGAGTCAGTGGCAGGAGGTAATGGCGGATGACGATCCGCTGATTCAGTTGTTTCAATTCAGGGGATTGGAGCTTTTGATTCAATTCTAACTGGCCCACTAATATGATCTGAAGCATTTTCTCCTTCTCGGTCTCTAAATTGGAAAGCATACGGATCTGCTCCAGGACAGGAACGGATAGGTTCTGGGCCTCATCAATGATCAGGACGGCCTTTTTTCCGTGAGACAAATAGTGAATGAGTAATTTGTTTAATGCATCAATCTTTTCTTTCCTCGATCTCCCTCTCGAAGAGAATCCAAAATCCAGAAGAATCGACTCCAGCAACTCTTCTTCGGTGAGGAAGGAGTTGAAGATGACCGCTGTCTTCACATTTTTATCTAATCTTTCTAAAAGGGTGCGGCAGATGGTTGTCTTACCGGTTCCGATATTACCGGTAATCACCATGAACCCCTCTCCTTGGGAAACTCCATAGAGGAGAGATTCGATCGCTGTCCGGTGTCCCTCACTCAGATAGAGAAATTGAGGATCAGGGGTGAGGGAAAACGGTTTTTCTCTAAGGCCGTAAAATTCTAAGTACATCTCTTACCCTGACTCCTTTTAAAGGGTCTAAGGATTCATGGGTTCCTCAAAATGCGGAATTCGGATTGAGGGTTTCGGATTTTCAATTCCGCATTCTGCAACCTGTATTCCGCAATTGAAATACCCCTCGACCACTCGAGTCCTTTCATTTAGCTGTAAAGTCCTCCACCCTTTTCCCTACTTGGAGGGTAGGGGTGATCATGATGACCAACTCTGTATTCTTCTTATTCGCGGTCTTGTATCGGAACAATCCACCCAGCGCGGGAATCGACTGCAATATGGGGACTCCAGTATAATCCTCCTCAATCCTCTCCTGCATCAGGCCGGCGATGATGATCGTCTGGCCATCCCTCACTCTCACCGTTGTATCGGTCTCCCTTACGCTCAGGAGAGGAAAGGTCGTCTTTCCATCCGGAGTCACTTTATCCCCTGTCTTATTTGTAATGCTGGGATGGATATTCATGATGATCGTACCGTCTTCTGCGATTTGGGGAGTCACATCAAGGAGGATCCCGATATCGATCGTCATCGGCTGAATGAATTGGGTCACGGTAGTCTGGGTAGCCACCGCTCCGGTAATGAAATAGACATCTTGATCCCCGACCCTTATGAGAGCCTTCTGATTATTGAGGGTGGAGATGGTTGGGCTGGAGAGAATCTTTATATCCCCTTGTTGGGAGATTGCTTGCATGATGTCTGAAAAAACCACGTCCGCTCCTCCCGCACCCAGAGCGAGAATACCGCCGTAAGGGTTGATTTTAAAGGCGTTTGGTGTCGGAATGGTTGTCGAAGTTGTTCCGGTTCCGGTCCCAGTCCCGGTTCCGGAAAGAAAGCCACTTGAGCTTCCTGGAAATCCGATTTTTCCGGTTTTATCCGTCACCCCCCATGCGAAGTTTGTAAAACGAGGAAGGTTCTGGATCGTACTCCAGTTAATCCCCTCCTTAGAATCGTTGGAGAGATTCACCTCCATGATTTTTGTCTGAATGGTAACTTGTCTCTGTGAACTCCCTTCCACGGTCTCAAGGTATGAAGCTATTCTGTTCAAATTGAGAGGATAGTCAGTGACCATGATGACACCGGTGGATTTACTGATGACCATCTTTTTTCCTTTTGCATCCACTCTTGTCCAGGTTGCTTTTTCTGTTCCTGAATGTTCCTCTTTCTCCTTCTCCTCGACCGTTCCAAAAATGATCGCCTCCAGTCCTTTTTGAATTTCCTTCCAAAGGTCCATTTCATCCACGCTAATGAGGTCAGTATATCCGGTCCTGGTCCCCCCGGCACTGAGAGCGACCTGCTGCCCTGGTAAAGAGGTGCTCTGCAGGCCTCCTCCTGTGCTGGTGCTCGCGTATACCTCCCTTTTTCCGCTTCTCTTGTTGGCAATATAATTTAGTGTGAAGAAGCGGCTTTCCATTTGCGGTCTAAATATTTTGACAAATTTCCCCTCGATGCGATAGGTCCATCCCAGTGGGGAAAGAATGGCATCAAGGGCTTCTTTCAGGGTGACCCGCTTCAAGTCGATGGTGACTTTACCGCTCAATTCAGGATCTATCACGATATTGAATTCGCTCTCCTTTGAGAAGGTCAGGAGAACATCCTGGATGTTTGAATCTCTGGCGAAAAAGGAGTAGAGTTTCTCCGGTATCTTTTTAACCTCCTCCCTTTGAGGGACCATTAGTTCCTCCAATTTTTCTTTAGGGGGAGGCTGGGGTTTAGCGGGCTCAGCCGTTTGAGGAGGAAGCTTCATTCGCTCCTTAGGGGGAGAAGTGGCGCAGCCCGCTGCCAGTAAGAGACCCAGAAAAAATATGAGGAAGCTTCTTGTTTTCATCGTTTTTCTCCTTCCCCCCCACCCATCCCTCCCCCTCCAAGGGGGAGGATGGAGGTAGGGGTTATCTTTCTTCGACCGTTAATCGAATGGGGCTCTGAGATAAGAGAAGGGTCCTTCTTTTATCTCCCTTTCCCAAAACTACCCGGTCGGGCTCTATCTCTAAGACCTTTTCATCACCAATTGAATCGCCTACGGTCACGATAGCTCGATCAATCGAGGCCAACCGAATACGGGCGCTGATCAAGATGGCTTTTACCGTCAAGGGAGGGGGAGAAATATCGGTCGGTTTGGTTTCCGTCAGCGAAGGTGTCCCCTTGGTTACGAGAGCAGTATCGCTCTTGGAGAGCAGATGGACACCTAAAGGGAGAAGAAATGGATCTCTTTCGCCTTTTTGAGGCAAACCGGTTTTCCCTTTCGGTTGGCCATGAGCCTTCGTTGGTTCGATAACGGTTATTCCCAAGAAAATGAAAGTGGTGATCATGGTTAGAGCCAAAATGATTTTAAGGTTTCGTTTCACCAATCTCTCCTGTAATTCTTCAAACCTTCGTCCTTCCCTTATTCATACAAACGGATTGAATCATTTAACGTAGTGTAGCCCTTTATGGGCGTAAAAAGGCTGGGCACAAGGCCCTCCACTACTTCCCGCGCTTTGGAATTAAAGCGGAACGATATAAATGTTTAATCCCATGGTGACCTTTAAAAATGGCAAAATCTCTTCATTCTTCTCTATCTGAAGACTTTCGACGTTGACGAGGAAAGGAAGTTCCTCAATTTCCTTCAGATATGTCCCCAGTTTGGCATAGGTTGAATGGAGTACCATATGGACAGTGACCTTCCTGTAACCAAGAGCAGAAGCTCCTTGCACCCCCTCCGGGAGAGAAGGTTTCTCTTCAGAAGGGACAAGGGAAATGATCTTCATCTGCAAGGGATCGCTCTCTTTCGCCAGGTGCTTCAAGAAGGCTCTGAATTCTTCACCTTTAAGGGTCCGTGCAGTTAACCACTTGAGTTCCTGCTCCATACGGGCCACCTCAGCCTCAACTGTTTCTACGCCCTTTGTCAAGAGGAGCAATTCGGCCATTTTTAGATCGGCGGCCTTGACCTCGTCCTTGAGCCTCGATATCTCCCGACTCTGAGGGGTATAATAAAGTTGATCGAAGGCCAAGATCGCAATAGCGATCAAGACAAAGATGAGCAGCATCTTTTCTCTACTTCTCAGAACCATCGTCTATGGTCTTTCCTTTCCTGATTCCTCCAACCCCCCTTTCCTAATTCCCCCTTCTCCACCCTTCACAAAGGGGGGGGTGGGAGGATTAGATGGGAGAGAGAGAGGATTATTCGGAATAATGTCCGATACAATCTCAAACTGAGTTCCAGGCTGATTGAACAATTTGTTCTCATCCACTGACATCAATTTTGCATTCTTAAATAAGGTAGATCTCTCAAGACGCTCGATGATCTGTGCCAGTGCCGTGAGACAGTACAAATCGTTACCAAAAGCAAGGCCTGTAATATATAGTTGCCTTCCGTCCTCCTTTTGGGATTCTCCTTCTTTGGGTTTTGCGGTCTCAGAACCCTTCTTTGAAGGTTTTTCCTTGCCTGGAACTGAAAGAAGCTTCAGTGTGGCATTGTCGGGCAAAATACGACTGATTTCACTCAAAACGTCCTGGTATGGCACAGAGACGATTACCGACGATGGGAATAGAGAAAGCTTATCCTTCATCTGTGCCTCTTTTTCCTTTAAGAGCTTAATCTTCGCCTGAAGGGTTTCAAGACTCGTCACCTTCGCGATCTTCTCATCCCGTTCTTTCTTGATAACGGTTACCTGTCCGCTCATATGCCAGATGATTCCCAAAAAGATGAGAAGGGTAATGAGAGGGGCCAAGAGAAGAACGAGTCTCCCGATATGAATCTTGCTTAAAAAAGGTTCCTTGGCGGGGAGAAGTTCGATCCGTTTGGGTTCGGGGAGCGCAACCCCTGCAGCGACCGTGAACCCAGAGCCTATCCGATCCAAGACGTGGACATCGACCTTCTTTGAATCAAAAAGAAATTCTCTCAAAGGATTAAAATGCTCGACAGGCAAGTGGAGCTCTCCTCCCAAATAGGAGGCGATATTCTTTAAATTGGCGCTTCCCCCGCTCAGAAGGACTCGGTCAATTCGCTCCACGTTGAACTGGCTTTTATAGTAGTCAAGGGAGCGTTGTATCTCCGCTGTCATTTTCTCCAAGACAGGCCTGATCAGAAAAGATATCTTTGACAGATTGATGGATTCATCGACGATGCTCTCTTGGTCAGCCCCTGAATGGATCCCCACCTCCTGCTTTATCCTCTCCGCTCGTTCATAAAGGTGGCTGGGTTCTCCCTCAAAATCGAGTCCCTCGACAATGGCTCGCGTAATGTCGGCACCTGCAGGGGTGACTTCGCGGCTGAATTTTAAACTCCCATCTTTGAAAAGATAAATACCTGTTTTCTCCGATCCAAGGTCAATCAGGGCGATTTCTTCTTCTTTCTTAAATTGATCCCAGGCCAGCAGAACATTCCAGAGGGCAAAAGGACCTACATCGAGATGGGTGGGTTGAAGTCCAGCCCCTTCGGCGATGGAGAGAGTTCGCTCGATAAGCTGATTCGGACAGGCAACAACAATCAGATCCAATTTTTTGACATTGTCTTCAACAAATTCGTCGAGGATCTGAAAATCGATTCGGGCGGTTTCAACGGGGAAGGGGAGATGCCCCTTGATCTCCCAGCTGACAGCCTCTTTCAGTTCGGCTTTGGGCATGGATGGAATGGTGACTCGCCGGATGTTGATTCCCGAACCCGAAACGGTAAGGCTCACCTTTTTCGTTTTAAGCCCCACTTCGCTGACCAGAGTTTTTAGAATTTCGGAGACGGCATCAATATTCTGTTTGTCGACGCCATAGGGGATCTCCTTAATCCCTGCATGAGTGACAAAAGGCCCCTTTGAAGTCATCTTAAGGCCGACCAACTTAATCGAATGAGACCCAATGTCTAAACCAATCGTTTCTGTCATAGTTAACTCCTTAAGGAGCCCCTGCCTCAATTATTTTGCTCGGCCCCCAGTGTAGAAAAGGTACCGGGAGCGTTCTGGTTGCGGTATTCGGTCGCGATCCACCCGGCAGACCGCACGATGCTTGAGTTTGAGATTCGTACTTCATCAATGCTCCCATTCCAAGGTTCACCGGTGCCGTTCCAGGTTGAAAAATAAATTTGTGAGGGAGTGCCGGCCACTGGGGTCGTGTTCGCCGTACCAAGTGCTGTGGTGCCGTCATAATACGGGCGAATGGTCGTGCCATCAAAGGTATAAACCATATAATGCCATGTATTGATCGCTGGGTTCGGTTGAGTGCCGCCTAAAACACCGCCGCCCCACTGCCAGAAGCATACTGCGCTATTCCTCTGTCCGAATTGCAAGCCGGAGGTGCTGGTTGGGTTGACAAATGAGACTCCGGACCGCGTGCCATTATCGGCAACCCCAATGGTGAACCAGACAGAAATCGTCTGACTGAGGTTACTCGCCGGTATGTTCACGACATTCGATGTCTTACTCGCCAGTTGGGGGGGGCCTGGGTTGTAAGATTGTGCGTACCCTATCCGTCCTGCGACCTGCGTGGGAGGGTTGGTGGGGTTGGTCAGATTATTGTAGCCGCGGGAGTCTGTAAGCGGCATGGCTGCTTCTCTGCTATGCCACACCCCGCTGTAGTCAGCCCATACCCCGCTCGGATTCTGCATGGAAGCTGCCATGCAGCCATTTCCGTAATACATATAAATGACTGTGCCGTTAGTAATTGAAGGAACCTTTACCCATGCAATGAGCTGCCCTGTTGTTGGAACGTAGTATTCGATTTCATGGCTTAGTATACAGGGCGAAGACCCAACCGCCCCCCCGCAAGTGGCGTCGTCCAGACCTTCGAAGACAAGGTCCTGGGGATCATTGGTCACGGCATTGTAGCTGGCAATATGTCCGTTGGGTGCGACGGTTGAGAGATTAGCGTTTGTCACACTTACGAGCATGGGAAAATTAGTAAGGGTGCCGGTTACCTGCCCCGCCTGTACCGTAATCAGCCTGCGGTAGGCGTAGTAGGACAAGAAAGTGGTAAAATTGGAAACGCTAATGCTCCTTCTTGTAGTGCCAGTGGGAACTTGCCCAGAAGAGGTAAGAGTATTTGTGGCAGCACTATAGGCGAGGGAAAAGCTTCCTGCTCCAAGGCTGCGTGTGTTATTGGCGGAAAGACTAAAATTGCTACTGAGTAATGCAGTGGTTGTCCAACTATTATCTTTGGAAAGACGGACAGCAAATTCCACGCCGGATTGGGCAAGGAAGAACGCTTGGGTAGACTGGATAGGGAAGACCACGGATTTCTGCTTGGAAGGGATCAAATAAGAGAACACGTATCCGATCGTCACCATCAGCAGCATGGCGATAACCAGGAAAAGAACTGATATTCCCTTTGAATTACGTAGGGGAGCCCCTCTGTGGGCTCCCGAATTGGGGAACCCTTTTGTTAATGGGCGGCCGCAGAGGGCCGCCCCTACTGCTTTTGAGTTGTTGAGGTTAATCTTCTTCAATTATTGATAGACCTCCTGCCAGTTTCGAATAAAGTTTTTATATGTGTACGTCGTGTCTCTTGCAAGGTTTTTGGGATAAACCCTTGTCTGCAGGGTTACATTCTCTCCGGTTGCAATGAGAAGGTTGACGTATAGCGTCATCTCATTCAAGTTATTTGTTGCTGTTGCCCCTTGTGTCACTGTAAATGTATTGACATTATCAGCCATTCTGCTGGTAGCCGCAGGAGCGGTTTTAACCTTTTCCAGAGTGCTATTACCTGCATTTCGTTGGAAAGTGATAGTTTCACCTGCACCATCCTGGGCTGTTGCATCGTCTCTTATAAAAGTGATTGCGCTAGCTGAGTTTCCTGCAGTAGGAGAGTTGATGGTATTTGCATCCCGGATATCTCTGCACATCCTTTCGAGTGCCAGTTTCGCTTCGTCATACAGGGTTTTCTGGTTGACAGTCATCGTATAGATCCTTAAACTGTCAACCAAAAACTTAATAGTAATAGCTGAGACAATGGCTAAAATAACAATCACAACGATAATTTCAATCAAGGTGAAACCCCTTTGAAATGCGGATTTTGGATTTTGGATCTCGGAATAATTAGTCATGTCTTGTCGTTTCTTCCCTCGTTTTTAAAATCTTGTAACAACCGAATAGACATTATAAGTACTGCCTTGTGGGTCTGTTACAGTAACCTGAATCATCTTATAACCGGCATCTGACCCTGAGGCAGCGAAAGTATTGGTCACATAGGAAATTACCCATTGCCATGTATAGCCGGTAACAGGTGGGGCCGGCGAGTTATAGGTGCCAGGAGTTAAATCGGGTGCCCGGCAATAATTAAATTTCATCAATTCCTCCATCTTTTGATGGGCGAGGTACATTGCCGTGGTTACCATTTCCGGCTTTCCGCTACCTTTAACGCCCGTTACAAAAGGGATAATGATGACAGAAAAAAGAATACCCCCCATAACGATCATAACAATAATTTCGATAAGTGTGAAGCCTTTTTTATTCATGCCTTTTAACGTCATATCTCCGAACTCCGAACTAATCAACATAGTGTCATCCCCTCCCTTCTTCCCTCCCCACCTGTGGGGGAGGGATAGGGTGGGGGGTCATGAAATATTCACCTTTCCTGTGTAATTTACAACCGTGATCGTTCTCGTCTGTCCACCTACGGAAACAGTCACCGATCCTCCTCCACCCGTGGTTGGTTCACCAAGAGAATTGAAAGTGATCGTGAAATTACTGCTAATCGTTACCCCTGATGGAAGTCGCCCTGAAGGATCCAGACCACTGGTAGGGCTGAATGTGTACACATTTGCGGGTGCGGCATTGGAGAAAGTGACAGTTTTTGAAACACGATTGGCCATCGCAAATTCTTGGGCATATCGGATATCAGAAGCCACCATATAGGCCGCTCCGTAGACCGATGCTCTGGATGAGGTGGAGCCGAAATCGATTCTGGGTAAAACGACAACAGCCAAAATTCCGACGATGACCAGCACAGCAATCACTTCTACTAAGGTCATGCCTTTAGAGTTCAGAGTTCGGAGTTCGGAGTTCGGAGTTGAAATAGCGTATTCCCAGTCCGAGTTTAGACTTCGGTGAGCAGTTGCAATCCGCCACCCGAAATTTATAGGTCCTTCGTCCTTCGTCCGTCGTTCATCGTTCATCGTTCATCATTTTTTCCCCATGTGCTACCTAAACAGGGAGGCCATATTCCACCAGGGGAGGAAGACAGCCAATGCCAAAAATAGAACGGCGACTCCCAAAAAGAGCGTCAAAACAGGTTCGATGTAGGTCGACATTTTCTTGATTGTATTTTCCACTTCGATGTCGTAATATTCCGCCACCCTCATCAACATCTCATCTAATCCTCCAGAAACTTCTCCAACGGAAACCATCTGAAGCACGAGAGGGGTAAACCTTCCACTCTCCTTCATTGCATCAGCCAAACTACTCCCCTCTCTAATCTTCCGACTGATTTCTTCAATGGATTCGGAAAGATGAATATTGTTGATCGTGCTGGAAGTGATTTCAAGGGTTTGAAGGATTGGAACCCCGCTCCGGTTCAGCATGACGAAAGTATAGGCAAATCGAGACAAGGGAACGAGTAAGAAAAGATGGCCGAATACAGGGGTTCTCATTTTTAGTCCATCCCACAGATATTTGCCTTTTTCTGTTCGAGTATAACGTATTAAGAGAAATGGGATTGCAATGACTGCCACCAGAATGATGTACCAGTAGTTTTGAAAAATATTATTGATTCCGATCATGATTCGGGTCGGCAAGGGCAGGGGCGTGTTAAATCTGGCAAAGACCTGAGCAAATCTTGGAATGACAAAAGAGACCAAAACGGCAAAGGCAATGAGCACTGAGACAATGACAATCTTGGGATAACGGGTTGCTTCATTCACCCTCTGCCGGGTTCTCAATTCCCGGTCTGCAAGGGTGACGAACCGATCCAGTGCTTCACCGAGCATTCCTGAGGTCTCACCGGCTCGGACCATATTGACATAAACGGAGGAAAAGACTTTTGGATATTTGGACATGACACCATGAAGTGTGCTGCCTCCTTCAATTTGTCCGTGAATCTCCTTGAGGACCCCTTTCAACTTCTCGTTCTTTACCTGTTCCGTGATACTTGCCAGCCCCGTGAGCAAAGGCAACCCTGCTTTATATAAAGTGGAAAGTTGCTGGCTGAAGACGATCAGTTCCTCCAATTTCACCTTTTGAAATCGTTTCCATACATCCGAAAGGTTGAGCGAAATGGTCTCCCGCATCTCTTCAATCGAAATCGGGAAGTACCCAAGGTTGTAGAGTTGGTCCCCTGCCATCTGAATGGTAGGGGCTTCGATCGTCCCGGCAATCGCTTTACCAGATCGGTCTCTCACTCGATACTTGAAAGTGGGCACGAATTAATCCTTTCTAAATTGCGGAATTCGGATTGCCCCCCACCCTCTCCCTCCCCTCTCCGAGCCAGAGGCTCTTCCGAGCCGGAGGCCCCGAGGGGGGAGGGTGGGGGAGGGGGCGCTGCATTGCGCATTCTGCATTCCGAAATCAAATCACCTCTTGAACCCATTTACTCATTTGGAGAGATACGCCTTCACCTTCTCCATTAACTGGTCGATATCAAAAGGCTTGGTAATATACTCGTCCGCCCCTGTTTCTATCCCAGTCAGTCTATCCTTTTCCTGAGTCTTGGCGGTCAGCATCAGGATGGGAATGTGTTTGTATTTTTCGTCAAACTTCAATAATCGACAGACTTTGTACCCATCCAGTTTTGGCAACATGACATCCAGGAGAATCAAATCGGGATTTTCCTTTCGTGCCTGATTCAAGGCATCCTCGCCGTTGTAAGAGACCAGGACTTGGAACCCTTCCATCTCCAGAGGAAAACGGATCGTCTCCACCAAATCCACTTCATCATCTACAACTAAAATCTTCTTCGTTTTCATCTCTCAACCTCCCAAGCGTTCTTTGGCTAATCTGAAGAGTTCCCTTTTTGAAACGGCTTCCTCAGGGTAGGTGGCCATCCCAATTTTGATGACAAGTGGGGCTTCCACACTCACATCGGGATTATTCTGGATCGCCTGCTCAACCCGCCGACGGATGATTTCGGCTGCCTTTAGATCTGCTTCGCATAATGCAGCCAATAGTTTTTCTCGTTTCCGCCTCAATACGATATCCGCCCTTCTGCAAAGGCATTTCTTCAAGTTCTCTTCCAATTTGTCTAATAAGAGATCTTTCACCTCATCTTTTTGGTCCGTTATCTCTACCAAGAAGAGGGTGAGAGAGGAGTGCGCCTCGAGTACGCGCTGAAATTCTCTGTCCAGGATGAAACGAAAATGGAGGTCTCTCCGTTCCCCTTCGGAGATGGACAGGGTGAAGGTAAATGTGCTCCCCTTTCCAATTTCACTCTCCACCCAGATCTCTCCATGGTGGGCTTCCACCAGGCCTTTTGTAATCGCCAGACCCAATCCTGTTCCGCTAACGGATCGGTGGAGGGACCCCTCCGCCTGATGAAATTTTTCAAAGATCTTCTCGAATTGATCTTCGGGGATTCCAATGCCAGAATCTCTGACCGAAATCGCTAACTTATTTGGTCCTTTTGGAGAAGGCCGTGCCGAAATAGAAATCTCCCCACCTTCTGGGGTGAACTTAATCGCATTTCCTACAAGGTTCGTCAGGATCTGTTCAACCTTCTCGCGATCCCCATAAACAGCGGGAAGCTGCTGTTGAATCTCCGTCTTTAGTCGAATCGATTTCCCATCTGCGTGGGGCCTGAGCGAGGATAAGATGAATTCGATAGAAGCCCTTGGATCCAATTCCTCAAATTTCATATCCATTTTTCCGGACTCGATCCTGGAAAGGTCCAAAAGATTGTTAAGAATATTGGTCAGGCGACTAATGTTTCTATCCGCCATGGAAAGAAATTTTTTCTGATCTTCGTTGGTCTCACCCGTTTTTCCTTGCAGGATCAACTGGACAGCATTCTTAATGGCGGCGAGAGGAGTCCTCAACTCATGGGAAGCGACCGAGACGAACTCGGATTTCATTTCATCGATCCTTTTCAACTCTTGGTTGGCCTTCTCCAATTGAGCGGCGAACTCCCTGAGCTTGACAAAACGTTGTCTTTCTTCAAAAACTTTTTGAAGACGGACGATCGTTTCCTCCAGATTGAGGGGCTTCGTAAGATAATCGCTCGCTCCTCGTTTCATGGCCTCCAATGCCGAGTCGATGGTTCCATGACCGGTCATCAAAACCGTGAGGATTTCAGGTTTCGACTTGGCGATTTCGGCAACTAACTGGAGGCCATCCCTACCCGGCATTTTGAGGTCCGTCAAAACCAGGTCAACATTCCCTTTCTCAACCTTCTTCAGGGCTTCTTCTCCATTCTCGGCCAGCTCCACATGAAATCCCGCGATTCGGGAGAGGGCTTTAAACAGAAAGTCCCTGATCTCTTTTTCATCATCGACGACTAAAATCCTGTTTTCCATTTGTCATCCCTTTCCCTTAAAAGATGGGCTTTCTCGCCATGAGAGCCATTCATCCAGGGCACCCTTTTTGAATCTCCAGCTCCCGCCAACCTTACGGCCTGGGATGTCGCCGTTCTTAGCGAGGCGGTAGATGGTTCGAACGTGAACACTCAAGTATTCTGCTGCTTCACGAGGTGTCATGATCTCTTTCATGAGATTCGCTCCGTTTGAGAAATTTTTTTCAAAATAAATAGTTCCGTCTCCACTCATTCTTCAATCCTGGTTTATCTATCCAGTACCTCACGCACCTTCTGTGCCAAGGCGGATGGCATAAACGGTTTTTGGAGTAAGGCAATACCCGAGTCAAGTATACCGTGGTGGGCCATCGCATTGCCCGTGAAGCCCGAAGTGAAGAGGACTTTGATTTCGGGCCGTATGGTTTTGACGCGGTCCGCCAGCTCTTTGCCGCCCATTTTGGGCATGACCACGTCGGTCAAGATCAGATGAATGGGTTCCTTCCCCTCCTCGCAGATCATCAAGGCTTCACTTCCGTTGGAGGCCTCCAGCACCCTGTATCCCTGCCTCTCCAGAACCCGAAGGGCCAACTTTCGAACATCCTCCTGGTTTTCCACCACAAGAATCGTCTCACTTCCAGAAGGAAGCTCCTCCCCCGTCGACGCCGCCCTCACCTCCTCCAGAGGCTCATCCACCCTTGGCAGGTAGATCTTACATGTCGTCCCCTGACCCGGTTCACTGTAAAACCAAATGCTTCCTCCACTCTGCTTCACGATCCCATAGACCGTCGATAAGCCCAATCCCGTCCCCTTGCCCTTCTCCTTAGTCGTAAAGAAGGGTTCAAAGATCCGTTCCTTTACCTCCGGTGTCATCCCGACCCCGTTATCACTTACCGAGAGGATCACGTAACGACCGGGAGTCGCAGCAATATGAGTCCGAGCATAGATCTCATCCAATTCGATATTGGCCGTCTCAATGGTGAGCTTCCCCCCGGATGGCATCGCATCCCTGGCGTTGACCGCAAGATTCATGATGACTTGTTCCATCTGCCCCGGATCCACTTTGACTCTCCACAAGTCCTCCTTCAAGGTCGTAACCAGCTCTATGTCCTCACCGATAATACGGCGCAACACTTTGTCGAGATCTCGTAAAATGCTGTTGAGATCGAGGATCTTCATGTCCAGGATTTGACGCCGGCTGAAAGCCAAAAGTTTGTG
Source organism: uncultured delta proteobacterium (assembly GCA_963826305.1). Taxonomy (GTDB): domain Bacteria; phylum Desulfobacterota; class BSN033; order BSN033; family UBA1163; genus CAWGWZ01. The sequence goes on along the minus strand of CAWGWZ010000020.1, from coordinate 722,272 downwards.
AATGAGGTCTGCAGCCCGTCCGGTGGATTTCTGAATCTCTTTCATGTTCCCCCACAAGGGGTCACCTTCATTCAGTTCGAGAAGGGAAAGTTGGCTGTAACCCTTGATGATAGTAAGGAGATTATTGAAATCATGAGCAATCCCCCCTGCCAGCTGTCCAACAGCTTCCATCTTCTGCGATTGACGGAGTTGTTCCTGGAGGGCTGCCTTTTCTCCTTCCGCTCGCTTGAGATCGGTGATATCCAAGAGAGAAGCAACGCTCTTTTTTGTATTTGGAATCATGGAAATTGTGAGGAAGATGTTTCGAATATTATGCTTCGAGTCGATTAATCGGAACTCATAGTTCTTTGGAGCCGCATTTGGATCGATTCTCCGCAAATGGTGATATTCTATCATTCTCTCCAGATCTTCTTTTACGATGAATTCTGTCCACTTTTTCTTCCTCTCTACTTCATTCCTGGAATAGCCAGTAAGCTCTTCATTTTGCGCGTTTGCCAAGGAGATGGTGGTGTCTTCTTCGAGGATGACCATAGCCGTTCCCGTATTTTCAAAAATTGTTCGGTATCGAGCCTCCGAGTCGCGCAACGCTTCTTCCATACGTTTACTCTCGGTGACATCTCGGATGATGCCCTGGTATCCCAGAATGCCTCCGTCGTTTGACCGGCGCACCGACGAAGTCATCAGACAGTCTATGTCCGTCCCGTCTTTCTTACGGAGCTTCACCTTATAGTCTCTTACGAATCCTTTTCGCTCTATCTCTTGTTGAAACTTTTGTCGGTCAAAGGGATTCGCATATGTTTCATGAGATGGAAGGGCTGTCAGATCTTCTCTGCTATAGCCGAGGAGGTCCAAAAGAGCTTGGTTGAAATCGACAAACTTACCTTGTCGAGTAGTGATGTAGACCGCATCCCTGGACCCCTCGAAGAGGTTTCGGTATCTCTCTTCACTTTGTCTCAGCGCCTCCTCCGCCCGCTTGCGCTCGGTAACATTCTCACAGGTCATCAAGTTTTCTCCCGTCTCTAATTGGACAGGGATAAAGTTGATGATCTTTTCCGTTCCGTCTTTGCAGGTGACTGTAAAAATCCTGGGTCTTTTTTCCCCTGGACTTGAACTTTTTAAATCATGCACCCAGGTTGACATCACATCGTGTCGGTATGTAGGATCGGGGTACGCTTTTCTGAACCAAGTTTTTCCATTCGGGACATCACTTAAATCGTACCCGAATAATTCTCTAAATTTAGGATTGATGTATCGGAACATCCCATCTTTATCAATCATCACCATCCCGAACGGAGCATTCTCTGAGAGAATGCTTGGAATCGTAGCTTTTCGTTCCTCAGTGCTTCTTCTGTCCATTTGCGGGCGGTGATATCGTGAACAACGCTCACCCAGCCCATACGCTTTCCACCGCCATCTTCGAGTGACACAACGCTGTGTTCTGTGAAGAAGACCTCTCCATTTTTCCGTTTCATCCTGAACTCAGGGAGATAAAGGAAGCCCCTCTCCTCCACTTCCGCATAGAGGAGTCTCCTGAAATCCTCCAAAGCGGTCTCATCAATATGGAGGAAGGCTGTTGTTCGTCCCAACATTTCCTCTCGGCGGTAGCCGAAAATCTCTGAGGCTGCCGGGTTGCAGTCTATAATTTTTACTGTTTTCGCATCGATGATGAACACCGCATCACGCAAGCTGGCAAAGGTCTTCCTCAGCAATTGCTGAGACTCCCTCAGCGCTGCTTCGGTTCGCTTGCGGCCGGTGTTCACCAAACCTGTGAACATTTTTGTTCTTTTCAAATGCCCTTCTTTTAAATCATCCATTGTCAAATGACCTCACCGATCCAACACTTCACGGACCTTCCGTGCTAAGGCCCCAGGGGAGAAGGGTTTTTGGAGAAAAGCAATACCGGGCGCGAGTATACCATGGTGGGCAATCGCATCATCCGGAAAACCTGAAATAAAGAGCACTTTGACGCTTGGCCGTAAGGTTTTAAGCCGATCGGCCAACTCTTTGCCACCCATCCGAGGCATCACTACATCGGTGAGCAGAAGATCGATTCCCTGCCCTGTATCTTCTTGCGCCATAAGCAGGGCCTCATCACCATCCGCCGCGTCCAGCACCTTGTATCCCTGGTGATGAAGAATGTGAGTTGCCAGACTCCGTACCGAAGGCTCATCTTCGACCACGAGCACTGTCTCGCTGCCCCGAGCCATCGAACCGGTGTCGTCTCGCCGAGGAAGGACTTCGGTCTCTCCCCCAACCCGCGGGAAATAGATCTTGACCGTGGTTCCATGTCCGGGCTCACTATGAACCCCGATATTTCCTCCGCTCTGCTTGACAATACCATAAACCGTTGAGAGACCCAGGCCTGTTCCTTTGCCTTTCTCCTTGGTCGTGAAGAAGGGCTCAAATACCCGTTCTCTGACCTCCGGGGTCATCCCCACGCCCGTATCGCTTACCGAAAGCATCACATAAGGATCCAGGGCCACAGCGATATGGGCATGAGCATAAGCTTCATCAAACTCCACATTGGCCGTCTGAATGGTGAGTTTCCCTCCAGAAGGCATCGCATCTCTCGCATTGACCGCAAGGTTCATGATGACCTGTTCAATCTGTCCTGGATCTGTCTTCGTTCTTCCCAAATCATCAGCCAAAATCGTAACCAGCTCAATGTCCTCACCAATGACCCGACGAAGCATCTTCTCCAGATCCCCGAGAAGGGTGTTGAGATCGAAGACCTTCATCTGCATCACCTGACGACGGCTGAAGGCCAGAAGTTGACTGGTGAGAGTCGCTGCCCGCTCAGTGGCTTTCTGGATTTCCTGGATGTTTCCCTTCAGGGTGTCACCTTCGTTCAGCTCCAGGAGGGAGAGTTGACTATAACCTTTGATGATCGTCAGGAGGTTGTTAAAGTCATGGGCAATGCCACCTGCCAGCCGGCCAACGGCCTCCATTTTCTGCGACTGACGAAGCTGCTCTTGAAGGGCCGCCATTTCTTTCTCGGCACGTTTGCCCTCGGTGATATCGCGTACTACGCTTACCCAACCGATGCGCTTACCTTGGTCATCTTCGAGTGATACCACACTGTGCTCCGTGGGAAAGATCTCTCCTTTTTTCCGCTTCATCCTGAACTCAGGAAGGTACAGAAAACCCTTCTCTTCCACATTGGCGTGCATGTACTTCCTGAATTCCTCCAGGGTGGCACTGTCAACGTGCAAAAAGGCCGTTGTTTGGCCCACCATCTCCTCCCTGGTATAGCCAAATATTTCTGAGGCGGCAGGGTTGCAATCCATAATTTTTACTGTTTCTGCCTCAATGATGAAAACTGCATCGCGGAGACTTGCAAAGGTTTTCTTCAGTAATTGTTGAGACTCCCTCAGCGCCTCCTCTGCCCGCCTGCGTTCAGTGATGTCGCGGGTAATACCTAAAACACCCTTTACTATTCCTTTCTGGATCCGCGGAGTTGCTGTAAATTCCCCTAATCCATATTCGCCCGATTTAAAGAGAACACGCAATTCAAACATGGGAAGCATTTCCCCTTGCAAGGCACGGCGAAGGAGTTCCGTCGCAATTGGCGAATCATCAGGGTGGATTATGGGGGCAAAGGGTTTACCGATCCACTCAGCGCGGGGCCAACCTGTGATTTTTTCGAAGGCGGTGTTAAGGGAGGTAACCGTTCCGGTTGTGGAGAGAGTAAAGATGACATCCCTTGCACTTTCAACAAGACTTCGATGGGTTTCTTCACTTTCTCGGAGTGCTTCTTCGGCTCGCTTGTTTTCTGCAAAAAGCTGCGCATTGGCAATGGCGCCAGCAATCTGAGAGGCGATGCTTTCGGCAAGTTTCAGGTCCTGATCTGAATAAGCCTTCGATTTTGTTGAACGAAAATGGATAGCTCCGATTACCTGGTCTTTAGAAATCAATGGGACTACCATCACCGACCGAAGCCCAGCATCGAAAGCGGTTATGAGGGTAGGGAACCGGCATTCCAAGTCATTTCGGTTCTCTGTTTGAATAATCAGGCTTGAATGGGTGCGCATGACCTCTCCCGTCACCGACCCATCCAGAGGCAATACATCTCCAGGATGACAACCTAAGACAGTGATTCCTGAGACATAAGGGACAGCAACAGTACCTTCTTTATGATTAATAATGTTAATCGCAATCCCATCGAAAGGAATGAGTTTATATACTTCTCTTGCGAATTGTTCGTAAACATCTTCGATGTTTAAAGACGAACTGATAATTCGCGCGATTTCAGCCATGATCGCATTCTCTTGGGCTAATCGTTTCGCCTCTTGCTCGCTTCCTGATAACGCTTCCTCTGTTCGTCTGCGTTCAATGATTTCAAGTTGCATGGCTTCATTTGATAGTGCCAGTTGTGCCGTTCTCTCCCGAACACGTATTTCGAGTTCTTCCTGAGCCTTGCGCAGTGCCTCCTCAATCCGCTTTTGCTCAGAGGTGTCGACGTTGACTTCGGCAACTAACCACTCTCCCTTCTCATTATGAAATGGTATGGTTGTAACTTGTGTCGGTCTATTTCCCTCCTTGACCAAGGTTTCTTCAGTAACCGTGACGGTTCTTGTTTCCAGTGCTTTGGGAATTCCGCAGCCAGGACATGCTTCAATTCGGTCCATAAAGTATTCGTAGCATTTTTTACCTGTCGGATCGCCATATACCTTTGCCCACTCCGGGTCGATGTACCGGATGTTAAACTCCGAGTCGATAATATCCAAACCAGTTTTTGTAACCCCTAAAATGAACTCCATTTGTTGCTTTAATGTTTTTATCCCCTCCTCCACGTGCTTTCCTGGCTGTTTGGCAGACCGCTGGTGAACAATTGCGGAGACTTTGAATGGCCGTGTTCTTTTCGGACCCGTTAAATTGGATTTTGTTTTATTCCTCTTAGAGTATTTGGTTGCCATACTTGTTTATCCTTCCGATGCCAGTAAGTCACTCCGTTCATTTTTTCGCCATCCTGAATTAAGCTATTGTGTGCATAAAATTTCCCGGACATGAGGGAAAAAGCAAGTTTTGTTCCAAAATACTCCAAATTTTCATAAAGAATCAACTGTTTTTTTATATCTTATTGTTATCTATATGGTTTTTAGAATTTTAGATAAATGACATAAAGAAAATTAATTAGGTAGGATTAATCTCTAAAAAGGAACAATTTATGCCAAAATTACATAATAGGTGACATTTTTGGACAACAATTACGGATGTTGGAATAATGGAATAGTGGAAGAATGGATTTTAAATAAGAAGAAAAATGAAATATTGGAAATTTGGAATAATGGAATGATGGAATGATGGGTTAAAGCCCAATTTTCCACTATTCCAGTATTCCAACATTCCATTGTCTCGGGTGAGTGGTCACTTTCCTTTCTCTTTTAATGCAGCTAATACCTTTTCGGGAGTGATGGGAAGGTCTTTGATTCTCACCCCTACTGCATCATAAACAGCATTCGCAATCGCAGGCGCTGTTGGAACCAATCCCGGTTCACCAACCCCTTTTGCACCGAAGGGTCCGAAGGAATCATTTGTTTCGATCACGATTGTTTCAATATTTGGAACATCCTTAGCGGTCAGCATCTTATAATCAAGAAAGTTTGGATTCATTACCTTCCCATCTTTTAGCATAAGCCTTTCAGTCAAGGCATAACCAATTCCCATCGTCGCGCCACCATAAACCTGTCCTTCCAATAGCATCGGGTTGATCGCCCTCCCTACGTCGTGAGCAGCAATGTATTTAAGAATTTTAACCTGACCTGTTTCCTTATCCACTTCGACTTCTACACCGTGTGTTCCATAGGTGTAAGTGACCGAAAGATTTCCTTTAAATTCCCTATCCAAATTCTCGTTTGCAGGATCGTAGAAATGCTCGGCCATGACCATGCTTCCGCCAGCGGTATAATGGGCAGCCCTTAAAACCTTTCCCAGAGGTGATTTCTTCTCGGGATCTTTCTTAGAAAAGACGGTTCGATCCCGAATATCTAAATTCTCAGGACTTTCACCCATTGATTTGGCCGCTACCTCGAGGAGTTGGTCCTTCACTTTTTTCGCCGCACCTCTGGCAGAATTTCCAGCAACAAAAGTCGTTCGACTCGCATGGGCCCCAACATCCCAGGGACAGACATCGGTGTCTGTGTGGGCAACTACCACATCTTCTACTCTTACCCCAAGCTCTTCGGCGACAATTTGAGCGATCACCGTCTCGGATCCCTGTCCCATATCTGTTGCACCAGTGAAGACGTTGACGGTCCCGAAGTCATCCATTTTGATAATTGTACCACAACCATCCGATTTATAGACCCGAGCACCTCCTCCAACATGGATGAGAGAAGCCATTCCAACTCCTCTTCCATCTTTCCTTCCTCGAACCTGTCGCCAATCCAATTTTTGTGCCACGGCATCAATGCATTCCCTTAGACCACAGGTATTGATCTTAAAGTTCTGAGGTGTGACATCACCTGGCATATTAGCATTTCTCAATCTGAAATCGAGAGGATCAATCCCAGCTTTCTCAGCCAAGGTGTCGATTTGCGAATCGATGGCAAAAGTTATCTGAGGAGTTCCATATCCTCTCATGGCTTGAGAGTAAGTGTTGTTGGTATAGACGCATTTCGCCGAAAATCGAATATTAGGCACTTTATAAAGGGATGAAGAGGGCATCATCATGACAGAGGGAGTCGTGGCACCCCAGGAAGTGTAGGCGCCATTGTCGAGAATCATTCGGATATCACGGAAGGTTAATGTTCCATCTTTCGTGCATCCCTGAGCAATGTCAATAATAGCACACTGCCTGGGAGAGGTGGCGAAGAATTCTTCTTCGCGGGTGAAAACAATCTTGACAGGTTTCTTGGTCTTATAAGCAAGCAGGATGGCAATGTATTCAAAGGCGTAGGTATCGAGTTTGCTTCCAAATCCACCACCGATCATCGTTTTAATCACTCGAACCTTCCTATCCTTCAATCCCATGGCAGCGAGGGCGTCGGTAAAGTCCCTCTGGGCGAGGGATGGAATCTGAGTGATACTATACATGGTGAGATTATTTTTCAGGTCAAACTGGGCCAGACACCCACTCGTTCCCATGCAACAGTGCGCCACCCAGGTCACCTTGAACCGATCTTCAGCAACGTAAGCAGAGTTTTTCCTCGCCTCTTCCACATCTCCCGCAATAAGCCTCCAGGGGAAATTAAGGATATTGGTCGGTTTTTTCTCCTTACCGCCCACATGTTCCTCATGGATAAGGATTGCACCTTCCTTCATGGCCTCTTCAGGGTCGAAGACCGCTGGAAGGATTTCATATTCAACCTTGATAAGATTAAGCGCCTCTTCAGCAATATCAGGGTCTGTGGCAGCCACGGCAGCGACCTCGTCCCGCAGAGAACAAACTTTTTTGGCCTTGAGGGGGACATTATCTTTATAAACGCCGAATTTCACGGGGGGAATGTTGGAGCCTGTTAAAACAGCCTTCACCCCGGGGAATTTTTCTGCCTTAGAGGTGTCTATACTTAATATCTTCGCATGAGGATGGGGACTGTAGAGGATTTTTCCATAAAGCATCCCTGGAACTTTAAGGTCATGAATGTAGATCGCCTTGCCGGTAACCTTTTCCTCTGCATCCATCTTGGGGATTCGTTTTCCAACGTTGATAAACTCTTCCATGGTGACCTCCATTCAAAATCGTAAATTCCAAATTTCAAATTCCAAATGTCAAATCAATGACAAATGAATAAATGCCAAAAATCTGTTTGAATACTTGGATTTTTGAACTTCATTTGAACTTTGAGTTTTGACATTTGACATTGTTTTACATCTGTCCGCTGGCCGCTTTAATGGCCTGAACGATCTGAAGATAACCAGTGCAACGGCATAAATTTCCTGCAATGCCATGACGAATCTCTTCTTCTGTTGGCGAGGGGCTATCATCAAGAAGGGCCTTGGCAGAGAGAACCATTCCCGGTGTACAGAAACCGCACTGGATGGCCCCATATTCGATGAAAGCCTTCTGGATTGGATGAAGATTACCTTGGGCATCGGTCAGGCCCTCAACGGTGGTAACACTCTTTCCATCCACCTCCATGGCAGGGAAGATGCAGGAGTTGATGGCCTTTCCATCCAAAAGGACTGTGCATGCACCGCATTCGCCCATGCCGCACCCCTCTTTTGTTCCGGTGAGCTCCAGTTTATCTCTCAACAGTTGCAAAAGGGTGAGATGAGGTTCGATCTCCACTTGAACTGACTCTCCATTTAAAATAAAGGTGATGGTCTGCTTCATGGGTTCACTCTCCTAACTGGGATTTTCCCCTCCCTTGGCGGGAGGGGATTCACCCTGTTAGATAGAGCATCCTTAGAAACTAAGAGCCGTATCGGCAACTTATCTAACAGGGTAAAGGGGAGGGGAAAGTCTGTGCACCCTCACCCCAACCCTCTCCCCTGCCTACCGCAGGCAGGCATCAAGGGAGAGGGGGATTATATTGTTACCACAGCCTTTCAGGAAAGACGGTCGCTTCAGGCTGGATCACCCTCTCAATCGATTTCATGGCCATCCGTTTTACCAAGACCCTGATCATGTCTCTGCGGTACCAAGCCTCTCCTCGAGCGGTATCCCTCGGCTGAGCTTCTTTGGCTGCAGTTTCCGCCACTTCCTCTAAGAGTTCGTCACTCAGTTTCTTGCCTCTTAGGAGGGCTTCTGCTTTCACAGTCCTCATCGGTGTCGGTGCTGCCACTCCTAAGGCAATCCTCACTTCCTTACATACGATTTCATCTGCCTCCATTCTATGGAGGATGGACGAAATAGGGGAAGTCGTACAAAGCATGTCCGAACAGGTGACTTTGTTTTTGTCGAGTGAAAGAAGGACGGACACACCTAAGATAGGAAGGTCTAAGGCGAGGCGCCTCTGAAGTTTATAGTACGCAGAACCGGTATTGGGTTGGGGTTTTGGGATGATTAACTCTTTAATCAATTCCCCTGCTTTCAATACAGTTTCCCCTGGCCCTTTAAAGAATTCCTCAATCGGAATAGTTCTCTCTTCTTTAAGACCTTTGATCTTGACCTGGGTTCCTAAAACCAGAAGAGGAGTGGCTGTATCTGCGGAAGGGGCAGCCGTACAGATATTGCCGCCAATGGTCGCCACATTCCGGATCTGGACGGAGCCGAGGAAATCGGTAGCATCGGCTAAGGCGGAGAAATCCTTTCTGATCACGTCAGACTTCTCGATTGCCCGATGAGTCACCATCGGTCCAATGCTTAAGGAACCATTGAACTTGATCTGATCCAGACCTGGGATCCCTCGAAGAGAAATGAGGACATCGGGAGCCATCGTCTTCTGTTTGATCATGACGATGACATCGGTTCCCCCCGCAATGAGCGCTGCTTTTTTCCCATGTTGATTTAGAAGGGTTAGGGCCTCATCCAGGGTGCTCGGCTTGAGGTAGTCAAATTTTTTCATAGAAGCCTCCATCTTCGATCGATCAAGCACTTTTTTTCTTTCATACCATGAACCGTGCTCTTGATCAACTCTTAATTGACTCGATTTAAATTTTTTGAGTTCTACTGGGCTATGCCGCAGTCCCTCTTCTGTTTCTCACGATAATCCTTGCCCAGGTAAGCCCTCTTGACCGCCTCATTTTGCATCAAGGTCTTTGCTTCTCCTTCTAAAGTAATTCTTCCAGTCTCGATCACATACGCTCGAGTGGCGACCTTGAGGGATGCCTTGGCGTTCTGTTCGACGAGTAGGATGGTTGTTCCATCCTCTTGCAACTTTTTAACCACATTGAAGATCTCGGCGACCACTAAAGGGGCGAGCCCTAAAGAAGGTTCATCTAAAAGCATCAACTTTGGCCGGTCCATGATTGCGCGGCCAATGGAGAGCATCTGTTGCTTGCCACCGCTCAGAGTCCCGGCCTTCTGGTGTTTTCTTTGTTTGAGAATGACAAAGAGGTCCATGACATATACCAGGTCTTTTTCGATTTCTTTCTTGCTTTCTTTGGAGAATCGGAGGTATGCCCCCAGCTCCAAATTTTCTAAGACGGTGAGAGGATTGAAAAGCTGCCTCCCCTCAGGAACCTGAACGATTCCTTGCTTTACAATCTTTTCAGGGGTCAAATAAGTAATTTCCAGCTCATTGAAAATGATGGAACCCGAACGAACGGGTACGACCCCTGAGATGCAGTTGAGGAGGGTTGACTTCCCTGCACCATTTGACCCGATGAGCGCCACAATCTCCCCCTTCTTGATATGGAGAGAGACGCCTCTGAGGGCCTGGATCCCACCGTAGTAGGTATTGATCTGTCTAACGGAGAGCATTATCCGTCATTCCTCTCCCAGATAGGCCTCTATCACCTTTGGATCTGCTTGAACCTCCCGGGGCGCTCCTTCTGAAATCTTCTGGCCGTAGTTCAGAACCACTATTTTGTCCGAGATTCCCATAACGAGATTCATGTCGTGCTCAACCAAGATGATAGTGAACCCCTTTTCCTTGACCTTCAGAATGAGCTCAGACATCCCTTCGGTTTCCGTAATGTTGAGACCTGCCACTGGCTCGTCAAGCAGAATCATTTTTGGCTTTCCCGCCAGTGCCCGAGCGATCTCCAGACGCTTTTGTTCTCCATAAGGCAGGTTCGAGCTCAACCAGTTTGCCTTTCTTTCGAGGTTGAAGAAACGGAGGAGCTCGTAGCTTTCTTCTTTAACGATTTTCTCTTCTTTTCCCACCTTTGGTAGATGGAGAAGACAACTGCAAAATTCGGATCTGGTCTGTGTATGAAGCCCCACCATGACATTCTCAAGAACCGTCATATTCTGAAAGATTTGGAGATTCTGAAAGGTCCGCGTGATACCTTCAAAGGCGATCTGGAAGGGTTTGAACCCAGATATCGCCTTTTCTTCAAAGATAATCCTTCCTGAAGTCGGAGGATAGATCCCTGTGATCAGGTTGAGAATGGTCGTCTTCCCTGCACCGTTGGGACCAATGATCGCTGTGATTTGATTGCTTGTAACCTCGAACGATACGTCATTCACGGCAAGAACGCCACCAAAGATCTTTCGGAGTCGGTCCGTTCTCAGAATGCTTTTAGAATCGTTCATGAGATCTGATTTCATTCCGCTTCAGTGAAGGCTTTAATCTTTCGTTTCTGATAAAAGTTATAAAGACCTACCAGAAACCCTTCTGGAAGAAAGACAAGTACCAGCGTGAGGATAGCTCCATAGGCAATAATGTTATACTTTTCGGCCACATGAAGGATTTCTGAGAGAACGGTCAGAAGGCCGGCCCCAAAGAAGGCTCCCCAAATGCTTCCCATCCCTCCCACTATGACCATGGTCACCACTTGGATCGAGTAGTAAAAGTCGAAACTTCGAGGACTGATGAAAGTAAGGTAGTGAGCATAGAGGCTCCCCGATAGAGAGGCAAAGATTGCGCTCAGGACGAAGACCTTTGTCTTATAGTGATCTGTATTGACTCCCAGAGTATTGGCTGCTACCTCGCTGCCATGGATGGCCTTCAAAGCCCTACCCACGCGGGAGTTGACTAAATTGAGTGAAACAAGAATGGAAAAGAATGCAAAAGTCCAGATGAGATAAAAGTTTTTGTAATCATTATCAAAGGTCAACCTACCGATCGAGAGAGGGGGGATTCCAGGAAAACCAGAGGGGCCTCCGGTGATTTTATCCAGCTCCACCATAAAGACGTTGACGATAATTCCGAAACCCAGGGTGGCCATCACTAAATAGTGTCCTCTCAATTTAAGGGAGGGATATCCCACAAAATAGGCAACGACTCCGGAAGCCAGCATTGCAATGGCCATCGTCGGCCAGGGCGGAAAATGGTAAGTGGTCGTAAGAATAGCGGATAGATAAGCTCCCATCCCATAGAACGCGGCATGGCCGAGGGAGATCTGTCCTGCAAAGCCGATTAATAGATTAAGTCCCACCACTACAATGGTGTTGAGGCCAACAACATTCATCACAGTGATGTAGTACTTGTTCTTTATTGATAGAGGGATGAAGATGATCAGAAGGGCAAGGATGATTAGAAGTAGATTTTCTCTCTTTCCGATAGACATCTTATACCCGCTCTGCCTCTCCATGGCCCAAAAGACCCGAAGGTTTGAGGAATAGAACAAGAAGCAATATGAAGAAGGCAAAGGCATTCTTAAACTTGGAGGAGATCAACCCTGCGCCGAGAGATTCCAGCACACCTAAGATAAATCCTCCTACGATAGCCCCAGCGCTGTTTCCGTAACCGCCCAAGATGGCGGCGGCAAACCCCTTCAGGGACAACATCACTCCTGTATCATAGGAGGTTGTGCTGATAGGAGCAATGATTATCCCGCCTACGGCCCCAAGGCCTCCGCTCATCGCAAAGGAAAGGAGGATCATCCAGTTCACATTGATTCCAGCCAGTGATGCGGCTCTTCGGTTGACGGATACTGCCCTCATCGCTTTTCCAGTTAAGGTTCGATGGAAAAAATATTGGAGAAAGATGACGACCACAATTGTTATGGCGAAGATCCAGAGGTGTTGAGGAAGGATGGCTGCACCAAAAATCCGGATCACCTTCTCGCCAGAGAAGGAAGGAATGGGCATATTATCAGGACCCCACACTAAAAGGGCAGTTCCTCGTATGGTGGAGGAAATGCCAATAGTGATAAAGACTAAGACGATAATGGCTTTCGATTTGGCCATCCGAATGGGGCCTCTTTCAATCAGGGCGCCAATCAATGTTACCGAAGCAGTTGAGAAGAGAAAAGAAAGGGGAAGGGGAATCTTGAAAAGGGAGTAAAACGTATACATCAACATTCCGCCCAATGTGACAAATTCCGCTTGGACGAAATTGACAATACCTGTAGCATTGTGGATGACATTAAATCCCAGGGCCACCAGGGCATAGATAGCCCCGAGGGTTAATCCTGAGATAATATACTGAAAAATTTGTTCATGTAATCCCATATTCCTCTGATTCCCCTTCGCCCTTCCCCTCTCCCCTGGGGGGAGAGGGAGGGGTGAAGGGTCTCATTACTCAACCAGCTTGAATTTTCCCTTTTCCGCCCTTACCATAACAATATCTTTTGCTGTCGTTCCAGCATGGTCTTCAGGAGAGAGGTTGTAAACGCCACTGAGTCCCACATACCCTTTCGTTGCTTCGAGGGCGTCTCGAATCTTTGCACGGTCCGGACCAACCTTTTTAATGGCTTCAAGAAGCAGGAAGGCCGCATCTGCTCCATAGGCCACCATCGTTCCTGGGACTTCTTTAAAACGGGCCTCATATTCTTTCACATATTCCACAAGTTTCTTCTTCTGAGGGTCTTTATCGGAGAGTTGATCGGCCACGACAATCTTTGTAGAAGGCATCATCACCCCTTCTGACGCATCACCGGCCAGTTTAAAAAACGTGGGTTCCGCAGCACCATGGCACTGGAACAGAGGAACCTGTATGCCGAGGGCACGGGCATTCTTGGTGGTGATTCCTATCGGTGGGCCAATCGTCCAGACAATGATGGCCTGAGGGTTCTTCGCATTGATACGAGTAAGTTGGGGTGTCATATCTACATCTTTGACATCGAAAGTCTCCTTTGCTAAAATCTCAAATCCAGACTTTGGCGCGAGCCGATCCGCAATGGCCGCTCCATCTTTTCCGAATCCATCAGATGAGAAAAGCAACCCAATTTTCGTGAGGTTATTTTTCTTCAGATACAAGAAAATCCGCTCCATTGCATCCGCTGCCCGGTAGGGTGACTTGAAGATCCATTTTCTGACCGGTGTAATAATCACATCCCCGCCTGCATGCATATAGGTGGGGATTCCTTCCTTTTCAAGAATGGGAATCATTGCCATTCCCGTATCGGTTCGCGTTGGACCGATCAATCCCACAATGGGGTCCGTTTCGATCATCTTCTTGAGAACCATCACTGCCTTAGTAGGATCGCTCTCATCATCTCCAAGCACCATCTCGACAGGGCGGCCACCGAGACCTCCCTTCTTGTTAAAATCATCAATGCCGATCAAGACAGAATTTTTTTGTGACACTCCGATATAGGCGCCAGGTCCGGTTAAGGAAAATATCCCCCCGATTTTAATGGGCTCAGCACAATAACACACACCCAAGGAAAAGAGCCAAATTCCAAAAACCAGAATCAAGAATAAGTTCTTTTTCATCGATGACCTCCTCCGTTATTTTGTAATGCCTCGATTGACCAAACAATTATAGTTGGATCGAAATGACACCCACTCAGAAGATTGGCTTTTAAATCCTTTGAACTGACGTGCATCCCTCCTTCCTAACTCGTGATTGCTGATTCGCGACTTGTGAACCGTGTTTAGAACTTAACTCTAAGCTCACAATTCATAACCCTAATTTCGGATTCATCCCTCGCGATTATCAAAGACCCGTTTGCTCTTTCGTTCCGATCTCGGCAGGGTCCCATAGCCCACTATTTCTACCTTGGCACTTACCAGGATCTGTTTCTTAATCTCTTCTTCAATAGTACTGGCTAAGGTTGGGTCTTCTGCCTGATTGCCTCCTTCCATCCTTTCGACCTTAATCGTCATATAGTCCTTACCGTCCTCTTTCCTTTGGAGGTGGATTTGGTACTCACTTCCAACCCCATTTGTGTTGGAGAGGATATGGTCGATCTGGCCGGGGTAGATGTTGACGGCTCTGATGATAAACATATCGTCCGAACGGCCGAGCAACCGGTCATGCATTGGAAGAATGGAGCCACAGGAACATCGCTTTGGGACAAGTTTTGTGAGATCCCGGGTCCGATATCGAACAAGAGGAGCAGCTTCTTTACGGAGGGTGGTAATCACCATCTCGCCAACCTCTCCAGGGGGGACGGGCTGAAGTGTCTCGGGATTGAGGAGTTCAAGGATATAATAATCTGCCCAATAATGAATGCCCTCATGGTAGATACAATCAAGACCTGTACCAGGACCATAGAGTTCAGTCAATCCAGGAATGTCGAAGACATGCTCTACGCCAAGGAGTTCCTTCATCTTCTTTCTCTGGGCATCGCTCGAACGTTCAGAGCCCATAATCAGTTTCTTGAGAGCAATCTTGTCTCTCAGACCCCTCTTTCCCACTTCCTCTGCCATGAGGATGCCCATCGAGGCAGTGGAGCATAGGACGGTCGATTGAAAGTCTTCTAAGAACTGGCATTGCATATCGATATTGCCCGGACCAATGGGGATGGCCATAGCACCCAAACGTTCAACCCCCAACTGGAAACCAACTCCGGCTGTCCATACGCCATACCCAACGGCAATCTGGACCCGGTCCTTGGTGGTCAATCCGGCCATCTCATAACAGCGGGCAAACATGTTGGCCCAATCATTAATATCCTTGTGGGTATAGCAGAGGACTTTACGTTTTCCAGTCGTCCCAGAGGAGGCGTGGATCCGAACAATCTTTTCAAAAGGCGTTGATTTCAAAGGGAAAGGGTACCCTTCCTGAAGATCTTTGGCAGTGGTAAAAGGGAGTTTCGAGATATCTTTTAACGATTTGATATGCTTGGGTTTGACTCCGGCCTCATCGAATCGCTTCTGATAAAAGTCGGAATTCTTATAGACGTGATTAACCGTCCACTGAAGTCCCCCCAATTGAATCCGCTTCAATTCCCTCTCTGTTCTGATTTTCGGTATAAAAGTCTTTCCCATTTTTACCCTCCCATTTTTCTCGACCCAATCGTATTAAAAAAAATGGACAGAGTCAAGTGAAACCTATCACATAATCTCAAACCTACAGCATTCGTCCCCCTTAGCAAGGCAGGACACTTCTTTTGCCTCAGCCTCTCGTCCGAAGACGGCGGTAGCCATTCCACCGAGGACCCCGCGAATGAGATGACAGACCGGCAAAGATGAAGACCCGTAGGCTTCAGCAAAAGGGGAGTGGTAGACCTTTACGGTCAGACACTCCTGCACGGGGTTGAACCTCTCCAACTCAAACCTTCCCCAGCCAATCTGAGGTCCCATGTCCATCATGAATTGGATGATCTGCTCGTCCGAAAGTTCAAAAACTTCTCTCTATTTTTTTGAAGAGAGGGTCCCTCCCTGAAATCCCGCCGCGAAAAGAATCTGACAGGCTTTCTCTCCAAGTTCCTTCTCAATTGCCTTTTGGAATGTCGCCAAGGTCTCAGGCCTGATGAGGAGGTAACGGACATCTCTGTAAAAGAGGCCTCCTTTTTCTGGGTTAAATTGGAGACCCTTTAGAATTTCACTTTCCATTTTGTCCGCCTTCTCTATCTTGAGTTCGGGTTGATGTTTGTTGGTTTACCGTGATTAAAGCAACAGAGACCACGGCAGTCGTAGCAGCGACCGCGAGGTTCAGCCCGAGCAATTCTGAAGCCGGGAGATGACCGGATAGCACGGCCACTTCCAATCAATTTGGGGGAGGTTTTAATATTTTTCCAACAGAAGACCGAATCCTTTGATTGAATCCTTTATTCCCAGTTTCCTCAAGGCATACCACATGGTCGTCTGATTACTGGAGATGACCGGTTTTCCAGTCTCTTGTTCCAATTTTTCGATGATTTCGATCGTTCGAAAATTGGTGCAACTGAGAAAAATGGCCTCATTCTCCTTACCATTAACTTTGAGGCCCATTTCATAAGCGATTTCAGGAGGGAGGCGGCCAATCATCTCATTTTTGAATGTCTCTGGAGAAATATGTTCATGATAACCCATGATCCTGGTGACAAGATATCCGCTTCGCCTTAACCCTTCTTCTTCGAGTCGATTGGTCTCTCTGGTATAAGGGGTACCGATGGCCACTCTCTTAATTTTTAAAGTGTCTAAAGCAGCTTTGACTGCTGTTGCGGTGGTGATGGCAAGGGTTTGGGTTTTATTCTCGATGAGACCGATGATCTCTTTATCGTAGCCTATTTCTCCTATCAGGCTTCCTACAGTGCAGCAAAAGGCGATGATCTGAGAGATGTTCTCACTCGAAAGCTCGGAAGCAGCCCTTTCGACATCATCCTTCATTTCCCGAAGTCCCTTTGGAGTCGGTTCAAATAGGATTCTTGTGGCATAGGTATTCACCCCCTGAGGAGAGAGTTTGGCCATTTCAGGTTCGCACACCGTATTGCTGGAAGGGACAATCAACCCAATTCGGGCACGACCGCCATACATAAAGCCTCCTATTCCCCTGCTTTGACTTTCCTCCGTAACGCTTCCGTCTCCTCCTTATTGATTGTCAAATCATCGCTCAGCACGACGAAATAGTCTTCTCTGGCAGACTTCCTACTGACCTTATTGTTCAAGACATCCCATCTCACCATTTCAGGGTCTCTCTCCCACGGAGGGCCATAGCCGCCGCTTCCAGGCAACCGGATACTCAGGACATCACCCGCTTTTAGTTGGCTCACCCCTTTTGACTTCGCTTTCTCCTCTTTATCCGTTTGAGGGTTTAGAAGAAACCCTCCTCTCGTACCTTCTTTACCACCAAAGAGTCCTTGAGGTGCGAACTTCTGTCTATCCGAATAACGGGCCCATGTCACTTCTGTGAAAAAACGAATGTCCCTTCGGAGGGAGAGGCCTCCCCTGTACTTTCCCGCCCCTCCAGAATCCGGGATGAATTCATAGCGTTCAATCATCACGGGATTTTCAATCTCCGCCGCCTCTACGGGGGTATTCAGGAACCGTCCTAAGTGGAGATCCTGGCCATCTGGCCCGTCCTTGTCGGGTCTTGCTCCGGCCCCGCCGCCCTGAATTTCGATATAACTGAAACGTCTGCCCGTCTCCGGGTGAATACCCATGAAACTGCAGGTGCAGGCCTGGCCGTGGCTCCCAGCGACCACCTTATGGGGTACGACTTGACTCATGGCTTTGAGCATGGCCTCGGTAATTTTCGTCATCACCTGGCTACGAGCTGTCACTCCCGCAGGAGGCAGAGGTCTTGTGACGAGCCCTTCATCACTCTCTACGTGTATGGGCCGGAATGTCCCTGAATTGACGACCATGTAAGGATCAACGATCCCAACGATGGTGTAGAATACCCCTCCTTTGGTGCAGGACCAAGGGCAATTGATGTTGCCCTTGGTTTGGTGGCTTGTCCCCTTGAAATCGACGATGATTTCATCACCCCTCTTATGGACATTTACTTGAACTTTAACGGGAACATCCGAGATTCCATCATCGTCAACCTGATCAATGCCCGTAAAGTCTCCATCCGGCATCGCCCTAAATGTTCGACGCACCATGTCTTCGGCATAATCGAGAAGCATTTCGGTACACCCCAGGTAAATGTGAAGCCCGTATTTAGCAACCAACTGCTTCACTCGTTGGGCTCCTCCAATCGTTGTTGCCGCCTGGGCCCTGAAATCTTCCAAGGTTTTCTCAGGGATCCGAATATTCCTACCAATGAATTCGAAAATCTTGCGGTCCTCTTTGCCCTTTCGGTATAGCTTGACAAAGGGTACACGCAATCCTTCTTGGAAGATCTCTGTTAAACCTCCAGCAACGCCACCGGGCACGGCTCCCCCCATATCTAACTGGTGGGCGATATTGGCCACGAAAGCGATTAGCTCCCCGTCAAAAAAGACAGGTGAAAAGAACTGCATATCAAGTAGGTGCTGGCCGCCCAAATAGGGATCGTTGCAAACGATGACGTCTCCTTCTTCAAAGTCGTCAATATCTTTAATCATGTTCGCAGCAGTTTCTGGGAGGCTGAACATCATCAAAGGACAGAGATGAGCCTGGGCTAAGATGCCGCCAGTGGCATCTAAAACAGCGCAATTAATATCCATGATCTCCTTGACAATGGTTGTCCTTCCCATCCGCATGAGGTTGTACCCCATGTCATCTGCAATGGCTTCCAGCCCATAGCGGATCACCTGCATCGTTACCGGATCTGTTTTATACGCCATGTCTCTCCTCTCTAAATATCTCCGATTTCAGATTGAAAAAGACAAAACATGTTTCTTTTCTTAAGCGCTCTACGCTTTATACTCTCTGTTCCATGCTCTCTCTTTCAAGCCGGTGTGATCACAATATTCCTGTACTCGTCGATCGTCCCGGCCCATCCCTCCGGAATTAGCGCGGTAGAGATCATCTCTTCAATCAAGCACGGGCCGGGAATCTTTGCCCCGCAGCCGAATCGATCGCGCTCATAAATGGGAACCTCAACAAAGCCCTTGTCTTTGAAGTAGATAGGCCTTTTCTCTTTCGTGGCTTTTGAGAGGGGAGCTGGAGCCTCTTTCTCTTTCGGCAGGGTTAAGCTAGGATTTCGGCCGATCGCCTTCACCCTGAGGTTGACGAATTCCACCGTTTCCTTTGGTTCACTGTAGGAGTAGACTTTGTAATGCAGGTCGTGAAAGGTGGAAAGAATTTCCTGGAGCTCCTTAGGACCTAGAAGGGAAGTGCGGATGATCGGCGCATTTAGCTCCCAGGACTGTCCTTCATATCTGAGGTCGGCCGACCACTCGATGATGATGTCCTTGTCGTCTACATTCTCCTCCTTGAGCTGACGGATCCCTTCTCTCTCCAGAGCTTGATACGCCTCCAAGAGGTCTTTCAGATTGAGATCATGTTGTCGTTTAGCCACGGTGCGGACATAGTCATGCGAAACATCGGCCACCACGAGGCCAACTGCAGAAAGGTTTCCGCACATGGGAGGGACGACGATCCGAGACATACCGAGCTCTGCGGCAATATCGACGGCATGGTTGGCCGCTGCTCCTCCAAAGGGGACCAGGATGAACTCCCTCAGGTCATAACCCCTTTGAACCGAGACGCCGCTGATCCCCTTGGCCATATTGGCGTTCACAATCCGGATGATGCTTAGGGCCGCCTCCTCAACAGAGAGGTGCATTTTATCCGCCACATATTCCTTGATGGCCTGCTTTGCCTTCTCGGGGTGAAGGGATATCTTCCCCCCGAGAAAGTAGGTTGGATTGAGGCGGCCCAGGACAAGATTGGCGTCCGTGACGGTTGGGAGTCTACCTCCCCAGCCATAACAGGCAGGGCCTGGTTCTGATCCTGCGCTCTGGGGCCCGACATTGAGTATACCGGCCTGATCCACCCAGGCAATGCTGCCTCCGCCTGCCCCGATTGTTTTCATGTCGACCATGGGGAGTTTGATGGGATACTCTCCAACACCACCCCAGGTGGTGGTTCTTGGCATTCCTCTATCGATGATCGAGATATCGAAGGTCGTGCCACCCATGTCCGCACCGATGGCATAATCATGGCCAATCAGTTTGCTAATAAAGGCTGTTGCCATTGCTCCTCCGGCCGGTCCGGAATTAATGAGATGGGCAGAATGATCTCCCGCCACTTCGGCGGTCATGGATCCTCCGTTGCTCTGCATGATATGAAGGCGAATTCCTCCGTACTTCTGCTTGAGCCGGTTCATCAGGTTATCCATGTACCGCTTGATCACAGGGCCGAGGTATCCGTTCATCACTGTCGTACAAGTCCGCTCATATTCACGGAATTCAGGACAGATCTCAGAGGAAAGGGAGATCAATGCTTCTGGAAACATTTCCTTACAAGTTTCTGCGACCCTCTGTTCGTGTGTTGGATTGAGAAATGAGAAGAGAAGAGAGATGACAATGGCCTCTACTTGTTCTGCCTTGAAGAAGCTCACAACCTGGCGGACCGAATTTTCATCGAGGGGTGTTACGATCTTCCCTTTACTATTGACGCGCTCGACAATGCCTTTCCTCAGATAACGCGGAACGAGGGGAGGGGGGTTATCGACCTCAAAGTCGAAGGCTGCTTCTTTTGGGCGTGCCACACGTCGGATCTCCAAAACATCTTCGAAACCCGTCGTCGTGATAAGACCTACTCTTGCTCCTTTTCCCTCAATGATTGCGTTAGTGCCAATTGTGGTGCCGTGGATCAGGTAATCGATTTCCTTGACCGAACGGCGGGAGATCTTGAGAATCTCATCCAACCCGTTGAGCACTCCTTCCGCCAAATCATGGTGGGTGGTGGGCGTTTTAGCGTATTCAAAAATACCCTTCTTCTCGTCCACCATCACAACATCTGTAAACGTTCCACCTACGTCAATTCCAACCCGCATTTTTTCTCCTTTTTAGACGACGTAAAAGTCGGCCAGATGCCCCGCTCTCCAGGCCACACTGACTGCGACCGAGTCCAGAATTGGAGTCAAAGCCGGCGATCATGTAATCACCTTAACCCCGGAAGCCACGCCCCGCAGGGGGAGCTTCATTAGAATGCGGTCCGCTTCAATCGAAAATCTCCGTCGTCTAACCTCTTAAATGGAAGCCATTATGACTCCGAATAACGATGAGGAAAATTCGCGTAGCTGTATAAATATCTGTATTGTTTCTCAAAAGTCAAGACAAATTTTCTGACAAAAGGTGTTTGTTGGAAACCGATTGATCTGGCTTAAATAAGGAGCAGATGCCGCTCATCCCCCTCTGCCGGTAAGAGTATCCCCCGTTACGCGGACCTTGTTGATGGACCCCAAATTCCGATTTAGAAATTGTCATTGCGAGGGAACCGAAGCAATCTCGCCTTTTTCAATGAGATTGCCACGCCTGCGTGCCGAAACGCCTGCCTTGCTCCGGCGAAGGATAGCAGTTCGGCGTGCAGGCACGCACCTTGTCCCGCTTTTAGCGGGACTCGCAATGACCGGATGGGAAAAGGGTTTCGGTTTCTAAATCGGGATTTGGGTGGACAATTTCTGTTGACATTGAACTTTCGTCCGTGTTATTTTTCTGCAAATCGAAAGCATCAATAGGATCTCATCTCTTCATTCCCAAAAGTCAGGATAAGGGTTTAGATGCTCCTTCAGCAGATCGTAAGCGGTATTGCCACTGGGTTTATTTATTCGCTGGTGGGCCTTGCCCTCATCCTGGTCTTCAAGGCGACCGATACGATCAATTTTGCTGTAGGCGACATGATGATGTTTTGTGCATTTATGGCTTATACGTTTTTGAACATATTGAAACTCCCTTACTACCAGGTCTTCATCCTGACCATTCTCTTCTCTGCCCTCTTCGGCCTCGTGCTGGAGCGCCTGGTCTTCAGGCCTGTGATGAAGGCTCCCGTTTTTACGGTCATCATGCTGACCTTTGGTCTGGGGCTTGCGCTTCGGGGAGTGGCCGGAGTGACCTGGACTTTTGATACCTACTCGATCAAGCCGGCTTTTTCCATCACTCCCCTCCGATTCTGGCATCTGGTCATTACGCCCCTGACGATCGGAAATGTGGTCATCTGCCTCGTCCTCATGTTGGTCCTCTTTCTCTTCTTCAAGTTTACGGTCCTCGGGATTGCTCTTCGTGCAGCTGCCCAGAACCGGCTGGCAGCCATTCTCATGGGGATCAAGGTGAAGCGTGTCAGTTCCTTGACCTGGATGATCTCGAGCGTGATTGGCGGCGTGGCTGCCATTCTCTTGGCTCCTTTCACCTTTATCGACACGAATATGGGCATCGTCGCCCTCAAGGCTTTTGTCGCATGCGTGCTGGGAGGCTTTGGATCCATTCCGGGGTGTATTGTTGGGGGGATTGCCCTGGGGATCATGGAGTCTTTTGCCGGATACTATCTTCCGACGGAGTATAAGCAGGCCTTCACGTTCCTCGTCCTGATCGGTGTGCTCTGTATAAGGCCTACTGGCATCTTCGGCATTCCGAAGATGAAAAGGGTGTGAAATGGGTCAACGAAAGTGGGCGGCTCTTGCCGTCTTGGCAGGCATTCTCGTCGCCCTTCCCTTTTTGATGTCGCCTTTCTTGAACTACCTCTTTACCCTTTCAGGGGTCTACATCATTGGAGTGCTCGGTCTGAATATTCTGTTCGGATTTACGGGGCTCATCTCCATCGCCAATGCGACCTTCCTGGGGGTTGGGGCTTATACGGCGGGTATCTTGATGACCCGCGTCGCCGGGATTCCGTATCCACTGGTCATTTTGGCGTCGTGCTCGATTGCAGCCCTCTTCGGCCTCGCAATCGGGCTGCCCGCCCTCCGGCTCTCTGGCCATTATCTGGCCATGGTGACGATGGGCTTTGCCTACGTGATGGTGGAACTGTTCCTTCATTGGAAGTCTCTGACCGGGGGAGCGCTGGGGATTCAGGTTCCGAAGGTTACTCTGCTGGGCTTTGTCTTTAGCGGAGACAAGAGCAAGTACTTCCTTGTCCTCTTTTTTGTGGTCCTCACGGTTTTAATCTCGACCAATATCCTGAAGACGAAGACGGGAAGGGCCTTCGTCGCCATCCGGGATCATGAGATCGCTGCCGAGACGATGGGAATCAATCTCACGTGGTACAAGACCCTTTCCTTCGTCATCAGCGCCTTTTTCGGCGGCCTCGCCGGTGCCCTCTACGCGCCGGTTGTTTCCTTCATTGATCCTTCGAGCTTCGATCTCCTGGTTTCTGTCCTCCTTCTGGAGATGGTGATCGTCGGAGGAACGGGTTCCATCCTGGGGTCGATCATTGGCCCCATCTTCCTCACTTTTCTCCCGGAGGCCGTAGGAAAGAACTACCAGCTTTACCTGATCGTGATTCAGGGAATGGTTCTGGTGCTGGTTCTCATCTTCATGCCTTTTGGGTTGAGTGGGATGATCTTCAATCTATTCGAAAGGTGGAAAGGAGGTGGTTCGGTTTTTCCGAAGAAAAAATAGAAAGGAAGGAGGTTCTTTATGAGAAAGAGGAGTCTATTCGTTTCATGTACTGTAGTATTCTTGGTTCTAATTTTTACCTCTGCTTTTGGCCAGGTGAGGGGAGTGACGAAAGACAAGATCATCGCGGGCGCCTGGGTTGCAATGTCAGGTCCCCTTGCATACCCCGGGGTCAGCGAATCGACGGGCCACAGGACCTATTATGAGTTTATTAATGGCCAGGGTGGGGTCCATGGCAGGAAGCTTGAATATATCTCCTACAATGACGATTATAGCCCCCCCAAGTCGGTTGCCGCCGCCAAGAAGCTGGTGGAGAAGGACGAGGTCTTTCTGTTCGCCGAGCCTATGGGAACCGGGCCAACCATCGCGTGTTTGCCCGTGATCAAGGAATTCAATGTACCGACCATCAACCCCGGAACGGGAGTTCCCTCAGTGCTCAAGGATAACAACCTTGTTTTCTTATGCAGGTTGAACTACATTGATCACATGCGTTTGATGGTGGACTACTTGGTCAGAGACAGGAAGCTCAAGAAGATTGTCCTCTTCGGTGCGAAGGGTGAGATCGGGGAGATCACGAAACAGGGGGCCGTGGAACGTCTGAAGAAATATGGCCTCGAACTGCTTGCCTACGATGATGCTTCGCCAGACGATGTGGACGTGACAGCCCAATTCAACAAGTTCCGAAGCGTGGGAGCCGAAGCGATGCTGATCTCTGCTACCCCCAAACCCGCCTCTTTAATGCTTCAGGAGATGAAGAAGCAGAGTTGGGATCCGGTCGCTTTTCTCTACGGGGCGATCACTGATCAGGTCCCGAAGATGGCTAAAGAGGCCTCCATCGGAGTTCTGGTGCTCCACTGGATCCCCACCGTTGATACTGCGCTCCCGGGCGTTGAAGAGCATAAGAAGATCATGGCAAAGTATGCTCCGAAGGCTGAGGTGAATGAGTATACCTTGATTGGATATGTCGGCGGCAAGGTCGCAGTGGAAATCCTGAAGAGGACAGGAAGGGATGTTACGGTGGAGAAGTTTATCAAGGCTGCGGAGACGCTGAGAGAGTTTGATACAGGGACAGGGATCAAGATCACCTTCACCCCCACTGACCACAGCGGCTCCAAGTATGGGGCGATCTCCATGGTGAAGGGGCCAGGAGACCCCGAATGGAAAACATTGAAACTTGAGAAGATTACTGGCTGGATGGCGGTAAAGGATTGATTCCGCTGGATGATCGGATCAGACGGAGAGGGAAAGGAGGGGTTTTCTGACCCCTCCTCGCCTTTTCAGGTAGGGAGATGGCCTTTTTTGAGGTGAAGGATCTGAATAAGAGTTTTGGAGGGCTGTGTGCTGTTAATCGCCTCAATTTTGTCGTCGAGGAAGGGAAGATCTTTGCGATCATCGGGCCAAATGGTGCGGGAAAGACGACCATCTTCAATTGTATCAATAAGCTCTATCCGGTTGACGGTGGAGAGGTCTGGTTCGAAGGAGAGGATATCTTGAAGCTCAGGCCTCACGATATTCCACTTCGGGGAATTGCGCGCACCTTCCAGAACATCGCCCTTTTTTCGAAGATGACCGTGATAGAGAATATCCTGGTGGGCAAACACGGGAAGATGAAAACAGGTCTTCTCCAAGGAGCCTTTCAGTTTCCTAAATCCAAACGGGAAGAGAGAAAGATGCTGGAGAAGGTTCGGGAAGTGATTCGATTCCTCGGTCTGGAGGTCGTTCAAAACCAGGTGGTCTCCGGACTCCCTTTTGGTTATCAGAAGAGGGTCGAATTGGCCAGAGCTTTGGCCATGGAACCTAAGCTGCTGCTTCTGGACGAACCCGTTGCAGGGATGAATATTGCCGAAGCAGAGGCGATGGGAAGGCTGATCAAGGAGATTCAAACGCGCCTCGAGATTACAAGCATTCTGGTAGAGCATAACATGAGGCTTGTCATGAGCATCTCGGACCGGATCTGCGTGCTCAACTACGGAAAGAAGATTGCCGAAGGAGTCCCAGCTGATATCAAGAGCAACCCAGTGGTGATCGAAGCCTATCTTGGAAAGGGAAAGTCTGATGCTCAAGGTGGATAAGATTGAGACCTACTATGGCCCCATTGCTGCCCTTAGAGGGATTTCTTTTGAGGTGGATGAAAGGGATATCGTGACCATCCTTGGGGCGAACGGGGCTGGGAAGAGTACGATCATGAGAACCATTTCCGGAATCACTCCTCCCGCTAAAGGAGATATCCAGTTTCTGGGCAGACGGATCGATCGCACCCCTGCCGAAGAGATTGTCCGGCTGGGAATCTTGCACGTCCCTGAGGGAAGGGAATTGTTCCCGGAGTTGACGGTTCGGGAAAATCTTCGGATGGGAGCCTTCACACGAAAAGACAAAGAGCAGATCTTAAGGGACATGGAAAATGTCTACGACTACTTTCCTGTTCTGAGGGATCGTTCGGGCCAACTTGCCGGCACACTGAGCGGAGGGGAGCAGCAGATGCTGGCCATTGGCAGGGGCTTGATGAGCAAACCAAGATTGCTCCTTCTCGATGAACCCTCGATGGGGCTTGCTCCCATTATTGTCGAGGAGATCTTCAGGATTATCAAGACCATCAACGAGACCGGGACGACCATCCTTCTGGTCGAGCAGAATGCCTTCATGGCCCTCCACATTGCCAACAAAGCGTATGTTCTTGAAACGGGAAGGATTGTCATTCACGGCACTGCGAGGGAATTGCTGGATCAGGCGGAAGTGAGCAAGGCCTATCTTGGGATGTAATCACCTCGTGTCATATTGAGGAGTCACACAGGAGGGACTGAATGATAGCTGTCATCCGTGAAAATGAGTCAAACAAATCGGAAGGGTTCTGGAGTTCCCTCATTTTCTACGGAGAGGAGAACAGCAGAGGTCAGCCATCGGTCGCGCCTCGCTGGTGAACCGACGGCCCCATTTACCCCGTTAGAAATAATGCCCCGCTGATCTGCAGCGGGGTTAGATTTTAGAATAATTCCGGCGGGGTTTAACCCGCTGCGCCAGCGCCTGCGCGGCGAGTGCCCCGCTGGAATTTCTAACGGGGTTTACTTGACGAACCTTCCAGGGGATAAAATGGACGAAGAAGGAGAAAAGAGAAAAACGAAAAGAGCTATTTGTTTCGGCTGCTCGTCTCAGGCCGGGGTTTTGGCAACAGTAGAGGATGGAAGGATTGTCCGACTCAAAGGCGAACCAGACCATTACATGAATCGGGGGTGGCTCTGTGAGAGGGCAAGGGGATTCATCGAGCATGTCTATCATCCCGAAAGGTTAAACCATCCACTGAAACGGGTAGGAGAGAGAGGAGAGGGCCGATGGGAGAGAATATCTTGGGACCGCGGTCTGGATGAGATTGCAGAGAGGTTGGCCCTGATCAAGGAGCAGTATGGTGCCGAAGCATTGGCCTCTCTTGGTGGGACGGGCCGAGGGCATCAGGAGACGTTCAAGAGAAGGTTTATGAACCTCTTCGGCAGCCCTAACAACGCCAATGCTGGCCAGTGGTGCGCCATTGTTTCCTATATCGTGGAATCAGCCATCATCGGATTCCTCACCCGCAGCAAAGGGGGGGGCAATCCGAGTCGGTGTATCGTGATCTGGGGACACAACCCTGAAGAATCCCAGCCTTGTCCTTACCGGACTCTGGTCCAGTTGAAACGGTCAGGTACCAAGTTTATTGTTGTCGACCCCAAGTATACGGAAACCGTCGCAGAACTGGCTGACCTATGGGTTCCGGTTCGCCCTGGAACCGATGCAGCTCTGGCCCTTGGATGGATGCATGTGATCATTTCTGAGGGGCTTTATGATAAAGCGTTTGTGGAGAAGTGGTGCCACGGGTTTGAGGCCCTGAAGGAACGGGTGAAAGCCTTTCCGCCAAGTAGGGTGGCCGAGATCACATGGGTTTCCGAGGAGAAGATCGTCGAATCGGCAAGGCTTTATGGGACCCTTAAGCCTGGTTCGATCTACTGGGGCCTGAAGACAGATATGCAGGGGGTCAACGTCACCTCGATCCTCCATGCAAAATCCATTCTACGGGCCATCACAGGCAACTTGGATATTGCAGGAGGGGAAATGCTCTATGGTCCTTGTGAGAAAGCAAACTATGGACCAGCCTTCGAATATACGGAAAGACTTTCCGCTGGACAGAGAGCGAAACAACTCGGAGCAGATCGGCACAAACTCTGGACCTGGCCTGGGTATGAGCTGATTCAAAAAGCTTCCATGCCTTACTGGTACGGGAAGGGAGGGGTTTACACCTATGCCCCCGCTTGCCATGAGCCCGATGTCTTCGAGGCCATTTTAACAGAGAAACCTTATCCCATCAAAGCGATCATCTCAGGAGCGAATAATGCCCTCCTGGCCTATAGCAATACCCGGAAAGTCTATCGCGCGTTGAAGAACTCAAATCTTGATCTCTTCATCATCTTAGAACAGTGGATGACACCGACAGCCATGCTGGCCGATTACGTCTTTCCCGTCGCCAACTGGCTTGAGATGCCTGTCATGCACCTTTCCACTCTGAACGGCCTTGCCCAATACGCAGCGGTAGGGGAGAAGGTGATTGATCCACTTTACGAGCGAAGGCCTGACTACTATTTCTACAAAGGACTCGGGTTGCGGTTAGGACAGGAAGGGTGCTGGCGAGAGACCCTTGAGGAGGAATGGGACTTTTTCTTGAAGCCCCTTCTCGAAGAGTTGAACCTGAAATCGGCCGAGGAGTTTGCTCGGAAGCAACGCTGGTGGATTCCTCCTCTCGTTGAACGCCGTTATGAAAAGATCGATCCTATTAATGGGAACGTAAAAGGCTTTGCTACCCCTACGGGTAAGGTGGAAATCTACTCGACGATTTTAGAAAAACTTGGCTACGATCCCCTTCCCAATTTTCGTGAACCCCCTGAAACGCCTTTCAGCAATCCTGACCTGGCTAAACGATACCCTCTGATCTTGATTACCGGTTCCAGGTTCAGGCCATTCCATCACTCCGAACATCGGCAGATTCCTTCTCTTAGGAGGCTCTATCCCAATCCGACGGTTGAGATCCACCCGGATACTGCACGAAAAAGGAAAATCGCAGATGGAGACTGGGTGATGGTGGAGACGGTCCGGGGAAAGATCAGGATGAAGGCGAAACTTTCTTCCAAGATCCACCCCCGCATGGTCGATGTTCAGCACGGGTGGTGGTTTCCAGAGGAGATCCCGGAAGATCCTGTTCTTTATGGGGTCTTTCGGTCAAACCCCAATATGTTGACAACGGATGAAGAGGGGTATTGCGATGGTCCAACTGGAGCAATGCAGTTTTCACCTCTCCTCTGCCGGATCGCTCCAATTAAGCATTACGAAAGTGGGAAGAGATGACGATGGACCCACGGGTCCCATCAGAACATTCCGATGTCGTGAAGGCCGCGATTCTCCAGCGCGAAGGCCGGAGCTTGCTCGGGGTTGACCCTGAGCGGCGGTTCTCCACCCCGCCTCCAAAGGCGGGGCTTGGCGCCGCCGAACGGGTTAACGAAGCAATCCATCCCATTCTGCTTATATTTTGGGAGATTGATTTTAAATGGTTAATATGACTCCGATAACGATTAAGAAAGTCCCAATCACTGTCAGGATGTCAATGACCTCGCTCTTTTTTATAAAGAAATAAGCCGCCAATAGGGTGAACAGCGGATAAATGCAGGTGATCGGAACAACCAGTGCAACCTTCCCGATCGACATCGCCCAATAAAAAGAGACGAGAGCAATTGAGTTGCAGATCCCTGAAACAATGGCGAGGAACAAACCATATCGTTTAATCGATCCGAATTCCCTGCCCCGGCCTGAGAGAAGGACGAAGAGAATCATTATGACAAGGGCCGTTGCATTGGCAATGGTCGCTCCGTGGAAGGGATTTAGACCACTCATCAGACCCTTTTTTGCAAAAATCGGTGCGATCCCGAAGCAGAGGGATGCAAAAATCGCCTCCATCTGACCACGCAATTGACTCATCTCCTTCCTTTCATCATCAGGAGGTAGACTCCGGATAGGGTTAAGCCGATACCGATGAATTGATGGGGAGCCAGTTTTTCTCCCAGAGCAGTTATTGCAAAAACGATTGAAATAATAGGATATGCAGCGCTGATCGAAGTGCTCTGGGTTACGCTGATGAAACGGAAGCTGCTATAATAGAGGGCCCTTCCTAAGAAATAGTTTAAGAGCCCTGCGAGCATGAAGTATAAATAGACCGATCCTGAAATGTAATAAAATTCAGGAAATCCTTTTCCTAAGCCGATGCCGATAAGAAAGGCCAGCGCCAAGAAATTAATGATCAAGGTGATGAGAATGGCCATATAGAGAGGGATATCTCTCATTGCCATTTTAAGAAAGATGGACTGAATGCCCCAAGCAAAAGCACATAAGATTGAGAACAGAATACTAAGGTTCATCTTTGCCCCTCGCGATTTTTCATTCTAATACAACAGACATTCATTTTGTAAAGTTTTTTTATTTCTGCCATTTCCATGAAAAAAGGAATGGCAAAATGAGAGTGAGAAATTCCTTTTTTTTTGACAGATATCCACCATTTTGATAAATAGAATCATACATCGAATGGAACAATGTAAGCGATGAAAAGATGTCTGGCGTAAGTCAGGAATTTGTTTTATTTCTTATTCAATAACTCGACGGATGATCGCAATGGGAGCTATTGTAATCCTTTTGGGGTTTCTACTCGTCTTGCTGGTCTGTTACTACTTGATGGAAACCGGTCATCACTCCGGCTTGGATTACCATACATCGGCGAAGTTGCCTCAAAAAGTAGGAGAGGATCAACGCCAACGCCCCAGAACTAATGTCAATTGGCCTGTTTCGATGGAAACCTCCGAGGGAACTATCGTAGCGCAAGTAAAAAATATCAGTCTTGGCGGGGCGTTTATCTGCTGTAAGAATCCGTTGCCAATAGGGGAGGTCGTTCGAATGACGATAACCGGTCCCGACAAAGAACCTGTAACATCTACCGCAAAAGTAGTATGGTCGAATGCGAATCTCCCGGATGAAAAGGTGATAAACCGGGGAATGGGTGTCCGGTTCATTAAGATGTCAGATCAGCATCTCCAGTTAGTGCGGCAACTCTTCCGCGAGAGTGACGAACTCAAAACATAATAGTGAAATGTGTAGACCTGAAATGGATCATACCGCGCTTTTCGAAGCGTAGCGATTTCTTTGACTTTGGAAAAGAGGAGGCAAAATGAATTTATCCACTGAGCAGCTTTTACAAATCGCACAATATTCGTTTGTCCGTATGGGTGGTGCTTGGTTTATGGCTTTGGCCGGGAAGTTTGGAAAAGAAGCAGCATGGGAGATTGATGTTGAGGCGTGGAAACAATTCTCCTATGTGTTCGGGAAAAAAATCAGAAAGGAAATGATCCCTCATCCGGTATGGCCGGAAAGTTTTCTGGACGCTTTAGAGATTCTCAGTAAGGTTCTGAAAATTGAAGGTCGTAAAGTGTTGATTGAATCAGATATGATCACTGTTCAAGTTACGGACTGTGAAAACCAGAAAGCCATTGCTAAGGCTGGTATAGCAGATTGTGGAATTGTGACGGTACATACCTATCAGGGACTTATGAAAGGTTTGTTTGGAAAAGAGATGGACGTGTTGGTGCGACATAGAAAAAATCTGAATCAGGGTGATGATTGTTGTGAAGTGGTCATTTCCAGGCAAACCCATCAGTCAAAGTAAACCCCGTTAGAAATTCCAGCGGGGCACTCGCCGCGCAGGCGCTGGCGCAGCGGGTTAAACCCCGCCGGAATTATTCTAAAATCTAACCCCGCTGCAGAGCAGCGGGGCATTATTTCTAACGGGGTAAAGGTGGAAAGAAGATTTCGACGCCTGAAGAGGTTATGGAGAATGGGAGCACGATGACAAGCCTGGAGGATCCAAAATTCCTTCATCAATTAG
Organism: uncultured delta proteobacterium; assembly: GCA_963826305.1. Classification (GTDB taxonomy): domain Bacteria; phylum Desulfobacterota; class BSN033; order BSN033; family UBA1163; genus CAWGWZ01. The sequence goes on along the minus strand of CAWGWZ010000020.1, from coordinate 690,756 downwards.
CAGAAATGAGGAGCGTGTCAAAGAAATAACCCCATGTTAACTCTTTCTTCGTGAAAGAGAGTTTTGGCAGCATTGGCTGAAAAGTGCAGATTTGCATTGCAAATGGTTGGCTGGAAGACAGGCTGATATGCCGTCAAGATAATTAGCTCTTCCCATCGAGTGGGGTAGTCTTTAAACCTCATTTCCCCCCTTGACAAACACTACCGGCATGCTATTTTATGGCAAAGATTTGTCGGAGAAAACAGACGGGGGGACATGTTAGGACTTTGAAATGACCGAGGGGAAACATAACGGGAGAGAATAGACGAGGGTGATCCTAAGGTCTAAAGCGGTTTAGGAGTAACGTGTCTTTGGTTTGTTAGCTAACTACAACATTGCAAGCCTGCCCCCGTTGTGGTTTTACATCGAAATCTTAGAGATGCTGGTGGCCGGGGATGATAGGGCTAAATAATGGGATTAGGAATGTTTCCGATGTTATGTTTTTACCCTGTGAAAAACCAAAGGTGTCTGGATCGACACTGTTGAGAAGAAATGATAGTGAAAAGTGTGGACCTGTGACCGAAAACAGATAAGACAACCCCCCGAAGGTATCGTGTGATTCATATCATCCGATCACGTACCACAAAACAACAGATGGAAACCATGCTTGAAACGCTGGGCACCTATATCAAATTGGCGGTCGATATTAAGCGACGTATTCTGGCGGGTGGTGGAGTGTTGCATGCGGATTGTGAATCGGCATTATTAGAAGATGGTAGCGAGCAAGAGGATATTTGGGGCGCGGACTGGAGCCCTTATTCCCAGCAGGTCACCTTCGAGGCACTGATCAATATTCGGCCGGGTCAGGATAACCCTTCGCTGGAGATCTTAGATCTAATGATTCGCAGGCGAGTGGCCGAGATTACGCATCAATTATTAGGAAACATATGAAAGACTAGGTAGCTATTCGTGAACGGTATTTACGGGACGACCAGGCTATTCGTTTAGGAGGTTTGGCTGCGAACTTGAGTCGCATCAAGTCTTTTGCAAGTCACACTGAGAATCGTGAGGCAGTTGAAAGCCTATTGGAAGAAAGCAAATTCTTCATCGAGTGGACAGCACCAGAGGCTAACATCGACATTGCTGCTGAATTGGTCGAGTTGCAGATTCAACTTGCCCGGTGGCAAAGGAGGTGGGCTGACATTTGGAATGATCCAGCACTCTGCCGAGAAGTTGCCGAACAGTCAAGCACATGGTCAAAGCGCCTATTGGCTTTATCAGGTCTGCTGCCCAAATATGCCAAAGAAGGGTCGAAGGTGCCTGATCCACGCTATCGAATAAAATAATAGTGAAAAGCTTACCCCTGACATAAAAAACTGGACCCTGCCGTCAGCAAGGTGATAGCGAAGGCAGCGGTAAGCAAAAAGTGATATTTCAAGACCCTAATAGCCCTTCCTTTAGGAAAACGGAGCGAGAAGATTGATATGGAAGAGAAGGCGGAGAAAAAGGAAGCGTTGAAGTTCATTGAACCCTATTTCAGGGATCTTGAAAGGCGAGCGGTTTTTCTACCCCAACTACGGCAGATGGGTTATAGGGGAGATGCTTTGCTTTTGTGTTGTTGCTACATAGAGGCCATGGGGAATATATTTTATGGGGGAAACAGAAATCAGTATAATTTTTTCCGTGTTCTAAAAGAGTATAGTGGAGAAGGGGTGCTTATACAGATCTTACCCAAACAATTATGGCTTGGTCTTAAACATGCTGGAGGGAAGAATCTTTCAAGAATTGGTAAGAAAATTGAAGGCGTATTAAAAAAACATAGAAAAAAGTTTTATAGGGAAAATGAAATTCTTGCCCTTGTTAATTCTACACTAAATCCAACAGAAACGGAAAAATTAAAGAAAAATCCTTGGCGGGGAACATTGGCTTCTGCCGCGTACATGCATTTGCGAAACCCACTCGTTCATGAAATGGGTGGAGTGGAATTTTCATTTGACAGGATAACTTTTAAGGGAAAACCAGCGCCTGTTCTTGGTTTTTCGCTACTCTATAAGGCAATGCGAAATATCTTGAGCAAGATGAAAGAAAAATCGATAGAGAGTGGAACATTCTTCGGCCAAGATTTTGATTCATTATTACGCTCCGGCTTAGCAATCCATAAAGAATGGGAAGGATTGAAATAGGGGAATATGGATAGGGTCAGACCTTCAAAATTCAATTAATAAGATTTCTCAGGGGAGTGATAAATGAATTTTGAAGGTGACCCCAAAGCACAGATATGAGATGCTAAGGAGGAAAAAATGGTTACTACAATCATTACATCAGTAATAATAGCAGTCATAACCGCCTTGCTAACTTTCGCGGTTCAAGAACGTAAGCTAAGGGCAGAATTGCGAACGGAATTTATGGCGGAACAGGCTGCAAGGTCTTTGTTGGAGAACAGGCGTTGGGCAAAAAGAGGTTTCGATGAGATCAAAAAGCGCCTCGGCGGTTTTGAAGATAACGAGCTAAGAAAAATACTCGTTCGGGCAGGAGCGGTGCGGTTTGTTTCCTCGGATGATAAGGAGTTGTGGGGGCTTGTGGCTCGGAATAGTGAAGATTTGTAACAGTCCAAGGCAGACTCTTCTTTTTTCAATAAACCCCTATTGACTAAATTTAGCCCTTTATAGTATTCAATGAGAAATTGCGGTGTATAAATAATAGATAATGATAAATATAGAAAATTACTACAAAATTCTTGAACTTGAAACAGGAGCCTCAGAAAAAGAAATAAAGCGGGCTTATAGGGATTTGGTAAATGTATGGCATCCTGACCGATTCACCAACAACCCACGTTTGCAACAGAAAGCAAGTGACAGATTAAGAGAAATCAACTTAGCTTATGAAAAGTTAATGGAGTATATCGTAAACTCCTATGGCGAAAGCTTTGAATCAGAAAAAGAACAATCCGCAGCAGCAGATTATAGAGGTCATGAAGGTGAAGAGCCGACTCAAGATGACTTTGATACATGGTTTAACAAAGCAATAAATTTTGGAAATATCCGCAAATTTCAAGAGGCAATAGGCTGCTTCAACAAGGCATTGGAAATAAACCCAAGGAATGCGGAGGCATGGGGTTTAAAAGCGTCTGCATTAGCAACGCTGGGTAAGCATCAAGAAGCAATAGCCTGCTATGACAAGGCATTGAAGTTAGACCCGAGGCTTAAACAGGGATGGTATCTTAAAGGGGAATCATTTACAAAACTTGGTAAATATCAGGAGGCGATAGCCTGTCTTGACAAGGCGTTGGAGATAAACCCAAGGAATGCGGAGACATGGTTCAACAAAGCAGCAAATTTAGGGAATATCGGCAATTTTCAAGAAGCCATAGCCTGCTTTGACAAAGCACTGGGGATAGACCCCAAGGATAAATGGAAATGGTATGGTAAGGCAGCTGCATTATCACATCTGGGTAAGCATCAAGAAGCAATAGCTTGCTATGACAAGGCGTTGGAGATAGACCCAAAGTTTGAAGATGTATGGAACCATAAAGGGAGTTCATTTGCAAAGCTTGGCAAACTCGAAGAAGCGATTGCATGCCATGATAGAGCCTTAAAGATAAACCCAAGTTTCGGGATAGGTTGGTACAACAAAGGATGCACATTAGCACAACTTGGCAGAGATCAAGCAGCGATTGAAGCTTTTCAGAATTTTATCAAATTCGCACAATCCGAGGATACTGAGCTATTGCTAAGAGCAAAAGAGTTCCTTCGTGGAAAAGGCAAATATTAATTTAGAAGTTTATTGCTTGCCCTTTCCAAATATGATTGACAGTATTCATTGTGTGAAATAACATCCCGAACTCCTAACTCCGAACTAAGTACTCCGAACTTTTCTATTGTTTCCTTGGCCTTTTTGTTGTCTCCATATCGACCTTTAATGTCTTAGGATCGATCACCACTCCATAATCTTCCTTGGCCTTTTCAAGGCTCACGTATCCTTCCAATACATCTCTCTCTATCATTTCAGGATCACGCTCCGCCGGATTTCCGTATCCTCCTCCACCGGCTGCATCGATGGTCACTACATCGCCTGGTTTCAGCTGTGTTAACCCATAGGGATTTCCTGGGACATCATTCACCAAGAACTGGGCCTTCGCTCCAGGCTTTCCGTCAAAAAGTCCTTCGGGAGGAAGGATATGCCTCCCCGCCTGGATTCCTAAATGGACAGGCGGAATGGGAGCATACTCATCATCGGGTACCCTGAAGACCTCCCTCTTTCCAAGACCTCCCTTCATCTTGCCAGGACCACCTGAATCGCTGAGAAGCTCTCTCTTTTCTACGATGAGAGGTGTGTCACTTTCGAATATCTCAATCGGCGTATTCGCACCATTGGCAGGGAATATATAGACATAATTACCGTCACTGATGGCACTTGCTCCCATCCCACCACCCCTGATGATCACAGAATGCCAAGGTTTCCCATCATTCCTCTTACCGTAGAACACATTCATCTGAGCGGGCGTGCCCCCACTTGCCGCAATCACCTTTTTGGGTGCGACTCCGGAGAGGGCCCTGTAAATGATCTCGGTTAAAAAATGACCAATCACGAGCCGTGCGGCCACGGCTGCAGGGAACTTGCAGTTGACGACAGTCCCCTCAGGAGCTTTCAATCGGAGGGGTCTTGCGCAGCCATCGTTGTTAGGGATGTCAGGGCCGAACATACTCTTCATTGCCATGAAGACATAGGCGTAGGTGAAGTTGTAAACAACATTTCCACCCCAATCGACTTGAGGAGAAGATCCATCGAGGTCCACGATGATATCGCTTCCTTTTACCTCCGCCGCCACTTTGATGACAATATGATCTCTCCCTTTCATCTGCTCAATCGTTCCTTCGGCACGGTAAATACCATCCGGAATCTTCTCGATCTCTTCCCTCATGCTTTTCTCTGTTCGGCTGATAATCTGATCTGCCAGATCATCCAGATTATCCAAATCATTTTCCTTGAGCATCTGACATATCTTCTCCAAACAGACATGATTGGCTGCGATCTGGGATCGAATATCTCCGACCACCTCATCAGGTGTACGGACATTCCAACGGATCATATCCATCATAGACTGATTGAGTACCCCTCCGTCGTAGAGCTTGACGAGGGGGATGAAGAGTCCTTCCTCAAAGACGTCATGGTTGTCCGAAGAGACGCGGCCTCCGATATCGGAATGATGGAAAACACAGGCAGTAAAAGCCACCACCTTATTCTTATAGAAGATGGGGCTCATGACGCAGACATCGTTCAGATGGCCCGCCAGAGCCCAGGGGTCATTGGTAATGAATATATCGCCGGGTCTGTGAGTTTCCATAGGAAGCTTGGTTACGAGATTTTTGATTCCCAAAGCCATGGCTCCAGATTGGCCAGGTGTTGCAAAAGCCCCTTGAGCCAGTTCCCGGCCCTTCTGGTCTGTGAACATACAGGTGTAGTCATGAGCATCCCTGAGCAGGCTTGAGAATGCTGTCCGAGCCACAGCACTGTCCGATTCATCGACGATGGAGATTAATCTTCGCCACAGTATCTCCAATGTGATTGGATCGAATGTACGTCTTTTTCGTGCCATTTTCATGCCTCCTACGAAGGTTAGAGGATCGCTTCGCTTGAGGAGCGTTTCACTTGAAGCAAGATCTTTCGCCTCCAACCTCAAGGCCCGCTTTGCGGGATACTCCTTCAACCTCATGCTATTTCAGATCAATCCATAGGAATCCAAAATCATCCACTGAAATCGATGCGTCCTCGCCTACAATAACCGTCGACTCCTTTTCTTCAATGATAGCAGGACCTTTAAACTTCGCATTCGGAGAAAGTTTGTATCGATCATAGACAGTATAGGGGATAAAATCCCTTGCAATAGGGGAATAGGCCTTTCGTTTCCCTTTGATCGCCTTAGCAAGGGATTTCCCTTTTTTATCAATTTTTGGAAATTGAATCAGCCGTTCAGGTAAACTCGCCCTCACCTTGAAGTTGATGAACTCCACTTCTGAGTCAGGATAGGTCCTTCCGTATAACTTCTCATAGACTTCGTCAAAGCGTCGGCGGACCGCATCCTTCTTCATCTTAGTAAAATCTCTTTCGGATAATGGGACATTGGTCTCCGATCCCTGGCCGACAAAACGCATATCCAGAGACCTTTCTACTTTGATATCTTTTTCTTTGGCTTCTTTCTTCAGTATTTGAGTTGCCTCCGCCTCCAGCTCCTTGAAAATCTTCTCGATTTCGCCAAAATTAGCACTGTTTAGAGAGACCTTGTGGCTCCTGAGGAGGTCAAAGGCCCGAGGAGCGGTGAAGAAGCCGAGGGCTGACCCCACTCCGGCATTGGGTGGAACGAGTAGACGAGGCGCCCCCAATTTCTTTGCCAAACCATAGGCATGAACCGGTCCTGCTCCACCGAAGGCAACGATGGTGACGATTTTGGGATTTCCTCCCTTTTCAGCGATATGTGTCTTGGCTGCTGCTGCCATGGTCTCGTTGATCAGATCATGGATTCCCCATACAGCCTGTAGGAATGTGACGGCCAAAGGCTTCGCAACCTTCTCCTCGACGCCACGCCTTGCTCCTCCTTTGTCAAGCTTCATTTCACCGCCGAGGAAGTAGTTCTCATCAAGATAGCCCAACAAGAGATCGGCATCGGTGACACAAGGGTCCGTTCCTCCTATCCCATAGCAGATCGGCCCAGGTTCTGCTCCAGAGCTTTCAGGTCCCACCTGAAGCGTCCCCAATCGGCTTACCTTTGCGATGCTTCCGCCTCCTGCTCCAATCTCCATCAAATCAACCACAGGCACCTGAATGGTGAGGCCGCTCCCCTTCATGAACCTCTGAACACGGCCCACCTCAAAGGTCGGTACCACACCGGCAACCCCCTTTTGAATCAGGCACGACTTGGCTGTCGTCCCTCCCATATCAAAGCAGAACATCTCCGAGATATTGAAGAGTTTGCCATAGTACTGACCCGCGATCACTGCCGCGGTAGGACCGGACTCGATGATCCTTACGGGAAACTCGGCCGCCGTCTCGACGGAGGTCACGCCGCCGCTTGAAAGCATGATGAAGAGTTTTCCTTTGAAGCCAATCGACTCCAACCTTCCGGCCAGCCTGGAGAGGTATCTTCCCGTCAGAGGCTTCACATAGGCGTTGGTCGCTGTGGTGCTGGTTCTCTCGTACTCCTTAATCTGAGGCAAGACCCGGAATGAAATGGAGATCGATATTTTAGGAGCTTCCTCTTCAATGATCTCCTTGAGCTTCAGCTCGTGGGTTGGATTTTCAAAGGAATTGATCAGACAGACGGCAATCGATTCAACGCCCATCTTCAGGAGAGAGCGAACCACCTGCCTCGCCTCTTCTGGGTCTAACGGCTTTAGAACGGTCCCATCGCTCCGAATCCTCTCATTCACTTCGAGGCGAAGGTGTCTCGGAATCAAAGGCTTAGGAAATTCAGCGAATGTATCGTAAGGTGCGTAGCGAATCCCCCTTCCAATCTCGAGGATGTCTCTGAAGCCCTTTGTGGTAATCAGACCTGTCTTGGCTCCTTTTCTCTCTATAATGGAGTTAATGACCAAGGTTGTTCCGTGGATCACTTCATTCATTTTCTCCACAAAGCCTGGTCTTTTTTTTCCCATCTCTCTGATTCCTTGCTCCACGGCGTCAGAGGGATCTTTAGGAGTGGTCAGACACTTATAGATATTGATTTCCCCTGTTTGATCGTTGAGCAGAACAAAGTCGGTGAAGGTACCGCCAATGTCACAGCCTAATCGATAAAACTTTTCAACCATGTAGTCCTCCCGTAATATCAAATTCCCAATCACAAATTCCAAACAAATATCAGATGCCGAATTCCGATGACCAAATGACCCCCTCACCCTTCCCCTCTCCAAAAAGGGAGAGGGACGGGGTGAGGGGATTTCGAATTTTGTTCCTGCCTGCCAACGAGCAGGGGAATTTATTTGGGATTTGGTGCCTTTTATTCAGTGCTTTACTCGATCACCCTTCCTTTGAACTCCTTTTCTCTCGATTTGAGAACCATGGTGAAGGAACCATAGGCGTCGCACACGACGGAGAATTCTGGACTGACAAAGGTCGTCGTGTTGACCTGCTCGATGATGGCAGGCCCCTCAATCTTGTTGCCGTACCGAAGTTTGTCACCATCAAAAACCGGAACCATTTGAAATCTTTTCTTGGTCGGGAGATAAACCTTTCTTTTCTTCTTATAGGCCTTGGCAGGATCGGAGCCTGCATGCTTCATCCTCAACAATTTGGGTTTATCTGTCCTTCCGATGCATTTGAGCCTAAGGTTGATGACCTCAATCGGTGTTCCAACCTCCTCTAAGGAATAACCGTAAAGACGATTGTGTTCTGGATGGAATTTATTGGCGATCGAAGTGAGCTTCCCTCGATAGATTTCTTCTCTTGAAACCACTACGTTCACCTCATGATATTGCTTTGTATATCGCATATCGAGGGAATAGACAAAGTCGATTCGATTTTTCGGAATATGTTCGCTTTTGAGAAGGAGATCTCCTTCATCTTCCATCTCTTCAAATAAGCTTTGAAACCTTTTCAGATCCAATTTTTCAAGGGGGATCACATAGGTGCGGACGAAGTGATGCTGAAGATCGCTCATCAGCATTCCGGCTGCACAGAAGATGGAGGATTCCTTGGGGATGATCATCACAGGGATCTCCAATTCAAGAGCGATCATGCAGGCGTGATTGGGACCGGCTCCTCCGGCCACCACCAGGGGAAAGTCCCTCGGATCGTGTCCTCTTTTTACGGAGACCTCACGGACACCTGCTGCCATGTTGACATTGATGACATGATACATTCCCGCAGCCGCCTCCATGAGATCCATTTTCAATTTATCAGCGATATCGGTTTTGATCACCTTGACCGCCTTCTCCTCATTGAGGGGCATCTTGCCTCCCGCAAAATAGTCTTTATCCAAATAACCCAAGAGAAGGTCGGCATCTGTGCAGGTAGGAAGTCCCCCTCCCAAGTCATAACAGGCAGGTCCGGGTTTGGCACCTGCACTTTGAGGACCCATCCTGAGAAGGCCTCCTTCATCGATCCAACCGATGGAGCCTCCTCCAGCCCCGATCGTGACGATATTGAGCATGGGAAGAGCAAGACGCAGACGATTGATCTCTCCCTCCGTCGTGACCAAAGGGGCTCGATCTTTGATCAGGGCAGCATCGAAGCTTGTTCCACCCATGTCGATGGTGATGCAATCTCTGTATCCCTGAACGGCCGTGTAACCAATTCCGGCCACCGGACCTCCCGCCGGGCCCGAGAGCAGGGTGACGGCTGCATTGTCAGTCGCAATTTCTGGAGAGACGACCCCGCCATTGGACTGCATGATGAGGAGCACTCCTTTAAACCCGATATCGTTCAAACGGCGAAGAAGGCTCGTCAGGTATTTTCTCAGGATCGGTCCCACATAGGAGTTGAGCACTGTTGTGGAGATCCGGTCGTAAAAACGAATGGAAGGAAGCAGCGTGCTTGAGACAGTCAGGTAGGCATCAGGTATCTTCTCCCGGATGATCTTGGCCGCCACCTCCTCATGCTCCTTATTGGCAAAGGAGTTCATAAAACAGATAGCAATGGCCTCAACCCCCTCCTCGGTAAAAAGCTTGACGGCATCGTAAAGATCTTTCTCCTGGACGGGAGTGAGAACTTCTCCCTTGTAATCAAGTCTTTCCTCCACAGCATAACGAAGATATCGAGGGACCAAAGGTTCCACATTGGTGTAGCGGTTATTGTATTGTTCCTCCCGGATCCCCCTTCGCATTTCAAGGGCATCTCTTACTCCTTTTGTGGTGAGGAGTCCTGTCTTTGCCCCCCGGTAGGTGAGCACTGCATTGGTTGTGACGGTCGTACCATGAACAATGGTATCGACATCTCTTACGAACTCTCGGAGGGAGATGTGTCGGTCCTCCGCCATCTCCTCCAGTCCATTCATCAGGCCGATCGAAGGGTCATCCGGAGTCGAAAGGACTTTGTAGATTTGTGCGGTCCCATCCTCATGGGCTAAGAGAAAGTCTGTAAAAGTTCCTCCCACGTCAATCCCGATTTTATACTTCGTCGCAGGCCCCCCATATAAGAGTTCACAGTGATTAGTTCGGAGTGTTTCGTGTGGAAACTCCGAACTCTAAACTCCGAACTCAGAACTGCTCTCTTGTCTTAATGCTTTTCTTTCAAGAGGAATTTTTGGATTTTACCACTTGCGGTCTTGGGGAGTTCCTCAATGAACTCCACATACTTTGGAATCTTGTACTTAGCCACTTTTCCCTTAAGGAATTCGAAGGCTTCGTCGCCTGCCATCGTCTCTCCTGGTTTGAGGACAATGAATGCTTTGCCCACCTCGCCCCATTTTTCATCCGGAACCCCGACGATTCCAACATCAAAGATCTTCGGGTGGGTATGGAGAACCTTTTCAATCTCAGCAGGATAGATGTTCTCCCCGCTGCTGATATACATATCCCTTTCACGGTCAACGATGTAAACGTATCCTTCTTCATCCGTTCTGGCGAGATCTCCGGTGTAGAGCCAACCGTCCCGAATCGTCTCAGCCGTGAGGTCGGGCTGTTTCCAATATCCACTCATCAGGGTAGGACCCTTAATAATGATCTCACCGATTTCTCCCGGACTGACCTCTTTCCCCGTCTTGTCAACAATTTTTACTTCCCCATGGAAAACGGGAAGTCCGACCGATCCTATTTTTAGTATGGCATCAGAGGGATCTCTCGGCGTGGTCAGACACTTATAGATTTTCGGTTCCCCTGTTAGATCGTTGAGCAGGACAAAGTCGGTGAAGGTGCCGCCAATGTCACAGCCTAACCGATAAACCTTTTCACCCATATAGGCTATGCCTCCGATCGTGGTATTTTATTATCGACATTATTACCGAGGGCACTAAATAGTTTACATCTTAAAAGACTTTCACCGCCCACCTGCCTACGTCCCGCAAGGCGGGGCTTCGCGCAGGCACGCTCGTCACGCCAAGGAGTATTGCTTCTTATATCAAAGTCCTTCCGATTCTTCAATTGTTTCGTTTGGCTTTAGAAAGGCGTAACCTGTCTGCCATGAACTGAGCGGCTTCCTGGGTCGTCCTCGCGACAGGCACCCCGGCCCGTTTGAAGGTTTCCACCTTGGAGGCATAAGATCCTTTTCCCCCTGTGATAATCGCACCCGCATGGCCCATCGTCTTTCCCTCGGGGGCAGAGGCCCCCGCAATAATGGCCACCACAGGCTTATTGACCTCCCTCTGAATAAACTCGGCTGCCTCTTCCTCGGCTTTTCTGCCGATCTCACCAATGAGCAGGATCGCTTCGGTCTCTGGATCTTTCTGAAAGAGCTTGAGGATATCGATAAATGTGACACCGGTGATGGGATCACCTCCAATCCCCAGGCAGGTGGATTCGCCCATTCCTGCACGAGTGACAGCGTCCGCCACTTGATAGGAAAAGGTCCCACTTCTGGAGACGATGCCGACAGGGCCCTTTCGATACACATGGCCCGGCATGAATCCCATGGAGCATTCCTCGGGCGTGATGATACCGGGGGAGTTTGGGCCGAGAAGAGCGGTCTTTGTCCCTTTCAGCATCTGGTAGATCAACATCATGTCCTTCACGGGCATTCCTTCGATCACACCCGCAATCACCTTCATTTCAGCCTCAATGGCCTCCATGAAGGCCTCTTTGACAAAAGGGGCCGGTACGAAGGTGATCGTGGCGTCCGCAGGGTGGTATTTGACAGCTTCCCGGAGCGTGTCGTAGACAGGCACGCCATTGACGACCATGCCGCCTTTATTGGGGGTAACTCCTGCCACAACCTTCGTCCCGTACTCGATCATTCTCTGAGAGTGGAACGTCCCAAAGTTCCCAGTGATACCCTGTGCAATCACCCGTGTCTCTTTGTTGACAAGTATACTCATCTTTTTGCTCCTAGCTCGACTGTTGTTCGAACCGCTTCTTCAATGGTATCTGCCTGCTCGAGCCTCTTCGATTTGGTTGTCGACAGGATTTTTCTCCCTTCTTCCACAAACCTCCCCTGGAGGCAGGCGACGATCGGGACACTCATCCTTCCCTGATTCTCGAGCTCATCAACTGCTTCAATGATTTTTTGAGCAATGACGTTGCACCGGGGTCCACCCGCAAAGATGTTGATAAAGATGGCAGTCACCTTGGGGTTTTCGAGAATGAAGCGAAGCCCGTCTCTGACGCCTTGCTCCATGATCCGCTGCCCGCAATCCAGGAAGTTCGCCGGCCTCCCTCCCTCGAGATGGATATGATCCATCGTTGCCATGGTGAGACCTGCTCCATTCGAGATGATACCGATGTTTCCATCCAGTTGGACGTAGCTCAACTGGACAGCGGCTGCACGGGCCTCGACAGATTTCTGCTCGGGTTTTGGGGCCGCAGGCTGACGGTAGAGGGCGCTGCTGTCGATGTTGAATTTGGCATCTGCAGCGACGGGTTTGCCGTCGCGGGTGATCACAAGGGGATTGATCTCAATCAGTTCTCCATCCATGTCCCAGTAGAGACGGTATAGCTCAGTGGCAATCCTGATGAGAGGATCGATCAGGGGGACGGGAACCCCTGCTTCCTTTAAAGGATAGCGAACCTTAAATAGGGGAAGCCCATGAAAAGGATCGATCAAGACCTTCTTAATGGAGTCGGGTCTTGTTCGAGCCAACTCTTCTATGTCGACTCCCCCTTCGGTGCTGAACATGAGGAGTGGGCAGGCATGATCCGTATCCGTGATGATGCCAAGATAATATTCCTTCTCGATATCGAGCCTTCTCTCCAGCAAAACCTTTTCCACCCGAACCCCCTTGAGAGGTTTGGAGAGAAGCTCTGAAGTCATCTGGTGAGCCTCGTTTGGACTCTTGGGGAATTTGATCCCTCCGGCCTTTCCCCTGCCACCCACCAGGACCTGTGATTTCAGGACCCCATTGCCTCCCATCTTTTCGAAAGCCAAACGGGCTTCTTCCGCGGTCTCACAGACGGTTCCTTCAGGGATAGGGATCTTTCTCTGGCCGAAAAATTGCTTTGCTTGATATTCGTAGAGTTTCAATGTCTAACCTCCTAACCTTCCCCCCAACCCCTCCCGTCAAGAGGCCGTGTCGCTATGGGCCAGACGGGAAAATGGAACGACAACATCGTCTCCGAGGGAGCGAGAGAAAATAGGTTTACTTCATCTTTCCTGTTTCCTTCAACTTTCTGTGGAACGGGAAAGGATCATCGAGGAGCTGAGGCTCATGGCCTCCCACCCGGGATATAGCACGTTGTAAGTAATCATGAAGGAGAGGGCGATACTCCGGGTGAGCACAGCGGTCAATGATCACGCGGGCCCGTTCACGCGGATCGAGACCACGCAGGTCTGCATAGCCCTGCTCCGTGACAATTAGGGTCACCTCGTGCTCTGTATGATCCACATGGGGCACCATTGGAACGATACAGGAGACATCGGTTCCCTTGGTCACCGATGGGGTAACGAAAATGGAAATGGAACTGTTCCGCGCAAATTCGATCGATCCGGCCACCCCGGTCAGAATCCTCCCTCCGCCGATGTGGGTTGAGTTCACATGGCCGTAGATATCGACCTCGATGGCCCCGTTCAGGGCGATCACCCCAAGCCTTTGAATGACCTCCGGGCTGCAACTGATGTCGAGGGGTCTCAGGACCAAAACATTCTTGTAGCGCCCCAGGTTTTTGAAGAAACGGTCCAGTCCTTCCTCGGAGAGGTAAAGGCCCGCTCCTGAGGCTTCAACCACCTTTCCAGCATCAATCAGATCGAGGACGGCATCATTCAGTAGGGCGGAATGGATCCAGAGATCTTTGAAATGGGACTTGGCCAACTCCCTTAAAACGGCTTCCGCCACGCCACCCAATCCTGCCTGGAGAGGGAAGAGATTGGGAGGCATCCGACCCTGTCGCACCTCTTCTTCAAAGAACTGGATCAGGTGACGGGCCATGGCCTTGCTGCTCTCATCCACAGGAGGCCTCGTTGGAAGAGTGCCTTTCAAATCCGTTCCGATGATGTAAAGGATCTTCTGTGGGTCGACTTCGATGTAAGGCGTTCCGACTCGACTTGTAGGCTTCAAGATCGGAATGACTTTCCGGTGCGGAGGGTTTTCAGGGACGTGGATGTCATGAATTCCTTCCAGTTCCTCGGGCAGGGTCAGGTTGATCTCGACGATCACCTGTTTTGCCTCACGGACCAGGGAGGGGACATCAGAGAGCGTTGTGGACGGAACAATGAAGCCTTCCTCCGTGATGGCGACCGCTTCCACAACCGCGAGGTCCATCGTTCCAAAAAATCCATAACGGACCTGTGTGGCATAGACGCAGGCGCCCATGTCGGCATAAAGAACCTTCCCGTCGTTGATCGCTTTGGCCATGGGAGGTTGGGCTTGATGGGAGAGCCTCCGGCGGACGGCACCGAGCTTCGCCAGTTCACCGTCTATTTCCTGGCCGAGGGGAGAACAGGTATGAAGATCGATCTGAAGCTTATCACCGTTTTTTATCCTCTCTGCCAGGGCAAGAAAAAAGGCCCTCGGATAACCTGCGTGGGTCGCTCCGCCTGTTGCGATCTTCATCCCTTCCTTCACCGAAAGAGCTGCCTGTGCTGGCGTTGTGATCCGGCTGAGGAGGTCTTTCCTCCGGATGCGTTTCTCGATCGACTCCATCATCGCTTTTCCCTTCGTCGGGTGTATTTGTTTCTGCCGACTCTTCTAAGCTGATGTCTGTTCGTTAATCCTATGCCCTGCAGAAGGGCCAGGGCTTGTGCAGCCGATCGGTCTCATCTTAAGAAGGTTTTTTTGAATCTTTCCGCTGGAGGTCTTAGGAAGTTCTTCTACAAATTCGACGTATTTGGGCATCTTGTATTTGGCGATTTTCCCTCGGATAAATTCGAGAACTTCTTCAGGATCCATGCACTCTCCTGGTTTCAGAACAATGATGGCCTTTCCTACTTCACCCCACCTTTCATCTGGAACCCCGATGATGGCCACATCGAAGATTTTCGGATGGGTAAAGAAGATCTTTTCGATCTCGGCCGGATAGACGTTTTCTCCTCCGCTGATATACATGTCTTTTTCCCGATCGACGATGTAGATATACCCTTCCTCATCCTTTCTTGCCAGGTCTCCGGTGTGGAGCCATCCCTTTCGGATCGCCTTGACTGTGAGGCCTGGTTGCTTCCAGTATCCGCTCATGACAATCGGTCCCCTAACGACGATCTCCCCGATTTCTCCTGAGGACACCTCCTGGCCCGTCCGATCGACAATTTTTAGCTCGCCATGAAAAACGGGCAGTCCTACAGACCCCATCTTTCGGGCAGCCTCTCCGTAGGGGAGGTAAGTGAGTGTCGACGTTTCAGTCTGGCCGAAGATCTGAGAGATGATGATCCCTTTCTCACTGTATTCCTTCAGCATCGCCACAGAGATCCTTTCACCCCCTGTGAAATAGCAACGGACAGAACGAAGATCATATTGTGTCAAATCACACTGCTGGAGAATGAATTGATAGACCGTCCCTGCCATCTCAACGACGGTGACCCGATGTTTCTCGATCGTCTCTAGGAATTCGTGGGATTGAAAGCGCCTTCTCAAGATGAGGGTTGCCCCCTTGTATAAGGCAGGGAGTGCCTGGACAAGCAAACCACCCGAGTGAAACAAGGGTCGAGAGACCAAGACAGTATCCTGGGAAGAGAGATCGTAATAGATGGCTGCGTTGAGAACGTTGAAAAAGGTCTTCCGGTGGGACAGAACTGCCCCTTTGGGAACACCTGTTGTTCCTGACGTATACATAATCATATGAGGATCTTCATCACGAATGGGCAGAAGAAGGGAGGGTTCGTCGGCCGGGCTCGCGAAGAGACCTTCTTCGTAACCCTTCGCCCAGACCGGGCCCGAATCACCAACCGCCAGATATGCTTCGACAGAAAGATTCGGCCGAGACCTCAAGGGAGCGACGGTTCCCGTGAACTCCGATTCAAAGATCAAGACCTGAGAACCACTGTCCTGAAGGATGAACTCGATCTCCGGACCTGCCAACCTCCAGTTGAGCGGAACAAAGAGACCACCAATTTTTGAGAGGGCTAAAAGAACTTCAAGATACGGGTGGCCATTATGAAGGAGCACCGCTACCCGGTCCCCCTTCTTAATGCCCATTCCGAGGAGGAGATGACAGAGCTGATTCGCGCGCCGGTTCAACTCCCGATAGGTGAAGGAGCCATCTTCGAACAAGAGAGCCGTCTTTTGAGGCCGAAGGAGACCCCACTTCCGAATCCATCCACCCACATTCATTTCCTGTCCATCCATCATCAGCTTATTGAGCTCCTAAGATGGTCAGGGAGGTGATGGCACAGGGTCCGCCGATATTGTGAGCCATTCCCAGTCTGGCGTTCTTGACCTGGCGCTCCCCGGCCTTTCCTTGGAGGTGGCGTGTGATCTCGTAGATCATACGGACTCCTGTGGCACCCACGGGGTGACCGCAACTCTCCAGACCACCGCTGGCATTGACCGGGAGATCCCCTTCGAGAGAGGACCGTCCCTCTTCGATGAAATATTTTCCCTCGCCTTTTTTACAAAACCCAAGATCCTCATAAACGATCAATTCCACAGGGGCGAAGCAGTCGTGGACCTCTGCAAGGTCGATTTCCTTCAGGGGGTCCTTGATCCCAGCCATTTCGTAGGCTTTCTTCGCGGCCACCTGAGTAGACGGGAAATCAGTGAAGTCATATCGAGGGTCGAAAAAGGGAAGATCCCATCCGGTATTGACAATTAATTCCTGGGCCTTGACCAAGACATAGTCCCTATTAAAACTCTTTGCATCCTCTGCTCTGACCAGTATTGCCGCAGCAGCCCCGTCCGTGGTCGGACAGGAACAGAGGACATTAATGGGGTAAGCCACCATTGGTGATTTTAAAATTGTCTCGAGAGGAATTTCCTGCCGGTATTGAGCAATGGGGTTCTTCACGCCATTCTTGTGGTTCTTATGGGAGACCATACAGAAATGGTCGATCTTCGTTCCATATTTTTCCATGTGGCGGGTTCCATAGACAGCAAACTGACCTGCAGCCGTTTCCCCCTTTTGGAGGTACGGATGCTGAGCCTCCACCATCATCTTGACCAGACTCTTCTGGGGAGGTCGGTCCCTCAGCTTTTCTGCGCCCACTGCCAAAACGATGTCATGGGCTCCAGAGAGGAGGGCTAGGCAGGCCTCGCGAAAGGCATTCCCGCCCGAGGCGCAGAAATTGGAAACACGGGTGATGGGGATGTCAAAGAGACCGACGGACTCAGCCAGATCCATACCAGACCGACCCTTCATGGCACTTGCGTCAACAAAGGCCGTGGAGAGCCATGCCGCTTCAATATCTTTGGGCTCGACGTTCGCTTCTTCGAAGGCCTGGAAACAGGCCTCGGCCAGCATATCGCTGTAACTCAGTTCAAAGTTTTCGGCAAACTTGGTACACCCTACACCCACCACGGCAATCTTATCCTTGAAGCTGGTGCTCATTATTTCTTCCTTAATCCCTCCCAGCCTCCCTTTAGGAAAGGGAGGGGTCAAATAATTCCCCCTTTTCTAAAGGGGGATGAAGGGGGATTCTATCGGTTTACATTTCCAATAATAGTGGGGAAGGTTGATTGCCTCGTGATACTTTCGAAGGGTCATCTCCACAGGCATTCCGATCTTCACCCGCGAAGGATCAGAACAGTCCGTCATCTGGCAATAGACCCTTCCCCCGGACTCCAAATCCACCACGGCCAAGGTGGTGGGAGGTTCCGGAGAGGGATAATACCATTCTTGGGTAAAAGTGAAGATGGTTCCCCTCCTTGAAAGTTTAATGTTTTCAAACTGATCCTTTTTCCGGCACTCCGGGCATACCCTTAAGGCCAATGTCGTGATATATCCGCAAACCTTGCATCGCCCTCCGATCAGTCGCGAAAAGCGATCACGCTCCCTCAGCAAGCCGGAGATGGAGGAATAATAATTCGCCTCCTCTCCTTCTAACACCTTCTTGAAACGGAGGTATTTGGTATAGGTAGAAATCATCTCCTTCTGGTTGATCATCGATTTGAAGCGAGAACCCTTCTGATATTCAAGGATCTGGTCCGTGACTTCGAGGATGAGGAGGTCACTCCCGTCGCCATAACTCCCCCAGAGTATTTTGTCATTGGGTTTCAACCCTTCTAAGGCTGCGGTGAGCATGACGGAAGGATGAGCTGTCCCGAGGGAGCCAATGAAGGCGTGCATCAGATCCTGGGCTTGAACCTTCGGATCGAAACCAAACCGCCGCATCAGGCCTTGATGGCTTCTTCCATCCGGGGCATCGATTACTACTTTGGCGAAATCCTTTGGACCTAATTTGAATTTTTTCAGAAGGGCATCAATGGCCGACTCCATGATCCTGGCATAACCCATGATCTGGGGGAAACGAACATCCTCGGATTGGACATACCGATCATTGCTCCTCCGCCAGTAATGGGTCAGTTCATCCGAATACGAGAGGTGTCCGAGGAAGTTGAGGAGAACCGACTCCTGACCGACCCCCATGGCACAAGCACCATCACCCCACAACCCTTCATTCATTCCACCCGGCATCTCCAGCCTGCTGCATTCCGAGGCTATCACGAGGGCTCTTTTCAGAGAGCCGGATTTGACGCTATCGAAAGCAGAAAGCAAGGCGGTCGTGCCCGATCGGAGAGAGTTCCCAATATCCACCGTCCTCGTTTCAGGAGGAAGGTCCGCAATCATGGCGATTGTGGCAGAGGCCAGCTTCTCCTTGAAAGGAGAGGTGGTTGAGGAAAAGAAGAGGCCATCCAACTTTTTGATCTGCTGATCATCGAGGCAGGAGTGAATGGCCGAAATCCCCATGGTGAGGCTATCCTCATCAAAATACCCCACCGTCCTCTCGCTTCGGCCTCCTGGCCTTCCCCAGGCTTCGTTAATTCCATTTTCGGTGATTCGATATCTGGGCAGATATGCGCCGATCGATGTGATCCCGATCATGATTTAACTCATTCCAATGGAATATTGGAATAATGGAATGATGGGTTTAACACGACCATGCCAAAGCTAAAGTCCTCAAATCTTATTGTCTCTTTTTTCTATTGATCTTCCCACTATTCCAAGATTCCATTGTTCCATCATTCCGTCTTTTTTCCTTATTTGCCATTCCTCCAGTATTCCAACCTTCCATTATTCCGGTATTTCTCGGTTATTTATGGACAAAGTTTGCGTTGACCTTGGCTCCTTTTGTCAAGAAATTCTCGATTCCAATTCTCATGTCCTGGGTCAACAGACACTCACCAAAGATCTTGGCTTCGAGTTTTAATCCCTCCTCGAGGGTCATCTTCGCGCCCTCCAATATGGCCCGCTGGAGCAGGGAGTCGATCTTTCGGCTCAGATGTCCGATATCGACCTCCGGGAGTTTCGAAGGAATTGGAATGGGATCCTTTTTTATACCAGGAGCCTTGGTTTTCCCCGAGAGAATATTCTTCACCCAATTGATGGCTGCCTCGATCAGGTCGCCCTCCACCTCCTCCTGAATCAACCCGATCTCTTTTGCCTGGGCCGAGGAGATGGGGTTAGCGCTTTGGAGGATTGGCCAGGCCTTCTCCATTCCTACCAACCTCGGCAGCCTTTGGGTTCCGCCATTTCCAGGGATGATGCCGAGCCTTGGTTCGGGTTGGGCCACAAAAGTTTTCTGTCCCTTGGTGGCAATCCGGGCCGTGCAGGCCATCGCCATCTCATTTCCCCCTCCGAAAGCCAGCCCATTCATCGCGCAGACCACAGGTTTGCCCAGATTCTCGATCATATCCAAGACGGACATGCTTTTCAGGCAGAAGGCCTCGGCCCCCTCCGGTGTTTTCTGAGAAGCCAGCATTCCAATGTCAGCCCCGGATACAAAGGCCCTTGTTCCGAATCCGGTCAGAACTGCCCCTTTGATTTTTGGATCTTTTTGGATATCGGTGAAAATCTCCCGCAGTTGTTCGAAAACATCCTGGTTCAGGGCATTGAGTACCCTTGGCCTTCGGATCTTAACAATAGCGATTTCGGCTTTGTCTTCTCTGAAGACCACGGGGATCTTCCACGGTTTTCCTGAACCTGCCTGTTTGACGAGCATATTGGCCACTTTGAACCCGGGATTCTCTTTGGCATAGGCTTCAACCAGTTCATGCGCCTTCTTCACTCCCATCTTATTCATCATGGAGAAGGGGGGATTCAGGACCAATCCAACATCCATGGCGAGTTCCAAATCGCCGATATTGGAAATGCCACTTCCAACAATTTCACAGATCATTCCCAAGTAGGCCCCGACGGCTCTATTCGAAACTGTTTCATAGGTCCCGGGAGTGTATTCAACCACCTCTCCTCTTGCCGCAGTCTCCCAGGGCTTTCCAGATTTCACCTGATCATCCAGTATTTTGGGTGAACGATACCATGGCATAATCTTTTTATTCATCTCGGTGAGGCCATGCTGGGTAATCGGATTCCCACCTGCGAGGTTATGAGCTGTGAAAGGGCCCACGCCCAAGCCGAGGGCTTTTTGGGCAATGGCGTCTGCCTGTTTGACAGTGGCCAGCCCCTTCTCTACGGTTAATGCCGTAGCTTCAAAGAGTCCCTCAAAGATCGGATCCACAGCGTACCCGTAGCGACTCTTCACTTTGATCGGAGCCTTCCCAATGAATTCGTATAATTTCATCAAATATTCCGTTAGAGCGGGATCGGTGTCTTTCCCGGGTACAATTTCAACCAGGATATTTCTTTCGGCAGGATAGAAATAGTGAATGACAAGACAGCGGCCCTTATCTTTCATCTTCTCAAAGATTACTTCCGGCTCCATGTGTGAGGAGTTGGAAGCAAAGATTGCTGTTTTCGGACATGTTGCCTGACACTGATCGAAGATCTTATGCTTGACATCCTCTCTCTCAAAGGCGGCTTCGATCACAAAGTCAGCATCGGCGATTTTTCCATAATCGGTGGTAAAGAGCATGTTCTTGAAGATGGTATCGGCGACATCCTTTTTGAAAATCCCTTTTTCAGCGGCCTTGGCCATTTTTAATTCAGCCTTTTTTGAGCCCGAATCCAGAGCGGCCTGGAGGATATCGACCACGACAACGGGGACGCCGTGGGCATAAAGGTTTTGACTGAAATGGAGCGCAATATCCGGGCCGATATTCCCTGAGCCGACGACACCAATTTTCCGGATTGTCCGACCAAACATTGTAAATGCCATCTTCGCCTCCCTTAAATAGAAATGCCAAATGTCAAATGCTAAATGCCAAATGAATGTCAAAGTTCAAAATCGAAAGACATTTAGGCATTTGAGTTTTGGATTTAATTTGACATTTGAGCTTTGTCATTTGAAATTTTCAGCTTCTCAGAAGATGGCTGGTTCTTTGAATTCTCCGTAGGCTTCCTTGAATACCTTCGTCATCTCACCCAATGTCGCATAAGCCTTACAGCATTCGAGAAGACAGGGCATCACATTCTTTTCCTCTCTTGCAGCCTTTTCGAGATCTTTCAACAACTGAGCAACCTTCCGGTTGTCCCTCTCTCGTTTGACCTCCTGAAGCCGTTTGACCTGCTCCTCCACCGACTCTTGATGGTATTCATGGAGTTCAACGTCCATCTCTTCGCCCTCAGTATGCTTGTTCACCCCAACCTTGATCAGTTCTCCCTTTTGAACCCCCTTCTCAAACTCATAGGCCTGCCTGGCCACCTCCCTCTGGACATAGCCGGTCTCAACCGCCTTGATCATTCCCCCCAGCTCATCAACCCTTTTCATCTCCTCCACAATCTTTTCTTCCATCTGTTTGGTGAGGGTTTCAATGAAATAAGATCCGGCCAAGGGATCTACCGTATCCCTCAACCCGATCTCTTCCATCAGAATCTGGAACGTCCTGAGAGAGAGCAGGGCTGCCCTCGGGGTGGGGATGGTGTACGCCTCGTCAAAGGAACAGAGAGCCGTGGTCTGGGCCCCGCCTAAGGCAGCGGCAAGGGCATAATAGGCGCCACGAATGATATTGTTTTCAGGCTGGGCTTTGGTCATTCCATATCCACCACCACCGAAGATGCCTCGAAGGAGAAGCGATCTATTGTCCTTGGCTCCATAGCGTTCCTTTAAATTGATTGCCCAGAGTTTTCTTGCCGCACGGAACTTGGCCACCTGTTCCCAGAGGTTTCCGAAGACGTTCAAGTTGAAGGTGAAGCCTCTGACAAAGTCATCAATTTGGTGCCCACGGCGTAAGACCTCTTCGATATAGGTATTGGCAATTTGGAAGGCATAAGCGATTTCTTGGACAGGAGAGCAGCCAGACTCACGGATGTGATAACCGCAGACGCTGACAGGATTAGTCCTGGGGAGCTCCTTCATCGCATATTCGATCGTATCACCGATGAGGCGGACGGCAGGCTTTACAGGAAAGATCCATGCCCCCCGTCCGATTATCTCTTTAAGAATATCGTTTTGGGGGGTGGCGCTCACTCGATCTTTTTTAAATCCATATTTTTCGGCTGTCGCCTGGAACATTGCCAGCATGATGCTTGCCACGGCGTTGATGGTCAGTCCCGCACCGATCCGGTCAAGGGGAATTCCGTGGAAGGCCACTTCGAAATCCCTGAGAGAATCGACCGCCATACCGACCCTTCCCACCTCTCCCTCAGCCAGTGGGTCATCGGAATCAAGACCCATCTGTGTGGGGAGGTCGAAGGCGACATTGAGACCGGTCTGGCCGTGAGAGATCATCAGTTTAAAACGCTCATTGGTCTCCTTGGGTGTTCCAAACCCTGTATATTGCCGGGTGGTCCACTCCCGGCTCCGATACCCCTGTGGATGGATCCCGCGGGTAAAAGGGTAATCTCCG
Organism: uncultured delta proteobacterium; assembly: GCA_963826305.1. Classification (GTDB taxonomy): domain Bacteria; phylum Desulfobacterota; class BSN033; order BSN033; family UBA1163; genus CAWGWZ01. The sequence continues at coordinate 667,874 of CAWGWZ010000020.1, read as the reverse complement.
GGCGGTGCCAGATCTTTGACAGGGTCAAAGCCGATTTCCTCCAAATCTTTTTGTGTATAAAGAGGTTTGATGTGAATACCCGATTGGAGGATGACATCCTGAACTTCGTCTTTTTCACTTTTGATATATTTTGCGACACCCATAACTACCTCTGCTTTAGGCCTGAGGATCGCTCCGCTTCAGGAGCGTTTCACTCGAGGCAGAAGCCTGTTTACCTGCTTCTTAATGAATTTATCAGCCCGTGAAGTTTCCGATCAATGATTTCGGCCCGCTCTCTGATTTCAATAGATTCTTTCTCTCCAATAAGCCTTCTGCGTTTCAGGATCTCCGATAATGTCATAACTTCGAAAAGCGATCCTTCTGCAATATAGAGATATTGAATAAACTCTTTCTTATATTGTCTACCTTTTCCCTCAGCGATATTCTGCGGAATGCTCGAGACAGCTGCTTCCATTTGGCCAACAACCCTCGAATACTTATTGGGCGGGAAAGAATCTAGAATGTTGAGAACGTAATCAGCGAAGTCAACAGCAAGATGCCAGACTTCAAGTTTCTCAAAGGGAAATCTAAATTCACTATTCATGGATCTTCAGACTCTTCCTTAAAAGAAGGCGTGATCCTCAAGGCCGGAAGGGCCGCTCCTGAAGAGAAACGTTCCTCGAGGGAACGAAGTTCCCGCTCCTCTATCCACTTTTGATGTGTTCTTTGATCCACCGGATCGACTCGTCGAAAGGGGTTCCCCCTGGAAATATCCCTTCAATCCCTATTCTCTGTAATTTAGGGACATCCCTTTTGGGGATGACACCGCCGACCACCAGCATGATGTCATCGATTTTCTTTTCTTTCATTTTCTTCGCCAGTTTCTCACAGATCGGCAGATGGGCACCCGACATGATGGAAAGGCCGATGACATCCACATCCTCTTGGATGGCTGTGTTAATGATCTGATCGATGGTCTGATGAAGGCCGGTGTAGATCACCTCCATCCCTGCGTCCCGAAGAGCCTGAGCGACCACCTTGGCGCCCCGATCGTGGCCGTCCAAACCAGGTTTTGCGACTAAGATACGAATTTTCTTCTCCACCTCTCCTCTCCCTAAGCCCAGTTCTGATGGGGAACCGCATACGTTAAAAAAAATCCGAAATCCCGATCTGCCGCAGGCAGCCGAACCTCAAAATCCAAATGTCAAATGAAATCCAAGTGCAAAAGTGTCAAAACATAGAATTTGATTTTTGCATAATTTGAAGTTCAAGCTTTGACATTTGACATTGTTTCATCGCTTTAAGGAGCCATCTTACCTTCCTTAATCTCCTTGATGACGATCTCCTTCCCCCTCTCCAAGTGTTTTCGGACAAGCCGTTCCGTCAATCTTGGATTCTTCTTCTTCATCGCTTCCAACATCTGTCGATGGTCTCCGATAGAGTAATTGAAGCCGTCTTTCGTATGAAGCAGGGCAGACCGGTAGCGGTAAAAATAGTCGCGAAAATTATTGATCATCTCAGCAAGCTTTTTGCTCTTGCAGGATTTATACAGGAGATCGTGAAATTCGGTATGGAGCTGGACGACCTTCTCATCATCCCCGTTCTCCAGGGCCTTCTCCGATTCCTCAATTTTTTTCTCCAGGACGGAGATTTTTTCCGGGGTGATATGGAGGGTGACAAGGTAAGCGGCATAGCTTTCGAGGGCGCTCCGAATGCCGAAGATTTCCTCTACATCCTCTTTGGTAAATTCCCTGACGGCAAATCCTCCTTTGGAGAGTCGGGTGACCAAATCATCCCGCTCCAGTTTGTGAAACGCCTCCCTGACAGGGGTGCGGCTGATCCCGATCTGATGGGCCAAAGTTTCTTCGATCAGACGTTGCCCAGCTTTCAACTTTCCATGAAGAATGGACTTTTTTAATGAATCATAGACCTCTTCGCGCAGTGATTTCCTCTTGGTGACTTGAATTCCTCCCGTTACGTTTTTCACAGGCCCCTCCTTTCAATTAAGAATATTTTGTATACTGTATCCAGCATTATATACCTCTTTATACGTCAAGGGTTTAGACTTGTCAAGGTTTTTTTCGGGAGGCCTATTCTTATTTTGTTTTAGGTTCTTAACTCCTAACTCCTAACTCCCCACTCATGATTTTTCATTCTATTTCGGGAGAGGTGGGTAAAGAAGATAGAGATCGCGACAAGAAGGAAGAAGAGGGAGATCATGATGAAACTCCAATGATAGGAACCTGTGAAATCCTTGGTCTTTCCGACAAAATATGGCGCAGCAAATAGGCCGATGCTCGAGCAGGTAGAAATGACACCAAATCCCAATCCCACATTTGCGGGTTTCAATATCTCTGGAGGAAGGGAATAGATAGGAGAAGGGATCAATGCCGAGAAGACTGCCATGAGGGTGACGAGGGGGAGGAAGGAAGAGGTGAAGTTGAAGGAAAATGTTAAGATTGACAATCCCATCCCTCCAATTCCAATAAGCCATTCTTGATGCCTAAATCGGTCGACGAGGTACCCTGTTGGTGCACTCAGAAAAAGGGAACCCAGAAGGGGAATTCCGATCAGGAGGCCGCTCTGCTCGATCGTGTAACCCCTCTGCAAAAAAAGACTTGGTGCAAATGTGGCGAACGAGATGAAGGCACCGTTGAACCAGAGCCAGGAAAGACCCACGCACCAGATGGGTAATCCCATCTCCTTTAGGGATCCGTAAAGGCTCACCGGTTTATTGTTTTCTATTTCGTGAGAAGAGGGGAGTCGGTAAAAGGTCAAAAAAAGGAGGCCTATGATGAATGCATAGAGACCGGTAAATAAGATGGGGACACGCCACCCCCACATACTTCCCATCCTTCCGAAAAGGCCGAAACAGATGATGGACCCAAGGGGGACACCCGTATTGTATAGGCCCATTGCCAAACCTAACTCCCTGTCTTTGAACCATTGGGAAAGAAGTTTGGGAAGGAAGACGGAGAGGGTGAAGGCCCCGATCCCGGCAACAATTCTTCCCAACCATAGAATCCCAAGATTCGCTCCCAATCCCACAAGCAGGGTGCCTCCGATCATGAGTAAAAAGCAGCCTGCTCCTAAAGGCCTCATTCCATAACGGTCTGCGAGAAATCCGCCTAAAAGGGAGATGAAGAGGCCGGGTAAGGAAAAGAGGCTCACCAAGAGGCCGGATTGAGCATAGGTAAGGCGGAGTTCAGACATCATAAAGGGAAGGATGGGAGGGATGGATTGGAAGATGAGAGTAAAGGCAAGAATGGATAGATAGACAACCGTCAGAATCACCCAGCGATATCTTTCAGGGGTATCACCTCCTTGCAAATGCTTCTCCCTTTCCACTCAATACCCCTCCCTTTTACAAAGGGAGGAGGGGAGGGATTTTCTTGTCCATCGAATAAGAGACTTAAACCCAATTCTCCTCTTTATAATGGCACCAGCGAGGTCCAAAACTTTTTTTGATTGATCGATGATGATTGTATCGCTCGTCGCAATGATTCCTGGAAACCCAATTAGAATCTTCTCCGGAACCTTCACGGCCATGGCATCCCCTGAAAGGTTTTCTCTCTTTAACTGGTTTCTGACCTCCTGAGCCAATTTTCCACTCATACTGATCGGAGCGTCAAAGAGGAAGAGAGTTTGGCGGGGTTTCGCTTTCTTGAGAACATCCAAAACCAATTGAAGCGCTTTCTCCGTTTTCTCTGTCTCTTTAAATCTTCCGGAAAGACCGGAAATATCTCTGATGAAGCCATCATCTCCAAGAATGAGAGGGCGACCCGAGAGGCCGGCTTCAATCGTGATGATCACATTATGGCCGTCGATCGCAAGGGCTCTGTTTCGGATCTTTCCAAGGGGAATTCTCCGCTTCCGTCTCGACTCTGAATCAGCATCCGAAAAGACTCCTCGATGGAGGAGGTGGCGCTGGTCATAAGCAAGGCTGTACCGATTCCCAACCAACTCCAGAGCCGCCTTCCTCGGATATCCCCGGTTGAGGAGGTAACGGAAGTCCTCTGCAGCCTGTTGAAGATCCTTTGATTTCATCATTACTTCAGTTCTATCGATTCCCCTCACCCCGTCCAGGGGAATGGGCGGGGAAGATACGGGCCATTATATCCTAATTTTCCGTAAACGAAAAACATTGATTGACAACTATCTCCTTCCCTCTCCCTCGATGGGAGAGGGTGGGGTGAGGGTGGAGCTGGTGGAGGGGAGATTTAAAACACGCAGAAAAAACATTCGTTGACAACTGAGATGGGATGTGTGTAAAAATAAAAGAGAGGCTTTAAATCAATAAGAACGAGGAGGATTTGTCATGGCAGCAGAAGAGATTAAAATTTATTCAACACCCACCTGACCCTATTGCAAGATGGCGAAAGAGTTTCTTTCCCAAAAAGGGTACAAGTTCATTGATTTCGACGTGACCAAAGACCGAGCGGCATTAGATGAAATGGTGAAAATCTCGGGAGCGCGGAGTGTTCCAGTGATCGCCGCGTGCAATGAGGTGATGGTCGGATTCGACCGGAACAGATTGGGAGAGATACTCGCAATAAATTCTAAAGCAGCTGGAGGAACGGGAGCGCTACCCGGGATTGGAAAAAAAGAGGAATGGGATGTAAGACTTTTTCACTATCACGCTACCCCAGAAGATGATGAGAAGGTTGGGTACAGCCGTTGTCGCTCGTGTGGAAAACTGATTGTAATAGGGACTGAATGCCTGGATTGTATGAAATCGCACCCCGTTACCTCAGCATTCAATTTCATCAAGTGGGTTAAGAAGACATTGGGCATATAAGATTGGTCACTGCAGTTTGCGATACATAGCTTAGATGGCCAAATTTGTTTGCCGTTGTAATATCTATTAGCAATTTTGAAATGGAAGGAGGAACTATAATGGAAGAAGAAGAGATTAAAGTTTATTCAACGCCTACCTGACCCTACTGCAAGATGGTGAAAGAGTTTCTTTCCCAGAAAGGGTACAAATTTACTGAATATGATGTGACGAAAGACCGCGCTGCATTGGATGAGATGGTGAGAATCTCGGGACGTTGACAGGTTCCCGTTATTGCCGCGTGTAATGAAGTCATGGTAGGATTTGAACGAGCCCGGCTTGAGCAGATGTTAACCTGCATCAAACAGAGGACAGAGGTTTAGGTTGAGGTTAAGGTTAAGATTAAGATTGAGATTGACCGACCTCAGCCTGAACCTTAGCCTAAACCTTTATTCTTTCTCTTAAAAACTGTCCTGTATAGGATCGAGGAGAGGCCATAATCGTTTTAAGGTCGCCTTCCGCGACGATCCTTCCTCCTTCCTCTCCACCTTCTGGGCCCAAGTCGATGATGTAGTCAGCGCATCGAATCAAGTCCATGTTATGTTCGATCACGATGACCGAGTGGCCGCGGGAGAGGAGTTTTTTGAAAGTGATCAGCAGGAGCTCGACATCGGCCATATGGAGGCCGGTTGTCGGTTCGTCGAAGATGAAAAGATTCCTTCCCTCACGGGTTTGGCCGATGTACTGGGCCAGTTTTAAACGCTGTGATTCTCCCCCGCTTAACGTATTTGTCGACTGGCCGAGGGTGAGATAGCCCAAGCCCACCTCCTTGAAGATCTGGAGTTTTGACACAATCCGGTCATGGCCTTGAAAGAATAAGAGGGCTTCGTCTACCGTCATGTTGAGCACATCTGAAATGTTCTTATCACGGTATCGAATCTTCAATATCTCGGTCCTGAATCTCTTCCCTTGACACGCCTCGCAGGTGACGATCACATCCTCCAAAAATTGCATGTCCAGCACCTGAAAGCCAGCGCCCTGGCAGACTTCACATCGGCCCCCCTCCGTGTTGAACGAGAAGTGGCGGGGTTTGAATCCATTCCTCTTCGACTCCCTGGTGTGGGCGAAGAGGTCTCGAATCTCGCCGAAGACCTTGACATAGGTGGCCGGGTTTGATCGAAGGCTCTTTCCGATAGGGGATTGATCTACTAAGATGAGATCATCGATCTGGTCCAGACCCTCGATGGAGTCAAAAGCACCTTTTTCGAATCCTGAGTTTCCATTTCCTTTGACCCCCGCATAGAGAATGTTGTGCACCAAAGTGGTCTTTCCTGCCCCGGAAACACCCGTGATGCAGACCATCATACCTAAGGGGATTCTAACATCGATGCCTTTGAGATTGTGCTCCCGGGCATTGTGGATAGAGACCCACCCCCTCGGTTTCCTGCGAGACCAATTCTGAACTGACGATATCCCATCCCTCAGACATCGGGCTGTAATGGAATCCTGGTTTTTCAGTAAGGATTCAACTTCCCCCTGAAAGACGACATGACCCCCCTGTCTTCCAGCACCGGGACCGAGATCGATAATCGCATCCGCTGCCCTGATCATGTCTGGGTCATGCTCCACCACAACCACTGTATTTCCTCTTTTCCGCAAGTTCTGAAGGGCCTCAAGGAGACGATGGGTATCCCTCGCGTGGAGGCCGATGCTCGGTTCATCCAACACGTAAAGGGTATCGGTTAAAGCAGATCCCAACGCCCTCGCTAAGGTAATTCTCTGGTACTCGCCACTGGAGAGTGTCCGGGTCTGACGGGAGAGGGTGAGGTATCCCAAACCCACATCAACCATAAATCCGATCCGATCGTTGATCTCTTTGAGGAGTCGTTGTCCCACTCTCTTTTGAAAATCATCGATCGGCAAGTTTTTGAATAACATCTGCAGATCCGAAATGGGAAGATCACAAAACTCGAAGATGTTCTTTCCGGCGAGGAGAACGTTGAGGGCCTCTTCTTTGAGACGGGTGTTGTGGCAGGTGGGGCAGGGGGTATAGGCTCGATATTTGCTGAGAAAGACCCGGTAGTGGACTTTGTATCGCTTTCCCTCCATCCAATCAAAAAAACCTTTCAGGCCGATAAACTCTCCTTTCCCGTTGAGCAGAATCTCTTTTTGATCTGGACTGAGTTCTTCAAAAGGTTTTTGGGTTGGAATGCGATGTCGGCGGCAAGCCTCCCACAGGTATTCGTAGAGGTCTTCGTAGGCAGGCGTGTTCCAAGGGGAGAAGGGTTTTTCCTTCAATGTTTTTCTCGGGTCCGGAATGACCTTCTGCCAATCGATTCCGATCATCCTGCCAAATCCCTGGCAAGTAGGACAGGCGCCGATCGGACTGTTGAAGGAAAAGAGGAGGGGCTCTGGTTCTGAATATTTTCTCCCACAGCGATTGCACGAGAAGCTTCGCCGAAAGGCCATTTTCTCGCCATCCTCCCCGATCACCTCGACTTTTCCATCCCCCAATTGGAAACCCTTCTGAATCGCTTCAGCCAGCCTCGATCTATTCTTCTCTTCAGAGATCAGGCGGTCGATAAGGAGAGAGAGGGAAGTGCGATCCTGAATATTCGAAAAGGGAAGGGCGGTGAGGTCGAGAACCTCTCCTTGTTCCCAGATTCGGTAATATCCATTTTTAACGAGATCTTTCACCTTGAGCTCTGCATCCCCGCCTTTGCCCAAGGGAACTGGGCTGAGTATCAGAATTTTTTTATCATGATATCCACCCAGTAGCTGTTCCACAACCCCCTCGACCGTGTCTCCCGAGACTTTGATATGGCATTCAGGGCAGAAGACCTCTCCTATTTTAGCAAAGAGGAGTCTCAGGTAGTCATAGATCTCAGAGGCTGTCCCAACCGTGGAACGGGCATTCTTTACGGTGTTCCTCTGTTCAATGGCAATGGCAGGAGGGATGCCGTGGATGGCCTCCACATCGGGACGATCCATCTTCTCCAGGAATTGTCGGGCATAGGTTGAAAGGGATTCAATGTAGCGCCTCTGGCCTTCGGCAAAAAGGGTATCGAAAGCAAGGGTTGACTTGCCCGAACCGGAGATGCCTGTGATGACGGTGATCTTCCCTCTCGGAATCCGGCAGGAAATGTTTTTGAGGTTGTGGGATTTGGCACCGATGATTTCGATAAATTTTTCCATCAAATTAATTATAATACAGAAGTCATTCCCTTCTGCAAATTTACTTTTGAAACGATCGATTGTTCTTGGCATTTATGAAAGATCGGGCAACCGTAAGAACCGTCATTCTGACCTTGTTTCAGAATCTGAAGAGCAAGACCCTGAAATTGATTCAGGGTGACAAAGAAAGGCATAACGATCTGAAACCCACTTCAAATAGAAGGGGACATATTCTGTTTTTACAGCCCCTTTCTTAGTCAGGAACGCTTCATAGGCCCTTAACGGAATAAACTCCTGAATTATAAAAATTCGCTACTATGCCAAAAAAATGACCTCAATTCAATGGCTTTCAGGCAAAAATACCTTGACAGTTTTCTTTTAGGTACATATAATCCTTTCATCCATAGAATAAACTTAAAAAATAATGTTGGCTGAAAATAGAATGAAGAACAAGACGAATGAAACCTGTGCAATCTGTGGCTGTCTGCTTCACCGGACCCAGAACACCTACGCGAGTCCCACCTTTGAAGGCCGATCACATGCATCAACACATCATCATGTTCCCGAGCGGTTCTTTGGACGGTCAAAGAACCGTAGAGGTACGCAAAGAGAGAAAATATTTGAGGACTGCCCTTGGGGTCATGAACGTGAGACTGCTACCTTTTGTTATGACTGCCACGAGGAACTGCTCCACAATCCAGTGCTCCTACCCGAAGACATCAAGCGATTCGCGGACATCGTTCGGAGCAAAGGACTCTCTGAAGAAACAAAAACCGAATCCCGAGAGAGGATTGCTGGAAGAATCAAACTGTTTCATGAAGTCATCCGCTGTGGACTCCAAGAAATAGATAGGGAGACCAGCCAACAAGTCAATCAAGGCGACGGGGGATAGCCACGTGCCAGTTTGCGGTGGCAGTGCCCCCGCGCCTTATTTCTATCGTTCGCGGAACAAACATGGAGACGAGATGGATATCCAGATTATACAAATGCCTAAGTTCTTGTTTTCGCTCCCGATGACGCAGCTTGTCCATGAAAACTTCTCAGTCATTATGGCTTTTGCCTTCTCGCGCAAGCCCCTGGAACGTTACATGGAAAAGTTCGCCGGCGAATGGGAATACCTGCGGAAGGCGCTTTTCGAAATAGCGGAGCAGAAGGCAGAAAAGGCTTGCCTAGAACTGGCCTTGTTCTTGCGCTTAGTCGATGATGAGCAAGACATATCCGGATACTACAAGCAAACAGGTGGCCGCAATTTCGGTCGGCTATTTCTGAAGAATGGGCAGGTTGACGATCTGCAACTTCGAGACATGTGCAATAAGATCATTTATGCCAAAGGGTTGAGTTGGGCTTTTTCTGACGAAGGTGAGCCTATGTTGATCTGTCACTCTCAAGATCAGGAAAAATGGGTTCGGGCCGAAGTGGATCTATTCGCCTTGTCAGGGTTCTGCGGCGAGCTCATGAGCTAGCCCACGAAAGGTAAACCGCGAACCATCAAATGCACGGGACCAGCGACCAGCGTTGTCTGTACGCTTCGCTACTCTAGCTTTTGAGGCGCCAGCCCGTGATTTGTACGTTATCCCTGAAAGATGAGAATGAGGAGGTTCGAGAATAGTGGCAACTGACGGAATCACATTTGGGTTCGCCGCTGAATGGGATGCTTTTCTGGCAAGGCATCCACGATTCGTCGAGAAGCTGAAAGGCCTCACGGAGACGTTTCAGAAAGCTTTCGTACGCCACATTGAAATGGGTGAACCGGCGGATCGCGTGGTTTTCTTTTTAGGCCGCTTGTCCGTTGAAGATTTCATGGAGGTCCTTTTGCTGTGCGGGAATGGCTACGGCTTCGGCGGAATGAAGCTGCTACGTGGTCTTTACGAAAAAGCCGTTACGCTGGGGTATATCGCGAAGAACCCAGATAAGGCAGAACAGTTCCTGGAATACCACTACGTTCATCAGGGCAAGCAGTTCAATCACGCAACGAAAGTATTTCCTATGAAGGAGCATCTATCAGCTTCACAAATTGACGAAATTCAGGACAGATATAAAAAAGCTAAAGGAAAGTACCAGGAGGTCGTCTGCAAGAAGTGTGGGACCACGAAAACTATGCCTTCTTGGTCTGAGCTTGACGTTCTGTCTATGGCGCGCAAGGCTGGTCTCGATAAGTCATATTTGCAGTGCTTTTACGATCCGACCCTACAAGTACATACAACCTTTTCTTCGATAGCAGCTCGGTTTCGGCTCGGCGGCGACGGTCAAGTGACTTTTGACCAAGACGCCCAACGCAAAAACGCCGATTCGACACTCATTTGTTCTCATCAGCTTATCTTGTACGTGCTCGACACTGAAAACGGCTATTTCAAAATGGGGCTTGAAGACGAAATCCAGGAGCGCTTTGCAGACTTCCTGTACGCATGGAAAACTTAATACCTTTGGATAACCACCGGCTGCAGTGGATCGCCGAAAAAGCCGGCTCCCATTGAGCCGCGCGTTCTACGAGAAAAGGAGATAACATATGATAAATAAAGTTATTGCCTTGCAAGGTGGTTCAAATGTAGGCAAAAGCGAGACTGTCAAGAAAGTATATGAACTACTAAAAGTCAAGTATCCGAATGCCACAATACTAATTGAAGAGATTTACAAAGTCGATATAACAGTCATCTTAATTATCAAGAACGTAAAAATAGGAATTGAAAGTCAAGGAGATCCAAACGGCAGATTGGTAAAAGAAAGTTCAGCGCGCTTTGTTCGGGAGGGCTGCCAAGTCATAATTTGTAACACACGAACGTACGGGCAAACAGTCGATGCGGTCAATGAATTACAACAGAAGCATAAATATGAAGTAGTTTGGCTTCAACAGGTCAAAGCGGAGGCGTCCGCGCAGCATTCCAGTAATCTTGAAATGGCCAATAGAATAATTGGAGAAGTTGAAAAAATAATTAGTGCGTAGAAAATATTAATCAAGGCGACGGAGCATAAGCCTCTGCGGTTTTTTGCAAAGGTTGGTTGCCCCCGCGCCTTATTTACCGTGTTATGTCCAGGTGACGGCCTGAAGTATGAGACATCATGTATTTTAATATTTTGCACAAACTTCGTAATATGATGCTTCGAACATTTGCCAGCCTATGGAGGCGTAAAATGAACTTGAAGGGTGGCGTAGTAATAATCGGCTCCTTGTTATGGGACAATACAAACCGATGCGAGTGGAGAAAGCGTTCACTTGAAACCCTAGAGACCAAAATTCCTGTATCGGTTAGAATTCGCTATGGTAGAGAATCTGGCGAACAGAGACATCACACCTACACTATGATTTTTTCTAATCATCCGACGACCGGATTGGGACAAGGGTATATTGTGAGACTCAAGAATAATATTGAGAACGAAGAAATGTTGAAAGAGCAGGCAATTGCTTTAGCAGAGGCAGAAGGAATTTGGACTGATAAGCGACCTTTCTTGGGTAAGGATTGGGGAGCAGTCGGACTTTTGGTAAATGAAAACAAGTCAAGTGCCGACTTGATAAAATCAATTTGGATGCGGTTATTTCAAGAATTCAGATGTGATGATTCACAATGCCGATACGATCATGCACAGTATTGTATAGGTGATGAGCCGCCCGTAATTGACAGGGACGGTTTTTTACATATTGACTGGACACCTGAAATGAATGACTTTGATTTTTTGATTGCAACACCAACAGTGCCGAAACCAAAAAGAGCTTTGTCAGCAAATGAAATTGCGGAGAGAATGATTGAAAGGAATTACAGAGTCTATTTTGATAGTAACAGGATATCCAATATCACGACGTATCAGGATGATGAGATTTTGGAGCACTTACATGGTTGACGATAAGCTTACTGATGACCAGCGCCTAACAACCGCATGCACCCGACCGCCTTCGGCGCGGGTATGAATAACTGGGGTCTGTCCTTGACATTTGACAAAATTATTATTGAATGGGCCTAACAAGGGCTGAGTCCATTGGGATCAAACCTTCAAAATTCGATTAACAATTATTTCAAAATAAATAGAATACAGGTATGGCGAGACAACTAAGAACTAATTGACATCGAGAGGGTCAGGCAATCGTAATAAAGTATTGACATAAGTTCCATTTTTGCGATAATTTGTATTTATGGCTCGCAAACCACGTGTTCATTTTCCGGGCGCTTTATATCATGTCATTTCCAGGGGGAATCAGCGTCAGGAAATCTTCTATGACGACAAGGATTGGACAGTATGTTTAACTTATCTTTCTGAGTGTAAGGTCAGATATGCTATTCAGCTTTATGCCTACGCCCTCATGAAGAATCACGTGCATCTGCTGCTCGAAGTGGGGGAAATCCCTTTAAGCAGGTTCATGCAATCCTTTCTATTTGGGTATGCCCGTTATTTCAACAGGCGATACGGTAAGGTGGGGCACCTTTTTCAAGGTCGATATAGGGCGATTTTATGCGATAAGGATGCTTATCTGCTGGAATTGGTCAGATATATCCATTTGAATCCAGTTCGTGCGAAGGTTGTAAGGGATCCTGAAAGATATTTATGGACGAGCCATCTGAGCTATTTGGGTAAGGGGAGCCAAGGACTCATTGATACGGACTTCGTGTTGGGGCAATTTGGAAAGAATAGGTCTGTTGGCAGGAGGAAATACCGGGAATTTATACTGGAGGGACTTGAGAGTGGTCATCAGGAGAAGTTTTACGAGGTGAAGGACCAGCGGTATCTTGGGGAGGAGGATTTCATCAATCGAATTGAGAATGAGAAGCGAGATAGGGAAAATGTGGTTTATGAGATCCCGATTGAGGTCATCGTAAGAGAGGTGAGCAAAGCCTGCGGGGTTACCATAGACCGGCTGTACTCCCTGACCTATGAACGTAAGGGGGCTCATGGCAGGGGGATTGTTGGCTATTTGGCGAGGGGATTGGCGGGCCAGATGGTGAAGGACATTGCGGAGCATTTTCGGAGGAGTCCGATGAGGATAAGCCAGGCGATCATCGAGGTTGAAAAAAGACTCGGTAAAGACGAGTCTTTCAGAAAAGTGGTGGCAAGATTGGAGAAGGATCTGATCAAGCAAGCGAAGAAGAAATACTTTATTACGATTGCCTGACCCTCCAAATCCTCTATAAATTTTGAAGGTTTGCCCCCATAGCCCCTTTCTTACCAAACTTAAAATGGCCTTAGAAAATACTGTCAAGCGAGTACTATCTGGGTCTTTAGGATTTCAGAAATAATGAGTTATTTTAACAATTGTTTGTCTAAGATATTGGATGTTGACAATTAATAGTGTCAAAGTCTAACATTAGTATCCAGTCATATCAAGGCAAGAAAGGAACGGTAGTGGAAATTCTATATTGCGATGGTGACAGATTTAGAAAGGCACTTGTGGCAAGCACAAGCTGGTTATCAGAGAATAGTGAGATCGTGAATCGCCTGAACGTTTTCCCTGTGCCTGACGGTGATACAGGCACGAATATGTCGCTCACTCTTATCTCAGCAGTTGATGAGCTTAAAGGCATGGAAAACGCTCCGCTTGACGAGGTGCTGGAATCTGCGGCGAGAGGGGCGTTAATGGGTGCAAGGGGATGTTCGGGAGTCATTATCTCGCAACTCATCGCAGGATTTGCTGAAATAGGACGTGACAAGGTGAAGTTTTTTCCTCAAGACATCGTTGAAGGATTTAAGCTGGGAACAAAACGTACCTATCAAGCTGTGACGGAGCCGGTAGAAGGGACAGTGCTTACGGTCATAAGGGAGTCCACAGAAGAAGCGATTCAAGCTATTCAAGACAAAGTAGGCATGGTCATATTACTTGAAAGAGTCTTAGATAGAGCAAAAACATCCCTACAAAATACCCCTAAGATACTTCCGGTGCTTGCACAGGCAGGAGTTGTTGATGCTGGCGGTCAAGGTTTCGTATTGATGATTGAAGGTGTACTCAGATTGGTGAAAGGTGATCCACTTACCGTTTACGATAAACCCGAATCCCTAGACGAAGGTGTTGCTCAAAAACTGGTCTCTGAATCTTGGGATACGCCATACTGCACTGAGTTTATACTCACACCAAAGGACACCGACATTTCAAAGATCAGAGAGGGTTTTGTTCATTTAGGAACGGACCTCGTGGTCGTTGGTTGGCGTAATAAGGTGAGAGTGCATGTTCATACAAGCGATCCTGAAAAGGTGCTGGCTCATGCTCATCTGCATGGCCAACCGAGCAACGTAAAGATTGGCGACATGAAGAAACAGCACAGGCATATAACTCAGGATCCAATGTTACTTGCACAGGATGATCAGCAACATGACGTCACTTTGATTGCAGCCGCACCGGGAGATGGTATAGCCGCAGTTTTCAAGAGTCTTGGTGTCGAATCTGTCCTGATGAGCGATCAGAGGAATCCAAGTGTCTCAGAGATGATACGTGCAATTGATTCTGCTTATTCAGATAAAGTCCTTCTCCTTCCAAATGATGTTAATGTGATCCCTGCGGCAATACAGGCGGTGAATATGAGCCACAAAGACGTAAAGATAATATCATCAAAGAATATCTCACAAGGGCTGTCAGCGGTGCTTTCTTTCCGTAGTGATATGAAATTTGAGGACAATGCGATCAATATGGAGAATGCTCTTAAACGGGCAAAGAATGGTGAAATCGCTAAAGCGGTCAGAAACGCTCAGTATGGGAATGTGGTCATCAAAGAAAATGACTCAATAGGACGTTTTGATGGCAAAATCCACATTTCAATAAACGATACTCAAAAGGCTGTGCTTGAATTGCTCAAAGTAATGGTTGAATCGGATAATGAGATAATAACCTTATTCTACGGTGCCGATATTGCCAGAAGTGAAGCAGAAAGAATGCTTGAGGAGATCGAATCGCTTTTCCCGGAGTTAGATGCTGAACTTCACTATGGAGGGCAACCGCATTGCTTTTACATTCTTTCAGTTGAATAAAGGGGGTCACGACAATGGTTAAGATAGTAACAGACAGCACCGCAGACTTGCCAAAAGAGATAGTAGAAGAATATGGCATTGAGATAGTTCCGTTGACCGTCAAGCTTGGTAAAAGGACATTTCGGGATTACTACGACGTTTCTCCGCCTGAATTTTACCAGATGCTTAGAGAAACTGACGACTTCCCGATGACATCTCAGCCATCGGCAGATGAATTTATTCGCACCTACACAAAACTTGGCGATAAGGATGAAATTATATCAATACACATCTCTAAGGAGTTGAGTGCAACAGGCCAATCTGCATCCGTTGCATTGCAACAATTGAAAGGGTGGAATGTTACGATAATAGATTCACGCTTTGTATCAGTAGGGCTCGGTATGATAGTGCTGGAATCAGCTAAAGCGGTAAGAGAAGGCGCAAATTTGAGGGAAGTCCTTAATTTAAT
Organism: uncultured delta proteobacterium; assembly: GCA_963826305.1. GTDB lineage: Bacteria > Desulfobacterota > BSN033 > BSN033 > UBA1163 > CAWGWZ01. The sequence goes on along the minus strand of CAWGWZ010000020.1, from coordinate 652,557 downwards.
CGAGGAAATTAAATCAAAGCTCAAGGTATATTTCTCTGTTGAAACGCTTGATTTCCTTAAGAAAGGAGGAAGGATAGGAAGGGCGCAGGGATTTTTGGGAACTATGCTAAAAATAAAGCCCTTACTTGCGGTTGCGGACGGTTTTGTTAGCCCTGTAGAGAGGGTGAGAGGCAGTAGCAGGCTTATAAGCAGAATGGTTGAGTTGGTGAAGGAAGATGCTGGTCAAAATAAAAAAGTGAAAGCTGCTTTCATCTGGGGTGAAAGCGAGGAACAGTATAAGGAGCTAGCTTCACAGGTCAATTCTGCTGTCAAGGTTGAGGAGCTTTACAGGTATCACATAGGCACAGTGATCACGTCACATGCTGGACCGACAGCGTTTGCTATTGGCTATTATTGTATATAGAAAGGTTTTTCGTTCCAACTTGGCCCTCGCCCCAGCCTGGCTCCAAAGGTAACGAGCAACCTCGGCACCCGGGTAGTGTATCTTCCCAACTGGCAAAATGTCTTCCTCTCATTGGACATTTTTGTCTTCCACGCCCCCACCCGCGACTCCGATTCTTCTATTCGCTCTCCTCAGATCCTTTTGCTTCAACCGTCAAGTTGTTTTAGGATAGGTGACTTCGGGGTCACACCTTCAAAATTCGATTGACCATTATTTCAAATTAAATACACCAAGGCCGAAATCGCCGCAGAACTGAGAAAAATAATTCAGAGTGCAGCCAATCAGTCGCCCGCTCATGATTAATCTAAAACCAAGACTAAGAATGCTGATTAGAACTAAGTACAGAGATCAGTTAACAAAAGCATCCAGCAGACGGGGAATAACGCTCTTTGGTTTTTCTCTTTGTCCGCTGTGGCCCCGCTGCTAATGCATCTCGTTAACCGCATGAAGAGAGGATAATAGACGCTATGCCTTTTACGCCTTTCCATTTCGGACCTCATACCTGTGTGGCTCTGCCATTGCAGCGTTACATTGATGTGCCCATCTTTGTTGGCGCAAACGTCGCGATTGATATCGAGCCTTTACTCGTCATGGTGTATGGATTTGACTATCCTCTTCATGGCTATTGTCACACATTCCTTTTTGGGAGCTTGGTAGGATTACTGCTGGGACTTATTGCCTTTCCGTTTCGTAAGCTTATTGGAAAAGCAATGTCACTATTACGTCTACCGTACTCCACGACTCTATTGAGAATGGCGGTATCAGGAATGCTCGGCGCATGGATGCACATCCTCTTTGATATGCCACTGTACCAAGATATCAAGCCATTCTATCCGTTGTCGGCCAATCCACTATATGGCATTGTGTCGGCGAAAGCGGTTTACGGGACTTGCGCTCTTCTCTTTTTGCCCGCGTTGGTGATATATTTGTACATGGTATTCGTAAGGAGAGTAGGAACTGAGACCATCAGTTAACGAGGCGTTGCAGCCGATGTGCAAGCGCCCGACTGAACTCCGTGTTCTGCCCATTGACTTCTTACTTGATAATGTGCGGCGATGAAACTGGGCGTCAAATTGATGGAGGTTTGAAATGCGAGTCTACACCTATTCTGAAGCAAGGCAAAAGCTTTCGAGTATCTTGGACAAGGCGGAATCGATGGGAAAAGTGATCATCCGCCGAAAAGATGGAAGGACCTTTGTATTGATCCCTGAGCAGACACGTAGCTCGCCCCTGGATGTTCCTTCAATCAAAGCAACTGTTTCTACGGAAGAACTTGTTGAGATCGTGAGGAAAGAGAGAGGCAGAACAAGAGGGTGGAGGCGACGCGTTTAAAGTAGCGCACCTCACCCTTGCCGTTGAGGCTGTAGAAAAAGTCTTGAAAGCATGATAATATCGCCATGTGCTTGATAGTGGGATACAAAGAGGTCGCTTGGTAAGAAGAGGAGAGATATGGCGAGATACAAGGAGTATGATTATTCCTTCAGGCTGGAGAAGGGCAGAATCGTCGAGCACTGGGACGCGATCCGGGAGATTCCGGAAACGTCCGCCAATCCCAACGGAATGTTCTGAGGCAGACCCCCTTTACCCCGTTAGAAATAATGCCCCACTGGAATTTCTAACGGGGTTTACCTCCTTCCAATGATCACCAATTTTGCTATCTTTAAAAAAATCTATGCTCTTGAGGTTGCAAGGTAGGAATTTAAGAATTCAAATTTGATGAATTCGTGAAAAGTCGAAAAACACCGAAAATGTCATGCTGAACTTGATTCAGCATCTAACAAAGTGAAGGACTTATGAGACCCTGAAATCGTAGATCCTGAATTAAATTCAGGACCTGGTTCAGGGTGACAAACTGGGGCTTTTTACGAGACCATCAAATTTCTATTTGGCAAATTGTCCATTCCATAATATACTCATTCTAATTGGGGAATTCGGAATGCGGACTGCGGAGTCGATAGTTAAATATTGACTTAGAAGTTTAATTCCGCATTCCACACTCTACAATCCGCATTCTTTAAAAAGCGATGGCATTCGCAATCGAAGCAGAGGGAATCTTCAAGACCTTCCGATCGGGTTGGCGAGGGAAAAAGCGGACAGACGCCCTTAAAGGGATCGACCTCCAGGTGAATGAGGGAGAGATCTTCGGCATCCTTGGACCCAACGGTGCAGGGAAGACGACCCTGTTATCCATTCTGTCCACATTGCTCCTCCCGGATCGCGGGAAGGTTCAAATTCTGGGCATCGATGCGCTCGCGAATGGCGCTCGGATCAGGGAGAAGGTAAACATTTCGAGTGGAAATGCGAATTTTCTGTGGAGCTTAACTGTTAAGGAAAATCTTCATTTCTACGGAATGCTCTACGGTCTGGTGGGAAGACGGCGAGAGGAGAAGGTCAATGCATTGATTGACCTTTTGGACTTGCGAGAACATCGAAACGTCCTCTTTGATCGCATCTCCACAGGAATGAAACAACGGCTCTCTTTGGCGAAATGTCTGCTGAATGATCCGGAAGTCCTTTTTCTGGATGAACCGACGGTCGGCCTTGATCCCAATGCAGCTGCCAGAATTCGGGAGGAGATACGTTCGGTCCAAAAGGAGAGAAAGATGACCGTCCTTCTCACCACTCACAATATGAGGGAGGCAGAATACCTCTGTGGCCGCATCGCTTTTCTGAAGGCAGGCGAGATCCTCACCGCAGGGACGGCAGAAGCCCTAAAACAGATGGTTCGGGTGGGAGATGTGGTGATGATAGAATTTCAGGGAAGAATTTCGGAGGACGATATCCTTCGGGCCGAGGGTGTCATCAATTACTCGATCTCTGGTCATGTCTGCGAGATCATTGTGGATGATGGGGAGAGAAGATTAGGACCCCTGATAGCGGCACTCTCTCAGAGGGGTGTGGAGATCAGAAAGGTCACCCTGAGGCAAACGGGTTTGGAAGATGTATTCATGGAATTTACCAAGCAGATTGATTCGGATATGGGCCTTCGTCTTTAAGAACTGGATCATCACGAAGCGCAATATCTTCAGTCTCTTTGAGATCGCTTTCTGGCCCCTGGTAGGTTTCTTTTCAATAGGGCTTTTAACCACCTTCCTCGAACTGGATGTCAATATGTCCGGGTTCATCCTCACCGGCATTATCTCCATGAGCGTGATTCAGGTCTGCCAGATCGACGTTGCTTATGTCCTTCTTTACGATCTCTGGTCGAAAGCCCTCAAACATACCTTTATTGCCCCAATCCATTCTTTCCATCTGATTTCCGGGTCCTGGCTCATTGGTGTGATGCGCTCGTTCGTCGTCTTTTTACTGCTTTCGATATTCAGTGCCTTGGCCTTCGGGTTCGATTTCTTACGGCCAGGGTTCCTTCCTCTTTCTCTTTTCCTCCTGGGCCTCTTTCTCACGGCTGCCTTGATTGGCGTCAGCGTCTGTATCCTTGTTCTTCTCTTCGGATATAATGCAGAGGTTGCAGCCTGGTCTATCGTCAGTCTGCTCTATTTAGTCTGTGGGATTTACTACCCTGTGTCCATCCTTCCATTCCCCCTTCCCGCGATTGCCCGGGCGATCCCGTTAACTTATCTGTTGGAGTACTTCCGGTCTTTTTATGGATTCAAAAGCGTATCGGGAAACTGTTTAGGCTGGGGCTTCGGTTTGATAGGGGTCTATCTGATCCTCGAGGCATTCCTCTTTAAGATCGTCCTTCACCGGGCGAGAAGGACCGGTACCCTCCTCAGGCTTTCGGAATAATAACGCAGAGGGCAAAGCACCCAGCGGATGGCGGTAAGACATTCCGAAATCAGAAATCACAGGGCCTCCCACATTCGCTTGATCTTGTCCCTGCTGATCTTGAGATAATCTCTATCTCTGGAGAAGACTTCGAGGGTGATCGTTTCGTCGTATTGGGCCTCTTTGAGCTCTTTCATGATCTTTTGAAAATCGATGATTCCAGCACCGATCGGGAGATGACTATCCTCCTTTCCGAAATTGTCATTGGCGTGGACATGGCCGATTCGGTAGCCGTAGCGTTGGATAAATTCCGAGGACTTGTTTTTTCCCCCTCCAAGATTGGCATGACCAATATCGAGGGTGAGGCGAATTTCCGGGAAGGACTCGAAGACGGATTGGAATTCGTGGGGTTGGAAAAGGAAATGGGCTTGCGGAAACATATTTTCGATACAGAGGGTGATGTTGAGGCTAACCGCCTTCTTCAAAATGGCTTCAATCGAATCCATTCCATATCCCTTCGCCCGATCCAGAAGGAATTTGGCCAGGCCGGTGATATAGCCGGGGTGAAGCACGACCTTCTCAATCCCCAATTGAGCCGCCGCCTCCAGGGCTTCGAAATTTTCTTGGAGGGAGGCCCTCCTCAAGCTTTCATAAAGGTCTGATGTCCAAACAAAAGTGGGAAGGTGTCCTACAATTCCCATCCCGTAGCGATTCAGGAGCTCTAAGATCGACCGTTTTTGTCCCAGAATCTTTTGTGGCGTGACCTCAGGTGGGTCCATCGTCAATTCCACATAATCGAAGCCCATTTCTCCGATTTCTTCGATCTCCTTCAGGAGAGGTTTGATCGGAAAATTCATCGCTCCATATTTCATCTTCGACTCCCTGGACTATGAACTATGAACCATAAACTACGAACCATAAACTACGAACTTAAGTCTTGTTCTTCTAACTCTTAACTCCAAACTCATCACTCCGAACTCTGAACTTTCTTTTGGGCTTCTCTGATCCAGATCCTTATCTTTGTTTTCTTGGGGATCGTTCTTCCCTGATAAACTCCTTCCATCTTCTGATGAAGTCCTTCTGGGTCTTCCATGGCAAGAGCCGAGACCGAATGCACATCCGCTCCTTCCAACAACCGAAGATTTTCAGTCCCCAGTCCTTTTAACTGAACCAATTGAGCTTTTTCGATCCATTGGATGAGTTCTTCTCTTGGGATGAGGAGGCGGAGCGCCAGTTCATCCCTTTCATCTTTATCTCTGTTTTTTGAGAGAAGATCGTCGAGGTTAGCAATCCCTACTTTTGGAAGCTCCATTCGATATCGAGGTTCGATCCAGTATGCATCCTTGAGACGGGGATAGTAAGAGTCAACGGTTTTAAGATCGATTGCTCTGAAGATGAGAAGATAGAAACTTCCGATCAGGATCGCAGTTAAGACGATAGTGAGAGGCCTTGTCTTCTTTTCGAGATGGAGACGATGCGTCGACTCCTCCCATCCCCTTTTAGAGCGAAATAAGGAGATAGAGTTGTACATCACATAGGCTTGGACGGCGAATGGAGGAAACCCTAAAAAACCGAGGAAAGGCATCTCAAACCCCTTCCACTTTTCGAAGAATGGGACCGTGTAGACCCATTTTGAGCAAGCCCAAAAGTTCCAGAGCTCCCAAAAAAAGCCGCAGATCAACCCTGCGACGAGTAAGAGATATATCTTCCGCGGACTTCCTTCCTCCAGATCCTTCAAGAGAGATCTGCCTCCGAACCGATAGTTGAAGGGCTCTAAGAGAAAGATGAATCCGACCCAAATGAGAGAGAAGAAGTACGCGGGGACGGCGACGGAGGAGACGAGGCAGATGGTTCCTAAGAGGATAAGAACGGTGTGGCCGCCCCTAACCCTTCCCCTCTCCCCCGTGGGGAGAGGGAGGGGGTGAGGGGATGACTTAAACATGAAGGACTCTAAAAATTCAGTGGTCTCAAACAGCCCCGGGAGCACGGTTCCATAGGCGACTGCATAACCTGACCACCGCTCAACAATGGAATGAGGGAGATTGATGTAGTACCAGTTTTCTAAAGAGAGGTTTGCTGCCTCAAAGATCAGCCAGATGAAGACAGACCAAGGGATCATCAGGAAGAATTCTTTGGTTCGATTGAGGATGAGGGAGTTTCCTTTTAAACGATAGATGATCGCATCAATGATGAGGATATAAGACCACCAAGCAAAGCAATAGAACCAACTGTAAAAGGGGTCGACTTTTTTGAAGAGGAGGATTTCAGAAAGGGCAAGAAGAAAAATTCCGAAAATCCCGTGGAGGGGAAAAGTCTTTTTCATCAAGATTTAATTTAGCATATCCAGGCTCTTCAAACAATCTCCCTTTCTCAAATGGCCCCGCCTCTGGAAGGCATACTTGCTGATATATCCAACCGCGGCACTTTGATAAGCAAAGAAAGCTAAACTTCACTGTTATTTAAACCCGTAAGAAACTAATTCCATATCCGGAATCGACCTTACTTCCTCAATTCCGGTGAATAGGTTTTGAGCGGCGCGCTTGACAATAGCTTTAGCCTCCGGAGCATACCAATAAGTTCCGAGGGAGGACTCTGTCCAAGAGTAAGAATGAGTCTTTTTTGACTGTTGCGTCCGTTTTTGGGTGTATTCAATCCTGATGGCCTTAAACTTGCCGGCTGCTGTTTCTATTTCTTCGGAGGAAGAGACGAAATACTCTTCCAGACCGTGACGGGTCATAATGGACCATTTTTTCCCTATAAAAAGGGGAAAATTCAAAACTTTCCCCCGAATGCCGGTGAATTTAGTCCTTTTGCCATTTTGGTCAACCGTGAACACAATGTTCATGGTTCTTTTGTCATAGCCTTGGATCCCTTTTCCATACTTAATCAGGTAGCAACTGCGATCTTCGGCTATAACTTTTTGCTTCCATTTACCTCCGGCTTCATTTTTATAAGTCCATTCATCGCCGATGTTTAAAGATGGAGCCTCGAATTTTTCCTGCGCCCCGGCATAGGACCACCCAACCGCCACGAAAACCAGTATCAACCACCCGCCTAAAAAAGCCATCCTTTTCATATTCTCAGTTCCCCCTCCTTTAAGTAAAACGGTTAAACTTAAACCAGCAAAGAGTTGTCGGCCCCATAAGTAGCGTTAGGTCTCCCCTTTGATATTTCTGCTCGTCAGGTCCAGAGTGAACGAGCGAATTCCTGTCCCTTGGAAAAGGCCTCTTTAAGGAGTTCCGCACTCTCCATTGGCGGTTTACCCAATTGTGCACGAGTCACCAAGACAGAATCGACAATCACAAGGTTCACCTCGGGTGACCAAAGATGAAAAACGGGGAGAACACATTCAGGGTTTGAGCCGCTTCCGCCCACCGAAACCACAATCCCCTTTTTCTTCTTTTTTACCGCACTCTCATAGATCATTTTGCCTGAGGGCAATATGACAGGCCTTGCAAGGCAATAACAGCGATCAATCATCAACTTCATCTGGCTGGACACGGTGTTGTAGTAAACCGGTGTCCCAAGGACGAGGCCATCTGCCTTCTCAAGCACCTCATAGATCTGCTCCATGCCGTCTTGATAGACACATCCTGAGCCATCCTGGATCTTACACGCTTGACATGCCAATATTTCTAAGTCGTTCAGATAGATCTTGTCGACCGAGACACCTGACTCCTGACATCCATCCAATATCCTTTGGACTATGGTATCCGTGTTCATCAGCTTCCTTGGATTCGCAACAATACCCACTACCTGCATCTGTTAAGACCTCCCATGGCACTGTTCTATGAATATCTGCCGAAACGTGACATTATTTTTTATGCTGATTCAATTCTTTCTCTAAGGATGAGGCACTAGACGGTTTTCACCTACACAAAAGAGTATGCGATTTTTTCCAGAAAAGATTGTTTCAGACGGTATTATGCGAAATCGCAATAGTTTAAAAATGCATTACCCATTTGGCTATTGGACAACAGATCGTCTGTCAATGTTGTCGTGGAAATTTGTCCGGGAGAGGTGAAAAATTGCTTAGCCTCCCAGATAAAGGCGCTTGACCTCTTCGTTGTTCAAGAGGCCTTCTCCTGTATCCTCCAGACGACTTACCCCTAAATCCAAAACATATCCTCGATGGGCAGTTCTGAGAGCCTTCCTTGCGTTCTGCTCCACAATGACAAAGGTCACCCCGCTGCGATTGATTTCATTGATCCGTTCATAGATCTCTTCGATCACCTTTGGTGCTAAGCCGAGAGACGGTTCATCTAAAAGCATGAGTTGGGGTTGGATCATTGAAGCCCGCGCCAGCGCAAGAACCTGCTTTTCCCCTCCTGACAAAGATCCTGCCCTCCTCTTCATTCTTTTTTCGAGAAGAGGATATCTCTGGAAAATATCCTCAATCGCCTTTCCTATTCTTTTAGAATCCTTAAGGGGTGTTCCCCCCATCTCCAAATTCTCTCTCACCGTGAGGGATGGGAAGATATTTTTCCCCTGGGGAATATAAGCAATGCCCATTCTTACTTTCTCTTCAGACTCGGCCCGAGTGATATCTTTTCCTAAAAATAGAACAAGCCCTTGCTTCGGTTTGATCAGACCGAAGATCGTTTTGAGAAGGGTTGATTTCCCCGAGCCATTTGGGCCGATGACGCACACGATCTCGCTCAATTGAACACGGAGGGAAACTCCATGGATGACCTCAAATTTTCCATAACCGGAAAAGACGTTTTGGACTTCTAAGATGGGTGCCATCGCGTTCACAAAATTAGGTTTGGCGTTCAGAGTCATAAGTTCGGAGTTTTTATATTTGGATCATCTCCGAACTCCGAACGGATCACTCCAAACTGATTTACACCCCCAGATAGGCTTCGATCACCCTGGGATCGTTTTGAATCTCTTTGGGCCTTCCCTCGGCGATCTTTTCACCATTATCCAGCACAAACACCCAATCGCAGAGTTCGATAATCACATCCATGTTGTGTTCTATAATGAAGAAAACCTTCCCTGATTCTCTCATCTTCAAAATCATCGCCATCATTTTTCGGATAAGGGAGGGGTTGATTCCCGCCGTGGGTTCGTCAAGAAGGATCATCTTCGGCTCCACCATCAGTGCCCTTACCAGTTCCAATAGTTTTTGCTGTCCGTAAGAGAGATTCTCAGCGAATTGATCCTTCAAGTGGAGCAAACCAACCATTTCGATAAACTGAAGGGCTCTTCTTAGGTTTTCTTTCTCTTCTTTCTGAATTCTTTTCCTCTTGACCCATAAGGGCCAAAGGGTTTCCCCTGTTTGGTGTTGAGGCGCGAGAAGCATATTCTCAAGGACCGTCATTTTAGGAAAGATGCGGGTCAATTGAAATGTCCGGATGATCCCCCGCGATGCCACCTCATGGGAAAGCTGACCATCGATTCTCACCCCCTCGAAGTAGATTTCTCCTTTGTCAGGAGGAATAGAGCCTGTAATGAGGTTGAAAAGGGTCGTCTTCCCAGATCCATTGGGTCCGATCAGACCGGTGATGGCATAATCCTTCAGCTCGAGGGTGCAATCTGAGACGGCCTGAATCCCTCCAAAAGATTTACTGATCCCCTTTATCTCCAGCATTTAATATCTTTCCTTTTTCCCTGATCAGGCCTTCTGGCCGAAAGATCATCAGTAAGATGAGAAGCCCTCCAAAAATCATTTGTTGTAAAGGAGCAAGGTGACGAGTCCACTCTGCCGGGAGCCGTAAGAACCTGAGTGACTCCTGGAAAAAGATGAGAACGATAGCTCCTAAGACAGGGCCCCATTCCGTTCCCTTCCCGCCCAGGACGACGATCAACAGGACGAGGATCGTTTCCAGGAGGGTGAAGTCGCCTGGGCTGATAAAAGTGGTATAGTGGGCCCAAAGTGCTCCTGCCAAACCGGCGAAGAGGGAACCAATGACGAAGGATTTAATTCTGAAGCGAAGGACATTTTTACCAAGAGCTGCGGCCGCTATCTCATCTTCACGAATCGCCTTGAGGACACGACCGAATGGGCTTCTTAAGATCACTCTCAGAATGAGAAAAGTCAAGATGGTGAATGCCAAAACGAGCGAAAGATACAGGTGGAGGGTTGCGAATCGGTATGAGAAGAGGGTGGGCTTCGGAATTCCGGGCAAACCCATCGGCCCTTTGGTCAGCCACACCTCGTTCTGAAAGACCATTCGAATGATTTCACCAAAACCAAGGGTGGCAATGCCAAAATAGTCGCCCCGGAGTCTGAGGCTTGGAAGGCTGAGCAGGAAGCCCCACAGGCATGCCATCGCCAAGGCGAGGAGGAGGCTTAATTCGAAGGGGACTCGATGAAGAGTCAGGAGAGCTGAAGTATATGCTCCGATTCCAAAAAAGGCAACATGGCCGAAGTTGAAGAGACCCGTGTATCCCACCTCGAGATTGAGGCTCAGGGCGAAGATGATGTAAATGGCAATCATGATGCAGAGGTGAAGGAAGAGATCCATTCATCACTCCTGTCTGCGAAAGAGAACCGAAGGTCGAATCAGCAGCATGAAGACCATGATCCCAAATGCGATCGCATCTTTATAACCGGGAGAAATGACCAGAACACCGAGATTTTCTGCCAGACCGATTAGAATCCCTCCCCAGAGGGCTCCCCAGAGGTTTCCCGGACCTCCGAGAAGGGTTGCGGCAAAGGCCTTCACCAGGTTGATCAAACCCATTCCAGGCTGGAGGTTGGTGTCGAGGGCCAAAAGTATTCCACCCACTCCGGCCAAAATAGAGGCAATCACCCAGGCGAATCGAATCGCCCTTTTTGAATCAATTCCCACCACGCGGGCCAACTCCAAGTTATCCGAGACGGCGCGCATCGATTTTCCCAGCCTCGATCTGTGAAAGAGGAGATAGACGAAGGAGATGCAAACGACCGTTACGAAGATGATCATGATCTGATTGAGGGTGATGCTGATCTCTAAAAACCTAAACCCCCGCTTTATTTCAAAGCCGTAGGTCCTGATCTCCGCGCCCCAGAAGAACTGCGCCCCATTCCTCAAAAGGAAGGAGAGGCCGAGGGCTGCGATGAGGAGCGTGAGGGGGTTCGCGTGACGAAGGGGTCTAAACACAAAGCGGTCCATCCCCGTACCCAGAAGAGCTGTTAGGAACAGGGCGAAGGCCAGGGCAAAGGGCAGAGGCAAGCTGATCGGCTTTTCCATCACGAGATAAAGAAAGTAAGCACCCCACATGATCAGTTCGCCATGGGCGAAGTTGACGAAGTTCAGGACGCCGTAGATCAGCGTCAGTCCCATGGCGAACAGAGCGTAAATGCATCCGGCCAGTACGCCGTTAAGAATGGATTGAAAAAGGAAAGGCATCTTTTGGCAAAAAATTAGGTTCTGAGGGCAAAATCCCCCAGAACCTATCGATTGAATCGAAATGTTCTATTCCTATTTTTTATAGTCAACAATCTGTCCGTCCCTCACTGTCCAGACGCCGTACTCGCTTCCTACGCCCCGATCCTGATCAAAGGTCTTATCTCCAGTGACTCCCCGATAGCCCTTGCCTACTTCAAAGAGGGCCCTGCGAATTCCATCTGAAGTGTACCCACCTTTCTCAATGGCCTTAGCCGTAATGAAGACCATATCATAATTGTATTCGCCAAAGATAGGAACCTTCTCGTCACCATATTTCCTTTTCCATGAGGCCCGGAACGCTTTGTATTCCTTTGTTTCCTGAGAGAAAACGGGATAGGTACCGATGATTCCCTCTACTGCCTTTCCAGCTAATTCAACCAGTTTGGGTGCCTTTGCCGCGGAACCACAGATCCATTGCGTTTTGATTCCCATTTCATAGGCCTGTTTGAACATGACGGAGCCTGAAGTGATGTAGGTGAGGTTGACCGTTGCCCTCGGATTTCCTTTCGTCGCCCGGATCAGTTCGGTTCGATAATCCGTTTTTCCATCATCGTAGGGGATCTCATCCGTCACCCTGCCCCCGACTTTCTTGAAATTTTCAACGAAGACATTCTTCAAACCGAGTCCCCAATCGTTATTCACATACATCACCGGAACCTCCATATATCCCAGGCTGATGCAGAGGTCTGAAATCCCTTTTCCTTGAAGGACATCGGATGGAAAAACTCTGAAGATATATTCCCCAGCTTTGGTGAGACCAGGAGCTGCCCCTTGTGCTGAGATCATCACGACCTTGCTCTCCTGTGCCACCGGTGCAACGGCCATAAAATTGGAACTTCCTGCCGGGCCAAAGATGATGGCTACTTTGTCCACCGCGATTAATTTTCGAACGGCTGTCACACAATCCTTGGGTGTACTCTTATTATCCTCATAGATGATTTCGATCTTCTTGCCTCTTAATCCTCCTGCGGCGTTGATTTCTTCCACAGCTAAGTCCACTGCCTTTTTGAATCCCTCACCATAGACGGCGATGCTCCCGGAAAGGGCAAAGGCTGCCCCGATTTTGACCGTTTCCTGCGCCGCCGCCAAAGGGGTTATTAGAAATAATACTCCCATCAGAATAGACAGGCGATAAAGGTTTTTTTTCATCGCGTAACCTCCTTTAAAACATCTTATGGCTATTTTTATCGAATGCGAGACGTAGTGTCAATAGGGAAATTTACTGTGTTATAAGGGGCTGAGGAATGAAAACGTCTGTAGGATCTAAGCTCTTCGAGAAATCTCTTCCGTTTGAATTTCCCCCTCGAGAAGTTGTTTTAGTTTTCGAAGGTCCTCGGCCTTAATATGAATAAATTTCAATCCATACTGGTATCCGTTATGGTCTTCCGAATAATAAAGGTCTTTCCAGACGATCTCAGCTAAGACATCAAAATTCGTCATTTGGAATCCCTTAGGGAATATGACCGCGATTTTCAATTTCGTACCGATAGGGAGGTTCTTGATCGATTGAATGCGAAGGCCTATCTCGCTTCCGTCGACGACCAACCCCCCATAAGCGTTTGGACTGTCCGTCATCCGATATTCAAGAGGCCAGTCCATACAAAAGCGGGGGAATTTTCTTTTGTCCCGATAGTCATTGAATCCAGCCATCATTATGCTCTCTTTCGGGGTTTATTGCAGAACTGGCATCTTTAAAGAGCAAATAGTGTGCCACGCAATCCGAAGTTTATATAACCCATTGATTATCAATAAGTTGCCTTAAGTTTACTTTCAACTGAAATCCTCATTGCTGACGTAAATTGTCACTACCCCAGTGAAAATTGTTAACCCATCTCCTCCTTATTCTAATTCTGAAACAGTCCTTTAGTCAATCCTTCGATCTGAGGTGCCTTATACCCGGTGATTGAAAGCCTCCGCCTACCGTGTACCATGTTAGGTTCAGGGTCTGCAGCAGCTTCGGCGAAGGCAGGGGGCTGGACCACGCATGGTTATTCAGTGCGTTTGTATTCGTCACCCGCCGAAATGATCTTGAAATCTTATATCTCAGGCCGCTTGCTTTCCGAATGGGGATTTTGGCCACTGCCGGGACTTCGTTCGTTTGCCACGAAGCTTCATCACAAAAAAGCGCCTCGTAATCGATCCCATCTCGGATGGCGATAGTGGGCGGGTAATGACTTCCACCTTATTTTCGCGGATCGCCGCGAAAATGGCTTCGAGGTTCTTCTCGGAATAGATCATGGAGTAAGTTGTTCCAAGTTGAGATAAGAAATGGGCATCTGAATTTCCGATCAAGGGGAACCCATTCGACAGGGAGACTTCGATAGCCTTCTGATTAAAGTTGATCATGGATGAATAAAAATGGCAATACTCCAAAGCGTCAAAGAGTTCGAGGTGCTTCAAAAGGTATCCGTTTAATGAGTATGTTCCCGGGAAATAGGGATGTGGAGCAATGATCAAGGTTTCCGGACGGCGCAGTCTTGAAAGGGAGAAAAAATCTGAGCACGTTTTATTTGGAGGAGGGTTCAAAACGATGACATGGCGTCTCTGAATCGTCATCTCTATGCCTGGGATGAGAAGAATACCCAGTTGCCGCGCATAGGAGAAAAGGTCCTGGTTGAAGGTCATGTGCTGGTGGTTGGTGATGGAAAGGACGTCGAAGCCCTCACCTGCTGCTTTCGCGATGAGTTCTTTTGCCGTGTGTCGCACCCGGTCGAGGGGATCGTCGGCTGTATGGAGGTGAAGGTCAACTTTAAGGAGCCTTGGTCCTCTTTTCATTTTGTCCGTGCCAATGGGTTCTTTCATTATCCTCTCTCAAGTTCGTCTGGTTACAGCATTAAATGTAAGATGTATCAGATTGCGTGTCAACCGGGCGCACAGAGATTTAGATTTCTGAAAAAGTCTAGAAATTTCTGAAATCAAGGGAGCATGTAGTCGTTTTTTAGAGCTCTCTGATCAGGAACTTGACCCATTCGACCGCGCCAGGCCCAGCCTTGGCAATGGAGGAAAGAGACGCACTCAGGGTTGACAGGGGCAACCTTATCTGCAATATTGAGACGCTTCTCAGCTTGTCTTCTGTAGCTAATTTGTACGTTGCCTGGCTTCCTGGAGCATGGAAAAAGTATCCTGGACAGATTGAGAATCTTTCACACGGTGGAGTATTGTGACACTCAGCAGGAAGTTCCCCACACCTATTTCTCCCCGAGTCAAGTAGCGGTACTCGCCCGGGTTGGGAGCTTTATCTGTGACCGAAAAGTAATAACCAGTGTTGTTAATACCCTTTATTTCCCGTAACACAATTTTGGTCTCCACTGTTTTTGGTAGAAACTTCTGGCCATCTTTTTCCACAAGGGCTCGCACCTTATCCTGGTTGTCGAAGCCCGGCTCTCCTTTTTTGCTCCACAGAACTGTGACCAAGACCTGAAAGTCGTCTCCAGAGACCGGTTAAAATATGATGGTCGGAGGCATGTTTTCTTGAGGTTTATGAACTTCAGCTTTCCAGGAGGTGGGTAGATTCAACTCAAGCACTCCGTGGCCAGGAATTGGGAATTTTCTAACCGCCTTGGGCTCGGCTGCCAGAGGTTTGTTAGCTAAAAGAAACGTTGCACCCAGAGCAGCGACAAGTATCAAGTTGACCATTTTCCATCTATCTTTCACGAAACGCCTCCTTCGATCTAACCTTACACAATCCTATCATAACACTATCTCGAGCAGAGAGGAAATCTTTTGTGAAAATAAGATTGAGCTTTGGGAGCAACTTGGATTAGGAAGGATACATGAGAGTTTGAGATGACACGCTCATTGAGACTCATTCGAAATAGTCGAGATACTGCTGTGGCAGCTTGGCCCTATCGACCTGGAAGAGTTCGATTAGAATCTCATCCGGAGCAGGGACCATAATGTATTTCCAGAATTCCAAATCAGTAATGCCTTTCTTGAGGACAACACCTCCGGACCCTAGCTTACGAACCACTCCCTCAATATCGTCGGTTTGAATTCCAAAATGATGGATGCTTCCGTTACCGGGGCTATTAGGTGGTTGATCGTAGAAATGAAGCCGTCCGTTACCGATTCTCATGAACACATTTCTTGCACCAGCAAGTTCTGAATCGAGAATAACCCTCCCTCCGAAAAATTCCTCATAGAACTTGATACTCTTGCCAATATCCGAAGCAAAAATATGTACGTGATGAACGTGACAAACCAAATTCAATTCCTCCCGTCAGCACTGAAAAGGGGTTCCCTCTTTTTTGCTTATTATAGCCATGGGTAGCATTTCCCCCTGTATATAACCCACCTGTCCAAGCCATATTCCTTTATTTTTCTCAAATTTTCTCGAGGCGTTTCGCCATGAAATGACTTGAGGAATTCAAAGTTTTTACAAGTCTCAAATTCATCGCATTCCCAACAACCCTGGAAGTTGTTCAGATGAGCACATTTCTTGATTTCACAGGGCCCCGGGCATCCATCTCCACCCGCCCTACAGGGAATGTCGCATTCGAGTCTGGCAATTGCATCTAATATTTTGCGAAACCCGTCATACTGTTGAAATTCTTTAACCGAATCCTTTTTGAGGTGTGCATAATTATCGAATTTGATTTTCTGTAATTCGTCAGCCAGATCTTCCGCTAAGTTTATGGCTCTGCTCCGATAGCGGATACAATCTCCGCAATACAACCCGCAGTATGCAGTCAATTCGATTTCTTGTTTAGTCATTTCCCTGTTTCCAACCCCGAATATTGTGGTCACGTCTTCATATCATATTACTACAAAAACAGCATTTAGATCAATCTGTTTGATATTTTTTAAATCCTGTGGATGGGGATGGAAGGTGTGTCTAGCAAAAGCAGAAAAAAATCTAAATGCGTAAAATATACTAAAGATGGGGGAAAATAAGTTTGTCATAAAGCATTTCGAATATAACAAAATGAACCAGATGCTGAAACAAGTTCAGCATGACAACAAAAGGTTGGCTTTCGCGTTATGTCATCCCGAACCAGGTCCTAAAGCAGGTCATGTCATCCTGAATTTATTTCAGGATCAAGATCTATCGATTTCAGAATCTCGCTTTTGGTCTCAAACAATTTAGGTTTTAAAGCTCCTCCCTGGTGGCGGAGACCTTTACTGTATCACTCCTTCCTCTCTGAGTTTAGCGATGTCGTCTCTATGATAGCCAACCTCTAACAAAATTTCTTCGGTATGTTGTCCGAAGGCCGGGGCTTCCCGGCGCCATGATGCCGGAGTGTCGCTAAAGTTCCAAGGAAAGCCGACCATCTTTATTCTATTCCAAACCGGATGATCGACTTCAATGAAATAGTCATTGGCGAAAGCTTGTGGATCGTTGGATACCTCCATAAGAGTTTGGATCGGAGTAAAGATACAACCCTCCTCGTTGAGAATTTTGGTCCAATCGTCTCTGGTTTTGGTAAGAAATCGTTCGTCCAGAATCGCGACCAACTCTTTAGCATTCTTCCCTCTTGCCTCGATGCTATTGAATCTTGGGTCATGCTTTAATTCCTCAATACCGGCGGCCTTACAGATTTTCGGCCAGTATCTATCTGGGTCGAGGTGGGCAATGGCAATCCATTTATCATCCTTGCATCGATAATGATTATACAGAGGGTTACCCGTTGCTGCCCTGATTTCCCTTGGGAATTCTTGGCCCAGTATTGCCGGGGCGGATAGAATAAAACCGAGCATGCCAATCAAACTACCCATCAAGGAAGTGTCAACAACCTGACCTCTACCTGTTTTCTCCCGGGCATAGAGAGCAGCCGTTACTCCCCAAGCACACATGAGTCCACCTATCTCATCGCCGATCCCGGGGAGGATTTGGGTTGGAGGAGTTCCCCGTTCGCCACAGGCCATCATCATCCCGCAGCGGGCTATCCCTGTATAGTCAAAGGAAAGATCATTCGCATTAGGACCATTCCGACCCCAACCTGAAGCCTGAGCATAGATAAGCCGGTGGTTTCGGGTCATCAGAATATCGGGCCCGATTCCCAATTTTATTGGCGCCTCTATGCTCATATTATTCAGAAATACATCGGCAGTATCGATCAGTTTAAGAAATATCTCCAGGCCTTTTTTACTTTTAAGATCCAAAACGATGCTTCTCTTGTTCCGGTTGGTGTGCTCGAAGTAGTAATTCCGACCCTTTAGTCCAGCCATCGCACCAATAATTTTCATAAACCCTCTTCCCGGGTCTCCTGTTTTTGCTTCAATCTTGATGACCTCAGCGCCGAGGTCACCCAACCTCATTCCCGCCACAGGTCCCTGCTGAAACATCGTAATTTCAACGACTTTAACCCCATTTAATGGTCCAGCCTTCATTTTAAAACCTCCTTTAATTAAAGATTAGGCCACTAAGCCTTTATGCGATCCACACAGTATCTAGTGAAATAGCAGAAATATCGACATGGACCCTCGGAATGTTTTTTTCGATATCCCAGGGGAGAAAGTAAGTTAGTTCTTCAATTTCCCGCCGGAACCCGGAATTGAATTTCTTCTCCAGCCTCTCCCTTATATCTTTTGTCGCTTTGATCATGACACGGTCGACCCCCACGCTACGATTCATCTCCTTAAGGTATGGGGACGTTCTCAATTGATCTAACGCCTCCTGCAAGTGAATACCTTCTACTTTCCTTCGCAGAGCGTAAATGTTCCCCCTGTCCCGAAAGATCAAAAGGGGTGGATTGATTCGAATAACCGGTCGGCGGAACTGAAACTGTGAAACCCATTTCTCAGCCTTCTTGAGGAACCTTCTCTTCCTGACAAGGGAAGGGAGGAAATGGGAAGATATCCTTTCAAAGATGTAGTCCATCCCTTCATGATGGAACTCTCTCAACCTCGTTGGGTCAAAATCAAGATCGAGGAGATCGGATATCTTCAGCGGTTGAGTAGGATGGGCTCCCATCTTCTCGATCCAATCGCAGAGGTAGGGGCGTTTGTAGAAGGGAAGCCCTTCGATAAAGAAGGTTGGCTCATCTTTTAGCTTGCCAGGAAGATTTTGCAAGATCTCTCCATCGCCCCATATTTTCACATGATCCTCTTGCAACTTCCACAAAGAATACGGCTGAATATGCAGTTCCTTGATTTGGTCGGAGAAGGATATCTGCTCAAGTGATTCTCCTCCAGTGTAGCCAATGAGCGTTGCAATGCGTCTACGGAACCCGATCAGTTTTGTTGTTAGCCGGGTAAACATAAAGCGCATGAGAGGATTTGAAGTCCGCAATAAAATCTCCGCATTGAAAAGCTGCATCAAGGCCTGGTAGACTGAACGAAATTCTTCGACAGTCCTTCTGACCATGTTTTCGTTATCTTGCATATCGATGACAGGCCTTTTCTTTCTGAGGCTGAAGAGAATTCTAACCAACTCCTCCCTGAGATCATGGGTCTGAATCGAGTTCGGGACAAAGACCATATAGTTGTCCTGTTTATCCACCATACCGCTTCCGATAAAATTCTTGATGGTCTTCCAGCCGAGTTTGGTGTAAATTTCATATGTAGGCTCCTCGGGAGGGATAATATTGTCGAGAACGCCCAGCGCCTTCCTATCCTTCACAAACTCCATGAAGGCCTTAAGGATGCTGTTTCCCAACCCTAAACCCCGAAAGGATGGCATCACTTCCACATAGACGAGGTAGTAGCATGGAACGAACCTTTTCAAATACAACATATTGAGATAGCCGATAATTTCCCCTCCTTCAGTTCGGACTTCAAAGGTATGGAAGGGCCGGCCGTCATCTTTTGGTCTAAAACGCTCGATCCTAGCTCCCTGAACAGTCAGGTCAATCAACTTATTGAGACCTTCGAAAGCCTCATAGGGCGAAGAGATCTCTAACCGCTTCAATTGATCCTCGAAGGTCATGTCAATGACTGATAAAGCATCCTTCAGTCCAATTCCGGTTCTTTCGATCCTCTCTCTTATCTCAGCAAGAGGCTCAGAGAGCGTCATTCTTCATACCCCCCAAAAAAAAGGCCATGGGTTTGACCCATGGCCTTAATCTTGCTTAAACGAGGTCCATGGGCAGCCGTTGTGACCTGCCCGTGACCTCTTTTCTATTTATGTGTATTACCAGAGGAGGGCAGACCTGTCTCCAAAGCTAAAAAAACCGAAATAAAAGAAACCAGTCTGCTCTCTTCTTCCCATTAGCATCGCTCTTCACACAACAGAGGAATCTCAAAACTCTGGTATCACTTTTAACATTTTTAAGGAAAAAGTCAATAGCTGGACAAAAAATATTTGACTTGGACGAACCACGCAATTGCGTTACGGGTTGAATACTGGAAAAATCCAAATTGGGGGGAGAGACTTCTCCTTAGGGGGAAAGGTCTCATCACTCGGTGTATTTGATATTTGAAATGTTTTTGTTTAGAATTATTTTAGTTCTTGACTACCTCTTTGGCAATGCGAAGGTTGTATCATGAAGCCTCGAAAATCCTCATTTACCTTCAAATCCTTCCAGGATTTAAAAGCCTTACTCGAAAACAAGCCTTTTTCTTTTCCAGAGCGCCATCATGTTGATCACATAGATCATGGGGAGAAGCAGCATCCCGAACTGGAAGAGGAGCTTTTTAAGAAGGCGATGGAAGGCGTCACACCCGTTTCCGCGGGCAAATACATTGAAAGGATCTTTCAATGTGAACTCCCCGAAGGCACCAGGGATAAGGAGGATGCTGAGGTATTAGAAAAGCTCCGGAATCTTGTGAAATTCGGAAGGGGTTTTAATGTTGCTGACACACCGGAATATATTGAAGGCACGGGATATAATATTCATCCATTGGTTGCAAGGCGTCTTCACCGGGGAGATTATTCCATTCAGGCATACGTTGACCTTCATGGTCTCCTCGTAGAAGATGCAAAGGAAGTTTTTGAAAAATTTCTAAAATGGGCCGTGACCACTGGTAAGACGGGCGTTTTAATCGTCCATGGCCGCGGCCTTTCTTCGCCCTCCGAGCCTGTCCTAAAGAAAAAGGTGGTAGAATGGCTTACCCGTGGCCCTTGGCGGAAATGGGTCGCAGCTTATGCAAGCGCAAGAATCTGCGATGGTGGTGCAGGGGCAACGTATGTGCTGCTCAGGCCTCGCCCTGTTTCAAAACGGTCGAAGAGGAAGCGGTCGGTTGAGGATAAGAAGAGATGAAGTGTAGAAACCATCCGGATCGTGAGGCGGCGGGAATTTGTCAGAAGTACGAAACAGGATTCTGCCAGGAATGCTGCGAATGTCTTAACATCGATCACTGCTGCGAATGCATGGATCCAAAACTGTACTGCAAATTCAGGACCCAATGCATCATCTGGGAGATGTCGAAGGATCTTAGAAAAGAGCGGGTTCGTTGTCAAGCGTCGGTGGGATAGTCTATAGAAGCTAAAATTTAGCCTTCCTTTACCCCGTTAGAAATAATGCCCTGCTGCTCTGCAGCGAGGTTAGAGTTTAGAATAATTCCGGCGGGGGTTAACCCGCTGCGCCAGCGCCTGCGCGGCGAGTGCCCCGGCGGAATTTCTAACGGGGTTTACTCAAAGTGATTATTGAGTCCTTCCTGACTTTTTCGACACTAAAATTCATTTTGAAGGTGGAGATTGCAAGTGCAAATGAACGGAGTTACAATATTTATTAAGCGGGCTATTCAAAGATGATCACAGCGCAACGACAAATGATGGAAAGGATCTTTATCCAGCGGCTGACTTTCGGTGAATATTTAGAAGAATCCAAAGAGAAAGAGAGGAGATGAGAAGAGATGGGAAGAGAGAGGATTATCTGTCTACTTCTTTTTGTTGTTCTTATTCTGGTTTTTTCTTTCATGCCACCCTCGTCATGTCTCTGATATCAAACCTAACATGACAAAGGGAGAAGTGGTCTCTTTGTGGGGAAAGACAGACCTTATCACTTATAGGCCTGTTAATGGGAAGACAATTGAAACTTGGGAATACCATTTCATAAACTCCAATTCTCTTTGTTGGGTCACTTTTTCTCAAGACAGAGTGGTGACTACCCAATGTCGTCCTCTACGAGGTGGACCGTATTGGTATTATTCACGACCAGAGCAGAACAAGCCGGGATCCCCTTCCACTGAACAGCTTTTGGTCCGTGAAGGCTCTTTTGCAATGAAGCTGGCTGGGGCACTGAAGGTAGGGCCGGTTAAGAGCGAGGCAGAGGCTGAGAGTATGTTGGCTTCGATAGGTATCGCACCCCCAAATGGATGGATTGCTGATTATCCCCTGACGCCTGACATGATAGATGAGCTGGAAAATGCTGTCGGTGAAGCTGCAGATTCCGGTAAAATAGCGATGAACAAGGATGAGGCGATCAAGGCGTTTGAGGATCTCATGATGGATATCGAAAGTCAGTATGCTGGAGTTGAACCGCTCCCCGGCGGGCAACCCTATCCTGAACCATATTATTACCCTGGATTCTATTACTACCCCTATTTCTACCTGTACCCATACTACTACGGTGGTTATTATCGTTTCTATCACCCACATCACTACCCTTATTACCATCATCGGAGGTAACAAGAGGCCTCTAACGCTTCCGTAAAGAGCCTATTTGAAGCGTTGATTGCAGTGCCTGAGAGGAGATATGGGCTGATATTTAATTGCGGAAATTAGGATTTGATTTTACGGATAATATTGTGTTGAGTCACCTCTTTGTTCTTGAAACAGCGGTTTTTTTAATGGGCATGCCTCACGCAAATTTAAAATCGAAATCCAAATGCCAGGAGCCCTATTAAACACTCACAATACGCAATCTGCACTTTTGCCTTTCTTGTGGTAATTCTATCTTCCTTAATATTCCAATTTATCAAAACCATTGAGCGTTTGATCCTTGAGGTTGGGTTTCTTATTTGAAACTTCGGTATACTTCCTTGGAAAGGATATGGCTAAGGAAAAACCAAAAGCACTTAATGTTGGTAAAATTTAATGTGATGAGACAATTTTGGGCCACGGAATATTCTTTTTGTAAGAGTCCATTTTGAAATTCCAACCGAATTTCAATCGATTATATCATTTCGGGGTGAATGGCACAGGATTTGCTAAGAAATTATTAGCCTAAAACAGTAAAATAACCGATAAAGCCACACTGCGAGCAATCGTAGGACGGAAAGCCACGCCTGCATGCCGAAACGGGATACGGCATGCGGGAGTGCCTCTAAGCCGAAATGCCTTTCTACCGTAAACGGGTACTACGGCGTGCAGGCACGGGTCCCTCTGGGATGGCCGGGCTGCCGAAGTTTGATGTAAAAACCGGATTGCTCTGGCTTCATAAAAGGGGGCGTCCGGTTTTTTGTTTAATGCCTCACAAACGAAATCGGTTCGGAAAGGAAACCCTATGATCATGACAAAGTCAAGAGTCCTACTGGTAGCCGTCGCTGTCCTCGCTCTTTTCCAAGTCTTCTTTTGGCGTGAGAGAATCCGCACATGTGCTCTTCAACTTGGCATTGGAACCTCGGAAATAATCGACGTTCCTGAGACAGAAACGAGTGATCTTGGGCGGACCGACTTTGATGAGGAGGTGATGCAATGACAATTCTTAAAAAATGTTCCTTTTACCGAGAGTCAAAGAATTCTGTGACGGGGCGCGGCGTCGGGTACTGCGATCTCAAACGGATGATATGTCCTGGAGATGTTTTGTTCTGCAAGAACCTTGAATCCGTGAGGAAGCATTATCTGGAGCAAAGACGGGCAAACAGATGATGAGCCCCTTCGTAACCAAGGCCTATCCTCCGCAAGATTCTAAGTAGGTCAATTAAAGAGGGTATCATACCAGTTCCAATGTGGCTCCGAGAGAGTGACTACCTCTATAACGAAATGGAAAATATCAATTAGATTCTTACACCCTAAGTCTGAGAATTTTCTTCTAACATTTTTGAAAATTAACCCCCAAAATCTCTCCCCTCCCCTGGTGGGAGGGGATGAGGGGAAGGGGGACTAAGTCCTTTTTATCCACCCCCACCCTAACCCTCCCCCATCCAAGGGGGAGGGGTTAGATTAAGGAAATTTCAAATATGTTTGGCTAGAGGTTTGGACAAGTCAGGGACAAGTTGACTGAATTTCAGGGAGTCCAGGCAGACCTGAAAAGATTTATAATAAAATACATCGATACGGTCAGCCATGGTTCAATGAGTGAGTTAATTAAGAAAATGGAGGACCTCGGTGAGCAGGGAAAAATTTGAAGAAAAGCTGAGGTATTTTAAAGTTGTCTCAGAATGTTGTTCACTGTCTGGATCCTCACACAATAGGGAATTTGTATAATCGTCAGTTAACAATTAACCTTAAGGTGTTAATCAAATAAAGTGTTGTCTTTCAGTTTGGGGCTATTTATTTTGGGAATAGGGAAGCCAGCGGGCTTCTTTGAGAATGAGTCGGGTGGTGTTATCGCCCGGTTGGGAAGGCCGTCCGTGTTTAATAGAGGCCGGGATGTCTCCTCTTCGATAGAATTCATATTCAGGATCCCAAGGGAAAATGATGAGGGGGTCATCTGATATCTTCGTGAGAATGGGGAGAATAGGTTGGATATCCTCTCTCTTTAAAGAGCGGAAGACATCATCAACAGTTTCGAATCGGGAAAGATCTTCAAGAGTTTTCAGCGTGGGGGGGGCGAGGAAAACCTCTCCGCCTAAATTCTCATCGAGAGCCTTCGTCGGAGTCAGCCAGACTCCAACCGTTGTCTCCTTCTGATCATGAGTTGCCTCCTGTCCCAAAGGATAACGTGCAAGAAAGAAACGGGTATCAAATCGTTCAGATCGAGCTTCTGGTGTAATCCAATGAGCGTAATAATGGAGTTGATCCAGAGCAAATAGAAGGTTTTCTTCCCGTCCTAATTGAGAGATTGTGATTTTGCCTTTTTGAAGTAGTTCCCGATAATGTGAAAGCTTTTCCCGCTCGCCGCGATTTTTCATTTGGAAGAGATTTCCCTTTTGGTCATAAGCGAGAAGGACTCCTGCTTCTTCAAAGAGTTCCCGAATCCCTGCTATCCAGTGTGCGAAACTCTCTTCTGGAGAGATGGAACCTGCCAATACCTGATGGGCCTCTTCAGGCGTGATCCCTTTACAAAGAGGGCAAATTTCAGAACTACTATCTTCTCGGTCGACACGACCGCCGGGATAGACAAAATTGCCTCCCATGAAACTGCTCTTTTCATGGCGTTTGAGAAGAAAAACCTCAAACCCCTCAAGCTCCTTTTCCCGGAGGAGGATAACGGTCGCCGCCTTCTTTGGGATCGCAACCATAAGTTTTTCATAACACATGTCTATCCGGAAGATCAAATTGAGACAAAAGATTTGAAGGGGATCGGCTTCAGTCTAATGTCTGAGGTCTATGGTCTAATGCCTGAATCCCAATCGCTTCATAAAGTTGTTGAGTTATTTTGATTTTAATGGTAAAAAAATCTATCTGGACAAGGGTAGGCAAGGCAATTTCACCTGGTACCGAGAGAGGCCGTTGGTTTTCAGAAAGGTTAAAAAAACGATCTTTCATAATTGTCAGGGAGGAGGGCGATGATGAAAAGAGTCTATTTAATTTTTCTCGTAGGAGGACTTCTATTGATTCCGTCCATTCTTTTTGCGCAGAAGGCTGTGAAAGGAGGAACACTCACCTGGGGCAGGGGAGGGGATTCGGTGACGCTTGATCTTGCTCAGGCAATCGATGGCGAATCGATCAAGGGAGGCATTCAGGTGTTAGAAAATCTCGTCATATTTGGTAAGGATTCAATGAACGTGGAACCCCAGCTCGCTACCTCCTGGGAAGTTTCAAAGGATGGTCTTGTCTGGACATTCAAATTGAGGAAGGGAGTCAAATTTCACGATGGGACACCCTTCAACGCGAATGCCGTCAAAGTCTCTTTTGAAAGGGTCATCGATAAGAACCATCCCTTTTATAAATACGGGACCTGGAGATACCCGGCTTTAGGCCTTGGTCCGGTCAAAGAGGTAAAGGTGATCGATGATTATACAGTGGCCCTGAGGACGGAGAAACCCTATGCCCCACTGGTAGCGAATCTGGCACTCTGGCTCTGCCCCATCCTCTCACCTGCTGCAATCGAGAAATATAAGGAGGATATTGGAAGGAACCCTGTCGGGACAGGACCTTTTAAGTTTATCAGGTGGATCAAGGATGATCAGATTATTCTTGAACGGAATGATGATTACTGGGGGGAAAAATCCAATCTGGATAGAATTATTTTGAAGGCGATTCCTGAGGTTTCGGCACGTTTCATGGCTCTCCAGTCAGGAGCTGTGGATATTGCCGATGATCTGGACCCGGATTCTATCGAGATGGCGAAGAAGAATCCAAACTTCGCAATCATTGAGCGCCCCAGCGTCAATATTGGCTATCTTGCCATCAATACGAAGAAGCCCATTTTTAACAATAAGCTGGTTCGCCAGGCGATCTCCCATGCCATTGACAAACAGACGATCATTAAGTCGATCTTTCGCGGGCTCGCTATCCCTGCTGTCAATCCTTTCCCTCCCAGCATGTGGGGTTATAACTATAAAATCAAGGATTATGATTACAGCGTCCAGAGGGCAAAGGATCTTCTAACAAAGGCGGGGCACCCCAAGGGGTTTGACATCGAACTCTGGGCGATGCCTGTTTCGAGAGCCTATATGCCCGAACCGGTGAAGACGGCGGAACTGATTCAGGGCTATCTGGCTGCGGTAGGAATCAATGCCAAGATTGTCCGGCATGAATGGGGCGTCTATCTGGATAAGACAGCCAAAGGAGAACATGATTTATGTATGATGGGCTGGCTCGGTGGAAATGCAGACCCGGATAATTTCCTCTACGGCCTTCTCAGTGCAGATGTGACCAAACCGCCTGCCGCCAATATTGCTTTCTGGGAGAATGCAGAGTTCACCAAACTGGTGAAGGATGCCCAATCCATCTTTGATAAGGGAAAACGGGCAAGCAACTATTTAAGGGCTCAGGAGATTTTCCATGAGGAGGCACCCTGGGTTCCTCTGGTCCATTCAACGATTGTAAGGGTTTATAATAAAAAACTGCACGACGTACCTTTGCGGCCCAATGGATTGAATTCATTCCAGATGATCTGGAAAGACAAATAAAAGGAGTCCCTCCGTTCCCCCTGGAGGTGTGAAAAAATTAGGGGCAGTGGAGCGTACAGAGGGATATCTCCAAAACTGTAGAATGCGGACTTTGAAAACGTATGGGTCATGAGTCAGTTTGACCTATCAATCTTACATGGTTTTCAATCCTTATCATTAAGCCTGAACAAGGTAGCCGCTCTACAGTTTTTCCGACATCCCTCTGTCCGCTCCGTGAATCTTGGGATTTTTTTACAGCTGTAAAACTTTTGGAAGATTCCCGCTTGGCGGCGGCTTCCCGGAAATCCGCCCGATATCCCTTTCCGCCCTCTCAACTTGAAGCAATTTTTTCACAGCTTCGGAGAGTGAGGGGGGATTAATTTTTGGATGTTCTATTCAGGAATTGGTGTAAAGATTATTGGCACGATTCATTTCGAGACGTTTATTTCACCTTATCTTTATACTCATCGGGGTCTCCATCTTAGTCTTCCTAACGCTAAGACTCATCCCTGGAGATCCCGCCCATCTCCTTTTAGGGGAATTTGCCTCTCCCCAGGATGTTGCCAGAATTCGGGAAAAACTTGGCCTCGATGCCTCCTATCCTTACCAGTATTTCATCTATATTAGAAATCTGCTGAGCGGAGATATGGGGATTTCGATCCGCTCTGGAGTCCCTGTCTCTGAGGAGATATTCGTTCGATTCCTGGCCACTGTAGAACTCTCCATAGCAGCCATGCTGATTTCGAGTTTCATCGGAATCATGGCAGGAGTGATTTCTTCCGTCCGAAAATATTCGACCTTTGACTACGTCTCCATGGTCATGGCTTTGGCCGGAATCTCCATGCCCATCTTTTGGCTCGGTTTGATGCTCATGTACCTCTTCTCCGTAAAATTAGGAATCCTGCCCATCATGGGCCGTTTTACGATGGGACTGGATTATCGTTCGATCACCGGTTTGGTAATTTTAGATAGCCTTCTTAAGGGAGACCTTAACCTCTTTCTTAATTCCTTAAAACATCTTGTCCTCCCTGCGTTCACTTTAGCCACGATTCCGATGGCCATCATTGCGAGGATGACCCGTTCAAGCATGCTGGAGGTGATCTCTAAGGACTATATCCGAACAGCCCGTGCAAAAGGGCTGAACCAAAGAAGCGTCGTCTTCAAACATGCTCTGAAGAACGCCTTCCTTCCTATTGTGACGGTGATCGGCCTGAACTTCGGCCTTCTGCTCGGGGGAGCCGTATTGACCGAGACGATATTCTCCTGGCCTGGATTGGGCAGGTATGTTGTGGACTCTTTGCTGGCAAGGGATTATCCGGCTGTTCAGGGATGCCTCCTCCTCTTTGCCGTGATCATGGTGATCATGAACCTGGTTGTTGATATGATCTATTTCTATCTCGATCCAAGGTTGAGAGTCGATGGAAAAGGTTGATGTCATCAGGGGATTGAAGAAAAATAAGACGGCAATCTTAGGGCTCGTTCTCATTGCCCTTCTGATTGTCCTTGCCTTCATTGGTCCGTCCGTTTCACCCTATCATCCCCTCATCCCTGAACCGCTTAATCGATTGAA
Source organism: uncultured delta proteobacterium (assembly GCA_963826305.1). Taxonomy (GTDB): domain Bacteria; phylum Desulfobacterota; class BSN033; order BSN033; family UBA1163; genus CAWGWZ01. The sequence goes on along the minus strand of CAWGWZ010000020.1, from coordinate 624,404 downwards.
GGGGCCTTCATGGGGCCATCCCTTTGGAACGGATAGCCTGGGCCGGGATATCCTCAGCCGTATTATCTACGGGAGCAGGATCTCCATCATCATCGGCCTCATTGCTGTCTCCATCTCTCTTATCCCAGGAACGATTCTGGGTTTGCTCTCAGGTTTCTATGGGAAATGGGTTGACGATCCCATTATGAGATCCATGGACATCATGCTGGCCTTTCCAGCGATCCTCTTAGCGATCTTCATCACCGCCATCCTCGGGCCCAGCTTATTCAATACAATGGTCGCCGTTGGAATCGTCTATATTCCCCATTTTGCGAGGGTGGTCAGGAGTTCTGTCCTATCCCTCAAAGAGCAACTTTTTATTGAGGCGGTAAGAGCAGTGGGTGGTAGTGATCTCCGGATTATTGCTCTCCATATCTTGCCCAATACGATTCCACCCATTATCGTATATGCGACATTGGGTATGGGGACAGCCGTCCTTCAGGCTGCTGCTCTGGGGTTTTTGGGTCTTGGTGCCCAACCTCCTACACCGGAGTGGGGTGCGATGCTGAGTGAGGGCAGACAATATATTCAGAATGCTCCCCATGTAGCCGCCTTTCCAGGCCTCGCTATCTTTGTTCTGGTATTGGGTTTTAACCTCTTTGGAGATGGACTAAGGGATCTTTTAGATCCAAGTTTAAAGTGAAGGTAATTCGAATGACAAAAATCGTGTTTCTCCCTTAATGTCAAGGGAGTAAGAAGTACTTCCTGAAGTCGTGATTTTTGAATTTCGACGTCCAATACAACATTAGAAGTAGTAATCAATAATTCTTATTGACTTCTCTTTCCCAAATTGGTAGCCTTTCGTAAAACCAAAGGAGCTAAATCAACCTTCCTACCGAATCCTTAACCTTTTGGAGTAGTTATGAAATGGATTTTTCAGAATGATATAATATGAAGGCTCCAAGGGGATTTAGAGTCTCCCTTTTGGGCCTTTGTTTTCCAGCCACCCGAGAAACCATCAATTATTTTAGGCCTTTCGTTCTACTGATAAAAGGAGATAGCCATGGGGAAACGTTTAATAGGGAGAAGGGACTTCATGAAGTCTTCCGTTGCTGGTTTGGGAGGATTCGTTTATCTATCGTCCAACGGGCGGAAGGAGGAGAAAGACCCAAAGGAAAGAAGATTTATTTACCGCATCCTTGGAAAGACCGGGATGAAAACTCCGGTGATCGGCATGGGAATGCTTCGCCCGAGCGATCCGCCTCTTGTTAAAGCAGCATTGGAAGCTGGGATCACTCATTTCGATACCACCGCTATGCCATCTGTTCAAGCGAACAATTTGAAAATGCTCGGCGATATAGCCAAGGGACGAACGCGAGAATCTTTGATTATTGGTGTTAAAGTTTCCTTCTTGCGTATGCAGGAGCAGGGTCTCTATAAAGAAATGGTTACGACGGAGGCCTTTCTCAAAAGTTTCGATTCCCACCTCAAAAACTCAAACATGGAGTATGTAGATGTTCTGTACCATCATGCTGTTTCTCGGAAAGAATCGGTCTTCTATGAGCCCATCATGAAGGCAATGGAAAAGGCAAAAAAGGAGGGCAAAACCAGATTTCTCGGTATTACTACTCATGCGAATGTGGCGGAGGTAGTACAAGCTGCCGCCGATTCAAATTTTTATGAGGTTGTAATGGCCGCTTACACCTTCAAGCAGAAAAATTATTTGCAAGTGCGAGAAGCCATTGCCAAAGCTGCCAATGCTGGCCTGGGAGTTGTTGCGATAAAGGTTATAAGGGGCGGTGAACAACCTGATAAAATGGCCGGACTTCACGGGTTGAAGGAAGGAGAAAAAGCCGTTAACCCTCGTGCATGTTTGAAATGGGCATTGCAAGATCCTAATGTTCATGCCACTGTCCCCGGATTTGATACTTTTGACGATATGAAGGTAGACCTCTCGGTGATGGACGATTTAACCCTAACGGATCCGGAAAAGGAGGACTTGAAAAGGACGGTTTCTACTGCGGGTTTATTCTGCCAGGGTTGTGGCCAATGTATAAAGCAGTGTATTGCAAAGCTTCCTATTCCTGACCTGATGCGGGCGTATATGTACACGTATGGCTATCGAAAACCATCACTTGGGCAGGAGGTCATTGTTTCTTTGGGCCTGCCAAGCCATGTTTGTGAAGACTGTAGTCAGTGCCCGGTGAAGTGTCAAAATGGGTGGAACGTTTCGAACAAGATTCGCGATATTGTGCGTTTAAGAGATGTGCCATCACAGTTTCTTACTTAAATCAGTTAATAAACTGTAAATGAATACGCCCAATATCTTGTGGCTTAGGCATTTGGGCAATAAGTTCCGTTAACTGCTATATCTGTAATTGTTTCCCGATCATCGAAAGGGCTTCGATATCGATATCATTTGTTGAGTCGGCATGCATCATTTCTACTGCTAATGAGCAATCCTTAAAGGTACCCTTACCCGAGCATTAGTAGGTGTTATTCGCATCCCCCTTTCTTGTGGAATCCTTCCTGAAATCAACAAGTCGAGAATCCATATCGGAATACCAGATTTCAAGTGATAATCCTTAAAAGATAATTTTCACAATCTTATTATTAACTTGACAATAATCACCTTTCTGTTATTTTTAGCGGATGTTCACCCCTATATTTTTTATAACTATTGAAAATCGTTGCAATTATATATTTTTTTGCTCTGATATGTAGTCACTAATTATTTGGGTATACTAGTAAAATGATGCTTGAAAGTAGGGATTAATTGAGGTATATTGTAGTTATGCATATTGTGGAGAACCAATCGGCCCCGAAAACAGGTAAAAAGATTTACCGATCCATCCTTCTGCGGGAATCTTATCGAGAAGGCAAGAAGGTCAGAAAACGCACCATCGCCAACCTCTCGCATTGCACGTCAGGGGAGATCGCTTCCATCAAGCTTGCCTTAAAGCATAAGGGGGACCTAACGGTTTTGGGATCGATCAAGGAGTCGGTTGAACTTCAAGAGGGGCTTTCGGTGGGAGCCGTCTGGGCCGTGTTTCAGATTGGTAAAGACTTAGGTATTGAGAAGGCGTTAGGGACTGATGGTGAGGGCACGCTCGCCTTTTGGCAGGTAATTGCCCGAGTGATCGATCAGGGGTCAAGACTTTCAGCCGTTCGATTGGCACAGATGCATGCGGCTTGCGACGTGTTAGAGATCAGGCGGGGATTTGATGAGAATGATCTGTACGATAATTTAACCTGGTTGGCCGATCATCAGGAGAGGATTGAGCAGCGGCTTTTTTTATCCCGGCGAGGCAAGACGAAGCCACAGCTTTTTCTTTATGATGTGACCAGTAGTTATCTGGAGGGGGAGAAGAATTATTTTGGTGAATATGGATACAGTCGAGATGGGAAAAAAGGGAAGAAGCAGATGGTGATTGGTTTATTGTGTGATGAGTGCGGAGATCCCGTAGCCGTAGAGGTGTTTTCGGGCAACACGCAGGATATGCGCACCTTTGCTTCCCAGGTGAGGAAAGTGGCGGAGGGGTTGGGATGTCGGGAAGTGACCTTTGTCGGGGATCGAGGAATGATCAAAAGTACTCAGATCGAGCATCTTCCAGAAGGGTTTCACTATATTACGGCGATCACGAAACCGCAGATTGAGGGGCTCATGAAGAGAGGGCTCATCCAATTTGGATTATTTGATGAGAAGGTGTGTGAAGTGGAGGAGGTGGGGATTCGCTATATCTTAAGACGGAATCCGGTACGGGTGGAGGAGATGGAGAAGAGTCGTTTGTCCAAGCGGCGCACCCTAGAGGAATTCGTTCGTGAGAGGAACGATTATTTATCGGAGCATCCGAGAGCCAAAGTCTCCACTGCCGTAGAGAAAGTAAGAAGCAAGATTAAGTTGCTTCGTCATGAGAAATGGCTGAGCGTGAAAGTACAGGATAGACAATTAAGCCTGGAGCAAGACGAGACTGTGCTCAAAGAGGAAACGGTTTTGGATGGTTGCTATGTGATTAAGACGGATCTTGCCAAGGAAGTGGCAGACAAGCAACTCATTCATGATCGATATAAGGATTTAGCAGAGGTTGAAAGGGCGTTTCGTGACTGCAAGACGGCAATCTTGGAAGTTCGGCCTGTCTTTGTACGATCGGAGAAAAGTACGCGGGGACACGTGTTGGTGGTGATGCTGGCGTATCTGATTATACGCAAATTACGTGAGGCTTGGGCAGCTCTTGATATGACGGTCGAAGAGGGGCTCAAACAGTTATCCACCCTTTGTTCGATGGAGATAAAAGTTAAAGATCATGGTTCCTGTCTAAAGATTCCAAGGCCTCGCGAAAAATCGCGGGAACTGTTGAAGGCGTTGGATGTTCGAATGCCTATGGTTTTACCTCATCGGGAGGTGCGTGTAGTCACCAGAAAAAAACTACCGGAACAACGTAGAATGCCTTAAAATACGTTCACTAAGGCCCTTTCATCTCTCTTTCATCAGGGGTGAACATCCGTTTTAGCTTGTTTTTTTATATTGCTCTTGTTCATTTGACAAAGCCGTAATGATCTAACTTTTTTGCAGGAAGGGAGGGTGCCATGAAGTCTCGACTTGGCTCTGCGCTGGTCATTTTCTTTATCGGCGTATCCTTGGTTGCGATTTGCAATTACCCAAGGATTTCGGACGCCCAAGTTGTAAGAATCGAAGTCCATCCTTTACAAACGATGACGCTGACCGACCAACAATTCTTAACTGGGACCAAGGAGGGCAAGCCGACGCTTATTGCAGGTGAGTTGCGGATTCCACGGCCCGGTGCGGACCGTTTGCCTGCGATTATACTTGTACACGGTTCTGGTGGTGTGGGAGCCAACGTCAATGACTGGTCACAGGAACTGAACAAGATTGGTGTAGCCACATTCATTCTAGATGGATTTACAGGGCGTGGTATAACGAGCACGGTAACAAACCAGGGACAACTTAGCCGGCTCACAATGATCAACGATTCCTATCGGCTACTCGAGTTGTTGGCCAGGCATCCTCGCATTGACCCGTCTCGGATTGGCATTATGGGGTTCTCCAGGGGGGGCCAAGTGGCTCTTTACGCAAGCTTGAAACGGTTTAAGCGCATGCATGGGCCAAGTGATGTCGAGTTCGCGGTCTACTTGGCGATGTACCCCACATGTAATATAACCTTTATCGATGACGGTGAAGTGAGCGATAAGCCGATTCGCCTTTTTCATGGGAAGGCCGATAATTATGTACCTGTGGCGCCTTGTCGAGCATATGTCGAGAGACTTCAAAAATCGGGGAAGGATGTTCAGCTGACAGAATATCCTGACGCCCATCATGCATTCGACAATTACACCACTGCTCCAATTTTTATTCCGCAGGCACAAACCGTAAGGAGCTGTAGGATGGAGGAAAAGCCAGTTGGTCAGATTATAAATAGTCAGACGGAACAGCCGTTTAGCTATGATGACCCCTGTGTGGAACGCGGCACGACCGTCGGGTATAGTGCTCAGGCCCACAGCGAAGCCCTGAAGGCCGTAATAGAGTTTTTGACGGTGACGTTCAAACTCAAGTGAATTTTTTGTACCGTGCTCGCGCCTCTAGTATCGATGCGTTATGCTCACTTTGATCCAGTAATCCTTGATTGACCCAGCGCTGGGTGGCTGAAGACTTGTAGGTAGAGTCTATAGCTAGTTTTCTGAGAGCCTCTTTCCCGTTGCCTCATAAAAGAATGTTACCGGGAGGAATCGTTGACAGACATCTCCAAAAGATGTAGATTTCTTTTCATAATCCTCAGAATTTGAACACGTATGAACGGCCTGGCAGTTCCCTTTTAGGGATCAATAGAAGGGGTCTTATACGGAAACCATATAATCAAAAGTTATGCGCTGGGCTGCATGAGTCCACCAGACGTTCATCGGCTGTAACAAGCACTGGCCAATGTGATTGTGTTCTTGAGCAAAATGAATTCAGGGTACTGGGCCGACTTACTTTCCAGAACCTGGAAATTTAGGAATAAGGGAGGATCACAATGAGGCAGACAATTGTTCGTTCTTTGACTGCTGCGGTGATCGCATGCCTGGCGTTCGGTGCAATAGGAGCCGACTCGTCGCCGGCAACGAGGCCACCGCGTTTTCCACAACTCACTATGGAACAACTGAATGAGCAACAGAGGCCGCTCGGGGAGCAGATTATGAAGGTGTCAAGTGTGGGACTGGGCGGTCCCTACAATCCATTGTTGCGCAGTCCGGTACTCGGACAACGCGTGTTCGACCTTCTGTATTATCTCCGGTGGAACACATCAGTGCCGTTGCGGCTCAATGAATTTGCCATCCTGATTACGGGGCGGCTGTGGCGATCTCAGGTGGAATGGTTCGCGCACGCCCCGCTTGCAATCAAGGCGGGGCTATCTCCGGAAATCGTGGCTGACCTCAAGGCTAATAGGCGGCCGGCGAACATGAAACCGGACGAGGCGGTGGTCTACGATTTTGTTATGGAACTCTCCACAAAGCATCAAGTCTCCGACGAAACATTTGACCGGGCCAAGCACCTTCTCGGGGAGCAGCAGGTCGTGGACCTTACCGCGGTCACTGGAACATACGTGACGATCGCCATGTTGCTGGCAATGGCAGAGGAGAGCGTTCCGCCCGGCAAGGAGCCGCCATTCAAGGTCGGCGAGCCGTAAATGGGGTCGTACATTAAAAGACACTGCTTCTAACTTTTCCTCGCAGCGGACCGCCACAAGCGGCATCCGCTGAAGCCAGACGTTATGCTCGATTTCAATCGGAAATCTATGGTCAGTCTTGTTCTATAGAGTTGTTGACTTGTAGGTGAAAGCGCTAAATTCGCCTTGCGGTCGGCAGGATTTGAGAAAAAAGAGGACTTCTTCCGAGACTGTCGAAAAACCCCGGAACTAGCCATTTTGTGGTCCTTTGCGGTTTGTAAGTTCTTGATTTTTAACGATTCGTAAATTGGCGAAATCGCCATTTTTACTTTTTCGACAGTCTCTCCTGTAATCGCCAAGGTAGAATTTCCTCTTCTTATTGAAGATTTGAATGGGTAATCTCCAAAAGATAATTTTCACAATCCTACTTTTGATATTGACAAAAGGTATATTTTATGTATTATTGATTCGACAATCCTAATAAACTATCTCTTTCCTAAAGGGGGTGATGGACGGAGAAAGACCTTTAAAATTTGAACTTGATATTACATTTCCCCTTAGAAATTCAAATCCATTTCTCGATCAATATCCCATCTGCTTTGTTTAATAGTATTTTAAAGGCCATCCAAAGGAAGAAAATTTAATAAAAAACTTAATCCTCCAAAGCCGAACCTTCACGAGGGGTGGAAAGCGGTAGACCTCTTATTGAGGAGGTATTAAAAGTGAGGAGACCATCTATGAGAAAGACGGTTTTAATAGCTTCATTAACTATCGTTTTTTTAATGATTCCTTTTTTAATTGATGCCGAGTTTTATAAATGGACAGACGATGAAGGAAACATCCATTTCACCGATGAATATTCCAATATACCAGGGAAATCTCTCCCCTTTACCGAAACTCAACGGTTCCCAAAAGAGAGCTCTCCTCAAAGCATCACGGAAACCTCAACTCCTGTTCTCGCTCCAAAGAACCCTGAACCTGTGGCAGAGGAAACACCCCGAATGTTTAGTGGAGTGATTAGTAGTGTAGATGGTGGTTCAAGGACAGTTGTTGTTACGGGTGAAGGGAAGGATATGATTTTTCGTGTCTCCGAGGATACAAAGATTAAAACTGATTCTGGAGTGAATGTGCCTTTTACCGAGTTAAAAAATGCGATGTCGGTTTCGGTCGAGTACATAAAAAAGGGTGATGATGTTTATCCGCTCAGCATGAGAGTCAGCACTATGAGAAAGGGTTTCGGAAAAATACAACAAGAAAGACAAAAAGCACCCAAAAAGTGACGAGCAAATGGATTAAGGAAGAAGTTTAAGAAGTAGATCCGGCTTCAATTTTCAAAGAACAAAGGCAGGGCCAGAAATGGCTCTGTCTTTGTTGTTTATTGCAAATGGTAATCATCAACTTCTAAATCATCTCGCCATTCCAGATTCGTAGGTGAAGTTGCCAATCGAAGGGTGATTTTAGACCGTCTGCTAATTCAATTTGCGATTTAAACCATTCATTCGATCCACCGAACCATCTTGTCAAAATTGTCTCTTGGAGATTTGAATCGGTTGATGGGGATATTCCAGTCTGGATACCCTAAAGCGGAACCGATCACCACACGCTTATTTTCCGGAATATTCAGCAGGTCTTTAATCTCGTCTTCGTAAGCGGTGATTAAACCGATTGGACATGTCCACAATCCAAATTCATGGGCAACCAGGAGTAGATATCCAAGGGCTAATCCGATATCTACCATGCGGGCCTCTGGAAAGGAGTTATCCAGACAGATGAGGATAGCCACCGGGGCCCCATAAAAATTGCAACTCCCTTCATTGGTGAATTGATCAGAATTAACTCCCATCTCTTCGAAAAGGGGATTCATCAATTCAAGGGTCTTGGCACCCCTTTTCCCGAATGTTTTAGGTAAAGGCTTCACGTTTCCAGGGCTGCAGCCGATCTTTCTCTCCCGGTAAGCCTTGATCAGTCTTCGGCCCAGCCTCTCCTTTTCTTCTCCGGTCACAACAATAAATTCCCAGGGCTGAAGATTGATTGCAGAGGGAGCATGAATCGTTAGACTTAAAATCTCTTCGATCTTCTCCCTTGGAACCGGATCTGCTTTAAAAGCCCTGATGCTCTTTCTCTCTTTTATCACTTTGAGTAAGTCCATAGCCCGCTCCTTTTTTTGTCTTGAAATCAACTATTCTTTTTAAGGCGTACCTCAGCGGCACGAGGGAAAAGGAAATGTCCACTTTTTAATTTAAGAAGAAATGCCATTCGACTCGCCGAAATGAATCCTTCAGAGATATACTGCGCAGGACATATTAAACGATGGGAGCTTAGGGTTGATTGCGTTTCGTAAAGAAAGACAGAGGCAGGGCCTGAGCAGCCTGCCTCTGCCGTTTTTTTTGCGCTTTGTCTATTACGTCCTGTTTGGAATTAACCCGAATCAAGTGCGGCGGGCTTCACCTCGTCATTTCACTACGGCGGCGCCGGCTCTGGCAACTTCACCGTCCTGAGTTGAAGAGCCGCCCGACACGCCAATGGCGCCGATGATCTTACCTTCTTGCAGAATCGGCACGCCGCCTTCGATGGCAATGATACCGTCCAAGGTCAGGTAAGTAGTAGTCCCTTTGACGATTAAATCCTCAAAAGCCTTGGTGGGGCGTTTGTATTGGACCGAGCACGTGGCCTTGTGGAGAGCGGCGTCGAGGCTACCATACTGGACGACATCGAACCGCTCGAGGTAAACGATATGGCCACCCGTGTCGACGATGGCGATGACGACATTGACCTTCATTTTGGCCGCTTCTTCTGCCGCTGCTGCGGCAACCTTCTTGGCCGTCGCCAGGTTGATGTTCGGCCCGTAAGGATTTGGCATCTGCTGGGCCATTGTGGTTCCGCCAACGAAAAAGAGCGCCACGCAGCATACGGCTGTAATCAGTTTCAGTTTCCGCATAAGTGTCCTCCTTGTACGAATTCCTCGGATCGAGGTACATCGAATATAGCACTCGGAACCGCAGAAAGTCAAGAGGATTTCAGCGAAATCTGTAATATCTCACTAAGGCGTAGATGAAATCCGATGATCCGGCAGGAATGTCTCCGAAAATCCTATAAAGCGGATGGTCTAAAATTTTGAGGGCAGGGATAACATTCACCGTCAATAGCACAGGCCTGGCACGGTTGGGTCATTCTTTTAGTTCAGGGACAAGCTGATGTTGCAGCTATAGGATTTTCTCCGATATCCCTGCCGGATCTCGGTAAATTCCCACGGTAGAGTGAGGAATTACCGAAATCCCAAGAGAGACGAGTTCCTTGAGATATCGAACAAGGCCGAAAGCTTGACATTGGTAGATAAGGCTTTTATTTTAGGTAAACATGGAGGGCTTTAAAAATGATTCGAGCAAAATTATGGTTTCGTTGTGCGGCGATGCATGATCCCGTCACCCCCATGGTTGTTCAACCTGCCCTGATCGGGTGGGAGGCAAAGAACAGGAGAGTCGAACTCCAGATTGAGAGGGCATTTACTGGGGACGAGTTGGTGCGCCGGATGAAGGGGTGGGTGACGGTTGACCCATCTAAAGTGATTGAAGTGGTTGACCGCTTCGGAAGATTGAAGGTCTTAGATGACAGAGAACTGGTGATAGAGATGGAGAAGAAGGAGGATTTTGAGGACCTTCAAAAGGCCCTTCATGAGGGTTTTGGAGGCGAGGTCGACGCTGAGTTGATCCTCAAAAAATAGAGGATCCCGAGAGACCGCAAGCTTGGGTGAAACTATGTAAATATTATAATATTTATAAAATTTTCTTGACAAACTTTCTTCCTTGTTTTATAAACGGAAGCGTTCGTATCCGATTCAAGATCCAAAAAGACCTTCTATGTTCAATTCTGTTAAAACCGATAAAGTTTCATTACACATCATCGATCAGATTCGCAACGCGATCTTTGAAGGGAGATTGAAGCCAGGGGATAAACTTCCTTCTGAGCGGGAGCTCATTGAAAACTTTAGAGTGAGCAAGGCGACCCTTCGGGAGGCTTTACGTTCGTTAGAAGTCTTGGGATTCTTAGAAATCCGCAAGGGAATTTCAGGAGGTGCCTTTGTTACGGAAGTCGATATGACAAAGGCGCGAGACTCTTTTACTAATTTCCTTTTATTCAAGAACCTTTCGTTGAGGGACCTCTCCGAAGTCCGGCTTCTACTGGAACCCTATATTGCAGAAAGGGCCACTCTCGCTATTACCGAAGAAGAGTTGAATCGGTTAGAGAAACTGATCAAGGAGTCAGAGCGGGCGATCAAGGGCAACGCTGCTTTCGAATCTCGGAAGGATGAGATTGAATTTCATCGAATCATTGCGAGCATCACCGGAAACCCTATCCTGATGTTCATTCTCGATTTCGTCGAGAATCTCCTTATTGATACGAAAGAGATTTTAAAACCTGGTAAAGAATTTTCGGGTAAGGTTTTAAGGGCCCATAAGCGTATTTACAGCGGTTTGTTAGAAAGAGATGTTAAGAAAGTCCATAAGGAAATGGTGAAACATATTCGAGAGGTGGAAAAGGATCTTCTTGCCGCACACAAAGAAAGGCGTACCGAACAACAAAAAATTGGCCGGATTGGCAGGGAGAGAGAGTCCATTCCCATTTTTTCGAGGAGGGTATGATTTTTTCGGGAGAAAGGAGGGAGGCGGGAGCAAGACAATTAGGTGGGGTTCGTTTTATCTGAGGATAGGTTTTACTCAGTCTATCAAATTTTACAGAAAAGGAGGATCCTATGCGTAAGTCCGTTGTATGTGTAATGGCTGTTTTGTTTTTAGCTTTAATGGCAATACCATCGTTTGCTCAGGATACACTAAAAATCGGTGCTCCCCAGCCGATGACGGGTCCTGATGCGCCCTTCGGGGACAAGTTTAAAAAAGCCTATGGCTTGGCTCTCGAAGAGATCAATGCCAAAGGTGGTGTCCAGGGTAAGAAAATTGAAGTCATCATCGAAGACCATGAGGCAAAAAATCCTCTGGCAGCAACCGTCACTGAAAAACTGATTACCCAGTACAAAGTCCTGGCCCTTACCGGAGGGCGAGCCTCAGGCCAGGCCGTGGAAATCGCCTCGGTGGCACAGCGTCTCAAAACTCCTTATATAGTCGATCACCCGTCCGCAGATATCATCACCTCCAAGGGATTTGAATGGGTGTTCCGCAACAATCCGACCGGATCGATCTATCCGCAAGCTTTCAATAAATTTATCAGCGAAGTACCGGGGGCGATGCCGAAATCCGCCTCGGTCGTGTATGATAACACAGTGTTTGGTAAAACGATTGCAAATTCGGCAATGGTATTCCTCAAATCGAAAAACGTACCGATCGTCAATGACGAAGCCTACCCCGTCAACACGCTCGATTTCAAGCCATTGATGACGAAGGTCAAGGCACAGAATCCCGATTTTCTGCTCCTGGTCGCAGTCTCGACAACGGACGCCATCCTGCTGACCCGCCAGGCCAAGGAAATTGGGGTGACACCTCGTGCCTTCGTGGGATTCGGTGGAGGATTCGGTGTTGCGGATATTGCCACCGAGTTGGGGCCTCTCAGTGAATATGTATTTTCCTCGGCCGCCTGGTCCGGAAATCCAAATGATCCAGCGGCCAAGGCGTACTATAAGAAGTTCTACGACAAGTATAATTTCTATCCGAAAGAGCATGAAGTCGAAGGCTATGCGGTCATGTATATTATTGCCGATGCCCTGAAGCGAGCGAAACTGACAGGGAAACTTGAAGATGATCGTGAGGCCATTCGTCAGGCCTTGTTAAAAACCGACATGACGACTGTTTTCGGCAAGGTGAAGTTTGGCAATTGGAAAGGTCCGTTGGGAGACCCGTATACAAACCAGAACATCTATTCACCAGAACATTCGGTTCTTGCCCAATGGCGGGGTGGAAAGCTTCTCAATGTCTATCCGAAGAACAATGCAGAGATAGACATCGTCTTTCCTGATCCTTCAGTGAAACGTTAATCGTCTATTTACCGTGCACGCCCGCCGTTTGGAGGGCGTGCACGGAAGATTGTGAAGCACTATGGAGACATTGATTCAAAGTGTTGTGAGCGGTCTTCTTACGGGTTCACTCTACGCTATGATCGGCGTTGGGTTGACGGTGATCTTCGGTGTGATGCGAATTATCAACATGTCCCACGGCGACATGGTCATGCTCGGGATGTACGGAGCCTTCCTGTCCGTTGCGTTCTTGAAAATTGACCCATTCTTATCCATCATCTTATGGATTCCTATAGCCTTTTTTATCGGCGTTTTCATCTATCGATTTTTGTTGAAAAATATCGTACCCGCTGGAGAGTTGAACACGCTGCTTTACACAGCGGGGTTATCTCTCTTCATTGCCAACCTCGTGCTTCTCATGGCGACGGGCAACTACCGAACCATTAAACTGAAATACGCCATCATGCCTCTGCGTCCATTCGGGATTGCTGTACCCATTCCTCTCGCCGTCGCATTTGGAATGGCCATATTGATCACAGTTGCTCTCTACTGGTTCCTTGTCCGTACAGATACGGGACGGGCGATCAGAGCAACAAGCCAGGAGCCAGAAGCAGCGGCACTCATGGGTGTGAATGTGGATCGCGCGGCCATCATCACCTTTGCTCTCGGTACAGCGCTGGCTTGCGGTGCAGGGGTTCTTCTGGCACCCTCTTTGTATCTCTATCCCACAGTCGGTGAAATTTTGGTTGCCAAATGTTTTGTGATTGTGGTCCTGGGTGGACTGGGTTCCGTTCCGGGAGCGATTGCAGGAGGCTTGTTATTGGGGGTGGTCGAATCTCTCGGTGCTGTCTATGTTTCGGTTCCCTACAAGGATGCCATTGGATTCGTGATCTTTCTACTTGTCTTATTATTTAGGCCTTCCGGACTTTTTGGAGTTGGTAAATCATGAAAAGGATCGTTATCGCTCTTGCCATACTCCTCTTATTCGTCGCACCATGGATGGTGTCTTCTCCGTTTTTTGTCCATTTGATGATCATGGTGCTGATGTGGACGGTTTTGGGAGCATCCTGGAACATTCTTGGCGGCTTTACCGGCCAGGTCTCTTTCGGCCACTCAATGTTTCTCGGAGCGGGTGCATATACCACGATGATCTTATATCTCAAGCTGGGAGTGGCTCCTTGGTATGGAATCCCCATTGGAGGTTTGGTGGCAGCATTAATCGCGTTGCCAATAGGGTTTATCTGCTTCAGATTGCGCGGCCCATACTTCGCCCTGTCCACCCTTGCCGTAGCAGAGATCATCCGGCTGGTTGCACTTAACTGGGAATCTTTTACCAATGGCCCGGTCGGATTGCTCATCACAACGCTTCCTGATGTGACCTTCCGGGGAAGGTCGATTGACTGGGAAAACAAGATACCTTTTTATTACATCATCGCCGTGATTGCGCTGGCTGCCATCGCGGCAACCTATCTTATGTCCAGAACGAGATTGGGAGCCTATTCGCTGGCCATACGAGAAGACATTGATAGCGCCGAGGCAATCGGGATCAATACCGTTCAAACGCGGGTGGCAGCCTTATCCCTTTCGGCGTTTTTCGCTGGAGTGGCCGGGGGCTTTTATGCCATGTATTTACGTTATATTGATCCGGATGCTGTTTTTTCGATTGCCCTCTCCGTCGAGATGGTCTTTATTGCGGTGGTGGGTGGTTTGACAACCGTGGCGGGTCCGCTGATCGGAGCCATTGTCTTGGTCACCTTTGGCGAGACATTCCGGCAGATTTTACTGGTGGGCCACTTAATCCTCTACGGTCTCGCCATGATGTTAGCCATTCGCTATATGCCGGAAGGAATTTGGGGAAAGTTACGCCTCTGGTTTGGAACTCGGCATTAACGGAAATTAGAGATGGCTTTGCTTACTGTCAAAGGACTGACAAAATTTTTCGGTGGTCTGCGGGCTGTCCACGATCTATCGTTTGAAGTTCAGCCAGGAGAGATTCTCGGTCTGATCGGGCCCAATGGGGCGGGGAAGACGACGGCCTTTAATCTCATCGCCGGTTTCATTCGTCCGACCAGAGGCCAGATTCTGTTGGATGGGGAGAACATCCTTGGAATGAAGCCCTATGCGGTGACGCGTAAGGGAATCGCGCGCACTTTTCAGATCGTAAAGCCCTTCAAGAAGCTGACTGTCTTGGAGAATGTCACCCTGGCTGCTTTTTTGAGGTTCCCCTCACGGGGAGAAGCAGAATCGCAAGCCCGCAGAGTTCTTGAAAGGATGGGGCTTGGATCAAAGGTTTCTGCCTTGGCGGTGGATCTGACGCTGAGCGAGCAGAAGAGGCTTGAGATCGCCAGGGCCCTGGCAACACAGCCCAAGCTGCTGTTGTTGGACGAGCCAATGGGCGGTCTGAACGCGACGGAAATAGAGCAGGCCTCGATATTGGTCCGAGATATTTGTAAGGGGGGAGTGACAATCATCTGGGTCGAGCATGTGCTGAAAGCCATTATGAATAGCTCGAATCGCGTTGTCGTCATCAATCAAGGGGAAAAAATCGCTGACGCCGCTCCAGGACAGATTGTAGAGAATCCCAATGTGATCGCCGCCTACCTCGGGACAAAGGGAAGATAAGATGTTGGCCATTGAGAAACTTCAGGTTGCTTATGGAAAAGTTCAGGCCCTTTGGGATGTGACTCTCGGAGTTCCAGATGGAGAGATTGTAGCCCTGGTTGGCGCCAATGGTGCTGGTAAAACTACGTTATTAAAAACTGTTTCTGGACTTCTCCGAAGACAGTCCGGCTCCATTACTTACGATGGAAAGCACATTGAGGAGGCATCCCCACCGGAAATTGTCAGGCATGGAGTCGTTCAGGTCCCTGAGGGAAGAAAACTTTTCCCTGAAATGACAGTGATCGACAACCTCTTAATGGGTGCCTTTACCGTCCCTCAGTTGAAACGTCCAGAAAGACTGGAGCGGGTTTTCAACGTATTTCCTGTACTCAGGGAGCGTCAGAAACAGATAGCAGGGACATTGTCTGGAGGAGAACAGCAAATGGTGGCGATCGGTCGAGGCCTGATGGCAGGACCGAAGTTGCTCATGCTGGACGAACCCTCCTTAGGGCTGGCTCCCATTTTAGTAGAGGAAGTGTTTCGTGTGATTACGGAGATTAATCGATTGGGGGTCACCGTTCTTCTTGTGGAGCAAAATACGCAACATGCTCTAACCCTCGCTCACAAAGGGTTTGTGATGGAATTAGGCCGAATAGCCCTTTCCGGTTCTGGAAGTGAGCTTTTGGCCAACAGCAATGTCCGTAAGGCCTATCTCGGGCTTTAGGCAGGTGTTCAAAAAAGCGGAAACGCAGGCCATGTCATGGTGAACCTTGTGCTGAACTTGATTCAGCATTGGTTCAGCATCTAAGAAATGAATGGGTTGTCAGACCCTGATCCCGAAATAAATTCAGGATGACATCACTCGGTCCAGTGCATGGTATAAAGTGGAAGGAAAGGAGTTTTTCAGCAATCTGCTGAGTCATATTCATAAATAAACAGGAAGGAGGAATTATTGAGATGGCGATGTTGGAGGAACCGATTAAGGGGATCAAAGAGGTAAAGAACTACATTAATGGTGAGTGGGTGGATTCGAAGGGAAAGATTATGGATGTCGTCAATCCGGCGACGGGAAAGATGATGGGAAAATGTCCCATCTCGACCAAAGAGGAGATCAATGCTGCGGTGGAGGCGGCGAAAGCAGCATTTCCAGACTGGAGGAGGACCACCCCCCTTGCCAGGACGAGGATTCTCTTCAGATTGAAAGGTTTGCTTGAAGAAAATTTTGAAGAGGTGAGCAGGATCCAGACCATGGAGCATGGAAAGTGTATTGATGAGTCTCGGGGTGAGACGAGACGGGGCATCGAAAATGTGGAGGTCTCCTGCGGTATTCCTACCTTGATGCAAGGCTACTATTCAGAGGATATTGCCAGCGGGATCGATGAGTGGGTTATTCCATCTCCTTTAGGCGTTTTCGGGATCATCGGACCTTTTAATTTTCCATTCATGATTCCCCTCTGGTCAGCCCCCTATGCGGTGGCGACAGGGAACTGCATTGTGATCAAGCCTTCGAGCGAGGTGCCTTTCAGTCAGATGAGGCTCGCTGAGCTGGCAGAAGAAGCGGGATTCCCCCCGGGGGTCTGGAATGTCGTCAATGGCGGGAGAACTGTGGTCGATGGCATGTTGGAACACAAGGACATTGTTGGAATTACTTTTGTTGGCTCAACTCCTACAGGACGAGATGTGATTTACAAGAGATGTGGTGAGACAGGGAAGAGAGTGATTGCCCAGTGCGGCGCGAAGAACTTCATGGTCATCATGCCTGATTGTAATGTCAAGGCAACCATACCCGCTTTGATGACTTCTTTTTTCGGCAATGCAGGTCAGCGTTGCCTGGCAGGTGCCAATCTTCTGGTCGTTGGCGATGACGACAAGTTCTATAACAGTTTTATGGATGAAGTGGCAGGGATGTCCTCCAGGATCAAAGTGGGTTACGGACTGGATGAAGCTATCCAGATGGGGCCTGTGCGGGACAAGGAGAAGAAAGAGAAGATCATGGGCTATATCGAAATCGGCATCAAAGAAAAGGCCAAACTGAGAGTGGACGGAAGGAAACCCAAGATCGAGGGAGGCCTCCCTGATACATGCTTCGTAGGGCCGACGATTTTTGAAAATGTGACAACGGATATGAGAATAGGAAGCGAAGAAATCTTCGGTCCGGTGATGAGTGTTTTCCGAGCTAAAACTCTGGCAGAGGCCGTTGAGATATGTAATGCAAGCCCCTTTGGGAATGGCCATGCGATCTTTACCCAAAATGGCAGGAGTGCCAGGGATTTTCAATACAACGTGACGAGCGGTAATGTCGGCATCAATATTGGGATCGTAGCGCCCGTTGCCTTCTTCCCCTTCAGCGGGATGAAAGACTCGTTCTTTGGGATTTTGCATACCCAGGGTCAGGAAGCGGTTCGTTTCTTCACGGAGAGCAAAGTCATCATCCAGAGATGGTTTTAAAGGAGATAAGCACCAAATCCCAAGCACCAAATAACAAATAAGCTCCAATGAACAAAATTTCAAACAAAATCGTTTTGGTCATTTGGGGATTGGTTTTTGGATATTATTTGGGATTTGTAATTTGGAATTTGAACCCGTTCCTCGCTATTCAGGAATTCTATCCTGGCTTATAAGCAAGGAGGTGAATGCCAATGGGAATCAGTACGTGTTCTGGGGCGATCAGCCTGTCAAGAGAGTTGGAAAATGAATCGGCCAAGTTCTATCAGGAGTTGTCAAAGAGGTTCGAGAAGGATAAGGACCTTTTCCTCGCCTTTGCAAAAGAGAATGCGAAGTATGTTACCCAGATTGAGCGGGCCTACTATGGTGTGATCACCGATGCCATTGAAGGTTGCTTTGCCTTTGATCTCAATCCAGAGGATTATCAGGTCAAAGCGGCGCCCTCCAAGGATGCAAGTTACTCTCATGCCTTAAAAGAGGCGATGGCCATGGAGGAAAAGATTTTAAAATTCTATCACGTTGCAGCAGAGCAGTCGAAGCATCTGCTGGCCGATGTTCCGAGAAACTTCACGTTGGTTGGGAAGAAGAGAAATGAGCGGATCCCTAAGTTGAGAGCCCTTCTCGACCAGGTAAAATAGGAAGGGAAAAAGGGACAGGCTACTTTTTATAAAAGTATCAAAGGGTAGTCTGGCCTCTTTTTTTCAAGTCCTCCTGTCTTCATAATTCTCGTTGACCCATTCGGCAGCGGCAAGCCTCGCCCTGTACCAGGACGGTTCAGGGCATCGTCTTTGAAGGCGGGGTAGAGAAGCGCCGCTTCCTTCGGCAGGCTCAGGACACTCAGTTTATCGAAGTGTAGGGTCAACCCTGAGCCTTCGACCTGAATTCGGGCCGAGGGGCAAGCTCCGGCCTTCGAGCCGGAGAGTCGAAGGGTTGACGCGGTGTTGCTTGTTCATTGTACGAAATTTCTATCAACTTCTTTCATCGCGGGGGTGAAAATAGAAAGAATAACCAGGTCCCCCGTGCCAGTATTTTTTGTGGCATGAACCTCCGTCATGGGATTGAAATGAATGGTGCCTGGTGAAACCTTGACCACTTTTCCGTCCCTCGACGACATTCTTCCGGTGCCTTTGATCACATATACCGTCTCGTTGTGTGTTTTGTGAAAAGGAGGCTTCACTTCGGCACCTTCGATGAGTCTGGCTACGAAGAAGGTTATCGTATCATCTTCGGCAATCTTGATCATTTGAACCTTCTCACCAGCTGGAAGGGGATTTGCCTTGAGGACTTCTTCTACATTGGTGATGATTTGGCCGACATCGGCTGCACTTGCAGCAGTTATAAAGAAAAAGGACAAACAAATAGCAATCGCGCAAACAGAAATGCTTCTTTTCGATAACATATTATTACCTCCTTTTTCTTAGGTTCAACTTGTAACTTTTCTTGTCTAAGGACGATCTATTGTTAAAAACTAAACGTAAAAGGCTCCAAGGGAACGCGAAAATCCCCTTGGAGCCATCATAGAGGCACTGTCCAGAAACTCCTCCTTCTCATAACAACCTCCAGAAGGTTAGAAATTAGGTTGTGAGGTCAATTAGGGCCAGCTTAGAAACGACAATTAGAAAATACTCTTAACGGGATTGACTGTCAAGGAGAAAAATTCCTTCAGAAAAAATCCCTCTTTGTAATTATCTCATTTTGCTTATTTCCGTTTGCTATACTGCATTGAAGGACGAATTCAAGAGCTGAGGAAGAACTCAACACCAAATTTAACGGAGTCTGAAAGGTCAAGTCCTGACTCTACCTTTTAATGCAGGGTGGGAGTCTGTCTAAACACGGCCAATCACTCAAAACGAACTTATTCGTTCAAGAATTTAAGGATGGCCCGGTCGCGCTTCTTGTTGGGTTGGAATAAGAGACTGGTCTTCGTTCCTCTTATTTATTTTTCTTTTCTTGCTTGTTGGTTACACAATAGATCCCTTTGCCTTCTGACCCCGGCGTGAAGCACAGACTATCTGATATGCATTCAGCTTTTCGACGATCCCCCGTCTTCCAACGATCGATCAGATTTGGCTCCCTGATGAACGGCCGGCTCATTGAGATGTAATCCGCTACGCCGTTTTCGACGAGGTGCTCAGCGACCCCAAAGGAACGGATGCCGCCAACAAGGATCAACGGGATAGCGATTTCCTTTTTGAAGACGCGCGCCTCTTCTTTAAAATAGGCTTCTTTTTCCTCAGAGTTAATCCCCGGTCGACTCGGAGACAGTTTGCCGCCCGTGATCAGACCGCCGCTCAACTCGATTGCGTCTAAGCAGTCATCGGCCATCCGTCTTGCTGCTTGAACGGAGTCCTCCAAATTCAAACCATTCTCTACGAAATCTCGACAGTTCACCTTAACGTTGCATAAAAATTCTGAAATCTATAGTTTAAACTTCAAGCCGCTTTTTTCAAAGTATCAAGAAACTGTATCAAATCTTCTTTGACAGCGGCATTTGGATTCATCGTAAGAGTCAACTTTCCGTGGGGTTGGGTCAACCTTCCCGCTCTTTGCAACAAATGGTGCCGGATGGTCCCTAACTCCTCAAATGCCCATAAAGCACTCCGTTTCTCCGTCGTCCCTCTGCTTTTGGGCTTGGTTAACATCTGTAACTCTCGGGTAAGATTATGGGCCAGAATAGAAGCCATCAGATAAAGCTGATTGCCACAGAGACATCTGACGGCAATGTAATCCATTTGGCCCTGGGATTTCATTTCCCCAAAAATCTTTTCCTGATATCCCCGGCCATGATGAAACCCCAACACCTTCTTCATGGTCGTCTGTTTGTTCGTCACAATCACCGTAAACTCATAACCATATTCATGAGGAATGAAGAAATCCAATTGGATCGGCCCCTTATAGATCTTCTTACACTTCTGACGGATAAACAAAAACCGATATCGACTGCTCCAGCTCTTGGGCTTCCAATGCGCCTCAAAATAGGACCACATTTCATTAAAACACCTCCAACGCTTCCGTTCCTCGATCATCTTTTTCAACTCGAAAAAACGCTCAAACGGAACCGAAAGGGTGAATTCCACACCCAGTCCATCGAGCAACGTGACGATTTCGTCACTAAAAAACGCACTATCCATCCGAACCTCGATCTTCACCCACGGCAATTCCTGACGCAACATCCGAATACAATCCAGCAAGAACGCCTTCGCCTCATGGGAATCATGAACATTTCCAGGACGATGACAAACGTCAAAGACTTGCCCCGTCTGAGCAATGGTACAAAACAAAGGATAATAACTCCTGGCTCCCTTTTTCTTCCTGTTAAATCCGACCGCCGTCCCTTCAATCCCCCTCCCTTGCGTCGAACACACCGACCCATCAAAATCCAACGTCAATCGATACAGGGTGATCTTTCTCAGCCTTTCGATCACCATGGCCCGGCACAACTGGCGGATCCTCGCAATACTTTCCCCATCCACAGCGGCCAGCGCTCGCGATACCGTCGCCACATCGGGAATCCGGTTCAGCCCCAGCAGACGCTTCACCATCGGATCATCTCGGTAATAATCAATCTCTCGAAGCCGCCGGTATCCAATCAGAAGATGCACGATCAGCAGCAGAACAACTACATGACGACCGAAGATTGGCGATACCTTCAGATGAGCAAAACATCGCCACAATCGTTCCCTGAGATGAAGCCTGTAAAACAACGATTGGAAGATCACCAAGCCTGCAAAGGAAGTCAATCTCTGATCTTCAAACCTGACCTCTGGAATCTTGCGCACTCGACTATATATTTCGTTTTTGCTATACTTCACCTGGGGTGGCCTCCGGCTTTGGATATTTTGTTGTCGTGCCAAACACATTTTATCCAATCTGGTGGCCATTCCACAATGATTTAAGCCCATTTTTGCTAATATTTTATGCAACTGTCAGGTTCATCTTGATCAATACAGGGTAGTCCTTGCCCACAGCCTCTCTGATGGCTTGGCAAACTTCAAGATGAATTCTTGCTCGATTACGGATATCTCCCCCATATCTATCCTGGCGCCTGTTAAAGAAAGGGGAAACGAACTGACTGAGGAGATAGCCATGAGCGGAGTGAATTTGAACACCGTCAAAGCCTGCTGATTTGGCACGGCGGGCTGCATCGGCAAAGGCGCCAACGATTTCTCCAATATCCTGCAATGTTATTTCCTTTCGTGGCGATTTGGCTAATCCATCAAAATCCGAGACAACCAAGGGGGGCTGTCTGATCAATTGTTTGGGTGCGAAATGACCGGCATGGGCCAGCTGTATGACGATTTTCCCACCACATTCATGGACTGCTGCTGTCATTTCTTGGAGCCCATGAATGAGGTCTTCTTTGTAAATGCCAAGCTGCCAGGGGGCTGCCTGGCCGTCCGGCTGGATGTATGCCTGACCGGTGATGATCAATCCCACGCCGCCTCTGGCGAGAGCGGTCATTGTTTCAATCAGTTTTGGGGTAACCGTGCCATCATCAGCAGCCATCCCCTCCCATGTTGCCGATCGAACGAATCGATTCATCAACTCCATGTCATTGATTGCGCTACTTTCAAATAATTTGGACATGTTTTCACCTCAAGGTTTTTCAGCATTCTCAAGTTTTGAATTTTGGAAACGATTCCTTCAGAAATTCAAGGATAGTTTGATCACGCTTCTTGTTGGGTTGGAATAGAATCGAGTAATGATTGGTGCCTTCAATATCTACCTTCCTTGCATTGGGTATCTCACGAACCATTCGCTCTGCTACATCCTCGGGGAGCAGAATGTCATCCTTGGCCAGCATCCCTTTCGTGGCCCGTAAAATCAAGGTGGGAGAAGTCACCTTGGGATAGAATTGGCTCGAATCTACTTTCCCTAAGTTCTGGGCTTCTTCCTCAATATGCTTTGGGTGAACACGAGAGCGCACACCTCCCTCCACGTTTTCAATCTCGTAACGAAAATAGGTCTCCATATATGAATTCCAGGGTTGCAGATACGGAGCCTGCTTCATTAGCATGAGGTAGGTTTCGAAGGAAGGAAAGATTTGGCCTAACCGGTCCAATGATGGTTTAATCCCTGCAAAGACCTTGGCCATCTGAGTTTCAGAGAGTTTTCCTCCGCCGTCCACCAAGATCAAACGATCCACCCTTTGAGGATACTGGGCTGCAAAAACGAGAGAGATAAATGCCCCTAACGAATGACCCATCAATACAGGTCGTTCCAGACCCAGATCATTCATCAGGGCTAAGACATCTTTGCAATGCTGTTCTATGGAATATCCTGTAGGAGGTTTATCCGAAAGACCTCTTCCCCGAAGATCCATGGCAAAGATTTTATGGAGGGGAGAAAGGGCAGAGGCTAAACAGTCCCAGAAACGAGAGTTGGCTGTGATACCATGAATACATAGGATCTCTTTTCCCTTGCCCTCCCAAACAGCGAGTTGAATTTGAATGCCATCCCCTTTCGCCTTCATCATCTTGGGTTCAGTCATCATCCTCCCTCCCTATAATCATCATCATCAATCTTTTGCTTAGCCTTAGCCTTAACCTATAGTGAACGACCCTGAAAAGTAGTCATTGCGAGAAGCGAAGCGACGCGCCTGCGCGCTGAAGCGCTACGGCGCGCAAGCGTGGCAATCCCTTGAGATTGCTTCACTTCGTTCGCAATGACACATGGTGAATGTCAACTTATTTATGTCGATCACTATAATTTAGTTGTTTTCCCTTCTTGAAAAGATTTCCTGGGCCGTTCCTACAATTCCTTTCGGAAAGAAATAGACAATGATGATAAAGAGAAGTCCAAAATAAAAGAGCCAGCGTTCAGATAACCTGACTGCAAAGGGGACACCTGGAAGAAGAGCAGCAACGAGGACTTGTAATTTTGGGAGAAATGCACCGGTGATCATTAAGAAGGCAGCCCCAAAAATCCCTCCATAGAGCGTCCCCATCCCGCCCACAATCACCATTAAGAGCACATCTAACATAATGGAAACACTCAAGCTTGAACTTGGGCTCACGTAGCACACCCAGATGGCATAGCACCCACCGGTCATAGCAGCGACGCAACTCGCAAAAGAGGAGGCCATGACCTGGAAGAGATAGGTTCTGTAACCTAAAGCGACTGATCTTTGTTCATTATCGCGAATGGATTGAAGGACACGGCCAACAGGTGAATGGACGAAACGAACCATCAAAAGAAACAAAATCAAGGAAACCAGAAGGATGAGATAATAATTTGTCATCCTGCCCGTGAATTCAATTCCCAGGAATCGGCCTAGGCGATAGCCGATTGCCATGATACCAGGAAGATTGAAACTGATTCCATCATCCCCACCCGTGATGAACCTTAGCTGACTTGCCAGAATAAAGGTAAACTCCATAAAGGCTAAGGTGACCATCGCGAAAAAGATTGCCCTGATACGAAGTGAAAAGAAACCGATGAGCACGGAAAGAACACCTGATATCAACACCGCTATCAAAATGGCTAATGCCAAATAACCATATGAGATCAATCCCAGCTTCCCCATAAAAACACCTACAAAGTAGGAACCGATTCCAAAATACATGACATGACCAAGGGATACGATCCCTGTATATCCAAGAATGATATCGTAACTGGCTACCAAGGTTGAAAAGATGATGATCTTTAATACGACATCGACTATTTCAAAAGAATGAAAAAGATAAGGGGTGAAAACGAAGAATGCCAACAGGAGGACCTTTAAGAAGAAGTACGGACTCCTGAAGCGGTCTTGTTTCTCTTTCAGGCGAAATCTTTGTACGGGGTTCAAGCTATCTTTGTTCAAATCAGGTTCCCTCCGGAAATAGTCCTGTCGGCCGAATCGAGAGAATGATGACGAGGAGAAGCATCGTTATTCCTAAAGCACCTTTTGGAATCAGGTAAGCAACATAATTATATGACAGCCCCACCATCAGAGCGCCGACGACGGAGCCGGTCATACTCCCGAGGCCTCCAATAATTGCCACGATCAGAGCAAAAACGATCACCTCTCCTCCCATGGCTGGGTTAATCGATTTGACGAACGTGGCCCACATCCCCCCACCAATGGCGGCAAGAGCGGAACCGGCAGCGAAGACCCCTGTAAAATATCGATAAATGTTGTGTCCCATGACCTGAACCATCTCTGGATTTTCAACACCTGCCCGTACAATCATTCCTAATCGTGTTCTTCTGAGGATCGTAAAAACAATGAGGTAGAGAATCAATCCAATCACAATAGCAATCAACGGATACTTTGATACCACCACATCGAAAATATCCCAAGAGCCAATGAAGCTAAGGGGAACAGGCATCGGTTCATCGTTAGGTCCCCATACAATCCGAATCAACTCCTCCATCACAGTCATGGCCCCGACCGTGATAAAGATCTGGAACAGATGACTTCCATAAACAGGACGAATCACCAGCCTTTCAGTGACCACACCTAAGATGGCAACGCCAATACCCGCTGCAACAAGGGCCAAAAGAAAGATAAGGATATTTGAGAAGATCGAATTTGATCCTCCCCATCCAGTCCATTTGTTGATAAAAGAGAACGCCGAGAAACTGATGTAGGCGCCCCAGGCGAAAAGGGCCCCATGGGCTAAATTTAAGACACTCAGGAATCCGAAGATCAGCGAGAATCCAGAGGCGACCAAGAAGAGGAGCATTCCCATGGCTATGCCGGAAATGGTCAGCGTGACGTAAGTCTTAGGACTGATCAATAAAAGTGGCAGAAGAAAGATGGCAATCACGGCTGATTTTGGAAGCCACTGTCTCCATTTGGGGTTCACAACGTGTTCCTCCGATCTTATCCCGAAATCCCTAAATATCTCTTCTTCAAATCTTCATTCGCAACCAACTCTTCCATTTGACCTTTATGGACCGTTCTTCCATCATCAAATATGTAGAAATCGTTTCCCAGGCTGCTCGCCATATAAAAATTCTGTTCTACAAGAATGATCATAGTCTGTTTTTGAAGTTTTTGGATAGCATCAATTAAATGGTCGATGACAATGGGGGCTAACCCTTTCGAGGGTTCGTCAATGAGTAAAAGTTCATTGTTATTGACGAGGGGGCGAGCGATAGCCAGCATCTGTTTCTGCCCACCGCTTAGAATGCCTGCTTTGGCCTTCCAAAATCTCTTCAGATCAGGAAAGATTTCTAAGATAGTTTCTAACCTCTGTTGGGTACTTTTATTCTCCTGAAACATGGCAACTCGGAAGTTCTCCTCGACAGTGAGAAGATTAAAAAGGCCACGGTCCTCGGGAACAAAACCGATGCCTAAACGGGCGATATCAAAGGACCTCATATTTTGAATGGCTTGATTTCTAAGGAGGATGATGCCTTCAGACGGAGAGAGCAATCCCATAATCGAACGCAAAGTCGTGGTCTTACCCGCTCCATTTCTTCCCAAAAGCACAGTAACCCTACCGGGGTAGACATCGAAGGAGACACCCTGTAAGACGTGATGTTTGCCAATGAAGGTATGAATCCCTTCGACTTTAAGGATCGGTTCAGCCACGAGATCGGCCTCCACCAAAATAAGCCTCCTGAACTTCCCGGTTTTTACTGATGGCTTCAGGGGTATCATCGGCGATCAGTCTTCCTTCATGAAGGACAGCGATAGAATCGGAGAGGGCCATCAACACATCCATTTTATGCTCAACAAGGAGAATCGTTTTGTCTCTCTTATTTTTTATGTGCTTCAAGAGTTCAAGGATAGAGGGAACCTCCTCAAGGGACATTCCAGCAGTAGGTTCATCTAACAGGAGCACTTCTGTCTCCAGAGCAAGGAGAATAGCGATTTCCAATTTGCGCTGTTCCCCATGGGTGAGGCTGCTCGCTGGGACATTCCATTTCGTATTCAGCAAAACCATTTCCAAAAGTTTATAGGCATGGTTTTCGAATTCAGAAAAGGAGAGATAACTTTCCCAAAAGTTAAAACCCGTATTCTTCTGAGATTGAACAGCCAGTCGCACATTTTCTAAGACCGTCAAGGTAGGAAATACATTGGTCAATTGGAAGGACCTCCCGATGCCAAGCTTTGTTCGAACTGCAGGAGAGAGGTGGGTGATATCCTGGCCCTTGAAAAAAACCTTACCCTCGGTAGGGGAGTATTGCCCTGAGATCATATTAAAAAAAGTGGTTTTGCCTGCGCCATTCGGTCCGATAATGGACTTAAAAGTGTAAGGTAGGATTTGAAGGTTGACATGATCGACGGCGACATGGCCGCCGAATCGAATGGTGAGATCCTTTGTTTCGATAATGGGAGGTTGAGCCATATTACCTAAGATAATAAAGTCTTTGGTTCTAGGGTAAAGGCAAGGATGCCAGTTTAGGTTAAGGTTAGAGGAATGAGGTTAAATCTTTTGCCTCACACCCCAAGCCTTAATCCAAAACTGGCTTCCTCACCCTAACCTCTGATCTCTATTTTTTTACCAGAATGGGTGGAGCGCCTTCCTCCGGAGAAATTTCTCTGACAAGAACTGGCACAGCCCATTCCCTATCCGGCCTTGCTTCTAACCTAAAGATATACATGGACTGCATGGCTTGATGGTCTATGTTACGGAAATACATTCTACCCTTTGGGGTCATGAATTCCATCCCTTCCATTGTTGTTATTAACTTTTCGGTATCGGTCGATTTGGCTTTTTCGAAGGCTTTGAAGGCTGCCATGGCTGCAGCAAATCCTCCGCAGGTAAAGAAATCAGGGGGCTCCTTGAACCTGGTTTGATGCTCCTTGACGAACCAATCATTGACTGGATTTTTGGGGAGCTCATAATAATAATAGGCCCCTCCCATCATTCCCTTTAAGCTTTCGTATGCTTTGAGTAGTGGAAGAGTGGCTTTAAGAACGGGAAGAATATTTCCACCGGTGGTAATCTTGATCCCATATTTGTCAAGCTTCATGACAGCCATCTGCTCGATAGGAGGGTTCTTCCCTGCCCATACGACGAAAACATATTTTTCCCCTGGCTTGTCTTTTAAGGCATCGATGATTCTCTGGACCGAAGAAGTATGATCGGTTTGGGCCATTGGGCAATATTCTTCATGAATCATCTTGGCCCCCAACTTTTCTGCAGCTTCTTTGTAAGCGGCAACCCCGTCTCTTCCGAATGCGTAATCTTGACCAATTGCGGCAAGGAAGACTCCTGCCTTGGCGACTGCTTTCGCATTGGAAATGGCATCTTGACCGGAGTTCCTTCCTGTTCTGAAGATATATCGGTTCCAAGCGCTCCCGGTGATGGAGTCTGCCACGGCTGGTTCAACCAGTAAAACCTTTTTGAACTCAAGTGCCACAGGAAGCATCGCCAAAGCCGCAGCACTGCTGGTGGTCCCTACCACGAGATCGACTTTATCGTCCGCATAGAGCTTTGTAATTAACCTTTTGGCGACATCGGGCTTCAATTGGTCGTCTTCAACAATTAGATCGACCTTCCTCCCCATGACTTCATTCTTTCCCTTGGTCCCATATTCCAGACCCATTTTAAAGCCAGTGAGCATCTGCTTTGCATAAGCCTCCAAAGCCCCAGAAAAACCCTGAACGATACCAATTTTTATGGGGGGCTCTGCTCCCCAGGCCCAACCTCCCATAAGGCCCGTGGTAAGGGAAACCAACACGACAACTTTTAATCCCCTCTTCAGCATTTTAACGACCCCCTTTCTTTATTTTTGATTTGAACAAACTTCACTTTTTTTAAAACAATTGTCAATAAGAAAATGTCTATTAAGCCGATCCATACTCGCCAAACTTCTCCCGGGAACATCGTGGTCGATGGCGAGGGTTATAATGACTATGTTTGTTTGGTCGATGGACGGCGTTTTGAGCTAAGAGGTCCCATCTACAAAGAGCGTTGGCAGATGGAGATCTTTTTTAAAGCCCTGAAGCAAAGTCTTAAAATTTAAACCGTTGTGGGGACCAGTGCCAATGCCGTCAAGATTCAAATTTGGACAGCATTCATTGCCATACTGATCCTTTGTTTTCTTCAACTTCGATCTCAATTCCACTGGTCGCCTTCGGCTCTGGTCGCTCTGCTTTGGATGAATCTCTTTGCCCATCGGAATGTTTGGCCTTGGTTAAACAAACCGTTTGATGTTCTACCTGTTCCGTATAAATCTGAACAGTTGAGACTCAATTTTATCAGATTCGGAAAGCATCTTTATGAGAACCATGGTCTTAAAAAGTCTAAAATGTTGTTCAAAAACCTAGCGAGATCAAGAGGTGATTATCAAGCCATTCATCACCCACTGATCGCATTGATAGGCGGCAGCCGATTAAACCATGGCCTTGCTCCCTCGAGTTGCGCAGCAAGCCGAAAAAGTGCAGCCTCGTCGCCAAAACGGGCTGCAAATTGAACACCGATTGGAAGACCCTCATTGTTCCAATATAATGGCACTGTCATGGCTGGCTGTCCCGTAACATTGAAAAGTGGGGTAAAAGCTGCAAAAGAAAAGAGTTGTTTGGTGTATGCCTCTATGTCGCCCTTAGTGAGATCGAAATTACTCATTGGCAGAGGCGGTTGCCCTAAGGTGGGAGTCAATAGAAGGTCATATTTTTCGAAAAAACGTGCTACTTTCCGTGATTCTACATGAAGCTTCTTGACTGCCCGATAGTAGTCGGCGGCCGAAAATTTTTCACCAAGCTCTAGCCAATTCCAGATATTAGGCTGGAAATCCTCTTTTGAATAGACGACTCTATCCTTTTCTGTTTTCTCTTTTAAATTTGAGAGCATTCCAGCGCCAAATATTAGGTTCATCGCATCCCCGAGGCCCTCATCCCATTCGACCTCAGGTCGGGCCTCTTCCAGGTGATGGTCGAGATTTTCGCAGAGCTTGGCCGCTTCCATCATCGCAGCAATGCATTCTGGGTGTACCTCGACACGGCTTGGTGGAACAGCTGTGAAAGCGATGCGTAGGCGCCCAGGGTTGACGCCAACTTCTTCAATGTAAGGCCTGGCTTTTGGGGGTGCCCAGTAAGGGTCGCCCACAGCTGGTCCTTCGGTTGCATCCAACAGAGCCGCGTTGTCTCGCACGGAAAGAGTAATGGCGTGCTGTGTGCTTGTACCAGCAAGCTCTTCCCCAACATCTGGTCCGAAAGGGGTCCGGGCTCGTGTCGCCTTCAAACCGAAAACACCACAACAAGATGCAGGAATTCGAGTAGATCCACCACCATCAGTGGCATGCGCCATTGGCACCATTCGGCTAGCGACTGCGGCTGCCGATCCACCGCTGGAGCCCCCGGAAATGCGGTTGGTTGCCCAGGGGTTCCGGGTAGGACCAAAAAGCTTGTTGTCTGTATGGACACTGAGTCCCATCTCAGGAATGTTGGTCTTTCCTATGATAACTAGGCCGGCACGCTTGTGGCGGACGACAATTTCGCTGTCGAAATCCGGGACACAACTCATCAGCTTATGTCCGCCAGTCAAAACTACGCCTTTGTAAGACGCACGAAGATCCTTCAGGAGGAATGGTACGCCCCTGAATGGCCCCTCGGGAAGCCCCGATCTGATCGCCTCTTGGGCTTTGTCATACATCCGAGTGATGACAGCATTAACAGAATGATTGACCTTTTCTATATTTTCTATGGCCTTTTCAAGAAGTTCCTCCGGGGATACTTGCTTTCGTCGGACGAGCTCAGCTAGTCCAAGGCCGTCGTATTTCCAGAAATCGGAAAATCCAACCATAATGCCACCTCCATACCACGAGTTTTTTCTTAAGGAATTGTATCCCATTGTCAAATCTCATAGAAAATGCCAATTCTTTTCTAACGAAAATGCTGCAGAATGCTCCGTCCTGTTGGAGAAGATGAATGCGACGGTTCAAAATGCGATAGGCAGTCCCGCCAATGTGGGATTGTACTCCTGAGCATTTCGCCGAGGCTGGAAAGTCTCGGCTATCGGTCAAGCCCCGCCCCGTGGGCGAGGAGCTTCACCTTGCCAGGCAAATCATCTCTTTACATATAAATTGATTGAGTAAACAAAATGTTCCTTTTTCAGTCCTATCCCACCTCCACTTTTCTCCTTGATATGGAGATAGGTCAAGTTGCCACTTTCGAATATCCCCCCACTGGATAAAAAGGTGGGTTAATTATGAAATTTGTTGCATCAAATAAATAGGCATGTAAAGCTATCTTTTCACCAGAATCGGAGGAGCCCCTTCCTCTGGAGAGATTTCCCTGACAAGAACTGGCACAGCCCATTCCCTATCCGGCTTGGCCTCTAACCGGAAGATATACATTGCCTGCATGGCATGATGGTCCTCTTTTCTGAAATACATTCTACCCTTTGGGGTCATGAATTCCATCCCTTCCATTGTTGTGATTAACTTTTCGGTATCGGTCGATTTCGCTTTTTCTAAAGCGGTGACCGTTGCCATGGCTGCAGTGAATCCTCCGCAGGTAAAGAAGTCAGGTGGTTCCTTGAACCTAGCTTGATGCTCTTTGACCAACCAATCATTGACTGGGTTTTTTGGAAGTTCGTAATAGTAATAGGATCCCCCCATCATTCCTTTTAAGCTTTCATATGCTTTCACCAATGGGAGCATGGTCTTTAGAATAGGAAGAATATTTCCACCTGTGGTGATTTTAATTCCATACTTTTCCACTTTCATGGCCGCCATCTGCTCAAAGGGGGGATTCTTTCCTGCCCAAACTACGAAAACATATTTTTCACCAGGCTTGTCTTTTAGGGCATCAATGATTCTCTGGACAGAAGAGGTATGATCGGTTTGGGCCATTGGGCAATATTCTTCGTGAATCATCTTAGCCCCTAACTTCTCGGCAGCCTCTTTGTAAGCGGGGATGCCCTCCCTTCCGAATGCATAATCCTGAGCAATCCCGGCAAGATAGACCCCTTGTTTCGCTACGGCTTTAGCATTGGATATCGCATCATTTCCCGAGTTCCTTCCTGTCCTGAAGATGTATCGATTCCATGCACTGCCAGTGATGGAATCAGCCACTGCTGGTTCCACCAGTAAAATCTTTTTGAACTCAAGGGCCACAGGAAGCATTGCAAGTGCGGCTGCACTGCTGGTGGTTCCAACAACGAGATCCGCCTTGTCATCAGCATATAATTTTGTAATCAATCTTTTAGCCACATCTGGTTTTACCTGATCGTCTTCAACAATCAGATCTATCTTTCTTCCGATGACTTCATTCTTGCCTTTGGTCCCATACTCCAAACCCATCTTAAATCCAGTGAGTTCCTGCTTACCATAGGCTTCAAAAACTCCAGACATACCCTGAACAAAACCAATTTTTATGGGGGGATCTGCTCCATAAACCTGAGCGCTGAAAAGCATTAACCCAAGAGCGATGAATAAGAAAAATCCCAATCCTCTTTTCGACATTATCATGACCTCCTTTCAATTATGTTTTTGGGAAAGAATTCCTCTCATTTAATACCTCCCAATCGAAACCCAAATCAAGCCTATCATCTTATATCGATTATCACCTTTTTAAATGAGTTTCAACGTAAATTTACTCCTTCTTCCTTCTTGGGAGGCATTCCCCAAGCGATTCCGTCCACCACTTCTTTCCCGTCTTGATTAATGCAGGTCGTTCTAAATTTCGCTCGATTTTTTTCTGGGACCAGTTCGATGACCTCCACCCTCGCCGTGATGGTATCTCCGATTCTCACTGGAGCGAGGAACTTGACCTCCTGGGAAAGATAGATGGTACCCTGTCCTGGGAGGATGTTTCCCAGGAGGCTGGAAAGGAGCCCGACGGAGAGGAGTCCATGGGCAATCCTCCCCTTAAAAATGGTTTTTTCCGCATAGGCTTGGTCGAGATGGACTGGGTTAAAATCCCCAGTCACCCTGGCAAAATCGTTAATGTCTGACTCCGTGATCATTTTGGAGATCTGGGCAGAATCTCCGACTTTCAGATCATGAATAGATTTTCCCTCGATCGCCATAATCAATTCCCCTCTCCAGCCTCTCTATCCATCTTAAATTTTCTTCAGTGCTTTCTGTGCTTCTTCACTGCTTTCATAGATATGAGGTTTCACACCCCGCCTTTGAAGGGCATCCCCAAGTTTCATGCGGAGGAAAGTACTCGTAGTGTATCGGGTCACTCCTGAATAGTATTTATTGATAAGGTATTTTACCATTTCTGTGTATTTCTCTACAAGGTCCGGGAGGATCGTGAAATTGTCGTAGTTCACAATGATATAGACCTTCTTTCCCAGAGGAGCCAGAATTTTTTCGACCGCTTCTTTGACCTGCTGAATATTTTGCGTTGTTTTAATAGAATGTCCCTCAAAGTTGACAAAGAAGAGATTTTCCAAAGGATCATAAATCAACCTCTCTTCCAGGGTAAGAGTTAAAAGATCTTCCCTCAAGCCCATCGGTTGAGGTCTAAAGATCCTGTCATCCATCAGGCGAAAAGGTTCTTTAATCATCGGTTTGAAATCCATCCATGGAAGGATATCTTTCTTTACGTCAATACCGGGAGCGATCTCAATCAGTTCCAGGCCCTCCTTGGTCAAAGAGAAGACACATCGCTCAGTGACATAAAGGACGGTTTGGTTTTTCATCGCAGCATATTTCCCACTAAAGGTGATATGCTCAGCCTGATTGACAAATTTCTTGACCTTCCCTTCTTGGACGATTTTCAGTTTCCCCTCCTTGACAGATACCTTTAGTCCACCTGCAGTGAAGGTTCCTACAAAGACGATTTTCTTTGCATTCTGACTGATGTTGATAAATCCACCTGCACCGGCCAGTTTAGGACCAAATTTACTTACATTCAAGTTTCCTTCTTTATCTGCCTGGGCCAATCCTAAGAAGGCCACATCCAAGCCTCCGCCATCATAAAAATCGAATTGGTAGGGCTGATCTAATAAGGCATCCATGTTTGTTCCTGCTCCGAAATTGAGGCCACCCGCTGGAACCCCTCCGATCACCCCCGGCTCTGTGGTGAGGGTAATATAATCAATGATATTTTCTTCATTGGCAATATTGGCAACACCCTCTGGCATCCCAATCCCAAGGTTGATAACGCTATTTGGCTTGAGCTCAAAGGCAGCTCTTCTCGAGATGATTTTTCTCTCGTTCATTTCCATCGGAGGAATCGATTGCGCCGGGATTTTGATTTCGCAGCTGAAGGCCGGGTTATAAGGTTCGGCAAAAGTCTGCCAGTGGTGTTCAGGAAGAGCAACGACGATGCAGTCAACCAGGATGCCTGGGATCTTGACCTGTCGTGCATTTAATGTTCCATGGTCGGCAATCCTTTCCACCTGAACAATGACGAAGCCACCCGAATTCTTCGCCGCCATGGCAATGGAGAGGGATTCGAGCGTCAGGGCTTCCTTCTCCATTGTTGTGTTTCCGTCTATGTCGGCTGTTGTTCCACGAATGACAGCCACGTTTATGGGTAAGGTTTTATAAGCGAGATACTCCTTTCCATCGAAGATCACCAGCTCCACCATGTCTTCTCTGGTCTTGCTATTCATCTTCCCACCGCTCAGTCTCGGATCAACGAAGGTTCCAAGACCGACCGCAGTGATGGTCCTGGGTTTATGGGCGGCAATGTCTCGGTACATATGGGAGATGACCCCTTGTGGAAGATTATAGGCGAGGATCTTGTTTTCCATGGCTAACTGTTGAAGTTTCGGGGCCAATGCCCAGTATCCTCCGATCACTCTTTTTAAAAGCCCTTCATGGGCCAAATGGTTTAAACCTCGTTGGTCTCCATCTCCCTGGCCTGCCGCATAAATGAGGGTGAGGTCCCTGGGTTTGCCTGTATTGAAGAAGTATTCTTCCAGCTTGACCGCGATCTCCTCAGCAAATCCGGTTCCAACAAACCCTCCCGTTGCGATCGTATCACCGTCTCTGATCACTTTAATCGCTTCTTCTGCTGATACAATTTTTCCTTTTTTTACCTTTGTGGGTGGAGTAGGGGAAAACATGGGGTGGGAAACTTCTTTTCCAGTGACATCCTTCATTAGGCACCTCTGCAAAGTCAGATTCCCTGGCTACTTCTTTAAGATTCTTGTTGGTTTTGACTCGTTTTAATGCTTTCCTCTGAGAACCAAAGCCGAATCTGTTTCTCTGATTGTCCTGGAGATCTGAGCTGAGCCGCTGATTTTCAGCTTTTGAATTGATTCGCCTTCGGCCTTAAAGGTAGTTTTTATTCGGATTCCTTATCACCGCGGCTTAGAACGATACGATAAGGGTCTACTTTTTCACGAAGAACCTTCAATTCCTCTGCGGTGGGTGGGGGAATTTTTTTTAAGGTCTCGCTAATGAGTAGCTCAAATCCAGTATTTTCAATCACATCCTCTAAGGTAATCCCTGGAAGGAGCCCGATTAATCTCATCCTCTTCGTTTTTTCCTCAAAATCTAATAATGCCTTGTCAGTAAAGACCCTGTAAGGTCCGGTTCCCGGGGGCAGCCCAGCTTTTTCCCTGGCCCCAGGTCCATCGATATAACCCGGGGTCGTGATGAAATCCACCTTCTCAAGAAACCTTCTCTTCTCATGGTTTATGATGATCATCGTCCGCCAGCATAGAGATCCAAAGGCATTAGCACCTCCGCTGCCAGGCCATCGAATTGTCGGGGCTTCATATCGGCCTTTCACCGTAGAGTTTAAATTTCCATATTGATCCACCTGGGCTCCACCCAAAAAAGCATAATGGCCTATACCTAACTGAGCCA
Source organism: uncultured delta proteobacterium (assembly GCA_963826305.1). GTDB lineage: Bacteria > Desulfobacterota > BSN033 > BSN033 > UBA1163 > CAWGWZ01. The sequence continues at coordinate 589,097 of CAWGWZ010000020.1, read as the reverse complement.
TTTCAAATATCTCAGGCATGTCGCAGGTTCGAATCGCCCTATAAGTGGTTCTGGAACAACCTACAGAGGTGGGTAGGGTTGGCATTTGAGGTGCGATCCCTCCAGCCTCAAAGATGGGTACGATATTTGGGGCATGTGTATGTTGGGCTAAACTGGCAGCCAGCATGGGGATGCCCGTGCCGATATATATAATTGCCCGATCCTCAATCTCTCTTGCAGCGACAATAGCCATCAATTCAATAATATTATAATCTTGCTTTCCCATACAAAACCTCTCACCTTCTATTATCTAACTTTTAGATGTTCAAGGTCCTCTAAATACTTGAGCCTTTTCTTGCCACCGATTTTCTCTAAGTACTCGTCGAAGCTTTCGACGCCAAAGATATACTTATTATAATATTCATCCAGAGTGGATTGGTCTCTCGCTGCCGACACATAATCCTTCATGTGACTAATATCGACATAGTACATTCCAGGCATATTAGTAGGATGGCCCGCATAAGGAATTTCCACTACTGCATCGACATAGAAACAAGGAATCAGAGTTCGATCTGGTGCGAGCCTTATCTCTTCTGTGTCAATGATCTTCTCGGTGGTGACAATCAATCTTTTTGCCGATTTGGATTTGCCCAAGTCCTCATTCAAGGCCCCTTCAATCTGCGAATTTCCATAGATATCACATCGGTGAACATGAATAATACAGACATCGGCATAAATGGCTGGCACCAGTACCAACTGCTCACCGGTGAAAGGACACCGAATCTTTTTTGCCGCACTGTGTTTGAACCCATCGGCTCCCATCATATTTCGAATAGGAAGAAAGGGTATCCCCATGGCGGCAGCCTTATGCCTCCAGGCCATACTTGCATTATCATATTCAGAAATACCCATCTCTCCGCTCGCAATCATTTTTTCTATACGCTTACGTGTTACATAAGGGATGCCGAAGATCTCTACCCCTGTCACATAACCGCAATCAATATTCTTCACAACTCCTGCATCGAACAATAAATTAAAATCATAGGTCCGAGTCCCTGCAGCAAGGGTCAAGTTTTTTTTCTTTTGCCGGATAATTTCATGAACGGCCGCCATAGAGAGTCTGACGAAGCTGACCCCTCCCATGGTAAGGTAATCCCCATCATGTAGAAAGTTTTTGATGGCTGTTTTGATATCCGTCCTTTTATCCCGCCAGGCGTTCTTAACCTTTTCCCGCATATGTTCTCGAAATTCATTAGATGTTATCTTGGAGAATATCGGACCCGATCCTTCCTCCAATATCTCAATCACTTTTTTCGCCATTTATAATCACCTCAATTTTTTGAATTCTATAAACTAAGAACGATTGTTTTGTCAATCCTTATTAAATAGACTTTCGACGGGCTTGTCAAGAAACATGATTACCTGCGATAGAAGATGAAGTTGAAATTGGAGGCGTTAATCGTTCCAAAGGGAGGGTGCTGATTCATGGAGTCGGAGGAAAGAATTAAACCATCAGATATTTCTTTCTGACCTCTTCGTTCTTCCTCAAATCCTCAATCGTTCCTTGAAAGCGGATCGTTCCTTTGTCCATCACATAGGCGCGATCGCTCAGAGCCGTTGCCAGACCAACATTATGTTCACAGATGAGCATGGTGGTACCCATTTTTTTGATCTCCCCCAACTGTTCTTCCATGGCTTTGATGACCAACGGAGCCAGACCTTCACCGGGCTCGTCCAGAAGGAGAAGTTGAGGATTTGTCATCAAGGTTCGGGCGATGGTGAGCATCTGTTGCTCCCCGCCGCTCAGTTGGGTCCCCATATGAGTATCCAACTCCTTTAATTTTGGAAAAAGAGAATAAATTCGTTCCAGATTCCAGATGGCCCCTTCCTTGTCTCTCCGAGCGATAAGAATATTCTGTCGAACAGTTAAATCTGGGAAGATCCGGCGGTCATCCGGCACAAAACCAATACCCAATTTGGCAATATAGTACGGGGGTTTTCCAACGATTCCTTTATCATTGAACCTAATGTTTCCGGAACGTGGCGGAGTTAAACCAATGATACTTCTTAAAGTCGTTGTCTTACCAGCCCCGTTTCTCCCCAACAGGCAAACAGCTTCGCCTTCGTTGATATAGAAGGAGATACCGAAGAGGATATGACTGGTTCCATAGTAAGTATGGATCTCTTTGACCTCAAGAATCATTTCACACCACCCAAATAGACTTTTTGAACCTCCTCGCTCGCCCGAACCTCTTCAGGCTTTCCATCAGCAATTAATGTCCCCTGATGAAGTACGGATATCCTTTTTGCGATTCCGAACACAACCCCCATGTCGTGCTCAGTGAAGAGGATAGTAATTCCCCTCTCTTCAGACAATTTTTTGATGAGAACCATAGTGGTTTCAGTCTCTTCAGGAGACATCCCACAGGTTGGTTCATCTAAAAGCAATAGCTCGGGTTCGGTTCCCAGCGTAATGGCTAGTTCCAATCGCTTCTTATCACCATGGGAGATGGAATCTCCTAATGTATTTGCCTGATCTGCCAGTCCCACATCCTCTAAGATACGCCAAACATCTTCTTTAAAAAATTTTTCTGCTGATGAAAGGAGATTGAGAGTAACTCCTCGATGGGATAGTAGACCCATCAATACGCTCTCATAAACGCCAATTTTAGGATAGATGCTTGTCCTCTGAAAAGACCGTGTGATACCAATCTTACATCTCTTGTAAGAGGGAAGTCCCGTAATATCTTGCTCTTTGAACAAAACCTTACCGGAATCGGCAGGATGGTACCCTGTGATCAGGTTAAAATAGGTGGTTTTCCCTGCACCGTTTGGGCCGATGATGGCATGGATATCTCCCTTCTTAATTTCAAGGGTGACATCGTTGACCGCCCTGAGTTTCCCAAATTCTTTCGTTATCCCTTGAGTTTGAAGAAACATACTATTTTTCAAATAATTGATTGAGTCTTTCTCTTCTCTCCTTGAATTTCTCCTGTGCAAAGCCGAGGATTCCACCTGGTAAGAAAAAGATAATAATGAGAATAAGAATCCCCATAATAACAGGCCAAAAATAGGTGAAACCAAGGACATAGGCATGGAAGAATGTCATGATAAACATTCCCAGGACGGGTCCAAAGAAGGTCGAAGGACCTCCAAGAATGGCTGCCATGACCGGTTCTCCCGATTTGATCCACATTAAATAAGAAGGGGCGACGGACCGATAGAAAGGCACCCATATGGCACCTGCTAATCCAGCAAAGGCTGCGGCGATGACGAAAGTGATCAGTTGGTATCGTGCGATATTGATCCCCAAGAATTCGGTTCTTTCGGGATTTTCTCGCATCGCTTTGAGGGTCTGGCCAAAGGGCGAATGAACGATTCGCCACAGGATAAACGTTGAAGCAACAAAAATAACGAGGATGAAATAGTAATAGGTCACCGGAGACTTTAAAAAGGCTGGTGGAAACACCCCTTGAATCCCATCATCTCCACCGGTGAATTCATGCCACTTATAGATGACGAAATAGATAAGCTGGCCAAAAGCCAGGGTTAGGATTGCAAAGTAAATGCCTCGGAGGCGAACACAAAAATATCCGACAATCAGACCAATCAGGCTTGCCAGTACGACACCCGCCAAAATACTGAGCAAGAAATTAAATTGGATTTTTGTCAGAAGCATGGCGACTGCATATCCCCCAAGGCCGTAGAAAGCAGCTTGGCCAAAGGAGAGTTGGCCCATATGGCCAAAGAGCAAATTGAAGCTCAATGTCAATAAACTCATGACCAGAGCTTCACAAAGAATCGTGAGATAGAATTCCGTGAAGAAGAAGGGAGCCAGCAAGAGGGCGAGAACAGCGAGGATCAACCACCATCCCCTCTTCAGCCCATCCCTTCCCTTTTCCATTCGATAGTGCTCCATGGTCTACCTTTCTGGCCTGCCGAAGATCCCCCAAGGACGGATGATCAGAACCACGGCCATGACCATAAAGATGAATGCGAGGGCCAGTTCTGGTTTGTACATGATGCCAAAGGAATAAACTTGGCCGACGATAAAAGAGCCCAGGAGTGTCCCGGGAAGGCTCCCCATTCCACCAATGACGACCACGGCAAAACATTCGATGATGATCTCGATATCCATGCCCAATGCGATGGCGCCGTAGGGCGCTGAAACCCCACCGCTCAATCCAGCAATCAGAGCTCCGAGGACGAATATCCACGTGAAGAGCCACGGAATAGGTATCCCTAAAGCCGACACCATCTCTCGGTCGGTCGCAGCCGCCCTGATGATGTCGCCCAGACGCGTTCTATAAACGAGCCACCATAGGAAGACGACAAGGGCCAAACCTAATAAAATGATGAAGAAGTTATAAGAGGGAAATGGAAATCCAAAGAGGGAAACAGCCCCTGCAAAAGGTTTGGGTCTTGGGATCGAAAGAAATTCTCCACCCCACCCCCATTTGACGAGATCGGTAATCATTAAAACGATGGCATAAGTGGCTAAAAGTTGCTCTGGCCACCCTCTGGAATAGAGGCGTCTTAACAAGAAAAATTCTATGATAACGCCGACCCCTGCCATGATCAGGGAAGCGAGGATCATTGCGATATAGAAGCCAACGACCGGGATGAGAAGATGTTTCCAGATGGTGTAAGAAAGAAAGGCGCCAAGCATGTAGAGGGAACCATGAGCAAAATTGAGGACCCTCAGGACGCCGAAGGTGAGAGAAAGGCCCGAGGCGACGAGAAAGAGCAGGGCGCTCCGGGCAATTCCACTCATGAATTGATTGAAAAGAACGTCAAAGGACATAACAGAACCTAAATGTCAAATGTCAAAGCTCAAATGCCAAATGAAATCCAAGTTTCAAATTTTGGAAATCTTTGAGCCTTGAACTTTGACATTGATTTGACATTGCGATTTTGACATTTGAAATTGCTTTATCTGACTACTCCTGTCTTCTTCCAGACCTCTCGTACGCTGGCTTCAGACCGCCACACCTGATCCCCAGGAACTCGATTGATATCCTTCCAGATCTTGAAGTTGGGATAAGCCGGATCCTTTGCAATCACCCCTTGATAACATGGCACACTGCCCATATGGTCGAGCGCACGGATCGTAATCATGCCCCTTAAGCTGTTAAAGGTTATTCCTTCCATGGCTTTGATCACGGCTTCCGTTTCTGTGGTCTTCGCTTTTTCTGCAGCCGCCTTGATTAAGTACATGCTGTCATACCCCATGACTGCCCATGATTCAGGATACGCAGCACGAATCTTTCTATGCTTTTCGACAAACTCCATCATCTTTGGATTGGGGTCCATGAAGAAACATCCTCTTCCAAAGCCGAAGGTTCCTTCAGGTGCATCGGGGCCAAGGGCAGCGAGAACAGGGAGGTCATAAAGAGCAATGAAGGGGAACTTTTCGAAAAAGCCATAGGGTGCAGCTTGTTTCGTGAAGGCGACCAGGTCTCCCCCAAAGAGGGAGCTATGAACGGCGTCAGGCTTCTTCGCCATAATGGCCGTGATAAATGCAGTAAAGTCTTTTTCACCGGGTTTCGGCCAGGCCTGGTAGAGGATTTCAGAATCAGGGACCAATCTTTTGATCTCTTCCTCGAAGGCGGTCTCTTCACGCCGACCATATTCATAGTCTGGAGCAATCGTACAGAACTTCTTTGCACTTGGGACTTTTTTCATGAGATAACGTGTCGTTGCGATCCCTTCCATATATGTATTTGGAACAACCTGTACGATATAGGGAGTGAATTTGTCGACTGTCTGGCCTTCGGTATTGGCGGTGTTGGTCACCCTTAAGATTTTATACTCAGAGTGAACGACTTGCATCGCCAGTGCCGTGCCACTGCTGCATGGCCCTGTCAGAAAGTTCACCTTCTCCCTGAGGATCAAATCTTTGACCTCTCTAACGGCGACATCTACCTTCATTTCCGTGTCTCGAACGCTCAGATCCAATTTGCGGCCGAGGATACCACCCTTGGCATTGATCTCATCGATGGCAATTCTTATGCCGTGAACTGCTGAATCGGAATACATGTAGCAAGGCCCGGCGAAATCATAGATGGCCCCAATCTTGATCGTTTCTTTGGCTCCAGCAGCTTTGGCGGCTGGTTTAGCAGGGGCTGTTTTCGCAGGTTCCTTAGCCGGGGCTGGGGCAGGTTTGGCCTGGGCTATCACCATCGAAACTGAGATGATGCTCAAGATAAAACTAAAAACCGTTAGAATTGCTAACTTTCTCATCATCTTTTTCCTCCTTCCTTTCTAATGGGATTTTGATAAATAAATTCTTTTTCAAATCTTTCTTCAGCGCTTTAAATATAATGAAAATAAAAGGTTGTCAAGCAAAATTTAACCATAAATCTCGGGATGGGCCTGAACTTCTTTAATGAAATCCTTCACCGTGTCATCAAGCAAGAATTTGGTTTTCCAACCCCATTCCCGTTGAGCCCTGCTTTCATCAATATTTCTGGGCCAGCTTCGGACAATTTGATCCAATTCCGGGTCAGGTGCAAATTTAATATCCGCATTGGGGAGTACCTTTTTGACCGAGTCGCGAATCTGCCTTGCTGTAGCAACAAAACCTCCCACACCGTAAACTCTTCTTTTGAGCCGTGAATGATCCACATCGTATAAACGAATAAGACAATCCACCGTATCCTTGATATAAATCAGCGCGATGTGTGTGTCTTCATTGACGAAGACCTTATAGGGTTTTCCGAGGGCGGGTTCTGAGATCATCAGAGTGCTGTAGGCAGACGCTCCTCCGGGTCCTCTTCCTGGTCCAATCACAGACGGTAACCGAACCCCTCTGAAATCGACACCGAATTTTCTACAGTAGTATTCTCCCAATCTTTCAGAGAAGACCTTGGTGACCCCATACATGGAGATGGGCATCTGAATCGTATCTTCATTGACGGTATCCGGAATGCCCAGGCCAAAAGTGGCAATGGTGCTGAGGTAGACGACTCGCTTCACATTAAATAATCTTGCCGCTTCAAGGATGTTAAACGTCCCGCCAGCATTAACTTGATAGGCCTTGATGGGCTTCTCCTCAGCAGAGGCAGAGAGGAGGGCACCGGTATGGTAGATGCCGTCAATTTTGTATTGTTTAACTACCTCTAAAACTTCTGCCCATGAGGCGAGGTCGCCCTGAACAATCTTTACCTTATCCTTTATATCTTTTATCAGCGGGGAATTCGTTATAACGTCGAAGAGTACGACTTCTTCCCCTTTTTGCAACAGGGCCCGAGCAAGATAAGTACCTATAAAACCCATTCCGCCGGTAATCAGCTTTGCCATGTGCGTCACCTCTCTTTAGTTAGGATTTAACAGCAAAAATAAGGCCAAAGTAATTTTTGTTTTGAATTGATATAACCCTTTGAATCTAATATATTTCTTCATTTAAACCGAATTTTTTTAATAAGAATAGGTGTAGAAGAAAGTCTACAGTTATTATGGTGTTAAGACATTTTTCTTTTAAATACAGACAGTTATCATTAATGTAGAAAAAAATCTATATGTAGAAATAAATCTACATTTCAAGTTGTAGAAATAGGGATATTTAGTTTTTTCATTTTCTTATAGAGGGCTGTACGGTGTATCCCTAAAAGCTTCGCTGCCCTATTTTTATTATCTTTAGAAACGCGGATGGCATGAACAAGGGCTTCTCTCTCCATGTCTTCTTTGAGGCGTCTTAATAAGGTAGGTTGGAGTTTGGCCGAACCCCGACTCATACTTTGCAAAAAAATGGGAAGGTGTTGGACCTGGATTGTACCCCCATCCGTGGAATACAGGATCCTTTCTAATATATTTGACAATTCACGAACGTTTCCAGGCCAGTCATAATTCTCGAGAATGTCTAAAGCTTCAGGAGAAATTCTTGTGACATTCATCCCTAAATCCTTGTTCAGTGTTTGGATAATGTGTTCTACAATGGCTGGGATATCCTCTTTGCGTTCTCTTAAAGGAGGGATTTGGATGGGAATAACATTCAATCGATAATATAAATCCTTCCTAAATTTACCGTCTTCTACACATTCTTCCAGATTTTCGTGGGTCGCTGTGATCAGTCGAAAATCACATTTCGTCAAACGGGTTCCCCCTAACCTTTCCATCTCCTTTTCCTCTAATACCCGCAGCAATTTGGGCTGCATTTCCAGAGGAAGATCGGCGATCTCATCCAAGAAGATCGAGCCACGATGGGCCAATTCAAATTTCCCGGGTTTCCCTTTGCTCCCAGCGCCGGTAAAGGCTCCAGGTTCATATCCGAAGAGTTCTGCCTCTAATAGATCTTTTGGGATGGCGGCACAATTTAGTCGAATGAAGGGATAGGGCCTCCGTTCGCTGGCGTAATGGATGGCATGGGCGAAGAGCTCTTTACCTGTGCCACTTTCTCCTATGATCAGGACGGGTGCATGGGTTTGAGCAGCCTTAAGAGCCAATCTCTTCAACTCATTAATCTTTTCGCTCTTCCCAACGATGTGGTTAATCGTATATTTTGATGACCTCAAACTCTCCAACTCTTTTTCATAGAGTTCGACCTTCGATTCCAAAAAATTTAGTTTTCTTGCCAAAGTCTGGACGTCCCGGACATCCTTAAACATCACCTGGCCGTAAACCGCTATGACTTTGCCTTCCATCTTGATCGGAATGCGTTGAACGACCATATCTTGTCCCATGATCCGATGGGGCTGGTCGATTTCTGGGATTCCAGTTTTGGCAACAATGTCCATTCGTGTATTTTCGATCACCTCGGTACAATCTTTACCAATGGCTTCCTGTGGATCGATCCCAAGAAAATTTCCATAGGTCTTACTAAAAAAGATGATTTTCCCTTCTGGGTCAGTGATCATCACCCCATTGTAGATGTTGTCGAGAATCGTTTCGTAGAAGCAAATTTTTTCCTTAAGTTCATTTAGATCTTTGGATTCCATATCAATTCTCCTGAAAAATTTGACACTACTCTATCACAAAAACGGATTTTTTCAAAATCTCTCCTCTTCATAAAGAGGGATCACTTTGAGAGAGCTGAGTTGAATCGTTTTTACTCCTTGAGTGTCTCTGAGAGGAGTCAAGACCCTCACCATCTTTTTCTCCTCCAGATAATTTCGGATCACCCCCAAAGCGAGAGTCTCATTCTTCCTATCTTTCAACCCTACAAGGAGACCGTTGATCCGTAATGACCAATCAAGAGGGATGGCGTCGCCGTTGGGGTCAAAAACTTCTCCTTCTATCTGGACTTCTTCGATGGCCAATTCCTGGGTCACAGAATGCTTAAAGTAATCACGAAACTTATTTGCTCTATGGATTTTTCGCTCTTCCATTGACATTGGTTTGACCTGTTCGGATGGAGGGAGGCGGTAGATTTTGTACTGCGAGTTCTCTTTATATAGTTGTAGGATATGTTCTATTTCGTCAGATTTTTGTAAAGCAAGGATGAACCGCGGCGAGAGCAGATCGGTTTTTCTTCTTTTTAATTCTTTTCCTGCTTCACCTAAAACAAAACCGGTTGTATCCACGATGATCACCTCGGCTCCATATGAGGGAGCTTTGTCCACCATCCTTTTCACCCCTTTTAGATGGATCGGGAGATGACCTTCGGGTGTGGTAGAACCGACAAAGAAGATTTCCGGCGGTGATAATACAACTTCCCAATCTGGATGCGATTTGAATACGGCAAGACCAACTGTGGTGGGTGGGCCGAGAAAAGGTTGCCCGATATCTGCATCAACCAGAGCAACCTTTAATCCCCGTTGGCAAAGATTGAAGATCAAGAATTTCGCAAGGGTGGTCTTTCCTGTATCCGTGGCCCCAAGCAGAATGGCAGTCCCTTTTTCTTCTTCCAAAACATCTAAAAGAGCATGCCATTCCTTGGGTGCTATGATTTCCATAGGGCGTCCAGATCATCGAATAAACTTATCCTATTGAGGTGAAGACGAGATGTCAAGGGGAGAAGGTTGAGGAGATTCCAAAACGAGGGAAGTGTCAGTGGGCTATGGTCCTGCCTTTTCGGCTTTGAAAAAAATCTAATGCAATGTAGGGGAAGAGGGCATAGGTCAAAACATCCTCTTCGGATTCTGCGATACGTGTAAGTTCATTTCTCAGACGGTCCATGGCGTTTGGAATGAGATCCGCTGGTCTACATGAGATCGGGTCTTCATCTTTCAGGGCCTTTTTTTGGAGCTCTTTGTTCACGGGACCTGGTGTCTCGCCATATCCGCCTCTGAGAAGTTCCCTTGTCTGATTGGTGATGATTTTATATCTTTCCCCTGAGATGACATTAATGGTTGCCTGAACAACGATCAGTTGAGAAGTAGGTGTAACAAGAGCGATATAGCCTAAATCCTCTCTAACCTTTGGAATCTCTTGTAGGATTTCCTGGATGCGGTGTAGCAGTCCAATCTGCCGGAGTTGAGCAACCATATTCGACATCACCCCCCCGGGTATCTGAGTAACTATGATTTTCGAGTCGACTCCCCCCATATCGGTCTCAAACTCCTTGTATTTCTTTTTCATCTCCCGGACATCGTCCGCAATCTCCGCCAAGAGTGACATATCCAAGCCCGTGTCGTAGGGAGTCCCTTTCAGTGTCATGACGAGGCTCTCGGTGGGAGGTTGACCGGTCCCCTCTGAAAAAGGGGAAAGGACAGTATCGATGATGTCCGCCCCGGCCTCAACAGCCTTGAGACAGGTCATCGCGCCCATTCCGCAAGTGTCGTGTGTATGGAGATGAATGGGAACACGCAAAGATTCTTTCAAGCGTTTCACGATCTCATAGGCTGTATACGGCGCAAGGAGTCCTGCCATGTCCTTGAGGCAGAAGAAGTCGATGCCGAGGTCTTCAAGTTGTCGAGCCTTATTCAAGATCAGGTCGATGGTGTGGACAGGGCTGACGGTATAGCAGACCGTTCCTTCAGCCATCTTTCCCACCTTTTTCACCGTTTTGATCACGGTTTTCAGGTTACGAACGTCATCCAGGGCGTCGAAGGCGCGGAAAATGTCGATCCCGTTCTCTGCGGCCTTTTCCACAAAACGAATCACCACATCATCCGGATAGTGCTGATACCCCACAAGACTTTGCCCCCGGATGACCATCTGCATCTTCGTATTGGGCATCCGCTTCTTTACCTCCCGGATTCTCTCCCATGGATCTTCGTTCAAATAACGGATACAGGAGTCGAAGGTCGCCCCCCCCCACATCTCGACAGAATGGTAGCCAACCTTGTCCAATCGCTCCGCAATTGGAAGCACGTCTTCGAGCCGCATCCGTGTGGCAATCTTGCTCTGGCTGGCATCTCTGAAGATCGTGTCCATGATCTTGATGGGTTTCTTCTGCATCTTCTCTTCCCTCTCAGGTTCAACGAATCTCGCGAAAAATTTCGCTAAAGGTCTCATCCAAAATCGATACCATCTTCTCGATCTGTTCCTCGGTAATGATGAAAGGTGGAGCCAATAGCAGGTGATCTCCTCTTATTCCGTCGGCTCCTCCCCCACCGGGGTAGGTGATGAGCCCCTTTTCAAAGCCACGGTTACTTATCAAGGTATTCAATTTTAATCTGGGATCGAAGGGGTCTTTTCTCTTTTTATCTTTGACGAATTCAATCCCTGCAAAGAGGCCTCTTCCTCTAACGTCTCCGACAATATCATGCTTTTTCAAGGACTGGAGACTATGGATGAGATATTCTCCCATTTTTGCGGATCGTGAGACCAAATCATATTTAAAGAGGTAGTCAATGACCGCGCAGGCAATCGCACACGACAGTGGGTTCTGACTGGAGGTATGTCCATGAATGAAGGCGCCCGTTCCCTCTTTGATCGTCTTATAAATCTCCTCTCGAACGATGACGGCAGAGATCGGGGTATAGCCGCTGCTCAATCCCTTGGCCGCCACGATCATGTCCGGCGCCACACCCCAATGGTCGATTCCAAAATTCTTGCCCGTACGTCCGATTCCGGTCATGACCTCGTCAGCAATGAAGAGCACATCGTAGCGATCACAGATCTCCCTGACCTTTTGACAGTAGCCGTCCTTTGGAACCAAGGCGCCGGCTGTGGCCCCAACGATCGGTTCAGCAATAAACGCTGAGACGGAATCGGGTCCCTCATAAAGAATCGTCTTTTCCAGATCGAGGGCACATTCCAGATCGCATTTCTCAGGGGACCGCTCAAAAGGACAACGATAGCAGTAGGCCGGTTGGATGTGCGGTGTGTGCTGGATCAATGGAAGATAGTATCTTCTCCTTCCCGTGTGGCCGGAAAGGGCCAAGGCTCCCAGGGTGTTGCCATGATAACTGGTCCATCGGGAGACCACTTTGTATTTTTCAGATTTTCCTCTTTCCACCTGATACTGTCTGGCCATTTTTACCGCCGTTTCAATCGCTTCAGAACCACCCGAAAGGTAATAAACCCTGGTCAATCCTTATGGTGAAAGTTGGACCAATTTAGAAGCTAAATCAATAGCTGTCTGACTGGTGAACTGTGAACTGTGAGAAAAAGAGATCCTCTCGGCTTGTTGAAACATAGCTTCGGTAATTTCTCTTACTCCGTGACCGATGCCTACGACCGCAGCTCCCCCTGAGCCGTCGATATACTGTTTCCCTTTGGTGTCGTAGATGTAAATCCCTTCTCCTCGATCTACAGTGGGGTACGATTTTTGCAAATTTCGGTAAAAGACATGGTCAGGCAAGTTCTTTGTACCTCCTTTTTAAAAGATATTTGTTCGCTGCCTGCAGGCGGCCTCGACGAAGGCAAAAGACGATGCAACACAAGCAAATGTCAACATTTCACGAGCGTGCGTTTACCCCCATCTCGCTATTGCCCATATGCTCCCCATCGACAGCTCATTTGCCTCAAGTCCTAGCCGATCTTGGGCGGAATTTGGATGCTTTCTCTTCCAACCCCCACAAGAAAGCATAAGTCTCTTGAGGAATCCTATGTACGCTTCCTCTCTTCAAATGTCTTCAAGGATTCCTGCCTTTCTTTTGTAAATACACAGGCCAGACAGGCTTCAATCTCAAAATCCATGAGTGCCTCAAGACTCACCTCACCGCGCGCCAAGTTAAAGCCTTTCTTGATCATCCTTATTGAGAAGGAAGAGTTTTTTGCTATCTTTTTTGCCATTTCCACAGCTTCATCCATAAGTCGCTCAAGGGGAACAGCCTTATTGATGAGCCCTATTTTCTCAGCTTCCTTTCCGCTGATGTATTCAGATGTAAAAGCGAGTTCCTTCGCTTTTGCAGGACCTACGAGATCTTGCAATAGCCTCATCGCGCCTCCTGTAACTGAAGACGTTACTCTCGCCTCGGGCGAGCCAATCTGTGCCTCCTCCGCTGCTATCCGAATATCGCAGGCCAAGGCGAGCTCATATCCAGAGCCTAGAGCATAGCCGTTAATAGCGGCGATAGTCGGCTTTTCAAAGCGGATAATCTTGCGCGATGTTTCCTGAAGTTCAACAAGGTAGTCCCGGTATTCTTCAACAGTTCTATTCTTAGATTCCTTAAGATCAGCACCTGTCGAAAATGCTCTTCCTTCGCCCGTGATGATGAGAACCTTAATGTCAGCATCATTCTTGACATCCTCTAAAGCTACCTGAAAGTCCAGCCACAATTGCTTATTCATGGCGTTCATCACTTGGGGTCTATTCAACTTGATCGTGGCAATGCCTTCGTTCTTTTCGTAAATAATACATTCAAAATTCATTTTTTGCCTCCATTTAATCTGATTTTCAAAAATGTGCCTTTGGACTTTTCCACAGGATGATTCCAAATCCATGCAAGCTCATTTTTGAATTTGAAAAGGATCAGGCAGAACTGCCTTTATAATATCTGGTTCTCACGGGAACCTTATCGAAGGATAACCCTGGAGTCCACGATGGATGCCCCGTTTTCATGGACGATCACAGGATTCAAGTCCACCTCGTGTATCTCCGGGTTTGCTATTGCGATCTCAGAAAGTCTGGCAAGGATATTCTTTATCGCTCCGATATCCTTTGGTTTGTCTCCTCTCATCCCTGTCAGGATTTTATAACCTTTTATCTCATTAATCATTTGGTTAATATCTTCACCAGGCGCAGGAGCCACCCTGAAGGAGATATCTTTGAGGACTTCCACGAATATGCCTCCCAGACCGAACATCAAGACCGGTCCGAACTGGCGGTCTCGTATCATCCCGATGATACACTCTTGTCCTTTCCGAGCCATAGGGGAGATCAGGCACCCGAAGATCCTTTCTTTTGGGGCAACTTTTTGGGCATTGCCAAGGATCTGTTCAAAGGCTCTCTCAACGTCCTTCGGATTTCTTAGATCCAACTGAACTCCCCCAGCATTAGACTTGTGGATAATGTCCGGGCTTACTACTTTCATGGCCACCGGATACCCCATCTTGTTTGCTACTTCAACTGCCTCCTTGGCCTGAGTCACAAGAACAGCCTCCGGCAGGGGAACTCCATAAGCCTCAAGCAGTGCCCTGGATTCTGTTTCAAGCAGATTCGATCTGTTTTCCTCTTTTACCTTCTGGAGAATCGCTTTAGCTTCAGGCCGCTGTTTGGGCTCCACTTGATGGAAAGTCATCTGCTGGAGTCTCTTTTGGATAACAGCAAACCCCATCAAGGCTCCTAGACACTGGGCAGTCCGTGCGGAGGATTCAAAAACAGGTATACCTGCCTCTTTCAGAATGTCCAAGGATTTGATCGGCTCTCTGGCAAAACTGGTGTGGACCAAAAGCGGTTTTTGATGTTCCTTTACCAGAGAAACCAACTCACTTGCGGTCTTTTCCTCAAGTTCTGCCACGTGGGGAGCAATAATATCCTTGAACCCCCCGAAAAAGCCGGCAATGTAAATGCCATCCACCTGATCGTCTTCCATGCAGACCTTTACGCATTCGGTAATCATATGGGGATTCTCTTCGGCCGTCCCTCCATAATCAATGGGGTTTGAGGCTGGCATGCCTGCAAGGAGGAAGGGTTTTATCTTATCCTGGGTTCCTTGAGAAAGCACTGGAACTTGCATCCCATATGTTTCAGCATTGTCTGCTGCGATGGAATTGTCTCCGCCTCCTTCGGAGAGGATAGCGACACAATTTCCTTTAGGAAGGGGACATGAGGTGAAGGTTAGGGCCATGTCAAACAACTCGTCCACATTGGATACCCTTACAATGCCGGCTTGCCTGAAGGCAGCCTCTGCGATGATATCATCCCCCGCCAGGGAACCTGTGTGGGAAGCAGCTGCGCGAGCCCCAGCACCCGATCTTCCCACTTTCAGAATGATAATCGGTTTTACTTTTACCGTTTCCCGGGCAACCTGCACGATTCGGTTCCCATCTTTTATCCCTTCTAAATAGATCATGATGGCTTTGGTGTCTGGATCATCCTTTAAATAGGCAATGTATTCAGGAAAGCTGACTCCAATGGCATTTCCGAGGCTGATGATTTTGCTGAAACCAGCCCCTTGCACGCTTGCGTAGTGCGTCAATGAATCGATCACGTTTCCACTTTGGGCAAGGACAGAAATATTTCCCCTTTTGAGTCGCGGAACTCCCAACAGGTTCATGTCCGCCGGAGCGCTGAACATACCGCTGCAATTTGGGCCTATGATGAAGGCCCCAGTCTTTGACGCTTCATCTAGGATTTGGGTTTCAATCCGCTTACCTTCATCTCCGGATTCGCCAAGCCCGGCTGTGATGATAATGATCCCTTTTGCACCCATTCTGACGCTATCCTTTACTGCGGAAACAAGCATTTTGGGCGCAACAACAATCATGACCAAATCAATTTCCTTGTCTACAGCAGTAATAGTTGGGTAGGCTTTTCTTCCAAAAAGTTCCGATCTCTTGGGGTTGATAAGATAAATATCCCCTCTGTAACCTCCCTCGATAAGGCTTCTTGTTCTCCTCTCTGCGGCTTTCCCAGGCACCTCGGAGGCCCCGATCACTGCCACAGAGCGGGGATTGAATACTCTCTCAAGCGATCTTTCCATACAGACTTCACCTTTGAATGCTAAATGTGCAAGTGCTTCCGATATTCAATGTGAGTGATGTGGGTTCTGTGCTCTTCCCAGTCCACAATCTTCAATGCCATGTAACTGTTATATAAATGTTCTCCCAACAGATTCTTCAGAAAACTGCTTCCCTCTGCTTCCACCAGCGCCTCAAACATACCCCTTGGGAGAAAACGTTCATCCCACACTCTGGATTTTCGCACTTTTACGTAGGCGCTCCCCTTATCTGGTTCCTCGCAGTCAAGTTTTTCATGAATACCTTGAATTCCCATTCCGATCAGAGCTGCAAATTGAAGATACACATTACCTGAAGGATCAGGATTTCTTAATTCAATCCTAATGTTTTCGGGGCTGCTCACATAAGGCAACCTTACCATGGAGCTTCTGTTCTTGACTCCCCAACCTCTGATGATGGGCGCCTCTCTTTCAATGACATATGCCTTGTAGGAATTGAAGTTCGAAGCCATAATAATGGAAGTTTGTCTAGCGTATCTCAATATACCTCCTATAAAATATCTCCCAACTTTGCTCAGATTATATTCCGCACCCAGCTCATAAAAGAGGTTCTTACCCTTTAAATCTATCATTGAAAGGTGGATGTGGAACGCATTCCTGTTAAATCCGTCAAATGGTTTTGGCATAAAGGAGGCTTGGTATCCATGCTCAAGCGCAACTTTTTGGGTTACGTTTACAAAGAGCAAGGTCCTGTCTGCTGCTCCCAAAGGGTCCATGGGATCGAGGTTGATTTCATGCTGAGATGGAGTAACCTCAGCTCTTGCAGTACGGGATGGGGATCTCGGTTTCGGACATAGACCGACTCCATTCCCCCATTCCCTCGAAGATTGCCGATCCGCTCGCGAAACGCAAAGCCGGGAGATTACTCCGTCTTACGGATCACGTTTCACGCCCCCTGCCACAGGCTACGGCTTCGTCCCGTAGGGGATATAAGACACGCCGTGGGTCCGGTATTTCTTGGGCCAGAGCACGGCAGCCTTGTCCCCTGGCTGCTTGGCAGAAAAATACTGCAACACCAGCAACGGCGGATCCGGCCATTGGTGCCACATAAATTTGGGCACTTTGCCATCAGCCGGCAGAGGCTTCTTGCTGCCATACTCGAACCAGTAGCGTCCTTGAGCCAGCACAATGTTGGTGTCTTCCAGAGCGGCAATGATGGCCTCTGGGGCAGTGGAGCCAGCCCGCTTGATGGCGTCGGCCAGGATCCAGACGGAGTCATAAGCTTCTAACGCGTAGCTGGGGATTGCGCTCTTGAAGACCTTCTCGTACTCCTGGGCCACGCGTTTGGTGGTATCGTTCCACAATGCTGGCGGCAACCAAAAGTTGGTGAAGACGAAGTAGGCTCCGTTGGGCACGCTCTGCCAGAACTGTGGCGTTACGGCTGTCTGGCTGGCAATACCGATGGTGGTCTTGCTGGGCGCAATCCCCATTTCCATCATCTGGCGCTCGAGATTGAAGCTGGTCTCGCCGGTCACGCCCTGGGCGCTGACCGCGTCTGGGGGTGGGGTCATGGCCTTGATGCGGGTGAGAATGGGCGTGAAGTCCGCCGTTCCCATCTCAACAAAAATCGCGTCGAGCAATTGGATGCCTTTCTCCTTCAGCAATTGCGTCAGCGCTTTTACCATGGCGGTCCCGAAGTCTGTAGACTCGGCAATGAGTACCACTCGCTTGACCCCCACATCCGCCATCCACTCGACGGTGGAACGGGTCACCATGCTTGAGGATGGCGCGATACGGAAGACCTCCGGATAACCTGTCTCGGTGATCTTGTCGATCCAGGTCTCAGAGAAAAGGACGGGGACGCCATACTTGTGCGCCACCTCAAGCACGGCCAGACCAACGGCGCTGTGGTATTCGCCGGTAATGGCCACCACCTTGTTCTCGTTGATAAGGCGCTCGGCGATGGCCCCCCCGCGTTCGGGTAGCCCCTCGGTGTCTGCGAAGATCAGCTCCAAGCGCTTGCCCAGAACGCCGCCCTTCTCGTTGATGTCCTTCACCGCCAGATTCATGGTCCACTGCATCGCGATGCCGCCGACCACGGTTCCAGGAGCCGACAAGGGGCCAATCCCACCGATGCGGATCGTTTGTGCTTGGGCAAACCCTGTGGCCCCCGCGGCAAGCGCGAATCCGAGAATAAATGCTATTAGTTTCTTCATGGCACTCCCCTCCTTCTGTGCTCCCGTGAGTTGTCATGCCGAGGGCGCCGACGCCCGGTGCGATCCCTGCTCCTCACCCACCGGGCCATGGGTGCGGGCCCTGCCGGGACCAGACGAAAACGCTGCGTGACGCCCACCTACAGGTACATGTGAAGCTCTTTCCACAGCTGTTCGAAGTTCGCCAACCGTCGCATCGACCGACGACGGTTGCGCGAGGAAATCAGGGTGATCAAGGCGTTAATCAGGCTCAGCGGCGACACGTACGACTCAATGATAGATTTCAGATTCGTTCGTCCCACGAGGGTGACGTCCGCCTGCAACACCAAGGGCGAAGTGGCCTTGTCCGTGATGACGACTATGCTAACCCCCCGGCTCTTCGCTTTCATTAGGATCTCGTAGTGATTGATTCCTTTCTATAGTCGGCGCGATCCGGTAAGCCACGGATCGGGTTGGTGGCTAGCGGCTGGCGCGCCTCACACCCAGAACGCTTTCTGCAGGTCGGTAAACTCTTCCACCGGACCTTCGAACTTGTTGCAACCCAGTTCCAATACGTAGACGTAATCGGCGATCTTGAGCGCGCGGCGGATCTCTTGATCCACCAGGAGGAGCGTGATGCCCTCTCTATCCCTCAGGTCCGATAGCATGCGATACACCGCTTCCGCCAGAAGCGTGGCCAGACCGGCCGTCGGCTCATCCACCAGAATCACCTTGGGGTCAGTCATCAGCGTTCGGCCAATCTCCACCATGCGCTGCATGCCGCCCGACAGCACCCCTGCCTGGGATTTCCGCCGATCCTTGAGTGCCTCGAATCGTTCGTAATTCTCCTCCAGTTTACGCTTGATCCGGGCCTTGTCGTGTCGGAAAGTCCAGGCGCCCAGCTCCAGGTTCTCTTCGACCGTCATCCAGCGGAAGATACCCGGCTGCTGCGGAATATAGGCGATCCCCAGGCCGATGCGCTCGTGGGTTGGTACACCCATCAGGCTCCGCCCCTCCAACATCACTTCGCCCGACGTCGGTTGGAGGAAGCCGTAGATCGCTTTCAGTAGCGTGGACTTGCCGATGCCGTTGGCGCCAAGGATCGTTGTGATCTTCCCTTTGGCTGCCGTGATGGAGACCCCGCGCAGGATGTTCAAATCCTTGTAGTAACCGACGTAGAGGTCATGCGCCTCAAGCATCTCCAACCTCCCCTGCGGCCGGTCGGGCCTTCTCCTCCGCACCCAGATAGGCCTGGATCACCACCGGGTCTTTTCTCACCACCTCCGGCGGGCCATCGGCGATCAGTTGTCCCCAGTTGAGCACCAGTAAACGTCGGCTCAGGGTGAAGATCGTTTCCATCTCATGGCTGATGATGATGAACGCTTTGCCCTGTTCGTTTACGGTGGTGATAAACTGCGATATAGTCTCTCGCAGTTTGGGATGAACACCGGCGAACGGCTCGTCGAGAATAATCAGTTGAGGGTCCAGCATGAGCAAGCGGCCCAGCTCGAGCAACTTCTGTTGCCCACCCGAGAGGCTGCGGGCGTACTCGTCTGCCAAGCGTTCGATGGTCAAGAAGGCGAGCACTTCCAGGGCCCGTCTAAGCGACTCACGCTTACGCGCCGCGGGATGCAAGGCCATGGCCGGAACTAGCATGTTCTCCAGCACGGTCATCCGCAAAAACGGGCGCGTGACCTGGAACGTGCGGCCGATGCCTCGCCGGGCGACCTCGTACGGAGGCAGGCCGTCAACCCGCTGGGCGTTGAACCACACTTGGCCGCTGGCAGGCTTGTGGACTCCGTCCAGGACGTTGGTCAGCGTCGTTTTGCCGGCCCCATTGGGGCCGATCAACCCGATCAGTTCATTGCCGCAGACGCTGAAAGTTACGTCTTTCAGCGCCTGCAGCCCTCCGAAGTTCTTGCAGATGTTGCGCACATCGAGCTGGATCACGATGCGCCTCCCTTTGTTGACTCTCGGGGCATAGTCATCGGCGCTTTTCGCACTCGGTGCGGAAACAGCCGATTTATGATCGGGTAGAGTAGACCGTTCTGCGCAAAGCGCAGGGTGAACATCAGTAGCAAACCGAAGGCGGCATAGCGCCAGGCGCCCAATTCGATGTGCAGGCCGAAGATGTTGATTTCGCGCAGCAGCTCCAGGCCGATGCGGGTGACCAAGGCGCCAACGGCTGCCCCCAGCAGGCTCTCGATACCCCCAATGACGGCCATGGCGATGACCAATGACATCTGCAGCAGTTCCATCGTGTTGGGGGTGAGGATGCCCACCTGGTGATAGAAGGTCGCCCCAGCTAGGCCGACGATCATGCTGGTGACCACGAAAATCATGATCTTGTAGCGAACCACGTTCACCCCCATCGCTGCGGCGGCGTCCTGATCCTCGCGCATGGCCCGCATGAAGAGGCCAAAGCGCGAGCCAGCCAACCAGTACATCAGCGCCATTGCGCCGAGGAGGAGACCCAGGGTGATGTAGTACCCCGCCACGGGCGTGATCTCCTTATATAATGGCGCCAGTCGCAGCCCGTTGGCCCCTCCCGTGTACTGGAACTCAGTGAGGAGGGTGATTCGCAGGATCTCGGAGAAGGCGATGGTGAACAGGGCCAGATAGGCACGACGTAAGCGCAGGCATAAGAAGCCAATGACCAGACCGACGAACCCCGCCAGCAGCATGCCGAGGATAATGCCCACCAGGGGTGGCATCCCCAACTCCCTCCCCAGCAATCCACTTGTGTAGGCGCCAATGCCCATCATGGCCATGTGAGCGAAGGAGAACTGACCCGCGATTCCGGCCAGCAGCACCCAACTGGAGGCCAGGATGGCGTAGAAGAAGGCTCCGGACACCACCGACATCCGGTAAGTATTCTGGCTCAGATATAGCGGAGCGATGGCCAATAGTGCGATCAAGGCTCCAGTTGCCACCCAACGCCGGTCCAGGCGAGGATTCATTCTTTCCTCCCGAACAAGCCGGTTGGTCGCAGGAGCAGCATCACTGCGAAGATGACCAGCCCGAAGGCCGTCTTGTAGGCGGCGCCTTTGCTGGGATCGGGATAGCAACCCGCGCCCAGGGCTTCCACCAGCCCGATGATCAATCCTCCAAAGAGCGCCCCACGAATCGAGCCCAGCCCGCCTAACACGATGATGACGTAAGAGCGAGTCGCCGCGGTCGAGCCCACCCAGGGCACCCAGGTAAAAATCGGGATCAGAGCGGCGCCCGACATGCCGGCCAGCATGGTGCCAATGCCAAAGGCCAGGGTGTTCATGGTCAAAGGGTTGACCCCAACCACCGCTGCCGCCTGTTTATCCATGCTGACTGCCCGCAGCGCCTTGCCCAGCCATGTACGGTTGAGGAAATACAGCAGCACCCCGATTAGCACCACGCCGATGGCCCCCGCCACCAGCCGGTTAGGGATCAATAACAGCGGGCCCAGACTCACGCTACCGGCCTCCAGAAAGGCCGGGGTCTTCTGGGAAAACGGACCAACGGCAGCCAGCACGGTATACTCCAAGAAGAACCCGAAGGCGAAGGTGACCAGAATGGCGTACTCGCCAGCCCGCTCGATTCGGCCCAGTTGCATGGGGCGTAGGAAAAGCCGATCGAAGCCTACGCCGACCAGCATGGTGGCCAGCCCTGCCACCGGAACACCGACAATGGGATTCAGGTCCACGAAGAGTTGCAAGAGGTAGTAGGAGACATAGCCGCCTAACATGTAGAACTGGCCGTGGGCGAAACTAACGATGCCTTGGACGGAATAGATGAGCGTCAGGCCGACGGCCATAAGTGCGTAGATGAATCCGATGGTCAGGCCGTTGTTGACCTGGTTGGCCACGTAGCCAGCATTGGTGACGCACAAATTACTGGGGCTCATAATGGCAAATAAACCGTACAGTTCAATCGCCACCAAGATGCCCGTACCGCCTCTCCAGTACCAGTGGCGAAGGTCGGGGGTAAACCGCCACAGTGGCGCCACCAACGGGAGTCCAAGAGCGAGCCCTGCCAATCCACCTACGAACCTGGCGGGCGAGTCGTCCAGTCCCTTTCGCCGGTAGACTCGTGGCAGAACCCCGGCGCCAATGGCCGCCCAGATCGGTCCAGCCAGGACGAGCCAGGCGAGGACGATTGGATGCATTTGTCGCATGCCGTATTCCTCCATTCCCTCGAAGGTTGCCGATCCGCCCACAAAACGTAATGCGTGAGATTACTCAGTCTCACGGATCACGTTTCACGCCCCCTGCCGCAGGCTACGGCTTCGTCCCGTAGGGGATATAAGACACGCCGCGGGTCCGGTACTTCTTGGGCCAGAGCACGGCAGCCTCGTCCCCTGGCTGCTTGGCCACAAAATACTGCAACACCAGCAACGGCGGATCCGGCCATTGGTGCCACATAAATTTGGGCACTTTGCCATCAGCCGGGAGAGGCTTCTTGCTACCATACTCGAACCAGTAGCGTCCCAGGGCCAGCACAATGTCGGTGTTTTCCAAAGCGGCAATGATGGCCTTGGGGGCAGTCGAGCCAGCACGCTTGATGGCGTCGGCCAGGATCCAGACGGAGTCATAAGCTTCTAACGCGTAGCTTGGTATCACGCTCTTGAAGACCTTCTCGTACTCCCTGGCCACGCGTTTGGTGGTATCGTTCCACAGCACCGGCGGCAAACCATTGTTGGTAAAGACGAAGTAGGCTCCGTTGGGCACGCTCTGCCAGAACTGTGGCGCTACGGCTACCTGGTTGGCAATACCGATGGTGGTCTTGCTGGGCGCAATCCCCATCTCCGCCATCTGGCGCGCGAGGTTGTAGCTGGTCTCACCGGTCACGGCCTGGGCGCTGACCACGTCTGGGGGTGGGGCCGTGGCCTTGATGCGGGTGAGGACGGGCGTGGAATCCGCCATGCCCATCTCGACGAAAATAGTGTCGAGCAACCGGATGCCTTTCTCCTTCAGCAATAGCGTCTGCGCTTTGGCCATGGAGGTCCCGAAGTCTGTAGTCTCGGCGATGAGCACTACTCGCTTGACCCCCACATCCGCCATCCAGTCCACGGTGGAACGGGACACCATGCTTGAGGCTGGCGCGATACGGAAGACCTCCGGATAGCCGGTCTCGGTGATCTTGTCGGCCCAGGTCTCAGAAAAAAGGACGGGGACGCCATACTTGTGCGCCACCTCAAGCACGGCCAGAGCAACGGCGCTGTGGTATTCCCCGGCAATGCCCACGACCTTGTTCTCGTTGATAAGGCGCTCGGCGATGGCGCCCCCGCGTTCGGGTAGCCCCTCGGTGTCTGCGAAGATCAGCTCCAAGCGCTTGCCCAGAACGCCGCCCTTCTCGTTGATGTCCTTCACCGCCAGATTCATGGTCCACTGCATCGCGATACCGCCGACCACGGCTCCAGGAGCCGACAAGGGGCCAATCCCACCGATGCGGATCGTTTGTGCTTGGGCAAACCCTGTGGCCCCGGCAACAAGCGCAAATCCGAGGATCAATGCTAGCATTTTTTTCATCTCACTCCCCTCCCTCTATGTTCCCGTGGTTTTCATAACGAGGGCACCGGACCTTTGCACGATGGAGCCGACGCCCGGTTCGATCCCACCCCCCACCCACCGGGCCATGGGTGCGGGGCTTGCGGGAGCGAACGAAAGCCTTGTGTCCTACGCACCTAAAGATAGATCTGAAGCGCTTGCATAGCCGTTCGAAGTTCGCCAGCTTTGTTCATATTCGATTGATCCACAGTGAAGCAGAGCCGCAACCAAAAAGACTACCCCGGGTTTTGAAATCTGTTACCCAAATTGTTCGGTGGGAAGTTATCCACAGCCCCTTCCACTTTTACTCAATTCAGGATCTACAATAAGCATCTTAAATAAAGTGACATTAGGCCATGTTTTTTCCTACTCTCTATTCGCCTCCTCTCTTCCTATTTTTCAGTGTGATAATAGATCTGTTGGTTCTCCCAAATCCCTTCCAATTCCTTTAAAGACCTCATCGTCCTTTTCTTACGTGAGACTCCGAGAGCTGTGACAATAGCGTTGATGAGACTGAGCGGGGCCGTAAAGGATTCGATGAATGAATCCATTTTATAGTGAGCTGTTAAAACGTTATCTGCATATTGTGCTAAGGGTGAAATAAGGGAATCCGTAATAGCGAGAGTCTTCAGCCTTCTCTGCTTTGCAAAACGTAAAACTTCAACGGTCTGCCTTGAATATCTGGGAAAGCTGATCCCGACTATCAAATCCTTCTTCCTCAAACCTAATAATCGGTCCCACATATCTCCGATTCCTGGTTGAACCACCCAGAACGTCCTTCTGAAGAAATTCAAGTGCAATTCCTAAGAAGATGGCGAGAGCATGAGCACTCCTTATTCCAACAATAACGACTCTCTGTGCAGAATCCATCTTATGAACGAATCGCTTGAACTCTTGGATGGAGGTCAGTTTTAATGTCTCTGCGATATTGTTGATGTCGGTTTGAAGAACCTTTATTAAGACATCTCCCTCATCCCTTGCCTTATTGACAGTTCTTTGTAATCGAGAAGTGGTCATTAATTTATTTCTGAAACGAAGCCTCATTTCCTGTTGAAATTCCGGGAATCCTTTAAACCCTAATGCCCTTGAGAGCCTTACGACCGTTGCTTGGCTAACATTGACCCTTTTTGCTAAGTCTTTGATTTTAAGAAAAACAGACTCCTGATCGTTTGAGAGGATATATTCTAACAATCTTCTTTGTGAACGTGTCAGGTTATCATTTTTTTCTTTAAAGAGTTGATCGGAATTCATGAGTGAAATATTTTTAACATTTGTATTTTAAATTGAAAAAAAAATATCATTTTTAAAAAACAATGTCAAGAACAATTTTATGGGGAACAAAAGCCTAATATAATTGATGTGTTAATAGGTTTTGAAATCCTATGACTAAGGAAATGAGGTATCGCGTTAATTTATCCGTTTTTATCAACGGGCAACACCGTCGCTTTAAAATAATGAATAATGAAGGATATAAAATAAGGTTTTTCAAAAAGGACAAAACAAATACTGGAAAGGCTGATAGAGGATTGCCAAATATCTGCATCAACCAGAGCAACCTTTAATCCCCGTTGGCAAAGATTGAAGATCAAGAATTTCGCAAGGGTGGTCTTTCCTGTATCCGTGGCCCCAAGCAGAATGGCAGTCCCTTTGTAATAGTTTAGTCCTTTTGGAACTTTTTTAATCACGCGCCCACAATTTTGTTGACTTGTGGGCTTTTTTGTGATTTAATAATATGAGTATAAATACTCATATAAGGAGGGGATTTAAATGAGCCGAACAGACATCCTGAAGAAGCGCCAGGCCCGGCTGAGGGAGGACATTGCGTCCATGCTGGATAGTTTTCTTATCGGGACGGTCGCAAAGTCCCCTTCCATGACCGGCCATAGCCTGACGACGAAGGTGGAGGGAAAGACCGTAACGCTCTATGTCCGAAAGGACATTGTCCCGAAGGCTTTGGAGATGGGCAGGCGGTACAACAGACTCTGGACATTGATCCAAGCGCTCTCGAAAGTCAACTGGGAGATCCTGAACCTGGAGAACAGCTAGGCGTGCCGCGCTACCCCTATCCGCCTCATGATTTTGAATGCTTATACAGGCACAGCTGCCCCTATCTGGGCGGATTATCCACCCGGTGGGTCCTGGGGGAGTACCGACGGGCCGCCGATGTGTACCAGGAACATCTGCGGATCATCGATGGCTTTGATGGCGACTTAAAAATCAGGGATGAGCGGATACGCGTTCTGGAACGGGAGAATGCGGAACTGAAGGCGAAGCTTCAAGCATTGCATCAACGGCAATTTAGGCCGAATAAGAAGAAACACGCGGAGACTGGGGGAGAGGGGGCCTCATCGCGCAACGAAGGGAAAAAGAAGAAACGCGGGGCGCCGCTGGGACATCCGGGATGGGTGCGGCCCAAGCCGGACCATATTGACCGGACCGTCCACGTGCCCGCTCCCACGATCTGCCCCCATTGCCAATCGGACGAGTTGAGGCCGATGGAGGAAAGGACGGAGCACTTTCAGGAGGATATCCTCATCCGGCCTCGGACCACGGTTACCCGCTATCTGCATGGGCAGGCGTTTTGCACACGGTGCCATCATCCGGTGGTTCAGGCAGGCGAGGACGAGCTTTTGAACACCCCCATCGGGCCAGTCGCAAAATCCGTGGCGCTGTACTTACGCTATCGGATAGGAATCCCCTATAGAAAAACAGCGGAGTTGTTCCGGGAGCTCTTCGGCCTGAACTTTGTTCCTGCCTCAGCCCTTCTGTTCGATCGCAAAGCGGCGGCACGGGGAAGGCCGATCTATGAGGATTTGCGAGACAAGATCAGGGCCTCCGACGTGGTCCATGCCGATGAAACCTCATGGCGCAGTGACGGCGTGGGGCATTTTGTATGGTTCGCAGGCAATGAAAACCTCGCCTTCTTTCATATCGACCGGCATCGCTCTGCAAAGGTGGCAAAAACCATCTTCGGAGAAAACTTTGGCGGTACCCTGGTGCGCGACCGCTATGCGGCCTATAACGGTATCGGAGTGGACTGGCAGATCTGTATCGCCCATATCCTCACAAGGGCCAAGGAAATCAGCGGGGAACATGCGCTCCTGCCCCAGACCCAGAAGGACACTGCTACGGGCCCCTTCTGCGATCGCCTCATGGATCTATGCTCACGACTCTGCGACGCGGGGCAGAAGCTCACATCCGGCGATATCCCCTGGAAAACAGCGCCCAAGATAGAAAAACGCTTCCTCAAGGAACTCAACAAGATCAGCAAACAGAGGCTTCGTTTCAAACCCGCCGAGACCCTCCGGGCCTATCTCGTAGGACCCGAGCAGAAATTTCTCTTTACCTTCCTCCGGCGCCCCGGCGTACCACCCACCAACAATCACGCAGAACAGTCTCTTAGACCTCTGGTGATCTTCCGCAAGATCTGCTTCGGAACGAGATCGGAAAGCGGACTGAAAACCCACAGCATCCTTCCCAGTCTGGTGCAAACCGCCAGAAGACAGGGCGTTCATCCAAGGGAATTCCTGCAGACCCTCTTCACTGCAGATACGGCAACGGCTCAAGCTGCGCTGTATAATAATTCAAGTTGATGTCTCAATGGCCGGCAGGAAAGATAGGGACTAAACTATTACGTCCCTTTTTCTTCTTCCAGAATGTCTAATAGTCCAAACCACTCTTTTGGAGCGGAGATTTCCATAAATTTCATCCTATTTCGATGAGAGAAGCATGTCAAGAGAAGGAGGATGGGTCAAAATGAGATACTTTCTTAAACCAAGAGCTTTTTTCCCCGGTAGGCCTGAATATATTGCAGGCAATAAGGGTCTTGATTGATCAGTACCTCGCTGGCATAAATCGAGGAGAGGAGGGCTTGGTCTCGGACATCGATGAGGAGGGTATCGACGCCGGCGTAGACGGCCATGGCAAGGAAGGTTCTATTGATCAATCTCCTTCCGGGGAGCCCCATGCTCACATTGCTCACTCCACAGATGGTATGAGACTGTGGAAAATTTGACCGGATCCTTTTGATCGTCTCCAAGGTGACAAGAGCTGCTTCGGGTTCGACGGCAGCCGATAGGACGAGTATATCAAAGTAGATATGGTCCGGGGAGATATCTGCCTGAATCAACTTCTTGAAAAGTCTGCTCGCAATGTTCAATCTCTCTTCAATCGTTCTGGGAATTCCTTGATCGTCCATACACAGGACAACGACCTTACATTTTTTTTCGATCATGACGGAGGAAAGTTTATTCCATTTTCCTGTCTCACCGGAGATGGAATTGAGGATGGGGAGCTCTGAATGACGATAAACGGAGAGGGCCGCCATCAGGGCTTCTGGATTTGCACTATCAAGCATCAAGGGGATGGGAACCTCTTTTTGGACAACCTCAACCAGCCAAGGTAAATCCTCCACCTCATTTCTGCCGGTCACCCCTGCATTCACGTCAAGATAATGAGCTCCACACTCATATTGGACTTTTGCCAGTTCTCTCAGGTAGGTCTCGTTCCGATCCGATATGGCCTGTCCTACCTTTGGAATGGTTCCATTAATCGATTCGCCAATGATCAACATCATTTTTCTCTCTGCCGCTGTGAGACGGACCTCCCTGTTTATGACTCATTGGGTAAGAAGAGATCTTACCAAATCTACTGCTGAAGCGGCATCCGGAGCATATCCATCTGCTCCGATCTCCTTTGCAAACCTTTCGGTCACGGGAGCACCCCCCACGATGGCTTTGACCTGATTTCGGAGTCCGGCCCCTTTTAGGGTTTGGATGGTATTCTTCATCTCTTTCAAGGTGGTCGTGAGCAGGGCGGACATCCCGATCACCCGCGGCTGATGTTCGTGGATGGCCTCTATGAATTTCTGGGCCGGAACGTCGATCCCCAGATCCACGACTTCAAATCCTCCTCCCTCGAGCATCATTTTCACCAGATTCTTGCCGATGTCGTGAAGGTCTCCTTTCACTGTCCCAATAAGAATCTTAGCTGCCCTTGGCATATCGGATTTGGAAAGGATGGGCTTTAGAACAGCCATTCCGGCATGCATGGCCCGTGCTGCAAGAAGCACCTCAGGAATATAAATCTCACCACTTTTAAATCTCATACCAATACGATCCATGGCCGGGATAAGACCTTCCTTCAAGATCCTTTCAGCGCTGCTCCCAACATTGAGCGCCTCCTGGACCAGTTTCGTTATCTCCTCTATTCTCCTTCCGGAGAGTCCTTCATAAAACCTTTCTGAATCGAGCATTTTCCCCTCCGCGCATTCCTCAACAAGAGACTTTTGTTATTGCTCCTGTCCCATCATGAAACTTCAAAAGAACGAAGTCTTATCCCACTCTGAACCCATCAGACTGTATCAAGATTTGTTCGGATAAACTCCGGCTCCCTGGAGATAACGACACATCTCAACTAGCGCCTCTGTCTCGATGCCCTCATGGGCTGAACCTGCAATGGAGAGCATATATCCACCGCCCTCCATCCCTTCTTTCAGACATCGATCCACTTCCTCACGAACCAGCCCTAAATCGGATTGACACAAGATCTGACTCCCGTCCACATTTCCTAAAAGGACCAGATCCTTCCCGAACTCTTTCTTGATCTCCCCCATGTCCATCCCTGCCTCTGGCTCCATGCCATGAAGCCCTTTCATTCCTGCTTCAAGAGCCATAGGGATATAATCTCGGATATATCCTTCCGAATGCCAGAAGACAGGCACCGAAAAGGAGTCCACAATTCGGCGGTAATAGGGGAACGCAAGTTCCTTAAAATCGGAGGGAGAGACATAACCGTGTCCCTTGAAACCCATATCATCACCCATCACAACAAAATCGACCCCCACCTCCAGAGCATACTTCAACGTCTCGATAAACCATTCCGTTTTGACCTCGACACTTTCCTGAATCAACGTTCTCTTATCGAACAGGGCGTAACAAAACTCAATGAATCCAAAAGATTCAATCGTTAAACCAAGAGGACCGGCATGGGAGAAGAGAGCAAAGGCGTGATCAGGATAATTCTTTTTCCAATCCGCTATCATGGCCCGATTATATCGTTCGTTCAGTCTTAACTCTGGGGAATACTTGTGCAGATCCTCTCGAGTCGCCACCACTCCCCTAACATACCGGCCATGCTTCCATTCCCTGCCGAATTCATCGATTCCATTCCACCCTGCATAACCCGATCCACCCAGGGACTCTTCAGGTGGTGGAGGATTGGGAGAGTAGCCCAGGCCAGAAGGCTTCCCTTCACACCACGTCGACCGCCCGATGATGCAAACATCGATGCCGAGTTGCTTCCATGTCTCTATCATGTTCCCTCCTCCGATGGCCTTGACAAACTTGGCGTCGACCGCATTTAAAAAGAGAGGAACCCTGTCCGGCTCTTTGTGATGAATGGTGGTAAGAACTCTTTCCCTTGAATTCATGGAGGTTCTCCCTTAATTTGTCTGATGTATTCGCTGGTCAATTCTTTCGAGAGCTCCTTCGTGTCCCCGGACCAGATTTCCTATCCTCGAACACAACGGATATGGTACGAGTTGCTTTTATAGTAGCTCAGCAGATAGGCACCGTCGAACATCACGATCCATGCGTTTTTCGTATGGGGATCGAAAGTGGTGGAGGACCAATAGGGTAACTCATCTCGGAAAGGAACCTCACCACGCATCAGGGGTCTCCCGTCTGAGCGAGTCTTGGTCCTGTCCAGAAGAGATTCCAATTCCGCTAAGGTCGGTAAGCGCCAATCGTCCTTACCATCCAATGAAAGTGATTCTGTGTATCCTTGAGCTTCGTGCCAAGTCATTTCGCCCGGAGATTCGTACTGCCATTCCAGGCCGGTTTTTGGATCTTTCCAAGTAGGTGGGTTTTGTCCTCCGGGTCCAATCGCAGGGGAAAAAGAGCAAGGGTTTATAATTTCCATAGAAAACAACTCTGATTCTTCCCCTCTCCCCTTGCGGGAGAGGGCGGGGTGAGGGGCGCATACCATGTCCATCCCCACCTCAATCCTCCCCCGTCAAGGGGGAGGATAATAAATTGGTAATTTTCATTCGTTTAATGAATTCTTTTTTACAGGCCCACATAAACCCCTCCGGGGAACTCCTTCGGATTCCCCCAGAAAATACAGCGGGTAGGACAGATTGCGTAACACGCAGGGATCTCACTTCTCCCTCGTTTTTCAACACAGAGGTCGCACTTCACCGCCTTCGTGACTTCATGATTGAACTGCATGACGTCCCAAGGACAAGCCTGTACACAGCAGGTCCCGCATGAGATACACCTTTTTGCCTCTTGAACGGCCACTTTCTTTGTAAACCCCTTTTGAACTTCACTGAAGTTCTTTACTCGCTTTTGAGGTTCTAAGTAGGGCATTTGAGCGCGAGCAGCCGGATCATATTTCTCTTTTTGAGGTTCTTTTATTGCTTTGAATTTCACATCCCTACCTAATCGGAGGTCCTGGCAGCTTAAATACCGGTGAATTGAAATGGCTGCTTGTCTTCCGTCCGCAATGGCCTCGACCACGCTTTTAGGACCCCTGATCGCATCTCCCCCTGAGAAGATGTCGGGATCATCACTTTGAAGTGTCAAGGGATCGACGTTCATGGTTCCCCATTCGGTCAAGGTGCAGGCGCACTCGGGTGTCAAACAACACCAATCTGACTCTTGCCCCAGAGCGATGATCGCGGCATCTACTTTAACCGTAAATTCCGAACCAGGGATAGGTTCGGGTTTTGGCCGACCGCTCTCATCGGGTTCCGTCAACCGCATTCTTATGCATTCGATCCCATTGATGCGCCCATTTTTGCCGATGAATCGCACAGGTTGAGTCAAGGTATTTATAGGGATCTTTTCTTCCCGACATTCCTTAATCTCTTCGGGTCTCGAAGGCATTTCCTCCAGGCTCCGTCGATAAATAATAAAGGCCTTTTCAGACCCCAGTCTGCGAGCGGATCGGACTGCGTCCATCGCCGCATTGCCTCCGCCGATCACAGCAACTTTTTTCCCGAGTCTCACCGGTTTTCCGAGGTTAAGTTGGCGGAGGTAGTCTAATCCGCTATAAACACCGCCCAAATCCTCACCCTCAATGCCAAGCCGGATACTTTCTTGCGCACCGACGGCGATGAAAAAGGCATTGAATCCATCTCTACGTAATTGAGCAATCGTCTTATCCTTGCCTACCTCGATGCCGGTTTTCATCGTCACGCCCATATCACGAATGAGCTGAATCTCAGCCTCGACAATTTTTCGGGGAAGACGATAGGAGGGGATGCCTGTTGTGAGCATCCCACCCAATAAAGGCGCTTTCTCAAAGATCGTTACCTTATAGCCTTCCTGAGCAAGATAGTAGGCACACGTCAAACCAGCAGGACCAGATCCAACAATGGCAGCTCTTTCCTTTTTCTTTCCATTGATTTCTGGCCTATAACGCTCGTCTGCCTTCAAATCGAGATCCGCCAAAAAACGCTCAACGGAGTGTATGGCTACAGGTTCGTCAATTTGATCTCGATTGCAGCCTGCCTCACAAGGGTGATGACAGACTCTCCCGCAGATGGATGGGAAGGGGCTGGATAGCTTGATGAGTTGTAGTGCTTCTTCGAATTTTCCCTTGGCAGCAAGGTTCACATATCCCTGGACATCGATTTGGGCCGGGCACTCTACCTTGCACGGAGAAGTCTGCTGTTTTTCAGCTCCAGATTTTCCCACCACTGCGCCGCAGCCGTTACACTTATCCTCGTTAACAAGAACGACCTTTGTCTTCGGATCGATCGTGATCGCATCTTCCGGACAGGCTAAAGCACAGGGCGCATCTTCACAATGGTGACAAAATAAGGGCTTAAAGAGAGGAGCCCTCTCGAGAACCCTCACCACTCTCGGGCCGACGCCAAGCCTATGTTCCTGTTTGCAGGCGACTTCACAAGCATGGCAACCCATGCAATCATACTCATTAAACAATAAGGATACTTTTCCCATCGCTTTCCTCCTACTTCTTCATCCCTCACAGGGAGATATATTGCACAAGCAGACCCTTAGATTGGTGGAGCCCATGGCAGGGTCCAGAGTTTCATAGGCATTGTCGGTCAGGATATTGACATTGGACACATTCCAACCGTGACCCGGGTCTTTTACTTCAGGGAACCACCATCCATGTTCTGCAACAACCACTCTTGGATCAATATTGACGTTCAGTTTCACACGCTGCTTGATGCGGCCTCTCGGGGATGTGATATAAGCCCATTGACCATCTTTAATGTTATGTTTCTTGGCTGCCTCAGGATGGATCTCCACAATGGGATCGGGTCTGATCTCCCTCAAAAAGGGGATCTGTCGGTTCGCTGAATGAAAGAAGGTAGGCGTCCGCAGCCCTGCATTCAGGATATACGGATAGTCTCTGAGGAGATGGGGCGTGGAAACCGGGCTCTCGGGGATTTCAACATATTTGGGAAGGGGATCATATCCCCATTTCTCCAGAACGGTCGAATAGAGTTCCACTTTCTTTGTAGGAGTGGAGAACCCCCTCTGCTTGTATTTATAATAAACCATTTCCCCTCGCAGATATCCTTTTTCTTTGAATTGCTCCCAGGTCAGACCAGCGGGTTCGAGAAGATAATCCAGCGCATCTTCAACCGTGGGCCACCACTGCTGGCCCATTCGTTTGCCCAATTCCAAGAAGATTTTGTGGTCCTGCCAGCACTCCCCGATCTGGACACACTTCTGCCTGGCCAACACATAGCCGTGTCGTTTCCAGTTGTCGGCAACATGGTTTTGCTCGAGCCAAGTACCCGAAGGGAGGAAGATATCGGCCAGTTCTGCCGTCGGCGTCAGGAAGAAATCGATAACAGCAAGGAACTCGATTTTCTTCAGGGCCTCGTAAGGCTCTTTGGCATTGGCCCTCGTCACCACTGGATTGCTGCCGCATAGGATTCCTGCCTTAAGAGGATAGGGTTTACCGGTAAGGATTGCATCCCATGCCTTCTTGGGATTGATCAGGGCCACCCTGGCGCCGAGCTTGAACTGATCTCCGCCCAGCCTCTTCTTTTGCTGCTCTGGAGAAAGATCTCTATGGCGGGCAAACTCGGCCACCGTGCGCGTGGGAGGGTTCACAAAAAGGGCGTTCCCTCCTGGAGCATCCAGATTGCCTGTGATTGCCATCAGCCCGGTCGTGGCCCGTGTGTAATTGACACAGTTGATGGTCTGTTCTGTGGGAACACCCCAGTGGATACAGGCCGGTTTGGTAGTCGCATACATCCTCGCCGCCTTCCGGATGAGGTCCTTATCGATCCAGGTAATCTCCTGCACCTTCTCCAGGGGATACTCTTTCATCACTCTTTCCTTGAAGGCCTCCCAGCCGTTGATATGATTCTCTACAAACTCCTTGTCATAAAGCTCTTCCTCGATGATCACACGATGAAAGCCCATGGAGAGGGCCGCATCTGTCCCGGGACGGATTTGAAGCCAAAGGTCCGCTTTACTCGCGATATATCCCTTTCTGGGATCGATGCAGATCAGCTTGGCCCCTCTTTTATAAGCCCTCCAGAAATTCTCTCCCTTGTATTCGTCCGGGTTGGTCCACTGCGGATTGCAGGCCCAGATGACGATACATTTTGGTCCACCTTCATAATCGGCGATGGGGAGAGTGCCGCAGGTAATCAGGGTTGACCCAACCCTTGAGACGTAACACATATGTCCGGCGGTTAGGACGTTGGGAGTTCCCAGGAGGTTGGCAAAACGGTAAAGATGACTTTCATAATCCCTGCCCGTTCCCTGGCCGACAACGATCGACTCCGGTCCGTATTCATCAATCACCTTCTTGAATTTGTCGGCGATGGTATTCAAGGCTTCGTCCCAAGAGATTCGTTCCCATTTGCCTTCCCCTTTGGCACCCGCTCTCTTCATGGGATAGAGAATCCGATCAGGATGGTAGGCCAATTGCGTGATGGACAGGCCCTTGCTGCACAGGGTCCCGTGGCTGATCGGGGAATTGGGATCCCCCTCCACCTTGATCACCTTGCCGTCTCTCACATGAGCAATGATACCGCAGCCTCCGTGGCAACTACGGCAAGCGGTTCGAATTTTTTTAACCTCTTCCATCACTTTTCCTCCTTCCCTGTTTCAGGGGTGATAAACTTAAGAATGTAGATAAAGCTTAGGATTATTTCAGCGTTTCTTCGAATGGCAGGATTATTCTCTGCCAGGCTTTGCAATCTTGTGGCACTCTGTTCCAACGTCTCAATCTCTCGTCTGATTATTTCATTCATTTCACACCCCTCTCCTGTCTTTAAATCGTGTCGCCTTAAGCATATACCTTGGAAGCGAACCGGGTGGCTCAACCCTTATATGAAAGGTTAGATTTGTCTTTACCTTCAACCGTTCGTGGAGCCTCGTTTTGATCGGATCGATCTCCCTCGGACCGAGATTGGGTATCATTTCTGTTCGGAGGGAGATCTCGTCCATCGGGCCCTTTCTCTCCACAACGATCTCATACTCCACGACCTCGGGGAATTCCTGTCTGACGACTTCTTCTACCGTTTTAGGAGAGAAGAGGACGCCTCTAATTTTCCTTAGATCGTCCGTCCTTCCTACGACCTCCTTCATCTTCTTCGAGGTCCTTCCACAGGAGCAGGTTGCCTTCCCCTTGATCACCAGATCCTTCGTGTTGAACCTGATCAAGGGAAAGGACCTTCGACCCAGGGGAGTGACCACGGCAATCCCCATTTCTCCTTCTTCAACTTCCCTTTGGAGGGTTTCACGATCGAGAACCTCCACCAGGAAGAAGGGCTCGATAATATGCATTCCATCTTTTGCTTCGCACATACCCGCCCATGCGCATGGCTCCGTCCCGCCGATATGGTCGAAGACATGGCAGCGATAGAGTTCCTCCAATTTTCTTCTCGTCGTAGAGGGCATCGGTTCTCCAGCGCAAAGCATCCTTTCGATTCCGAAAGAGGCTGGATCGATGCCCATGTTTTTTGCTTCTTCGGCAATATGAAGCCCATACGTGGGTGTATTCATCATGGCATTGGCCTTGATTTCAAGGATCTTATGGATCCTTCCTTTTGTATCGAGACCACCTCCGGGGACCAGTTCACATCCCAGTTTCTCCGAAGCATAATGGCCTTCCCAGAAGGCAACATAGACATTATAGACGAAGGGGAGAAAGATCCGGTGGCGAGGTCTAAATCCTGCCATATAGAGGATATGGCACCAGGCCTCTATCCTCCATTGCCAGCTCTCATAGGTCTCTGGAACATAAACCGGTTTTCCGGTCGTCCCGCTGGTCTGCCTGAAGGTCGTTACCTCTTTGATATTGACACCGAGGATCCCTCCGTAAGGAAATGGGTCTACGTCCTGATATCGTCTTAGTTCTTCCTTTTCGGTGGCCGGGATCTTCCTGACGTCATCGAGCGTTCTGATATCGTTCGGATTGATGGCGCGCAATTTTTCTTGGTAGAAGATGGAATGTTCCTTTGCGTACGATAGAATGTTTCTGAAATAGGATAACTCTATTTTGTCCAACTCTTCTCTGGCCAAAGTCTCAAGGTAGGGATTCCAGTAATTCATCTGTGCGATCTCCTTTCATTTGTATAAAACTGAAGGAAGCCAGAGAGCCAATTGCGGAAAGAAAAACAACAGGCCCCAGACGAGAATGAGGGATATCAAGAACGGCGCTACACCCTTGTAGATAAGGCCTATGGGTACCTTCGTTATATTTTTCACCACGAACACGCAGATGGCCACTGGCGGGATGACGACGCCGATCATTTCAACCACGGCAATCACGATCCCGAACCACAGGGGGGGGAAGCCGAGTTTAAGGGCTGCAGGATAAAAGATAGGAGTGGCAAGAATCATAAAGGTCAGGTCATCAATGAAGGAACCACCAATTTCATAAATAATACAGATAAGAATCATAATCAAGTAGCGGTTGAGGGGGAGCGCCACGATCCAGTCTGCCGTTTTTTGTGGTATGTTGGTCACAGCGATAAAATGGCCGAGTACTGTGGAACCTGCAATGAGCATGAGAATCATGATGGCGGTGCGGAGGGATTCTTTCACTGACAGCACGTATTTTTTGAAGGTGATATCGCGCTTCACGACCGCCAGAAGAAGAACTGCAAAGGTGCCGACCGCTCCTGCCTCCGTGGGAGTAAAAAACCCCTCCATGATCCCGCCGACGACCAGGACAAAGACAAGGAGGATCCAGAACACCTCCGGGAGGGAGCGCATCCTCGCTCCCCACGTGGACGCCTCAGAACTGGGCGCAATGGCTGGATTGATCTTGGCCCATCCATAAATGATACCCATAAAGAAGAGTGCGATGATAAGCCCGGGGATCACTCCGGCAAGAAAAAGCTGCCCTATCGACTGCTCGGTGAGAATACCTAAAAGAATGAGGACTACGCTCGGCGGTATGATACAGCCGAGGCTTCCAACTGTCGCGACGATTCCAGTCGAAAGTTTCTTGTCGTAGCCGTATCGCTCCATCTGCGGGATGGCGACGCTGGCAAACGTTGCGGCAGTGGCTGCAGAGGAGCCGCAGATGGTCTTGAAAGCCGTTGCTCCCATAACGGTGGCCATGGCCAGACCGCCGGGGACATGGCCGATGAATTTATGGGC
Organism: uncultured delta proteobacterium; assembly: GCA_963826305.1. Classification (GTDB taxonomy): domain Bacteria; phylum Desulfobacterota; class BSN033; order BSN033; family UBA1163; genus CAWGWZ01. The sequence continues at coordinate 551,841 of CAWGWZ010000020.1, read as the reverse complement.
AGCGTCGTAGAGTCTCACCGCTATGCCGGCATTGAAGCCGATCTGGCCCATGAGAATAAAAAGAGGGAAGACTGTATACCCATAATTTGTTATGACGTCATACACATCTCTTGACAGGAGATTAACGGCGGAGCTAAAGCCGTTAAGGTAGGCAAAACCCACAAAGCCAACCAGCCCCATGGCAAAGCCCAACTCGATACCCGTTGCAAAGAGAAGGAGCAGCACAAGAAGGCCTGTAATGCCTACAATCGTCTCAGTCATATTGGCCCCTCCAGATCCTTACGATGTCGAAGATGAATACGCAGCACTCAAGGAGACAGCAGACTGCGACGCCATAGGCGACCGGGTAGAAAGGTATCTGGATGGTGGGCGAAACTTCGCCGGATGTGTGAAACCTGGCCCCGACATTAAAAAGGTTATACCCGATGAAGGCAAACAGGGTGAGGCACAGGACACGTGTGAACGTATTCATCACATTCTTACCTGTCTTGGAGAGTTTCTCCAAAAGGAAATCCATGTACACATGCCCTCTGTCCAGTGAGACCTGTGGAATACCGAAGCCGATCACGAGGGCCAGCAATAAGGCCACGATTTCGAAAGTCCCGATGATGGGATGACCGCTTGCTCTTAAAAGCACATCGGCAACAGTCAACAACATCATAAAGGTGACCGCTGCGCCAGCTATGATGTTAAGGAGTTTACTGATGAATCGCAGAATATCGATGAGATTGGCCATCATTCCTCCTTACTCAAAAGCCGGTCTATCTCCCTCACCCTCCCCCCTCCCCTCGAGACTGTGTCGTAATTAACGAGAAACTACTTCCGCTGCAACGGGGAACAGGCGGTCGGGTGACGAAGCTTCAGACCTGCCTGCGTGTAGTCCCGCCTTGCGGGACGAAGGCAGGGCGGAAACCTTTCATTGCTCAGCTTCGGCGCTTCAAGCCCACGAAAAGAATCCCATTTCTAAGAAGACCGATTACCCATAACTTTAAACGACCGCATTCTAAACCTGAGGAGCCCAACTGCCTATTCCCCCGACATCCACCCTCCTTCATCATTGCGACACAGTCTCCTCGGGGGAGAGGGGTGGGATGAGGGGGCAAACCTGTCTCCATTAGAACGGGGCCGCTATTCCTCTCTGTTTTTCCTCTTTTTTCCAGTACTCGATACGCTCTCCAATATATTTCAGCCAGCCATCGAGCTCAGCCTCTTTGTATCCTTTGGAGACCATGCTCTTTTTGTAATCTGCAATCACCGGCTCCACAGCCTTTCTCCATCTGCCAACCTCTGCATCGGAAAGAGGTATGAACTGCCCGCCTTGGCTCTTGAACAGGTCCGTCCCCTCTATATCCATTTCATTCCACAGGGCCCCCTGTTTATCTTTGGTTTCGATGGCCACCTCAGTGATAATTTTTTGAATGTCAGGGGGCAGGGTGTCCCATTTACTTTTGTTCATCACAAAGTAGAAGGTAATACCCGTTCCCAGACGCCAGGTGGAAGTGACGTACTTTACCACCTCTGCGAACTTCCAGTACTTGAGGGTGGAAAGATCTACCATGATCCCCTCGATGACAGCTCTTCTCAAGGCATCGTAGACATCCGGCATTTCAAGGGGGATCGGAACGGCACCGAGGGCCTTAATGACATCGGTCATCCGACCCGTAGCCCTGATCTTGAGGCCCTTTAGGTCTTCCAGGGTCTTGACGGGTTTGCTGATGGTCTCAAGGATCACTGGTCCTGAAGTATTCACGTAAAGAACGTGGACATCATTCCACTCCCTCGGTTTGTACTTGTTAAAGAAGTCGCTGCTCACCTGTGTGGCGACCCAGCCACTCGGGGACCCTAAAGGCAGATCGAAAACTTCCATCATAGGGAAGCGGCCCCGAGTATATTGAATGTGAGAAACGCCCATGTCTGCGATGCTCGTGACCACGCCGTCGAACATCTTGACCGGCGAGAGAAGCGTGCCGCCAGGATAGTAGGCGATCTCCACCCGGCCATTTGTACGCTTCTTCGCCTCGTCGCAAAACCACCCGGTGAGGAGCGACATCTTGTGAGTAACCGGGAGGTAATTGGCGGCCTTCAGCTTGATCAGATCCGCTGCCGTCACCAGGTTTTGGGTCGCGAAAACATAAGCAACGACAACGAGTAACAATGTTATGCCTTTTCTCATAGAGTGCCTCCTTTCCTATAAGATCGTATTGTCAAAAGTTATCTCCCCTCTCTTTTTGGGGGAGAGGGTTTCCCTTGTCTTTCCATATTCTCCGGAGTGGTTTTTCATAAAACTTTTGACAATATCTATAAGATATATTTCTCAATTTTACCATGTACGTCTCCAAACCCATATGAAGGAGTAGTAGGCTGCTGAAAAACGCCCGTCTGCGGCGTTCCCCTCATCCTTTGTCGTTGCGGCGTACTCCAAGTACGCCTCACTCCTCAGGATTTCGGGCGCCTTGCATCTGGGCATTTTTGATCAGCCTGGAAAAGTGACTTTTTCAACACGCTGGTAGTATAACTAACATAAAGATTTTATTTCTTGTCGGATACTGCCCTTTTTGGGTAAAAATCTGCTATTTTTACTTGACAGCAATTCATCGGGGGAATTAGAATCTGTTTCAAGATGAAAGGCCCCTCCAGATTACTCGTACTCGCCTGTGCCGTCCTGGAGAGAGAGATCCGTCAATTCCGAAATCGAGGCGTGACCCTTAAATTTTTTGATTATGGCTTGCATCGCACACCTGAAAACATGGCCAAGGCTCTTCAGATGGAGATCGATCAAGTCAAGGAAGAAGAGTTTGACGAAATCGTATTAGGTTACGGCCTCTGCAGCAATGGAATTGTGGGGATCTGTGCCCGTCACCACCCGCTGATTGTCCCGAGAATTCATGATTGTATATCCCTTTTTCTTGGATCCCATGGGTCTTACGAAGACCAGGCCAAAAAAGAACCGGGCACTTATTATCTGACAGCCGGTTGGATTGAGAAGGGAGAGACGCCGCTGTCCAAATATGAGTCCTATGCCAGGTCTTACGGCGAAGAGACGGCAAAGTGGGTACTCCATGAGGAAATGAAGAATTACACTCGAATTCTTCTGATCAATACAGGGGTCTATGAGATCGATCGTTATAGAGAGATCGCTCGACAAAATGCTGAATTTCTTGGAATTTCCTGCCAAGAGCTAAAAGGCTCGCCAGTTCTTTTTAGAGCCATAGTGAGGGGCCCTCGGGAAAAAGATTTTCTCCATATCGAGAGGGGCCATACCATACAGCAAGCAATGTTTCTTGACTGATGATATTCGAACGCAAGAAGATGGCTGAGATGAAGAGAATTCGTACAGTCTCTGAAGCGGGAGAAGTCAATCAGATGCTTCAAAAACTATCAGAGGCTCAAGAAAGCCCTTGAGTTTGTGGAGACACATTGTGGTGAGCCCCTCACCGTGGAGCAAGTGGCTAAGGAAGTTTATCTTAGTTCCTCACGTCTTAGCCACATCATCAAGAGCGAATTGGGGATCACATTGGGAGATTATATCTTAAAGGTCAGGGTCGAAAAAGCAAAAGCCCTGTTGAAAGATATTGAACTGCCGATTTCGCAGATCGCCCTCGAGACAGGATACCCCGACCAGAGTTACTTTACAAAAATCTTTAAGGAACTGGAAAAGTGTACACCCGAGGCCTTCAGGAAAGCTTACGGGATGGAGCAAGGGTTGTAGGACAATTTGAAATTAGAGAGGGATTCCTTCAGGACTCCAACCCCTCAGGGCATAGTAATCCTGAAGCATTCTCTGGAGGTCCTCTCTTCGAATGACCTTCCGGTCTTTACCCAGGGGTTCATCGAAAAATCTCTTTGGAAGGGTGTCATTCTTGGGAGAGATGCCTTCGCGCAGATTGAACCTTCGGGTCTCGTTCTGAATGGTGGATGAAATTCTCCTCAATCCGGTCTCATCCAATTTGAGGCCGGTGGTCACCTTAACGATCGTCGAGAGATATTTCCAATCCCAATAGATGTCCCGGTAGAACCGGCACAGGATCAGAGAATCGTGGATGTTGAAACGATCTTCGAATTCAAGAAAGAGTTTGGCCTTTCCTTCCATCTGATCCATAGGGATCATCCCAGCGAGTTCTGCTTTGTAGAAGGTTGCCCTCAGGTGACAGGCTCCCCGATCCGAAGTGGCGTTGGCAAGGCCCATTCCTTTGAGGACCCTTGGGTCGTAACCGGCTGGGTCGAGCCCTTTCACATGGATGGCGACATCCTCCATCTCCCAAGTCTTAGCAGCATGGCGAATCCCTTCTGCCAAAATGGAGCCGAGTCCTTTCTTCTGTGAAATGTCGTTAAGGAGCTCGGCGATCTTATCTACATCTCCCCAACTGATTTTTTCTTTAATGCGTCCCAGCTCTGAAGCTTCGATGGCAAAGGCACAGAGGCTCCCAGCAGAGATGGTATCCATGCCAAGGCGGTCGCAGATATCGTTGAGGTATGCAATTTCCTCAATCTCATGGATCATACAGAGGCCACCAAAGGCATAGATTGTTTCATATTCAGGTCCTTCGATTTTAAGACCTTTGTGTCTTCCCTCTTTGACCTCGCTTAGATCTCCGCATGCCACAAAGCAACGGAGACAAGCAGTGGGTCTGACCTGACAGCGTTCGAGAAGGGCTTCTGCGCTGATTTTCTCCCATCCCTCAAATGTTCCAAGATGCCAATATTTTGAGGGAAACGCCCCCACCGTATTGGCCATCGCCACGAGCATTGGAGTTCCCAACCTTCGATAGTTTTGAACCCCTGGATTGTCCTTGTCGCGCTCTAATGTCTCTTTGGCGAACTGTTCCAGTCGATCGGGATAGGCCACCTCCCGTTTCTTCTCCCCGTGAAAGGCAATGGCCTTGATCTTTTTTGAGCCCATCACCGCACCGACTCCTGTCCTCCCAAGGGACCGCCAGTAATCATTTTCAATCACTGCATATCGAACGAGGTTCTCTCCTGCGGGGCCAATGACGAGGGCACCCGACCCCTTCTTGTTAGTTCTTTTCAAGACTTCATCCTCAGTGAAATAGGTGTCTTTTCCCCAAATATCTTTTGCATCATGAAAGATCACTTCTTGGTCAGAGATCTCGATCCAGATTGGTTCGCCTGATGCCTCTTCGAAAATAAAGGCATCATAACCTGTCCGGCTCATGGGCTCTGCCACTCTTCCTCCGGAATAGGATTCTGAGTAACCTCCGGTCAATGGAGATTTGGTAAAGACACCATGGCGGCAGGAGCCATAGATTCGGGTACCGGTAATTGGTCCCGTGCAGAAGATGAGTCTGTTTTCAGGAGAGAGGGGATCAACTCCAGGAGGATTTTGTTTCATGAGTAAATAGGTCCCGAGTCCCTTTCCGCCTAAGTAGGTTTCATAGACCGAATCAGGAATCGCTTCCTCTCGGAAAGTTTTTGTTTTAAGATTGATTCTTAAAATTTTGTTAAAAAAGCCTTTCATTGAGTTTGCCTTTCTGCATTATTTATACTCTAAATTATATAACAAATATGAATACCTTTGCAAAGAAAGGGGTGGTGGGGTAGGGGATTATTTGGTCTCCGTCAGAATCAGGGAAATTTACGGATACACCCCCTCAATTTCGTAGCTTCGGCCACCCTTCCAATTCGAAAGATAATCTTTTCTTCGTCACAGAATCTTGCTGAAGAAACCAGCGGCCCGCTGCGTCTTCGGGTGTTCAAAGATCTCTCTTGGAGGTCCTTCCTCAACAATGATCCCATCATCCATGAAGGCAACGTGGTGAGCTGCTTCCCTTGCAAATCCCATCTCATGGGTTACGACGATCATCGTCATTCCATCTCTGGCCAATTGCTTCATGACACTGAGAACCTCTCCCACCAACTCTGGGTCCAACGCAGAGGTCGCTTCATCGAAAAGCATCACCTTCGGTTCCATGGCCAAAGCGCGAGCGATGGCGATCCTTTGCTGCTGTCCTCCTGAAAGCTGGGAAGGGTAGGAGTTTTCCTTTCCGGAGAGCCCAACTTTCCTCAATAATTCCATTGCCAATCTTTCGGCTTCCTTCTTAGGTTTGTTGTTAGTGAGCGTTGGGCCTAAGGTCACATTTTGAATGGCATTCATATGAGGGAACAAATTGAATTGTTGAAAAACCATGCCAATCTCAGCACGGACCTTATAAACGTTGGCCGATTTATCGCAGATGTTCTCTCCCTCAATCCAAATCTGACCCTCCTGTATTTCCTCCAAACGATTGATGCAGCGCAGCAATGTGCTTTTCCCTGATCCGCTCGGGCCCACGATGACAGCCACCTCACCCTTTTTGACGGTTAGGTTAACTCCTTTAAGTATCTGGGTATTGCCAAAGAATTTGTGAACGTTTCTAATCTCGATCATTTGAGGCGATACTTCCTTTCCAAAGAATGAATGAATAAAGCAAGCAATTGAGTGAGGGCGATGTAGATGAGTGCCACCATGGAAAAAACGGTCAAGTTCTCAAACGTTGTAGAAGCGATCAGCTGGCCTGATCGAGTCAGTTCGCGCACCGTGATGACAGAGGCTAAAGATGAATCTTTGAGAAGGATAATGAAAGAGGTCCCCATAGGTGGGAGAATGATCCTGGCAGACTGTGGAAGAATAACCCTTGACAGGATTTGATAATATCTCAGCCCGATCGATTTCGCTGCATCCCACTGTCCGATGGGAATGGCGATAATGCCGGACCTAAAAATCTCCGCATGGTAAGCCCCATAACAAATGCTAAGAGCGAGTATCCCTGCTTCCAATGCTCCCAATTTGATGCCAAGATCAGGCAGGACGAAGTAGACGTAAAACATCTGCACAAGAAGAGGAGTCCCTCGAATGATATTAATGAAAATCCTGACCGGCTTATTCACATATGTTTTTTTTGAAATGAGGCAAAGGCTGAAAATAAATCCAAATAGGGTGCTGATGATGATAGCGAAAAAAGTGATTTCAATCGTGAACCGAGTTCCTTTCAAAAGACTTGGCAAAAACAGTTCGAAATTGACGATGAGCTTTTCCATAATCTTCCCAAGAAAAAGGCACAGAGGCTCCAATCAGTAATCTCCTGGAGCCTCTGTGCGTCTGCTTATTGTCCCCATTTATTGAGAATTTCTTTAATCATTCCCTTTCCTTTCATCTCCGCCACGATTTTATTGATCTCCTTTCTAAGGTCTTGATCTTCCTTCCTGGTTCCGATGCCGAGATCTCCGCACATGACGGGCTGATAGGTTTCTACGATTCTCGCCTTGAATTCAGGCTTTGTCTTAACGAGGTAACCCGCCACCGGCCCATCCACTATCGATGCATCAAGGCGATCATTTGTAATGTCCATCATGATTTCACCGATGTTTTCGTAAATCTTCACATCTTTAACTCCTTTTTCTTCCAGACCTTTAGCATAGATCGTTCCAACCTGAGCCCCAACTCGGAGTCCTTGGAGATCGGTTATTGTTTTGTAAGGTTTCTTGTCGCTAAGTTTAGCGATCATTGCTTCGCAATAGGGGAAGACAGGATCTGAAAAATCGATGACCTCTTTCCTCTTTTCGGTAATCACCATGGCTGCGCAGATCAGGTCGACCTTTTTCCCTGTCAGCGAAGGAATTAAAGCAGACCAAGGCGTCTCTATCACCCTCAGCTTGACCCCTAAGTTATTAGCGATATACTTTGCAGCATCAATCATCGTTCCTTGAATCTCGCTTGTTTTCGGATCCATGAAGGTGGTGGGAACACCGGTTACTGTCGAGGCGATAACCAGTTCTCCTGCCTTCTTAACTCGGGCTACCGAATCGTCTGCAAATGCAGGGAATAATAAACCCACCATTAATATTAATCCTACCGCAATGCCGATCCCAAATGTTAATACCCGTTTGTGCATCATTTATTCCTCCTTTCAAGGTATTTTTGAGCATTGACGCTCAAAGATTGAGTTCGTGTGGTGTCCCCTCCATCTCACTGGAAAACCCGTTATGGTAATTCGGCTATAGACACTTTGCATGAAGCCTTCTCTCTTTCTCCAAGTGAATATATCAGATTGATCTTTTTAATCAACCCTTTTCTGACAAACGAACCAAAGACGCTCATGCATCGATAACGGATTTCTTTATCATGACTGTGGTGTGGAGCCCCCTTGCTGCTAAGGCTTTGAAGAATGGCTCAGGCGGCACACATGCTTCAGCAGGCAGTGCTCCACGTTCTGTAATGGTTCCATTCCCAAGAAGGCGGCATGTGAGTCCCACTGGGAAACCTACGGAGTAGGGGCCTGTGCCCATTTCCCATGGCTCATAAGGATGGCAGATCATCTCCACACGAATCTCCAGAGTATGGCCGTCCTTTTGCCCCTTGACATCTACCCGAAGGACCTTGTGGTCATCCGGTTTAACGGTGGGTTTGGGAAGCCGATCAACGACCTCGAGGAGGAGATCCCTTGGGACAACAGGGGTCCCCTTCACATGAAGGGGCTCACTGGAACCCAACCCGAGATCCACGAGAAAACGAACCTTCTCTTCAAACGCCTTTGGAAGAGCCAGCTTGAAGCTCATGCGTTGAAGCCCTTTTGAGCGGAAAGTGGCGGGAATGGTTGCTTCTTCGGAGTGAAGCGTACAAAATGCGGTTTGAGTCCCAACAGGGGGTGGGAAGTCGATTACTTCTCCTCCAGAAAATGGCTGAACTTCTTTCCAATCCCCCTTCTCAAAGACATAAGGGTTCATAATGAATTCGTCGAGGATCGTCACAAACGCATAGGGAGTGGCCATGGGCGTGTCTAACTTGGCAAAGTTTACGATGCCATCCCGAATTTGGATAGACTCAACCGTGTCCAAAAGGTCTGCCCCATACCGACTCATCACGTTTACGATTCCAGGAGCACTCCCCATGCCAAGAACGGCGGTCACGCCTCTCCTCTTCCATTGCTCCGAGAGGGCCATCTGTTTTCGAGAGTTATGAAATAAACCCCCCATATCAACATAATGCGTTCCTTCGGCAAGGCAAGCCTCCATGACCAGGAGATTGAAGTGATAGGTCGTGCAATTGGCGAGGCTGACACTTCCCCGAATAGCCTTCCGGAGGCCATTCTGATCGTTGACATTCACTAAAACTACTTTTGCCTTTTTGTTTCCCCAATGCTTGGCTCTATACTCCAACGTTTCCTTAGTGTTTTCCAGGTCTCCCAGTACTATTTCAGTCACTTCTGGAGAATCAGCGAGATCCCGAATTACGCCTGGCGCCTGTTTCCCTGCCGCTCCCAATACAAAAATTTTCATGTCTTTTCCCTCCGTTTCTATTCAATTTGAAAAATGACCATAGACGATGTCTAAAAACGTTTTGAGTACAACTCAGCCCAGAACGCAGTTTTACCACTTTATTTAAGAGATTATCCCACTCCAATAGCTATTCAGAAATGAGTTTGCGATTCTTGAGATCCTCCGCAATATCCTCTAATCCTAAAGCAACCAATGTTTTTTGCGTCGGGATACCTGTATTCATATCCCATCCCCTTAAGGCATAATACTCATCTTTTGCTTTTTCAAACTCATTTCGATCGAGAAAGACTTCCTTAAAGGCTCCACCGATATCCTTATTAAATTCCCTTTCGGGCAATGTGTCCTTTTCCCGAGTCAGACCTTCTCTTGCTTCAAAGGCTCGTTCCACATTCCTATTTCTTACCGCTGCACGAATAAGTTCTTCAGAAGATACACTCTCCCCTAAACCCACAGAAAATATTTCTGAAAAATCTTCAGGACTAAAGGCTTGGAAATTTGCTATGCCCATATGTTTACAGACACCCAGCATATCCGGGATTGAAATCATTGTCTCCGCATAGATGACAGCCTTTGGTTTCCCTTCATAACCCATGATCTCCAACACTTCTTTTGTACCCGTTGTTCTTTCGGCTTCCTCTTCGTATTTAATCATTCTCTTCTCTTTTTCTTCCATACTCATATCGGGGTCACCTTTTACTCTGATTATTCCTTTTGCAAAAGGTAAAAAAGCCCTCATATAATCTCCTCTCGGACCCAATGCTGTTTCGAGTGCAACAAAGGGAAACCTTGGAGATGCCGCGTAAAGAGGACTATTTTTGACGTGCATCGCATATCCTTCTGACTTTTTGCCAAATTGTTTAACGGCTTCCTTAAACCCTCCAGCAAGAATATCTCCAATACCTTCACGGTTAATAATCTTTTCCATCATTTTAATGATTGAATCTCTGTCCCCCCATTTCATCACTAAACCATCTGTGTCTTCTTCTGTGATCATCCCGTCCTCATAGAGTTCGATGACCCATGCCAAAATTCCCGAAGTTGAAATCACGTCAATCCCATAGAGTTGGCAGTTCCGCACAAACTCCCACCATACCATGACATCGTTATTTTTCAGTTTCCATGTCGGTTCTATGTAATGTTGACAGGAAACAATTCCACTGCCAATTTCTGGAATTGTATAAGTCTCTGAACATTGCACAGGACAGCTGAAACACCCAGCTCTTTTAACTCCATATTTTTCCCACCAATTTAGAAATTCTGCTTTCCGATCCCAACCGAATGTTTGGTGATTTCCTGCAGGAGTATAACCAGAATTTGCATTGAGCGTCATTGATTTTAGACTTCCTCTTTTAGAATACTCGTCGTACCCTGGTGCGCTCCTCACCATGTTGTGGAGTTTGGTGCAGAGCTTGAAAAATCGTTCCGGGTCGGCGACTTTAACGCCCTGGGTGCCTCTGACTGCAACGGCCTTCAAATTTTTAGACCCCATTACCGCTCCCATCCCATTTCGGCCAGCTGCATTCCCAATGTTCGAAATGAGCGAAGCGTACGAGACTCTATTCTCCCCTGCCTTCCCGATGCATACTATTTTCACATCTGGATCCTGTAATTTTCTCCGGATCATTTCGGATGTGGAATAGGAGTCCTTCCCCCATAGGTCTGAAGCCTCTAATACCTCAACCTTCTCATTTTCAATGGCAATATAGACTGGATGATCTGCTTTTCCTTGGATGATGACATGGTCATATCCAGCATATTTTAATTCGGCCGGCCAATTTCCGCCCATATTGGAATCTCCGAGTAAACCCGTTACTGGAGATTTTGACATGACATCGACTCTGCTTGAACCGGGGCACAATGTCCCCGTCAATGGACCTGCACCAAAGACAATTGTATTTTCATCTCCGAGTGGGTCTATTTGAGGTTTTATTTCGTCAAACATCATCTTGGCATTGATCCCTCTCCCGCCAATAAATCTTTTTGAGTATTTGGATGTGGGTTCCTTGGTAATTGTTTGGCTGCTTAAATCTATTCTGAGGATATGGCTTCCATATAAATTAACCATTTCATTCCCTGCTATTCAATCATCGAGGTCGAAAGCTTTTTCAGATTCTCGACATATTTATCAAAAATACTGCGCTTTCTTGTAATACTCACTTTATCAGATTTAACAAAAGTCAAAGCTCCGGTCGGACATAATTCAACGCACTTAGGGTCCCCCTCACAGTAATCGCACTTAACCGCCCTCCCTATTTTTTGGTCGATAGTAATACACCCGAAGGGACACACAGTAAAGCAGTATTTGCAGCCAATACATCTTCTCTCATCGACCATTAGCGCATTGGTCATTTGATTTCGATTTATGGCTTTTGTAGGACAGACGTTTTGACAGGGAGATTCTTCGCATTGCTGACACATTATTGGTATGCTATATAATATGCCTTGGTCTTCATAACGAATCACTCTACTTCTTGATTTTTCAGGGTTGCATTCCTTTTCATGATATAAAGAACAAGCAAGTTCACATATTCCACACCCGGTACACTTAGGAATGTCTATCATTATCTGAAAGCTCATTTTCCTCTCCATCTCAAACAAACGAAGCAAGATTCAGTTTTCAAAGCAGGCCGCGAAATGTCCTTTGGATATTTCTCTCAATTCAGGTTCATTCTTCCTACACTGATCCGTCGGTCCATAGCATTTCATTTGGAATACACATCCTGCTGGTATATTAACCTGACTCACTGGAACATCCGCTTTGATTCTAAATTGATTGCTATTGAGTCCCGGATTGATGTCCAATATAGAAGAGAGCAGTCCCTTCGAATAAGGATGATAAGGATTCTCAAAAAATTCTTCACTTGGACCCAATTCCACTATTTTCCCAAGATAAATGACTGCAATTCTATCCGATAGAAATCTTACAATGTTAAGGTCATGGGAAATGAAAAGCATGGTTAAATGCATTTCTTTTTGCAACCCCTTCATTAAATTCAGAACCTGCGCCTGAACTGAAACATCCAAGGCAGAAACGGGCTCATCGGCTACGATAAACTCAGGATCCAAAGATAGGGCTCGAATCAGAGCTATTCTCTGCTTTTGCCCATCACTAAATTCGCCCGATAATTTCTTGCTGTCTCCATAATGCAATCCCACCATTTCCAATAATTCTCCTATCCGTTTATCTTGTTCTTTCTTTGTCAACTTGTAATGTATCTCAAACGGTTCCGATAAGACTTGGTGTAGGGTCATCCGCGGATCCAAAGTGCCTGCTGGATTCTGAAAGACCATTTGCATCTTTTTCCGCATCGCCTTCATTTCTGTCTTTGTTTTTAGATCATCCATGCGCCTTCCGTTAAAACGAACAAACCCCTCCGTTGGTTTTTCTATGCCCATTATGATTCGTCCCAGCGTAGACTTCCCGCAACCGCTTTCCCCAACAAGGCCAATAGTCTCTCCTTTATAAATGCTCAAATTTAATCCATTTAGGGCCTTTACCGCTTTGGCACTTCCAGCGAGGCGACCAAACCAGCCTAAGCTCAAAGGATAATGTTTCTTCAATTCCACTATCTCAACCAAACTACTCTGCATTGATTACCCACTCTAGCATCATTCTTGTTTATTCCTCTTACTCCTTAAAAGGGAAAGTGATGGCATGCTACAAAATGTTCATCTCCAATATCTATCAACCCTGGCCTCTCCTCTTTACATAGAGGTTTAGATATTACACATCGCTTTTCAAAATAGCACCCTTTGGGTAGATTATTGAGGCTTGGCAAATATCCTTTCATCGTTTCCAGATAATCTGTTTTTTGATCTTTTTTAACAATACATCTAAACAATCCTTGTGTGTACGGATGCGCAGGTTCCTTTAGCAAATTCACATATTTTCCTTGTTCAACAATTTTTCCGGCATACATCACTGCAATCCTATCACATAACTTTGCGGCTACCCCAAAATCATGCGTAATAATAATTTGACTCATCCTATACTTCGTCTTCAAGTTCAGTAACAACTCAACAATTTTAAATTGAACGGTAGAGTCGAGGGCTGTGGTTGGCTCATCTAATACCAAAAGATCAGGACTGATCGCTATACCCATTGCAATCATGACTCTCTGTTTCATCCCACCGCTTAGCTGATGAGGGTATTGGTTCAACACTCTATCTGAGTCAGGAATATCAACCTGATCCAATAACTCACGCCCCCTCTCCATGATTTCACCTGTTTTAATTGCTTTTTCTCCCCTTTTTCTAAATACCTCCCCAATCTGATCCTTAATTCTCATGACAGGATTCAACGATGTCATAGGGTCCTGAAATACCATGTATAGCTTCTTTCCCCACAAGTGTCTCATTTGCCTTTTTGAAAGCCGAACAATATCTTGCTCTCCGAGAAGAATCCTACCCTCCAGTTTTGACGTATCATCAAGCAATCTCATGATGGAAAGGGCCGTTGTACTCTTCCCGCAGCCGGATTCACCCACCAAACCGAAAAATTCATCCTTTTTTACTTCAAAACTAACGTCGTCAACTGCTTTAATGACACCTCCAAGCGTAAGAAAATAGGTTTTTAGCTCTTCAACTCTTAAAATCGATTCCATCCGACTTCCTTCAAGATCGAAATGCCAATCAACTTTCGGCATATTCAGACAATTTGTTTGACACCCGGGTCCAATGCGTCCCTAAGCCAATCTCCAAAGAGATTACACCCGAGGACACAGAAGAATATGGCCAATCCAGGAATGGTCGACAGCCACCACGCTCTTGCCAAATAAACGCGTCCAGCGGCAACGTCCCATCCCCAGGATAACGTTGCCCCACCTAAACCAATAAAGCTCAACCCAGCTGACCATAATATGATCAACCCAATTTGGAGTGTAAAAATAACGATGATGATATAGATAATATTTGGGAAAATATGTTTTAAAATTATTTTCCTGCCGCTGGCTCCCATCGTTTTGGCAGCAAGCACAAAGGGTTCCTCCCTTAATACAAGAATTCGACTTCTAATTACTTTGGCATACTCACTCCACATCGTCATTCCCATGGCTATGATGATGCTGATCGGGTAAGGTCCAATAATAGCCACCAGAACCACCGCGAGCATGACTGCGGGAATGGCCAACATGATATCAACCCACCGCATTAGGATAACATCGAAGAATCCGCCCAAATAGCCTGAAATCATGCCAAGAATGACCCCTATCAATAAGGCTATGAATGAAGATGATAAGCCAACCATCATCGAATTCCTGGTGCCGCATATTACCCGACTTAAAACATCCCGTCCTAACATGTCAGTCCCAAATGGATGTTTCCATGTTCCGTCTTTTGCCCAAACGGGCGGTGCGAGACGCTTCGTTAAGTTCATAGCATTTGGATTATGCGGGGAAACAGAAGGCCCTAATATGGCCAATAGGACAAAGACTAATACAATCACTAACCCCAATTTTCCAAAAAAGCTTTTTTTCAATTTTTTATATAATAACCGCATAAAACCAACCAATCTTTATTATCCGATCCCTTTTGCACGAATCCTCGGATCAAGTGCTACGTAAATGATATCCATCAAAATGAAAATAAGCGTTATGAGGGCCCCTACCATGAATAAGCTGGCCTGAATCAGTGGATAATCACGAGCAAATAACGCATTGATTAATAATTGTCCGACACCCGGCCATGCAAATACAATCTCCGTAATGACCGCCCCTCCCATAACGAGCCCAACATTTAGGGCTATTACAGTCACGATAGGGATTAAGGCATTTCTGAGAACATGAAAGACAATGACTCTGTATTCGCCTATCCCTTTTTGACGGGCTGTCCTCACATAGAGTTTACTAATTTCTTCAAGGACATTCGCGCGTGTATGCTTCACGAAGCTGGCAGCGAAAAATGTGGCGAGTGCTATGGATGGAAGGGTCAAATTTCTTAAAGCTTCATAGAAAGTGCCAAAATCACCTTTAAATAATTGAATGATTCCATAAAATAACCCCGAACCTCTACCAAAGGAGGGAAACCATCCAAGACCGAGAGAAAAAATCAAGATAAGTATTATCCCTAACCAAAACCTCGGGGTGGATAATCCAAAAAGCGAAATAAAAGAAATGATGAAATCCCAGTAAGTGCCCCGTCTGATAGCAGCAATGACCCCGAGTGGTATAGCAAAAGAAACAGAGAGAATTAATGCTCCCAAGGTCAGTTCCAAGGTTGCCGGTAGTCTCGCGAGGAAAAGCCTGGCCGCGGACCGTTTCCCTTGGATGGATTCTCCGAAATCCAATTTGATTGCTTTGCCTAACCAATGAAAGTATTGGATAACAATCGGCTTGTCTAAACCTAAAACCTTTCTCATCTGGAGGACATCTTCTTCCGTTGCCTCTTGTGGTAGGATCATCCTCGCAGGATCGCCAGGAGCCAAATGGAGTAGCGAAAAAACAATAATGGATAGAAATAAAAGTGTAATCAGAGAATAAAAGATTCGTCTTATAAAAAAATTGATCATGAAAATTCTCCACTTCAAAATCGTTCATCTTTTGAAGTTGCTGCGAAGAGAGAGAGGATGATCTCCTCTCTCTTGGCTCCACAATTATTTGTCATCCTCGGGGGCAATGCAGATCGTTGCATCGGCCCTCGGAGACCATTTTAGATTCTTTCGAACTCCATAGACGTTGCTCGGCACATAGGTCATCGGAAAGGCGACGTAGTCGTATATAATCACTTGCGCTTTTTCTATCGCCTCTTTCCTCACTTTCGAGTCAAAACTTGTACGAGCGAGGTCGATTAATTCATCCACTCCTGGAATCCCTTTCGGACCATGAAAACATGAAGCAGAACTGGAATGGCAGGCATTAAAAAGGTTTTCAACTCCATCCCCTGAACGGGCGGTCCACAGGATAAGACAGATAGGGTCGATTTTCTTTGTATCAAACAGGTTCATCCAGGTGGGCGAATCGTACATTTTCAGGTTTGTTTTCATACCGATAGCCTTAAGCCATGCATCGATAGCGGTGTTAATTTCGATATCCTTATAGTATCTGCCGACAGTCGATTGAATATTAATCTCCTCCCCCTTATAGCCTGATTTTTGAAGATACTCTTTGGCCAAATTAGGATCATATTTATACGGCTTAATATCTTTGTAGCCAAAGGCCACAGGCGGAACTACGGATCCCACGGGAGTCGCATATCCTCCGAGAATGTTTTTACAAACTTCTTCCACGTTAACGGCATGAGCTACAGCTTTTCTAAAGTTGATATTATCCTTAAAAGGGGGGATATCCGTTCGTAGCGTCAACTGCAAGTTTACGAGAGAGGGTTTCTTTAGAATTTTCAGATTTGGATCTGCTTCAAGAGATTTGATCTCCTCAGGAGGCACATCCGATATAAGGTCGACATTCCCTGCTTTCAGCGCTACCACCCGGGTGGCCATTTCGGGGATGGTTTTGAAGATAACCCTGTCAATTTTGGGCCTGCCCCTCCAATATTTATCATTGGCTTTTAGAGTTATTTGTTCCCCATCTCTCCATTCCACAAATTGAAATGGCCCTGTTCCTATGGGCTCACGCGCCAGTTTTGGGAGGGGCATCTTAGTCACCGTGCTTTTTGAAAGCATTTGGATAGGGAGCCAAAAAGAGGGAAGTATTGGGTCAACAGGTTTCCCATCTTCCCTGAAAACGTCGATCGTATAATCATCAATAATCTTATACGTGTATCCCGCAACCCTTCCTCTTCTTGAAAGTTTATTCTCTGGGTTTTTAGTAAAGTCTATTGTAAAAGCGACATCCTCGGCCGTAAATTTCTCCCCATTGTGAAATAGAACGCCTTTTCTCAGATGAAATCTCCATTTTTTATTCCCGTCGGTGGCTTCCCATTTCGTAGCCAAGCATGGAACCGGTTTGGCATCTGCATTTAACCATACCAAAGGCTCGTATATGTTATAGGTGCGGTCCATCGTGGCGATCGATGAAGATGCAGGAAGGAGATCGAACGGCTCCATCCCAGAACCGATGATCAAGGTCTTCGGTTGGCTGAAAACCTCAACCGATGAAATTGAGATAACGAATACTGCCCAGAGTAATAAAATCAATAAATTCCTAAGCTTTTGGACGATCATACCTTAACCTCCTTTTCTTTGTTCTCCTTTTTATGTACGACTTCCGGAGAGACATTAACCTTGTTTTATCAATACTTTTTTAAAGATCTGCATCCTTTGCTCTTTTCACAACCTTCCTGTAACACCTCCTTTCCGTGAATTAGTTCAACCCTTAAACACATTCCACAGACATGCGGTTTTCCACAAAACGAGCTCCCAGGGCTCGCTCACATTGAAGGGATTGCCTATAAATGCCCTAACGGGACAGAAATCAACACCATATTAGCGTTTGCTATACTTTAATACATCCGGATTTACCAGGTGGTCAGGCGGCTGACCAGTCAGCACTTTTCTAACCTCCAAAGCAGCGGTGGACCTAAGCTCCTCAACTGACTCTTCGGAGAAGAAACCGGCATGGGGGGTCAGAATGACATTTTTCATATGTATCAACGGGTTATCCTTAGCCGGCGGTTCAATCTCCAAAACATCAAGAGCAGCCCCGGCTATCCAGCCTTCATCCAGCGCTTTAACCAAGGCCTTTTCCTCTATGACTTGGCCCCTTGAAGTGTTTATGATCACGGCGTTGCGCTTCATCAACCTGAACTGGTCCACATTAATGAGCCCCTTTGTTTCCGGAGTTAATGGAGTGTGTATGGATATAAAATCAGCCTGTCGCAGGATATCATCCAGTTCCGCTTTAACAACGCCCGCGTTATCGCAGTCCGCCCGGGTTACATAGGGATCAAAGGTCATCACCCGCAATCCGAATGACATAGCCCGCCCGGTCACTGCCCTTGGAATCTTCCCAAAACCTATCAGTCCCAGGGTTTTTCCCCTCAGCCTATAGATGGGCTTGGCCACCTGCCAATTCCACTTTTCATCCTTTACAACACTCTGGTGATAAAATAGGACTTTTCTTGCAGCGGTCAGCAACAAAGCCATGGCATGGTCACAAACTTCTTCGATACAGTATCCGGGAACATTGGTCACACGGATCCCTGCCTCGGTGGCAGCTTGTACGTCCACCATGTCCAGGCCGATGGCGTAAACAGAGATCACCTGGCACTTTTTCAAACTGTCGATAACTCTCCTGTTTATGGAGGCATATGTAACAAGCAATGCGTCTGCATCAGCACAGTTCAGGATTAATTCCTCTTCGGTCCGGCAATGGAACCTGTGAAGATCGGCTATATTGCTAAGATGTTCTTCCTCGTACCTCAGATCGGGGTACGGAGCGTCGGTTAAAACCACTTTAAATCTCCGAAGTACATCCAACATAAAACAGACCTCCTTATGGGCATGCAGATCACGGCGCAGTGCCATCAGATCGGGCAGCAGGTCGGTCACCTCGGGTGGAACGCTTGGTCGTCATTCGCAGGACCCGAAGTGGCGGGCTCAGCCGGCAAAAGCGGCATCCACCGCGTCGGCCAGTTCCGCAAGTGTGCGGAAGTGGTAATCGGGCTTCGTCAGCTGCGCTACGGCCTTGGTGGCGCCAAAGCCGGGCTGGTCCTGTCGGCGCTCGATCCAGCACACGCTGTAGCCCAAACGGTGTGCCACCCCGATGTCGTGGTACTGGCTCTGTGCCACGTGCAGTATATCGGCGAGCGTGAAGCCTCGCATGCTCAGGCGCCCGCGTGTGAAGGCAAAGAACTGCGGGTCGGGCTTCTCGCACAGCGCGTCGTCGGAGCTAATCGTGTCATCGAAGGGCTGGCTCAGCGTGCGGTCGAAGTGGGCGAGCGCCCAACGCTGTGTATTGGTCATGGCCACCAGCATGAAGCGGCTGTGCAGGCGCCTCAACGCGTCCACCGAATCGGCGAATGCCGGCCATTCGACGACCGAGTCGCGGAAACCCTGAGCCAGCGCCGATGTGTCGGGCAGGCCGACTGCCTTGGCCACATCACTCCACACACGCACCAGGTCGTCGGGGTACCAGCCCGCGGCATCGCTGCCTCGCGAATGCCGGTAGGCCTCGAGAAAGCCCTCGTCCATCACCGTGGCCGTGGGCACACTGCGCCGTAGGTAGTTGAGCATGCCACGC
This sequence comes from uncultured delta proteobacterium, assembly GCA_963826305.1. GTDB lineage: Bacteria > Desulfobacterota > BSN033 > BSN033 > UBA1163 > CAWGWZ01. The sequence goes on along the minus strand of CAWGWZ010000020.1, from coordinate 532,435 downwards.
TCAAAATCGATCAGCGTGCCGACCACGTCAAAGCTCAGGACCTTGAAACGTTTGAGAGACATAATGGACTCCTTTGTAAGTAAATAATTTTTACTTTTCGGTTTTCAAGATTTTCAACATCTTTCCAAATTCGCCTTCGATCATTTTGTAGCAGTGTTTTTCTTCAGGAAATTTCGATTCTTTCACCTCTTTTGCATAGTCTTCCATCGCTTTAATGATCTGTTCAGCCAGGTTGGCATATTTCTTGACAAATTTTGGAGTAAAAGCTTGAAAAATACCCAACATATCGCTGACGATAAGAAGCTGCCCATCAACGTCTGGGCCGGCTCCAATTCCATAGACAGGTATTTTGAGATCTTTTGCTATAAACTGTCCTACTTCAGGCGGCACTGCCTCCAAGAGCAAAAAAGCTGCTCCAGCCTCTTGGATCACCCGTGCATCTTTGATCAGTTCATGGGCACTTTCAGCCGTAAGCCCCTGGGCCTTGAATCCACCGATTTGCCCGGAACTCTGGGGGGTAAGGCCAATATGTCCACAGACGACCATACCGGCATTGACGATGGCTCTGATCATATCTATGATTCGTCTTCCCCCTTCCAGTTTGATGGCATCTACCCCTGCCTCTTTGTAGAATCTGCCGGCATTTTTTACGGCCTCTGCCGGAGTCGTCTGGTAGGACAAGAAAGGCATGTCGCCTACCACGAAGGTATTGGGAGCACCCCGTCTTACCGCCTCTGTATGGACGATACATTGATCCATGGTGACCGGCAAGGTTCCACCGGAATAACCATAGACACACATTCCCATTGAATCTCCGACAAGGAGCATTTCTACCCCTGCCTTTTCGGCAAACATCGCAGTGGGATAATCATAACTCGTTAACCAGGTAAGCTTGACACCATCCTTTTTCATCTTTTGAAAATCTAAGACACTCTTTTTTGCAGGCATAATTATCTCTCCCTAACTTTTTAGATTTCTAATGCCAAATCACAAGAATGGCTGGCTCCCTTCATTTCGTCTTCCCAAAATGTTTTAGAAACCACTTCACTTCTTCGACCTGGTGAGGCGCTGCAGGAGCTTGAGGAAGCAGAACTTTTGCAGACTTTATGATCCCCATCTGTTGAAGAGCTATTTTATGCACCGCTTGCCAAGAACTCATGTCATAAAATCCAATATCATTCCAGGGCAAGATTGCCTCGTTGTAGTACCCTCTCGCCCCCTCTATGTCTCCCTTCTTAACCATGGACAAAAGGGTTACATGTTCCTCAGGCAGCATGGCAGCGGTCGCCGTCAAAACTCCCTTGCAGCCGAGCAAGAGATATCTGAGTGTCCACGTATCAGCGCCACAGAAAAGGAAGAGTTTATCACCGAAACTCTTTGATATCTCTTTCAATAATTCGCAGTTCCTCCAGGCGTATTTCATATATGAAATTCTCTTTTTATCAACCAGTTTCTTTATGACATCAAAAGGAATTAGATCTTCCCCTCTTGCATAGGGAGCGATGTGGATCTTAACTGCATCTGTTAGTGCCATGTAGTGGTCAATCAATTCTCCAATCGCATAGGAACGAAACCCTTGAGGATTGAAGGCAAGAATGGCATCTGCCCCTAAATCCTCTGCTTCCTTGCAAAGCTGGACAGCATGAAGGGTACTCAGCGTCGGGCATCCCACCATCAGCGGTCCTTTTCCAGCCATCTGCTTTACCGCAATCTTGACAACTTTCTTCCACCCCTCATGAGAGATGAGATAACCTTCACCAATCGCAGCCAAAACTCCAACCCCATAACAACCATTCTCCATTTCATAGTCAATGAGCTTTCTCAGGCCGGCCTCATCCACTTCCCCATCATCTGTGAAAGGCGTTGGAATGAGTGCCATAATGTCCTTTAAATCTTTCATCTTTTCCTCCTTCTCTGTAATTTTAGATTATATTATTGCTACGATTTAACACGAGATTCGCCGTATCTGCGAAGTTCTGGATTTTGGTCTCGAACCGTTTGAATACTTTCCCTCCTGCCTTCTCCTTCTGCTCTTCCGCTGTCATCGCCGGGCGTACTCCTGCGGCAATCCAGACCTTTATTCCTTATCCTCTGATATCATTCTCCATCAAATCATCCAAAACCACTCGAGGGACTTCCACGAATGGACGTTCTTAGTCAATTTCGTGTCTCGGTCGCTTCTTTCATTGCGATTTGGAACAATTTATCTACGTTTGCATCTTTCCTGGGGCTTCCTGGCACACCAAGAATCCTTTTTTTTACCCCCATCTTATTCATCCTTTTTTAAATAACTTTTCTCTTAAAAATGGATTGTCAATATGGCCAACTACTGGTCACTCCCTTATGGATGCCAGTCCTTCTTCAAGGATGGATAGACCTTTGTCTAGTTGCTCATCGGTAATCACAAGAGGGGGTATCAATCGCAAAACACTTCCAAAGATACCGCATACGAGGACAATCAAACCTTTATCGATACAAAACTTTGCCAGCGCTTTGGCCTCTTCGACAGCAGGTTCCTTGGTTTGCCGATCCTTGACCAGTTCGATGGCTAACATTGGACCTAACCCTCGGACATCCCCTACAAGTTCATATTTCCTTGGCCATGTTTCCAAACGGTCTCTCATCTTCTTTCCAAGAATCTCAGCCTTCTTCAGAAGGTCTTCCTTTTCGAATATTTCAAACACCGCGAGCGCAGCACGGCAGGCTATCGGATTCCCTCCATAGGTGCCTCCGAGTCCACCGGGGTGAATGGAATCCATAATTTCTTTCTTTCCAACCACGGCACTAAGTGGCATCCCTGCAGCAAAGCTTTTGGCAATCGTGATCACATCGGGCTCCACATTGTAATGTTCCACTGCAAACATTTTACCAGTTCTTCCTGTACCGGACTGGATTTCGTCAGCTATAAATAGAATCCCATGGTCGTGACAGATCTTCATCAATTTAGGTAAATATTCAGGCGGCGGGGTGATAAAGCCTCCTTCTCCCTGAACAGGTTCAACAATAAGAGCGGCGGTATCTTCGGCGGCCACGTGAGTCACAAAAAATTCTTTTAGGTAATCAGCACACGCCACCCCACACCCTGGATACTTGAGTCTGAAGTGGCACCTATAACAGTAGGCAGAAGGCATTTGGTGAATGTCAGACGCAAAAGGGCCGAATCCCACCTTAAAGGGTTTAACCCGGCTTGTGAGTGTCATGGTCATATAAGTGCGACCATGGAACCCATTTTCCAGGGAGATGATTGCCGGCTTTTTCGAATGGTATCGTGCAACCTTTATTGCATTCTCTACAGCTTCTGCGCCTGAATTTATAAAGAGTACGGACTTCGGAAACGAACCGGGAGTGGCCTTACATAATTTTTCGGCAAGTCTTACAGCCGACTCGTAGGGTGAAACCATAAAGGCCGTATGGGTGAACTTCTCCGCCTGGTCCTTTATCGCCTGCACGACCTTTGGATGACTATGCCCTACGTTCATCACCCCGATTCCAACTCCGAAGTCAATGTATTCTTTCCCTTCTACATCACGAACAATTGCTCCTTTGGCAGATTCAACGTAAACAGGGGTACTGCTTGAGTAGGCGTGAGAAATAACTTCTGTCCGCAACCGATTTAAGCTTTCATTCGTTACAGCCCTTTTCACTTGGTCTTTCCTCCTTCGATTGAGATGATGCATCGGGATTCGCTTGCCGTGGCCAGTCCGAAGGCCTAAACGCAAGCCTGGTTTGAGATGCGTCTTCGGTGCCGAGCGTTCACCAATGCCTTATGATCGACTAATTCCTTCTCCGGCGATCTTGCTAAGTTTTGCGAACCTCAATAAGTTCCTTCTTTGCCGACTGGATAAGCGGTCTTTCACAACTGCTCGGGGACAATCGGCATCACCAGTTTCATAGCTTTAATGATATGGAAAGACATTAGCTTTACCGCTTCTTCTACGTCTCTGCGAACCATATGTTTCAGAATGAGCTGATGTTCCTCAAACGTGTTTTGAAAACTTCCGGCTCGAAGGTGGTCATATCGACGAATGATGCGAATTTTTCCATGGAGATTCTGAAGCGCCCCATGGAGAGCCGCATTCTTGCTGGAGAGGGCTATCAGGTCGTGAAATCGTTCGTCGGCCTCGTTAAACAGAGCGATATCCTGCGATTTCATGATATCAGGGTAGGTTGCGAGAAGATCCTCAAGCGATTTGATCTCCTCGCCGCTATCCATGGATTGAGTCGCCAATCGCACTGCCAAGCATTCTAGGGCTTCGCGTAGCACATAAAGATCCTCGACTTCTTTTCGCGTAAAAACCTTGACAGTAAAACCCCGGTTTGGTCGATACTCAACCAGTCCCTGTTCTACGAGACGGTTTAAGGCTTCTCGAACTGGGGATCGGCTCGTTCCGAAGACCTTTGCGATTTCTTCATCCGAGACCTTAACTCCCGGTAGGAGTGAAAAATTGAGAATCCGGCCTTTGATATAGTCAAAAACGTTGGTTGTAATTGTGCGAGGCATATAGTCGACAAAAATGTTGACAGTATATTCGACATTATACTTAAAATTTTAATTCTGTCAAGAAAAAAATAAAAAAAATAGAAAACAGGGTAACGCTTCAATTACGGGGCATGGATTTCAGCAGAGGAAAAAGGGACAAATGATAAGGAGGAATCTTTCCACGAGGAGGAAGCTCAATCAACCCTTGAGCCTCTAAGCGCACCAATAATCCCCGGCAGATCATATCCTTGAGAACGCCGTTGGGTTGAGTCCAACTCCATCTTCGATATAGATGATCGTTCGATTTTAAGAAGGCAAAAAAGGGCCTAATAGGCAGATCTATAAATGGCGATCGCCTCTTCGAGGGTTATTTTTCTCGGGTTATTGGCCAGGAGTCTGGTCACTTTCAAGGCGGATTCGGCTTAGCGTCATTGTACGAGATTGAGGTAAAACAAGTTCCTACTCAATTCCCACAATCTTTTTTGCCCAGCGCTTCTTCTGCTCAAGGTTTCCCAGGCGACCGTACATCACCTTTTGGGTCTGAGGCGATCCTGCACCATGCATGGACTCGACCAGAGCTGTCCCGCCACTCATATTTTCGATGAGCCTGAGAATCTTCATCCGATCCTGAACAGGAATGCCTTTGGCACCGGCCAAATATTTCTTCACGTAACCGCCCACCTCACTGCTTTCCAGATCACCCTGGAAAGGCATGGTGGCAATGATTCCTCCTGCGATATCATGGGCGAGACGTGATATTTCATAAATATGGCGTGTGACATTATGCTTGGTTGTATTGGCCAAAAGCGGATCCGGATAATAAGCTCCTGAAGGAGTCTTGTATCCCATGGCAGAGCAGGCTACAGATCCTGCATAAATGGTTTCAGCCAGATGGATCATCTCTGCCAGTTTTTCTTTAACGTGAGAAGCAGCGGCTGTTCCCTGATATTCGGCGGCCAATGCTGTTGCACCTACCAGAACATCGGAGACACCTCCTTTGCAACCTCCATAGTTCTGGCGATGCAAAGTGGCAAACCGCTCTACCAAGATGCCGGCCATGTCATATTCTCCGCAGAGGAAGACTCTTTCCCAGGGGACAAAGACATTATCAAAGATGATGAGAGCTTCACCACCCACAAGCCCGTAGGGATTTCCGGCATCCATCCCTCCTTCGAATTTCCGCTCTTCATTGGTCTGGCGACCAAAGATGAGCACCACTCCTGGTGCATTCAGGGGAATGGCACAGGTCAGAGAGTAATCCCGATCCTCCTCTCTCATTGCCTGAGTAGGCATGATGAGAATTTCGTGGGAATTGACCCCCCCGGTCATATGGGCCTTAGCTCCACGAATGATAATTCCATCTGATCGTCGTTCTACGACGTGCGTGAAAAGATCTGGATCTGCCTGCTTGCTGGGAGGAAGGGATCTGTCCCCCTTCGGATCGGTCATGCCACCCACTAACATCACATTGCTATCCTGGACATGGATCAAATACTTCTTAAATCGTTCAAAATAGTCTGTCTTATATTTCTGATCGATGTCATACGTGGTCATGTAGGTGGCATTCAGAGCATCGAATCCCACGCACCGTTGAAAGCACGAACCTGTCTCATGTCCGATAAGACGAAGCATCTGGACCTTTTTGAGCAGATCATCCACGCTTTGATGAATGTGAGTGAATCGGTTGATCTTCCGGCCGGTGAGATGGGATGTAGCGGTCATCAGGTCCTCATATTCGGGACGAAGGGCAAGCTCATAGGTGAGGGCCGCAGCGTCAATGTGGGGCCGAATGCCAGGGTGCTCTGTGATATCCTCCACAAGTTTTCCATTGTAGTAGACAGCATGATGAAGATCTTTCAGGCTCTGGATGTAATCCTTTTTGGTTACGATTCGTTCCATTTTTTTCTCTCCTTCCGCAAAGCATAGCGCATGGAGCATGGCGCGCAGCGTTATTAAACCTTTGAGCTTTCAGCTTTAAGCATTCCTAAATGCTCTCCGCAAAAATTTCCCGGTAGCGGTCTTAGGCACCTCTTTGACAAACTCAACCTGCCTGGGATATTTGTAAGCAGCCATTCGTTCCTTGCAATGGGCAATGATCTCTTCTTCGGTCACCTTGCCTTCGAACCCCTCCTTCAACGCCACAAAAGCCTTGACAGTTTCTCCTCGGTACGGATCCGGAACTCCGACCACTGCGACTTCACGAACAGAAGGATGAAGATAAATCACATCTTCCACTTCTCTTGGCCAGACTTTGAATCCGGAGGCAATGATCATGTCCTTTTTTCTGTCTAAGAGATAAATCCATCCCTTACTATCCATTGTGCCTACATCTCCGGTAAAAAGCCAGCCCTGCCGGATGGCATGGGCGGTTTCCTCAGGTTTGTTCCAATATCCTGAAATGATTCCCGGCCCTTTGATAGCCAACTCCCCTACCTCTCCAGTAGGAAGCTCCTTTTCAGGATCACTCAGGTCCATAATCTTAGCTTCATGGCTCGGAATGGGGACTCCAATGGCAATGGCTCCCGTCGAGGGATCTACAGGTGCCCTCGATCCAAGAGGGACCAACGTCGCAGGTGAAGTGCTTTCGGTGAGACCGTAAACATTGTGGATATAAGTGCCTGTGAGTTTTTCGAATCGCTCGACAACAGCAGGAATCACAGGGGCTCCACCACTGTAAACTTTTCGAAAGGAGGAGAGGTCATACTTTCCAATTTCAGGGTCATTCATCAAGGCAATAAAGACCGTGATGGCCGCGATCGTGCAGGTGGCCTTCCATCTCTCGATCATCTGAAATGTTGTTTTGGAATCAAAACGGCAAAATAGAATGAGGGGAGTTCCGGAGGCAATACATGCTCCAATATGACCGACCATGCCTGTGACATGGAAGAAGGGGGCTGCCCCAAGCATGATATCCGAGGGCGTCAGCTTCCAACAATGACGATAAACCTCAGAATTAAAGGCAACGTTCCCATGGGTATTCATGGCTCCTTTTGGAGGACCCGTGGTGCCGGAGGTATAGGTGAGGTAGGCGACTTCTTCTCGAGAAAACCTGACCCCCGGAGGATGTTTTCCTCGATACTTCTCGACGAGCTTCGTGAAGTCTAAGGTTTCCAGACCCTTCACTTTTTCAACCCCTTTGAGAATCGGAGGGAGTGGACTTTTTGGATCGAGAAAATCCAACTCTGAGGCGGTGATCACATGCTCAACCCCTGCTTCTTTGGCCACTTTTCGAATCATCTTTCCGTAGAGAGATTCCATGCAGACAAGAACCTTGACAGAGGCATCCCGAAAATAATAGGAAAGCTCCTTCTCCCTGTACATGGGATTTAAAGGGACAATGATTCCGCCGCTCTTCCAGATGCCAAACTGGCCAATGACAAATTGCGGAATATTCTGAAGATAAAGGGATACGCGGTCCCCTTTCTTTACACCGAGGTCTTTCAGGGCGCAGGCAAAGGCATCGCTCATCTCATCCAATTCTTTGTAAGAGATGACCTTATCGAAATAGTAAAGAGCAGGGCTGTTACCATGTAACCGGACTGTTTTTCCGAGGTGCTCTAAAGAGTTTGCAGCTTCCGGAGTCAAATCAGGTGAGTAATCTTTGGGGTATAAGGAGAGCCATCGTCTGGATTGATTTGGTGAAATCATCAGAAATCTCCTTTCTGATCAAGTGATTTTAACCAGTTTATTAAGTTATTGAAATCATTTTCTCCAGTGACTAAATAGTGGGGAGTTTTTGATGTATTGAGATCCCGGCCTGCGCAGGCTCTGTGACATCCACTTATGAGTACCATTACCTCTATATCTGGTTCGTCATGGCGGAGAAAAAGAAAACGATCGTTGAATCGAAACTGAACCCGCTCAATCATCTCCACCCTTTCATAACCGGGGTTGCATCCACCGCAGTATTTGACTCCGATCTTTTTTTTCACTTCTGCTAAGGTGTCATGCCGAACTTGTTTCGGCATCTCCTCGGATGGGTTTGTTTTGGTCGTTCTAAGCTGAAATCTGAGACCCTGAAACGAGTTCAGGGTGACAGGAACAGATGTGGATTTACCAGACCGTCCAGCCCCCATCGACATAAATGGTCTGACCGGTGACAAAATCAGAAGCCTTGGAGGCAAGGAAAATCACCGTCCCTTCCAGCTCCGGGAGATAACCCCATCTGCCCATCGGAGTCCGCTCATTGATGAAATTGAACCGCACAGGGTCATTTCGAATCTGCTTCACCATCTCGGTTTCGAAATAGGTCGGACCAATAGAGTTCACACGGACACCCTGGTTGGCCCATTCAAGAGCCATCACCTTTGTCATCTGTTCAACACCACCCTTAGAAGAGGCATAGGCTAACTGAGTGGCGAGTCCCACTTTTCCAAAAATTGAGCCCATATTGATCACTTTGCCGTATCCCCGTTCGATCATCTGAGGAACGACAGCCTGGGCCACAAGAAAATATCCTTTCAAATTGGTGTTGATGATCAGGTCCCACTTGTCCTCTGGATACTCGAGGACTGGAACCCGATAATTGGTACCGGCATTATTAACGAGTATGTCGATGCGACTGAAGTGGCTCAGTGCCTGCTCGATTCCTTTCTTCACTTTCTCCTTGGAAAGGACGTCCAGCTCGAATCCTGCGGAATTTCGACCCATGGCCTGGATCTCGGCCGACACCCGTTTGAGGGCAGCCTGATTTCGACCGCAGACTGCAACGTCCGCACCGGCTTTTGCTAACGCTTTGGCTGCAGTTTCGCCCAACCCCTTCGTGCTTCCGGTAACCAGCGCCACCTTACCCGTTAAATCGAAGAGATCCATGTTAACCCCCATCTCAATTGCGGCCCTTCACCCTTTGCCTCTCCCCGATGGGGAGAGGGTGGGGTGAGGGGAAATCCGAAATTCGCAATCCGAAATTTGAAATTGTGTTACGTCCATTTGCCTTCAATTGGAGAATTGCAAAACCTGCATTTCCCATCCACCACATTCATTTCTAAGACATCGAAGTTGATTCGATGAATGACCCTTCGATTACAAAATGGACAATAGGTTGAGTTGTGAACATGGCCCGGTACATTCCCGACGTAAACATACCTCAAACCATTCTTCTTTGCAATATCACAGGCTTGGTCTAAAGTTGAGAGCGGGGTAGGGGGGAGATGGCTCAATTTATAATTGGGGAAGAATCTGGTGAAGTGGAGCGGCGCATCCAGACCTAAATTCTCTTTGATCCATCCACACATCTCATCAATCATTTTGGGATCATCATTTAAAGTGGGAATTACAAGATTAACGATCTCCAGCCACACCTTCGCACTTTTGGCCGTCTTCAGTGATTCAAGGACTGGTTTCAGAGAGGCTGAGCAGGCTTCCTTATAAAATTCTTCGCTAAACCCTTTGAGATCGATTTTCACGGCATCCAGGACTTTTAAAAGTTTCAGCAGGGGGTCTTGATTGATGTACCCGTTTGAGACGATTGAGGTCTTCATTCCATTCTCTCTGGCGACCACCGAGATGTCGTAGAGGTACTCATAGTAAACAGTCGGTTCAGTATAGGTAAATGACACAGAATTCAGACCTTGTCTCTTTGCTTGTTTGACAATTTCTAAGGGAGAGTAGGAATAATGATCTAATTCTTCAAAGCTCTTCTGAGAGAGGTGCCAGTTTTGGCAATGTTTGCATCTTAGGTTGCAGCCCGCACAGGTGAGACATAGCCTAAAATGGCCTGGGGCGAAATGATAAAGGGGCGCTTTTTCAATAGGTCCGATATCAACAACGGCAGGCTTACCGTAGACGAGAGTGTATAGCGTTCCTCCCCGATTTTCTCTGTTCCTACAAAATCCTCTTTTGCCATCGCTGATGAGACATTCCCTCGGACAGAGAAGACACTGGATAGTTGACCCATGCTCTTTTTTATAGAACATTGCCTCTTTAAAGGATGGAGTTGAACCTAATATCAAACTTAAACCCAATAAGGTTCAGATTAAAAGTTTCCCTGCTGTCCAAATTAGACTGACATTTTCAAGGGACACAATGATTTAGTTAAGGTTTTCAATAAAGACTTGGCTTTTTTAGAATCAGCTTTGTCCCTTCCATGTCATGCTGAACTTAGTTCAGCATCTCACCCAATAAGGCATTTTTAGAACCTGAAATCGTAGATCCTGAAATAAATTCAGGACCTGGTTCAGGGTGACAGAAAAGGGAAATCCAAAACCTAATTTGGACAATCTTGCGTGAAAGGAGAACGTCTTGGAATTCGGGTAGAACACGACTTAGTGTCATATTTGCCAACTACTCGATGATATACGAAATTCGTTTTTACCCGCCATTATAGAGCAAGGCGAAAAATAAAGCAAGAAAACACCTCAATTCCTCAGATTTCCTCTGTTGTTTTTTCAAAATACTTGTGATATCCTGACAAAAAAAGAAATCCGTATACTAATTGTTGTGACACAGTAAACGAGAGTGAATCATGTATCAAGAACACTCAGCATTTGAGACCCCTCCCCATACTTGCACTATATGGAGGTACATGTCCTTTGCGAAATTTGCCTGGTTGATCGCAAGAGAGTCCCTGTATTTTTCAAGATTGGACCAACACGATGATGAGTGGGAGGGTTTAATCTCAAAAAAACCGGAGAATATTGAACACCGGAAATATATTCGTTTTACAAAGTACATAAACTGCTGGCACATTAACAATAACGAATCAAACGCTATGTGGAAATTATACGGCCCAGCGGGTGAGACTGTTGTGATAAAAACCACAGTAGGCGCTCTAATAAAATCATTAAAATCAGGTATTCCAGTTTACATAGGCAAAATAAACTACAAAGAACGGAGTATTCCAGAAGGAAATTTGTATTGGCCTGTAATCTTCAAACGAAAGCCGTTTCAGCATGAGAAAGAACTACGATTGTGCATATCCAGTGCATTCAATGACAATCCTCCAGATCTCACACAACTTAAGAAGGAGCTCGTATCACTCGGCATTGACAATCGGTCTGATATGGAGCTTTTGAAAGGCATTGGCCATAAAGGGATTCCAGTACATGTTGACCTAAAACAACTCATACGTGAAGTCATCATTTGCCCAAATAGCAGGCATTTTCTGAACGAGTCCGTTGAGTACATTGTGAAGGGCAAGGTTTCTCACGCAGGGATCAGGAAATCCAGAATATGATCCGACCTGCCAGACAAAATGAGAGACGAGGTATCTAAACTCACAATAAGTCGTTCCACCGGATCGCTGACGCTCCCGGTGAAATTCATGTTGCGCCGGAAGAGAATACTTACCTAAATGAAAAATGGATAAGATTTGTAAAGCCGAATTCGATGCATTATTAAAGATGCCATTCGATTTAGAAATCATGGGGCGTCTATACTACCAAGCGAGAGAATTACTACTTGGTTATGGGTTTGACGTTTTCAAGCCTAAGACAGAAGAAACAGATAAATTCGTTTCCATCTTACTCGACGTGATGATCAAAATTTCGGCTATGAAGTATCATCTGAAGAATTATGAGCAACATGAGACACTCTGCATTGAGCAACTGAAAGCGAAGTGTGGTGCAAATTCCCATATTTTTTTGCAGGTTTATGACTTATTATTCGAGCTTGAAGCTTTTCTGTTCCAGATGAAGAGTGCTCTAGACCTCGCGGTAAAATTTCTTGAAGCACTTTTTCCTCATCGCTTTAAAACCAAGACATTTGGTGACATGGGGGAAGATTTAATCAAAGGTCTTGAAAAGTTCAAGAAAGATAAGAAGGCCAAAAAAGAAATAGTTGATTCAATAATATCGATGATAAGAGATGACCAGACTAGCTGGCTCAAACAAGCAATCACGCTTAGAACTTCTTTAAACCACTCCAAAACAATAGCTGGCTATAATTATCAAGCCAAGAAAATTGGAGATAAATGGGAAATAATTGTGCCCAAAATTGCAAGGCTAAATGTTTTGACGTACATGAAAACAACTTATTCTAACTGCCTTGAATTTATACAGGATTTTATGTGCCTCGTTATCGGAATGTTTTTGAAGGGTTTCACAGTCGGTATCAGAACTACAAATGTATCAAGTTTTGGTGAGCCTCTCAATCAATACATAAAATTTGCATTGGATCTGAGCGGTACTTCTGTCGATAGCTCCAAGTCACAGATTACCAATATAACGGATTACAGATATAAATGATAAAGAAAAACAAGGCCCAACGATGCCTTCAACCAGAGGCGGAATAAGCGCGGTGTGATTTTAGCAACGGTGATTGCCCGCGCTGGTTAAGGCAAGCGTTATTTGGCCAAAGGTTAGATGACATTTGATTGAGTTATGAGCGGGGAAAAAACTCAGTTGCAATCGTCGGCAGGTCCGCCAGTGTATGACAATTGGCTATCCGCCCTAAATGGTGAGCCTCCTTTGGGGATATTTGAATATCCGTTGTTAACAGATGCTCGGATAACAGGAGAAATCATTGAGGGCCTCGGTCCTTATCAATTCCTTAATCCTGTTCCACTGCTTGAGAGACCTGGGTTAATCCGAGCATCGATTATTCTGCGGGCTAAATTACACATGGAGTTCCCTTCTCCGGAGATGAGAAAGACCGATAGTGATCGTTACCACGGAGGGTCACTTACTGACGAGATCGCTGCCCTCTCTTCACTTGCGCTAGGAATTCGATTGAAGTCTGGGGGCATGACTCGCCGGTTTGAACCTGGCGGTGATCCCTTAGGCAGGCCAGCAGCTTGGGATACCCGCCCCGACCCAATGGTGGTAATCAGAAGTCACGGACTTCTGTTACCATCAGCTGTAGGCCCTCACTCACTTGCGGACTTGGAGCTATTGAGTTTACTTCCCAAAATTACCCCACGCGATGCCATTGTCCTTATTCGCGCAGTAAGACTATATCAAGACGCCTTATGGATTGCCGAATCTGAACCCTCTTTATCCTGGATCATGTTAGTATCTTCGATTGAGGCGGCTGCCAACCATTGGCGTACAGCAGACGTATCACCGCTTGAAGAATTAAAGAACTCAAGGCCCGAGTTAGTAGCTTTCTTGGATGATACTGGTGTCGAAGGGCTTTCTTCAACAGTGGCTGAATACATCGCTGATTCATTGGGCTCTACCAAAAAGTTCGTGAATTTCGTCATGACGTTTCTACCGCCGGCACCATCGGTAAGGCCAGCAGAATGGGGACGACACTCCTGGGAACCTCAAGAACTAAAGAAGACAATGCGCCTTATCTACGGTTACAGGTCGGATGCTCTGCACGGGGGGCGTCCATTTCCTGCACCTATGTGTGAGCCACCATATCGTCATAGCGATTGGGGAGGTCCTGCAGAAAAGCCCATTGGCCTTGCCACGAGCACAATGGGTGGAACCTGGTTGGCAAAAGATACCCCTATGTTGCTACATACCTTCGAGTACATAGTTCGGCATGCGCTTCGCAAGTGGTGGAAATCGATGGTCGCCAAATAACCAGTTGCCGCACTCGAGAACGGTACGGCTTCGCTGAACCGTTACGGGGAGGGGTCAAGGAGTATGGGGCCAAATCTTTATTCTTGACAAAGATGGTTGGAGGAGAGTTTTTAGGTGGCTCCTGATGAGACAAACTGAAAATGAAGTCAAAGATAAAGATTCGACCCCAGGGGGCGTACGGGATATGTATTAGGTTCGATAAGAGCGCGGGAGTGATAGAACATATGAAAAGGCGGACAGCGCCTAAGTCGCTCCACCGGATCGCCGATAAATCCGGCTCCCGGTGAGCTTACCGTTATGACTTGCAAAATATATTACGGCTTGAAAAGGAGGAACCTATGCGGACATCAACAAACAAAGCTATGCTCATTTTGTTGTTTGCGGGCCTGCTTATTGGGGCGATAGCTCCAGAGGTGCGTGCAGCCGATTATTTTCCTCTGCAAGTGGGTAATGTCTGGGTCTACTATCCATCCTACGGCAAAGGGTATCGTGTTGATTCTATCGTGGGTACGGAGATGCTCGGCGAGACCCTAACCTACATCTGGAAGCGTCTGGAGGCTCCTCCTGACAACTATCATGAGAGGCGATGGTTGGCCAAGGATGGCGTCGATTTGAAGGCTCTGCAGTTCTGGGGCAACGAGGCGGACCCGCCGCTAACCGAGCCGGTGTTATTGGATCCGCCTTGGTTACTTGGCAACATAGACAACCCTAACGTCGGAGATAGCTGGCAAATTGAAATCAGCAACGGCACAACCCATTACAGAACGTCCTTCTGGGTTGAATCTATAACGGATACTGTTATCTTGCCTGCCGGGACGTTTAACAATTGTGTAAGGGTACGGCAACTTGACGAGACGACCATAGGCGGTATTACTACAAATGAATATAGAAGATACTGGCTGGCACCGGACATTGGACCCGTAAGGTATATAAAGTATGGCAAGAACTGGAAAGGGACTAAAAAAGATCAGAAACTTGTTGCATATAGTCTCGAATGATCTCAGCTTCTTGTAAACGAGTGAACCTGTGGGAATAGGGAGGGAGTATGGGATCAAATCTTTATTCTTGACAAGGATTATTGGAGGAGAGCTTTTAGGCGGCTCCTGATGAAACAAACTGAAAATAAAGTCAAAGATAAAGATTCGAACCCAGGGGACATCTTACTTTACCGAACCTCCGTATACGTGACCCGTACGTACGGTGGTGTAGGGGGAGAGGGGCCGTGAGACCTCTTTCTATCCCGATTAGGTGAAAGAAAAATACGAGGTTGCATACTACCCTTGAAGTGAGATATCCTATTTGTAGAGTGAGCGTATGAAGATCGAAATCGAGAGAGAAGAGGATGGCCGCTGGATTGCTGAAATCCCAGAGCTTCCTGGAGTCATGGTGTACGGGGATAGTCGGAAGGAAGCTATTTCAAAGGCGGAAGCATTAGCCTTGCGAGTCCTGGCTGACCGGCTTGAACATGGAGAAGAAATTCCAGAGCTTAAGGAAGTGTTCGCGGTCTCAGCATGAGCCGATGACCATCAACCCGAGCCCATCAAGTCCTTGCTGCCTTGCTTCGCATTGGTTGGATAATCAAACGGCAGTCTGGCACTTCCCACCGCGTTCTCACTCGGCCCGGTTGGCCTGATTACGTTTTCGCATTTCATGACCGTGAAGAGATTGGACCGAAGATGTTGGCGCGGATTGCCAAGCATACCGGCCTTGCCCCTGAAGACTTGTAAGAATCGCCGAACAAGGCGGTGGACGGGATGCGCAAAAGCCGCGTCCCCGTGACCTCAATCGTTGAGGCTGTAGAAAAGGGCGATCTTGCACGAATTGGGCCAGTTAGAAGGAAATGCAAGCTCTCAGGATGCTCTGTAGACCACGGTCTCTCATGCTCAGGAGGGGTCAAGAGACCCCGAAAATCGCCCCTTAATCGTAGCGAGGGGGTTTTCTACAGACTCGTTATGTGAGATAAAAAATTATGAAAGAAATAAAATTAATACCTATCGGATTCGTATCATCCCCAATGACTGAACAAACTGACGAGAATTGGGGTCAAATAACTTCACATATTTTATTACAACCCGAATATATCGGAGCGCTATCCGGCCTTGAAGATTTTTCACACGCAATTATTATTACCTATCTTCATCAAGCCAGATACGAAAAAGAAAAACATCTGCAGCGGCGGCCACGAGGGCTGGAAAGTATGCCCAAAGTGGGAATATTTTCCCAAAGGGCAAAAGATCGGCCAAATCCTATAGGAGTTACTGCCGTAAAAATAATAAATGTCGGGGACGGTTATATTGAAGTACAGGGGTTAGATGCGATAAACGATACCCCTGTTCTTGATATAAAACCTTATTACCCGCACTATGATAGAATCGATTCGCCCAAAGTACCTGAGTGGGTAAACAGATTAATGGAAGGGTATTTTTAAAAATTGCCACATAACCCGGCAATCCAGCGGACACTAACGCGCCGCTGATTATTGTGTTGCGCGGATAATAAATTAGTGTAAAGGTCGTAATAGGCATGGCTGAACTAACCATGGAAACGCCAGATTATGGGAATTGGGTACCTACAAAACTTATTTATATACCTGGGGTCGTAAGTCTTGTGTTTTTAGTATTAGGCTTTTTATATCCGCTTGCGATAATAATTTGTGGGTTATTCTTCTTAGTTTCTATGTACTTTGTCTATGCACGATACCAATTTTCTCCCCAAGGAGGGAATGTACAAAACCAGATCTGGGAATTGGTGTTATCCAATTTTGATTGGAATGGAGAAGGGCTAGCATTGGATATAGGTTGTGGTAATGCCCATC
Organism: uncultured delta proteobacterium; assembly: GCA_963826305.1. Classification (GTDB taxonomy): domain Bacteria; phylum Desulfobacterota; class BSN033; order BSN033; family UBA1163; genus CAWGWZ01. The sequence goes on along the minus strand of CAWGWZ010000020.1, from coordinate 515,673 downwards.
TGACGATTAAGCTTGCCCGTAAGTATCCGGGATCTCGAATTATTGGAATTGATTATTGGGGAAAAAAGTGGGAGTACTCAAAGAGCATTTGTGAAAAGAACGCCAGAATAGAGGGAGTGGAAAAGCGTGTGTCCTTTCAGAAAGCCAGTGCTGCACGATTGCCTTTTAAGGATGAATATTTTGATGCAGCAGTGAGCAACCTGGTATTTCATGAAGTGGGCGAGAGCAGAGATAAGCGAGAAGTTATCCAAGAGGCGTTGCGTGTAGTAAGGAAAGGGGGTAAATTCGCTTTTCAGGATCTATTTCTCCTAAAACGTATATATGGCGAACCAGATCAATTATTATCGACCATACGGAGCTGGGGGATAAAGAAGGTAGAATTCAAAAGAACATATGAAGCGGCCTTTATTCCTGCCATGCTGAAATTGCCTTTTATGGTTGGGGCGATAGGCATTATCTCCGGAGAGAAATAAGTGGGATAATTTCGTCGAATGAGCGGCGCCTGACACCAATTATTTCTATAAACTATATATACTTCACATGAATACAGCAAGAGTTACAGACTGACAATTTACCCAGCGGTGCCACAATAGAGAAAGGTGAGCCATGCCATTCATTACCGTTCGTGACCTCAAGATGTATTACGAGATCCGCGGCAAAGGCCCACGCTTGCTCGTCATCAGTGGCACGGGGGGTGATTTGCGGCGCTCACCCAGTATTTTTGAAATGCCCATCGTCCATCACTTTGAGATCCTCGCCTATGATCAACGCGGTCTCGGCCAGACCTCGCGGCCGGATATCCCCTATACCATGGTTGACTATGCCGATGATGCCAATGCATTGCTTAACGCAGTTGGGTGGGACCGCTGCTTGGTTATGGGCATTTCCTTCGGAGGGATGGTTGCACAGGAGTTCGCCCTGCGATATCCGCACCGGGTCGAACGCCTGGTCTTAGCCTGCACCAGCAGTGGTGGTGCAGGCGGGGCCTCTTATGCATTGCATGAGCTCGCCGATCTCGCAGCGGACGATTATGGTCGCCGCGTCCTCTGCCTCAGTGACACGCGGCTTGACCCCGCCTGGCAGGAGGCCAACCCCGTACAATTCCAGGTTTTGTTTGAACAGACCCTGGCGAGGCTGGGAGTAGGAGCAGACGAGCCTGGGCGCCAAATCGGCGCCCGCCGGCAGTTGGAGGCCCGTGCCCGTCACGATACGTACCACCGGCTCCCTAATCTCCGGATTCCGGTCTACATTTGCGGGGGTCGGTACGACGGCATTGCAAGGCCTACCAATCTTGAAGCAATGCAGAAACAGATTCCGGGAGCACGCTTGGAGTTGTTTGAGGGAGGGCATCTGTTTTACATCCAAGACCCTCGGGCATTCGAGCGCATTGTGGCTTTTCTTAACGGAGATCTCAACGGTTAACCCAGCAATTGCATAAGAACACCCTACAGTTGCATTAAGCAGACCCGCCGGGAACACTTCCAGACCCTTGTAATGCGGGTTTTATTGGAATGGAATGGGTCATAGAGGATTTCACCAAGATTGAACCCCGTTAGAAATTCCAGCAGGGCATTAGACCCCACCGGAATTATTCTAAGAACTAACCCTGTTGCAGAGGAGCGGGGCATTATTTCTAACGGGGTGAACTCAAGCAAAGTTGGTGGACAGTAGTGCTTGATACTCAAAAGGTTCCGCTACAAGGCTCTTACAGTGTCCCCGCCGAGTCTGTTTTGGTGTTTTATTGCGTTAAGGTTATCTTAAACGCTATGCTTTATGCCCCATGCGCTATGCCGAGAGTCTTTTGCTTCTCATAAAAAGTGTAAACAATAACCCGCTGCTGATTTTGATCATGGCCATCATAAAGCAGGATTCCTTCAAACCCAGAATGGGCAATAAAAGAATACCTCCGAATAGCCCTCCAAAGAAACCTCCCAAAAGATCTGCTCCATAGAGTAGGCCAGTTGTACGGCCTAATGTCTCTCCCTTCGAAGGCGTATTTAGATAAATTTTAGTCGCCAGGGGGAATTGGAGTCCAATCCACGCGCCGGAAAAAAAGGACATGATCAGAAACACCGGGTAGATGAGAAGAGAGATCGCTCGCTTTTCAAGGTATTGAGACGGAATAGAAAATACAAAAGGAAAAAGAAAGGAGAATAGGATGATCACCAGTTCTATTTTTAAAAAGAGAAGAGAATCCCTTTCTATTCTATCCAGACGTTGAGTGATCAAGAAGCTGCTCAGTGCCACCCCAAACATAAAGATGGCGATGAGGAGGCCAATTTGGTGGTAGAGATACCCATAAAGGGTTTGAAAGGTGAAGATGATGGCCAGATTGAATAGCATCCCTGTTAACCCCGTGGTGAAGATGGAATAGGTGATGGAATGTCTGGAGAGATGAGGTCTCTTTATGAAAAGAGCTGCCATCATGAGGGTGAAGAGCGTCATCAAGACAATCGATATTTGAAGGCTGAATCCTTCAAACCATTTAAAGATTCCTGTTAGGTAGGGGGAGAAAAGGGCATTCCAGTAAGAGAGGCTGAGAAAGACACCCACAGGGCGAAAATCGGAATTGATCTGAATCCGTTTTCTCTCCATGGATTGTAAAAACCATTTCATCCATCTTTCGTGTAATCGGAATTCCAAATAGCCTTTGGTGAAAAGGCTCGTTTGGATTTTCCTCACCTCAAACCGTCTGGTGATTTCCTCTGTTGTAACCCTTTCAAGCTTACTGGAATTCGAGGCCATATAGAGATTGACATCACCGGGGATGATCCTTATTGATCGAAAAACATTTTTTAAGGTATCTAATATGCATCCGTTCAAATCTCTTAATTCTGGGCTGATATAGGTCAACGACCCAGGAAGAGTTAAAACGACGATCCCATCGGGATTCATCTTCTTCTTGGCCGTGGAGAAAAATTCAGAGGAAAATAATCGATTGGACTGCAATTCCTGAGGGGCGGGGAGTCCGATAAAAATCATATCGAATCGATCCTGAACCCTGTTCACGAAGAACCGGCCATCCGTATAATGAATCTTTACTCTTTGATCTGAGAGCTCAGATTGGGTGAGGGGGGTTGAAAATTTCTGGACCAATCTCAAAAGAAGAGGATCCAGCTCAACATAGTCCACACGCCTCACAGGATATTTCAATATCTCGTGGATCATTCCTCCAGCTCCACCGCTTAGGATCAACACCGATTCAGGATTTTCGTGAAAGAGCATGGGAAAGTGAACGAAATCCTCGACGGAAGCAATGTCAGGGACGGGAGTGGTGATGGATGGAACCCCATTGGTAAAGAAAGAGAATTGTTCGCCTCTCTTCGTGACGGTGATATTTCCGTAGATGGAGTTTTCATTGTGGATGACATTGAGATTTCTCCACTGGGATTGGATAGAAGATAGATGAATCGCGCTTGAGGTTTGAGGCAAGAGGCTATAGGCAAAGAGAAAGGAGAGAAGAATCGATAGAATCCAGAGGCCCTTTTGAAAAGCGGCCTTTGATAATCTTGATTTTGGCCAGAGCAGGAATGTCGAAATGAGACTATTCGTCAGAGAAATGATAAAGGCGATCTCAAAAGAATTGAGATATTGAATCAGTAGAAAGGTGATGAGCAATCCACCGATAATGGATCCGATGCTTTCGAAGACATAGACTTTTCCAATGGAAGAGGCACCTTCTCTGATGTATTGGGAATAGAGCTTACACCCGTAAGTGAAAAGCGCACCCAGGGGAAGCGTAACAGGGAGGAGGATCAGGAAAGAGGAGTAAAAGATGGGGGCAAAACCAAGTCCCTCTCCAGGAGTGGCAAGGAGGAGATTTTTAAATATTCGGGAGAGATAGATGGTAAAAGGAAGGGCCACAGAAAAAAACAGTTGGAAGAAAGCAAAGACTTCTATTTTCCTTTCCACTTTATCGGCCGATTTACCAATGATAAAAGAACCAATGGCTACGAGGATGAGCCAGTTGCCAAGAATGATTCCAAGAGTGAGTTCGTTGCCGAGGAAAGAGATGAGAAGTTCCCTCAACAGGATGATTTGGGCGACGATACCGCTCAGCCCCATGATGAATAGGGAGACTTTCAGGGACATCGTTCTCATGTTCTAATTGATTAGCAATATATTGATTGTTTGTAAAGAGCGCCCAATCAAATGATAGATAGGGAGATGGGGAAATGGGGAGATAGGGAGATGGAGGGACAAGGAGATAGGGTGAATAGGAGATTCAAAGATACAATTCTTTAGACGACGAGGTATTTTTTCACAACCTCTTCGTTCTGCCAGATCTCTTCCATGACTCCTTGGTACTGAATCATACCCTTTTCGAGGATGTAGCCTCGATCGGAAGTCTTACGGCAGAATTTGAGATTCTGGTCAGCGAGGAGAATGGTCACTCCTTCACTTCGTATCCGGCTGATAACCTCAGCCAGATTTTGAACGATGAGAGGTGCGAGGCCTTCAGAAGGTTCGTCGAGAAGAAGAAGGTCCGGGTTTTTCATCAAAGCTCGCCCAATCGCCAACATCTTCTGTTCTCCTCCGCTCAATTGAGTTCCCTTCCGCTCCTTCAAGTCGACGAATACAGGAAAGAGATCATAGATCTTTTGAAAAGTCCATGAGACCTTGCCCTTTTTTGACAAACGACGAGCCAACTCAAGATTTTCATATAGTGTGAGATCAGAGAAGATCCTTCTATCATCGGGCATATAGCCGATTCCCATCTGAGCAATCTGGAAAGGAGGTTTGCCTACAATATCGACATTGTGGAGAAGAATCTTTCCTGATCGGGGAGGGGTGAGACCCATAATAGAACGAAGTGTGGTCGTCTTACCCACTCCATTTCTTCCCAAAAGAGAAACAACTTCCCCTTCACTAATTGATAGTGAGATCCCTTGAAGCACATGGCTCTGGCCATAATAGGTGTTGATCTGATCGATGTTGAGAATAAAATCCAGAGACTCAGGAGTCATATCTTTTCCCACAAAAGCTCTTCGCCCAAGTAGACCTTTCTCACATCCTCATTTTGTTTGATCTGTTCTGGTTTCCCGTCGGCCAGGATCTGGCCTCTATGCAAGACGATGATCCGATCCGAAAGGGAGAAGACGATGTCCATGTCGTGTTCGACGATTACAAAGGTCGATTGCTTTTCATGGGACAATCTTCGTATATTTTCTAAGACCTTGACCCGCTCCACAGGGTTCATCCCTGCGGTGGGTTCGTCGAGGAAGAGAAGTTTGGGTTCGGAGGCCATAGCTAATGCCATCTCAAGCAATCGTTGATCACCATGAGAAAGTGTTCCGGCTGGGAGATCTTTTTTATCTACCAGCCCGATCTCCTTCAGCAAATTTTCAACACGCATATTCGCATCGGTATGGCGATAGACGGGCCTGAAGAAACTCAGGCTCCGATTCATGAGAGAGAGAATGGGTATCTGAAGATTTTCGAAGACGCTGAGTTTGGGGAAGATGTTCATAATCTGGAAAGAACGGCAAATCCCCTTCTTCACTCGCTTATGGATAGGGAGGTGGGTAATGTCTTCGTTACAGAAAAAGACCTTTCCTGAGTCGGCCAAGATGTTTCCGGTGAGAAGATTGATAAGTGTGGTTTTGCCCGCTCCGTTTGGCCCGATAATAGAGGTGAGCACTCCTTCGTCGATCAAGAGGTCAATATCATCTGCCGCACTGACCACGCCGAAATATTTTCTAAGCTTTTCTGTCCTGAGGAGTTCCGCCATTCACTCGTACCTTAATTCGCAAAAGCCTCCTCTCCCCTATTGGGAGAGGATTGAGGTGAGGGGGGAACAGAGATTTTACTCACCCCCACCCTTACCCTCCCCCATCAAGGGGGAAGGGAGCGATGAGATAGCAGGGGCCAGATTCGTTCCGTAAAGTAAATCACGATCCCTCCAGGAAAGACCAAAACAAGAAAGACGACGATGGAACCAAACCATATCAGCCAGTATTGAGTATATCTTACGATGATGTCCTTAATGAGATAGAAAAGGATCGATCCCACAATAGGTCCTGAAAAAGTGTGGATGCCTCCGAGAAGAGTGACCATTACGGGCTCGGCTGATTGTGTCCAATGGGCGAGGGGTGGAGTGACGGTGTTCTCCAGGGGTGGTACGAGTGACCCTGCCAGACCCGCATATAGACCAGCAAGAGTAAAGGAGAGAAGGCGGTAATTCCTGATCGAAATTCCTGCAAAGGAAACTCGGTTTTCACTATCACGGATTCCTTTTAGAGTAAGGCCAAATGGAGAGTTGACGATGCGATAAAGAACAAAAATCGCGATCAGTGAAATCACCAAGACAAAATAATAATAACTTCCCATTGAGCTCATATCGATGCTGAGAATTCCAGGTATTTCAAAGGGAGCCCTTGGAATTCCTATCAATCCATCATCACCACCCGTGACATCCCTCCATTTCCACGCTATGGAATAGATCATCATTCCAAAACAGAGGGTCAGCATGGAAAAGTAAATTCGCGTGTGGCGGACGCAGAGGTAGCCTAAGATCAGGGCCGCGATCCCCCCAGCTAACAACCCAGCAATCACACCTGCCAGTAAGGATGGAAAGATGAGGAGGATTTTGGCTGAGACATAGGCTCCCATTGCAAAGAACCCTGCCTGGCCAAAAGAAAGTAAACCGGTATAACCCAGAAGAAGGTTGAAACCCAGAGCGAATACAGAAAGGATAAGAATATGGATAGTCATATAAAGGAGATATTTCCCCGAAAAGGTGGGAAGGAGGAGTAGGAACAAGATTAGCGCAGCGAAGAGGATGGTTTTTAATTTCATCATTGCAAAATTAGCAATTTCCCCCCCTCCCGTCCTCCCCCTCAAGGGGGGAGGACGGGGGTTGGGGTGTCATTTTCCAAAGAGTCCTTCAGGCTTTACCATCAATACAATCGCCATTACGACAAAGATAATAAAGAGCTCAAAGACGGGGAAGAGCAAAATCCCGAAGGAAGTTAAGATGCCTACAATCAAAGCCCCGACAAAGGCCCCTTTTAAGTTACCTAAACCGCCGATGACCGTGATGACAAAAGCTTGAATAATCATAGCAGTGCCGATTCCAGGAGCCACTACTCGGACAGGAGTTCCCAGAGCTCCTCCAAGAGCAGCAAGCATAGCTGCAAAAACAAATACGGTGGTGAAAAGGATTGGAATATTGATTCCAATGGCACTCGCCATCTCCCGGTCAGAAGCAGAGGCTCGGATCATCCTTCCCCACCAAGTTTTTTCCAGAATAAGCCAGAGGACTAAAGCCACGGCCAACCCGGCAAAGATGATGAAAAGATTGTAGATAGGAAAAGGTCTTCCAAGGACAGAAAGATTCCCCTCAAAAAAACGAGGCATGGGAGGGATCATGGCCACGCCACCCCAGACCATTTTTACCAAATCATCGAAGATCAGAATAAAGCCGAAGGTTAAAATTAATTGATAAGCGAGGTCAATATCATAGATACGACGGATAAAAAAGCGCTCAAAGATTGCTCCAATGATACCTACGCTAATAAGGCTAAGTCCGATGGAAAGCCAGAAATTAAGACCGAGTTTCCCGTAGAATGTAAAGGTGGCATAGGCACCCAGCATGAAGAGACTGCCGTGAGCAAAGTTCAACACCCCCAAAACCCCAAATACAAGGGTGAGTCCAGCGGCAAGAAGCCAGAGGTACATTGAAAAACTTAGTCCGATGAGACTTTGGAAAACCAATTTTTCAAACATCTCTTTAAATAAAAGCTAAAGGGTTGAGGTGATAAGCTAAAAGCTTAAATCCTAAAGCCCAAAACCTCAAACTTAGAAAGGGGAGGGGACCTTCCCAAAAATCAAAGGGCAGGCAATCCCCTCCCTGACCATTTGCACTTCCTATTTCGTCGCAGCGATAGGTGTAAAAGGCGGATAACGATAATAATCTTTTGCCGGGATCACCTTAAGATCTCCAAGGATGGGCAGTGGATAGTCCGGACTTTGAATCACTCTTCCTCCCGGGACAGTATAGACAGCTTGGTGGTCCTCTGGTCTAAAGTATCTCTTGCCTGCCGGAGTCATGATTTCCATTCCCTCTACCGCGGCAACCAGCTTAGCCGTTTCGAAAGATTTGGCTTTCTCTAACGCTGCTTTGATGACATAGATTGAGGAATAACTTGTTTCAGCAGAATAATTTGGATATCGAACCCATCTCTTCAAAAAATTCTGTACGAAAGCTTTATTTTCCGGAGTAACTGGATAGTTGTGTATATACCGTGCCGAAGCCCACAACTTTCCCTTGAACTTATCCGCCTCAACCTCCCTTGCTATCCCTTGAAGGACATCCACTGAGCCACCCATACATTGCCACCATGCTTTGATATTGTCAAAGACACCAAGGGTTAGTGCTTGTCGAAGAAGCATTACCCCCTCACCAGCCCATTTTGTTGTATGTATAGCGTCAGGTTTCTCAGCCATCACGGCTGAAATGTGCGATGAAAAGTCCATTGTCCAGAAAGGAGCCCATGCAATTGCAACAAATTCCACATCGGGACGATATTTTTTCATCGTTTCTTTAAAAAGGTTCCAAGACACATACCCATATTCATAATCTTCCTGAATGCCCGCCCATCTTTTTATTTCCGGAAAATCTTTCATAATCAAAGCTGGCAGGATCCCATCCTGATAGGTTGGAACAGAGGTACGGAAAATCTGTTTAATCGCTTTCTGATAAACCAGCTCTTCAGTCAATCGATGGGTAGCGCCATGGGTGACAAAGCAGAGCCGATCGAGTTCGAGTAATACAGGGCCTACTGCCATCGCACTCCCGCTCGAATCTATACCGAAAAGGAAGTCGGCTCCCCAATCCGTTACCAGATACCTGGCATTTTTGACGGCGGTCGCCGGCTTCAACTCTTCATCCATAAATTTCAATTCGAGTTTCCTGCCCAAGATCCCACCTTTGGCGTTAATCTGTTCGATGGCAAGTGTGGCTCCAGCCATCATCTGCCAACCATAATCGGCATGAGCTCCTGAGAGAGCACCTTGTCCACCCATCTTAATGGGACCTGCTGATTTCTTAGCCTGGCCATAAGTTATCTTGTAACCTCCCAATCCGGTTCCCACGGCAACGCCACCGACGACTGCATTCTTCAAAAATCTTCTTCGTGTCATTTTTTTAGCCATAGCCCACCCCTCCTTTCGAATTTTTACCACCCCTGCACCACGTAAGATGCAGGACGATGCCCTGAACCTTCCATGGTTCAGGACTTCCCTCTCTTCAACAAGAAAGGTTAAACTATAATTTTTTTCGCTTGGTGTTATTAAATCCGCAATAGAGCATTGCGTTAGAACAGACAAGGAATTATCAGATTATATCGTGTTTGTCAATTCAAAAAGTTGAAAACTGAATGATGAGAAAGCATAGGAAGTCCATAGGGAGAGCCATCCTCCATCAACAAAGAGAGTTTAGCTTAGTCGGTCATTTAGGCTGAAGCATCGGAGGCGGGATTCACTAAGCTTTGTTTTCTCTTTTATCGACGATTCGTTTTGCCTTGAAAACGGTTCTTGGAAGGGTGCCCAATGGAATGAGTTTAATCTCCGGAATCGCTTGACATTCCTCTTTCAATCTCTGCTCCAACTGAGGGGTGACCTTCGGAATATCTTCCTGCCTCACGTATTCGGCGATGAGGGTGCACGTCTCCACACCGGACTTTGGATCAGTCGTCAGTTCAATACAAAATTCATCGGAAAGTTCTTCGAAACCCCTCACGACATTCTCCATCTGGGAGGGGAAAACACTTTTACCACCGCAGCGAACCCTATCTTTGGCCCTGCCAAGGATTCCTCCCGGAGAGCGGGCATGGGTTCGGCCACACCTGCATTTTCTTTTGTCCAATTTGGAGAAATCATCTGTCCAGAACCGGACCATGGGTGTTGCTTCTTTCGTGAGATGCGTAATGACAAGGACCCCTAACTGCCCGGGACTGCATGGTCTCATCGTATCGGGATCGATCACTTCGATCAAAAGATGGTCTTCCACCCAATGGAGCCCTGCCTTTTGGGAGCACTCCGCCGCAATGATCGGACCGATCTCGGTCACTCCATAACAGTCGAAGGCATCAATACCTAATCCCTTTTCAATCTTCTCACGAGTTGCAGGAATTTCGGCCCCGACCTCTCCCCCAAAACACCCGATTCTCAAAGGGATCTCCTCCGGTGGAATCCCCTTTAATTTCAGTTGCTCTGCGATGCTTAAGGCATAAGAGGGAGTGCAGAGGAGCACTGTGGAACCAGGGTTCAAAAGATAATCGATCTGTCGTTCGCTCTTGGTAGAACCCACAGGGATCACAAAACATCCGAGTTCTCTGCAGGCGAAATGAATGGAGATCCCCGCCACCCAAATCCCATAACCGAAGCCGTTTTGGATGATATCTCCTGGACGGACGCCGAATGTCCACATCGTTCTGGCTGTCCACCTGCAGATCGTTTTTACATCTTCGTGAGACCAGATGGTATTAATCGGGGCACCCGTATATCCGAGAGACGGACGGAGTTCTGCCCAACTTTCGGGAGGGGCAACGGTGTACCTGCCGAAGTGAGGGTAAGCCTGTTGTTCCTCTCGAAGTTCGTCTTTCGTGACAAAAGGAAGATGAGTGATATCTTCTAAGGATCGGATGTCGTCGGGTTTGATCCCTGCTTTTTTGAACTTTTCTCTATAGAATTCAGAATGACGATGGCACCTTCTTAACTGAATTTTCAGTTGGTGGAGTTGGAGGGCCTCCAGTTCCTCCCGGTCCATCACCTCTATTTCAGGATCGAGATACTTTCTGATCTTCATGATCCCCCCTTTGTCCATTGCGGATTGCCGATTTTGGATTGCGGATTGCAAAGGCATCGTTTCAAGATGCACGATTCGAGTTTTAAGCTCGAAACGTGAAACCCGGAAAATAGAATTTGAGACACTAAATACTCCGAACTCCTCACTCCGAACTTATTATTTTGAATGCCATTGAAGCGGCGGCGCATACATGCTTCGATCCCCGAGCCCTTCTTCAATTCGGAGCAGTTGGTTGTATTTGGCCACCCGGTCTGTTCTTGAGGTCGCACCGGTCTTAATCTGACCGGCGTTGGTTCCCACTGCTAAATCTGAAATGGTCGTATCCTCTGTCTCACCGGAACGATGGGAGATGATGGTCCGATAGCCAACCCTTTTGGCTATCTCGATCACTTCAAGGGTTTCGGTCAAGGTACCGATCTGGTTTGGTTTGACCAGAATGGCATTGGCTACCCCTCCTTGAATGCCTCTCAGGAGCCGGTTCGGGTTGGTCACGAAAAGGTCGTCTCCGACCAATTGGATCTTTTCCCCGAGTCGAACGGTCATCGCCTTCCACCCTTTCCAGTCGTCTTCGGCAAGGCCGTCTTCAATGGAGACGATGGGAAACTTCTTGATGAGGGCTTCGTAGTAGTCGATCATTTCAGCAGAAGTCCTCTTCGGTTTCCTTTCCGCCTTAAGAAAATAAAATCCGTTCCGGTAGAATTCAGTGGCCGCGGCATCGATGCCGAGAGCCAAATCCCTCCCGGGCCGATAGCCTGATTTTCGGATGGCCTCCAAGATAAGCGAGAAGGCCTCTTCATTGGATCGGAGGTCTGGAGCAAATCCTCCCTCATCGCCGACAGAGGTCTTATAGCCTTTCGCCTTGAGAATCGACTTGAGATGATGAAAAACCTCAGCCCCCATTCGAAGGGCTTCCTTGAAACTTTTCGCGCCGATGGGAAGAATCATACATTCCTGCAGATCTAAGTTGTTATCTGCATGAACACCGCCGTTGAGAATGTTCATCATGGGAAGGGGAAGCCGGTAGGCTGAGAGGCCTCCAAGATATTGATATAGAGGAATACCCAGATGATTGGCTGCTGCCTTTGTACAGGCAAGGGAAACGCCGAGTATGGCATTCGCCCCCAGGCGGGTCTTATTAGGCGTCCCGTCCCATTGGAGCATTGCCGTGTCGATTCCCTTTTGGTCCAGGGCATTCATCCCTATGAGCCTGGGCGCGATCACACGCTGGATCTGTTGAACCGCTTTCTGCACTCCTCTGCCGAGATAGCGGTTGGGATCCTTATCCCGCAGTTCCAAGGCCTCATGACTTCCCGTGGAAGCTCCAGAAGGGACAGAGGCTCTTCCAGTGAATCCGCTTTCCAGGGCGATCTCTACTTCAACCGTGGGGTTTCCTCTCGAATCAAGGATCTCCCTTCCAGCGACTTCAATAATGATCGGCATACTTTACCCCCCCTTTACATAATCATGAAATCCAAATCTCAAGGTTCAAATGTCAAATGAAATCCAAATTCAACAATGCCAAAATCCAGAACAATTATTTGAGTTTCGAAATTTAGCGTTGCTTTTGGTTCATTTGAATTTTGACATTTGACATTTGGCATTTAGCATTCGCTCATCTCACTTACTTCTTTTCATTTAAAATTCGTGTGCCCACATAGATATAATGGGCTCCTGAAAGGATAGTGAAGAGGGCGGTCCCATAAATGGCGATCATGGAGAGTTGGTTGAAAATGTGATAATTCCCCGCCATTAAGACAAGAAGGATCGTGGAGATCTGGAATACGGTGGTCACCTTGCTCAGGAGACTTGGCTGGATCTTTGGATGATAACTGGTGAGAAGCATCATAAGAAATCCCAACAAAATGATGACATCCCGGGTGATAACGATGACCGCCAACCAGCTTGGAAGGATTTCGATGATAGCGAGGGTGACGAATGCCGCGATGAGGAGGAGTTTGTCAGCGATGGGATCGAGATAGGCCCCCAATTCGGTCCTTTGGTGAGTTAAGCGTGCAATCAGGCCATCGATCCCGTCTGTAATCCCAGCCACCGCAAAAGTGGCAATGGCCCATCCGAAGAGTTTATTCATGATGAGGATGACAAAGACCGGAATCAGAAGAACCCTTATCAGGGTCATTATATTTGGCAGATTCATTGCTAACCCAAATTGCGGAATGCAGAATTCGGAAGGCGGAATTCAAACCGAAATTTAAAAATCGAAATTGAATATTCCGAAATCCGCATTCCGAAATCCGAAATGGTTTATTCGTTGATATTGCCGCCCTCCCCCTTGTAGAGCTCCTTAAAGGTTGTGAATTTATCTAAAAAGGCCAGTTTGATATTACCAATAGGCCCGTTGCGCTGCTTTCCGATGATCACCTCGGCAACGCCCTTGTTGGGGTTATCTTCGGATCGGTTATAGATCTCATCCCGGTAGATAAAAAGGATCAAGTCGGCATCCTGTTCAATCGCCCCGGATTCCCGAAGGTCTGAGAGTTGAGGCCTGTTCCCTGTTCGTTCCTCCGTCTTCCGGCTGAGCTGAGAGACGGCGATGACCGGGATATTGAGTTCCTTGGCAAGAGCCTTCAGGGAGCGAGAGATCTCTGAGATCTCCTGCTGGCGGCTCTCCACCCTTGTCCTCCCTTTCATCAATTGGAGATAGTCAACGATGATCACACCCAGGTCCTGTTCTGCGCGGAGGCGTCGAGCCTTGGCTCTCAACTCAAGTGCACTCAGAGCAGCTGTATCGTCGATGTAAATGGGGGCGTCGGAGAGATTCCCTGCAGCCAGCGTCAACCTGGGCCAGTCGCTCTCGTTCAAGAAACCTGTCCTGAGCCGGGTTCCTTCCACATGGGCTTCGGAACAGAGCATACGGATGCCCAATTGTTCCTTTGACATCTCGAGGGAGAAGATTGCTACAGGAATCCTCTTCTCGATCGCCGCATATTGTGCAAGGTTGAGACAGAATGCGGTCTTTCCCATGCTGGGTCTTCCGGCGACGATGATCAGATCAGAGGGCTGAAAGCCAGCCGTCAGTCGATCGAGTTCTTTAAAACCCGAGGGAGTGCCTGTTACAACTTCCTTTTTCTCATACAGTCTTTCGAGAGCCTTAAAACTGCCCTTCACGACTTCACGGATCGGGTAAAAAGAAGGTCTCACCCTATTTTCAGAAATTTGGAAGATCGCTCGCTCCGCCTCATCGAGAAAGTTTTCCACATCCCCTCGATCCTCGTAACTTTGAGTGATGATGTCGGTTGACGTTTCAATTAACCTTCGAAGTAAGGCTTTTTCCTTAACGATCCTGGCGTAGTATTCAATATTGGCAGCGGTGGGAACCGAATCGATGAGGGAGGCGAGGTAGGAAGCGCCGCCGACGGAATCAAGTTGGTTCATTTTCCGTAGTTCATTCGTCAAGGTGATCAGATCAGCGGGCTCGTCCCGTTCAGAGAGGGCGATCAAAGCGTCAAAAATCTTCCGGTGAGCATCACGATAAAAGTCATGGGCATCGAGAATTTCAATCACTTTATTAACGGCCTCATTCTCAATGAGAATTCCTCCCAATACAGATTGCTCCGCCTCCATGTTCTGAGGAGGGAGTTTGCGGGAGGAGACATCCATGTTGTTCATTGGGCCTTACTCCTGGACCACCCAGACCTTGAGATGGGCAGTGACGTCCGGATGGAGCTTGATGGGCACGGTAAACATGCCAACGCTCTTGATGGGTTCCTCTAACAGAATCTTTTTGCGGTCCACCTCGATCCCGTTTTCCTTCAGAAAACCCTCAATCTCCATGGAGGTCACCGAGCCGAACAGTTTTCCGCTCTCTCCGACTGTTTTTGCAAATGTGCAGGAGAGTTGTCCAATCTGCTCCGCTTCCTTCTCCGCATCCCTTTTCGCTTTGTCCAGGTGGTGTTGAACCTCTCGTTTCTGATGTTCGACAGCCTTGAGACTTTTTTCCGTAGCGAGTATTGCCTTCTTCTGGGGAATGAGATAATTTCTCCCATACCCGTCAGAGACCTTCACCTTATCGCCAACTTTTCCCAAGGAAGGGATATCCTCTAACAAAATGACGTTCATGGATCACCTCCGATGATGCATAGCGCATAGAGCTAAGCGCAGAGCGTATTGATCATGGATTGGCTTTTCGTCTTAGACCTTCAGCTTGCGGCTTTCACCGCCAGATCAAACCTGTCTTGTGGTTTAACGGGCGGCCGTTGTAAAAGGCAAGATGGCAATATTACGTGCCCTTTTGATGGCGACCGTCACCTGTCTTTGATGCTTCGCACAGTTCCCGGAAATCCTACGGGGAATGATCTTCCCCCGTTCCGTTATGAAATAACGAAGGATCCTTGGATTCCGATAGTCGATCTCCAGTTTTTTATCCGTGCAGAAACGACAAACCTTTCGCCTCAGGAAAGGTTTTTTCTTTCTATCCGTTCCTGGTTTCTCAGCAGGTTTCCTCATCCTCTTCTCCTCTCTCATTTTAGATCCGCCGTTGGATTCACCTCCTCCACCGTCCGGAGGTCCGTCGCGATCACCTCCGTACGAGTTCGATTTTTTCCTTCCGGTGTTTGCCAACGCCGTTGTTTGAGCTGTCCCTCAACCCGAAGGCGTTGGCCACTCCGGAGGAGGTCAAATTTGAATTCAGCCAATTTCCCAAAGGCCACGATGTTGATCAGACTCCGGCCTGCGTGTCCTCTGCCCCCGCGCTCCGGGGATTGCCCTGTACCGTGAGGGTGCAGGGCCTGATCTGCTGGATCCTTTGAATCGTTCAATTCCAAGGGGAATTGGAGAACAGGGGACCCATCTGGGCGATAGGAACGTCGAGGGGGAGTTGCTATCTTTCCAGTGAGGATGACGCGATTGCAGGAATTCATGTCCTCTCCTCTGCTCCCGATTCCTCCTCAGGAGGTTCTTCTGGAAGAGGGCCCTCTGCGAAAGACGCTTGACGTTCGTCCAACCGAACGGATTGGAACTTTATGACGGCATCCATGACTCGAAAGTTTCTCTCCAACTCGGAGAGCGAGGCGGGTGATCCCGAAAAGTGGATCAGGACATAATGACCTTTGGCCTTCTTCTTGACTTCATAGGCGAGTTTCCGTTTTCCCCAATCTTCGACCTTTAGGATTTCTCCGTTGGTTTGCGCAATAATACCCTTGACTTTTTCAATGGTGGAAAGGGCCTGCTCTTCTTCGAGATCAGGGTCCAAAATAAAGATCGTCTCATATTTCCTCATCGTTCACCTCCTCGTGGATTATAGCCCTAAAACAGCGTTTAGAGCAAGGGGGGTATGAAGTTAGAATTATGAGTTAAGAATTATGAATTAATTCTAAACTCTTCACTCTAAATTCAAAATTTCATTATATTCATCCCGTCTTCAGTACATCCTGCCTCTCAACCCCTGCAATATTGCCCCGACTGACTTTCACCCTCACTTTGTCCGAGATTTCAACAGTAACGATGTTTTCTTTGATGCCAGTAATGCGGCCGTAGATCCCTCCGCTCGTCAGGACATTGTCGCCCACCTTCAGGTTTCCTAAGAGATTGCGATGCTCCTTCTGACGTTTTTGTTGTGGTCGAATGAGCAGAAAGTAAAAGATAACGAAGATGAAGATAATAGGGAGAAAAGTCATGAAGGAAGATCCCTGACCTCCCCCTCCTCCTGGTTGTAGCCCCATTGCATAAGCCAAATCTATTCCCATAAGATCCTCCTTTTTCTATTTCCTTATCCCAAAGCGGTTTGGATCGGAGCGGAGCGTTCTGTTTCCAATCCGCTTGAGCAGGCCGTGTGGGATTTGTAAAAATCGAGGAGATGTCCCTTTCGGATTGCCTCCTGGATGCTTTTTATGAAATTCGCATAGTAAAAGAGGTTGTGAATCGTGTTCAACCTCGATGAGAGAATTTCGTGAGCGAGGTATAGGTGTCGGAGATAGGCCCTGGAATAATGGCGACAGGTATAACAGGAACATGTTTCATCGATGGGCCTTCCGTCTTCAGCATATTGAGCCTGTTTGATCGAGATCCTTCCCGAAGAAGTGAAGAGGGTCCCGTTTCGGGCATTTCTCGTGGGGAGGACACAGTCGAAAAGATCGATCCCGATCAGCACTGCATCGAGGATATCCTCCGGTGTACCAACCCCCATTAAATACCGGGGAGCGCTCTCGGGCAGACAGGGGACCGTCCACTCTAAGACATCTCCCATGAGGGCTTTGGGTTCACCAACACTGAGCCCGCCGATAGCATATCCCTGGAAATCCATCTCTACCAATCGTTTAGCGCATTCTTCCCGTAAATCCCGATACATCCCTCCCTGGACAATAGCGAAGAGAGCCGGGTCCGTCTCTCGCCTCTGTTCCAATGACCGCTTTGCCCATCGGATGGTCAGCGAGGTTGAGGCCTTCACATATTCGTAAGGGGAAGGGAAGGAAACGCACTCATCCAAAACCATGGCGATGTCAGACCCAAGGGTTCTTTGAATCTCCATCACGATTTCAGGTGTGAGAAAGTGAAGGGAACCATCGATGTGAGACTGAAAGGTCACCCCATCCTCTAAAATCTTGCGAAGCTTTGACAGGCTGAAAATCTGGTAGCCACCGCTATCCGTCAAGATGGGCCTCCGCCAATGGATGAAGTTGTGAAGCCCTCCCAATCTGCCGATCGTTTCATGGCCTGGTTTGAGGTAAAGATGGTAAGTGTTGCCCAAAATTGCTTCCACCCCGACTTCCACCAACTCCTCGGGAGTAAGAGATTTGACAGTACCCTGAGTCCCTACAGGGAGGAAGGCTGGCGTGCAAAAGGAGCCGTGACTCGTCGCAATCTGCCCGATTCTCGCTTGGGAGGAACTGTCCTTTTTGATGATCTCGAAACGAAAGGCCATCTTTTTTGAATCCGAAATATAGGAGTTTGGGTTTAGGGTTTAGGGGTTTGCTGATCCCAAACCCCCGATACCTAATCCCTGCATTATAAAATCAGCATGGCATCGCCATAACTATAAAATCGGTATTTTTTGTCAATGGCCTCTCGATAGGCCTTCATCAATAGGTCTTTCCCTGCAAAGGCGGACACCAGCATGATCAGCGTCGATTTGGGGAGATGAAAGTTGGTGATCAGCCCGTCGACCACCCGGAAGTGATAAGGGGGATAGATGAACAAAGAGATCCTTTGTTTTCCGGATCGGACACCTCTGTTTCCGTTTGGAAAGGATTCCAGTGTGCGCGCTGTCGTCGTTCCAACCGCAATAATCTTCCCTCCCCGCACCCTCGTCTGATCGATCTCTCCGGTCGCTTCCTCCAGTATTTCTACCCATTCCGTGTCCATCTGATGGTCTTCGACGTTTGTTACCTTAACCGGTGCGAAGGTCCCGATCCCAACGTGGAGCGTAATGAATGTAATGCTCACCCCTTGATTTCTGAGCGATTGAAGCAGGGATTGGGTGAAATGGAGGCCTGCGGTCGGCGCGGCAATCGCTCCATCTCTCTCTGCAACGACGGTCTGATAACGCTCCCTATCCAAAGGCTCATCCTTCCGCTTGATGTAAGGGGGGAGAGGAATGCGGCCGATCTTCGAAAGGATATCCATCACTTCACCTTGACCGGAGAAAGAGACCTTTCCCTTCCCATCCTTCACCTCTTTCATCTCTCCATAAAAGCCCTGCTCAAATTGGATTCGACCCCCTGGCCTTACCCTTCCGGAACCCTTGATGAGCACCTCCCATTCTCCTTCGGTCCCATTCCACGAAGGGATCAGGAGGATTTCGATCTTTCCTCCCGTCTCTTTTTTTCCGATTAACCGGGCCGAAATCACGCGCGTATTATTCATCACAAGGAGGTCGCCCGGAAGGAGGTAATCCGAAATATCTCGAAATGTCCGATGCTCGATCGCACCACTCTGTCGATGAAGTACCATCAACTGGGACTCGTCCCTTTGAGGAGATGGGTACTGAGCAATCAGAGATGTCGGAAGGGCGTAATCGAATTCTTGGATCCTCATCGTCGGGAGCCCGTAATGAAATAAAACTTATTAAAATTAACAGAGTTGATCCGAATCTGCAAGTAAAATTTGGCCTTCCGGCTGGCTAAGGCTATTTTTTCACACATTCTCACTTTACCGGGGGAATTTGCCGAGATCCGACAGGGATGCCGGAGAAAATCTTATAGCGGCAACATCAGCTTGCCCCTGAACTAAAAGAATGACCCAACCGTGCAAGGACTGCGCTATGGATGCTGAATGATACCCCTGCCCTCAAGAATTTAGATCATCCGCTTTATAAGATTTTTGGAGACATTCCTGCCGGATCATCCCTGCCTGCGGTAGACAGGGGATTTCACCCACGCTTCAGTGAGGCATCACCTTTGCGGCACCGCTAAGACTCAGGACCAGACTTCGATCTGCTTTCTTATTTGGTAAATTTGTCATCGAACTGGAAAATCGAAATAGGCGTCTGGAAACGGTTCGTCTTTTAATGTAAAGTGCCACCATTCTTGCGGATATGGATTGAAGCCGTGTTTTTTCATTAATGTTTGAAGGAGCAGCCGATGCGCCCGTTGGGTCGGAGACATTGATCGATTGTGAGGCCAGGATTTTAGGCTGAACAAGTCAAATCCTGTTCCCATATCCAATTCTTCAACTTTTTCGTTGGAATCCATCGACACAATGGTTAGATCAACAGTGCTGCCTCTCGAGTGACCGGATTTTTCTGCAATGTATCCCTGGGAAAACAGATCTTTCTTCTCGACATCCGGATAGTATTTGGATTTCATCTTCGTGTCTTGCCAATCCTTTGCCCAACGCACGAAATGGTTGACCGCCCGTTGAGGCCGATATGCATCATAAATTTTCAAACCCAGTCCGAACGGTTTCAGATCTTCCTGGACCTTTTTGAGGGCTTCTGCTGCAGATTTCGTCAGAATACAACGTGGCTCAAAATAACCATCAATGCGTTCACCGACGAAGTTATCCGTTGTGTAATAGTGCAATTCGATCTTCACATCAGGAACGACCTCGTTCACGTTGACAAACCCTTCAGGCAGCTGACCCGCCCAGGCTGTCAGTAAAGAAATACCTAAGAATAGATAGAGTACAACGAGCTGACAGAGGAATTTCTTGGTTCGCATTCGACGTTTTCCTTTCTCTCAAAGGCTCAGGTTTGGCGATCGCTGATCGCATTCCGTTTTGTGAGAAGGGTGACATGTGTGATGGGTCAAATCTTTCTCCTCCCACTCAAAGGAATATCAGAATTCAAACAGACAAGTCAATCCCTTTCTCATTGTGGTTAGCACGTTGCCGCCGTTCTTTGAGTGGCTCCGTAACTCTCAGCCGGTTTAAGTGCGAACTTAGAATGGTTGCGATCTATTATTTCAAAAAATTGTTTCAAAACATTTGACATTTTTGAGGCCATCGAGTATTGTAAAAAGAATTCGGCTCACATAGAGGGAGTGGTTGAAAAAGATTTCTTACAAACAGGCCGGGGTGGATATTGAGAAGGGGAATGCCTTTGTCCAGGCGATCAAGCCCATGGTGGAATCGACCTTTCGACCCGAGGTGTTGACAAAGATCGGTGGTTTTGCAGGATGTTTTTCCCTTAACCTGGAGCGGTATAAGAAACCGATCCTTGTCTCCTCTACGGATGGTGTGGGCACAAAACTGAAGATCGCCTTCATGGTAGACCGCCACGATACGGTGGGAATTGATTTGGTGGCAATGTGCGTCAACGACATCGTGGTCAATGGGGCAAAGCCGCTCTTTCTTTTGGATTACTTTGCAACCTCCCAACTCGACCTGGAAAAAGCGCAGAAGGTTGTTGGGGGAATTGTGAAAGGATGTATGGAAGCTGAATGCTCTCTGATCGGGGGCGAGACCGCGGAAATGCCTGGATTTTATAAAGATGGGGAGTACGATTTGGCTGGTTTTGCGGTGGGGATTGTGGAGGATGCTCAACTGATCGATGGTTCCAGTGTGACGGTAGGGGACAAATTGATCGGCATTGCCTCCAGCGGACTCCACAGCAATGGTTACTCCTTGGTGAGAAAGGTGTTGCTCGATCACCATAAGATGAGTCTGGAGAGCCACGTCGAAGAGATCGGTGGGGTATTAGGTGAAGAACTCCTCCGGCCAACCAAGATCTATGTCAAGCCAGTCCTGAATCTCACTCGGGACTTCAATATTAGGGGGATTGCTCATATCACCGGTGGAGGCATCACGGAAAATCTTCCACGCGTCATTCCAAAAGGCTGCAAAGCTACTATCCGCAGAGGAACTTGGGAGATTCCCCGCATCTTTTCCTTTCTGAAAGAAAAGGGGAATATTTCTGAGGAGGAAATGCTCCGAACCTTCAACAACGGGATTGGAATGATTCTCGTCGTAAGGCCGAAAGAGGTCGAGGACGTTTTGAATCGGCTTAATTCTCTGGGCGAGAAGGCCTTTGTCATCGGGGAGATTGGAAAAGCGGAGAAGGAGCAAGAGCCAATCGAATTTGTTTGATCCCCTTTTTTGTCTTCACTCTATCCCACCCATGTTAGGCCATCATGATTCGAAAGGGTTTGTCAACAGGACCGAGGGGCCCATGCAGACCAAGATAAGAGGAGAAGGATTAAGGCATCCATGAAATGGCAGGGCGATGAGTATGAAGCAATTGTCTTGGGCTCGGGTCTCGGCGGTCTCGTCGCAGGGACCTGCTTATCGAGGAAGAATCATAAGGTCTTGCTTTTTAAAGAGAACAAGTATGATCCCACCTATGTAAGTGGTGGATATCGCTTCGTGCCTTTTTCGAGCTTCTCGGAGAGACGGTTAAGATTATCCTTTTTGAAAAGGATTTCAAAGGCGTTGGATCTTTCCTTATTGACCAATAATCGGGAGGGGGATGAAAAGGGCGAAATGAAGCCTGGAAAATCAAAGCATGAGGTCCCATTTCAAGCGATCCTTCCAAAGGCCAGAATTGACCTTTTTTGCCAGCGGTCCAAGTTTCAGATGGAATGGAGAAGGGAATTTCCAAAAGAGGTTCCCCAAATTCAAAATTTCTATGACGAAATAAACCGACTTCAACATCTTTTAGAGAAGATGGTGGCCAAAGATGGTCCTGAATCGGTTTTTCCCGTTCATCCGCGGTCTCTGATCAAGAGGTGGTTTTCGTTTGAACGGCTTCCGAAAGGGAGGATGAATGAAATGCTCTCTCCATTTTCGAGAGAGTTTAGGGAATTCATCCAACTTCAACTTATCTCCCATACCGATCTCTTTTCAGATCAGTTTCCCATTCCCGCAGCGACTCACGTTTTGTTCAATGATGACTTGGATGAATGGATCTCAAAAATTGAGATGGAAAAACTGAAGGAAAAGATTTTTGAAAAATTTTTCGAATCAGGGGGAAGAGCGGAAGAGATTGAGGGGGTGGAGAAGGTGGAGATGAAATGGAGGAAAGGGTTCGTCCTTTCATTAGAGGGGCAGCAGAGGGTGTTCCGGTCCAAATTTCTTATTCTCAATTCACCCCTCCACCGCTTTCCGAACCTCTTGGGAAAGAGAGGAAAGAGGCTATCGAAGTGGGGCGAGAAGATTCAACCCCGATATGCCCTGGTTCCGCTCTTTTTAGGGATTCGTGAAAAGGTGGTACCGGTGGGAATGAAAGACCTCCTCGTCTCTATGCTTGATTTGGAAAAGCCTTATGAAAAAGGAAACGTCCTCTTCATCGCCCTGAGCGCAAAGGGGGATGAGACCAAAGCGCCGGAGGGGAAAAGGGCCCTGACGGTTGAAAGCCTGACGCCAATGGGAAAATGGGATGAGGACTCAATGGTTGAACATCAGAAAGAGGTGTTGAAGCATTTACACTATCTCTTCCCATTTCTTGAGAAGTACATAGAGTTCACCGATTCGGCCTGGGCAACCGAGCAGTTTGGATGCTGGTCCTATCCCCATTTCCTTTATGAAGCGACTTCTGGTTTTCGATGGAGAGAGGGAGTGGTCCCTACCCGTATGTCAAAAAATCTCTACTTTAGCGGAAAAGAGAACTTCCCCTACCTGGGTTTGGAAGGAGAAGTCCTCAGCGGATTGATGGTGGGCCAACAGATTTTGAAGAAGTATTCCTGAAAGGAGTAACATTAATCGTCTCGTAAAAGGTCCCAATTCGTCACCCTGAACCATGCCCTGAATTAAGTTTAGGGTCTACGGTATCAGGGTCTCGTCAGTCCTTGACATCGTTAGATACTGAATCAAGTTCAGCACAAGGTTCAAGATGACATGTTCCGTGTTCTTCCAGTTTTTGGGAATTGATCATGATTAATAAGAGGCAATTCCCCCCTCCTCACCGTGCTATTTTCTATCTAACTGCGTTATAGATGTAGGAGGAGGAAGATCTGATAAAGAATAACGAGCAAGTAGATCGAACAGAGGGCGACAATAATCGTTCTGACGGGTTTAAACTTACTGTGGATGCATAAAAGGACTAAGGAGACGGATACGATCCCAAATTTCCAGATCCAAAACCTATCTCCATGAGCGTCGATGACCGATCTGACGATCGGGTTCAATTCCCATCCCTTTAGATCAAGAATCATTACGGTAAGCAGAATATCGAGGACATTTAGACCTAAAATCAAGGTGATGAAGAAGAATAGTTTCGAACTGTAACGGTCTATATAACCGCCTGTCTCTTGATCCGATTTTCTTCGGAATGCTCGCCTTCGACCGAAGAAGGTAAAGCGGCTTAAGCCAGGGGAGGGTTGTTTTCTGCGATCTTGAAGAATCCGCCGGTCGATTTCAGTCAAGGGAACTACCCGCAGTGGTGAATCTTGCAGACTTCTTTTATCGGAGAGTCAGGGACATTTAATTCTTTTCAAGTGAAGAATTTAAGGATTCATCCTCCTCAAAACCCTCTTCGAAGGAGCTGTAAATTCTGTCAGGAACCTTCGGGTTCTCGTCGCTTTGAAGGCAAACTCCCTTCGAAATTTGTTCAACCCATTGATCAAAGGTCATCGATTCTTCCTTCTACCACAGAATCTCTCTTCCCGGTCTCTCACCGAAGTGTAGAAGCAATTTCTTGGCCAATTTATGCACGTCTGATGAAATATAAATAATTCATTGAAATCAGAATTAAAAATACTATTAATGGTTAAAAGTATTTTCTAAAATTCGTTGGAGTAAAATGACGTAAATCGTCACTTGACAGCAATTATCGTCTTTAATGCGCACCTGACCCCCTCCCTCTCCCCAACACTAAAGCTGAGGAGCCTGATCCCGCCACGGCGGGATTCCGCCTCAATCTACCCTCCTTCGTCATTACGATACACCCTCGCAGGGGGAGAGCGGATGGGTGAGGGGGGATTTGCTTTACAAACCTCTGCTTTCGAGGTGATAAGGTGTTGGAAACGGGGTGTGGTTAACGCGTTTTGGTGAGGGCCTCTAAAATTCCTTTGAGGTAACCGATGCTTCGGCCGGCGATGGTCTGCGGATCAGGATCGAACTGGAAGACCTCGATGGAAATGTAGCGCTTATAACCATACTCCGTCAGTGTTTTTAAAACGGGGGTGAACTTGACTTCTCCGAAACCCGGACCCCTTCCGTTGGCATCGTTGACATGGATATGGTAGAGATACCTCGACTCCAGGGCCCAGAGGAGGGCTTCCATCAATGATTTTTCCTGGAGCGATGCGCTGCGACAGTCAAACACCATCTTGAAATTGGGGTGCCTGATCTCCTTGACCAAGCGGATGGCTTCTTCCACGGTATTGATAAAATTGGTACTATCCTGTGCGAGAGGTTCGATGCAGTAGATGACATTCCTTTTTTGAGCGGTCTTCAGGCAGACCTCAAAGGTCTCTTTAGCACGATCCCAACTCTCTATAAGGTCCCATCCCTCTTCGATGGTTCGCTGATGAGGAGAACCGTGGACAAGAACCTTTCCTCCGATGTCGGCACAGAAGTGGATGAGGGCCTCGATGTACTCCTGAGTTCGTATGCGAATGATCTCATCAGGATGGTTGATGTAGAGTCCTTCCGGTTTGACCAGCAGCCAATGGAGTCCGACGATCTCCACTCCACTCTGTTCGGCTGCCCGGCGGATTGCCTTCCGCCTCGACGGAGATATTTCAGTTACGGAGTCCGCGAGGGTGAAGGGAGCGATTTCAACCCCGTCATAACCCAATTGGGCTGCATAATCGAAAACTCTTTCAATCGGCCACCCCTGGAAAAGCTCATTGCAGATAGAAATCTTCATTTGAATCCCCCTATCTTTTCTTTCCTGTTCCACTCTTCTTCTTTTTCTTCACCTCAATTCGTCTTTTGTTCCTGATAAGCTCCTGGAGAATGGAGACGATCTCCTTCTGAAAAGTGTCATAGGCGGATTTAAATTCGGTAAGGGTTTTCTGGACAGGCCCGAATTCAGCCCAACCAGAAGGCATCAATCCTCCCACACCAAGGTTCTCCGGAATCCGCACCTCTTTAAAGATCTCTTCCAATTCAGAATTGATTTCGTAGGCCTTCCTGAAATCTTCCATCTGATTCAGCTGTGGGAGGATCTCTGGAGAAAAAGTCTTCGAGATCGATTCGTCATATTCCCCTAAATTGAAATCGGGTTCCTCAGCCATCCTCCTCACATTCTCCTGATGGTCAGGGAATTCCGTGTGAACGAGGTTCCTGCAAGATAGCGTCCAGTAGGTATCGAAGGGTTTCCTTTTAGAGGCAGGCAGGTAGTGGATGCGATCGATGACCCGGACCGCCTGCTCTCGGGTGAGGCCATATTTTTTCATCAAATAGACCTCCCATCGATCTCGATTGGTTTCGGAGAAGAAGATCCACCATACCCGCCTCGCAATGAGGGTTCCTGATTTGCCGATGGCGTCCTCCCAATTCTGAAGAGATTCTCTTGAAGCGACTTCTTTCAAGGCTTCCAAGATCGGTTCGTCGATCTTCTTCTGACCGTGGGCATATCGCGTTGCGGCCGAGACCTTTTCTTCGTAAGTTTTTGCCTTGGATACCTTGTCCTTCGTCCCATTCGCTTCAGAGAGACGGACGATTTTTTCAATTGCCTTCTCATCGCCGATCTTTTTCCTCAAGTCCTGGAAAGATTTCTCCAACTTCACCTCTCTCAAATGGCTTTCGAGGCGTCCGCCCATGTTGGTCATATAGAGTTGAGTGGGCTCGATTCCTTTCCGAATGGCCGCTGCCATTCCTTCCATCTCCTCCAGGATGAGGGTGGCCTCTTGACCGACGCTGAAATCGACGGTGATATTCGAACCAAACCCGAAGGCATTGATCGTCCGAGTAATCGCCCTGGCTGCTGGGGAGGTAGCAGCGACTTTGATCACCATGTTGGGCCTCCCTTTTTCCCCATCGATTGGATAGCCGGCCAGGAGATATCGGTCATAGGTATAGAGGTTTTCAGATGCAAGCGAGAACGCATTGAAGACATCCCGAATGCTCTCTTCAACGAGATGGGCGATGTTCGGATTGAGCTGGAAACTGACGACCCCTCCTCCGGAGGTCTTTCGGAGGTTGAAAAAGATGGGGCGGAAGACGTGGAGATTGTCCCACAGGGCAAGAAGGGTTGCATAGAGGGTAATCTCATCCGTACATTGGGAGGGTTTGGCGGACCACTGTTTGAAGTTTGGATGGTGCTTTAACTCTTTAAGAAATGTCTCCGTAAGTTCGGGCTCATCTTGATAAGCTCTGGCCGCGAGGACAGGATTTGTGGAGACCTGCTCAAAACCTAAGTGTCTCAGCCATCTCAGTCCGAGGGCATAATCGTTGCCGAACTTGCATTTCTCTTCCTTCACCATTTGGTAGTAAATATTCCCTTTAATCTCCCTCTCCGCCTTCTTCAGCAAATCGACCAGCATGCTCTTCTCGGAGTCCAGGCTGCCCTCGATTCGGATGGCCGTCTTTGCCGCCATGCTACTTCCCTTCTGGACCCTTTTCATCCTTGACAGCCATTTTCCTATAACCGCTGAAGCAATCGAAAGTTCTCCCTCTTTCCGTTCGAGGTTCTCCCATTCGTTGAGAACATTCAAAATGTATTGGACACATCGGCCTTTTTCCTCTTCATTGAGCCATCGGCTTTCAAGACCGTAGAGATTGAGGGCCATCTCCAATAGTAGTTCATACGCATATTGCCGGAGATGAAGGTTTTCCTTATGCAATTCTCTTTTGGTATTGCCGAAAGGTTTTGAAGTGGCAAACAGAATGTTCAGCTTTCGGATGACGCCAGAAACTATTTTCGGCAGAATTCCATTCATCTCTGGAAAGAGAAGATGGTCTGCCCCCAAACAGGTCTGCCCCATCCTGGTCAACTGGAGGATATGAGCAACATGGTCGTCCGTGATGGGAGGCCATGTTTCGGGCAAGAGCCTTTCTGGAAGACTCGAATCAACAAACTGATTGGCGGCCTCTTGGGTGATCCCTTTCATGTATTTTCTCCTAATCTCCCCTGACCCTTGACCCCTCACCCTTTCCCTCTCCCGCCCGGGGAGAGGAAAATTCATTAGAGGCTTCAACTTATATCCCCTCCCCTTTGACGGGGGAGGGTGAGGGTGGGGATGAAATCATCTATTTTATAGGTAATCCAAGAGAATCTAAATGTTTCTCAATATGTTTCTCAAGGAGAGACCAGTAGTCCTCCTCATATTGCGTCAGGATCTGGTACAACCGCTCTCTGAAAAGATTTTTTCCGTTTCCATCCTTTGCATTGAGTAAATACCCGTAAGTGATATGGAGAAGTTGTCTGGAATCGTCTTGGTCCAAGAGAGCAGGGAGTTCCTGATCTTGGAGTTTTTCAAGATTCGGGATTCGGTTGAGGTCTGTCGTGACATGGTAAAGTTTGGCGGCCTGTTTAAATACAGATAAGGCAAATCGATGCATCTCCCTGTACAGGGAGGGATTCACGTGAGCGATCAGGCGGATTGCCTCAAGCCAACTCGTCCCCGCAGTTTTTAAGTGGAGACCTCCTTTTGCCAGTTTTCCCATGTCAGGGAAAACCGAGAATTTATCACTTCCGGAATGGATGGAAATCTTATAGTTCCCATAATCCTGGGCGATGAGAACATGTTGATAGAACTGATCTCGGAAGTCCTTCAAATTGCCGCGGTAATCCACCCCTTTTTGGAATTCTCCGATGAATCGCGGTGCGAGCGAATCGATGCGCACACCTCTGTGATTCAATACAATGATGAAGAAGAGATGGCTTTTTGGAGGAGTGGGAAAAGGCGTCTCGTCGACGGAGATTTCAAAATCGATGAGGGGTCGATTCCCTGATCGTTTCCGGATGAATTCATAAACTTCTTCGGTGAAGTCGATGGCTTTATGAAAGAGGAGGGCATTCCGCTTGACACTTTCCTCATCAAATCGAATGGATATCCCTCCATGGGGGATCTTGAAAAGAAATTCCTTATCCGGGAAAAGGTGAAGAAGAACTCTTGAATCTCCTTCATCAATCTCTTCCTTGTATTTGCGGTCAATCACCTCTTTGGGAGCACGGAACGCCTCCGCGTTTAACTTCTCCGAAAGGTCGAGCGTGATCATCGAGACGCCTGCATCAAGGGCGTCCTTGACTTCCTGCAGAGACTTCAGGTGATCTCCATCCGCCCCATATCCCTCCTGATAATTCTCCTGGAAGGCAGCCCACGCGGCATCCTGAATCACCTCTTTAAAATTCCTTCCCGTTTGTCTATTTTCCCGGACCGATTGCTGTGCCAAGACGGGACGAATGCCGAATTTTTGAGCAGCCCTGATGTGTCCAGGAGTAGCCAGGCCAAGGCGATCTCCAGTACCGATGGTGATTGAATGTTTCCGGAGTGAGACCGGTTTTGTGTAAGGGAAGAGGGTCATCAGGTATCCTGTGTTTTCAGCGGAGAGATCGCAGACCTTGAGGCAAGATTTCTGTTGATAGAAACTCCCTTTAAATGGGTCCTCGAGGACAGGTCCTTTCTTTCCCATGACCACCAATTTCTTGCCCCCAGAAGTTCGGATCAATCCATACGTCAATCCGTTCATGAAACAAAAGGATCTGAAATAGATCTTTTGTAGGTCAATGGGGAAGGGTTTGAGGAATTGTAAAAGGTTCTGCTCACCCATCACATGGGTTGTTTTACTCCATTTCATATCCCTTTTCTCTCAACATCACCAACAAGAGCCCCTTCTGCTCTTCTGTAAAAGGATAAGAAGCGCAGAGGGCATTCAGCTTCTCTTTAGAGAGGGTCTCTTTGGTTCGGCCCGCTTCCAGATTTTTGAAGATTTCCTCAAAGGATTTAAGATGAACAAACTCCCGAATATCTCTCATCCTCAGCTCAGCGCCCCTGCCCGCCAATCCCCATAGATAGAGGAGCTCGGAGACAGGGGAGGCAACGACAGGGTGGCAACCTCCTGGAATGGCAAAGATACTCTTGTCCCCGATCAAAAAAGCCTTCGTCAGATTTTTCCCATCCATGAGCAATTGAACGCCATAAGGGCCGAATTGATCTTCTACTCCTTTTTTCAAATTGAAACGGTGGTAATAGATCTCCTCGTGATCGGACTCTCCAGAGAGAGGTTGTTCTTTGTCGTGTTGATGGAGAGGGGTTCCTGACCAGAAACCTGGGGGATTATAGGTTTCTCCAACCACCAGATTGGAGCTGGCATCCTTTGGGCTCATCAAAGAGACGACATCCCTACGCCAAATCCAATACCCCCTCGATACCACCTTCACTTCTTGATTGGATAGATGATAAGGAGGTTTTTCTTTGAGGGCAGGGGCCTCAAAATAGGCGATCTCACCGTTTCCTCGAATTCTTAATCTGGCATTGCAGGGAATATACAGGGCAGAGGCATTCGATTTGCCGGGGCCGGGTGAAAAAGGTCCGCCACTTCTTTTGCCTGAGAATCGTTTTCCATTCGCCTCCGCTTCAAAATCTCCTTCCTGTGGGACAAGAACGATCTCCTTTCCCTTCGTTTCTCTTGTAATGAAATTGGACCCCAATTGATAGATTCCAAATCCCAATAGTTCCAGGGGCACGTCTTCCCGAAGGGGGTCAAGAAGAAGGCCACTCCTCTGGCCATCATATCGGAGATGAGGATCGACCTCGTTCCGTCCAATCTTTTCAGCATATTTTTTCATCGTACTTTCCATGTAGAGAGCCCCCCGTCTTTGAGAACATGTCCTCGGTGAACGTGCTCGAATTATATCCTTACGCCTTTGAGCTGTCAATTTTGTAAAAATCTGTGTAATCAAGAGAGCGTGTAGTCGTTTTTCAGAGCTCTCAGATCTACTTCTTGACATTTGCTCCTCATGGCCATAATAATTGAACAATCCTCCCTTGCTAAAAAGGGGGAGGGGACGAGGAATGGAAGATGATCAGGGAAGGGGCTGCCATATCGCTAAAAGAATTTCTGGCCGTCGAAGAAATACCCTTTAATGTGCCTCCTGATCGGGAGATGGGGGACTTCTCGAGTGCGATCTGTCTTTCCCTTGCCAAGGTAAGACGTTAATCGCCGATGGAAATTGCGAAGAAGACGGCTGAACAACTCAGATTGAATCCTCCTCCTTTTATCCACGAGGTCAGCGTCAGTCCACCCGGATATCTTAACTTTAAAGTGGATTGGCCGGCTTTGGCGCGGGAGTTGATTCCCCAAATTGTTGGGAAAAGAGATCTTTTCGGGCGGCCGGCTTCGATTGAGAAAGAGAAGGTCTTCATCGAGCATACGAGCGTTAATCCCAACAAGGCCATGCATATCGGTCATCTCCGGAATGCCGTTTTAGGAGATACAGTGGCCAGAGTGCTCAAATGGCTCGGTTTTTCAACAGAGGTTTGCAATTATATCGATGATACAGGGGTTCAGGTCGTTGACGTGGTGACGGCTCTCCTTTATTTAGATCCCCCTTTCTTCGCCGAAGGCATATCCGATTTTGGAACGATCTGGGCAAAGGTTCCAAAGGATCACCCTCTTGACTACTTCTGTTGGGATCTCTATGCTCGGTTCCAAAATGAGCTCGAGGTGAATTCCTCCCTACTTGAAAGGAGAGAAGAAGTTCTCCGCAAGATCGAAGGGGGCAGCCATCCCATTTCTTCATTTGCTAAGGAGTTGGCCAATAAGATTGTTCAGGGGCATTTGGAGACGGTGGCCCAACTCTCAATCTTCTACGATCTTCTCAACTGGGAATCGGATATCATCTCCCGGGGTTTCTGGGAAGCCACCTTCGAACTCCTGAAAGAGAAGGGGGCCCTTCGATTTGAAGCCGAGGGCCCAAATGAAGGATGTTGGGTGGTCCCTTTTGGAGGCATTGTGGAGACTGGTGAAGGAGTGAAGAGCCTGGATAAGATTCTGGTTCGTTCAAATGGGAGCGTTACTTACACAGGAAAGGATGTTGCCTATCAACTCTGGAAGTTCGGGCTTCTCAAGAAAGACTTTCTATATAAGCATTGGGGGATGCAGTCCAACGGACAGCTGCTCTGGACAACTGCACCGGACGGTGAGACCGGTGATCGGATTTCTCAACGTTTTGGCCACGCAGCAAGGGTGATCAATGTGATCGACACTCGACAGAGTTATCCTCAGCAGGTGGTCAGCGAGTGCCTTCGTCAGGTGGGCTTTGAGAAAGAGGCAGAACAATCGGTCCATCTCGCCTATGAAGTCGTCAACCTTTCTCCTCAATCAGCACGACTCCTGGGGATGGAGGAGACGGATGAGAAGAAGTCCGTTGCCATGTCAGGTCGATCTGGGACAGGGGTAAAGGCGAAGGACTTCATCGAGATGGTAAAGCAGAAGGTGATTGAGAAGGCGGAAAATCGTCTGGAGGATCATACGGCTTCCGCTTTGGCAGCGGCGGCCATCCGGTACTACCTGCTGAGATTCACCTTAGAAAGTCAGATCGTTTTCGATTTTGATGAAGCTCTGAAGACCACCGGAGATACGGGGGTCTATTTAGAATACGCCCATGCTCGGGCGTGCAGCATCCTCAGAAAAGCGGAAGAGCGGAAGATCGATCTCCATTGGAGAAGTAATTGTATTCCCGCTCAATTGACCGATACGGAAAGAGGCCTTCTCGATGCCCTTTCAAAACTTTCTTCCGTCGTTACCAGAACCGGGAAAACACTGAGAGTTTCTCAATTAACAGAATATGCCTTTGACCTGGCAACTTCATTTACCAACTTTTACGAACATCCCGATCCCGGAGCGGGTGTTCAGACTCCGTTTATTCATCTTCAAGATGAAGGTCTTCAAATCTTTCGACTCTCTTTGGTTAAGGCGTTTCGAGAGGTAATGGCCAATATACTCGACCTGATGGGAATGCCCACCCTTGAAAGAATATGAGAAAGTTTTGAGTTCGGAGTTCAGAGTTCGGAGTTTTAAAGTTACTTTCTCCGAACTACGAACTAATCACTCCGAACTAAACGGAGGAGGAAAAGCCATGAGTCTCAGAAAGAGAATCCTACCGAGAGGTTGGTATCCCTGCGACACTGCTAATTATTTCAAGGGGTTAGGATGAATAAAACCTTGTGCAAAACTTGTGCAGGGATGCCCCGATCCACGGTTAGTTTTGGCTCGAATCCTTGGTGGATGCGGTTTCATCACATTCATCTCCGGGTCTACCAGACCTGGATGTCATCCTACTGTCTTTCTTCCTGAAGTCATCAAGCGAGGAATCCATATTGGTATACCAGCTTTCAAGTCATAATCCTTAAAAGATAATTTTCACAACCTCATTCTTAGTATTGACAAAGTGGTCGCTTCTGGTATCGTTGATTCAACGATCCGATTTTTTTATAAATGTCCATCTGGAGAAACCTATGAAATGGAGTTTTCAGAAGATGCCCATACAAAGCCTCCAGAGGGTATTCTCATATCCCTTTTTGAGGCATCGTTGATTGTCTGCCTTATAAAAACAATATATCTGAATTCACCATAACATTAGAATCCCTTTGCGGAAGGGAAAGGAGGAGAGCAGCAATGATATTAATTGAAATGAAAAAGACATTCAATAAGACCTCTCTGCTATCTTCTTTGTTTTCATTACTCATTCTCGTCTCATTGTTGCTGAGTGCTGTAACCGCCCTCGCACAGGACAGCGGAGGCCTACCGGAAACCATTGCGATTGAGGGTGGAAAAATATCCGGGCTGGCGTTGGGAGAAAATAAGGACGTCCGGGCATTTAAAGGTATCCCTTATGCCAAACCTCCTGTAGGAACTTTGCGTTGGAAGCCACCGCAGCCGGTTGAAGCTTGGGAGGGAGTTCGTCAGTGTAATGAGTTTGGCTCTGTATGTATGCAGCCGGGTATTTTGAAGGCTATGGGCGTGGACCTTGGTGAAAATTTTCGTGAGGATTGTTTATCCCTTAATGTTTGGACTGGCGCAAAGAGCGAAAATGAAAAACGACCTGTGATGATGTGGATTCATGGAGGCGGCAATGTTGCAGGAGCAAGTACGAGGGTAGATACCGATGGTGAGGCTTTGGCCAGACAAGGTGTCGTTGTCGTATCCATTAACTATCGCCTTGGAATATTTGGTTATTTTGCCCATCCGATGCTTTCAAAGGAATCCTCAAACAATGTATCCGGAAATTATGGTCTGCTTGATATAATCGCTGCGCTTAAATGGATAAAAAAGAACATTCAGGCTTTTGGGGGCGACCCTGGAAATGTAACCATTTTTGGACAATCCGCAGGCGGCTATAATGTCTGTTATTTAATGGCAACCCCCTTCGCTAAGGGCTTCTTCCATCGTGCCATTGCGGAAAGCGGCCATGCTTTAGCTCCTCTTACGAATAGGCATTTGCGGGAAGGTTGGTACGGGTTAGAACCCATGGAAAAACAGGGCGAGCGAATCGCCAAAGACCTTGGATGCTCTGACGTAGCCGATCCTGTAGCAGCGCTACGTTCTCTAAGTGCTGAAAAGCTTCTCGGGGCCTCCAAGGCGGTCATGTTTGCCGCTGGAGGTGCAGTCTATCCTCCTGGTAATACCTTTGGGCCGGTAATAGATGGCTGGGTTCTTCCAGATGATGTACAGACTATCTTCGAGGAAGGAAAACAAAATCTCGTGCCCCTCATCGCTGGGGCGACTGCTGATGAAGCCACGATTTTTGTTCCCAAATCTCCTTTCGATAACGTAGAGGCCTATCGGACATTTTTGAAGAATACTTTTGGAAAATTTGCGAATGACATATTGGCCAAGTATCCCGCCAATGAGCCAACTGAAATCCGGAAGAGCTTTGTGGACTACGGTGGTGATTTGTGGTTTGTCCATGCAGCACGTCGCTTTGCGAGAGCGATGGAAAAAGCCGGAGGAAAAGCATATTTATATTTTTCTACAATGGTATGGCCTGGTCCGATGGCAGCTGCTGGAGCTTATCATGGAGGCGAAGTGACATTTGTTTTCGATAATATCGATCTTGTTAAAGCCAAAAGGAAAGTACCATTCGAAGAAAAGCATCAAGCCCTCTCCAAGGTAATGAGTGGTTATTGGGTCCAGTTTGCAAAGACAGGGAATCCAAACAAAGAGGGTTTGGTAGAATGGCCTTCTTATGATTCAAGCAAAGATCAGTATATTGAATTGGGAGAGATGGTTAAGGTTGGCCAGGGACTCCGAAAGGATAAATTGGACCTTTGGGATAAATTCGACATTGAACGAAGAAGAAACCGTTAAGCTGGTTTTGTAGGGTTTAAGAAAGGAGTCCGCCTAAATTGTCAGGAAAATAAAATTGCAGAGGCAGGGTCAAAAATGGTCCTGCCCTTTTTTATTGCCGCATTACCATCAGTAATCATCAATTCACTGATCAACTTGGCACTGATGATAA
The DNA here is from genome assembly GCA_963826305.1 of uncultured delta proteobacterium. Taxonomy (GTDB): domain Bacteria; phylum Desulfobacterota; class BSN033; order BSN033; family UBA1163; genus CAWGWZ01. Next base: position 481,120 of record CAWGWZ010000020.1, on the reverse strand, counting down.
GTAGGTGTACTCGGTAATCGAGCTTGCATTGTGCATGCATGACTCTCTCCTTGGAAAAAACGATAAATTCTTTGTCGAGCTCTCGCGTGAGACCGGGGGTTGAAAAATAATTTTTAGATCAATCTTTACCGCTAAGAAGTCTTATGGTAGATGTGCGATTCAAAAGACATGACGACCTGGAGAATGGCCTTGAATTATGTGAGAAGGGATCGAGTCCGCTGAGTCTTCTTGATGATCCCTGACACATATTTCAAAGCCCATATGGTAGAAATTTTGTAGACGAGTCGAAGGATGGACGGAGTCTTTTACCCGGAATCCTGAGAAAGTCTATAAATTTCTTAAGGGCGTGACCTTCGGAGGGTTGGCGTGGTTTTTGATAGGGACAAGCAACGGGTTTGGGGGGCGTCTGGGGTTGGTCTATTGGGGAAAATGGAGACCTTAAATTATTACTTTTAACCACTTTAACGAAATTTGAGAGGGAAAAATTCCCGCATAAGAAAAGCTCTGGTCAATTGCGGGGGTTTTTTGTTTTATAAATGGTGGTGCTATCGGGGGTGGGACGGGTGTTAGCGACGTGAGAGTTGGTGAAAATGCCTTATTCCGCCATTTTTAAGCCTTTTTAAACCGTTTTAAACGGGTATAAAAGGATTAAGTCCCGACCAGATTCCCGACCAAAATGGTATCTAGGGGGTGAACTTCGGGAGGCGCCACTTTTCTTTGTAATTCGCACTTCCAAAAAGTCTATATGTAGGGTATATTAAAAACCATAATCGATACTTGACAGCCCTATCGGTGATGAAGCGAGGCGACAAAGAAGATTTCAGCAGGATTGCCAATGCTCTTTGGGCCAAATAAATCTGAAACGGAAACCACGGAAAAAGTATTTACAAAATACTCCCATGGTGATATACTTTTCACCAAGGAAGCCTGATGAGCTTTATGGCATAGCCGAGCAATAAAGCAGCCGAGATCCCTGTTTTGGGTTATTCTCTCGGCAGAATAGAAGGTTGGCATCAGTTGGGTAATGGGTTACGACTTAGATATGATTAGGCGAGGGAGGCGCGGGGAAAATTTGCCGTTAAGAGGTAAAAATGTCCCGGTCCTCTATTGGCGTTTCAAATCTTAATACAAGGAATTTATTCAAATTTTGATATAAGTTGAACAATATTCAGGATTTGGCATAGAAAATGTTATAATTTAAGTGTGAAAAGGAGACATGAAATGGGAAAAGAGGAAAGGCGGGCGTTAATCCGTGAAATAGAGACCCTGACAAACGGTCGTTTAATTTGTTATATAACAGGGGATCGTCGAGGTTTAGAAACAAGGATCGCTGGGGATACGATTCCACTAATATACGACCACCTGAGAGGTATTGGACCTGTTCCCAGAATAAATGTTTTCATTTATACTGCAGGTGGAGATTCTTTAGCAGGCTGGGCGATGGTGAGCTTAGTTAGAGAATTTTGTGATACATTAGGGGTCATTATTCCCTTTAGAGCGCTTAGTTGCGGAACACTAATAGCATTAGGGGCTGATGAGTTAATTATGGCGAAGGGTGCCCAATTAAGCCCTGTTGACCCATCATTGGCTTCTCCGTATAATCCACCAGCCCCTGGTCAAATACAGCCTGCAGTGCAGTTACTACCAGTCAGTGTGGAGGATGTGATAGGTTACCTAAAATTAGCCCGAGAGGAAGCTGGAATTAAGGGAGACGAGGGAATCAGCAAGATTATGACGGTTCTTTCCGAAAAAGTTCATCCGATGGCTCTTGGTGCGGTGTATCGTTCAAGGGAGCAAATTAGATTGTTGGCCAGGAAACTCTTGACGATGCACGAGAAAGACCAAAAGAAAATAGAAAAGTTGGTCGATATGTTAACGAAGGAACTCCCATCGCATCAGTACTTGATAAGTAGGAAGGAGGCGAAGGGAGAATTTGGCCTAAAGGTTTCAGAAAGTTCAGGACGTTTGGACGAACTCATTTGGAACTTGTATAAGGATTATGAACAACAACTTCAGCTAAATGTACCATATAACCCTGAAGCAGTCCTTGGGCCGAGCGGTTCATCATCAACTGCTACATTTGACAGAGCGGTTATTGAGTCTTTAAAGGAGGACGGAAGTTCAAGGACGCAAGTGTTTAGAACCGAGAAAGAGATCAGGAGGGTGCAGTCCACCCAGCCTGGGATTCCTTTCCCAATGGTAGGTATTCAAGAGCGTAACATTGTAGATCAATGGGTGGAAGTATAAGGAGGAGAAAAATGGAAACAACAGACGGTTTGGTTTCTGCTTACCAGCTTCTGGATTTTAGTGCTCAGAGGACTGCGGCCCACGATCTTTCGACCACAAGTGCTGGAGAGATTTCGGTGGAACTTGTGTCTCTTCCATATCTACAGGAATTACGTGAGAAAGAGTTCGTAAAGGTTAGGGTCTCACCTGAGCATGATCAACTTGCCCTCATAGTCCTTATGAAAAGATTCTTAGTGGAAATGCTTCCGGGCCGTATTTTCGGCATTTCGCGTGAAGCTCTTAAAGCCCTGGATGAAGCGGGTATCCCCTACGAAGCGGTAGAATGATTGCCTCGTTACGAAATTCACCTGCCTGTCAAATTTAATGATGGTAGCTCGGTTCCCGGAGAACTATTCTTACAAACCCGTGATGAATTAATCAAAAAGTTTGGTGGACTTACAAGTTCTCCACCAGGTAGCCCTGCTGTGGGTTGGTGGAAGGATCCGAAAGATCCAACGGGAATGTTGTATAAGGATGATATCTACATTTATTGGGTTACTACTATCCAAGATGAAGATGAGTTTTTTAAGGAATATCAGAAGGTTCTGGCCGTCAGGTTCAAGCAAATAGAAGTCTGGATAGAAAGATTGGAAACCCGCCAAATAGGATAGGTACAAATGGGCCACTGAGAAGGTTGAGAATAAGTAAAGCTGGCTTGAGCGTGAAGCTGATGCACCGCGTTATCCTCTCTTTCAATTCTAAATCATTACTTTTGCGACGATATCCAAAGCGAACAGTTGGGGTAACCTTCAGAATCTTGGAAATATGGATAGGGAATGAAAAGGGCAGGGATACGGGCATTCGATGAGTGGGCAAAGGGTAAAGCTCCGGGTTTGGTAATGATGGGTCAGCAACTTGCTGTAGGTGCTGAACCGTGTTTTGAGTTCCTATAAAGTTGATTAAATCGGGGGATAGGATAGAAGTGTTGTCTTCACTTCCAAGGGCCAAGGAATGGGTAAAGCTGTATAGAAATCATAGACAGATGCAAAGGTGTGTGATCGAGTGCTTAAGGAGGTCTGGGAAAAACGGTAAGCTGGTGGCAGAGTTTGCGGAAGTAATCTTCTTCGGTCGTAGAACCATGAGGAAAGCCCTTGACAGCATCAAAAAGCGATTTGAGAAAATGCGTCCGTTTGAGCGAAGACGGTTTATAAGTGAGGTGCAGAAAGAAGAGAATCGGCTTTATAGCCTGCACCTTGGTGATATTGGATCGGATATGAGTGGAAAGGTCGATGAAGAGTTCAACGGGAAGGTTAAAGAGGCTTTAAATGAGCCTGAGATCCATTTTTATTTAAGGTTTGGATACCGTGCTGGTTCTTATATAGAGACTATCCGCCCAGGTTGCTTAGACGTGCAAGGCTTGGTGATGTAAAAACAATGGAGAAGCGTCTACCCATTTTTACGTTCCTTAGATTTACGGGATGCGGGATGCCGCCCAAATGAAGCAGGGGGATTGTTGAGGGTGAATTGTTCGTTTGAGAGAAGAGAATCCCTTTGTGGTCATTTGTACCACGATAGGGCCGCATGGGGAGATCCGGCACAGAACCAAGACGGGATCAATCAGGGTTCTGCCTATCATCTCTGAAATAAAAGACGCACTGAAGCCGAGGGAAGCTACAAAATGGGCATTTACACAAGGGGGACGGCCTTACCCAGTTTGGAGATTAGACCGCATCTGGAACATAGCTTGTAAAAGGGCAGGGGTTAGCATTAACCTTTATGATGGATTGAAACATTCCTTTGGTTGTCAGCGGATTGAGCAGGGGTTCAATAAATCGGATTTAAAGGAAGTCTTTGAACATCGGGATATGAGATCTGTGGATCGATATGCGAAGTATCAATTGGGAAGGGTAGGGGAGATAATGAGAGGCAGACCTTGTGCAGACCTTGTGCAAGAGAAAAGTGAGGTTTATAACTATGCGAAATAATAGGAGGAAAAGAGCGTTACCGAGAGGTTGGTATCCTTTTGATGAAAAGGATTGTCGAAGGGAGATCGACTCCTATTTAGAGGGGTGGTCACCTCCTCATTCCATTTCGGGCAAGGGGATTGGAGGGATCATCCCCCATGCAGGCTGGTATTTTTCCGGAAGGCTCGCCGCAAGGGTATTCTACTCCTTGAAGTCAAGAGGCAAGGTCGAAGTGATCGTTCTTTATGGAGGTCATTTAGGTACTAATGACCTCCCTCAAATTGTAATGGAGGAAGAATGGGAGACCCCATTCGGGGAGATGAAGATTCACACAGAATTCGCAAAGAACCTGATGAAAAGGATCGATGCAAGAAAGGAGAGCCCCTCCAGTGGGGACAATACGATTGAGGTTCAACTGGCGATGGCTAAATACTTCTTCCCTGAAGCGAAGCTTCTGGCCATCCGATCACCCGCCTCTCTTAAAGCTGACGCATTGGGAAAGGAGGTCGCTGAGATTGCACGGAATGAGGGAATTTCCATCCTTGCCGTTGGATCAACCGATCTGACGCACTATGGACCGAATTATGGGTTCTTAACGAAAGGGATTGGGCCTTCTGCTGTCGAGTGGGTGAAGAATGAGAATGATAAGGGGTTTATCGATCGGGCGTTAAAGATGGATACTGCCGGTCTCCTCAAACATGCCCAGGAAAATGATAGCGCTTGCAGCGCAGGTGCTGCAGCCTCGGCGATGGCCACGTGTAAAGCGTTGGGGGCGGACAAGGGGATACTCCTCGATTACTACACCAGTTACGATATCATGCCAGACGACAGCTTTGTGGGCTATGCAGGGATCGTTTATTGAAAAAACAATGGTCTATCATGTAAATAGCCATACAAATTCTGTCCGGCAAAGCTGACCTTCGGAAGATAAGAGCCATGAAGAAACTTGTTCACACCAGGGAAATTTCAATGCGAACTTCCGATCTGGGGGACCATACCATCCTTGTAGAAGGCAGTCTCGTAGACCATCGGTATCGGCCAGGAAAAAACAAAGCCTCAAAAGAGTCCGAGCTTGTGCACCATATGGTTATTCAATTAAAGGTCGAGGGCCCTCGGATGTTGATCAAAAAAGCAGAGGCCAAAATGCCTCATCATCCGAGGGAAGAATGCCCGGACGTGCTTCCCTGGATCAGGAATTTAGAGGGATTGGAGATTGCGCCGGGTTACAGTATGAAGGTAAAGAAAGCCATCGGGGGCATAAAGGGGTGTGCGCACCTGACGAGCCTTGTTATCGCTATGGGGGAGTCCGCGGTCCAGGGATACTGGGCCGCATATGGCGCAGAAGGGGGAAGAGCCGGCCTTCCTGAACAGACCATAAAAAAATTCATCAATACCTGCCATCTTTGGAAGGAGGATGGTCCGATCGTCAAAGGACTCCGGGAGGCTCAGAAATCCCAGAGCTCATCAGAATAGAGAGGTTTTTTCTGGATTTCCCTCGAGTGAACATGATTAAGCCAAGTCCTCAACCTTTTTTCTTGAGGACTTCTTCCTGTTATGTTGTTTTTCAATTATTACCCTTCAATCCAACACTTCTAATGGAAATCAATAAACCTTTATCCTTAAATTGACAGCATTTGACTCCGGTTGAAAGAGAAAAAGATAATTTTCCCTTGACAATATCTGCCCCTTTGATAAGATCGTGCTGCATTTTTTTAACAAATGAGATTCTGCTGATAAAGCCAAAGCCTCCGTGAGAAGGGGACGGAAAGCGGCGGGTTTTTCAAAGGAAGATGGTCGAGCTGCAGAAGGATAAATCTGAGGCAAGGTCCGCCTTTTTGTTTTGATTCATTAAAGCCGTCGGGTCTTTTAAAAAACCCAGGTATTGAATAGGAACTTATGAAGGTCAGGAGGAGAAAAAAAGTACGCCCCCTGCTTGCGACTATAAGGTCTGGAAAGGGCTTGGTTTAATGCCTTACGCTATTGACTTTGCTGTTTACCATATTACTCTGGCGAAGAAAATATGAAGAAAAGAAGGAGTCTTTTAAGAGTACTATCATTTTTTATTCTACTTTCATCTTTGATTTTTAGCGCACCACAATATCCTGAATGCCAAGACCTTTATCCTGACGAAGCATTAGATCTTTTTGGAATACCCGGAAATTCAGGGGGTTCTTTAACTATCCTCAAATATCATCCCTTGGTTTGTTGCTTTTCTAACCTCTTCCCTAAAACTCATTCCGCCCGATGCCATGAATCAGGCAATCTTTATTCAGAACCATTCACTTCGGAATTGGTTTTGTCAGTTACCCTACGTTGTTAATCTTCCCAAACCTGCTCTTATAAAGTTCTTCAATCCGCTTCTGTTTTTCAAGCTCTCCCCAGAGAGAAACAAGACATGAAGTGGACTTTCCCAAAAATGCCAATATGAAGCCTCCATATGATAAGGAGTTTCCGGAAGGAAAGCGAGATGTCGAGAAAGCATGTGGTAATTACAGGTACGGGGAGAACTGGAACTACCTTCTTGGTCGAGCTTTTGACACATCTAAGGCTTGAAACCGGATTTAGTGCCGACGACGTTATTTCTAAGAAATTTAGTTTAGCCCGCGCTGGGTTAGAATATGACATTATGCGGAAAGACTGTCCCTATATTGTTAAGAGCCCCTGGTTTTGTGATTGCGCACAAGAAATCATATACCGTGAAGATATAGTCATCGAACATGTTTTCATACCTATCCGAGACTTGAATGCGGCTGCTGAAAGCAGACGATATGTAACGAAGACTAATGTTTCAAATTTGCCTTTTGTCAAGTGATTGAAGCACATGATTCGGCCACGTAGGTTCGCCGGTGGATTGTGGCACACACGCTCAGACAAACCAGGCAAACAGGAAGAAATACTACTGAACCAAATCTATAAACTTATGTTGGTATTATCTGATGTGAAAATACCGGTGACTTTTATGCGCTATCCAAGAATTGTCAAAGATTGTCCATATTTATTTGAAAAGCTCAAACCGATCTTGCGAGATATTACGTATGAGTATTTTTGTGAAGCGTTTAGCAAGACGGCTCGCCCGGAACTGGTCCATAGCTTTGACAAAAACGATTGCTAACATGATGCTCCACCGGGCGGCGATTCCGCCACGCTCCATTTCCGCCGGTGAGCTTGCACGTTAAACTCGATTTCAATCGGAAATCTTTAGATCACATAGAAAACTCAACTTCACTCCTTGGAGGTGTAACAAACGGCCTCTCGCTTCTGAATGGATTTGGTATTCTTTCAGGGGGATGAAGGGGATGGTCTCCTAAAGACTTCTTCTCCCAGCAAAATGGTTTTTTCTACCGTGATCTCTTCTTTAAATCGGAAGACCACGAGATTGGCAGGTTGATCCGGAGCGATCGTCCCGATCATCTTTGGAAACAACTTCCTTCCATTTTCAGTGGCCATTTTAACCGCTGTTCCCAAATCAATTTCAGCAAATTTGATCATATTGTTGATCGCCTTTGGGATGGATAAGGTAGATCCAGCCAAAGAATCTGTTCCCACTAATCGTGTTCTGCCATCCTCTTCCACCTCGACTTCGAGATTAGCCAGCCTGTACCTCCCAGGAGGTTGAGAAGCACCTGACATTGCATCGGTGCAAAGCAAAATTCTTTCAGGGTTTTTCGCCTTCACGATATTTCTTATCACATAATCCGGAAGATGAATTCCGTCGGCGATAATGCTTGCCATCAGACCGACCATGGCAAGTTGTTTCTGGAAAGGGTTACGATGTCGATGGAAATGGTTCCCCATGCCATTCCCCAAATGGGTGGATAACCTTGCCCCTGCTTCAAAGGCAGCGTCGAGAATTTCCTCAGATGCCTCGGTGTGTCCGATCGCCACCACTACCCCGCTTGAAACCGCCTTCTGTATGAAATGAAGGCTCCCCTCTTTTTCTGGAGCAAGGGTGATCAGCCTGATTCTCCCCCCACAGGCCTCTTGAAGTCTTTCAAACTCCTCCCATTGAGGGGGTCGGATGAACTTAACAGGATGCACCCCTCTTGGCCCTTCTGCAGAAGAGATGTAAGGCCCTTCGAGATGGATGCCTCTGCACATCTTTGAAACAAACGGGTCATTTTCAATCGCCTCTTTTAAGATTTTTAATTGGTGGAGCAGTCTCTCAAAGGAAGCAGTGATAAGGGTGGGGAAAAAGGTTGTGACTCCTGTGGCAGAAATTGCCTGGGCTGCCCGATGTACATCATCCGGCGTCAAATCTTTTCCGTTAAAATCAATTCCAGAAAAGCCATTTACCTGGGGGTCGAAGAAACCCGGTGCGATATAAAGGTCTGGATCGACTTTTTTCACTGTCGATCCGTTCGTTAGAGGTTCAATTCGAGAGATATTTTCGCCTTCCATATGGAGAGTGATTATTTGATCATCCTCAATCAATTTTGCCTGGAGGATCATTGGGCTCAGCCTTCACCTGTTTTGGGCTTTTTCCGAAATTTATATCCACCTCTTTATTCTGTCAAGTCCTCACCATAAGATTTCTGAAAAAGTCCAGAAATCTCTGATTACATTGATTAGGGGCCGATTACACAGATACGAAATTCATTGGAAAATCAGAAAAATCTGTGTAATCAAGAGAGCGTGCAGTAGTTTTTCAGAGCTCTCTACCATAAACCTTGACAAGACAAGTCTTCTATTGGTAAAGTCTTTTCCATTCTACGATTAAAAGGCGCTTAGCCTGCCTTCGCCGAAACGCTTCGTGCAGGCAGGCGCTCTACGCATAGCGAAAGAGGAGGGAAAGAGGATGGACATTAAGAAAATTTGCGTATTGGGTGCGGGATTAATGGGCTCAGGAATTGCACAGGTCTCGGCAGAGGCGGGCTACGAAGTTTGCATGCGAGACATTGAAGACCGCTTTGTCCAAGGTGGGCTCAATATCATCAAGAAGAATTATGAGCGGGCCATCAGCAAGGGAAAGATGACCAAGGAGCAGTCTGATGCGCTTCTGTCCAAGGTGAAGGGAATGGTGGACATGGTGGAGGCGGTGAAAAGTGCTGAGGTTGTCATTGAGGCCGTAATTGAGAACATTGATTTGAAGAAACAGGTCTATAAGGAGCTGGATCAACTCTGTGCCAAAGATACGATTTTGGCTACGAATACCTCTGGGCTTTCCATTACGGAAATTGCTTCCATGACAAAACGACCCGAGAAAGTCATTGGCATGCATTTCTTCAACCCTGTGCCTGTCATGAAGTTGGTGGAGATCATCAAGGGGCAATCCACTTCTGAAGAGACCTTTGCGGTCATCAAAGCCCTGTCCGAGAAGTTGGGGAAAACACCCATCACGGTGAACGAAGCACCAGGATTTGCCGTCAATCGCATCCTGGTTCCCATGATCAATGAAGCCATTTTTGTCCTTCAAGAAGGGATCGCCTCGGCTGAGGACATTGATAAAGGAATGGTCCTTGGAGCCAATCATCCCATTGGTCCGTTGGCATTAGCAGATCTTGTGGGATTAGATACTCTCTTAATGGTTCAGGAAAATCTCTATAAAGAATTGGGGGACTCCAAATATCGGCCATGCCCCTTGTTGCGAAAGATGGTCCGGGCTGGGCAGTTAGGGAGGAAAACCGGAAAAGGATTCTATGATTATTCCAAATGAGTCACCTTTGACCCACTCCGGGCGTGAGAAGATTTCTTTTAGGGGCATTGTCAACCATTAAACAAACTGCTAAGAGTTGCTCCGTTTATAATCTAGGGGAGTAGGTGGGGATTGCTGCAGCGGCAGGGGAGTGGGTGCTGCAGGAACATGCTGCTGTGATCGCAGGAAGTTGATGGGATAGGCAATTTCTAAAGGAGACCTTTATCTATCTTAAGCAAGCAGAAAGGAAATGAGCAATGGGTCCTCGCAATTTTACGATTTATGACATTTTCAAAAGAAATGGAAAGATCTTCAAAAACAGGATTGCCGTCCAGTTAGAAAATCAAAAAACCACTTATGGAGAACTCTTCAATCAGGTCAACCGGGTGACTGGCTGGCTGAGTGGAAAGGGGATTCGTAAAGGGGACCGGGTTGCTATCTTAGCCAAAAACGATCCTCAATGTTTTCCTTTGATGGGTGGGATCGCTGCCGCAGGAGCCATTATGGTTCCCATCAATTTTAGGCTCTCAGCCGAAGAGATTGGCTATAATCTTACCAATACGAACCCTGTCATGATCGTTGTGGATCCCGATTTTGAAAAGATGGTGTCCGATCTTCGATCGACTTGTCCTTCGCTGAGAGAATTTGTAACCTTTGGTCCACCCCGTGGCTTGTATATTTCATTTGATTCTCTTCTGAGCAGTCAACCTTCAAAACCAGTCGAGATCAGCGGTGATGATCCCTTGGTGATTATGCATACGGCTGCTGTTCAGGGAAAACCTCGCGGAGCCCTGATCGGTCATAGTAATCTCACCTCTTGTAGCATCCAGACCATAGGCGTCATGGGCCTGACAAGTCAAGATACCTATCTGAACATTCTCCCTCTGTTTCACATCGCTGGACTTGCCTTTGCCCTCTCTGTGATGCACGCAGGTGGGAAAAATCTGATGATTTCAAAATTTGATCCGAGGTCCGCATTAAGGACAATTCAGGAGGAGAAGGTGACCTTCATCGGCGACTTTCCACCGATCCTTGTTCAACTGCTCGACGAACAGTTGAAAGGGGAGTTCACCTTATCGTCTTTGAAGCACGTTTGCGGAGTGGAATTGCCCGATACGGTGAAGAGGTTTGAGGACCTCGGCTACGGTCAATTTTGGCTGGTTTATGGTCAAACAGAGACAATGGGGTTGACCTTCGTCTGTTCAAACAGAGAAAGACCCGGATGTGCAGGAAAACCTGGTCCCCTGGTGGATGTGAAGATTACAGATGAATTTGACCATGAGGTGGAAGTGGGGAAAGTGGGAGAGATTCTGGTCCGAGGTCCATTGGTATTCTTAGGATACTTGGGCGAAGAGGAGTTAACAAGACAGACCTTTCGGGAAAATTGGCACCACACCGGTGATGCGGGTCGTATTGATGAAGAAGGTTACCTGTGGTTTGCAGGAAGGAAGGCTGAAAAAGAGCTGATCAAACCCGGGGGCGAAAATGTCTATCCCGTGGAGGTCGAAAAAGTAATCCTTGAGCATCCCGGGATTGCCGATGTTTCCGTGATCGGTGTGCCTGATCCGAAGTTCGGAGAGGGGATCAAGGCGATCTGCATCCTGAAACCAAAGGCCAAATTAACAGAACAGGAACTGATCGATTTTGTGGGAGGAAGAATTGCCCGCTACAAAAGACCTGGCTATATCCAATTTGTTGACTCTCTCCCCAGGAAAGAAGATGGGTCCATTGATCGGATAAGAGTTAAGGAGATGTATGGTTTGAGTCCTAAAACCTGATCCTTTACATCCAGTGTGTCGAGATCTTTGAAAAAGTTGACTCTTTTCTATTTTCCCCGATCTGCACCTTCCTTTTCCAGTATTCCAAAGATTTTGAAATAGACAGTTGACAACGATCGAGCATTTTTGAGATATTAGAGTCCGGTTTGGGGACTCATTTATCGAGGGGAAGGAGAGGCATGAATTTCGATTTGACCGGAGAAGAGAGAGAGATTCAAAAGGCGGCAGATGAATTTGCCAAGGGAGAATTGGACAAAGAGGTCATTTTAGACCTCGAACGAAACCATCAATTCCTTTTCGTCATTTTAAAGAAGGCTTAAAAATACGATCGCCAGTGCGGTGATCGGAAAGAGAGGATAGAAGAAGGATATGAAAAAAGTGGCAGTCGTCGGAATTGGTCACGGGAAGTTTGGGGTCAGATCAGATGCTTCGCTGCGGGAGCTCGCCTTTGAAGCGGTGAAGGCCTGTCTCGATGATGCAGGCATTCCCCTCAAAGAAGTGGACAGCATGGTAACGGGCATCGCTGGAGATGAATTCGCTTTAGCCCTTCAACCCTCTGCACAGGTCCATGACTATATCGGATTTCATCCCAAGCCAAATTTTCGCGTTGAAGGTGCCTGTGCTACAGGGAGCATGGCCCTGAGAACCGGAATTATGAATGTAGCCTCTGGATTGGCCGATGTGGTTCTGGTGGTGGGTGTGGAAAAAATGACCGAGGTCCCAACCAGTATCGCAACCGAAATCATGGGAAAAGCAGGGGATTCCATCTGGGAATATCCCTTTGGGACAACCTTTCCTGGTTACTATGCCATGATTGCCAATGCTCACATGGCTGAATATGGAACCACCGAAGAGCAGTTGGCCATGGTATCGGTGAAGAATCATTATTATGGCAGTCTCAACCCCTATGCACAAATGCAAAAGGCGATTGATTTACAGAAAGCCCTGACTTCTTTTACGGTCGCTTATCCATTAAAACTTTATGATTGCAGTCTGATTACGGATGGAGCAGCTGCTGTCATCATCGCCTCTGAAGAGAGAGCGAAAGCGATCTCCAAGAAACCAGTTTGGATTGTAGGATCTGGCCTTGCCACGGATACGTTAAGGCTCGCTGATAGAGAATCGTTAACCTCCATTCTGGCTGCCAGAGAGGCTGCCAAGACCGCATACAAAATGGCAGGGGTGGGACCCGCGGATATTGATGTGGCTACGGTTCATGACTGCTTCACCATTGCAGAGATCGTGGCCTATGAGGATCTCGGCTTTTGCGAGAGAGGGGAGGGAGGTAAACTGATCCAGGCGAAGGAGACCTATGTCGGTGGAAGAATTCCCGTCAATGTGGATGGAGGGTTGAAGTCAAAGGGCCATCCCATCGGAGCCACAGGTGTTTCAATGGCGATCGAAATCACCAAGCAGTTGAGAGGAGAAGCAGGTGAGAGACAGGTAAAAAATGCAGAAATCGGCCTTGCCCACAATGTCGGGGGAACGGGACAGGTGGTAGCCGTTCATATCTTCAGGAGGAAGTAGAATGGAATTCAAAAATTTTTCTCTTAACATCTCACAGACCAAGGTGAACAGATTTGTCGATGAATTGGCAGCGGGAAGGTTCATGGCAACCGTTTGTAAGAAATGCGGGAAGCGATATTATCCCCCTCTGGCTGACTGTTCGAATTGCATGCAGAGCGACATGGAATGGAAGCAGATTAGCAATGAGGGGACTCTGGTGACTTTTACAAAGATTCATGTCCCTCCGGAGCACTTTGCCGTCAGGCAGCCTCTCATGCCTTTTTCAAGCATTCAATTTGAACCCTGTCCCTTTGGACTTTTGCAAGTAGAGGCCGGGTTGAAGATCATGGGCTGGATACCAAAGGTGGATGTGAAGAAGATCAAGGTCGGGATGAAGATGAAGGCGTCGGCGCAGACCCTTCCGGACGGCAAGATCACCATTGTCCTGGAACCAATTTAATCAAAAGGATTCAAGGGGCAAAGGTTTCAAGGGGTGAAGCGAATTTCTTTCAATAAAAAATCACTCGAACCCTTAAACCCTTAATTTTACGAGGTTTCAATATCCTATTAAAGGGTAGGCCGACGCTGGTCACTGGAGGTTCAAAAATTCATCACCGGCGTTGTCCTCAATGTCTCCGGCGGCATCGAGCTCTTTACTTTTTGATACCTCTGATTACACCGATGATTTAGGATGACACAGATTTTATCAGAGAGTTCCTCTCTGCCCCGGACAATGCCGGGTGCAGTTGTCACAGTGATAGTGGATAAAGAATTGTAAATACTGCATGTGACGGAAAAAACGCGGAGACTTGATCATCTCCAAGCGCTCATTCATGGAAGGCTTCTCCGCCATTTCCATCAAAAACCGCATGAAGTTTCCCACATCATTGGGCTGGCTTACCTTGACACAACGATGGCTCAACACACGACCGTCCTCTGTAAAGGCTTTCCCAGGGCAGGTTGATCGACAGTCATATTGACAAGTCTTGCACGGATCATATCCATTCATGGGAGGGTCTGATTCCAGGTCCAGGCTGTTGAGAAGCCCGAGGTACATGACCCGAGGTCCAAATTCTTCGGTCAAGGCGAGTGTATTTTTTCCCCATACAGCCAATCCGCTTTGAACTGCAGCATGCCGGAGCGAAACGCTTCCAATGGGAGAACGAAATGTTTCTTCATTGATCTCAAACGGCCGATGGGCCTGCACAAGGAAACATTCGCCGCCATATTCACGTTCCATAAACCTCCCGAGATGATAGGCAGCCGTATTGCCGGCCGACTCCACACTGTATAAAAAGGAGGGCATCTTGCTCCAGGTATTTTCTCCGTAACGATATGCCCCTGCGAGAGGTTTAAAGCCTAAGACGGCGATAGATTTAGCTGATGGGAGGTAGCGAAGAGGATTCGGTGAACGCGGACTATTGTAGTCTTTGAGATTTAGAAACCCTACGAGATCAGCCCCCAACTCTTTCGCTTTTTGCCTAATGATTTGTTTCATCATTTCATCCCCTCATGTTCAAGAAGAATCTCACGACAACGATTTCCTTTTTCTGTAGTGTCTTATTCTTCGGAAGTTTTTTCGTTTTCCTCGTTGGTTGAGCCCGAGACAAAATTCCTTGATCTCCTCGTTGTCCTTCAATTCATGGGATGGTCCATCTAAGACGGCCGGTCCATTCTCAATGATGTAGCCATAGTCCAAGCCCCTCTGGTATCAAAACTGATTGCTGAAAGGGCAGCGGCTCCGCCAAAATTCAACCAGATATCTTCGACCTTCAACTTCACAGAATTTCTTTAATTCGTTTTAGAAGAAGGAGGAATAATGGCCCCATCCTGTTAAAAGGGATTTCCTTTGTCAGCATGAGAAAATTCTTTAATAAAACCAGCGCTGGCGGGTTATCTGGATGCCCTGTCTGCCGCCGGGCAGGCGCATGAAGATAAGAAAGATTTTTGCCTTTTCACCCTGACCGTCCAGAATGAGGCAGGGCGGGGAGTAAAAGATATGTTTTGGTCAATAACGGTTCCGGCCGCCAGGACCTGACCGGCCCTTTCGGTTACCTTGCCGTCCTGACCGTCCCCGGTCAGGACGAGGACGAGCTTCGCTCACGTTGATCTGCCGGCCAAGAAGTGGTTTCCCGTTCAGATTGTCAATCGCCGCTTGAGCCTCAGTTCGGTCAGGCATTTCGACAAAACCAAAGCCCCGAGGTTGGCCACTATATTTATCTTTAATAATCGTTGCAGAGCTTACCTGGCCGAAAGCCTCAAAGGCCTGGCGAAGGTTTTCTTCTGACACCTCAAATGATAGATTCCCGACATAGATATTCATGGTCGCTCTCCTTTTAGTATTCGACGAAGCTCCTCAGTTTATCGGCCCGGCTGCAATGCTTCAACTTCTCTAAGGCCTTGGCCTGAATCTGCCGGATCCGTTCCCGGGTCACATTGAAGTCCTTTCCCACCTCCTCGAGGGTATGGTCCTGCATCTCTCCGATCCCGAACCGCATTCTCAGGATTTTTTCTTCCCTCTTGTCCAATGTGGACAGGACCTTTTGAGTCTGTTTAACCAGATTGGAAATGATCGCTGCCTCGTGGGGAGAAATCCCTCCTTTATCCTCAATAAAATCCTCCAGACGGCTGTCCTCTTCTTCGCCGACAGGCGTTTCAAGTGAAATCGTTTTTTTGCCGATCTTCAAAACCTTGTGGACATGATCGAGAGAGACCCCCATTTTTTTTGCGACCTCCTCAAGGGTGGGCTCTCTCCCCATCTGTTGAACCAGAGTTCGAGAGGCACGATTCATTTTGTTCATCACCTCAATCATGTGGACGGGGATGCGTATGGTGCGGGCTTGATCCGCAATGGCTCGTGTGATCGCCTGACGGACCCACCACGTCGCATACGTTCCGAACTTATAACCCCTTTGGTATTCGAACTTTTCCACTGCTTTCATTAAACCGATATTGCCTTCTTGGATCAAATCGAGAAAGTGAAGTCCGCGGTTTATATATCTCTTTGCAATCGAGATGACCAACCTCAGATTGGCCTTTACCAATTCACTCCTCGCTTCCCTTGCCTTCGCCTCGCCTGTTTCAATCGCCTTCAATGCCTCTTTGAGCCGATCTCGAGAGAGACCGCACTTCGCCTCCATCCTGTTCAGTCTCCGTCTGGCATTCCGGGAGATCCTGCTCATCTCCTCCAAATCCTTTCGTTTGAGACTCACCCTCTTTTTCCCTCTCAAGGATTTTCTGGTCTCCTGGATTGAAATTCCTAAATCCGTTTCACATTTATTGACCTCCCTCTGAGCCTTTTCTATTCGAATGTCCCACTGCCTCAACTGCTGAACAATTCTCCTGATCTGTTCATCCCTCAGGTTGATCCGTTTGAAGGCTTCAAATACACCCGCTTGTTTTTTTAAAATCTGCTTTTGAATCTTATTAGAGGATGCGTTCTTCCTGCACTTCAACCGCCTCTGAAGAAGTTGTATGGTGTCTTTTCCTTTCTTAATTCTACGGATTAAATTAAGAACCCTCTTCTTCTGAATTCGTTCTTCCTCAGAATTCTTCTCTTCATCCTCAATTTCGCAGGTCACATCTGCGATCCTGGCTCTTTCGGCGTGGAGGGCCTCTCCGAGGTTGATGACCTCCTGAATAGCAATGGGACAGTTCAGCACAGCCATGAGCACCTCTTCCTGTCCACTTTCGATCCTTTTGGCAATCTCCACCTCCCCTTCCCGAGTCAATAGGGGGAACGATCCCATCTCCCTCAAGTATATGCGAACAGGATCCGGTGCCTTCCCAAGAACCGCCGGTTCGGATTCAACGTTCTCCTCCTCTTCAGGCATCGGGACATTTTCGTTCTCCAACCTCAACCCGGGGAACTCGTTGGCCAAATCGATCTCGAACTCATCGGACACTATCGCGGCCTCTTCGTCCGGCCCTTGGGGGGACTTAAGTTTATAAAATTCCTTTGGAATATGCTTTTTTGGGCCTCTTCTCATGCTCTATTTCGGTGATGAACAAGTTTCTTTAGTTCTTTAACAAAAAACCGCAAAGAAGTTGGTTAGAGTTCTTTGCGCTTTTCTCCATCTTCAGACTAAAATAGACTCTTTGCAACTAATTTTCATTACTTATACATCATTCCTACCCAAATAACAAGAAAAATCATCACTCCCTGCACTCTACGTGGTGCAGGGTCAACCCTCTCGCGGCAAGTCTG
Source organism: uncultured delta proteobacterium (assembly GCA_963826305.1). Taxonomy (GTDB): domain Bacteria; phylum Desulfobacterota; class BSN033; order BSN033; family UBA1163; genus CAWGWZ01. The sequence goes on along the minus strand of CAWGWZ010000020.1, from coordinate 463,807 downwards.
GTTGCGGACCTCTCTTCAAACCACCTCTGGCAGAAGGGTCCAGCGCACTGCCCATCTCCCATCCTCTTTCTGATCGAGGCAGATAACGCCACAATAACGGAATAATACTACCCGAGCATTTTCATTCCCGCATAGAAGGAGAGAGGCCAATTTCTCCAGGAAAGGGAGATGGCCAACGAGCATGAGGTCTTCCGTCTCTCTCGAGATTCGGTCTGCCCAAGGCCGGACATCATCGTTCGGGTTGAGACCCTGCACAGGCAGAACAGGTACGTCAGGGGTCTTTAAGGCACCGGCAATGATTTCGGCAGTCTGCTTCGATCGTAATTTTCCACTGTGATAGACCTTTGAGGGACAAATGGTGAGGCTCTTTGCCGCCGCCGAGATTCTTCTGGCTTCCTCTTCCCCCTTTGTTGTCAAAGAGCGCGCTGGGTCTTCTGCTTCAGACTTCGCCTCCCCGTGCTGAATAAGGTAAAGTTTCATAGCGACACCCCCTTCCACGAGTTGTTTACTGCCGTGCCGTTCTTACGTGAATAAAATAGATAAATTGACAGTCTCTGTCAAATTATGGTAAATAGATTCTTGTTAGGGGCGATTAGCTCAGTTGGATAGAGCGTTGGTCTCCGGAACCAAAGGCCGTGGGTTCAACTCCCGCATCGCCCACCATCGTGTTTTTTATGTTATCTTTTGGCTGGTGGAATTTATGACGAAATGGGTCCATCTTTTCTTATCACTCCTTCTGGTTATTGTGGTGGTCTCGATTTCGGATTCTTTTCGTGATCTAAGACTGGCAGTACCTAAAGAAGCAAAATGGGAAGATTCCAAGATTGTCCTCACCCAGGGTGTGGAGAAGGAGGGGAAAAAGGGAGAAACAGACCCTCATCTCATATTAATTCTAAAACAGGTGAAAGAGAAGGTTGATTCTTGGCTAAAGTCGCTCAATGAACGGATTGAGAGGGAAGATGTCACCCGTTTCGAGGTTCGGTTCTTGGAGATTTTGAGAAGTATTTTAGAATGGGTGAAGGAGAAGATCGATTCAAAGATCGATTCTTATGAAGAGAGAAAAGAAGAAAAGAGAGAAAAAGAAGATTTGCCCCGGGAGACCAAGGAAAAGGGAGGGGAGGCAGGCTTCGTAAACTCTCAAAGAGGTTCTTGGGAAATAGGATGAGAGAAGAAAAGGTATTTGTTCCATCCGACGGGATGGAATTGGAGGGCCTCTTGAGTATTCATGAGGCCCTTCCAGTTAAAGGAGGCGCGATTTTTTGCCACCCTCATCCACAATATGGTGGAGACATGCATAACCCGGTCATCGCCGCGGCTGTCGGGGCGGCGTCTCAGGAAGGGTTCTCCACGCTCCGCTTTAACTTCAGAGGGGTGGGTGAGAGTGGGGGGGCCTATGGAGAGGGGATTGGAGAGGGGGAAGATGTTAAGGCTGTTGTCGAATACCTCAGTTCAAAACTTAATGGTTCTAATCCTCCTCTCGTTCTCTTAGGGTATTCTTTTGGAGCCTGGGCAGGTTTGCCTGGAGCCGTCCAGGATAGAAGAATCAAAGGGATGGTAGGCATTGCCCCACCTCTGGAAATGTATAACTTTGGATTCCTGAAGGGATGTGAGAAAAGAAAACTTTTCATCGTAGGAAGTCGGGACTTTTTCTGCCCCGCCCCCCTGTTGAACACATGGTATCAGCAACTCGAGGAACCCAAATCATTGACCATCATTCCAGGGGCAGATCACTTCTTCCTTTTCCACGCTCATCTTCTCGTCCCACCCCTTCGAGAATTCTTTAAGGGAGTAGTTCGGAGTGATTAGTTCGGAGTATTTAACTTGAAGGATTCAATTTGGAATTTTTTTACTCCCGACTCCGAACTCTAAACTCCTAACGATATTTTCAAGAGCCCAGCTGCATCGATAGAAAAGACAGAGGATCGAATAGGTTTGGAGCTTCCTTTTCATCGCCTCCCGAATCTTTATATCGTCTCCAGCGTAAGCCAAGAAGAAACGCCAACGGTCTGTTCGGGTGATCGGCAGTCCGAGGCGCGTCCACTTCTCCACGGAACGGTTGAGGCGAAGCAGGTTTTTTATCTTCTCCCTGACGGAGAGAACCTTTTTTCGATAAGAACGGTCAAAGTCAATCAGGAGAAGTTGATCTCCTGCCACAAGGATGTTTTTGAGGTGAAGGTCTCCGTGAAAGAATCCTGCTTCGTGAAATCTCCGAAGGAGAATGCCCGCAGCTCGGATGGCTTTCCGTTTAAGGAAAAGATTTTCACCGACGGGATGGGGGCCGACCTCCTGAAAATATTGGACCAGGTCCTTGGCACAGGGAACTTCCAACGTCAGAAGATAGGGCTGATAGAGCAAGGGGAGAATAGAACGATGGATAGCACCAATGGGCTGGATTGTTGGGATCCCGCAGGATCGGATTTCCTCCGTCAAGGTCAGTTCTCGAAAGGATCTGTAACCGAAGAGATAGATATTTCGAATGACGGCCCGGAATATTCCTCCGTGTGAATATTGGCGGATGATCATCCTTTTTTCGTCATTGATGGGGATAGAGGGGTGGGGAGTTCTGCCGCTCAGATAACGAGTGTTTGGGCGATCTGTTTTGAGGAAGGTCTTTAAATCTTCGATCCCCTGCCGAAGAAGTAGGTCTTTATATTCCTCTTTGAGGAGGAGAAGGACATTCCCCTTTCTAACCAAGGAGAATGAGGAGGGGATTGTGACATTTGTAAACATTTTTCGCCTGAAATAAATTAATTAAATTAAGGTGGTTTGTCAACATTGACCAGCCTGGATTCTCCAAATTGACAAAAGTTCATATTTTTGGTTAGCTTTAGACAGGAGGATTAATTTATGCGTAACTCAATAGCACGACAGAGAAGCATTAAGGATTCACAACGCTCAAAACCGGTCGTTTCCGCCTGTCCGGCAGGCGGGGTCTTTCCCCTGCCTCGGGAGGAAGATTATCAGCGGGAATGGAAGCGGCTTCAGAAGCTCGCAAGAGAGCAACGCTCTTTAGGGCGCGAGATTGTTGTCGTCATGGGCTTGGGGTTTGTGGGTGCCGTCATGGCTGCAGTGGTTGCTGACACTCATGATAAGGAGGGAAGTCCCAGCAAGTTCGTTATCGGTATGCAGAGGCCGAGTACCCGTTCTTACTGGAAGATTCCTTACATTAATAAAGGGCTTTCGCCAATTGAGGCCGAAGATCCTGAAGTGGCGTGTATGATCAACCGCTGCGTAAACGAGAAAAAAACACTCACTGCTACATTTACATATGATGCACTGAAGCTTGCGGATATAGTGATCGTAGATATTCAATGTGATTACCTAAAGGGGTCCCTTGGTAATGTGCGGGACGGCCGAGCGGATATGGAAGCTTTGGAAGAATCTCTGGAGATTATAGGAGCAAAGATGAATCCAGAAACCCTGGTTTTAATTGAGACGACCGTCGCTCCTGGCACGACAGAACAAGTTGCTTACCCCATTGTAAAGAAGATGTTTAGAAAGCGCGGCATTCGTAGTGACCCTCTTCTTGCCCATAGTTTTGAGAGGGTCATGCCCGGAAAGAATTACGTATCAAGCATTCGTGACTTCTGGAGGGTCTGCAGCGGAATCAATGAAGAAGCGACACGCAGAGTCGTTAAATTCTTGAATGAAGTCATTAATACTGCGAAGTATCCGCTAACGGTACTCGATCGTCCGATCGAGTCCGAGACAGCAAAGATTGTGGAAAACAGCTTCCGGGCTGCAATCCTGGCGTTTCTTGACGAATGGAGTCTCTTTGCAGAAAGAAATGGGGTGGACCTGATCAAGGTCATCAACGCAATTAAGATCAGGCCCACCCACAGCAATATGATATTTCCGGGTCCGGGAATTGGTGGCTATTGTCTGCCGAAAGATGGCGGCTTAGGGTTTTGGGCATATCGCCACATACATGGCTTTGAGGACGACATTTTCAAGATGACACCTCTTGCCATTGATATCAATGACACCAGAGCACTCCATGTGGCTCAACTTGTCCGTGATGCCCTCCGAAACATGGGCCGTCCTATTGCATCTGCGGAGATTCTTGTCTTGGGAGCCTCCTATCGGGAAGATGTAGGAGATACCCGATACAGCGGATCCGAGCTGATTGTTCGACGGCTGACCGAGATGGGAGCAGAATTGAGAGTCCACGATCCCTATGTGCTGCACTGGTGGGAATTTGAGAAGCAGGAAGAGTACCCCGCATCTTCACGGGGTTTGAAAAGATTTTTCCGCGGGCAGGAGAAGCTCAAGGATCTGAGGGTCGAGCAAGACCTCAAAAAAGCTTTGCATGGAACGGACGCAGTCATCTTTGCTGTAAGGCACAAACATTACTTAAATCTTGATCCGAACGAGGTTGTGAAGAATGCGGGAGGCCCCATAGCAGTGATTGACTGCTTTGGCATCCTTAACGACGACAGGATAAAACGATACTTTGAGTTGGGGTGTGAGGTAAAAGGTTTAGGTCGGGGTCATGTGAAACGCATCAAAGACGACGTGAGGAAGAGAGGTTTGGACTCGAATCCTTGACCCCTCGGCCCCTCGACCCCTTGACCCCCTGTCTACAACAGGCAAGCTTGAATCCTGCTCATCTAACCAGCTCTTTTGGAAGAATTTGACAACAGATGGACTTTATTATATTTTTAGATCTGGCAATTTGAAAAGATAGGAGATTCTCGTGGAATATGAACCCGTCATCGGTTTAGAAGTTTATGCCCAACTCCTTACCCGATCGAAAATTTTCTGTGGGTGTTCCACCACATTTGGGGAAGAGCCCAATAGTTTAACCTGTCCTGTTTGCACCGGACAGCCTGGTTCTCTCCCAGTAGTGAATCGGAAGGCGGTGGAGTTTGCGATCAAATTAGGATTGGCCACCTCCTGCCGAATCGCACCGGACAGCCTGTTCGCACGGAAGAATTACTTTTATCCTGACCTTCCAAAGGGATATCAAATCTCCATGTACGAATACCCCTTAGCTGAAAATGGTTTTATCGACATCATCCTTCAGGGTGAGAAGGAAAAGAAGCGGATTAAGATCATCCGGATTCATATGGAGGAGGATGCTGGAAAGTTGAAACATGGTGAGACCGCAGAGACCGCTTCGTTCAGTTATGTCGATTTTAATCGCACCGGCGTCCCTTTAGTCGAAATTGTGAGCGGACCCGATATCCGATCTCCACAGGAGGCAGGTGATTATTTAAGAAAACTTCGATCCATTCTTCAATATCTGGAAATCTCGACGGGAAACATGGAAGAGGGGAGTTTTCGATGCGATGCCAATGTTTCCGTTCGACCCAAAGGCCGGAAGGAATTGGGCACCAGAACAGAATTGAAGAACATGAATTCCTTCCGACATGTGGAAAGGGCGTTGGAATATGAGATCAAGCGCCAGGTTGCGGTCTTAGAAGAAGGGGAAGAGGTGGTTCAGGAGACGAGGCTCTGGGATGTAGATCAAGGGATTACGGCTTCGATGAGGGGGAAGGAAGAAGCACATGATTACCGTTATTTTCCAGACCCGGATCTTGTCCCCCTGAGGGTCGATGAGACTTGGGTGGAAGAGATTCGGAAGAGCCTTCCTGAACTTCCGGATGAGAAAAAAGAGAGATTTGTTAGGGATTATGGGATTCCCGAATACGATGCCGAGATCCTAACTTCCACAAAGTCGATGGCTTACTATTATGAGGAATGTGTTCGACTCTTTCCGGAACCTAAAACGGTGAGCAACTGGTTGATGGGAGATCTTCTTCGGGAGTTGAAACGGGACGAGAAGGAGATCGATCAGTCTCTTTTAACCCCTTCCCATCTCGCAGAGATGCTTTCAATGATCAAGGGAGGAGCGATCAGCGCAAAGATCGCAAAGGATGTTTTTGAGGAGATGTATCGGACCGGTCAGCGTCCCACCAAGATTGTAGAAGACAAAGGGTGGACCCAGATTCTTGATACAGGGGAGATCGAAAGGGCCATCGAAAGGGCGCTGAAAACCAATCCAAAGCAAGTGGAGGATTATCAAAAGGGAAAAGAGAAACTCTTTGGCTTCTTCGTGGGAGAGGTGATGAAGGAGACGAGAGGGAAGGCCAACCCGAAACTGGTGAATGAACTGCTGAGGAAGAAATTAAAAGGTCAAGGTTAAAGTTAAGGTTGAGGTTCAGGTTAAGGCTTAATTCTTTTTCTCAACCTCAGCCTTAGCCTCAACCTGCCGCTTGAGCTTTATGAAATTTAAAACCATCGAATGGAAGGGTGATCGGGTGAGGCTCCTCGATCAGAGGAGGTTGCCTCAAGAGGTCCGTTATTTAGATTGCAGGGACGCCTCCTCTGTAGCGAGGGCTATTCGCTCGATGGCCATCCGCGGTGCCCCTGCGATCGGGGTGGCTGCAGCCATGGGAATCGCTCTGGCCGCACAGAAGATTCAATCGCGTCGGCCTGGAGCCTTCTACAAAAGCATGGAGAAGGTTTGTCACCAGATGAGCCAGACCAGACCCACAGCCGTCAATCTTTTTTGGGCTGTGGGTCGGATGAAAAAGACACTGGACGAAGTCCATTTTTTAGGTGTCGATGGGGTCAAGAAGAGGTTGGAGGAAGAGGCACGCAAAATCTATGAAGAGGATATAGAGGTCAACCGGAAAATAGGGGAGAACGGGAAGATCCTAATTCATAACGGAGACGGGGTGCTCACCCACTGTAACGCAGGTGCCTTGGCCACCGCAGGCTACGGGACTGCGCTGGGAGTGATCCGCGCAGCTTGGGCCGGAGGGAAGCGGTTTCGTGTCTTTGTGGATGAGACGAGGCCCATGCTTCAGGGAGCCAGGTTGACGGCATGGGAGCTGGTTCAGGAGAAAATTCCTGTGACAATACTGACCGACAATATGGCCGGGTGGTTGATGAAAAAAGGCGAGGTCACCTCTGTTCTGGTCGGTGCAGATCGTATTGCTCGCAATGGTGATACGGCTAACAAAATCGGGACTTACAGTCTTGCTGTTCTTTCAAAATCGCACGGCATCCCTTTCTATGTGGCAGCCCCAACATCGACACTCGACCTTAACATACCTTCTGGATCAGATATACCCATTGAAGAGAGAGCGCCTGAGGAGGTGACTTACCTTGGGAAAAAGCGGATCACCCCTAAAAAAGTTGATGCCTTCAATCCAGCATTTGACATAACCCCTCACATCTTGATCGAAGGGATCATCACTGAGAACGGAATTGTTCGAAGGCCTTTCAAAAAGAACCTTCCTCTGGACTCCCCACCCCGAACTTCAAAGAGGGCTGGATGAGGAAGTCCATCATCACGCTTCTCACCGATTTTGGCACAAAGGACCATTATGTGGCTTCGATGAAGGGGGTGATCTTAAATTTCAACCCTCAGTGTACTATGGTTGATATCACCCATGAAGTGAGACCGCACGATATTGAGGAAGGAGCCTTCATCCTTGCCAATGCCTACTCTTATTTTCCGAAGGGGACGATCCATCTTTCTGTGGTAGACCCAGGAGTAGGAAGTTCGAGGAAACCTATTCTTCTTGTAACGAAAGACTATTTTTTTGTCGGTCCTGACAATGGCCTCTTCACCCTTGTTGCACAGAGGGAGAAGGTGAAACAGGTTATCGTTCTCGCCAAGAAGAAATATTTTCTTGCGGAAATCAGTGAGACGTTCCATGGAAGAGACCTCTTCGCTCCGGTGGCAGCCCACCTCTCACTGGGTATCAACCCTGGTAACTTCGGATATCGGATCAACGCGATTAAAGAGCTCGGATTTAGAGAACCCTTCATCAAAGAAGGAAAATTATCAGGGGCGGTTCTCCATATCGATACTTTTGGCAATCTCGTTAGCCATATTGATAAAGAAAAGCTTTTTCTGTTTACGAAGGGGCAGCCCTTTGTGATCCGGGTGGGGAGAAAGACAATCCATAGTTTGAAAAAAGGATACTGGGAAGGGAAGAAAGGTGAATTGATCGCTCTTCTGGGAAGCAGCGGTTTTCTCGAGATATCCGTGAGAGAAGGCAATGCCCAGAAGATATTGGGGATAAAGAGGGGAGATCCGATTCAAATAAACACCAAATTCCAAGCACCAAATCCCAAATAATCTACAATGTCCAAAATTCCAAATATGAACCTTTGATAAAATCTTTTCTGTAATTTGGAATTGGTATTTGGAAATTATTTGGGATTTGTATTTTGGAATTTGGAACTTGCAAACTTCTCATATCTATTCACAAGTTGCAAAACTAAGAGGAGGTTAAGGTGCGCCATGGTATCCAAGAAGGCCCAGGAGATTCCACCCTTCATTGTGATGGATGTTCTGGAGAAGGCTCAAGAACTGGAGAGAATGGGAGAACGGGTCATCCATATGGAGGTGGGGGAACCAGATTTTGATACTCCGCAATGTATCAATGAAGCTTCCTATCGTGCCATCTGTGAAGGAAAGAGCCACTACACCCACAGCCTGGGGTTGATCGAGTTGAGAGAGGCAATCTCTGAGGATTACCGGGAAAAGTATCGTGTGAAGGTTTCTCCGGAGCAAATCCTTGTGGCATCAGGAACCTCTCCAGCCATGCTTCTCCTCTTTTCAGCTTTATTGGATTTTGGAGATGAGGTCATTCTCTCCAATCCGTATTACCCCTGTTATCCCAATATAATACGCTTTGTGGACGGAGTGCCGGTCTTTGTTGAGGTTTTAGAGGAAGAGGGGTTCCAGTACCTTCCTGAGATGATTGAGGAAAAACTGAGCCCAAAGGTCAAAGGAATCATGGTCAATTCCCCTGCCAATCCGACCGGAAATATCATGTCCGGGGAGAGGATGAAGAGGATTGCCCAATTTTCTCCTTATATCATTTCAGACGAAATCTACCATGGTCTGGTCTATAAAGGAGAGGCCCATTCGATTCTTGAGTTCACAGACAGAGCCTTCGTCATCAATGGGTTTTCAAAACTTTATGCGATGACCGGATGGAGGCTGGGATATGTGATCGCGCCAAAAGAATTTATACGACCCATGCAGAAGATTCAGCAAAATCTCTTCATTTCTGCGAGCTCCTTTGCCCAGTGGGGGGCTTTGGTCGGTCTGAAAGAGGCTGAAAAAGATACCCAGAGAATGAGGGAAATCTATGATCGCCGGAGGCGTTTTCTGATTCCGAGGCTCAGAGAATTGGGATTTGGGATTACGGTGGAGCCTACCGGCGCCTTTTATGTCTTGGCCAATGCAAAACGATTTTCACACGACTCCTATCAATTCGCCTTCGACATACTGAAGGAGGCGAAGGTTGGAGTGGCACCGGGGATCGATTTTGGAACAAATGCGGAGGGATACCTCCGATTTTCTTATGCCAATTCTTTGGAGAACATCGAGGAAGGGATGAACCGCCTGGAAAAGTATTTGGAAAGATATAAGTGAACGAGGTAGTTATTTTGATGCCACCCTACATTCCCATTCTGAGGAAGGGGGATTTACGGGTGCGGGGTAACATTTCGTTGCAAAAGAAGCCGCGGTTTGGACGTTTGCCTTTTCCACCATGTTATCTGCCGTTACGGGCATTATATTAAACCGAATAATTTTTTCAGTCTGTTATTCACTTCGTCTTGCATTCGAAGAGACAGTTCACCTAATTCACGCTGAAGGAAAGGGATGGAAACCGTCATCAGACGATGTAATTGTAATGTAGAGGATACCCGTAAGCCCGTTGCAGCGAAATCGGCCTGTGCCGAATCCAAAATGAAGTCTGTTTCTAATAAATCGGCAGGGACCCGACTACTAATAAAGGCCAGGATAACATGGCGATGTGTTCCGATAGGATCGGTCAAACATACCCCTGGACGTACTTTGGTTCCCGAAAAATCATCAAATGGAAAAGGGAGCAAGACTACTTTACCTCTGATCATAAAAAGGCCTCCCGTCCTCAGGGGTGTAAATATCCTCTTCGGGCTCCTTCAGGAAATCCAAGGCTGGATTTGCGCTTGCAGCCCGAAGCCATTCCTTTTCGTCTACGCCAGCCTCTTCAGGTAACAAGATAATGACGCGAACCCGCGTTGGACCAACAACCGGTAACGGTTCGTCCAGAACAAGCCTCCGCTGTGCATCAATCGTTCCTGTAGCCTCAATGGCTTTTTCTACATTTTCCATACTTAATTCCTCCTTACATACCCGCAATGAGCAGATAACGTTTTCAGCACAAGCGAAGCCTGCTGGTTTGAAGGTTATCCGTTTGTGCTGTGTTATGCGATGTAGTTGGCGCGAGATGTTAACTCGCACTAATCAATGTTTCTGGAAAGGGACTTGGTTCTTTTACAGGTGCTCCTTGTTGTATTGCTTGTTTTCTCAGAGCCAATGTCTCTCTATATTCCTTCGCTTCTGCCAACTTGGTGATAGTGACCGCAAGATTGTTCGCCTTAGCGAACTCTTCAATTTCATCGATTGTAACGTTAAAGAACTCTTTTCGCTCGTTTACAAGGTTAACTTGCTTGCTTTCAAAATGTTTTTGGAGTTTGCTCTCAAGTTCAGGGGCATTTTCGGAATAAACCATAGCGTGAACGTCAAATTTGAATGGTACGGAAGCATCGCCAAGTTCGTTAATTCGTTCGGAAGGTTCGAAACGCCTCGTCATACCGATCTTGAAGACATTTTCCCCAAATGAACCGATGTTGGAAATAATATAGACGTGGCCAGATTTAGTAATTTGTGCTCTAGATATTGCCCGCTCTTTTAGCTCCTGGGCTGCCTGCAATTGTCGTTCAAGTTCTTTGATTTTCTGGTTTAGTGCATCCAGTTCGGCGCCCTTGGCTTTATTTAACTCTATTCTGGCTTTCTCGAGGGCTTTCTGATATCTTTTTTCCTCGTCTTCTGCTTCTTTTTTTGCCTGCTCAATTTCCCGCTGGGCTCTTTCTTCTTCTCTCATTTGTTCCTGTATTCTCCGTTGCTCTTCTTTCTCTTTGTAAAGCTTCTCCTGCAACTCATGGGTAAGGCGCAACTCTTGAATTTTCAGATCGAGGTATTCTGGCGCGATAAAGATATTATAAACGGTGCCCATCTTGTTGACGGCTTCAAAAGCCTTATGGATTCGTTCTTCCATAACAAACACGTTATTCCATCGGACCTTGAGTACAGAAGCATCACACTCCCCGTTGAAAGCTCTAAGCATAAGTTTGGTATACTGCTTCGTCATCCTTTCACCATCTCGCCGACTACCACTAACTGACCATTCAGTAGTACAACGAGCAGCACGGTCTTGTTTGATTAAATTTTTTTGTCTCTCGTAGTTTTGTTCAATCTTGGCTTTGTATTCCTCTGAGGTCGAGAAGTCAAAATGCGGTTTATAAACACCGAAGGATTGGATCTCAAGGCTTTCCTCAATCAGCGAAAGCTCTTTTCTAAGGTTGTCATATATTGATTTGTACTTTAAGTATTCATCATTCAACTCTTGGAGTCGCTTCCTATGGTCAGTTTCAAGAGTGGATTCTTTCTGTGATAGCTCTGAAATCTTGGATTCCCGTTTTTTTATTTCAGAATCCCTATCAACTATATCTTTGTATTTGTCCTGCAAGGCTGTGTAAGCCCTCTTGGTTTGAAAGAGCTTGATAAGCAGTAGGACCATTACGACCACAATAACGACAGCTACAGGTATAAGGACTATTTCCATATGTTCTCCTTCTTGCAGTATGTGCGCCAACTATTTCGCATAACGTCCGCGGATTTGTGATGCGGGCTACCTCTCTCCCTGCCAGTCCAACATGGGCAGCCCGTGTGCGGAGCAAACACAAAGCCGCTGTTGTGCGACCTGAAGGGCAAGCGAAGCGCGGCGTTCTTGGGGCACTACTTCTTGGCGCGCGCATTTGTATTCATAGCCTGTGTCTTTCAATCCGTAATTTCCCCTTTTCAATGGAAATATTCAGAAATAAAAGTTGATTCCTCTCGGATTTTGATCTACAACATTTTTCCGATTGGGAAGAAAAAAGTGATTTATATCTTGGGAACATGTTACGGAACGGATTTTTCATGAAAGCTTCTTGTTTTCGTCTTCCCCCAAGCCATTTCCTATATCTCCATAAATTGCCATTCACGTCATGTTTCGGCAAAGTGGTTATAATGTACCAGGCAGCATTAGCGAATTGAGCAGCATATTCAGAAGCAGTTGATTCTGCAGTCTTACGTTGATAGGCAAAGTAGTGCATGATGTCCTTTCCAACATGACTTTCCTTGAAGTGAAGATAGGAATTAGGCGACTCATATTCTATCAATGCAACGGGCAAGAAAGACCTTCGAATTTTACGGAAAGCTATAATGTCAGTTGAAAAGGTTCGCCAAGGACGTGGTTCATGTTTAACATAAAGTGACAAATGATATTGAAGAACATAGGAAAGAAGACCAATTATCTTGGAATGAAAAACAGAATGGTCACAACTTCGATGTGTATCGAAATCATCGACACAGAGCCATCCATCAGTAATCGCTGTATTGATCTCTTTGCGGAGAAACTTAATGAATTGTCGGTAATTCATGAGTGTTTCCTTGCTTTTTCTGTATCTGCGTGCCCCGATCATGTTTCTATCGTTAAGGTGCTCCAAGAATGTCGGACAACGTTCAAGTGCAAACGAAGCTCTCTGGTTTGGGCGTCAGCCGTTTGCACTGTGTTATCTGCTATTTTTGGCGGCGTCATTTTCCTGTGTACGATTTTACCTTTTCCAAAATTGCGTCGAATATTTTCCAGAACTGATCGACCTGAAACCCTAACAAGGAACAAAGAGCAAATGAAAAATAATAAAAAAGGTATCCGCTTGTTTTCTCAAATAGGTGCATGATAGAAAAGACAAGCAATGAAATAACAATTAACAGAAATGGATAATACGTCAAATAAAGGGGGAAAGGTGATTCCCGGACATTTCGCCAATAGAACGCTATTGCTGAGAACCCCCACATAGAACCAAAACCACACCATAAGAGTCTATAAACGCTTTCGCAATCTTTCTTTTCAGTAAGGAAAAATATTTTGTCTAGACTACAGTAATACCAAAATATCAATATCACGAGTATCGGGACTACAAAACAAAATATTGAGACGGAAAGCCTTTGACGCCTCCAACGCCTAATCTCGCTTTTTTGTGCACTCTGTTCTTCCATGTTTTTTATGCCTCTTCAAGCCGCCAAAAATGAGCAGATAACGTTCAAGGCCAAAAGAAGTGCGAAGCATTTGGAGGTTCAACCTTTTGGCCTGTGTTAGCGGAAGTTGTGGGCAATATTATCAAGCTGCCTTCTGATGCTCTTTCTTTGGGGGAACAGGCGTTAACTTAATGAGAGCATCGGAAAGTATTCTATCTGCATCGTCTTTGATTCTTTCGATATACTCCTTTGCCGTTAAATCCTTAACATCATGGTAAACTCTTTCCTTCCATTCCCACACTTCAATTAAAGACTTATCATATTCCCTCATCAGACACCTCCATAGGAGTGATCAATTCCAGCCTTTTGAAATACCCCTCCTTCATGTTGATTCCGTTTATCATCTCCATTTTCTTTAAATTTGATAGATGTTTTAAATTCCAACTGATAAGCGCATCCATCTCATAAGCTGTTGCCATTGCAGCATGAATGGCGTCCTCAACCTTGTTGGCTGGGAAGGCCCCCTCTGAAACATACTTTTTGCCTAGTTCGATAACCTCTTCATTAATGATCAGCCTTTTAGGGTTGTATTCTTTGATGATATTCAACAGTAGCTGCTTTTTCTCGTCATCAGCTCTAGCTATTTCCTCAATTACAGCGTCAGATATGAATATCTCATATTCACCATGTCTGATTTTGTCAAAGAATGTCCGAGTTATCTCTTTCTTCTCGGGTGCATCATCTGCGAAATAGAAATTCCAGACGGATGTTTCCAGATAAAGCTGTGGTTTTTTCATGGATGTCCCTGAATGTTATGTATGGAGTATTATACACCGTTCTGCCTATTATTGCCCACAATTTCCGATAACGTTTAAGGCTAAAAGAAGTGCGGTAGCATTTGGATGACAATCTTTTAGCCTGTGTTAGGCGAAGTTTATTAAGATACATATTCTGGAATATAATGAAAAATTTTTGCCTTTCGTTTGTCCCCGGAGGAATCAGTGCATATATACTTAAGTTCAAAATGTTTTTTAATTAGGAAGCGTTCTTCAATTCTCTTATTTAACTTCCCCGTTAACTCAATAAATTGTTCGTAAGCCTGTGGAGTTGTAACACCCAGTAACTCCTGATCAAATTGGATTACATATATCGATGCCAGTTGTTGACTCATTTTATATGCAAATGCCCTTAAATATGGTTCGACTCCGTCATAAAGAATTTTACTTGTTTTCCCTACAATTATAACGCCTATTTTTATGTTTCGTGAAATATAGTCCAAAGGCACATCCTGACCATAGACTTTAGTTGCGATTTTATAAAGAAATTCAACTAAACCAGATATCTCATCAAACATTCTTGTATGATGAACCTTTCCTACTATCTTTTTAGAAAAATCGTCAAGTTCTACAAGTAATAATCTGGTGAAAAGACCTCTTTCATCAATTTCAACAATTTTATTATTCCATCCTTTTATCTCGCCTGATTTATCTATAGTGGGTTGATATTCATTACGAAAAAACCAATCCAATACCCTCCTATCCCCAATTTCTTTAAGTAAATTTTTAACAAGATTTAAATCCATCGAGAGCTCTAGAGGTTCTTTTAGGATATGCCTAATTCCGATAAGGGAGGTTTGTTTAATCAAAGCATTGGCAAGGAGTATTATATTTTTTTCCTGTGACTCGGCTGGATCAAGACGCACAACAACTTCATTTTCTTTGATATGTGCTGTTTCCCCTTTCTTACCTTCAAACCACTCTATCTTTATAGCCTTAGGTAAGTATTCTTTCCCAAAGGGCATGTTACGCCGCGCGAGGTTAATACGACTGTTAATGTCATTTTCTATGTATTTTTTCTCTGCTTCACTCTTTCCAGATATTTTGTATATTACCTTATAAACGCGAGCACGCCAAACTGCGCTGCGATCCTCGTCAAGTATGATCCTTGACAAAAAATAAATGATTACGATAAAAATTAGAACAATCCCCCATGGCCATCCATATTTGATTACTAAATCAATAAGTTTTATCAAATCTGATATCATGCTTTATCTCCCCTTAAGTATGAAGCAAAATTCTGAATGCACAATTCATTATCACAACAAAAAAGTAATTTGTCTGATTTACGGGCTACTGCTTTAAAGTTGTCAAGTGTTATTGTTGATCCACAGAAGCTACAGAGAATATTACCTTGCGCTAATTTTTCAGATAATCCTATTGATTCAAAAAAATCAGCTACATTTTGATGATAAATGGCTCGAATAACTTCTTTTTCTGTTCTCATCATTATCACCTCATTTTCATGTAAATCTCGCCTAACTCGTTCACAAATGACGGTGTCGTCTTTTCCTTAAAATCTGAGGGATAGATGACAGTGTGGTTTACCCCTCCCTATGGGTTCCACCTCCTTCCTTCTGGAAGATCTGATCTAAAGGGTTTTTTATCCTCATCAGGTCCTTGTCGCTCACATGAGTATAAATCTCCGTAGTCTTTGAGCTTTTATGGCCTAATAATTCCTGAATATATCGCAGATCAATCCCGCTTTCCAATAGATGGGTAGCAAATGAATGCCTTAGGCTGTGTATCGTAACTTCTTTCTTAGCCCCTGCCCGATGACATGCCATTTCAAATATCCTTTGAGCTGTTCTTATTGAAACATGATTGGTAAAATCCTTGTTGTAATAGAGATAGCCCTTGATCGTTTTGTAGCTATAATTTCTTGCAACAAGTTCCTTCCTCAGGTCTTCGAAATTATACTTCGGGGACAGTCCCGATTCAAATCCCCCCTCGCCCCCCTTTTCTAAAGAGGGGATGGAATGATTATACGCCTGTAAATCTGGAATAACCCTCTTCAGGGAAGGGCCTATCGGGACGTTTTCATCCCCAAAAGCCTTCAAAATCTTTTCCAGTATACATTCTAACTTATGGAAACTAAAAGGTTTATCTAAAGGATGCCATCTTCGGTCATCAGTGGCTTTAACCTTTTCAACGAGGAGAGGATCATATGGGAAGGAAACAATTATGCGACTAGATGGATCATTTGAGATTTGAATTCTGGCCATTGGGCAGCCCCATCCTTTTTTAAAGTTAAAGGGAGAGGGATTGGAAATGTTTATCTTTTTGTGCAAAATATCATAACTATTAAAAATGTCAATTGTTTTTTGAGATTTGAATTTCCAATAGCTTCGCTTCATCCCTGCCGGCAGGCAGGTGTTTTTTTGTAAAAAATGAATTACCTTACAGCATGTTTCGAGTGAGCTGGTGGGCTTTTCGTAAGGGCTCTGGGAAACGGAATCTCTGGCAGCTTTCAATGATAAGCTGGATGCTCGTCATTAGGTCAATTCGGTGGCCCGGAGAGATGAATAGAGGCTTCACGTTGTCCTTTGTTCTAAGGACTGCACCCACTTCTTTTCCATCTTTTCCAATCAGTTCATAGCTTCCTTTTGAAGCTCCTGGCGAGATAAATCCCTTCAACAAGGGGGTTTTGGCGCAACCGATCGAAGGAAGGTCAAACCAGAGACCGAGATGGCAGGCCAGACCAAATGCTCTTGGATGGGCGATGCCCTGACCGTCAAAGATCATCACATCCGGTTTAACTTTCAACTTCTCAAAGATTTGGATCAGAATCGGTCCTTCCCGAAAACTCAAGAGGCCAGGGATATATGGGAAAGGAATCTTTCCATCAGCCGTGGCAACGGCGAGTGTTTCTATCTTTGGGAATGATAGAACGACGATCGCACCAAAGAGAAGATCCCTATTTTCTGAATAGGCGACATCGCCCCCTCCAATCCTCCTCACTTCTGAAAAAGACTTTTTCAGAATGAGACGATCTCTCAAATCCTCCTGGATTCGAATTGCCTCCTGCACATCCACTTTCCAAGAATGGAGATCTTTCATCATTCAAGATCCATCCCCTCTCCTGGCGGGAGGGGATTTACCCTGTTAGATAGAAGATTTCTTCAACAACAGGGCTGAACAGACAACCTCATCTAACAGGGTAAAAAGGAGGGGGAAGAAATGTATCCACCCCCATCCTGACCCTCCCCCGTCAAGAGGGTATGTCATAATCAACGAGAAGCTACTTCCTTTGCAAGACGGAACAGGCCATCGGGTGACGAAGCTTTAGAGCGGAAACCTTTCATTGTTTAGCTTCGAGGCTCCAAGCCCATGAAAAAAATCCCATTTCAAAGAAGGTTGATTACCCATAAATTTAACGACCGCATTCTAAAGGTGAGGAGCCTGACTGCCTGTTCCGCCGGAATCTACCCTCCCTTATCATTACGACGCAGTCTTCAAAGGGGGAGGAGGATTTTATTGTGGTTACGGTGAAACTTTTTCGATTTGGCCCTTATTTACCCTCAGGATAGAGAGGGTTCGGATCGCTTTCCCTGTTTCTCCGAAACCCTTCATGCCAGAAACCCCTTGATAATTTTGAATCTGGCGGAGTTCTTCTTTCAGTTGAGGAGGGGAGGAGATTGTTTTGGAACTGAGAATCTCTCTCAAAAGCTTCGCTCCGTCATAACTGAGGGCTTCGAGAGTCTCGGGCTCTCGCTGGTATGCTTTCCGAAACTCTTCAACGAAACGGGCAACTACCGGAGACGGGTCTCCTTTGAAAAATGCGTCGACAAAGATGGCCCCCTCTGCTGATTTTCCAGCGATCGATATGAGGCCCGGGTCATTCCACCCATTGGTCCCCAAGAAGGTCAGGCCTTTTATATCGTAATAAGCCATCTGCGAGACGATTGGGCCCACCCGATCATAGGTGTCCGGAATAAAAAGGGCATCCACAGACAAACCTAACTTAAATTCCTCATTCTTCTTCATTCGAGCATCATGTTTCTGAATGGTCTCGATCTTGAAAAATCCTTTGATTTCTTCACCGAAATCTGTCTGATCCTCCTGATAGGCGACGACACCCAAGACTTTTCCTCCTCTCCGAGAGACCTCTTGGGTGAAGAGGTTCTTGAAGTAGAGCCCGTAAGGTGAGTTAGGATAAAAGACGGCGAAGGTGTGAATTTCCAGCTCTTGGATGGCATAGGATACAAGTCTCTGGATCTGGTCTGAAGGGGTGAGTGAGTTCTGGAAGACGAAGTCGTCTTTTCCGTAGAGGAGTTCCTTTTGGGAGAAGGTGAGGAGGGGGACCTTCAGCTGTTGTGCTTTCTTTGCCGCTCTGTCAACCGTTGCGCTCAGGAGGGGACCAAGGATGGCAATGGCCTTTTCTTTGATCGCCAGCTCCTCGACGGCTTTTTCTGCCTCCCTCGGATTTGCCTTCGAGTCACGGATGGCCAATGAGATCATCGGGGTTTTTCCCTGAGACTCCATCTCTTTCGCGGCCAATTGAATCCCTTGCAGTACTCTTTCGCCAAAAGGTTGATAAATCCCGCTCAGAGGGAGGATGGCACCTACCGTATATTTGGATTTGCCGGAGGGCTGGATCGATTCGGAGAGTTCTTTGATCTGAGGCCAATAATCCATTGTCCGATATTCTTTTTCCAATTCGGTGAGGATCTTCTTCGTGAGATATTCGTTGCCTCGCTGCTTTGCCAACTGAGCCAATCTTAATTTGGCATAACCTCCTCCGTAAGCCCCTCGGTAAAGAGATTCAATCTGGTTCAACTCCTCTTCCGTATCGTAGGTGTCAATGATCAACCTCACCTTCCTCTTCAGTTCTTCGAGAGGTTGACCGGAAATGAGAAGCCCTTTTCCATACCAGTGGAGGGCATTAAGGAAGTCACTTAACTCGAGGTAGTTGTCCCCCAGCAAAGTGAAGACCTGGACCATTCTGGCGGGAGACAGGAAGGTGGGGAAGGAGCTCGTTCAGAATGCGGATGGCATCCTTCGGCTTCTTGAGCTGAGTGTAACAAATCCCCATTCTGAATTTGGCCTCGTTGGAAAGAGGGCTCTTTGGAAAATCGGTGAGCAGCCTCTTGAAACGCCAGAGGGCCTTTTCTGTTTCGCCCTTTGAGAGAAGAATCTCTCCTTCTCGAAAGAGGAGGGTGTCTTCCGGTTGCGGCGAGGGCTGGGGTTGGGCCAGGGCAAGATTTTGAAGGAAGATCAGAAGAAGAATGCAGAGGATTTGTCTCCATCCACTTTTCGATCGGCAGTTTTGCGATCCTCCGCTGAGCTTCTTTCGCTCGCCGGAGAAGGCTTCGCGCGGACGGGAGGCTTCGGACCGCAGGCGAATGGCAAATCGGAAGATTTGGGAACGACAAAACAATTTAATTTTAACCCTTCACGCCGTTAGAAAATCCCGGTATTTACACCGGGGATGCTAAAGATTTAAAGCCTCAGTTCCATATTGAGGGCAAGGCCAGCGCCCCGTTACTTCTAACGGGGTTTACTCTTTGTGATGATGGACGGGGGTCACATAATAGATTTCAGGAAGATGACGATAGGTCTCGTTGAAGTCGATCCCATATCCTACAATAAAAACATCGTCGACCTCTTTTCCAAGGTAGTCGGCCTCGATCTGCACTTCCCTTCGAGCCTTCTTATCGAGAAGCGCACAGACTCTTATAGAGTGAGGGTTCAAATGGGAGAACCGATCCTTCAAGAACTGAAGCGTTCGGCCGCTGTCGATGATATCTTCAACGATGAGGACATCCTTTCCTTCAATAGGGATCTCGATATCTTTAGTGATCTCAATCTTTCCGGAGGTTTTCATTCCGGCCCCGTAACTGGCCAGCCGTACAAAGTCGACCTTAACAGAGATCTGGAGATGGCGGATGAGGTCAGAGAGAAACATAAAGGCGCCTTTCAGGATGCAGACCAATATCAACTCCTTATCGCCGTAATCTTTTGAAATCTGATCCGCTAAGCCTTTGACGATAAAAGCGATCTCTTCCCGGGAGAACAATAGATTGAGGCGGTACCCTTCCATATGCTTTGTCTTTAGTATCATTCAACTGACTGAAATGTCAAGGAAAACTTATTGTGCTAAAAAGTACTTGACAAAATTATAATATTATAATAATAGGATGACATCATGAATAATTTGAGATCTGAGAAAACCAATATCCCTTTGTATTTCCAGATAGGGCAGATTATCAAATCAAAAATCATAACTGGAGAATACATGC
Source organism: uncultured delta proteobacterium (assembly GCA_963826305.1). GTDB lineage: Bacteria > Desulfobacterota > BSN033 > BSN033 > UBA1163 > CAWGWZ01. The sequence continues at coordinate 443,627 of CAWGWZ010000020.1, read as the reverse complement.
CCGGAGAGCAAATTCCTACGGAAAAAGAGCTCTGTCAGACTTATGGGGTGAGCAGCATTACCGCACGACAGGCCATTTTAAATCTCGTCAATGAAGGGCTTCTTATTAGGATGCAAGGGAAAGGGACATTTGTCACAGAAGGCATAGCCAATATCAATACGTTACAGTTTAGCGGAACCATCAGTGATCTGATTACTGACTTGAAGAGACAAGAAGTAAAAGTGTTGAGCATCAATAGAATAAAACCTCCTAAGAAGATTTCTAAATTTTTGAGAATAAAGGAAGACTCAGAGGTAATACAAGTAAAGAGGACGCGAAATGCCGATAACTTACCCGTCTCTTATATCATCAATTATCTTCCCTTGCAAACAGGGGAAAGGATTAAAGAAGACGATCTACAAAAATATCCAATGCTTCAAATATTGAGGGATCAACTTGGGATCCCACTGACTGGTGCAATGCAATATATAGAAGCCATTATTGCAGATTATGATGTTGCCACTGCCCTTTCCGTAAGCATCACTTCACCGATTCTTTACATTGAGACCTTAGTATTTGAAAAACGAAAGAAGCCGGTTGAATTTGTACAGACCTTTATCAGGCCCGACCGGTATAAATACTCTGTCAAGCTAGGCATGCAGAGGGGACCTAAGAATGAGATTCTGGTGACAAGAAAGGAGTAAAAAATGGAGGAGAGGAAAAAAGGCTGGTGGGACACAGAAATTATTGATGTTAAACCAAATCAGATCATGATCAGCGGTTATCATATCCAGGATCTAATGGGTCGTGTGAGTTATGGCGAGATGCTCTATCTCATGATTATGGGAAGGTTGCCCCAGGAGACAGCGGGTAAGCTTATCGATGCGATTTTGGTCGCTGTCTGTGACCAGGGAGTGATTTCACCTGCGGTCACGACAACTTGCATGGCGGCGACTTGCGGGGTTACCTTCAATAGTGCCATTGCCTCAGGAATGAATCTGTTAGGAAAGGTCCATGGCGGCGCCATCGAAGAGGCGATGGACGTTTTCTACGAAGTCGTGAGCCGTTCAGAAAAAGAGGGGAAAACCATAGGAGAGGTTGCTCTTGATGTGGCCAAAAGATATAAAGAGACCAAACAGTTTATGCCGGGCTACGGCCATCCGGTGCATAAAGAAGATCCACGGACGACACGGCTTTGGAGGATGTCGGAAGCTGCGGTGAAAAAGGGAGAGGTCACAGGCAAGTATGTGGAAGCCTGTAAATCTATTTATGAAGCGATGAAGGTGACCCTCGGAAAGTACCTCACCATTAATATCGATGCCTCCGCTGCCGCTATCCTCTGCGAACTTGGAATTCCTTCCAGGACAGCTCCTGGATTTGTCTGTTTATCCCGCGGATTGGGACTCGTGGCCCATGCTTATGAAGAGATCAGATTCGGGAAGAGAATGAAAGCTCCCATGCCTCCGAATCTTTTGGACGAACATATGACTTACTCCGGCCCTCCACCGAGAGAATTACCGGACGAGAGAAGTAATTTGCCGTAAACCTAATTTACTAAAGGAGGGGTCAGATGGCCAGGCTTTTAGAGTATCAAGGAAAGGATATCTTTAAAAAGAACGGTATTGCAATTCCAAGAGGCAAGTTAGCCAAGTCTCCTCAGGAGGCCAAACAGATCGCTGAGGAGCTTAAGACACCCGTGGCCATTAAGGCCCAGGTGTTGATAGGCAAAAGGGGAAAGAGCGGAGGAATCAAATTCGCAAAAACCCCTGAAGAGGCAGAGCGAGCAGCTCGTGACATCTTCGCATCAAAAATCGAAAATACGCAAGTTCAAAGTGTGTTGGTGGAGGAGATGCTGGATATCAAGAAAGAGATCTATATGGGAGTGACGACCAGTGATGCGACACGGGCCCCGGTCGCCATATTTAGTGTAAGCGGAGGAATGGATATCGAAGAAGTCGGAGAGAAGAATCCCGAGAAGATCTTTACCAAAGACATTTCGATCAGTCGGGGTTTTTATGAATTCGATGCCCGTAATATGCTTCGAAAAGTGGGAGGGCTTTCGGGCAATGAAATGAATAGCTATGCACAGACACTTGCTAATCTTTACAAGGTCTATAGGAAGAATGATTGCAAGCTTGCAGAAATTAACCCTTTAGCTGTCACGCCGAAAGGGGTATTCGCTGCAGATGCGCGAATCGACATCGACGACGATGCCATTTGGCGGCACCCGGAATTGGGTATAGAGGTTTCGGAAGAAGCAGGGGCAAGGGAACCTACGCCTCTTGAGATTGCTGCCGGACAGATTGATAAGAATGATCATCGGGGAAGTGCCCATTTTGTTCAGATCGATCCGGATGGGTCCTATGCCAAGATGATCAATAAGATTTCTATTGCTTACGATTGTGTTGGGACAGGATGTGCCATCACCCTGTTCGATGAGATCTATCCTTTAGGTTACTATCCCATCGATTTTTGTGATACCTCAGGAAATCCCACCTCTTTGAAGATGTATGCCGCCACAAAAATCGTATTTTCTCAACCAGAGATTCGGGGTTATCTGATGGTGACAGGCATGGCTGCTCAACAGCTCGATAACACAGCTCGAGGGATCATCAAGGCTTTGAAAGAGCTTTATCCAGGAACTGGAGGGAAGCCCAATATTCCTTGCGTTTTATGCTTTCGGGGAAGATCGGATGAGGTGGCTGTTCAACTTTTCAAGGATCATGGGATCAGTGGCAGTTCGTATTTCAAAGTATTAGGACGGTTTAATACCGAGAAGAGTGCAGCAGAAGAGTTCGATAAGCTTTACAAAAAATGGGAAAAGGAAACAGGAGGGATATGAGATGGGAGAGAATATCTTAGAATTCGGAACGATGGCAGGTGCCACCATCCGGCTCGATTTAGAGAAATGCGATGGGTGTAAGACCAAGGCATGTATCGAAGCAGACCATCTTCCTTTTTTGGGCCCTGTTTTAGAATTGAAAGATGGAAGACCTTCTCTCATGTGGAGCAAGGAAGAGATTAAAAAGGGAAAATGTACAGATTGTGTCGCCTGTGAGTTGGAATGCCAATTGCGTGGTAATGGAGGGGTGACGATTACCTATCCCATGCCGAAGCTGGATGAGTATTTGGCTGGTTTAGAGAAAAAGGGGATTAAGCCCGTATACAAAAGATAGGAGAGAGAAGATGGCCATATTAGTTGATGAAAACACAGAGGTGTTGATTCAGGGAATCACCGGAAGAGAAGCAACGATTCGAGCTGGGGTGATGAAAGGTTATGGAACCAAGGTCGTCTGTGGGGTGACACCCGGACGTGGAGGAACAGAGGTCAATGGAATTCCCGTCTATAACACCGTTGAAGAAGCAAAGGAAAAACATCCAAATGTGAGCGTCACAACCATCTTTGTCGCAGCTCGAATGGCAAAAGAGGCAGCTTTAGAGGCGCTCGATGCGGGTGTTAAGGTAGTCGTTTTGATTCCTGAAAGACTGCCTCATCAAGATATGCTGGAGATCATCGAAAAGGCTCGCGGCCTGAAGGCCACCGTCCTGGGGCCAAATTGTATTGGGGTCGTCAGCCCGGGAAAGGCCATTGTCGGCATGATTGGCGGAACCCCTGAACTCGCAAGAACGATTTTCAAGGAAGGTTATTGCGGGGTCCTTTCAAGAAGTGGTGGGCATACCACCACCACCAGTTTTTATTTGACTCAATCAGATGTAGGGCAGAGCACAAGTATTGCCATCGGCGGCGACGCGTTTGTTGGATCGACATTTATAGATTTATTACCGCTATTTCAAGAAGATGAACAGACGAAAGCAGTGGCAGCCTATGGAGAGATCGGCACAACGATCGAAGAAGATGCGGCCAGATTAATTAAGGAAGGTAAATTTACAAAGCCTTTTATCATCTATCTGGCTGGAAAATTCACAAGACCGGATACCCGATTTGGTCATGCTGGAGCGATCATCTCCAGGGGAAGGGGAACCGTTGTGGAAAAGGAAAGAGTGTTGAGAGATGCTGGCGCTTATATCGTGGACCATCTCGGTGATATCGGGGAAGTGGTGAAGAAAGCGATTGCTGAACGTGGCATAAAGTAAGGAGGTTGGATGGATGGGTGCTACATTTGCTGAAAAAATATTAGCCATGAAATCAGGGAGGAGCAAGGTTGCTCCTGGAGAATTTGTGATCGCTAAAGTGGACAGCTCTTTGGCAAATGATGTCACAGCCCCTCTCTTAATTCGTAGGTTCGAAGAGATGGGTTTGGAGACCCCCTATAAGCTCCCTGATGGTTTTGAGATATATATCGATCACTATGTCCCTGCCGCTACCATTCGAGCAGCGATGGAGCACAAAAAAATCCGTGAATTCTGCAAGAAATTCAATATCTATTTCTCAGAGACTGGAAATGGCGGACATCTAAGGCTGCCCATCGAAAGAGGCCACTGCAGACCTGGGATGCTTTTTGTCGGAGCAGATTCTCACACTGTCCTTCTTGGCGCGGTAGGGGCGTTTGCTGCTGGAGTGGGCTCCTCAGAGCAGACCTATGTCCTGTACAAAGGAGAGCTCTGGTTTAAAGTTCCCGAGTCGATCAAGATCATTGTGGATGGGAAGCTTCCAGGCCATGCCATGGGAAAGGATATCATCCTGAGAATCTTGGGAGACCTGGGTGAGACAGGAGCGCTTTACAAGGCGGTGGAATTTACGGGCCCAGCCATCGGTGATCTGAGTATCGATGGGAGAATCGCCATTTGCGGCCTGACCCTGGAGATGGGAGGAAAGATTGGAGTGATTGAGGCAGATGAGAAGGTTGTGGACTATATGAAGAAGAGGACAAAGGAACCCTTTGAAGTCATCAAGGCCGATAAGGATGCCGCATACGAAAAGACTTACCGTTACGATGTCTCGGGGCTGGAGCCCCAGATAGCCACCCCTCCAAGAATGGATATGGTTAAAGATGTAAAAGAGGTAGAGGGGATAAAAATAGACCAGGTGTATATCGGGTCCTGTGTGAATGGAGGATTGGAAGATATAGCGATGACTGCCAAGATCTTAAAAGGAAGAAAGGTCCACCCAGAGATCAGGTGCATTGTTATTCCCCAAACGAAAGAAATTTATCAAAATGCCTTAAGAGAGGGTTACATACAAACGATTTATGAAGCAGGAGCGCTCTTGGCCCCATCTGGATGTGGACCGTGTGTCGGCGGCCATATGGGGGTGATGGCTCCGGGTGAAAGGGTTGTCTCCACCGGGTGCAGGAACTTCCCTGGAAGAATGGGAAGTCCTGAGGCGGAGATATACGTTGCCTCTCCAGCCACGGCAGCAGCCTCCGCGATCGAAGGCAAAATTACTGATCCGAAGAAATATTTTTAGGAGGTCATCGATGGACATCATCAGGGGAAAAGTGGTATACAAACTGGGGGACGATATTGGCACGGATATGATCCTGGCCGGTAGATATTTAATGTTGACCGGAGACGAAGAATTGGCAGAGCACTGTTTCGAGGGCCATATCAAAGATTGGAGGGAGAAGGTCAAAAGAGGAGATGTCTTGGTAGCCGGCGAAAACTTCGGATGCGAGAGCTCACGAGAGCATGCTCCCGTTGCTCTAAAAGGTTCTGGCATTGCTGCCGTTGTTGCCGAAAGTTTTGGAAGGATCTTCTACCGTAACTCCATCGCCGTGGGGCTGCCGGTGATCCTTGCTCCCGGCATATCAAAAAAAGTGGAGGAGGGTGATACTCTGGAAATCGATGTCGATCATGGGAAGGTGATCAATATGAGAACAAAAGAGGTGATTCGTTTTGATCCTTTTCCGGATTTTATTCAGGCTTATCTAAACGAAGGCGGGCTGACCAAATATGTGAGAAACAGGCTCGTTGGCAAAGGCTGAGGGAAAGATGATGATAAGAGCACAAATCGTTCTCACGCCTGCTGAATCAAAAAAGCTGATCACTCAGGCTGTGTCGGGAATGGAGCCCGTCAAAAGAGCTCTGCGTGAAGGCATGGTCGTCATTCATCCAAGTAGCTCTACCTACTTCCTCATCGAGCATATGACAGGGAGGAGGCCAGAAGGGATTTGGCTTGTGGGAATGATCGCCCCTCGGGGAGCTTGTGTTGAAGGGATGACTCAAAAGGCTTTCGAGGAAGACAGATATCAGGAGCTCACTAAACCAGACAACTTTCCTTACTGCTGGGTCTTTAGGAAAGGAAAATTTGAGACGGGGCTGAAGCTCGCCGATGTCCTGAATGAGATGGATGAGAAGGATGTTTATATCAAAGGGGTCAATGCGATCGATGCGTCTGGTCATGTAGGAGTGCTCTTGGCGAGTCTGGCGGGAGGAACGATCGGGAAAACCCTCGCCATGCAGAGAGAGAAGAAATTCCGGATCATTTACTTGGCCAGTCTGGAGAAATTCATTCCTTCCTCTATCAAGGAAGTTGCCAAAGAGACGGGAAGGGCGAATACAAAGGATGCGCTCGGAATTCCATGCGGACTTCTCCCGATCAAGGCAGATCCCATCACAGAAATTCAGGCCCTGAAGATGTTGACGGGTGTCGATGCGATCCCCATTGCCGGCGGCGGCGTTGGAGGTGCGGAAGGTTCTTTCATGTTCGTGATCAAAGGGGAGGAGAAGGAAGTTGAAGAAACGATGAAGTTGGTGAAGGGGATAAAAGGTGCAAAATTGCCGGGAGTCGGGATGCCAGATTGTCAGACCTGCCATTTCCCCGGATGCTATTTTGCAGGAAAAGAAATTGATTTTTGAAGGAAGGGGGTGGGATGCCTTAGAAGAGTGAAGCTGGAAAAGAGTCTTGTACGTTAATTCACATTGCCAGGGAAGGAGGTTCATCATGAAATTAGGACGAGGTCATTTAGGTTTATGCGTTATGATTCTGTTAATAGGTACAGTGATATTTGGCAGTTATTCGGTAGCCACCAGGATTGTCTCAGCAGCTCCCAAAGAAATTAAGATAGCGTGCGCTTATCCCCTGTCGGGTGCTTTAGCCCGAAATGGGAATATGATGGTCCAAGGCGCAAAAGCTGCAATGGGCTGGGTGAATGATAATGGTGGCATTAAATCTCTTGGCGGAGCTAAGTTGGTACCTGTCATTGGTGATACAGGAAGCACCCTGGAGGGAGCGTCAAGCGCTATGGAGCGTCTCTATAGAGATCCAGAGATTGTAATGACGATGGGGTCTTGGGCGGGTTCCTTAACCATGGCCAGCACTGAAGTCTCTGAACGAGTGGGCAAACCTCATTTTAGTATCAGCTTCGCGGACAGACTTTCTGGCCGCGGCCTTAGGTGGGGTTTCTATGTAGTTCCACCCAGTTCTGCCCAAGCAGAGATGGGGTTGGGTAATGTGTTAAAGTTAGCAAGAAGTGCGGGGCAGGAAGTAAAGACTGCAATGATCATTGGTGACAACCAAGTTTCCTCCAGAGACTTTTACGATGGTGTTAGGAAGCTTTTTCCAGGTCTGGGTGTCAAGATAATTGGTGAAGAAATTTGGGCTTTGGGTACCCTGACTGACGCAACTCCGATTATACAGAAAGTGAAGACGATGAATCCTGATATAGCCATCTTTCAGGCCACAGCCATCTCTGAGGCTCAGATGTGCTTGATGAAGAAGAAGGAGCTGGAAGTTTTGACGCCATTTATATGTAATGGTGGATGGGCTGTTGATCCCTCTTATCGGCAAGCCGGTGTTAAAGCTCTCGAGGGTATGATAAGCATCATGCCCATGTATGTCAGCAAGGTCACGCCAAAAGAGTGGGTTACCCGATCTCTTGACCAGTGTCGTAAGGAATACTCGAATGAGCCCTATGTTGGTCAGGAACTTGGCGTTCAACCCTGGCAATTGGTTCCAATAATGGCTGAAGTTTTGGAACGCGCCGGTTCCACAGACCCACAAAAAATATGGGACGCAGCCCATAAGATGGATATTCACGATGTAATGGCAACAAAGATGATAGCGGGGCAAGGTATGGCCTTTGATGACAATGGACGGATAGCTAAGAAATACTGGGAGGTTGTATTGGTTCAATGGCAGGGTGACACGCCTTATACTATTTTCCCTGAACGTCATGCTTTGGCCAAGGCTATCTGGGTATACAAGAAATAATGAAGAATAGATTAGTTCAGGCTGGGATAATAAACTCCGGCCTGGACTAAATTTGCAATTATAAGACGACTAAAGATCCTTTTAAATTTTGTCAAGTAAGATGAGTAGAGCATGCGGTTTTTTGAGTAAAGAATGGAAAATTTAATCCAATTAATAGTGTCAGGCATATTCATAGGGGTGTCTTATGGAGTCTTGGCCGCAGGGTTAGCGTTGATCTTCGGCGTGATGAAAATTATTAACTTCGCCCATGCAGCGTTTGCCGTGCTCGCCATGTATTTTCCAACCTTCTGGTTTCTCCAGTGGTGGGGGATAGATCCATTTGCTTCAGCCTTTATCTCTCTCCCCGTCTTCTTCCTCCTCGGCTACGTCATCCAGCGACTCTTGGTGGAACGGATCATCGGCACCCCCGAAGCAGAGACTTCAACACTTATTATCACCATGGGGTTTTCTCTGCTCATCGAAAATATGATTCTCATCGTATGGTCAGGGTTTCCTCGCATCATCAATCGTCCCTATACTCTGGCGACATGGAACATTCATAATATTCTCATTAACCGGGCTCAAACTTATAGTCTTCTGATTTCGCTAATATTAATCATTGGATTGTTTCTCTTTCTTAACAAGACAATCATAGGCAAGAGTGTTCGGGCTGCTGCAGATGATCCTGAAGGTTGTGCCTATATGGGAATCAATTTACGATTCATCTACGGCCTCGCCTTTGGTCTGGGGATTGCCATTACAGCAGCCGGTGGATGCCTGATGGCAACCTACCGCCCTTTCCATCCTTTTTTCGGAGAGACCATTATTATCATTCTTTTCGCCAGTGTCGTGTTAGGCGGGATGACGAGTATCGCTGGCGCACTTATTGGCGGTCTAATCATTGGTCTAATTCAACAATTATGCACACTATTGGTACCTGTTGCTCTTCAGAATGTAGCTGTCTTTGCCATTTTTGTGCTCTGTTTGTATATCAGGCCCTATGGAATTCTTGGTAAGAAAGGGCGCATGGTATGAAAATTAAAGAAAAACAACAAAGCTCACTTTTAGGGCAGAGTTACCTTTCAATAGTTTTAGTCTGCGTGGCAGGGATTCTTATCTCCTATTTGATAGGCCAAAATCGCTATATTCAACGGATTCTTATTCTTATCTTACTCTGGGCTGCAGCCTCTTCTGCTTTCAACATCATTTCTGGCTATGGTGGGCAAATAGTCTTCGGCTATATGATGTTTATGGGCACTGGAGCCTACACCACGGTACTTCTCTTTAGGTTTTTGGGAGTGTCCCCCTGGCTTGGGATGTGGGTTGGAGCAATTCTTGCTGTGATTGTTGCTTTCATTATCGGATTTCCTACCTTGCGTTTGCGTGGTGCCTATTTCGCTGTAGCTACTGTAGCCTTTCCCTTAATGACTATCCCTTTGCTGAACTATATAGGTTTAGAAGAAGTAAACATCCCCTTCAAGCGTGGGATTAGCTTGATGCAATTCACAGATATGCGATTTTATGTCCTCATCGCTGCGGTTTTCCTTGCGATCGTTCTGATTATAGTTCAAAAGACGGAACGTTCCGTCTTTGGTTTTAGATTGAGGGCACTTAAGCAAAACGAGACTGCAGCTGAGGGAATGGGCATTAACACCCATCAAGTTAAACTCCTGGCCTTCATGCTCAGTGCTGCTCTTGGGGCTATCATAGGAACAATATATGCCTTTAGCATCCTGTACGTTCTGACCTCTCCTGCTATTTTCGGACTCTTCATTATTGTGAGGATTCTAAGTATCACTATAGTCGGGGGTCTGGCCACCCTCTGGGGTCCATTTATCGGTGCGGCCATTTTAGTGCCTATAGGGGAAATTCTGAACTCCCAGGTTGGAGATCGCTACCCAGGTGTCCAAGACCTCATCTATGGAGCAGCTCTTGTGGCCGCTATCATCTATATGCCTGAGGGTATCTGGGGGAAAATACAATACGCCTTCGGTCACCTCTTTCAAAAATCAACATCCTCCGTCATACCTGGAGCTGTAAAGATTCTTGATCGGAGCAGAATAGATAACCAGAAGGGCTCAGAACCCTTCAGGTCGGAAACTTTTCGGGCTAATATCATAGAGACCAATGGCCAAAGACCTGTGATAAAGATCGAAAATATACATAAATCGTTTGGTGGAGTCACGGCTCTATCCAATGTTTCCTTTGAAGTCACTCAAGGAAAAATCCTTGGGGTTATTGGTCCTAATGGAGCTGGGAAAACCACGCTCTTCAATGTCATCAACGGCTATTTAACACCGGAAAAGGGCAAGATCTTCTTTGAAGGAAGAGATGTCACCCGTCTGGAACCGCATTCTTTGTGCAAACTGGGAATAGGGCGTACCTATCAGACCCCCCAGATTTTCAATAAAATGACAATGTTAGAAAACATTCTAATTGGGTCCTTCGTTAAGGAGACCAAAATTGCTAAAGCCTATGCCATCGCCGAAAAAGTTTCTCGGCAAATGGGACTTTCGGGCCGCGCTAGCGATCAGGCAGTTGGCTTAAGCATCTGGGAAACTAAGATGCTTGAACTCTCCCGGGCTTTGGCAACACAGCCCATGCTACTCCTTGTGGACGAGCCTATGGCAGGGTTGAATCCTGAGGAGGCAAACCATATAGGTGTGATCATCAAGGCAATTGCTAAGAGTGGTATTACTGTTATTGTCATTGAACATGTGGTGCAGAGCTTGGTGAAGATTGCTGATCGGATGGTAGGTTTAGACGAGGGGCGTAAGGTAGCGGAGGGAACGCCTGAAGAAGTCACTTCCAATCCCCACATCATAGAGGCGTACTTAGGCGCTAAGTGGAGAGAGCGTTATGCTAAACGTTAAAGAGATCACCACTGCTTATAGTGGGATGGAAGCTCTTCAAAAGGTGTCCATCAATTTGGAGAATGGTGAGTTCATTTCTATTATTGGACCGAATGGAGCTGGTAAAAGCACTCTACTCAAAAGTATTTCCGGGACGGTGAAATGTACCTCCGGAGAGATCTATTTTAGGGATATCAATATCACTAAGATGGACGCTCATAAACGTACCAAATTGGGTATTATCCACATACCAGAAGGTCGTAGGATTTTTCCGTCTCTAACTGTTACTGAGAATCTCGAGTTAGGGGCTTACCGTTCTGAGGCACGTGCTTCTGCGAAGGAAAACTTTGAGATTGTCTTAGAACTTTTTCCTATCCTTAGAGAGCGACATAGTCAGCTCGCGGGCACCCTCAGCGGTGGCGAGCAACAGATGTTAGCCATTGGTCGAGGTTTAATGGCGATACCCCGCACCCTGATGTTGGATGAACCCTCCTTGGGACTGTCGCCATTGCTGGCTGATCGTATCTTTGCAGCGATAAAGGATATCAGACAGAGGCTTAGGTTTAGCATTCTTTTGGTAGAGCAGAGGGCAACCGAGGCTTTGGAACTATGCGACCGAGGCTACGTTTTGGAGTCTGGAAGAATCACAATGGGTGGTGATAGGGAACTCCTGATGGGGAATCCGATCGTACAAAAAGCGTACTTAGGTACAATGTAAACGGAATTCAATCGAGAGGAAGGCCAAATTATGAAGAACAATTTTCCAAGTCTTTTTCAGCCCATCCAGATAGGAAGGATGAAACTTAAAAATAGGATCGTCATGCCTCCTATGTCGACTAATTTTGCAGACCCTAAATCTCCGGGTTTTGTTTCAGAACGGCATAAGTCCTATTATGGGGAGAGGGCAAGAGGGGGGGTAGGTCTCATTATTATCGAATCAACCAATGTCAACCCATCAAAGGGTTTTAGGAGGTTTGGGCTGGCTTTGCACACGGATCAGTTCATTCCCGGCTTCAAGGAATTGGCTGAATCCATTCAAAAATGGGGAGCAAGGTGTGCTGTTCAACTTAACCACGGGGGTCGCATCGGATTCTTACAAGTAGATTCTGAAGGGACTCTTGGTAAAAATTCCTTAAAACCAGATCAGTATTTTGCAGCCTCGCCCTTGCCTCATCCGATGACAGGCATGATCGCCAAAGAATTGGCTGAAGATCAACTACAAGAGATCGCTGGATACTTTGCTGATGCCGCAAAAAGGGCAGGGAAGGCAGGGTTTGATGCCGTAGAGCTTCATGGAGGCCATGGATATTTGTTAAACGAATTCTTATCTCCCTATACGAACAAACGAAAGGACCGGTTTGGAGGTGACATTGAAGGAAGATCGAGGTTTCCTTTGTTAGTGGTCAATCGGGTTAAAGAAGCGGTGGGGGATGATATCGTCCTCATCTATCGGATGAGCGCCATCGAGTTTGTAAAGGACGGGTTGGAAATTAATGATTCGATTTATTTTGCAAAGGAGCTTGAGGAGGCAGGGGTTCAAATTATTCATATATCGGCTGGTTTGAATGAGACCCCATCAGCGATGAACCGGGTGATCCCACCGATGTCTTTTCCGAGAGGGAGGTTAGTTCCTTATGCAGAAGAGATCAAGAAAGAGGTGAGGGTGCCGGTCATCGTGGTCCAAAGAATTAACACCCCCGAGCTCGCTGACGATATTATCCGAACAGGGAAAGCCGACTTGGTTGCAACCGGACGGGCCTTAATTGCAGATCCCCATTGGCCTTTAAAAGCTCAAGAGGGTAGACTGGATGAGATTAGGAGGTGTATCGCGTGCAATCAGGGTTGCATGGAGAAGATTGTCATGGAAGAGACCCTCACCTGTCTTCATAACCCAGAGGTGGGATATGAAAACATCTATCGATTTGGAGAAAAAGAGAGAAAAGGGAAGAGGGTGTTGGTCATCGGTGGCGGGTTGGCAGGAATGGAAGCGAGTTATGTGCTTGCCAAGAGGGGGTGTGATGTCAGGTTGATTGAAAACGAAGATCAGTTGGGCGGAACCGCAAGGGTAGCTTCCGTGATTGATGAGAAGAAAGAATTTAGTGGTGTTTTAGAGTATTTAGAAAATCAATTAAAGAAACTGAACGTTGAAATCAAATTGAAAGAACCATTGGACATTGAACGGGTGAAAGAAGGCCATTTTGATGAGATCGTCGTGGCGACAGGCTTAACGCCGATCGTCCCGAAGATGAACCTTCGGAACAGGAATGTGGTTCGATTCGCGAAGGATGTCCTTAAGAATCCAGAGGGGGTAGGAGAAAATATCGTTATTCTCGGCGGAGGATCCGTAGGGATTGAAGTCGCAGAGTATCTTCATCATTTAGGGAAGGATGTCACCGTTATTGAGATGTTGGATAAGATCTGTGCAGATCTTGGTCCTCTCAACAGGGTGAATGTGTCCGAAAGGATAAATAATTCATCCATCAAGATTGTGTTGAAAACGGAGGTGCTCGAACTCAATGACGAAGGGATATTCGTTTTGAAAGAGGGAAGAGAAGAAAAAATAAAACTCCCTGATAGTGTGGTCATTGCCATGGGCGCAAGACCGAATCCTCTATCCCTTAAGGGTATCGACAGCCCTATTCATTATGTGGGTGATTGTCAAAAAGTGGGAAATTCGATGGATGCAATTCATGGGGCTTTTCAGGTTGCAGTTAAAATTTAATCATTCTAAAAGGAGAGAGAAAGAGATGGCATTACTCAAAATTCGTCCCCTTCATGTAGGCACCATTACACGGCAGGCGATGACCTTTTGCTATTGGATGGACCCAGGCAAAGTGGTCGACGTCCCATTGATCTCTTGGTATATTGAAGGTTCGGACAAGAGAATTCTTGTCGATACGGGCGGAGGAGACCCTTCTCAAGCCCATTCGCGTTGGAAGCCCTATACGAGAGAAAAAGACCAGGCTATTGAAAGTGCTCTTAAAAAGGTGGGAGTGAAGTGTGAGGATATCGATATCGTCATTGTGACACATCTTCACTGGGACCATTCTGCTGGCAACGGGTTGTTTCCCAAAGCCAAGATCATCGTCCAACGAGATGAATTGCTCGTAGCCCGCGCACCCTTTCCCATTATGACTCACGCTTTCATAAAGAGTATCGTTGAGGATATCAACTATACCGTCATTTCAGGAGATCAAGAAATTGCAAAGGGAGTGAAAGTATTTCTTATACCAGGACACACTTACGGCATGCAAGGGGTCTTGGTAGATGGGGAAACAAAAAAATATTTTATCGCCGGCGATACATTTGGTTTTTTCAAGAATCTTGAAACGGATCCTCCTTTGATTAGCGGTATTTATGTTGATCTGAAAAAGTATTATGAGAGTATAGAAAAGATCTCTAAATTGTCAGCTTTTATCTTGCCGGGTCATGATTTTAAGGTGTTTGATAGGGACGTTTATTTTTAACATGGACCTCCTTGGAAGAGGGAGAAGGCAAAGATTTATCACTTTATAAAGTGACAGGAGACGGATATGAAACTATCTGATTACGAAAAGTCCATTTTAGCAGGAGACTTCGGAGAGGAAGCGAAGAAGATATTGGAAGTGATGGTGAAGATTTATGAGATCAATCATGCCAAGGACTTCATTGAAGTGAAAGAGGTGATGCTGGCAAGCACTCAAAATATGTCGATCGGTGGAGAGATGGGAATGGAATTTTTAACCCGTCTTGCAGATTCCGGAATACATTTCAAGACAAAGACCATTACAGATCCGGTTTCCATGGACCTTGAAGGATGGAAACGTATAGGAATCCCAGAGAAATATGCCCGCAAACAGAAGAAGTCTGTGGATGCATTGATTAAGATGGGTGCTGTCCCCACTTGGACCTGCACTCCTTACCTGACTGGATCAATCCATCGATACGGAGACCACCTTGCCTATGTGGAAACATCCTGTGTCATCTTCGCCAATTCCTATTTCGGGGCAAGGACAAACAGGGAGATGGATATATCGGCCTTGGCAAGCGCGATCACGGGAAAAACTCCAAATTATGGGTTGCATTTAGCAGATCGGCGGGAAGGACAGATTCTGATCAATATCGAAACAGAATTAAAAACGACCTCCGATTATGACGCCCTGGGAAACTATGTTGGAAAGATAGTTGGAACAAAAATTCCAGTGTTTAAAAATATGGATAACAATGTATCCACTCAGGCGATCATGCAATTAGGGGCAGCCCTTGCCACCACTGGAGCCGTTGCACTTTTCCATGTATTAGGAATCACACCGGACATTATTTTAGATCCGTATAAATATGGAGAAAAAAGTATTACCCAGAAGGTTACGATCACAGATACCGATATGAAAAAAGCCTACCAAGAATTAAATACAACACGTAGCACAGAAATCGATTTTGTTTCCATTGGGTGCCCTCATTATACCATTGATAAGATTAGGGAGATTGCTTCTTTCTTAGAGGGGAAAAAGGTAAAAAGGGAGGTCGAAGTGTGGGTCTGTACTTCAAAGACAATTCGAAATATGGGTCTGCTGAGCGGTGAGATACAGACGATAGAGAAATCAGGAGCGAAAGTAGTAGTGGATACGTGCATGGTGTTAGCTCCGGTAAAACAAATAGGATTTCATAATATGGCCACTGATTCAGCAAAGGCCCAGTTCTATTGTTCTGGTTTTGGACTGGGTGTGAGGTTTGGGAATACAGAGAAATGCCTACAGACTGCTATCACAGGCAAATGGGAGGATTAATATGTCACTCGTCTATCAGGGAAGAAGTATATGCAACGGTCTGGCCGAGGGCGAAGCCCTCGTAACAAAACAAGGAATTTCTTTTCTTGGAGGAGTCGATCCAGAGACGGGTATCATTACCGAAGTGGATCACGAACTCCATGGGGAAAGATTGGGGGGGAAGATACTTGTCCTTCCTTCCCTTAAAGGATCTGCTGGTGGGATGTGGATCCTCATCCGATTAGCAGCCAGCCAAAAAGGTCCCAAAGCGGTCATTGTTGCTCAAGCGGATACCATCTTAGTTGGGGCAGTCATCATAGGAGAGATCCCGACAGTTGATTCGTTGCCTGCGGAGGCTTTTCAAACGCTTAAGAGCGGCGAATTATTAAAAGTCGATGCAACCAAAGGGACGGTAGAACTCATTAAGAAAAGGTAAGACCCATCCGTACGCGGTTTAGCAAGAAGTTTTTGTGAGTTCGTAAAAATAATTCAAATAGAAGGAGGAGGATTTTATGAAAGGCAAACAGGACAAAAAGATAGCAGAGGTAGTAGCGGAGTTCGTCGTGAAGACGAAGTATAAGGATTTGCCAAAGGAGACGGTGGACCAGGTGAAACATTATATTCTTGACTGTGTGGGTTGTATGGTAGGGGCTGGGAAAGAGCCTCAGGCACAGGCCCTGTTGAAGCTGGTGAAGGCCGAGGGTGGGAAGCCCAATAGCTCTGTCTTTGGACAGGGTTTTAAGACTTCGGCGATGAATGCGGCGCTGACGAATGGGACGTTGGGCCATATTTTTGATTTTGATGATGATCATCGTGAGGGGACGATGCATCCGTCGGTGGCGGTATTTCCTGCGGTCTTCGCACTGGGTGAGAAGTTGAAGGTGAGCGGGAAGGAGTTATTGCGGTCTTTTATTTTGGGATTAGAGGTGATGATTCGGGTAGGGGAGGCCTATCTTGGGAAGTCCTATTATCAGGGATTTCATCCGACGGGCACATGTGGGATCTTCGGAGCCTCGGCAGGAAGTGCATTGATCTTGGGATCGAATGCGAAACAGATGACGTATGCGTTAGGGTTGGCAGGTAGTTTTGCGGCAGGGACTTTGGAATGGCGGACAGAGGGTTCATGGCAGAAGCCGCTACAAGCGGGACATCCTGCGATGTGTGGGGTGTTGTCGGGGTCGTTGGCAAGGCAGGATTTTATTGGGGCGCGGACGATCTTTGATGGTCCGGATGGAGTGATTCGGGCGTTTTCATTTCAAGATACATATGACTATGATCGGATTACAGGAACGTTGGGGAAGAAGTGGGAAATGAAGGATACAAGTATTAAGGTGCACGCTTGCTGTCGCTTTGCAGGCCCGGTGGCTGATTGCGCTATTGATTTATATCGTCAGGGAGTGCGGGCAAAAGATGTTAAGAAAATTGTGGCCAAAGTAGGTGACTTTAGCATTAGAGTCCTCTGTACGCCTCCTGAACCGAAGTATCGTCCGGTGACGCATGTGGATGCCCAGTTTAGCCTTCCCTATACAGCGGCCGTTGCTATTTGCAAGAATCGGACAGGGCCCGATGAATTTAAGGAAAAAGCGCTGAAGGATCCTGAGGTCTTGAAGCTTGCGTCGAAGGTGACGTGGGAGCTTGATCCGAAGGCAGAGGCTCTCTACCCGAAGGCCTATCCTGCCACATTAGTGGCTACATTGAATGATGGGCGGGTATTTGAGGCCCATGTGGATTTTCCAAAAGGAGATCCTGAAGACCCGGCCTCCTTTGAGGAAATTATTGATAAGTTCAATATGCTCACCGAAAAGTTTTTCAACAAACAAAGGAGAAATAAGATTGTTGAAGAAATCAAAAAGATCGAAAAAATGGAGAACGTCGCTAAATTGGGTGATCTGCTGAGGGGATGAAAGTCTTCTCGCGTTGCGAAGGGGGGGTCCAAAGGGGGTACAGATAATTTTGGAACCCCCTGCTCATTGGAGGGAATACATTTTAGCTTCTTTTAAGGTTCTTTCATCCAAAATTGAAGATCCGAGCATTTTTGAAGTGTTTTTGGAAAAGGGGAAAAATAGGAAGGGAAGGGGGTTTCAATAATGGCTGAATTTAGGAAAATACCTATTATCATCCAGCGTGGAGGTACGAGTAAGGGAATTTATATTCATGAAAAAGATTTGCCTAAAGATCAAAAATTGAGAGATAAAGTCATACTGGCAATTTTTGGGAGTCCCGATAGAAGACAGATTGATGGATTAGGAGGGGCAGATCCCTTAACCAGCAAAGTGGCTATCATCTCTCCCTCCGAACGAAAAGATGCCGATGTCAATTACACCTTCGGCGCAGTGGATATCAACGAACCGATCGTCGATTATAAAGCAAACTGTGGAAACATTTCTTCTGGCGTTGGGCCCTTTGCCATTGACGAGGGTTTAGTTAAAGCCAAGGGTTCCGAGACGATTGTTCGAATCTATAATACAAATACAAAAAAGATTTTCAAGGCTTACGTTTCTACGTACAGAGGGAAAACAAAATATTTGGGGGATTATACAATCGATGGAGTTCCCGGAACCAGTTCTAAAATTCTTCTCGATTATTCAGAGACAGCCGGCGCTGTCACTGGAAAACTTCTACCTACGGGCAATCCCACGGATGCTGTTTCCATTCCATCAATTGGAACAATTGAAATGTCGATTGTGGATGCAGGGAACCCTCTATGCTTTATTAGACCCGAGGTTTTGGGTTTTTCCGGGATTGAGGGACCCTTGGATCAAAAGGTCATTGATTCACTCGATAAGATCGAACTGATCAGAGGGACCGCTGCCAAAATGATTGGACTGGCGGACGATGCAGCGAAAGCTCGGATTAAGACACCTGCGATTCCAATGTTGGTGTTTGTCAGTAAACCTGCACCCTACACAAGTTTTACGGATGGTCATCGAATCGAGTCTGGAGAAATAGATTTCGTTGCTCGACTTTTTTATATGCAAGAAATGCATAAGACCTATGCGGGGACAGGGACGGTTTGTACGGGAGCTGCAGCGATGATCGGGGGGACATTGGTAAATCAGGTCACTTCTCCTAAGGCGAAAGAGGCCGGACTGGTTCGCATCGGCCACCCCGGTGGAGTGATACCCATTGAAGTAGAGGTCGAAAAGAGAGCCGATGGTTTCCATTTAAAGAAAGCAGCTTTCGGTCGAACATCGAGAAGAATTATGGAAGGCTTTGTTTATGTTCCTGAAACCTTTTTTGAGGGTTAATCAATACTTCTGAAATCAGGTCTCATTGTTGAATGTCCTGGAACAAATTCTCCCATTGCGAAGGGAATTCGACCTAATATTGAGGCGATTTAAGAGTGTGCCACCCACGGCGGTTCTTGGGTTGGGATCGGCATCAGGAGGAAAGGGATTTGGTGCCGGGACCGATTTTTAGGAGAAGGGAAGACCTTCGGCTGTGCTGACGGATGATTTTCTGGAGGGATCAACTGGCGGGATGAGGGATGGCAGGAAAAAGAAAAAAGGATTCCATTGGTTTATATTGGAACTCACGGGCCGAGGTCCTTCGGTCTGGCAAGTTACTCCCGTTGGATCAGATTGACGATAAACTTTGGGACGTGCGGACCGGGGAGATAGGTTTAAGAAGAAGGAACAGAAATCCAATAAGAAGGAGGAGGTCCAAATGTCTAACAAGGAGACCAAGCAAGGTGTAGGCAGGCGTGACTTTTTAAAGGGTGCAGCAGTTGCGGCTGGTGCGGTAGGGTTGGCAGGACTCGGTGCAAAGGAAGGAAATGCGGAGCCGAAGCCGTGGCTACCCGCTAAGTGGGACAAAGAGGCAGATGTGGTCGTTGTTGGAGCCGGAGCCAGCGGGATCCCGGGCGCCCTGGAGGCGGCGGAGCGTGGCGCCAGCGTGATCCTGATCGACCAGCACGTCGACGTCGGTGGAAGTGGAATAATATCGTGGGGGGGTACAGGTCTTGGTGGTGGCACGAGGGTACAGAAGCAACTCGGGATAGAGGACTCGGCAGATCTCATCTTCAGAGATCTGACGGACTCCAAGTACGAGTTAGAGTTCAAGAAGAACGATAGAGCCGTGGTTCGTGCCTTTGCCGACAACAGTGCTGACACGATGAAATGGCTGGAGGAGCATGGCGTCAAATTCCTTGACGACGTAATATCCAGATGCCAATACAACTGGGGATGGTCTGCCCGGAGATATCATTTTGCTTCCTGGGATGAGCAGGGCACAGCGCGGAGTCCTGGGCGTATCTTTTCTATGTCTTCAAAAGGCAAGCATTCAGGTGCCGGCATCTTCAGGCCGCTGGAAGCGGCTGTAAGGAAGAAAGGCGTGCCTATTCTTGTGGAGCACAAGTTGACGAGGATTGTCAGGGAGGAGCCCCTCAAGGGGAGGGTTCTGGGCGTCGAGGTCGAAAACAAAGGCAAGAGGCTGTACCTGCGGGCGAAAAAGGGTGTGATCATCGCCACCGGCGGACCCAAAGGCAATGTACAGTTGCGCAAAGCGTTCGACCCAAGGCTGACCGAGGAGTACCAGGCGACGGGTGAACCCTGGGTGTTTCAGACCGGCGACGGAATCATCGCCGCCCAGGAAATCGGGGCCCAGCTTTCCAGTGACAGGGGGCTCGATAGTCACTGGCTTATGAAAAGGAATCTAATTGGGTGTCGTTATGTTGGATTGTTTAGTGTGGGATTTCCGCCTGGTAGCCCTGTATACGATCTCCAGCGCAGTGAAGGTATTGGTGTAAAGGATTGGCAAGACTGCATCCTCGTGAAGAAGTCGGGGTTGAGATTCCATGACGAAACTGCAGGGTTGGAGAAGGGGTTGCAAGGAGGGAAGGGGGAAGAGGGGATTCCCTTTATCGATGCTGCCATGGCTGACGGGGGCGGGCCGATATGGGCTATCTTTGACTCAGATGCGGCGAAACGAGAGAACTGGGTTCTGGCGCCGCCAAACGTGGATCCTCAGTACTTCTTCAGTGGAAACACAATCGCGGAATTAGCCGGGAAGATTGTACCGCAAATTCCAGCCAGTACACTGCAAGACACGGTCACAAAGTACAACTCGTATGTGGACGCGGGGAAGGATCCAGACTTTGGGAAGCCCACCCCCAAGTATAAGATCCAGAGCCCCCCATTCTACGCTGCTTGGGCTACCCCCATTCTGCACGATACACGTGGTGGTCTCAGGATAAACGGGACGTGCCAGGTAATAGATATTTATGGCGAGGTCATACCGGGCCTCTACGCTGGAGGCGAAGCAGCAGGTGGAATGAATGTATTCGGTCTCGGCCGCGCTATGGTCCAAGGTCGCATCGCTGGGAGGAATGCTGCTACGTAAACCCCATGGGAATAGACCTGTATGCTTGCCTGCTCACTGGTGCAGGAGGGCAAGCCTATCCCGAAGTTGTACAGTGCTGGTGGATTAGGCGCATGGATGGCGATACGAAAACCGATGAGCGAGCCCAGAGGTTGAAAGTTGTATCCATGCCCGCATTTTCGCGCCGAATTGTGCATTGCGGCATCTAGATCCACGGCACTGGACTACAGGCCAAGTATGTTATGAACAAACAATCTCGAATACTCCACGCCTGTGCCTCTATTCTTGCTCTGACTGTGTTGTTGAGCGGGTCCTCACCCGCCCAGACGCCCACTCCGCTGCCGACCACCGCACCTACCAAGCCGCCCTCGGGAACCGCCGCCACCACGGCATCGACGACGGCGGCAGGGAGTTCAAAGGACACTTGCCTGGGGTGTCACGGACCTTTCGATAAACTCGTCTCTGCGTCTGCCAACTATACGATGCCAAGTGGGGAAAAGACGAGTCCGCACCGCTATGTGCCTCATAACTCGAAGGACATTCCAGAGTGCAGCAACTGCCATAAACCACATCCGGTGCCGCTGACCTCGACGGAAGGGTTGCCAAAGCCAAATCCACAGTGGTGCTATACGTGTCACCACGCGGGGATTCTCCAGTGCGGGACCTGTCATCAGTGAACAGGAGAGAGGACAGGGGACGGCCATGGGCATATCCAGTCAGGTATTTGGAAGTACGTCATCGTATAGAAAGGGAATTCTCGAGGCGATTTAAGGGTGTTACACCAACAGCGCCTCTGGGGTTGGCATCGGCCACCCCAGTGGAGTGATACCCATTGAAGTGGAGGTCGAAAAAAGAGCCGACGGTTTCCAGTGAAAGAAAGCAGCTTTCAGTCGAACATCGAGAAGAATTATGGAAGGTTTTGTTTATGTTCCAGAAAGCCTTTTTAAGGGTTGATCAGTATTTCTGAAATCAAGTGTCATGGTAGTAAGGTTCCGGAACAAGTTCTACAACTGTCAAAAGTATTAACTTAATAATGGAAGAGGGGATGACGTGGAAACAAAGATAAGAAAGCTATTGGAATTTCCGGAGAAAGAGGTGGGGGGACATCAGGGCTTCATGGCCCGATCGCTCGTTGACCTGCCTGACAAGGATGTTACGGTAAGATTATTAGATGTAAAACCAGGCGGTATTGGACCAGTACCGGCGCATAGCCATCCAGACACTCACTTCTTTTTAGTACTCGAAGGTACATTAGAGTTGGAGATTGATGGTCAACTCTATACGGTCCCAAGTGGGTCGTGTGTTGAGGTGACACCGGGAAAAACACATCAGCTGCGCTGCGGTGGTGAAAAGGAGATGAAAGTCCTTGCCATAAAATGGACATAGAAGTTCATCCAGAGGTTTAAGGGCTCCACGCTTCAAGAATCAACTATGAAATATAGACTATGAAGAAGCAGTAGTATCGTATTCCATAAACGAGGAGAGTAAGGGAAGATGAAATCGAGAGAGGGTTGGAGTATTGGGAAAGAAGGCAGAATTATTACAGAAGATATTTATAAAAATACGTTTAAGGTGCTCAGCGACGAAAATTGGGAGCCCCATCCCTTGGTCAAAGAGGTTCTTTTGAATTTTATAATAAGCAGAAAAGATAACGAAGCGGGTGTTACTTGTCTCTTTGTGAAAATTCCAAAGGGCAAAGAGATAACAGAACATTTTCATGAATTGTCAAATGACATCATTGTGCCCTTAGAGGGAAAGGCGAAAATATGGGTTAAAGGGATTGGTGAATTTGAAATGCGTAGAGGAGTTGTGATCAATGTCCCCAAAGGTGTGAAGCATAAGATATTCGATGTGTCTGAGGACGTTTTTGCCTTCGATGTTTTCAATCCTGGAATTGCATAGAGAGAACTGGCCATGAGTTCATTTGGCGATGGAACTCATGATGGAAGACTGCATTTTTAACAGGAGGTATCCGAAATGACTTACTCTGCTAAATTAGCCGAGAGATATTTGAGTTTAGATTATGGAGCGATCACCCCTCGTGCTATTCAAAAAGCGAAGGAATGTCTAATGGATTATCTGAGTTGTACCTATGGGGGGTTTTCATTTAATTCAAGCCAAATTGTACGAGAGTTTGCTTTGGAGAATTATGCTCGAGGCAAATGCACGGTTATTGGTCTGAAGAGGAAGCTTGTACCTGCTGGAGCCTGTCTTGCCAACAGTGCGGCAGGGCATGGTCCTGAGTTGGATGATACGAGCAATGAAGCCGTCATCCATGTTGGGGTGATTATTATTCCGGTGGCCTTGGCAATGGCAGAAAACTTAGGTTTAGGGGGCAAAGACGTCTTAAGGGCTATCGTCATCGGTTATGATTTGGATATCAAGTTAGGGAAGGCTGCAAATCCGGCGATGCTTTTGGCCCGTGGGTTTCATCCAACTGCTATCTGCGGTAGCTTTGGTGCGGCAATGACAGCGGCCTGCCTAATGAATCTTAACATTCAACAGACGGTGTACGCGTTAGGGGTTGTGGGGAGCTTTGTTTCAGGCAATTTGGAGTGTTACAGTGATGGAAGCCTGACGAAAAGGCTGAATCCTGGTATTGCCTCATCTTCTGGAGTCATTGCCGCTGAGTTGGCCCTTAAAGGGTATACTGGGCCGAAGACGATCTTTGAGGGGCCAAGGGGGTTTTTCCATAGTTATTGCGAGAATTCCAAACCAGAAGAACTGGATAAATTGAATGGTTTTGAGATAGAGAATATTAGTTTCAAGCCTCATGCCTGCTGCCGATTTAACCAGGCACCGATTGATGCAGCATTGGCGATACGTACCGAGAACAAAGTTAATTATAAAAATATTAAAAGCGTTTTAATAGAATTGCCGAAAACAGGGTATGATATCGTCGGCCAGCCTGCGGAAGTAAAATTCAACCCAAAGAATGTTGTCGATGGTCAATTTAGTGCCCCTTACAGCGTGGCGATATCTCTTATCGAAGGCAAAGCCTTCTTAGACGAATATACGGAAGAATCCATTCGAAGACCGGATGTGCATGAATGTTTGAAGAGAATTACCATTCGGCACGCTCCCGATTTAGAAAAATATCTTCCCAATCCGTTTACAGCAAGGGTCACTGTGACGACGGAGGATGAGAAAATCTATTCAAAGGAAGTGATCTATGCCAAAGGAGATCCACAGAATCCACTTTCATGGGAGGAGATTTTACAGAAGTTCAATATTCTTGTGCCGCCCTCTATCGTCAGTAAAACCAAGAAACAGAAAATGATTGAGACCATTCAACATTTGGAGGAATTAAGTGACATTAGGGAGTTTACAAAACTGTTGAGTTAAATTGGACAATGAATCCGAGGTGATTCGTAGAGCGCAGGTCCAAACTGAAAAGGAAATCGGAGGGGAAAATGTCGATGACTAACAAGTTAAGAGAATTGCTCCAAAGAAAAAAGATATTGGTGGCCCCAGGTGCTTTTGATGCGATGAGTGCGAAGTTAATCGAGACGGCTGGATTCGAGGCGGTTTATATGACCGGCTTCGGCACCGCAGCATCTCTTTTGGGGTTTCCGGATATTGGTTTGATCACGATGACGGAGATGGTCGGAAACGCAAAGAGGATATCCGATGCCGTCAATATACCCGTCATCGCTGACGCCGACACGGGATATGGTAATCATCTCAACGTGATAAGAACGATTCGAGAGTATGAGAAGGCGGGCGTTGCAGCCATTCATATTGAGGATCAGATCTTCCCCAAGAAATGTGGCCATATGGAAGGAAGCAAACTCATTCCTTTAGAAGAGATGGCGACAAAAGTGAGGGCTGCGGCTGCCTGTAAAAAAGATAAGGATTTTGTTTTGATTGTAAGGACGGACGCCATTTCTTCAGAAGGGTTTGAAGGTGCCATTCGCAGAGGAAATGCATATGTCGAAGAAGGAGCAGATGTGATTTTCTTAGAAGCGCCCAAGACGATGGATCAATTGGAAACAATTCCCCAACTCATCAAAGCGCCGGTTTTAATTAATATGGCGCCCAAGACCCCCAATTTAGGTTTCAAGAAATTTGAAGAGATGGGATATGCCATCATCATTTATCCATCCATTGCTCTCACTGCTTCTTTTTTAGCAATAAGAGAGAGACTTTCAGAGTTGAAAGAAAATGGAATTGTCAGGCAGTGGGCTGAAATGGGTGTTCCCTTTGAAGAAATGATTAATTTCTTAGGGGCCAAAGAATATGAAAAATTGGAAGAAAAGTTTCTGAGAAAGATATGATGGCTTAAGGCGATATGGGGTCGTTGGGGATAATGAATAAAATGTCAAACGATTAAAGGCTTCTATCAATCGGCTTATCCTTTTGGTGAAATATGGACTATGTCAATCTGGGTAGATCAGGAGTAAAGGTGAGTAAGATAGCCTTCGGATGCATGAGCTTCGGTAGAGAAGCGGATGAAGAAGAATCGATTCGTATGGTTAACATCGCTCTCGATTGTGGGATAAACCTTTTTGACACAGCTAATTCTTATTCCAATGGAAGGTCAGAGGAAATTTTGGGGGAGGCTTTAAAGGGAAAGAGAAATCGAGTCGTCATAGCGACAAAAGTATCGAACCCTATGGGAGAAGGTCCTAATGACCGAGGATGCTCACGTTATCATATCGTAAGATCTGTAGAGGAAAGTCTTCGTCGTCTTAAAACCGATCGAATAGACCTCTATCAGATCCATCGATTCGACCCCGAAACTCCGCTCGAAGAAAGTCTCAGGGCATTAGACGATCTCGTGAGGTGGGGTAAAGTCCTCTACATTGGCTGCAGCAACTTCACTTTTCAACAACTGGTGAATGGTCTTGGAATTAGCAAAAGCTCAGGACTCTACTCTTTCATTTCACTTCAGCCCATGTATAACATTTTGAAACTGGAGGCCGAAGCCGACTTACTTCCTTTCTGCTTGAAAGAGGGGATAGGGGTCATTCCCTATAATCCATTAGCCGGAGGATTTGTTATTGGGAAATACCAGTTCAACAGAATTCCCTCCGTTGGTACTCGATTAGGGGACCAGACGATCTATCAAGAACGCTATCTGTCTGAGGAGAACTTCCACAGGACATCTATTTTTGTTGAGATTGCGAAAACGAGAGGATTAAACCCCATTGCACTTGCTCTTGCTTGGGTCGCCTCCCATCCAGCAGTGACATCCCCAATTATTGGAGCCCGCAATGGGAAACAATTAAGCGAGACTCTGAAACTGGCTGATTTCAAGATCTCAATCGAAGAAAGAGATCAGATAAGCAAGGAAGTATGGGGTTAGTCGGATAACAGGGAAGCAGTTCAAATGTTCCTGAAATGCCTTTGTTGGTGGAGAGAGATACAGTTGGGCCCCCATTGGGCGCAGGGTGATAGAAATGGAAGAAGAAAAAAAATATATTGAAAGACTATTCCCCAGGGTAGAAGATATAAAGAATAATCACTTAAAGAACCAGGTGATCAATGTTTGGCTTAGAGCTTGGAAAATGAATCATTACAAAAGAATCGAAGATCACAGTGCTTGGGCCCCAGCAGGAGATAAACTTCAGCTATCCAATGTCGATCACACAAACCAGGTTGTAGAATGTGCCATTGCGGTCGCTCATGTGATAGAGCAAACCCAAAAGATCAAAATCAATTTAGACTGTCTTATTGCCGCAGCAATTCTTCACGATGTAGATAAGATTATCCTGTTTCATGAATCGACGGGCAAATTAACTCCGTTTGGGAAACTATTAACCCATACACATCTTGCAAATGTTTTGGCCTTGGAAGAAGATCTTCCGTCTGAAGTCGTCCATGCGATCACCGCCCATTCTCCAACCTTCTCGAAAGAATCCCCTAAGACGCCGGAGGCATTAATCATTTCCAAACTCGATCCCCTGATGATGTTTAACTGGGTAATGTATAAAAAAATAGAGGTGTCTTTTGCGATCGATGGGGATGAATAGTAAGAAGAGGAGTTAGATATGGGATCGAAAAAAGGCGATGCGAATGCCTTGGCAAGAGAAGTGAAAGAACCCGTTAGAAAACGAGGGCGGACTTAGTAGGATTGCCTCGGCTGAAAATCTCAATAAGAAGGTACCCCAAAGGCACAGACCATAAGACCTTATTTTAGGTATGAAAACATTACGACCCAGAAGAAAGGAGGTGGAGTTTATAGCACTTTGGAAAAGAGGTGATCTTTTTATTACTTATAGGGCAGGGGAGGACCGGTCTTTTAGACTGTGTCTATATTTTTAACTAAAGCTTTGAGATAATGATGACGGATATATGATAGAAGGAGGCCTAAGATGAAGAAAGAGTTAATATTGAAAATAATTTTTATTATCACATTATTGATTTTTGTTCCATGCATAGTGTTCGCGCAAAAAGAGCCGATCAAGATAGGTGTCCTAACAGCCATGTCAGGAAGGAATGCACCGAACGGAATGATGTATGTAAAAGGATATCAAATCTTTGAAGATCAGGTTAATAAGAGAGGGGGTATTTTAGGCAGACCCCTTAAAATAATTTATAGAGATGACAAAACAATTCAAACCCACGCAGTTACAGAAGCAGAGAAAATGATTACAGAAGATAAAGTAGTGGCATTTGCACAAAGTGGGTACATAACAAATATATCTGAGGTTGTACTTCCAATTTGCGAAAAATATAAGGTGCCTGCCATAAATGTCGGCGGTTACGGTGATCTCGTTATGTCACAAGGATATCAATATACATTTCTCAATGTGATGCCCTCGAGCTACGCAGGGGCGACAGCCATTGATTTTGCAGTACATGATTTAGGTGCTAAGACTATTGGCTTGGCTTATTTGGAAGACGCATATTGTGTTGCCGTTTCGGAAGGGGCTAAGGAAGAGGCAAACAAGTTGGGCGTTAAAATGGTTACTTTTGACTCCTACGACTCAAAAGCCGTGGATTTGAGACCGGTAATATTGAAGGCAAAGGCTCAAAACCCTGATGTTTTTTTCCATGTGGCTGTCATACAGGATGCCGTCTTAGGTGTCCGTCAAATGGCCGAATTGGATTTTCGTCCTAAAGCAATAATTGGCCAGGTTGGCTACACTATCCCTTCTTTCCTTGAAGGGCTTGGAAAACTAAGTGATAACCTTTTTACAGTATCAAATTGGGTCAAGGACTTAAAGACGCAAGGAAATGAAGCGTTTGTCAAAGAATTCATGAATAGATGGGGAACTCAACCCAGCTATCATTCAGCTTTAGCATGGAGTGCAATGCAGATTCTTGAGGAAGCGATAACAAAAGGAAATACCACAGATCCAGTGAAGCTAAGGGATGCTATTTCAAAAGTTAAAATGGATACGGTGATGGGTCCAGTTGAATTTACGAATTGGGGTAAGTTTACTAATGTAAACCATAGACCTTTCATAATCTTGCAGATAAACAAGGGAAATTATGGAGTGGTGTATCCCAAAGATTTAGCTACAACGAAGCCAATTTTCCCAATGCCAAAATGGAGCGAAAAGTAATTATATGGATTATGGAACCATGAAGGCTGAATGGATTCGGGATTTGCTTCCTCTCACAATGACGCGAGTGGAGGTAATGCTTTTATCTCTGGCAAAAATTATGAGAAGGTAGAAATCCTTGGTAAGCTAACGAGATGTAGTTAAAAGTGATTTTAAAAGGGCTGAGTGGATGCAAAAATAACCATACAGTGATGCTGTGGTTTATGCATTACATTTAAAGCTAAGGGGCCTTGCGCAAGGGTGGTGCGGGGCCCCTCGAATTGGGTTTGATGGGGTAAAAAATGTTCTTACAAGCATTGATTTTGGGGTTGGTAATGGGATCTATTTATGCGGTGATGGGAAGTGGTTTATCCCTCATTTTTGGTGTTATGAAGATTATTAATTTTGCGCATGGTGAATTTATGATGATAGCCATGTACATCACCTATCTTCTATTTAAATCTCTAAATATAGATCCCTTTATTTCTATCTTTTTGACAGTTCCCTTTTTGTTTATATTGGGAGTTATCATTAATAAAACCCTTGTTCAAACTGTAGCTAAGATTTCAGCAGATGCTACTTTGCTTTTAACTTTGGGATTGTCTTTCGTATTGATAAATATTTCAACTTTCATCTTTGGACCGGATTATTTATGGGTAAGGACAGCATATAGCTCGAGGAATATCCGTTTGTTTTCCTTACTTATTAGCTATCCCGGGGCAATTATCTCAATGGTCGCTTTTATTATAATAGGAGCTTTATTTTTGTTTATGAAATATTCAAAAATTGGATATGAAATAAGGGCAAGCATGCAAAACAGAAAAGGTGCTTTATTAATGGGTATAGATGTTGATAGGGTCTCTACACTTTCATTTGGTTTGGGTACAGCAATGGCCGGGGCTGCTGGATCTCTACTTGTGCATTATACTAATATTTATCCTGCGGTCGGGGCAACTGTTACCCTAAAGTCTTTTGTTATTGTAGTATTTGGCGGAATGGGTTCTATCGGCGGTGCTCTGTTTGGAGGCCTAATACTTGGAATCGTCGAATCCCTTTGGAGTGTGTATTTCTTCCCTGGATACAGAGAAGCCATAAGTTTTATCGCTTTAGTAGTAATTTTTTTAGTTCGGCCTACCGGGTTATTCGGTAAATATGGACTTTAATGTGAAAAATAGTATTTTTGATGGAGCAAGGAGTTCTGAACTGTTATGGGGAATTCGACATATCTTCGTTTAATTATGCGAAAATCAATTATTACGGCAATTTTATTAATCCTCTTAATATTTTTAGTTAGGAGAATGCCAACTACGTATCAACATTTAATGATCTCATTTCTTATTGGCATAATGCTTGGACAGAGTTGGAACATATCAGGTGGATATGGTGGCCTGTTTTCCTTCGGCCATGCTGCTTATTTTGGAACTGGCGCTTATGTTTCAGCGCTGTTGTTTGTTGGATTAGGCATAAACCCCTGGTTAGGTATGTTGGTCGGAGGAGGAGTGGCTGTTCTCTTAGCCTTCTTCATTGGATATATTTTTCTGAGATTAAGGGGTATTTACTTCGCCATAGCAACTTTAGGGTTTGCGGAAGTCCTTAGAATAGGAGCGATAAATTTAAAGAAGATAACAGGAGGAGAGGAGGGAATCATATTTAAGAAGATTCCTGCAATTCGCATCTTGAATTTCGAGATTCTTAATTTTGTTGATAAAATATCTTTTTTTTACTTCGTGTTATTTATGGTCTTTATACTCTTTCTTATAACCTATGCATTGATAAATTCCAGAATGGGATATTTTTTAATTGCAAACCGGGAAGACGAAGAAGTCGCGGAATCAGTGGGTATTAATTCATTAAAGTGTAAGGTTTTATCGCTTGCTCTGAGCGCATTTTTCACGGGTATCACGGGTTCCTTTTATTCGAATTACATGGCGATGGTAGCACCTGATCCCGTATTCGGAGCTGAAATATCATTAGAATGCCTTTTAATTGTGATTATGGGGGGAATAGGAACTCTGTGGGGTCCTGCAGTTGGTTCTCTAATCTATATTTTGCTTACTGAGGTTATCACTTCATTTTTTGGAGAAATCCATCTTCTTATTCATGGATCCTTACTTATACTATTTATAATTTTCTTGCCCTACGGAGTGATGGGGGAAATTAGGAGTTTATTTGTATTTTTAAGAAGAAAGGATCCTAAAAATGCCCCTCTGTGAGATTAAAGGGTTAACAAAGTATTTCGGTGGATTAGCTGCAGTCAATAAGATTGATTTGGAGATCGATGCAGGGGAAATATTAGGTATTATTGGACCTAATGGGGCAGGAAAAACAACCCTCTTAAACCTTATCAGTGGATATCATAAACCTACGGCAGGAGCGATTATTTTTAAAAATGAAAATATAACGGGGCATAAACCTCATTATATCTGTAGAAAACATATAGCAAGAACATTTCAGCTTACCAGGATTCTTAAAAAGCTGACGGTTCTTGAAAACGTAATGGTTGGAGCACTTTATCAGTCAAAACAAATAGAGGGGGCACGAACAGAGGCAATAAAATGGCTAGAATTTGTTAGTTTAGGTGAGAAGAAACATTATCCTGTTGAAAGCCTTACCCATGCTGATTATAGGAGGCTTGAAATTGCGAGGGCTTTAGCAACACAACCAGAATTACTATTACTCGATGAACCTTTGGCCGGTCTGAATCCGAGGGAAGTTCTCGAGGCTTGTGATTTGGTCAGAAAAATAAACATGTTAGGTATTACATCGGTTATGGTGGAACATGTCATGAAAGGAGTGATGTCTCTCTCTCAACGGATTTTCGTTATTAATTATGGAGAAAAGATTGCAGAGGGTAATCCGCTTCAAATTGCTACGAATGAACAGGTCATCAAAGCCTATTTGGGGAAAGTTTATGTTGAAGGTAAAAAAGATTGATGTGTTTTATGGAAATATGCAGGCATTGTGGGATGTGTCTTTCCAAGTAAAACAAGGAGAGATTTGTGCCTTAGTCGGTTCTAATGGAGCCGGTAAGACCACTATTTTAAACAGTATTTCATCTATCATTAAACCCAAAAGAGGTACAATCGAGCTTGAGGGGATAAGAATAGATTCCATACCACCTCATGATGTAGTAAGGCTTGGCGTCGCTCATATTCCAGAGGGTAGGGAATTATTCCCATATATGACGGTTTTTGAAAACATACAAATAGGATTTCATAAAAGTGGGAAGTCGAAGAACGAACAAAAAACAACCATTGATAGAATCTATGAGTTATTTCCAAATCTACGTGAGAGAGAAAGACAACTTGCTTTGAATTTGAGCGGAGGGGAGCAGCAAATGCTAACAATCGCTCGTGGTTTAGCGTTAGGCCCAAGACTCATGTTATTAGATGAACCATCTTTTGGGCTTTCTCCACTTATTGTAGAACAATTATTCAGAATAATAAAAATAATTAATAACGAGGGAATAACAATAACTTTAGTTGAACAAAATGTAGAATATTCGCTTAATATTGCTGAAAATGCTTATATTTTGGAAAATGGGCACATCACTTTAAATGGGAAAGGAAGTGATTTATTAGAAAATGAGTTTGTTAAAAAGAGTTATCTTGGCTTATAGAAGGCCTTATGATGATTGTAATGTTTCTCAATCGGTGTGTCGTGAATACGGTATAAATTCAAATCTATGAAGAGATTTTGTTAAGATGTCATAAGGAGAAATCGATGAAGGAAACCGTTGCTGAATCGCTTGGGAAATTTGTTCATGGCCTTTCGTATGAGGCACTCTATGAGGAAGTTATTGAGAAAGCCAAAACATGTATGATTAACGGGATAGGAATTGGGATCTCCTGCCATGATATTGAATTTGCTAAGATAGCTAGGAAAATAATAAAAGCGGAAGAACATGGAATTGCTAAGGATAGATCTTCCACACTTTTTTGTGATGGGGTGAAGGTTTCGGTAATGGGGGCAGCCTTTACAAATGCTATTCTTTTTCATTCAAGGACGCAGGAGGATACATTGGGGAGTTCTCATGCCGGAGCTGTGGTGATTCCCGCTGCGTTGGCCATTTCTGAGAGGGAAGGAAGCTCTGGTGAGGAAATCATTGAAGCCATTATTGCTGGTTATGAGGTCGTGGGGGCATTAGACCGAGCAGTCTCCGCATATACGACACCGAGGGGACTTAGACCCAGTTCAATTTTTGGAATTTTTGGTAGTGCTTCAGCGTCCAGCAAGCTCTTTAAGCTATCAGAAGAAGAGACGATCAATGCGATAGGGTTTGCCTCAGCTTTTGCTAGTGGGACGATGGAGTGTTTTGTAGCTGGAACACCGGAATGGCGGTTCGAAGTGGGGTTAGCCTCGCGAGAAGGGATTCTTGCCGCCCTCATCGCCAAAAATGGGGTAAGGGCAGCTCCAACAGCGATCGAAGGGAAAATTGGATTTCTGAATGCCTTTGCCAATACAACGGAGTGTGCCGAGAATATTGTGAAGTATTTAGGGAATAAATGGGAGATCATGAGTGCGTGCTTTAAACCCTATCCCATATGTGCCTTTAATCAAACACCCGTTTTGGCAATGCTCGATATGGTCAAAGAGTATAAGATTGACTCCAACCAAATTGAACGAATTCGGATCTTTGTAAACCCATATGAATTTCAATATCCCGGGATGAACTATAGAGGCCCCTTTAGCACCATCGAAGCCACATTAATGTCTACGCCCTTCTGCCTGGCGTTGGCTTGTGTAGAAAAAGAATTGACGTTTAAAGGGATAGGGCAATTTAATCACCCAAAGATTCTGGATCTTATCCACAGAGTCGAACGCATCCCTGACGAAAAAATCCCCCCGTTATCGTGCAAAATAGAACTAGAGATGAAAGGAGGAGGAAGGTTTAATAAAGAGATGATTGTTTCAACAGATTATTATAATTTTGACATGGAACAGGATATCAAATTGATCAAAGGAGTTACAGATGAGGCAGATGTAGATCAATCAAAAGTAGATGGCATGATCTCCATCATTAAAGATTTTGATAAGGCAGAAAATGCTAAGGGGTTAATAGGTATCCTCGCCAATTGTCCTTGAGGCTTAACAGAATGGAGCGGAGAGGATTAAGGAATATTTAGGGTTATCAGTGAACCAAGAGATTATTGCTATGACACCTCTTGGGATTCCAGCTCAGATTCCTTCTATGCCTCCTAAAAAGGATATGGAATCTAAAGTTCGATGGTTTGGTTTTCATGACCAAGAATAAAGTTTTATTTTAAAAAACGATGTAACTATAAATGAAAACTTAGGAGTTCAAAATGGGGATGACCATTACGGAGAAGATTTTAGCAGCTCATGCAGGGTTGAAGAAAGTCGAGCCTGGGGACCTGATCCAGGCGAAAATAGATATCGCTTTGGGAAATGATATTTCGTTTCCGCTGGCAATTGAAGAGTTAGAGAAGATTGGAGCAAAAAGAATTTTTGATCCTTATAAGATTGTCATTGTACCCGATCACTTTGCCCCCAATAAGGATATCAACTCCGCTGAGAACTGCAAACGGATGAGAGAGTATGCAAAGCGATATCAAATCGTCCATTACTATGAAGTCGGTGAGATGGGAATCGAACATGCGCTTCTCCCAGAGCATGGAATTGTTTTGCCCGGTGATGTGGTGATCGGAGGAGATAGCCACACTTGTACATACGGAGGGTTGGGAGCTTTTTCAACTGGCGTAGGAAGCACCGACTTAGCCGCAGCGATGCTCTCTGGGGAGCTCTGGTTCAAGGTTCCAGGGTCGATGAAATTCGTGTACAGAGGGAAGTTACAAAAATGGGTGGATGGGAAAGATCTCATCCTCTATACCATTGGGAGCATTGGGGTGGACGGAGCATTATACAGAGCAATGGAGTTTACAGGGGATGTGATCGAACAGCTATCGATATCAGGAAGATTTACGATGGCCAATATGGCCATCGAGGCAGGTGCGAAGAACGGGATCTTCCAACCGGATCAAATCACTGAAGAATACGTCCGAGGAAGAGCTTCCAGGCCTTATCGAATTTTCCGTAGCGATCCGGACGCCTATTATGTTGAGGTGAAGGAATACGATGTGAGTCAGATCGAACCTCAAGTGGCTTTCCCACATCTACCCAGTAATACAAAGCCTATCAGCCAAGTAGGTCATATACCCATCGATCAAGCGGTGATCGGTTCTTGCACCAATGGAAGGCTTGAGGATCTCCGGATGGCTGCAAGAGTACTTCGAGGAAATAGAGTGTCGCCATATATTCGCCTGATTATCATTCCTGCAACCCAAGAGATATATCGGCAAGCAATCAAGGAAGGTCTCATTGAAATTTTCCTCGATGCAAAGGCGGCCATTAGTACACCCACATGTGGGCCTTGTCTTGGAGGCTATATGGGGGTATTGGCTAAAGGAGAGCGGGCCATTGCGACGACCAACCGTAACTTTGTCGGAAGGATGGGGCATCCAGAGAGTGAAGTTTACTTATCCAATCCCGCTGTGGCTGCTGCGAGTGCAGTGAAGGGCAGAATTGCAAGTCCTGAAGAGGTAGCAAAAAACTGAAAAACTCAAGGAGTGAAGTGATGATCTTGAGAGGGAAAGTATGGAAGTTCGGCTCGGATGTGGACACCGATGTGATCATTCCTGCTAAATATTTAAGTATCATAGATCCTCAGGAGTTGGGGAAACACTGTATGGAGGGGATAACTCCTGATTTTCATCTGAAAATGAAACAGGGAGATATCATTGTGGCCGATAAAAATTTCGGGTGTGGTTCTTCCAGGGAGCATGCCCCACTGGCGATAAAGGCCATCGGAATCTCCTGCGTCATTGCCAAGACCTTTGCAAGGATTTTCTATCGAAACGCCTTCAACATCGGCCTTCCCATTCTTGAATCTGTCGATGCAGCAGACCTGATAGAAGAGGGACACGAAATTGAAGTGAATGTCGACACCGGCGTCATCCGAGATCTTACCCTGGGAAAGTCTCTAAAGGCAAAACCCATCCCTCCATTTATGCAGGAATTAATCAAGGATGGTGGGTTGATGAATTATGTGGCGAAACGAGTCAGCAAATGAGGGCTATCGGTACCAAAAATCCCGATGGTCGCAGCAACCCTTTTTGAATCAAAGAGCATACTTAAGGGTTATCACTTCCGTTCTTGGAGGAAGCTTATTGGCTTCTAATTCCATCTCGCTGGATGCCATCCTCTTTATTTCTTTCCAACCCTTGAGAAATTCTTCGACATCCACGATGGGGAAATTACATTTTTCAGTCTTATAATGCATGGGGATGATCATCTTAGGGTTGATATCTTGGCATACTTTTACAGCATCCGGAGGTTCAAGGGTGTAGAAGCCTCCAACAGGGATGAATAAGAGATCTACTTTTCCCACCTGGCCCACTTCTTCTTTGCTTAAGCGATGTCCCAAGTCTCCGCAATGGCATACTTTAATCCCATCTATGGTGAAACAGAAAAGAAGGTTCTTTCCCCTTTCTTTTCCCTCAGAGGTATCATGAAAGGTAGGAATTCCTATGAATTCGATTCCTTTTATAGTAAATTTTCCTTCCTTATTGATGATATGGGGTTTGCCTTTCAGAGGGCTTGTATAATGGTCAGCATGATCATGGCTCACCGTTACAACATCGGCCTCATCAGGGATCTTCCCATATGACAAAGCTCCCCCAAAAGCTCCCGATTCATAAGGGTCTGTTATTACTTTCATACCCTCTTTAGAAGTCAGTAGAAAAGACGCGTGGCCGTACCATTTGATCTTCATGAGAACCTCCTGTAAATGGGAAAGTATTTTCAGTATACCCACAGAAATAGAAAAGTCAACCTTTTTTAGTGTTTCCTTCTTAGGTTAGAAAAATCCCTCGCCTTTAAGCGATCACTTTAGTGGGTCTATCAGGCAGTGAACGTAAGCAGAGTAAGGATCAACCCATCTCAACAGAGGCCATATTCCCGAGGGCCGTACTCCTCTCTGTCATGCCCGAGAAAGCGGGCATCGAGAACTTCTGGATCTGAATTCCTGCTTGCACCAAGCGATGAAATGAAGTTGTAATTACCTTTTCGTCGCATCGTATTTTTACTAACTGTAAAATATCCATATTCATACTTAATATTTTTCTTTTATGTTTCAATTGGTTATAGTAAATTAGATTTTTGCATTGACAACTTTATTTACTAATCGTATAATTTAAAAACTTTTTAATTAAGATTTTTACAAAAAGTAAATATTTCTAAAGAATATGGACGAAAGATTGGTTATTGATCGGATAAAGAGGTTGCGACAAGGCAAGAAGATCACTTTGGAATCTTTGGCAAAGATGACCGGGTTTACGACTGGCTACCTCTCCCGTATCGAAAATTCTGATAGTGCTCCTCCCATATCGACGCTGAGTAAAATCGCCCAGGCCCTCGAAGTGGATGTTTCTTTTCTTCTCACCGAGGATCGAGCAGATAATCCACGGAATATGATCATTGTAAGAAAGGATGATCCGAAGGAATTGATCGACCGCAAGGCTTCGTATGGATATCGGTATGAAGCTCTGGCTAATAAAAAGATTGGTAAAAACATGGAGCCATACATCCTTTATCCAGACTTTGAATACTCAACAGTGTTCCAGCATGAAGGGGAGGAATTCTTCTACGTTTTAGAGGGAGAGATAGAATTCATTTATGGGGACGAAAAGTTTGCCTTGGAGGCCGGAGATTGCATGTACTTCGATGCTCATATTCCCCATACGGGTGTCAGCAAGGGCGATAAGAAGGGGAAGGTTTTGATTATCATCTATTCTTATAGGCGGTCCTAAAATGGAATGTGTGGGAAAAATTCAAAAAGTCCTGAAAGATCCATTGCAATTTGTTAAGGATTTGAAGGCTGAAAATAATCAGAGGGTGATCGGAATTTTCCTCCCCGATGTTCCGGAAGAGCTGATCGATGCCTCAGGTTCGTTTCCCGTAACACTCATGGGAGGAGTGAGGGCTACCGGAGGAGTGGGTTCTATTCCGAGTTTTGCCTGTTCCCTCATTACTCATGTTTTCTGCCAAGCGAAACTTAGCGAATTGGGTTTTTTGGACGGACTGGTCGTCCCACATCTTTGTGATTCATCCCGAGCTTTCTTTCACATTTGGGAGAGGAACTTCCCCGCACAATTTTCCGACCTTCTGCGGCTCCCGAAAAAGCTGAATAGTCAAGGAACTAAAAGTTATTTAGTTGGGGAATTGAGACGATTTAAGGAAGCATTAGAAAAGGCCTTTGGAGTGAACATTTCCAATGAGGGACTTTGGAAAAGCATTGGTATCTATAACGAGAACAGACGCTATCTCAGGACGATTCAGACACTGAGATCTCAAAATTTACATTCCATGAATAACTATGATTTCTTCTCCTTGGTGAAGTCCTCCATGCTAATGCCCAAAGAGGAACATAATAAGATTCTTAAAGAGGTTCTTGCTCATATGGAATCCTCTGCTGCCAATCTTAGCTCCCCTCCTCCCGTGAAGGTTTTCCTCTCTGGGAAGTTAGTCGAGCCACTCGAAATCTTCCGTTGGATGGATGAAGTGGGATTTCTCGCGGCTTATGATGACCTTGCCGTTGGAAGTCGCTATTTTTCGTATGAAATCGAGGATGAGGGGGATGCGCTGAGTGCATTGGCACAGAGTTATTTCCAGCGGATCCCCAATGCCTTAGTAGAAGGGACTGAAGATCGCCTGAGCTTTATATTGAAGAAGGTTCGGGAGAACGGCCTTAAGGGCGTCATCTTCGTTCACCTAAAATTCTGTGAGTCCCTGATCTTCGATTACCCCGATTTGAAGAAGGGATTGGATCGGGAAGGGATTCCTAACCTGTTCATTGAGACGGAACTTCATAGCTATGCGGTCGGTCAAACAAAGACGAGACTTCAGGCTTTTGCTGAAATCCTTGGGAGTAAAGAATGAAAAAAGCTTCTGCGCCGATTCAATCCTTATCCATGTTAAAAGATATCAACTCCCAATATTATGAGGAGATCCGTCACGCCCATGAATTGGGCAAAAAGATTGTCTATGTCAATGTCTTTTCTCCAGCAGAACTTTTTTATGCGATGGACATTATTCCCGTTTATCCTGAGAATCACTCGGTCTTCCTGCAGGCCAGGAAGATGACCGAAGAGGTTACAAAATTTTCCGAAGCGGAAGGCTACCTTCGTAACATCTGTAGCTATGCCTTGTGTGACATCGGATCAACATACTCTGGAATCAGCCCGGTTGGCGGTCTTCCTAAGCCCGATCTGCTTTACACAAGTAATTGCCAATGTGGAACTATGACGAAGTGGTTTGAAGTCTTGAGCCGACATTATGACGTTCCCCTTTACCTCCTCGATGTTCCACTCCCGGGTAACAAGGGATTCGACCCCAATGCGGATGAGTATGTGAAGAAGCAGATGGAGGAATTGGTCACGTTCTTGGAAGGGATGACAGGGAGATCCCTCGACCGAGATCGCTTGAAACGAATACTCCAGGTCTCTGGAGAAACCTGTGGTTATTGGAAAGATATTTTGGATTCGGCAGCACATATCCCTTCGCCACTCACAGTCTTCGATCAATTCATTGCCATGGCCCCCATCGTTTCCCAAAGAGGACTCCCGATAGCCCTTGACTTTTACAAGAAGCTTAAATCCGAAATCGACGAACGGGTTAGATTCAAGATTGGGGCAATCACAGGCGAACGCTACAGGCTTTACTGGGACAATCTTCCTATCTGGCCTGAACTCAGATGGTTATCGGATCTCCTTGCTTCCTTTGGAGCCTGTTTGGCCGCGACCATCTATACGCTACCCTGGGGGAACCTTGCTGTTGATCCAGAGAGACCTCTTGAAAGTTGGGCCGCCCAATACCTTGTCTATTTTGATTGGCATCTGGAACGGAGGGTGAAACTCATTTTAGAATTTAAAGAGAAGTATTCTCTGAATGGATTCATTTACCATTCCAACAGAAGTTGTAAGATGCTCTCCCTTGCCGCGCAGGAGATTAAAAAAGCTGTTGCCGAAGCGACAGGAATACCCGGCCTGGTATTCGATGCTGACCATGGAGATCCTCGCTTCTATTCTTTGGATCAGATCCGTCATCATTTGGAGATCTATTTCGAAATGCTTTCACATCTGGATTCTTCACGCTGAAAGGAAATGGCATGGTTTACGAAGAGGGAGATTTAAGGGTTCTTATCGGTGGGCCAGGGCCTATGGTGGAAGAATATGCCCAGATCGTAAAAAGAAAGTTTCCGAGTCTTGAAATCCTAACGTCATCCGTGCTCGTTGAGACAGAGGGGGATCAGGTTCAAGGGGAGGTCGAAGAGGTAGAGGTCATCGCCGCCTTCAATGCCTATCCTTTTAGCATGCCGAAAATGAAAAGGCTTAAATGGTTTCAGGTTCTCATGACAGGATATGAACATGTTCTCAGGACAGGTTTGATTAAAAAGGATGTGATCCTTACCAATTGTGCTGGAACTGTCTCCATCCCTATTGCAGAAGCCGTGATGGGATATCTCCTCTTTTTTGTCAAAAGATTCAAGACATCTCTGGAAAACCAGAAACTTCACAAGATGGATCGAATGCTGGGACAGATGAGAGAATTGCACGATCGGGCGATCGGCATTCTTGGACTGGGTCATATTGGAAAGGTCATTGCGAGGAAGGCAAAGCTTGGATTTGATATGAAGGTTTTAGGGTACGACAAATACGTCAACCAATATGAATATGCCGACCGGGTCTATTCTTATAATGAGTTGGATGAGGTTCTTAAGGCATCTGATTTTTTAGTGATTTCTTTGCCCCTCACGGCAGAGACCAATGGTCTCATGAGTGAGAGGGAACTTAAGTTGATGAAGCCAACAACCTATCTGGTTAATGTTGCTCGAGGTGAGATTCTTGATAAGGCAGCCTTCACACGTGCCCTTAAAGAGAGTTGGATTGCTGGAGCGGCGATTGACGTTTTCTGGGGCGACCCCACCAACTATGTCCTACCCCTGGGGGATGAACTCTGGGACCTTAACAACCTGCTTATTACGGCTCACAATGTGACTGGGACAGACCGTTATGTGATGCGGACAGGTCAATTGTTCTGTGAGAATCTTGCTCGATTCATGAAAGGGGAGCCGCTTATTAATGTGGTCATGGAGAGGTGAGGAATGATCGAGAATGCCAAAACCCTGGGGGATTTATTGGATAAAGCGGTAGCGAAGTGGCCTAACCGAGAAGCGATCGTGTTCCAAGGGGAACGGATATGTTATCGGGAATTTCGAGAGAAGGTTGGCCAACTATCTAAGGCCCTTCTCAATATTGGTATTCGGAAAGGGGACAAGGTTTCGATTCTTTTTAGTAACCGGCCTGAATGGAGTATTTCTGAGTATGCCGTCGATAAAATTGGTGCGATCGTTGTTCCCATCAATACGCGCTACAAAACCGATGAATTGGAATATATCCTCAAGCATTCCGATTCGACGACGCTCATCATGATGGACCAATTCCTGGGGATCGATTATATGGTGATGCTCCGAGAAATCTGCCCAGCAATCTCGAAATGCGAACCCGGAAGGTTGCAGTCGCCAAGACTTCCTTTCCTCAAGAACGTGATCTGTCTTTCCGGTCAGCGATATCCTGGGACGTACGAATTTTACGAACTTTTGGAATGGGGGAGCCAATTAAAAAACGATGAAGAATTAAAACGTGCTCAGGCCTATGTGGATGAAGAGGATATCGCCCATATTCCCTATACTTCGGGGACGACGGGATTCCCGAAGGGTGTCATGACCACTCACTATCAATACCTTTGGTTCAATTCCTCATTTGTTAGAAATATTGGGCTCACGGAAGGCGACAGACTTTGCGTTCCCCCCCCTTTTGCCACAATTTTGGCAATTCCCAAGGCATCCATACTCCCACGCTCTGTGGGTCCTGCTCTGTCATCGTGGAGTATTTCGATTCCCTCCTCTGTTTGGAGACAATAGAGAGAGAACGCTGTACCTTCTTCGCTGGGACTCCGACGATGTATATCAAAATGCTTCAGCATCCTGATTTCGGAAAGTTCAATCTCACTTCTCTAAAGTTGGGTCTGATTGCAGCAGCCCCCGCTCCGGTTAAGTTGATTCAGGACATCATGGATCGGATGGGAATCCAAACCCTCATCCACGGCTACGGAATGACGGAGAACAGTGTGGGGACTTCGATGACCACCCCAGGAGATTCCCCGCAAATCATTTCTACCACTGTTGGAAAACCTTTTCCCGGGGTGCAGGTAAAGGTGGTCGATACTCAAACAGGAGAAGATCTCCCATCCGGTCAGGAAGGTGAACTCTGCACCAAAGGTCGTTTAATCATGAAGGGATACTATAAGATGCCAGAAGAATTGACCAAATTGATCGACAAGAACGATTGGTTTCACACAGGAGATCTCGCTCTCATCGACAAGAATGGTTACATCAGAATTACTGGCCGTTTGAAAGATGTCTTTATGCCGGGGGGCCTGAATGTTTCTCCTGAAGAAGTGGAGAATATTCTCTATACTCATCCAAAAATAAAGCAGGTGAGTGTGATCGGGGTCCCCGACCCGGTGATGGGGGAGGTGGGGATGGCCTTTTTGGAATTGAAAGAAGGAGAAAAGGCAACCGAAGAAGAAATCATCGGGTTCTGCAGGGGGAAGATGGCCAATTTCAAAGTTCCCAGATATGTGCGGTTCACGAATGAGTTTCCAATGACTTCCACGGGGAAGGTCCAACGATTTAAATTAAAGGAGCGAGCGAAGCAAGAGATGGCTCTGAAGGCTTCATAGAGAGGGTGCGAGGAGATTGTTTTATGAAAAGGATGATGTTGGGAAATGAAGCGATTGCGAGGGGTGCTTACGAGGCAGGGGTGAAGGTGGCTGCTGGATATCCGGGGACTCCGAGCACGGAGATCTTGGAAGAGATAGCAAGGTATAAAGAGATCTATACAGAATGGTCGGTGAACGAGAAGGTGGCGGTCGATGTCGTCATTGGAGCTTCTCTTGGTGGAGTGAGGAGTATGGTCACCATGAAACATGCGGGGGTGAATGTTGCTTCTGATCCGTTCGTACCCATCTCTTTCATGGGGGTTAACGGAGGTCTGGTCCTCGTTAGTTCTGATGATGTCGGTGCAGTCAGCTCTCCGACAGAGCAGGATACCCGAATCTACGCTAAGCTCTTTCACGTGCCGATGCTTGAACCGAGCGACAGCCAGGAAGCCAAAGACTTCACCGCTCTGGCATTTCAGGTAAGTGAACGGTTTGATGTCCCTGTTTTTTTGAGGACGACAAATAGCGTCTCTCACTCAAAAGGGATCGTTCGTCTTGCTGAAAGGAAGGAGAAAACCTTTCCACCCTTCGATAGGACAAGCCCGAAATATCGACCTCAGGGAGGAATTCATCCTGTTGTGCTACATCAGAACGGATACGAACGTCTAAAAAAGATTGAAAGGTACGGGGAAAAGGCGAGGATGAATCGGTTGGAGTGGGGGGATCGGAGCATTGGAATCATCTCCAGCGGGATTGCATATCAATACGCCAGGGAGACATTGCCATTCGCCTCTTTTCTAAAACTTGGGATCACCTACCCTCTCCCAAACGAATTGATCAAGACTTTTGCTTCGAAGGTGAAACAGCTCTATGTCATCGAGGAGATGGAACCTTTTTTGGAGGAGCAGATCAGGGCACTGGGGATTCGTGCTAAAGGGAGTGAACTCCGATCCCATGCGGGGCCTCTTTCACGAGAAGCATTGATGGTGATTTTCTCTGATACGTTAAAGCCGTACAGGCGGAAAACGGAGAAGCCGAGCCCCATCTCCTCTCAGGCTATTAAACGCTTCCCTACAATGTGTGCAGGATGCCTCCATCTTGCTCTTTACTATGCCATTCAAATGTTGCGCCGTAAAATGAAGAATAAAGATATCGTGGTCATGGGGGATATCGGATGCTACTCGCTTGGAATTGCCGCTCCTCACAATATCCTCTCCTGTGCCTTTGCCATGGGTTCTGGGATTAGCTCAGCCCATGGGTTGAATAAGGCTCTGATTAATCGTTCAGATAAAATCGTCCTCTCATATATCGGAGATTCCACCTTCCTTCATGCAGGCATTCCTTCTCTTTTGAATGCGATCTATAACAAGAGTTCCATTACCGTCATTATTGCTGACAACCGGACGACGGCTATGACAGGAGGGCAGGAACACGCTGGTTCAGGAAAGACGATCAAAGGTGAAGAGCGATTCCCTGTGAACCTGCTCGCCCTTTGTAAGTCCTTAGGCGTTCAAGACATTCGTGAGGTGGATCCCTATGATTATAAGGGGACCTATGATGCCCTGAAGCAAGCTGTCGAATTTGATGGGGTTTCTGTCCTCATTGCTTCGCGACCATGCTGTCTGTTTCCTAAGAAATTGAAAAATGATCCTTTTCAAATACTGCCCGAGGTATGCACAGGCTGTGGACTTTGTTTGATGATCCACTGTCCTTCTATCATCGTTTCGGAAAAGAAAACAGTAAAAGGAAAACCGTTACCAACCATCGATGCCTTCGGCTGTGTCGGCTGTGCATTCTGTGCCCAGATCTGTCCGAGTCGTGCAATCGCTCAAGGATGATCATGGAGACGTTTATGGAGAATCCCGTCAAAAATATCCTCATCGTAGGTGTTGGGGGGCAAGGGGTGATTCTGGCAAGCAATATTCTATCCGAAGTGGCCCTGATGAACGGGTTTGATGTCAAGAAGAATGAAGCCCATGGCCAATCCCAGAGAAGCGGTTCTGTCTCAAGCCATATTCGGTATGGGAAGAAGGTCCATTCTCCTGTTATCAGCCATGGAGAGGCGGACATCATTCTGGCCTTTGAGGAGTTGGAGGCCCTTCGCTGGGCCAATTACTTGAAGCCGGGAGGCAAAATCATCGTCAACCGACAGCGCATCTATCCTCCCAGTGTCACCTCTGGCATCGATAAGTATCCAGAAGATGTTGTTGGCATCCTGTTAAAGGATAACGTGGATGTGATCGATGTAAACGGGATGGAATTGGCTGATCGGATTGGTAACCCTCTTGTCGTCAGTACGATTCTTCTGGGAATGATGGCAAACTTCCTTGAATTTCCTGAGAAGGCGTGGAAGAGGGCGATCAGAAATTTAGTGCCTGAAAGGCATCGAGATCTGAATCTCAAGGCTTTTCAGCAGGGGAAGAAGCTTGGAAAAATCTGAAAGAATCGTTGTGA
The DNA here is from genome assembly GCA_963826305.1 of uncultured delta proteobacterium. GTDB lineage: Bacteria > Desulfobacterota > BSN033 > BSN033 > UBA1163 > CAWGWZ01. The sequence goes on along the minus strand of CAWGWZ010000020.1, from coordinate 398,893 downwards.
TTGCTGGGGAAAGAAAATGAATCTTTCGAGCCTGTTACTTCAGTCATCTTTGAGGAATCCCAATCATCAGGCGCTCCTGGATTGGGATAGTAAGAAGTCTTTTTCTTACCTGGAGTTAGAGCAGGCAGTATCCCGTTCAGCTCACCTTATTTCGAAAAGAGGGTTGCAAAAAGGCGATCGAGTAGCCCTCTTACTCCCTAACGGTTTCGATTTCGTCATTGGGTATTTCGCACTGCTTCGGGTTGGCGCTACGGTCATCACCATCAACCCCATGCTCAAGGCTGAGGAATTGGCCCATATTTTCACAAATGGGGAGATCCGAGGCATCATTCTCCATCGGGATTTTCGGGGTGAAGCACAAAAAGGTCTTAAACATCTTTCCTGTTTTGTTGATCAAATTTTGGTATCCGATGAAGAAGGCTTGGCCACTCTTTCTAAAGGTCATCCGGAGTATTATGAGCCGGTAATGGGTCCCGCCGATGAAAAGGTGGTTCTTATTTATACCTCAGGAACGACGGGTGTACCAAAGGGAGTCGTCATCTCTAATGAGAACCTTTTCTATATGAATCAAGCTTGCATCGACATCTACGAGTTTGAAGAGAAAGATAGGGTTGTCGGAGTTCTCCCGTTCAGCCACATCTTTGGCCAGACTGCCATCGTCACTGCTGTCCTCGCGAAGGGAGGTTTAATCCTTATTCAAAAGCGCTTTTCCACCGATACGATTCTTCCGATGATCGCAGAAGGACGGGCAACAGTGATGATGGGAGTTCCAACAATGTATTTTTATATCCTAAACCATTCAGAAAGAGACAAGTACAATCTTAGCTCTCTGAGGCTTTGCGTATCAGGTGGAGCCCCCATGCCGATGGACATCTATCGTCGACTAAAGATGGAAATGAAGGCAACGGTGATGGTTCAATACGGACTGACTGAATCGGGGCTTGTCATTTCTAATCGGATTGGGGCGAAGCGGGAGAAACCCGGGTCCGTTGGGATTCCGGCAAAGACCGTAGAAGTGAAGATTGCCGATGATAGAGGGAGTTCACGTCCGACTGGAGACACTGGAGAGTTACTTCTAAGAGGTCCTAATATTATCAAAGAATATTACCGAAATCCTGAGGAGACAGCTGCGGCGATTGTTAATGGATGGCTCCGTACCGGAGATCTTGCCTTTCAGGACGAAGAGGGCTATGTGACGATCGTTGACCGCAAAAAAGATATGATTCTCCGGGGAGGGTTCAATGTCTATCCCAAAGAGGTGGAGGAGATTCTTTACTCCCATCCAAAGATTGCCGAGGCTGCTGTCATTGGCGTTCCTGATCCTGCCAAAGGGGAGGAAGTCAAAGCCTTTGTATCCCCCAAACCTAATGAATTGATCACCACTGAAGAACTCAAAGAATTTTGCAAAATCAAAATCGCTCATTATAAATGCCCTACCTATTTTGAGATACTTCCTGAACTCCCCAAAGGAAGCACGGGAAAAATATTGAAGAAGCTTCTCAAGAGGAATACGAATGGTTCGTTACAGCAGTCTGGGTGAAACGATGTAAGTAGAAATGGGCAACATAGAACCAATGATCCCAAATTCCATCAAAGGAGGTAAGACAATGAAAAAGGTTGTACTCGTTATTCTTGCCGGTCTATTTTTCAGTTCAAGCTTACTTGCTGAAGAGATCAAGGTGGGGGCCGTTTTTCCTTTGAGTGGCCCCATGGCGGCCCTTGGAGATGAAAGCTACCGGGGGTTAGAGCTTGCAAAGGATGTCCAGAATGGTAAAGGGGGAATCCAAGGGAAGAAGATCCAGATCATCAAGAGCGATGCCCCGAGTGCGGCTGCAGCAGTAGGAGAAGCTGACCGACTGATTTCCATGCAGGGAGTTAAAGTCCTCACTGGTTCTTTCTCCAGTTCCATCTCTCTCTCTGCGAGTGAGGTGGCGGAGCGAAACCGGGTGATCTACTTTGAGCTCGGAGCGATCTCAGATGATATCACAAAACGGGGTTTTAAATACCTGTTCCGGATCGTCCCTCCCGGTTCAGAGATCAGCTATCTTTCAGTCTCCATCATCAAAGATCTCATCGCTCCCAAATTGGGGATCAAACCTGATGCGGCAAAGTTGGCCATTGTTCATGAGGACACACTTTACGGGACAACAGTGGGAAATTATGCAGAGAAGAAGGCAAAGGAGCTTAATATCAAAATTGTTTATAAAGAAGGTTACAGTGGAAAAACCCTTGACCTCAGCTCAATGATCCAGAGGATGAAGGCGGCGGCTCCAGATGTTGTCATTGCATCTTCTTACATGAATGATGCGATCCTCCTGGTTCGCCAATCGATTGAGCTTGGTTTTAAGCCCAAAGCCTTTATCGGAACGGGGGCGGCTTACAGTATGACAGAACTCTATAACGCCCTCGGTAAAAACCTGGACAATATTATTTCAACCGATATTCCTCTTTATAATATCAACCCCAAATTCAGTCCCGGGATGAAGGAGTTCGTTGTCCTTTACAAAGAGAAATATAAAGAGCCTCCCCGCTCAGGGCTATCACTGATGAATTACATGGGAGCCTTAATGGTTTGGAAGATCCTGGAGAAGGCCGGGAGCGTTGATCCCGAGGCAGTCCGGAAGGCCGCCCTGGAGATCGATATTCCACCCCAGACAACTCCGACGGGGTGGGGTGTCAAGTTTGACCCCGGTACAGGACAGAACGTCAAGGGGTTTTTCACTGCTAATCAATGGGAAAAAGGAGAGTTATGGACGGTATGGCCGAAGGAGGCAGCCATCCAGGATGTTAAGCTCCCTCTCAACTGGTAGGGGAAAAGGGGTTGGCAAGGTTAAGCGAATGCTTAACAACAGTCCACTTTTCCCCCTTTGGAAGGAGGGAAGTGATCTTCCGTTTCTAATTATTTAACAAACGGAATACGGAGGGGTTCAAGTAAAGTCATATCTAAGGGGGGGGCAGGCGCAATCCCTGAAAAATGACTGGTCGGGAACGCTCGATAGGTTTGCCTCAAGAAGAAGACATGTTAAGAAGCATTGTCCAGATTGTAGTTTCGGGTTTACTCCTGGGAGGGATCTATTCCCTTCTCAGCATCGGGCTGACCCTCATCTTCGGTGTCATTAGAATTGTGAACTTCGCCCATGGGGATTTTCTGATGCTGAGCATGTATGGAACCTACTGGCTCTTCGCCCTATGGGGCATGAGTCCGTTTCTGAGCGTCCTGATCCTCACCCCCATCTTCTTTCTACTGGGCCTTGCCGTTGAGAGGGCCTTTGTGAAACCGGTTCTGAATGCGTCTTCTCTCATCCAGGTATCCATTCTCCTCGGACTCTCTATCGGGCTTCAAAATCTTTGCCTGCTCTTCTGGAAGGGTGACTACAGGGGAATCAATTTACCTATTTCCACGTCTGTCATCAAGGTGGGCTTCGTCGATCTGGGGGTGCCTCGGCTCATCGCGTTTGCCGCAGCCCTCGTCATCAGTCTGCTGATCTATCTTTTCCTCAAAAAGACCTACCTTGGAAAGGCGATCAGGGCAACCGTTCAGGATCGCAGTGCTGCAGAGTTGATGGGGGTGGATATCAACCGGATCTACCGTCTTACGTTCGGTCTGGGCATTGGATGTGTGGGGCTCGCGGGACCGCTTCTCATGCCGATCTACTCTGTATTTCCCACTGTGGGTCTCTATTTTGTCCTCACCGCCTTTGTCATCGTTGTTCTTGGCGGACTCGGAAATGTGACGGGCGCTTTCTTCGGTGCATTGATCATCGGCCTCGTCGAGTCGTTCAGCGGCTTCTTCATCGCACCGGCCCTGAAGGAAGGAGTCTATTTCATCATCTTTATCCTGCTCCTTCTTATCAAACCGGCAGGCCTCTTCGGCCAGTTAGGGAGTGAGGAAATCGGAGCCAGATGAATTCGGTTTTGCGATATCTTTGGGGCTTGAAATTTTTTCTCCTTTCCATTGTCCTCTTGGCCATATTACCTCTCTATTTAAAAAATCCATTTTACATGCATGTGGCAATTATGACCTTCTCACTTGCTGGATTAGCCTCTGCTTGGAACCTAATCGGTGGCTTTGGGGGGCAGCTTTCCGTAGGCCATGCAGCTTTTTTCGGCATCGGGTGTTACACCTCGACAATTCTTTGGCTCAAGCTTGGGCTGACCCCTTGGGCTGGAATAGGGGTGGGAGCTTTGCTGGCCGGTTTGGTCTCATTGGGTATCGGGTATCCCTGCTTCAGGTTGAGGGGGCCCTTTTTTGCCTTAGCAACCATGGCCTTCGGGGAGGTCATCCGGATCTTTGCCATCCATTTTAAGGAAGTTACCAATGGATCGATCGGGTTAACCATTCCCTTCAAGCCAGGTTTGAGAAGCCTCCTCTTTCCGGGGAAGATTTACTACTATTATATTGAGCTCGTATTCATGATTGTTGTCATCCTCATCTCCTATAGGGTCTCAAGATCTCGGTTTGGTTACTCATTAAAAGGTCTGAAAGAAGATAAGGCATTAGAAGCGTGTGGGATAGGAGCGACTCGGACAAAGGCGTACGCCATGTTTCTCAGCGCTATGTTAACGGCCATCGGAGGGACACTTTTCGCCCAATATGTCCTTTTTATCGAACCGGACGGTATATTTAGCCTCGATTTTTCCATTCAGCTAATTCTGACCTCTATTATAGGGGGAATCGGAACGGTCCTAGGGCCTGTTGTGGGGTCTTTCATTCTCTCTCCGATCAGCGAACTTCTCCGGATGTGGTTTGGAGGAAGTCTCCAAGGCCTCCACTTGGTGATCTATGCAGGCCTCCTTATTTTCGTAGCCATGTATATGCCTCAAGGGGTCGTTACCAAAATCAGGCGAGACTCTGGTCCAATAATGAACCCTCCAACTTCTGTAGAAGAACAGGGCAAGGTCTTTGAAAAGTTACACCCAGTCTCAGATCCACCCATAGAGAAAGACCCTGTCATCCTTCAAGTAAAGAATATTACTAAAAACTTTGGCGGATTGACCGCTGTGAGGGAGGTCGATCTGAAGATTGAGACCGGCGAGATTTTAGGCCTTATTGGTCCCAATGGAGCAGGGAAGACCACCCTCTTTAATCTGATTTCTGGGTTTCTTGCCCCGACGAAGGGGTCGATCCAGTTCAAAGGTAAGGAGATTACGAACTTCTCCCCCCATGCGATATCACGCATGGGGATTGGGAGAACGTTCCAGATCGTTAGCCCCTTCGGGGAGATGACCGTTCTCGAGAATGTCATGATGGGAGCGTTCTGTCATGAACATCACCTTCCAAGGGCCCGGAGCTCCTCGCAGGGAATTCTCGATTTTTTGGGCATGGGCCCTAAACAGAGCCTCAGGATAGGAGAACTCACGCTGGAGGATAAAAAGAGGCTGGAATTAGCAAGAGCATTGGCTACCAAGCCAACCCTCCTCCTGATCGATGAGGTGATGGCCGGTCTTAACCCGGAGGAAGTTACTGAGACGATCTCCCTCCTCCGAGATATTCGAGATCAGGGTGTGACGATCCTTATGATCGAGCATGTGATGCAGGCTGTTATGTCACTTTCGGATCGAATCGTGATCTTGAATTTTGGCGAAAAGATTGCCGAAGGAAGTCCTGGTGAGGTGTCAAGGAATCCTGAAGTCATCAAAGCCTATCTGGGCGAGGAATATGCCATTTCTTGAAGTCGAGAAGATCGATGTCAGTTACGGGGATGTCCCAATCCTTAGGGAGGTCACCCTGGCAATGGAGGATGGAGAGATCGTTGCCATTGTTGGTAGCAATGGAGCAGGCAAAACCACCCTTCTGAAGGCCATCTCGGGACAGCTGACGATCGAATCAGGAAAGCTATGGTTTCTCGATGAGCGAATCGATGGACTCAAGGCACATGAGGTGGTGGCCCTGGGGATCGTGCAGGTGCCGGAGGGGCGGAGGCTCTTTCCCTTTATGAGCATTCTGGAAAATCTGGAAATGGGTGCGTATCGCAAGGAGGCTCGGGTTGGAAGGGGCGGAACCTTTGAAAGGGTTTACCAGCTCTTTCCCCGCCTGAAGGATAGGAGAGCCCAGCTGGCAGGATCGTTGAGCGGAGGAGAACAGCAGATGCTGGCCATCGGGAGGGCTCTCATGTCCAGGCCAAAGGTTCTTATGTTAGATGAGCCTTCGATGGGTCTCGCCCCCCTTTTAGTGACAGAACTTTTTCGGGCGGTGAAAGAGATCAATATCCAAGGGGTGTCTATCCTTCTCGTTGAGCAGAATCCCAAGAAGGCATTGGCCGCGAGTCGCAGAGGTTACCTGATCGAGAACGGAAGGATTCTAGTCGGAGGGAAGGCCGGAGAGCTCCTTGAAACGGAGTATCTCCAACGAGCTTATCTTGGGATGTAGGGGGATGTAGGGGGGGTAGAGGGATGTAGGGGAATGCAGGGCAGAGATGCTTATGGAAGGTGGTGTTTCACATTTACAGAATAAGGGTGGAAGTCGTTAAGGTAATGGGAATATGCCATGCCGGGTTTAAGAAGGGTGACAAGATCGTTGTCAATCGTCCGCGGATCGACATGAAAGAGACAGATAGGATCTGTATCTACGCTCTTCAGTCACTCATTCCTTTTATCGTGGCCAAAAGTTCGGAGATTGTGCCATCCAGGAGTCTGCATGGAAAGGCCGGAGATCCCATTCTCGATATCACCCACATTCGATGCCCAGATCCGGGCAAATGCTATGGAGGAGGAAGTGGCAGTGTGATCTTCAAAATCCTTAGAGAGAAGCGTGGGGGTAAGTCATATTGATCGCATGAGGGGTCCATGAGGGGACGGAGGGGGTCTCAGAAGGAGGTAAACCATGAGCAAGAAAAATGACAGAAGAGAAAATGGAGAGGAGAAAAAGGAGATGGATCGGAGACAATTTCTGAAAGTCATTGGAGCAACTGCGGTGACGGCCTCTTGGGTTGGGTTTCCCCATGCGGTGAGGGGAGCTGAACCGAGGGAGATACTCTTCGGGCATATCCATCCGATGAGCGGAGCGCTGGCTGAATCTGGAAGGCAGATCAAGCGGGGACTTGACCTCGCCATCGAAGAGGTGAATGGAAGCGGAGGGATTCGAGCTTTGGGAGGTGCCAAACTGAAGCTCCTTACAGGTGATTCCGAGGGTAAACCAGAAATTGGGATATCTGAGGCAGAAAAGCTGATTCGTGCGGGAGTCGTAGCCGTAACAGGATGCTATCAGAGTTCCGTCGCATTTGCTACCACTCAAGTTACGGAGAAGTACCACGTTGCCCACATCATCGAATCCGGAATTTCAGATGAAGTGATTGAACGGGGGTTTAAGTATACCTTCAGAATTACCCCGGGGGCGGCAACGGCCGTGAGAAGGACACTGCAGTATGTGAAGGAATTTATGGAGGAATTCCGTCTTAATTTCAAAACGGCCGTACATTTCCACGAGCCATCGATGTTTGGGGTCTCCATCAGCCAGCTCCTCACCCAACACATCTCGGATATCGGTATCAAACTGATCGGCGAGATCAAGTACAACCTTCCAGCGACGGACCTGACGACCGACATCATTAAGGTGAAAAGCCTTGACCCGGATATTCTTTTTTCTACGAGCTACTACCCTGATGGGATCCTCGGGCTCAAGGGGATGAAGCAGCTCAGAGTGAGTCCGCGCATGGTTGCCGGTATCTTCAATGGAGCATTTGGCAACGCCAATCTGATCAAAGAGATCGGAAAAGACGCTAATTTTGTCTTCGAGGTTGAGCAAGCCCCCAATATGAAGCTGGAGACGACTCAGAGGATGTCCCGTCGTTTCAAAGAGAAGTACAATGTTGACTTTGATTTTAGAGCCTCCATGGGAATGTTGGCTGTCTATCTGTTTAAGGACGCACTGGAAAGAGCTAAGAGTTCTGACCGGGAGGCGGTGAAGGAGGCCATTCGGACGGCCAGCCTTGAGGCGCCCTTCGTTCAAAACAAGCCTGTCCGTTTCGACGAAAAGGGGGACAACATCAATTCGGATATTCCCATGACCCAGGTGCTGTCGGAGAAGATCGTTGTTGTGAAACCCAATCCTTGGGCGGAGGCTCGGGCAGTTCTGCCTTTCCCAAAATGGGAGGAGCGAAAGTAAACCCCGTTAGAAAGGTGAGGCTCTGACCCCGCCTTTACAAGGAGCTGATGCTTTCTATTTATAACATCCCCGGCATAAATGCCGGGGCTTTCTAACGGGGTAAATTGGTATTGGAGGAAAAGTGACATTGCAACTTTCCTTTCTTCTTCAGGTCATTGTCGCTGGATTACTGATGGGGGGTATCTATGCTTTAGTTGCCATCAGCATCAACATTATCTTGGGGGTAATGAATATCGTTAATTTTGCCCAGGGTTCATTCATGATGCTTGGCATGTATACTTCTTTTCTTCTCTTCAGCCTCTTAAAGGTTGACCCCTATGTTTCAGTTCTTATTTCAGGGCCCCTCCTCTTCTGTATCGGTTTCGGAATCCAGAAGTTGGTCATTGGTCCAAACGAAAAGGCTCCTCCAAGCAGCCTTCTCTTCCTCACCCTTGGTCTCTCCATCTTCATCGACAATTTTGTCTCTTTGATTTTTGGCCCCGAATTCCACTCCATTCAAGTAGCTTACGCCGATAAATCCTTACTCTTCGGAGAGATTATCGTCAACGTTCCTCGTTTGATCGCCTTCATCATTGCATTTGTGGCAACGATTCTTCTCTTTCTCTTTCTCAAAAAAACCGATTGGGGAAAAGCTTTGCGCGCCACAGCGGTAGAAAGGGAAGGGGCGCAACTCATGGGGATCAATATCCGGAGGATCAACCTTGTCGCTTTCGGTATCGGTTCTTGCATTGCAGGGGTAGCAGGTTCATTGATCCTTCCCTTCTACTATGTTTCCCCGCATGCCGGTCTCTCATTTGTGATCACCGGCTTCATTGTTGTCGTCCTCGGAGGAATGGGGAATCTCGTCGGTTCACTGATTGGGGGGCTGATCATCGGGGTGGGAGAAGCGATGGGTGCTGCCTTCATGTCGGGGGCCTTACAACAACTGGTGTCCTATTCCATATTTATTCTCATTCTTCTCTTCAGGCCTACGGGATTGATGGGGGGGAGATATGATTAAGATTTTTCTTAGGGGGAAGGCCCTCATCTTTTTTGCATTGTTTCTGGTCATCGTACTTCCTGCCTGGTCTGGCCCTCTCTACACCCACTTCCTCATTCTCATTTTCCTCTACGGATTCTTGGGTACGTGTTGGAATATCTTAGGTGGCTATGCAGGACAGTTCTCTTTCGGCCATGCAGCCTATTTCGGATTTGGTGCCTACACCTCCACTGTACTTTTCGTTCATTTAGGACTTTCGCCTTGGATTGGAATGATTGCGGGTGCTGTGACCGGAGGCCTCTTTGGAATCTTCTCTGGCTACCTCAGTTTCCGCTATGGGATTCGAGGTGTTTATTTTGTCCTCATCAGCTTTGCATTTGCCGAACTTCCCCGACTGATTGCCCTAAACTGTTTTTACAATATTTTTAAAGGGGCGAACGGATTGCTCATACCTCTCAAGGGGAATGCACCCTTGCTTTTCCAGTTTGACGAGAGGTCCTATTACTACTACATTATCGTGGGAATGTTTCTTGCTGTGCTCTGGGTCTGCCGAAAGATGGAGAGTTCTAAGATGGGTTACTTCCTCAAGGCAATTCGGGAGAACGAATTGGCCTCTGAGGTTTCGGGAGTCAATGTCTTTCGTTATAAGATGGCAGCGATGGGATTGAGCGCCGTCCTGACCTCCATGGGTGGAGCATTTTATGCTCAATATACATTGTTCATCGACCCTAAGTTAGCTTTTGGCTGGGAAGTCTCCATCAGCATGATCCTTCCCTGCGTTGTAGGCGGTCTTGGCACAGCGATAGGCCCCTTGATTGGCTCGCTTCTTCTTGTGCCTATCGCTGAAGGAATTAAAGCCGTGTTCAGTGGTCACAGCGACCTTTACCTCATGTTTTACGGGGGGCTTCTCGTCGTTTTTATCACGTTTTTCCCCGAAGGTCTGATGGGGTGGATACAGAGGTGGTTTTTCCGGAAGGAGGAAAAGGCGGTGGGGGCACATGCTTGAGGTGATCCACCTCACGAAGGATTTTGGGGGCTTAAGAGCCCTCAATGGGGTTAGCTTTTTTATGAACAGAGGGGAGATTCTTGGGTTTATCGGCCCAAATGGCGCCGGCAAAACCACTCTGTTCAACCTGATTTCAGGTGTCTATCGTCCTAGCAGTGGTTCGATTCGGTTTAATGGAATTGAGATTGTTGGAATGAAACCTCATGAAATTTGTCAGCATGGGCTCAGCAGAACCTTTCAGATACCCATGCCGTTTCCCAAATTGAATGTCTTGGAAAATGTTTCGATAGGTGCTTTTAGCCATTTTCGAGAATCCGAAAGCCACATTCAACAAAGCCACGGAAATATTGGAACGCGTGGGGCTCGGGGGGAAAAGAGATCTTTTACCAGGAGCACTGACCATTTCGGAACTTAAAAGACTCGAGATAGCGCGGTCTCTCGCCACGGGCCCGACACTCCTCTTACTTGACGAGGTCATAGCCGGAATGAATGCGGCGGAGCAGAACGAAATGATTCTGCTCATTCGGGAGCTTAAGAATTGGGGGATTTCGCTTGTCATCATCGAACACGTGATGAAGGTGATCATGACCCTCTCAGACCGTATTGTCGTTCTTCACCACGGGGAGAAGATTGCCGAAGGTAACCCGAAGGATGTCTCTGAAAATCCTAAGGTCATTCAGGCATATCTGGGAGAAAAAAGTGGCTTACCTCGAAGTCAATAACATCGCTCTCTACTACGATAAGGTGCAGGTCTTACGCAGCATTACCTTTCGGGTGGAAAAGGGGGAGATCCTTTCCGTGGTCGGCTCCAATGGCGCTGGGAAGACCTCGACCCTTAAGGCGATATCTGGGTTGGTAAGAATCATTTCCGGAAGCATCGAAATGGTCGGCAGACGTTTCGATCACCTTTCTCCCCACGAAATTGTAGAGATGGGAATTATCCATGTTCCGGAGGGCAGAAAGCTCTTCGCTCCCTTGACGGTCATGGAGAACTTAGATATGGGTTCTTATTGCCGGCGAGCGAAGAGAAGAAGATCTGAGTCTATGAAAAGAGTTTTCGCAAGGTTTCCGCGGCTTGAGGAGAGGCGGCATCAATTGGCCGGAAAGCTCAGCGGTGGTGAGCAACAGATGCTGGCCATCGCCAGGGGACTTATGGCTTGTCCCGATCTTCTCATGTTGGATGAACCTTCACTCGGGCTTGCTCCTTTAATGGTTGAGGAGATTTTCAGAGTCATCCAAGAGATCAACCAGAGCGGGACGACGATGCTCATCGTGGAACAGAATATTCAGCACTCACTCAAGATCTCTCGGAGGGGATACGTTATGGAAAATGGGGAGTTAACGCTTGAGGGGACAGGACAAGACCTCATCGCCGACGAGCGGGTGAAGCAGGCTTATATAGGCCTGTAGGGAACGATGGAAGAATTGGTTCGGCACAACGACCTACGGTGAAGGTGTGAGAATATGACATCCTTGAATTTCGTTGGAAAAAGGATTCCCAGAATCGATGCTGAGGAGAAGGTAAGTGGCCGCTCGATCTATATCAACGATTTGAAGCTTCCCGGTATGCTCCATGGAAAGATTCTTTATAGCCGATACCCTCATGCGAAAATTCTTGAAATCGACACATCCAAGGCCAAAAAGCTTAAAGGGGTTAAGGCAGTTCTGACAGGAAGGAACATCCCGCCCATCCGATTCGGATTCTTACAAGACAACACCCCCCTTAAGGGGGAAAAAGTACTCTGTCGCCGAGATGAAATAGCGGCCGTGGCGGCCGTTGAACCAGAGGTCGCGGAGGAAGCTTTAGACCTGATCGAGGTTGATTATGAACCGTTGCCAGCGGTCTTTAATCCCGAAAGTGCGTTAGCGCCTTGGGCTCCTCTCCTTTATGAGGAGCGAGGGACCAATCTCATTTCTCTTCCAACGGGTCTTGATTGTGGTAATGTAGAAGAAGGAAGAACAGGCTCTCGCTGGGTCGCTGAAGGTCGGTTTGAAGTCACCTGGGTGACCCATTGTTGCTTGGGGACAAGCGGTTGTATTGCCGCCTTTGATGGGAAAGGAAATCTTCTCGTCTACACGAATACGCAGATTCCATCCTATGCTCAAAAATATTTTAGAGATGCTTTGGCGACCATCGGTCTCCGCAACAAGAAGGTTCGAATCATTCAGACGACCATCGGAGGAGCATTCGGATCGAAGCTCGAAACTCATGCTCATGAATACATCGCCATTCTTCTTGCACACGAGTCCGGGAGACCTGTCAAGATTCTCTTCTCTCGTGAGGAAGAGTTCATGGCCACATCTCCAAGACAACCCGCCTCTATTTATATCGCTCAGGGATGTGACAACGAAGGAAGATTGACCTTTCGGGATATCCGGATGCTCATGGATGCGGGAGCGCGCGGGGCTGGAGCACTCTGGGCTCCTACTGTCATGATGATGACGACCTCGAGCCTCTACAGGGTACCGAATGTAAGGTTCAGAGCCGACTTTGTTCACACCAATAATACTTATTGTCAAGCGATGAGAGGCTATGGTAATCCCCAGGTGACCTTTGCTATCGAAAGTCAGATGGACATGTTAGCGGAAGAAGCGGGTATCCATCCGGTCGAGTTTCGACTCATCAATGCTAATCAACCGGGGGAGACGACCCCACAGAATTTGAAGATTACGACATGCGGCCTCAAACAATGTATAGAGAAAGTTTCCGAGGCTTTGGATTGGGAGAAGATGCGGGAGGAAGGGCGTGGTGTTGGGATGGCGAGCCTCATCCACGTGGGAGGAGGTGCTCGGATCTATCGCTCAGACGGGTGCGGAACCATCATCAAGATGGATGACTACGGAAGGGTAGATGTCTTTACAGGCGCAACGGATATGGGCCAGGGGTCTGAGACAGTTCTGGCTCAAATTGTAGCGGAGGAATTGGGGCTTTCTTTAGAAGATGTGAATATTGTCAACAAGGATACCAACCTGAGCCCTTGGGACGTGGGAGCACACGCAAGTCGTACTACATTTATTGCAGGAAACTCGGCTTTGCTCGCTGCGAAAAGATTAAAATCTCAGATTCTTGAGGTCGCTTCCGAATTTCTCCAAGAGGACATTCGTCTTCTCGAACTGGGGCAGAGAAGGGTTTTCTCAAAAAAGGATTCTGAAAAGAAGATCGATCTTGCCAAATTATTGCGTTCAACTCATTTTTCAACTCAGGGAAGGGTCTTCATGGCGGAAGCCTTCTATGATCCGCCCAACCAGCTCTACGACAGAGAAAACAAAGGGAACATCTCTGCCACTTACGCGTTTGGTTCTCATGGAGTTGAGGTGGAGGTTGATAAAGAGACAGGTCAGGTTAAGATTCTGAAATATGTGGCAGCCCATGACGTGGGCAGCGCGATCAACCCTCTCCTTTTGGAGGGGCAGATCTACGGTGGAGTGGTGATGGGTGCAGGTTATGCTCTTACAGAAAGGTTGATTTCGGAGGGAGGGGAGATCAAGAACCCAAGCTTCCACGACTACAAAATTCTTACTCCAAAAGATAGCTTTCCCATAGAAACGATCTTGATCGAGACAGAGGATCCTGAGGGCCCTTTTAACGCCAAAGGTGTGGGGGAACCAGGAGTTGTTCCTTCCGCGCCCGCCATTGCCAATGCCATCTATGATGCGGTGGGGGTGAGGATCAAAGACCTACCCATCACTCCAGAAAAGGTCCTTGCCGCGTTGAAGAAAAAAGGAGAGGAAAGATGAAGAGGATCGTCGTGACCCCTCACCGGATAACGGGAAGATGCAATGTCCATCGAATGGGCGACCAAATTGTTTTTATTAAGGGCAAGGATAGGATGCTTTGTGTCGATCTTGAACGCTCAACCTGCAAACGGGTCTGTATGCACGCCCTCTCCATGCTTTTTCCTTATGTCTTCGCTGAGAAGACCTGGAAATCGGACCCCGGTCCTGACTACTATCATTGTCCTGACCCGGGTCCCGAATGCAAAGGGAAGGGATCGGTGATCTTTCAGGTGGAGCGATGGGAGGGAAAAGAGGAAGAATAACCAAAGGGCTGGATTTCGGTCCTGAATCTCATGACGGAAACACGGCTTGATCGTATTAGAATTGCGTCATTAGGGATGATTCGAAAATCTCACGTCTCTTCTACGATAACTTTAACTGAAGATCATAAATCATGGGGGGTTAGTTTACAGGAGATTCTATATGAATAAAAAAGTTTATATCGTTGCGGCTGGACGATCAGCGATTGGTGACTTTGGTGGAGTCTTCCGGTCGTTGGCTCCGATCGACCTTGTCTCACCCGTCATCAAGGCAACCATTGAGCGTTCGGGTTTACCGAAAGATAGAGTGGGAAAAGTTATATTGGGGAATACTCTCTCCCCACTCAATCCCAACATTGCGCGGGGTACTGCAATCACTTGTGGCATCCCGCCGGAGGTTCCAGCCTTCAGCATCCACTGTGCTTGTGCGAGTGCCATGCAAGCCCTTATCAGCGGCGCTTCGGCGCTGATGATGGGTGAGGCGGAAACAGCCCTGGTAGGCGGGGTGGAATCGATGAGCAATGCGCCTTACATTTTAGCGACAACCAGATGGGGGCAGCGTCTCAGGCATGCTCAGGCCATTGATCAATTGTGGTGGGGAATGCAAGAAGATCCCATTATGGGAGGTATGGGATTGGCCGCGGACTTTCTGGCCAAAGAGTATCGCATTTCTCGTGGGGAGCAGGATGAATTTGCCGCCCTGTCGCACCAGAGGGCCCTTACGGCACAATCCAATGGTTACTTCTCCAAAGAGATCATACCGATTGAGGTGAAGGAAGGTTCGAAGTCTAAGGTTGCGAGCCTGGATGAGCACCCCCGAGCGGATGCAAACATGGAGAACTTGGCTAAGCTAAAGCCTGCTTTTTCGCCTGAAGGGACTGTGACTGCAGGGAACGCCAGTAGCATCAATGATGGAGCTTCTGCCATTGTGCTTGCCACGGGTGAAGCTTGCAAAGAATATGGTCTGACCCCATTGGCTCAGGTCGGAATATGGTCCATTAAGGCCGTGGACCCCAAAATGACTGGGGTGGCGCCGGTACCGGCAATCCGCGAAGTGCTGAAATCGGCTGGTTTAGCCTTATCAGATATCGGTCTCATAGAGATCAATGAGGCGTTTGCTTCTTATTATCTTTCGTGCGAAAAAGAATTGAAGCTGGATAGATCACGGGTGAACGTGAATGGAAGCGGCATTTCGCTTGGCCATCCTGTGGGAGCTACCGGAAGCCGTGTGGTTGTCACACTCATTCATGAGATGATCCGTCAGGGGATTAACCTGGGTTTGGCCAGTCTATGTGCTGGCGGCGGCATGGGATATGCCATGCTACTGCGCCGGGATTCTTTATAGAGAAAACGAGTAAACCGTTTCGGCAACCACACTCCATGTGACGACGACTAACTTTTCTTTTTCCTCAGCTTACTTTGGACCGCTCTCTTTTTCCCAGATAAGGTTCCTTTCTTATCCCTCCGGTCGTCAATTTTCAGGGTCGTCAGCACCCGGCGAGCCCCTTTTCCAAACGGCACTTCGTGCATCTTGAGGGCTACGCGAATGAGATCTTTTAAGCTCCCCTCGATGTTTGTTCCCATCGACGTAAGTTCGTGACGGACTTTCTCTTTCTTTAAAACGCGAACGCAATCCGCCACGTATGAGCTGAGGCTTGTATCTTTTGTCCCGATCGGCACGATGCTGATTTCCAAGATCGCCATGACGTATCCCCCTTTAAAAACGTGAAGTTTTCAAATCTGAATGTTGAAAAGCCGCGTCGAAAACCGGGATCGCAAAACACCCGGCAGACCCTTTTGTTAAAAATTATCATCCTGTGGCTGAATTGTCAACAATTTGGTAGATGAGAAAACTATTTATTTTTTCTATAAACTGGTGTATATATATTCAAGCCCATTATGAAGCAACCTCAAGAGATTTCAGTGTTGATCGCCTTTTCCGCGGGACTTCTCTCCTTCGTCTCCCCTTGCGTCCTGCCGTTGGTTCCTTCTTATCTCACTTACATCACAGGGGTTTCCTTCAAGGAGCTCACCGATGTGAAGACGACGGCGAAACTGAGGTGGGTTACTGTCTCCCACTCTTTACTCTTCATCTTCGGGTTTTCAATCATTTTTATACTGATGGGTGCCTCAGCCTCTTATCTGGGACAGTTATTGATCCAGTATCAGTTCTGGATCATGAAAGCAGGAGGGGTATTAATCATCCTTCTGGGGATACAATTCACCGGGGTCATCAACATTCCGTTTCTGCAGATGGAGAAAAGATTTGAATTGAGAAAGAAACCCTTGGGGTATGTAGGCTCTTTCTTGGTTGGGATCATTTTTGCCGCAGGATGGACACCCTGTATCGGACCCATCCTCTCCACCATTCTTATCTATGCCGGCATGTCCCAGAGGTTTACGACGGGTATTTTGCTTCTCAGCATCTATTCTGTCGGTCTGGGGGTTCCATTCTTTCTCTCTTCGTTGGCCTTTAATTCATTCTTATCTGCCTTTGAAAGAATAAAACGGTATATGAGGGTGATCACCCTCGTGAGCGGTCTTTTTCTGATCGGTATTGGGATTCTCTATCTAACCGACACGTTCAAAGAGATCAATAGCTATCTCGATATTTTTTCCAATCCATGACCCCGGAGTCTGCCAGGAAACCAACCCGGTTCTTTGATTTCAAATTCCAAATCACAAATACCAAATAAATTCCAAATCCAAATCTCAAATAACCCAAACGACTTTTGTTTAAGAATCCAAAATCTGTTAGGCAGAGGCTACGAATTTGAGTCATTGGAGCTTATTTGTGGTTTGATGCTTGGAATTTGGTGCTTACTAAGGAGTCCATAATAGGATAGACATCCTCGAATTGAGGGCTTGCCCGTTTGAAAACCTTGGGCTGGACTCCGGCTTTCGCCGGAGAGACGAATTTGAGGCATCGTCCCTTTTCGTCATTCCGGCGAAAGCCGGAATCCAGTGGTATAGAAGAAGAGTTTGATGTCTATACAATTACGGCCTTATTAGTAATTCACTGTTTTACGCTCATCAAGGCGAAGATCCCCGCCAAACCGAAGAGAAAAGTGGGAATCCAAGAAGAGAGGAAGGGAGAGAGGATTCCTGACTTTCCAAAGGAGAGAAAGATATAAAAGGTCACGCCATAAGCAAAGCCAATCATCACACTGATCCCGATGCTCAACGCCACTCCCCCTGATCGGCCAGTCCTCAGGGCGAAGGGGATGCCGATCAGAACCATGATCAAGTTCAGGAGGGGGTAGGAATATTTGGAGTACAAGTCGACCAAATACCGGGTTGCATCATAGCCCGCGGATTGGATCCTTTGGACATAAGTTCGGAGTTCCGTATAACTCATCTCGTGTGATTCTCGCTCAATTCTTTCGAAAGACTCCCATTTTTCCTGTAAAGGGAATTCCAATTCCTTAAAAGGAATGACACGAGCGGAACCGCTTTCATCAAAATTTCTGATCGCTCCATCATAAAATCGCCATTTCCCATTGATCCATCTTGCCTCCCGGGCTTCGATTCGTTGAGTACATCGAAAATCGTTGTCAAATTCATAAATCGTGAGACCCTTTAAGATCTTTTTCTGCGGGTCGAGGAGTCGAATGTTAAAGATACGGTGATCGCTGCGATACCAGATCTTGTAGTTCTTGAAGAAACCCGAAGGGCTTTCCTTCCGCACCTTCACATCCAAGAGATATTGGGTTCTTTGATTGCTGTACGGAACGAGGTATTCGTTGCCGAGAAAAGAGCATAAACTGATGAGAAGGGCAATAAAAAGCAGCGGGAAGGTGATTCGGTAGAGACTGACTCCTCCTGCTTTCATGGCCGTGATCTCACTGTGTCGAGAGAGAGTGCCGAGGGTGAGAAGGGTAGCAAGCAAGACCGCGTAAGGCAGGGTCCATTCGAAGGTCACTTCGGGTATCTTATAGGGGATGTATTCAAAGATGAGGTAGAAGGGGGCTTGATATTTGATGAAGATATTCATTTTTTGGAAAAAGAGAACGATAATATAAATGAAGATCAGGCTGCTCAGACACAAGCTGAAGACCTTCAGGAATTCCCGAATCACATACCGGTGGAAAATCCGGTGGCTCTCAAACATTTTCGAAGATGCCCTTCCACTTCCGGTGAATGAAATCGATAGCTTCGATCAGCCAGACCGACAGTTTGAAAGGGGATTCGTTGGCTGTCTTGATCAGGAGGTAGATGCCTAACCCCCCGAAGAGGAAGTTGGGCGCCCAACCCGCTAAAAATGCTGGTATGGTATGACGGACGGCGAAGATCTCGGACGCGGTGAGTGAAATATAGTAAGTTAAGATGATGAGGATGCTGAAAACGAAGCCGTAAGATCTTCCCGAACGACGAGGTTGAATACCCAAAGGAACTCCAATCAACCCGAAGACGATGCAGGCAAAAGGAAAGGCATATCGCTTGTGGAGTTCAACTCTTAGGGATGTTGTGTCCTCCCCATTTTTTTCCATTGCTTTCATCTTTTCTTTGATCTCGTTGATCGACATTTCCTTGTCTTTTAGTTTCTTCGCTATCGCCGTGAAGGCTTTCGCCAATTCAAGTTTTAGGTCGTAAGCGTCGAATCGAACTTTTTGATACACATTGGCTCGGGGTTCAAATCGGTGGATATCTCCGTTGAAAAGCCTCAAAATGACTTCCTGAGAATTGGGATTGTTGATGAGAAAACCCTCCTTAGCGAAGATCGTACCGAGCTTTGTCGGGTCTCTCTCATCATAGATCAAAATCCCCTCCATCCTTTTCCCTCGAATTGGAACTTTGTCCACATAGACCACGATGCCATCGAAGGCATCGTTAAAGACCCGTTCCTTTATATCGATGTCGGCTTTGGACTGGGCGATGAGATAAAGTGTTGACATGAACCCTCGGTTTCCCCAAGGGAGCCCATAAAAAACCAAGAAAGTGGTGAGGAGGTAGGCAAGGACAGAAAAGGCGGAAATGGGAAGAAAGAGCTGATAAAGACTCATCCCTGAGGCCTTGAAGGCAGTAATCTCGCTATCGCCGGACAATCTTCCAAAGCTGAGGAGCGTTCCGAGCAGAACGGCCATCGGGATGGTAAAGATAAGGAAGGAAGGGGAGATGAAGAGGAGGAGTTTCAAAATCTGATAGAGGCTGACCCCTCGGGTTACAATCATTTCGATCAATTTGAGAATTTTATCCATCAGGAGGATAAGTGTGAAGGTCATCAGGCCGATGAGAAAGATGGGAAGGATCTCTTTGAGGATGTAAAAATAGGTGGTTTTTCTCATTTTTAGGATATTCTAAGTGAGAGATGGGGGGATGTCAACCCTTCCACTCAGCGCGGCATAAATGGCAATGATGCTCAGACTGCCTGTCGCAGGCAGGGGTCGATCCAGAGTGGTGCTTTATACGATGTCCCGGAGGGGAGAACTTGGGCCGCCGAGCAGGTTAAGGAAAGCCCTGGAAAAACTTGACAAATTCTTATGAATAGATTAGTATTTTTTTGATCGCGGGGTGGAGCAGTCCGGTAGCTCGTCGGGCTCATAACCCGAAGGCCGCAAGTTCAAATCTTGCCCCCGCTACCAAATAATTTTAAGGGGTTAGAAGATTTTAAAAATGCTTCTAACCCCTTTTTTATGCCTTTTTCTAACGGATTTCTAACGGAATTTTGAGCTTGAATCAAATGATCCGGCTAAGTGCATTGGTGATCTGTATTTTAGGCCATCCACATTCCGTAATCGTCAACTCCCAACTCGTCTTTCTACCGGAGATAAGCAGGTGTTATCCACACCCCCTTTTTCGAGGACTTCTTCCTGAAGTGTTGTTTTTCAATTTTTACCCTTCAATGCAACATTTCTAATGGAAATCAATAAATTTTTATCCTTGAAATTGACCCCATTTAACTCCGTTTGACAGAGTAAAGATAATTTTCACAAGCTCGTTTCCCGTATTGACAAAATCTGCCCCTTTGATAAGATCATGCTGTATTTTCTAAGAAATGAGATTCTCCTGATAAAACCAAACCTTCCGTGAGGAGGAGACGGAAAGTGGCGGGTCTTTTGATTAAAAGATGGCCGAGCTGCCGAAGGATGAACCTCCGGTAAATTCGGCTTTTTTTGATAAATCGGCAAAGGTTACTAAAGGCAAGGAGGTGAATAACTAATTTAATAAACATTTAGCCATTCATGGGGGGCCGGAAAATTTAGGGTTTAGCGATAAGATGGCCTAACATTTGACGGTGCAGGAAGTGAAAGTCCAATGATCCAAAAGGAGGAAATTGCTATGAAGACCGATGCAGAATTGCAACAACATGTTATGGATGAGCTCAAGTGGGAGCCGACCATTCACGCGGCGGAGATTGGTGTTGCTGTCAAGGATGGAGTGGTGACTCTTAGCGGCAGCGTTGACAGCTACGGTAAGAAGTGGGCTGCCGATCGTGCTGCCAAGCGGGTTTTTGGCGTCAAGGCAGTAGCTGAAGAGATCAAGGTCACGCTGGCTGGCTCTTACAAGCGCGCCGACAAGGATATTGCCCAGTCGGCGACAAAAGTTCTCGACTGGGATCTTTGGGTACCGAGTGATCGCGTCAAGGTGATGGTGCAGGACGGTCGGGTCACTCTGAGTGGCGATGCGGATTGGTATTACCAAAAAGAGCGTGCGGAGGAAGCCGTACGTCACTTGATAGGGGTATTGGGAGTCATCAACTCGATCACTATCAAACCGCCGGTGCCGGCGGTGGAAGCGTTCGAGGTGAAGAACAGAATCGAAGACGCACTTAAGCGCAATGCCAGATTATTATTAGCGGCCCAAAAGATTCAGGTGGAAAGTTCAGGTAGCAAGGTGATTCTCCGTGGCAGCGTAGGCTCCTGGGCAGAGTATGAGGAAGCTGAAAACGCTGCTTGGTCAGCTCCCGGCGTGTCTCAAGTCGAGAACAAACTAACGGTTACAGGTTAGACTAAACTGGCAAAATGTTCCTATCTTTTGAAGTTAGCGGTGTCGAACTCTCCTATAATCTCAAGGATTCGAGCCAATGATTGTTTGTTTCATCAGGGTCAACATACCTTCTCCAAGGATTATTTGAAGATTAACGATTTTTCTTGACATTCAGCGGAGAATAGCATATAAGGAAGTCAAATCTAGTTGCAAAGAGTCCTTTTTAGGACGTGAGAGAAACCCGCAAAGAACTCCAAACAGCTTCTTTGCGGGTTTTTTTTGTGCCGGCATCAGAGCCAGGCAGGAGGTTGGTATGTTCATTACATATGAAGGTCAGGGGAATGGTGATGTGAAAATAATCGAAGTTGAAGGCAAAAGGGATAAGGAAGAGGAGGTAACTGTCCGCTACGGAAATGTTCCCCCGAAATGGAAAACGTGGAATGATGAAGATTTTTCACGGGAGTAGAACAAGACTTATTTCACCCAGAAAAGGGAATAAATTCAAAACAAGGAGGATGATTATGAATATTTATGTGGGAAACTTATCCAATAATGCAACAGACGAAACTATTCGGCAGGCTTTTGAATCTTTCGGCCAGGTAACCTCAGCAAAAATTATCAAAGATAAGTATACTGGCCAGTCCCGCGGGTTTGGTTTTGTAGAAATGCTTGAGCAGGCTCAGGCTCAAACGGCGATTAAGAGCCTTAATGGGAAGGAACTAATGGGCAAGCAGATGAGTGTGAATGAGGCACGTCCTCGCACCGACCAAGGAAGACAGGGAGGGTGAATGGATTATAGTGGCCACGGGAACCGTTATTGACCCCGTTTTCGCACCGACCGGGGAAGATCCGGAGAGCAAGTCGGTCATAGAGGACGACAGTGTTATGATGGCGGTAGATCCTTTTAATCCTTCCTTGCATATCAAAAAGACAAAAGGAGAGGTTCTTAAAGGATACCATAATGTCTTTGAGGGAAGATTCAGCAAAAGCTACCGTTTCCTATTTTTGATCGAAGAGGCGGTTAAGCTAATTCGTTACCAAAAGGGGGGTTAGAAATGAATAAACTTTTAGAGAAAATTAAGAATTTCTTCAGTGGTAAATCTGAAAAGAAAGAAGAACCCAAACCGCAACAGGAAGAACCTAAGGCGCAGGAGAAGCCTAAAGAACAAAAATAGATTGGGTAAACAAATAATCTTCTTTTTCTTTTAAAAACAAGTCTCTATTTCGCGCTGTAGCAAGAGATCTCCTCGGTCCATATCAGACGCCGACAAAAAATAACGGTGCCAATATAGTGCCAACAAAGTGTAATGCCGGTGAAGTGCAAAATGAAACGAGGTAAAAGACGTAAGAGATTTGGCAGACCAAGAGATGACCAATTGGACTTGCTGCCAGAATTAGAAGAAAAAGGTTAAAAAAGCTGCTGTCACCCTGTCAGAAGATATTCGGCTGAGTCCTCTTCTGATGCCATCTCAGCAGTTTTACAGACTATCCCCCTCTTGGGGTGTGTGGGAAGAGGACAGAGATTTAATATCAACATAATATGAAAGCACCCAATCATGGCCGGCCAGTGAGACCAACCCTTCTTAATTATCTTATGATATATTTAATATTTAGTGACCAGGTTTCGTCGATTAAAAATTTGAAAATAAAAGGAAGAAATTAGAAAGCGAGCTAAGGAGAAAATGGCGATAGTAAATTTACACAAAGAATTAGACAAGGAAAAACTGGAGGCTTTAGTTAAGACTTATGAAAAAATTAATAAACTTGAATTTGATGAAATGCTGGAATGTTTAATCCATCAGACTATCGAAACTCTTGGGGTGAAAAGATGCGCTATTTTTAAAGTTTTTCCTGAGCCAGAGGTAGTGGCATTGGTAGCTGGAGAACCAAAAGATGAGCATGGGGTAGGCATGAAATTCTCCTTCAAGGATTTAGAAGCGCTAAAAGAGGTGGTTGGGATTAAGTCTTATCTTTTAATTACCGATCCCTGGCAGGATAAACGCACCTGGCACAGTCGAGAATTGATCTACCATCGAGGCATTAATGCGATTTTGTTTGTCCCCATATTGGCGCAAGATGAAGTAATTGGCGTGATTGTCATTGATGCGACGGGCGAGAGAAAAACTCTTACCCAGGAAGAGATATACTTCTGTGTGGTTTTGAGCAATTTGGTCGGCCTAATTTTAGAAAGAGATTTAATTCATAAAGAAAGAGGGGAGGAGAAGGCTTTAATGTTTTTGGGGCAGGCAGCTGCTGAAGCTGCCCACCGGCTGCGCAATCCTCTGGTAGTGATTGGTGGTTTTGCTCGAAGATTGGCAAAATTGAAAGATCCTCTGTGCCAAGGTTATGCTTCGCACATTATCGAAGGGGCCGATAAGATGGACGCCATAATCAGCGGATTGCTGAGGTTTTCTGCGCCTAAAAAAGTCCAGCTTACCGAAACCAAAATTAATGAGGTTATAAAAGAGGTTGAGAAATTAATTCCGGAGTTAATTGGTGCGAAAAATATTAGGGTTAGTCTCCAATTAGACTCAGGGATTCCAGCCGTTCTTGTTGATCCCACTGAGATCGAAGATGTGTTTTCTTCAATTTTGCGCAACGCGGTTGAGGCGGTCGAGGCAGAGGGAGAGATACTCATTAAGAGCAAAAAAGAAGGAAACGCGATCAAGGTTTCTATTACCAATACGGGTGGGTGCATTGATGAGGAAATTCTCCAAGAGATATTCAATCCTTTTTTCACTACTAAAGCAGCGGGTACCGGTTTGGGTTTAGCTACCGCCTTGGCGACAATTAAAGCTTGTAACGGAGATATAAAAATACAGAATGACCAGGCGTTCAGACTAACCACTTTTGTTATTAAGATACCAATACCAGAAAGGAAGGGATAAACGAGTGTTCTTAAATCAAGAGAGTGCTTGAGCTGATTAAAATAGTATTTGAGTACTGGGCAATTTTGTCACCACAGAAAATTAGACCCCGCGAGGAGTTTGACATCGATGAAAGATTCTGATTCCAAAGTTCCAGACCAGAAAGAACTGGAGAAGGAACTGAATGAATACTTAGGCAAAAAATATGGGGACCGAATCCGATTAGTCGTGCCCAAGCTCTTTCCCAAACCCCAGACAGAAGAGGTTTCGAAAGAAGAGAAGAGGATCGGTGAGGGCAAGGGTAAGATTCATTTCGACTTTAAGCCCGAGGAGTTGGAAGCCTTTCTCAATGACTACATCATATGCCAGGAAGATGCGAAACAGATCTTGGCCACAAAAATCTGCACTCACTTCAATCGGATCAAGTTCACAAAATCGATCAAAGGACGAGACCGATATGAAGAGGTGGGCCATATCAAGAACAATATCCTGATGGTTGGTCCTACCGGAGTGGGCAAGACCTACCTGATCAAATTGATTGCAAAAAAGATTGGCGTTTCCTTTGTGAAGGGAGATGCGACGAAGTTCAGTGAGACCGGTTATGTCGGTGGCGATGTGGAGGATCTCCTTCGGGATCTTGTTTACGAAGCCAATGGGGATATTGAACTGGCGCAGTATGGGATCATTTATGTTGATGAGATTGATAAGATTGCCTCATCCAATAATCTCATCGGTCCCGATGTATCGAGGACAGGGGTTCAACGGGCTCTGCTTAAACCGATGGAGGAGACCGAGGTAGACCTCAAGGTTCCCCATGACCCCATCTCTCAGTTGGAGGCCATCGAACACTACCGAAAGACGGGAAAGAGGGAAAAACGTACGATCAATACAAAGAACATCCTTTTTATCATGAGTGGAGCCTTCAATGGTCTGGATGAGTTCATCAAGAAGCGTGTGAACAAAGAGGGGATCGGCTTCGGAGCTGAGATCCGCTCAAAAGACGAACGGGCTGAATATCTCAAACAGGTGAAGGCCGAGGATCTCATCGCCTATGGATTCGAATCGGAATTTATTGGAAGGCTTCCGGTGACCGCCGTTTTTGAGAAACTGGAGGTTGACGATCTCTATGCCATCCTGAAAAATCCTAACAACCCCATCATCCTTGGGAAAAAGAAAGACTTCAAATCCTATGGGATCGACATTCAATTCGAAGAGGAAGCCCTTTATGAGTTGGCGGTGAAGGCCTATGAAGAAAAGACCGGTGCGAGAGGATTGGTCAGTGCTGTCGAGAAGGTTCTCATCAAATTTGAAAAGCGGCTTCCGTCCACCGATATCCGGAAATTTGTTGTCACACGGGAAGTGGTGGGAAACCCTGAACGGGAGCTAGAAAGATTGCTCCAGGATCCTTCGAACCCGGAGATGCAGGCTAAGTTTGAAATGCTCCTCTCCCAAGAAAAGGTGGCCTTAAGGGAATCCATCCTTAACCGAGAGGCAGAATTTAAAAAACGTTACGGCATTGTTTTCCGGGAAGGGAGGATCGATCTCATCGTTAATCGGATTATCGAAAAAGGGTATGATGTCAACACCGTTTTTGAAGAGGCAGTGGGAATTCAGCGACAGGTCGAAGAGTTTGAAATGGATTTTAAACGGAGGAATGGAATTTACCTTCAATTCAGCGAGGAGGCCATTGACCGGATTTCGGAGATGATCCTGAATGAAGATGGGAAAGCGGCAACGATCTTCTCGCGGCTTTCAAAGGATTATGAATATGGGTTGGAATTGATCAGCGATAAAACGGGTCAAAAAGAATTCATCATTACAAGAGATGCGGTTGATAACCCAGAGGGATATCTCGACCGGACGATCCGTGAGATCTACAGGCGACAGTCAGACCAAAGGCTTGAGGGTAAAGAATAATGGCAACAAAAGATTATTACGATACAGCCCATTTCTCCGTAGGATGTCCTACGATGGTCTGCTTCTGTTTCGCGTGGGCCTGGGAGAGTCTCGTCTTTGCTTACAGGATATTCAAAGAACCACAGCTTCTTAAGGTTTGGGCTCAAAAAAATGAGAATTGGAAGGAATTTTCACAGAAATTCCGTCGAGATGAATTCCCTGAGGAAATGCCATTCCGATCCGAAATTAGAAAAGAGCTAGACTTGCTGAACGATTATCGGGCTTACCCGAACATACTTCGTCGAGGACATTTGTCCCGGAATAACCTTTGACAAGAAAGGGAATTCCTTGCCGCCTTCTGCGTGGAAAGGCTTATGTTGGTCTACAATACGGGTGGTTTGAAGCAGAGGGCAACGTAGAAGGATTAGGCGCCGAAATCGTTAGACCAAAAACCGGAATTCCCGATGTCTTTCCAGTCGACACGGTTTTGACAATCAGACTCATACGGACGTGATCGTTAGCATAGACGAGGAGTGACGCAAGGCGAGCGAAGGACGCTCTTTAAGTAACCAAAATTGTGAAAAGGAAAGACACAGGGACGACATTGAACAGATTGAGAGGGATTCCTACCGGTATGCCAAGGTCAGGAAGAGGAGTGTTGTGGCCACCCTCTTTGTGAACCCGGCCCCCGAGTGTGTGTGCAACCGGTGCATGGGGAAGAGATGAATAAGTTAAGTGAGAGTGAGAAAGGATATATTGCTGGATTCTTAGATGGAGAGGGAGAGATATAAGAAAGTGACCGAAGAGAAGATTTTTCAACTTGAAGCAAAGGTAAAAGAGTTGGGAGGGAAAGCTGGAGAACCCCGCCCTATTTCGTTATAAGCCTTCAGCGGTCAGCTTCGCCTCGGGGGATTGGGATTATGGTATCTGATTTGATAATAACAATTTTAACTCACATGGGGTGGCGGATATGTTTTGGAAGTGAATTTACACCCAATTTTCTTCAAAGAAAATGGTTTTTTACCATTTATCAGATAGGGGAGGGATAGATGAGTTCGACCAAGGAGAAATATGGGAGAGAATCTTGAATGTTGTTTAAAGTGTGGGAAGCAGCAAGGATTGCAGGGTGTTGCTGTAACCATTGGAAGAAGAACATTCCATCTCTTTTATCTTTGTGCTAAATGTGGAGATGTTGACATTGAAGAATTGCTAAGGATAATTGGGTCGTATAAAGAAAAGAAAACAACTTGATTAGAGCCCCAACTTATCGAAAGCGAGGCACTCTGTTAACAGCCTCTAACCCATGAGTGGGGATAGAGTCTGGAGATGAAGTTAAACCCAAACCCACACTATTAAACCCTTCCCACTTAGTATGGATAGCAAGGGGAGATAAAAGAAAGGGGGAAATACGATGAAGAAATTAGTAAAAAAACCAGCAAAGAAGGATGAGGCGGCTGAACTGAAGCGAGAGATGGTAAGGTTAAAAAGGGAATCGAATACGAAGATCAAAGGATTAGAATCAAAGGTCAAGAGTCAAGCCGAAGAGATTGAAAGAAAAGGGAAAGAGATCGAAAGGTTGAAGGCAGACCTTCAAAAGAAAGATCGAATGGTAGAGGAGAATAAAAAGAATCTCTCTCGAATGAAGAAAGAGAGTTCTTCGAAGATCAGAGAATTGGAATTGAAGATTAAAGAAATCACCGAAGAACCCGGAAAGAAGGAGGAGGACCTTCAAGCGTCAAAAACTCTCCTCGACCAGAGAGAAGTAGAACTGAAACGATTGAGAGAGGAGATCGAATATAAGAATCAACGATTGGCCTCTAAAGATATGGAGATGGAGAGTTATAAGAAGACGACCGAAGAAAGGATTTTTAAACTAGAAGCAACAGTGAAAGAATTGGAGTCGAAGACTGGGGAACTTTCCATAACTTCGTAATAAGCATTTTGGAAAGAATAGCCATACAGTGACTCTATCGCAAACACTTTTATAATCACCTTCCTTTTTATAAAAGCAAAAATACTACTCATAATGTAGTTATATTCTCCTTTAAGATTATGGAATCCCTCGGAAAATACTTAAAAACAGAAAGAGAGCGCCGAAACCTGTCTCTTGAGGAAGCTGCCAAATCCACAAAGATTAGGATAAAATTCCTTAGGGCTATCGAAGAAGATAGGTATGAATTTCTTCCGAGTGTTTATGTGAAAGGATTCGTAACTCAATATTTAAGATACCTTGGCCTTAATCCAAATGAGGTTATTCTTCGGTATCAAGAGTATCACACAAGTCTTAATGTTAAGCTCCTCAAGGTGCAACCGAAGATCCCACTTTCCAAAAAGAGAGTTATGCTATGGTTCTTCTGTACGTTTAATAAGTTTAAAAAGATTCTTGTTAACTTTCTTTTAGGTTCATAAATCGCGACGTGTCCCCATTAGTTTTAAAAGCTCAATAAAAAAGGAAGGGTATTATGGGAAAAGTGAAAGAGATGTCATGTAGTGATAAATATACTAAAGTGGTAGACAATATGAAGTTTGATGAAACATTTATTCTGCCTTTTGTACGAGAACAATTGGGTAGCCGAGCAGTAGCCGTTCTAAAGGAAATCTGGCAGAGAGGGTTTCAGCGCATTCCCGTGGGTGCTTCGTTTAAAGAAAAGTACGAGGTGGCCTATAGTGATTGGATTTGTCTAATGAAAAGCGTTTACGGCTTTATTCGAAAACAAATGGGCGAGGATGGCATTAAAAAGTTCGAGCGTGCTGAAGTCGAGGCACTGAAAAAGAAAAATGATGGTCCAACTCTGGTTTTATTAAAACTCATAGGGTTATTTTCTCCAGGCAGAGCCTTTGCTATGACAGCCAAGCAGATAGCATATCAACTTCAGTGGTTAACTCCTTACTCAGTGCCTGAGTTGACTCGGAACAAAGCAGTGCTCGTCATCCCTCACTGCAAAATACTCGATTTTCATGATACCGATGCCATTTGCCTTGTGGGTTGCCAGAGTACTTATCCGATGTGGGTAGCCGGGCAATTTAAGGTTAAGATGAAATTTAATCGTCTGGGAAATAGTTGTACGTGGACTTTAGCTCTCTTAACATAGGTGCACGAGCGTAGCTGTCGACGTGGGGCCGTTCTAATATCAATTATATATGTTTCCACAAGTAATCGTTAACTTTACAGGCTCATTTAGAATAAGGACTTGTACGTGCAATCTTCACCGGGCATAGGATTCCTTGGTGCTGTCTTTGATGATTAGCCTGGTTGCCCTCCTCGTTGACTCGTATTTTGAAAACGAACATCTACAACCATACCTCCTTATGCCTGGTCTCTCCCTATAACGTATCGGATACTCCTATCCTACCATTTAAGAATCCTACTATTTTCAGGGGTAGTTCTGTCGATCACGGTCCGAAATCAATATACGGGTCCAAATGGAACCCCTTTGGAGGTTGTTAGGTAGGAAGTATGATCTCACCAATTATCAATAGAAATCTTCGGTCTTTGGGGTGTGTATCCATAAACTCATGAACCGATCAATTGCCTATCTGGGGACATTCGGAGGTGCCCAATAGAATGTTACTCCCAGAAGTCAATAATTGCCAGGTTTTAGAAAAACGTGTAGCTTCCAATTGGGAATCGATATTCCGCTTTCATTTCGATGAATAGAATTGGAATTCTTTTCCTTTCCGTGGTATACTTCTTTTGGAATAAGGAGGGTATTTTGCCAAAACATGCTGGAGCTCATAAAGGCGAAAAACGGCGAAAAGAATTGTCCCGCCAGAAAAAACAGGAAGAGAGAAGACAACGACGATTTCATAAAGGAGATCGCACGTCTTCAGACGCCGAGAAGGTCGAGCAAGAAGAGACAAAGCCAACCAATCCTTAACTCGACACCCCTTTCCCGGGAAAAAGACTTCCTATTCTCCTTTACCACGAATACTACAGAGTCCACCCCTCCAGTAAGGGAGGATGTGGTTTCATCAGGAATGGGCAAGGCTGATACAATCGGTTGAAAGTGACTCGTGTGTGAGGACTCACACCCCCACATTGCTGAGGCGGAGCCGGATGGAATGAGGGAAATTGCCAGCCCATCCCCCCAAATGATTCGGGCATTCAACAAAAGCAAGTAAACGTGGCGAACGCTGAATGGCGGGCGCTACCGATCAAAGGTCGTCGCCCAAGGCGACGCAGAAAAGGAGCGTAAGAAAGTATGGCTAAAAAACTATTTGTAGGGGGTCTGAGCTGGGACACGAAGGACGACGGCCTGCGCCAGGCGTTTGCGTCCTATGGGGAAATCACTGAAGCCAAGGTCATCACAGACCGCGATACGGGGCGCTCCCGGGGCTTTGGATTCGTGACCTTCGCTCAAGATGACGATGCTAAAACGGCGATATCCAAGATGGATGGTACGAACCTTGACGGCAAGACCATTAAGGTTAACGAGGCGCAGGAAAAGAGTCCTCGCGGAGGTGGCCGATCCGGCGGTGGTTTTGGGGGCGGTCGTGGCAGCGGACGCAATCGCTGGTAGTTCCGGCTACGCTCATCTATGGACATACTCTCCGAGCCGCCTCATCTTTCGGTGGGGCGGCTCCTGTTCATAAAGCCGGAGAGCCTTTTTAATGAAATTACTGATTGTCTTTCAGGAAGGTGAAATTTCCTCAGGCTCGAAATGATAGCCGAGAAAATCAAATCCTCTTTCGGTTTTCCACGGACGCTGTCCGATGCACGCTTTCACTCGTTAATTGTCAATTTTCACTGCCCATAGATTTCAACGCTTTGTAATCGTCAAAAAAATAAATTCTATTCAATTTTCAAAGAGCGAGACAGGATTAATAAAAAATGCAATTCATCACAGAATATATCTTTTGCAAAAATAAATTAATTGATTCGCTTGAAGAAGTTCAAGAAATTTATTCTGCTATAAAATCTGTCCGATGGTTTCCAGATAAAGTAACTGCTAAATACAAAACAGGCAAAGATATTGCTTGGCAAGAAGCCTACAATCGTTTATTTGAAATTACTTTTGAGAAGATAGGCGGGTGGCAGACATCGACTGTTCTCTTTCAAAAGCCTATGCACAAAGGAGAATTCTTGAAAAACGGTGTGTTTGTTGAAATACAATTTGGGAACTCATCTACAGTATATCGTGATTATTATAAATTTCATTATGGGTTTGCTAATAAACTTTTGACTTTAGTAGTCTTAATTGTTCCTACTGACCCAGTAAAGTTTTTTCCAAACCTTAACCCAAACAGAATAATCAACATGGCATCGTTTAACTATGCTTTAGAACATATGTCTTCACTTACAATACAAGTTCCAGTATTATTAATAGGTCTTTTACCAAAAAATTAGAGTGTTTCAAGGTCAAAATTTCAGGCAATATTTATTGGTGGAGTGTTTCACTCTTCCAAAAAAGAGGTCAATATTCAATTGTCAAAGAGCAGGCAGGGTCAGATGGCTCTGCCTTTATTTTTTGGAACTTATTCTCATGCTTGCTTTCTAATCGTAATCGTCAACCTTGAAGGTTAGCTTGGAGTGAAGACTTGTAGGTGTACTCCGCAATCCTGAAATCCATCCTCAAATTTCCCTTGACTTCTTCGTCTAACTTTCAGTACAATCTTATCGAAATTGAGGGCCTTCGTTCGTCCCTAAGTTAACCCAACAACCTAACCGTTAACCTTTTGAAGAGAGTGATGAAGAAGATATTCAAAAAGGGTGAAGATATCTATAAGACCCCATTCCTATTTGAAGGATGGGGTTTTGTTATTCCAGGGAGCGTAACTGATAAATCGGAAAAACATATGTAAAATACTTAACAAGGTTAAAGATAAAAGTAATACATCGTAAGGACCCAACAGTTGTTAGATTTGAACTCCCAAACCGGAGGCCGAAAGAATGAAGAAACCAAAAGACAGAATACCTAATGGAGTTCTCAAAAAAATCTTCCCCAAAAAGTTCAATAGGGCTACGGCCTCAGAAACGGTATATGCCCAACTGAAGCAGATGATCCTCTCTGGCAAATTTAGGAAAGGCCAAAGGTTACTGCGAGAAGAAATCGCACAAGACTGCGAGGTCAGTGAAACCACTGTATCCAAAGCATTTTTACGACTAAAGAAAGATGGGCTGATAATTAAAAAAGGCAGAGTAGGGTCTTTTGTCGCCTGACTTTACAAGTGGCCCGATAGGGATTTCCGCTTCCATTTTTGAGTTGATTCAGTCACAATTTTGTCACAGTGTTTTTCGGATTGGCAGAGCGAAGGTCATTCTCACATTCTCCATTGTTCAGATAGCTCTTTCTTCCTGTAATCAACAGTCAGACATTTTAGTCAAGCGTACTTGATTTGAATCGGTAATCATCGGTGGTATTTTTGACCTTGCCATTCAACTTTCGTTTTAATACATTCAATTCATCTCAAAGATAATTCTTAGTCCGCCGAGCAAAGTCTGAAGAATCGGGTTGGTTGAGAACCGGGCTAACGGATAAAGAGTTAAAAGATTGTGGCACTGCCAGAAACCAGGCAGCTAACGGAGAAAACAAACCTCAATCTAAAGTATCCGAAGAAGCCGGCCTACTCGGCTCTTTATTTGATTTTCTTGAAAAGAAACTCTTGACAAAGCATTTTTAGGAGTATCTAATAATTCCCGGCGGTGACAAATACCGAGCTTCCTTTCTAAACTCGTCAACCATTTCGAGTTTAAAAATTAACTGCCATTTTCTAAATGGGGTGAGAGGTGGCAACGGACCCAAAGAGCCTGGCATTCAGAATAACGAAGCCAGGCATTATTTTTATAGGAGGGGACGAAGATGAACAAAATGTTTAGGGGATTTTGTTTTTTTCTGGTTTTAGCTTTTCTTGCAACATTATCTTTAGTGGGGACTGTATGGGCGGCCACGCCGAAAATTGCCTTAGGATGGTATCACACTGTAACCATTAGGTCTGATGGGACCCTATGGACATGGGGATATAACGAGTATGGTCAACTTGGGGATGGCACCAACACTGATAACAATACCCCCGCTCGGATCGGAAGTGAAAACAATTGGGTTTCGGTCGCAGCAGGAATCTACCACACCATAGCCCTGAAGGCGGACGGGACCTTATGGGCTTGGGGATGGAACACCTCCGGCCAACTTGGGGATGGCACCAACACTGATAACAATACCCCCGCTCGGATCGGAACTGACAACAACTGGGTTTCGGTCGCTGCAGGAGCTAACCACACTTTAGCCTTGAAGGCTGATGGGACCCTTTGGGCTTGGGGATGGAACACCTTCGGTCAACTTGGAGATGGCACCAACACTGGTAGGAATGCCCCTGTCCGGATCGGAACTGACAATGACTGGGTTTCGGTTTCAGCAGGAGAGTACCACACTTTAGCCTTGAAGGCCGATGGGACCCTATGGGCTTGGGGGGCGAACTATGCCGGCCAGCTCGGAGATGGCACATACAATAGTACGAATGCCCCTGTTCGGATCGGAACTGACAACGACTGGGTTTCGGTTTCAGCAGGTTATAGACACACTGTAGGTCTGAAGGGCGATGGGACCCTATGGGCATGGGGATGGAACGACTACGGCCAAATAGGAGATGACACAACCATTGACAGAAACCTTCCTCTTCACATCGGAAGCGACAGCGACTGGGTTTCGGCTTCAGCCGGGGGCTCGCACACTGTAGCTCTGAAGGCCAATGGGACCCTGTGCGCTTGGGGATGGAACTACTACGGCCAACTGGGGGATGGCACAAACATTGATGCGAATGTCCCTGTGCAGGCTCAGATCACAAATGGCAACAATTTAGTTTTGGTTGCAGCAGGAGGTTTCCACACCTTAGCATTGAAGGCCGATGGGACCCTCTGGGCATGGGGAGGGAACGACTCCGGCCAGCTCGGGGATGGAACCAACACTGATAAGAATACCCCCGTCCGGATCGGAACTGACAACAACTGGGCCTCGATTGCAGCAGGAGAAAACCATACTTTAGCCCTGATGGCCGATGGGACCCTATGGGCTTGGGGAGCGAACTCCAGAGGCGGACTGGGGGATGGAACCAACACTGATAAGAATACCCCCGTCCGGATCGGAAGTGACAACAACTGGACCTCGATTGCAGCAGGTCGTAGCTACTCTGTAGCCCTGATGGCCGATGGAACCCTATGGGCATGGGGATGGAACATCTCCGGCCAACTGGGGGATGGCACGAACACCGACAGCAATATCCCTGTTCGGGTCGGGAGTGACAACGACTGGGTCTCGAATTCAGCAGGATTAAGCCACACTTTAGCCTTGAAGTCTGATGGGACCCTATGGGCATGGGGAGGGAACGGGAACGGTCAACTTGGAGATGGCACCACCACCAATAGGAATGCCCCTGTTCATATCGGAATTGGCAACAACTGGATGTCGGCCTCAGGAGGAGGCGCCCACACTTTAGCCTTAAAATCTGATGGGACCCTATGGGCATGGGGATCGAACTTCTATGGGCAATTTGGAGATGGTACATTAAATAGTACGCATGCCCCTGTTCGGGGCGGAATTGGCAACAACTGGATCTCGGCTTCAGGAGGAATCGCCCACACTTTAGCCTTAAAATCTGATGGGACCCTATGGACATGGGGATATAACCACTATGGTCAACTTGGGGATGGCACCAACGCTGACAGCAATGTCCCTGTTCGGGTCGGAAGTAACAACAACTGGGTATCGGCTTTATCAGGAGCTAACCACAATTTAGCCTTAAAGGCCGATGGGACCCTATGGACATGGGGATGGAACTTCAGAGGGCAACTTGGAGATGGCACCAACACTGATAGGAATGTCCCCGGACAGGTAGTCTTCGACCTTACGCCGCCCACAGGCTCCGTTGTGATCAATGGAGGAGCCACTTATACCAATTCAACTTCGGTCACGCTGACCCTTTCTGCCTCGGATACGGGCAGTGGAGTCTCTCAGATGCGTTTCTCAAATGATGAAAGTACCTGGTCGTCCTGGGAGGCTTATGCGACCTCCAAGTCCTGGACGCTGAGTTCCGGCGATGGAACAAAAACCGTGTATGTCCAGTTTAAAGACAACGTCGGCAATGTCTCCGGAAGCTTTTCTTCCACCATTGTCTGGACACCACGCCGCCCACGGGTTCCATCGTGATCAATGGGGGGGCGTCTTTAACCAATTCAACTTCCGTCACGCTGACTCTTTCTGCCTCGGATACGGGCAGCGGAGTCTCCCAGATGGGTTTCTCCAATGATGGAAGTACCTGGTCGTCCTGGGAAACTTATGCGACTCCCAAGTCCTGGACGCTGAGTTCCGGCGATGGAACAAAAACCGTGTATGTGCAGTTTAAAGACAAGGCCGAGAATGTCTCCGAAAGCTTCTCTGACACGATTCTCCTTGTGAGCGCACTCACTGCCCCTGCACAAGGGACGATCGGCACGGAGATGACCATCACAGGTTCTGGATTTGGCACGGCGAAAGGAAAAGTCCTGGTTGAGACTGTGGCCCCCAAGATTCTCGGACGGAGCGCTTCGTCTATCCGTTGCCAGTTTTCGAAGGTTCCTCCGCTTGGTACTTATGATGTGACGATTCAACGCAAGGGGGCTTCTGCAATGACTGTGGAAGATGGCTTTACCGTGATGCCCCCTGTTATCAACTCTACTGAACCGACCCATGGTTCAGCCGGGGGTAATGTCACGATTCATGGTTCCTTCTTTGGGACGAAGAAGGGGAAGGTCACCTTGGGTGATAAGAGTTGTAAGGTCTTCAGTTGGACAATGGTGTCGACAACGGGAGAAAGTGAGATTCGATTTGTTGTGCCCAGGGGTCTTACTTCAGGGGCCAAGGAACTCATAGTGAATGCTGTGGGATCGGGTACAACAACTTTTACCGTCGAATGAGATAATACATCCCTACCACGTGCCAACAATAGAAAGGGTATAGCGGGGGAGAGAAAGATTGCCTGAGCGCAGGGAGGGATCAGGAGTATCAATGTTTTCCATTCTCCTTTGTGCCGCATGGGATTTTGAGTCCAAAATCAGGCCGGAGGGCTTCAGTCCTTCTTGACAACTTCATATACCGAGAACATTTTTAGATTGAACCTTTTATTAGGAGAAACGAATCCGAAGATGGAGCACAAACGGCTTTCAGGAATCCTCATTCTTATGGCAGCATCGGCTTTGCTCTTAGGCGGGGCCACCAGTTTGGCAGATATGAAGGTACGAATAAAGGAATGGGAAGTTCCGACACCAAACTCCCGTCCGCACGATCCGGCAGTAGGTCCGGATGGTTCGTTATGGTACACAGGCATGAGGTCCAACACCATCGGAAGGCTCGATCCAAAAACAGGCAGGATAAAGGAGTATCCACTGACCACTCCCGACTCAGGACCACACGGCCTCGTGGCAGAC
Source organism: uncultured delta proteobacterium (assembly GCA_963826305.1). Taxonomy (GTDB): domain Bacteria; phylum Desulfobacterota; class BSN033; order BSN033; family UBA1163; genus CAWGWZ01. Next base: position 362,681 of record CAWGWZ010000020.1, on the reverse strand, counting down.
AAGGAAGGCAACATCTGGTTTACGGCCAATTATAAAGGATACATCGGCAAACTGAATCCACAGACAGGCAAAGTGACTGAATATCCCATTCCGGACCCGGCCGGTCGTGGTCCACACACCCCGGTTTTTGATCAGAAAGGCATTCTGTGGTTTACGGTAGAGGAAGGCAATTTCGTAGGGAGGTTAGATCCTCAAACGGGCATCATCAAACTGAAACCATCTCCTACGCTTAACTCAGTGCCTTACGGCATTGCAGTGAATTCAAACGGGATTCCCTTCTTCTGTGAGTTCGGTACCAACAAGCTCGCCAGCATCAATCCGAACACAATGGAAATCACCGAGTACCAGCTCACTGAAGGTACACGACCACGACGACTCGCAATTGCATCCGACGATACGATCTATTACACGGATTTTGCCCGGGGACACCTGGGACGGTTCGATCCGAGCAGAAGGGAGATTAAGGAGTGGCCTTCACCAGGAGGGTCTGGCTCTCGACCTTACGGCACAACAATCACTCCCGATGGAACGGTATGGTACAGCGAATCTGGCATAAATCCCAATACAATCGTGCGGTTTGATCCAAGGACTGGAACATTTGTTAGCTGGCCGATTCCCTCCGGCGGAGGTGTAGTGCGTAACATGGCCTCTACGCCGGGAGGCGATCTCTACATCGCCTGTAGCGGTGTAAACAAGGTCGGGATAGTCAAGGTCGAACGGTAAGTTGACGTGCGAAAGGCAGGATTTTTCTATCGAGCCTCGGCAAGGATCAGCGGGATGCAATTGAAACTACTAACAGGCTGCTGAAAAACGCCCATCTGGGGCGTTCCCCTCATCCTTCGTCGTTGCGGCGTACTCCAAGTACGCCTCCCTCCTCAGGATTTCGGGCGCCCCCGCAAGCGGGATTTCGCAGTGCTCAACTTGCATCTGCCTGCCTGCCGAAGCCTCGGCACAGGCAGGGGCATTTTTGATCAGCCTGAAAAAGTGACTTTTTCAGCGCTCTACTAAAGCAGACGGACTTTGGAGATGATTTTACTCCCCTCTGCTAAATCCTCCCAATTGAGGTCTACCCACCTTTCTGTTAGACTTGCAGCATGATGACCGAATTCAAGAACGAATTCTCCTGGTCGAAGACCAGGGATGAGGTCTTTAAGGCCTGCCCCAGGCAGTACTGGTTTTCCTATTACGGCTACTGGAACGGATGGCTTGAGAACGCCCCGGAGAGAACCCGACAGATTTATATTCTTAAGAACCTCAAGAACAGGCAGATGTGGGCTGGAGAAAAGGTCCACGAGTGCATTCAAAGATCCCTCAATAACATTCGAAGAGGGATCAAGGTCCTTTCCGTCGATGAAATTGTCACGATCACCATTGATCAAATGAGAGCCGAGTTTCGTTCTTCGAAGTCGAAGAACTACTGGAAGAATCCTAAATCATGTGGCCTCCTTGAACATGAATATGAATTGGAAGTGAGTGATGAGGAATGGAAAGAGATGGCGGGCAATGTGGAGACTTGTCTAAGAAACTTTTATGCCTCGGATATTTATGATGGCTTAAAGTCCCATCTAAGAGATGGGTGGCTTGAAGTAGAAGAATTTTCCTCCTTTTATCTGGATGATATAAAAATCAACTTAGTCATCGACTGCGCAATAAAAGAAGGGAAGGGCGTGTATATCTACGACTGGAAGACAGGAAAGAGCCTTTCAGAAGACCTCTCTATCCAATTAGGGTGTTATGCTCTTTATGCTATGGAAAAATGGAATTCTCCTCCTGAATCGCTGAGCATCATTGAATATAATCTCTCCTTTGATAAGTCCAACTGGTTTTCAGCGAGTCAAGAAGAGATGAAAGGCATTAGGGGTTACATCAACGGAAGCATCAAAGATATGCAGTCCCTTCTCTCCGATGTCTCGAATAATATCCCCATGGAAGAAGATCGGTTCAGTAAGATAGAAGATGAACACACCATCTCCAGATGTAATTATAGAAAAATCTGCAGAACTTACTAAGGAGTCCATAATTGATTAGACGTATTCTTCCGAAAATCTCCCCTCCCTTCGGTGGGAGGGGATGAAGGGGAGAGGGGACCAGATTCCTTTTTGTGCACCCCCACCCTCACCCTCCCCCGTCGAAGGGGGAGGGAACTGAAGTTCGGGAAACTTCAAATAGTGTTTGTTAGGCGTTCGGTGTCCATACAATTATGGACTGATTAGTAAGTGATGTTGCACCCTATGCGCTGCCTGTCCTCCGTAGTCCCGCAAGGCGGGACGTAGGAGGATGTCCCCTGCTTATTCCACGGTATAAGAAATGGCTTGTCCTTGCATAAATTTCTGTTTGACGAAGTCTTCAAAACTTGTCCTCGTCAGTACTGGTTCGCTTATTACGGGTATTGGTACGGTTGGCCTGAGAACGCTCCTGACAGGACCCGCCCAATTTATGTCCTTAAGAATCTTAAGAATCGCCATATTTGGGCTGGTGAGAAGGTTCATGAGTGTATTCAGAGGAGTCTCAACAATATTCGGAGGGAGATTAAGGTTCTTCCTCGCAGACGCACCATTTTCCCATTGACAAAAAAACCAAGCCATATAAAATAAGTTGACTAAATTTAAAGACAAAGGAGGAAACAGAAATGAGTCATTTGACTAAAAAGATTTTCTTGACTGTGATTTTGAGTGTTTTAACGAGTTTTTGTTTGTGCCTGACATCTTCTCAAGGAGCTCTTGCCCAAGCTAAGAAGCCAATAAAAGTAGGATATGTGGATACTATGAGTGGACCTTTTGGATCCTCGGGCACAGAAGGTCTAAAAGGCTTTAAGATGGCTGCTGAAGAAATCAATGCGATGGGAGGGATTTTGGGAAGGCCCATTGAAGTTCTTGTCGAGGACGACGAAGTCAAAACAGAGATTGCTGCAAGAAAGGCCCGTAAGCTCATACTGGAGAACAAGGTGGAGTTACTCCATGGGGTTTCTACCACGGGCGGAACACTAGCTTTGAATGAGATTGCAACACAGTATAAGGTCCTCCACATAAACTCGGAGGCTGACGGCGTCGCTACACTTAAAGGAATGAGTCCATATAACCTAAATACTGGGCTCTACACACACGAAGCGGGCTTAGCGATGGTATTAGCATTAATGGAGAAGTATCCTCGTAAGGATATTAAAAGGTGGTTTTTGTGGTTGGAGGATACTGCTTTCGGTCACGAACTCACCGACGCAGTTAAAGAGGCCGTGAAAAAGTACTTACCGGAGGCTGAAATAGTGGGAGAGGATGTCCACCCTCTCGGAGAGAAGGATTTTTCAACGCGTATCTCGAAAGCATTGGCAACAAACCCTCAAGTCATGTGTAACACCGATTGGTTAGCCGACGTTGCCACTTTTGTTAGACAAGCAAAACCCTATGGTTTCTTTGAGAAGGTCCCCATTTTTCTTTCCGGTGGATATTCGACGGATACCATGACGACTTTAGGCAGGGAGATGGTGCCTTGCGACGCTTTGGTTTTCTCATGTAATCCTTTTATTCCGGAGAATCAGGATTTTTTTAGCAAGTTTGTGAAGCGATACAATGACATACCAAAGTTTGAATATGTAGGTGGCTATTACGATGCGCTTTATCTCTACAAAACTGGCGTAGAACGATCTAAAAGTTTCGACCCGTTAAAAATCACCAAGGCCCTTGCAAATTCTAAAGTCAAGCTCCCTGCTACGGGAGAAATAACTATCACCAAATTTCACACCACGGTTGTCAATTGGGTGGGGGTTGCATCTTTTAAGTATGACGAACGTTGGGGCGTTTACACGCCTCGCGATTTAGTCAAGGTGCCCGGACAAAAACTCGAGCTTACAATTCAAGATGCGATCAGATATGGCTGCAAATGGTGTGAGACAGTGAAATGAATCGGGGGCCGATAAGGGGAGAAGTGAGATATTGCAACCCCATTGTTGCTAATCACCTTCTCCCCTTTTCTCTATGCTTACCAGTTCTATTTCTCTCACTTATTCTTTTACTAAATTTCAATAATTAAGGAATGCCAATACAATGTTATTAGTAACCTTACTAAACGGATTAGCATTTTCCATGCTTTTGTTTATTCTCTCATGCGGTTTAACACTTGTCTTTGGACTTTTGGGAGTCCCTAATTTTGCTCATGGCTCTTTATTCATTTTTGGTGCCTACATGGGTTACACTGCCGCTAGAATAACGGAAAATTGGTGGATAGGGCTAGCTGCCGCTCCGTTAGCAATGGCTGCGATTGGGTGGTTCTTAGAAGTTATGCTGTTTCGGCCGTTGTACAACAAGGATCATGTTTTTCAAATACTTATGACGTTCGCAATTATTCTAATCTTTGAGGATCTAATTAAACTTTTTTGGGGCCCTATCGCTAAGATTGTGCCCATACCCCAGTATTTGAATAAGTCAGTACAAATATTCGGACATGGGTTTGCAGTAACATCCGTTTTTATTATTATAGTGGGAGTAATTGTTTGTGTTGTGATATGGCTCGTCCTCAATCGCACAAACCTCGGGAAGGCAATAAAAGCTTCCGCCTCCGACAAGTTAATGGCCAGCAGTGTGGGTATTAACGTCAATATCTTATACACGATTATTTTCATAATTGCATCAGGACTTGCAGGATTCGGCGGCTTTCTCTCTACATTAAAATTGAGCATATCGCCAGGCATGGCCATTGAGTACCTGATCTATGGTATTGCTGTTGTAGTGATTGGAGGCGCTGGAAGTTATATCGGGTCACTTTTCGGAGCACTTATCATCGGCATCCTTTATTCATTTGGCGTCCTGATTGTTCCGAGATGGGCAATGGTCTTCGTATTTGCTTTATTGATGCTAACACTGTTAATAAGACCAAGAGGGCTATTTGGCCAGCTTTCTGTACCCAAAAAACCTTTTGTTCCAGTTGAAGAGTTTGTAGATTGGGGCGAGCTGTTTTTGTTTGGACAATTTAATATGAAAAGATTATTTCGGATAGGAAATCTATTCTTGATTTGCATTCTCATCAGTATGCCAGCTTGGTGCCCCGCCTTCTGGTTAGTGTTCACCACAGAAGTTCTTATTATGGCGCTTCTGGCTTCAAGCGTTAACCTCCTGCTTGGATATACAGGGTTGTTTTCGCTAGGACAAGCTGCTTTATTCGGCGCAGGAGCGTATACCGCAGGCCTTATGTTATTGCACGTGTCAAACTCTCTTCTACTTTCGATAGGTGCTGCTGCTGGAGTAGGGGTAGTTTTAGCTTTTCTCATCGGCGTATTCAGCGTTCGCCATACGGAGTTATATTTTGCAATGCTTACGCTGGCTTTCGCACAGTTTTTTTACACTTTTCTTTATAAGTGGCGGTCTGTAACTGGGGGTGATGATGGCATCAGAGTCCCGCTACCCTCTTTGAATTTTGGTGGCTTAACTCCAGATCTATTTACCCCAGATTCTGTGGTGAAATACTTTTACATGGTGCTCGTTGTGGTAGTTTGCTGCATGTGGATATTGAATAAAATAGTGAAATCTACCTTTGGTATGGTATTAAAGGGCATTCGGGAGAATGCGGAGCGAGTGGACTTTGTAGGGATAAACCCAAGGAAGTACAGATTGATAGCGTTTATCATTGCCGGTTTTTTCTCTGCCATTGCTGGAGCTTTTTTCGCCCCAATGGAGGTGGTAATCAGTCCGCTTTTAGCAGGTGCAGAGAAGGCTATTGACCCTGTTTTTGTAAGCGTTTTGGGCGGAACGAGGATTTTTATGGGACCTGCTGTTGGCGGACTATTATATATGGGACTGAAAGAAATCATAACATCTATCACAGAATATTGGATGTTAGTTTTCGGCAGCATACTTTTGATTATCGTCTTAGCATTTCCCAACGGTGTATTAGTGACTATTAAACACAGGTTGAGCAGCTCAAAAATGTTAAAAAGGTTAGATAACCGGTTGGATAAGAAGTAACGAGCACCGCTATGTAGAAACGACGATAAAGGAAAACCTATCTATTCTTGATGCGCGATTTGGGGAAATTGCTTGTGATGGCTGATCGTAGCGATGTCGGTAGAAGGATGCTCTGGAGAAGGTTTGGTCATGCTCAAAAGGGGGCGTAAACGAGTGCGTGAATGGACGCGCACATAGGAAAAGGGAACTATGGAACTGCTTGAGTTGAGGGAGGTGAAGAAATATTTTGGCGAACTAAGAGCGGTTGACGACATTAACTTGCAGATCGAGGAGGGCGGTATTACCGCTGTGATTGGCCCTAATGGGGCAGGCAAGTCAACACTGTTCAACCTGATCACCGGTCTTTACCCAGTCACATCTGGCAGGATTATTTTCAAAGGAAAAGACATAACCAATTCACCTCCTTATCAAATCGTAAGACGAGGAATAGGTCGATCATTCCAAATCACCAACATTTTTCCAGGATTGACCGTTATGGAGAACACCATCATTGCTGCAATTCCATGGAAAGGAGGCAGCACTAACTTTTTCAGAGATATTGAAACCCGCGAGGAACTCGACGAAGAAGCGTCTAAGGCATTAAGTGCCGTAGGGATTTTGGATAAAAAAAAATTAACTGCCAGTACGTTATCACATGGAGACCAGAAGCGGCTAGAGATTGCACTGTCATTATTGAGCCAGCCTGAATTATTACTTTTGGATGAACCCACTGCGGGAATGAATGTCGAAGAGGCAAAAAACACCGTAGAGCTAATTAAAAACGTGGCAAACCAAAGAAATGTGACAGTTCTTTTCACAGAGCACGACATCAGCATAGTTTTTTCAATTTCGGATAGAATTGTGGTCCTGCACCAGGGGCAGATTATCGCTGATGGGGCTCCGGAGGTTGTTAGGAAAAACCAAAGGGTAAAAGAAGCATATTTGGGAAAGGCGCAAGACGATGGTCATGTTAGAAGGTAAAGATATCCATGTCTATTATGGCCAAAGCCACATCATCCAAGGGATTTCTTTTGAGGTGAGTAAGGGTGAAGTGGTTTGTTTGCTTGGAAGAAACGGGGCCGGTAAGAGCACCACCATAAAGAGCATCGTCGGTTGGAATCCCCCACGATCAGGTTCTATTTGCTTTAAGGGGCAAGAAATTTCGGGAGAAGAACCTTATCATATATCAAGGTTGGGGTTGGGCTATGTCCCGGAGGACAGACGGATTTTTCCCGAATTGACGGTCTTAGAGAACTTGGAAGTTGCTATCCAGCCGAATCGTAAGGGTTCATGGAACATGACCAGAGTATTTGACTTTTTCCCAGACCTGAAAACGTTAAGGAATAGCAAGGGAATGAAGCTAAGTGGTGGTGAGCAACAGATGCTCACCATTGCTAGGGCCCTCATGGGAAGCCCCGATTTGCTAATTTTGGATGAGCCATCAGAGGGTTTGGCACCACTTATTGTTAATGTTTTACACAACCTGGTGGTAGAAATCAGAAAGGAGATAACAATTCTGTTAGTAGAACAAAACGCAAATTTTGCAATTAACCTTTCTAACCGAGGCTATATCATAGAGAAAGGTAAAATTCTGTATCATGGGGATGTGAATGATTTGAGAACAAACAAAGACATAGTAGACAGATATCTTTCAATATAAACCTTAACGTTGCAATAAAAAACCAAAATAGACACGGCGGGGACACTGTAAGAGCCTTGTAGCGGAACCTTTTGAATGTCAAGCACTACTGTCCACCAACTTTGCTGGAATTCACTTTTGGTGAAATCCTCTATGACCCACTCCATTCCAATAAAACCCGCATTACAAGGGTCTGGAAGTGTTCCCGGCGTGCCTGCTAAATGCAACTGTAAGGTAGACTTCCATAACCGGAAAGCTACAAAACTTTGGTTTGACTATTAATTTTGAGGCAATTCAATCGGAGACAATTTAAAGATTCGTTTCTGTGCAAAGATCCAAGTATGAAATCATACAATGAGTTGATCGACCTCGGCGATTATTATCTTGACCGAAAACAGTGATCACTAAAGGATAAAGGAGTAATCAGACCATGGATAAAGCGATTATTACAGCAGCCATTACCGGCTTCACGCATACGCCGAGTATGTCTCCATATCTGCCAATTACGCCGGAAGAAATCTCAGCAGAGGCAGTGCGTGCTTGGGAGGCCGGCGCGGCAGTGGCCCATATCCACGTAAGAGAACCCAAAACAGGCAAACCCAGTTGGGAGACAGAACTATTTCGGGAAGTTGCCGTTAAGGTCAAGAGCAAGTGTGATATCGTTTTATGTTTTTCAACCGGTGGTGGCAAGGGCATGACTCCAGAGCAAAGGCTTGCAGCCATTACTTCACTCAAACCCGAACTCGCCACTTTCAACTTCGGTTCCATCAGTGTCGCACTTTTCCCAATATTAGATCGTTATAAAGAATTTAAGTTTGAATGGGAGAAGCCTTTTATTGAAATGACCGAAGATCTAGTCGTAGTTAATACATTCAAAACCCTCAAAACTTTTGCTCAAGTATTTGAAACGACTGAAACCAAGCCAGAAATCGAGATCTACGACGTCGGAATGTTGAATAATTTGGCTTTCTTTATTGAAAGAGGGATTGTCAAGAAACCGGTTTATATGCAGTTTGTTTTGGGAGTCCCCGGGGGCCTCTCTGCAACCGTGGAGAATCTGGTGTTTCTGCTGAATACGGCCAAATCGTCGATAGGAGATTTTACCTTTTCGGTCTGTGCTGCGGGAAGATACCAATTTCCTATGTGCGTCCATTCGTTGCTCTGCGGAGGAAATGCACGGGTCGGGCTCGAGGACAACTTGTATTTGCAGAAAGGGGTCTTGGCGAAAAGCAACGCCGAACAGGTAGAAAAGATCATACGGATAGCCCGCGAGTTGGGAATCGAGCCTACTACGCCTTCGGAGGCCCGAAATATTCTCGGTTTGAAGGGAATACACAACGTAAATTTTTGAGGTTACCTCTGCTATGACAATAGAAACAATAAAAACCGTTACTGTTCTTGGAGCTGGAATTATGGGACATGGGATCGCCCAGAGCTTCTTAATCGGAGGATATCCGGTTATTCTTTATGATATCCAGAGTACTTTTTTGAAGACCGCTCGAGCACACATCGAAAAAAATCTTGAACTTTTTCTCCAAGCTCGTCTTGTTACAAAACAAGAAATTAGGTTTGCTCTTGAGAGACTGACCACGAACGAGGATTTGCAGAGTGCCGTAGCTGGGAGCGAGTTCATATTGGAGGCCGCTCCCGAGAGTTTAACGCTAAAGCAGGAGCTTTTTCAAAAGGTGGAATCGTTCTGCCAGGAGGGAGCAATTATAGCGAGCAATACTTCCTCTCTAACATTAAAGAATATCGGAGTATTGGTAAAAAACAAAAAAAGGATAGTGATCACCCACTGGTTTAATCCTCCTCATATTGTTCCTACAGTTGAAGTGGTAAGAGGAGGGGAGACGAGTGACGATACCATGGAAACAACGTGCCAGCTACTCAAAAGGATCAATAAAAATCCAATAAGAATTAATGTGGAACTTCCAGGGTTTTTGATCAATCGAATACAGACAGCCATGATGCGCGAGATTTTGGATCTCTATGAAAAGGGGGTGGCCAGTGCTCAAGATATTGATGAGGCAGTTAAAGGGAGCATTGGATTCCGTCTATCCAGCATCGGCCCTCTTCTGACAGTGGATCTAGCCGGCTTGGACCTCATTTTGAAGTCTTGTGAGAACCTACTCCCTCATATTCAAAGCTCGGCCGAACCTCCCAAGTCCCTAAGAACGCTAGTTTCTCAGGGACATTATGGAATCAAAACGGGTAAAGGATTTTACGATTATCCGGTCGATTTTTCAAAGCCAGATCTTGACCAGACCATTAAAGAAAGAGATAGAAAGTTGTTAAATTTGCTGAGGATCATTCAATCTTGAAACTACTTACGAAAGTTTAATGCCTGACAGAAAAGCGGAAAGCTTAAGGAGGAAAGGGTGGCCACATTAATCACTGGTGGCTCAGGTTTTATTGGTGCAGAAGTTGTTCGGGCCCTCCTAAATAGGGGGGAAAAAAATGTGGTCATTTTTGATGTGAACCCTTCCACTAAACGGCTTGACGATGTTGCAAACCAAGTGGAGCTAGTTCGCGGAGACGTCGGTAATTTTAGTCATGTTTTGAGTGTCGTGAAGTCTTTCAGGCCAACAGCAATTTACCACTTAGGGGGAATGCTCTCCTTAGCCTCAGACCTTGATCCTCCTGGGGCAATCCATTCGAATGTGTTAGGAACCTCTTATATTCTTGAGGCAGCAAGGCTATTTGATGTACCTCAGGTATTGTATTCCAGCACAATTGGAACCTATGGGCTGGATATCCGTGAGCGGGTCATTTCTGATTATGCTTTACAGCGCCCCGAGTTTTTTTACGGGGCTACCAAAGTTTTCTGTGAACATATGGGACTGTTTTATAGAAGAAAATATGGTTTGGATTTTCGGGGGGTTCGCTATCCCTCTGTAGTCGGACCGGGGGTCAAGACACCAGGTGTTGTTCAGTTTACCTCCTGGGTGATTGAGGAAAGTGCATATGGAAAGCCTTATACAGTCTATGTGAAACCTGAAACAAGATGCCCAATTATATATTTCAAGGATGCTGCACGAGCTATCATAGAACTGGGAGGAGCACCCATAGAGGACATCAGAATGGTTAATTATCTCGTTGCGGGTGTCACTCCGGTCGCCAGTGCAGGGGAACTGGTTGAAATGGTGAAGGAAAAGATTCCTACCGCGCAAATTGATTTTAAACCCGATCTAGAGATTCAAAAAATATTAGACAAACTCTCATACCCCATTGATGACAGAGTTGCCAAGGAAGAGTGGAACTGGAAGCCTAAATACAATCAGGAAAAGCTCATCGATGATTTTCTTGAAGAGATAAAAACGCACCCCACTCGATATCTTTAGGATCCCATTGGTCCCAAGTTAAACCACAAAAGGAAATGTCAGGATCAGTTAGCCATCGACTGCGCAATAAAAGAAGGAGAGGGCGTATATATCTACGACTGGAAGACAGGAAAGAGCCTTTCAGAAGACCTCTCCATCCAATTAGGGTGTTATGCCCTTTATGCTATGGAAAAATGGAATGCTCCTCCTGAATCGCTGAGCATCATTGAGTATAACCTCTCCTTTGATAAGTCCAACTGGTTTTCAGTGAGCCAGGAAGAGATGAAAGGCATCAAGGGTTACATCAACGGAAGCATCAAAGATATGCAGTCCCTTCTCACCGATGCCTCGAGTAATATCCCCATGGAGGAAGATCGATTTAGTAAAATAGAAGACGAGCACATCATCTCCAGATGTAATTATAGAAAAATCTGCAGAAAATAAAACCCAGCAGTCCTCCTTGAAACTCTCGCACGATCAATGAACGAATCCTCCTTGCATAATAAATGGTTTGTTCTTGCATAAAATTCTGTTTTTGGTATAGTTAAACCAACTTCGATGGGGTGAGGAAAATTTATTCAGTTAACCAATCAAGAATCCTATTCTCAAAAGGAATGGACTTTTTGTTGTCCTATCCGAATGGGCAAATTCCAAAGAGCAACGCTCGTCTTGGGAAAGAATCGAGAGACAGCGGGAGCAATTAGGGCTTGACAAAAGAATACACCCTCTATAAGGTGTAAAGCATAAATACACCCTATTGAGGGTGTAAATGGAGGCTAAACAATGGAGAGAGTCGTAGCCGTTGTGACATGCGACATAGTCCGATCGCAGAGATACTCCACGGAGCAAAGAAGAAAAATCGATGCAATCCTGAAGAAAGAATTCACCACGGTGTCCAGGACTTACAAAAACGCCATTCACACCCCGACCTCTTTTAATGTCACGGTAGGTGACGAATTCCAGTTTGTCTTGTCAAAAGTTGAGAAAGCTTATTGGTCTTGACGGCTGTGCTCTTTGGCAAGATGGAATTTATCGGATATATCTTTGCGGCTAAATCGATTGCCCGCTATCCTGAGATGAAAGAAGGAAGTCATTTCGCAGAATATTATTTGATTGGAACTTTAACAAGCATTTCCATCGCTTTTTTCGGAGGTCTTCTATTGAAATATCTGTTGGGATGGTAATGGGTTTTTGTTTTGGAGTTACTCCTTGCGCCTTGGGACTCACGATTTACACCTTGTGGTGAAGAGGGTGAGGGTGGATGGGATTTCTGAAAGGGAAAAATAAGTGAACGAATTCAGCAACGTCCCCAAAATTCATCTCTCATCTCCAGATGTAATTATAGAAAAATCTGCAGAAAATAAAACCCAGCAGTCCTCCTTGAAACTCTCGGACGATCAATGAACGAATCCTCCTTGCATAATTTTTTGTTCTTGCTATATTGAAGCCAACTTGGGTGGGGTGGACAAATTAATTCAGTTTTTACAGCAGGTTAGTATGCTCAATTTTTTTATTGACAGAAGGTATCAATTGATACCATAATAGTTATGGATCGACCTTCTTACAAAGAAATCAACCGTAAGATAAAACAGGCGAAGGAATCGGTTTCAGAAAATCAATTTTCTATCTTGAATCCGGTTATCATTGCTGCTGATGCAGTTGAATTAGGCGTCGATCTTCAAAATATTTCGTATATCCTGATCGATTTATTAGAAGAGATGTCCCCCAACCATTACGCGGGGCGATATCCACCGCAACGATCTTATGAGCAGGACATAGAAGGTTACGAGCTATTGGCGTTTCGGTGGTTAAGTAAAAAATTGGGTTGTGGGGTCTATCTCAAGTTTACCATTAAAGGGAGCCGGATGTGGCTTGTGTCACTTCACGAAGACCGAAAAGGGGATGAGGGGGAATAAAATGAAAGAAGTGAGAATGGATTGCCCGAGCGGGCATGGGAAAATGGTGCTGAGGAAAGCAAAAAAGCGAATGACTTTCCGTGGTGTTAAAATAATCGTTCCGATAGAACAGTATCGATGTACGGTATGCGGTGTCGAGGCAGGAACGGTCAACCAAGCAGCACGCATTCAGAAAACGATCGCTGATGCCTACCGTAAAGCGGTCAACTTGCTAACAGGGGATGAAATCGTTGAGAAGAGGAAGAGGTTAAGTTTAACTCAGGAGGCTCTTGCAAGGAGGATGAATGTCGGGATTGCGAGTGTCAAGAGGTGGGAGGGAAGAACTATCCAGAGCAAATCCATGGACCACGCCCTCAGAATTGCTTTTGAAGGCCAAAGCGTTGGAGATAGCTGTACCGGAAATCGGGCCTTTTCAATCCCAAGAATAAAATTAGTGCTTAAAGAATTCGAGTCCATGCTTGGTAAACATCTTTTGAAGAAAAATGACAAGATGCTCTTTGCGGCAAAGTACCTGTGGTATGCAGACATGGTGGCACACCGAGAAACAGGAGAAAGCTTGACGGGGTCCACCTATGCTGCTCTCCCCTACGGGCCTCAGCTCAATAACTACAAGGATCTAATTCAGGACATCATAAAAGCTGATGAGTCAAAAGCTGACCCCCTTAGCCGGGAGGAAAGAAGAATTATCACTCGCATTGCCATGAAATTTCCTGAGGAACGAATGGCATATGATGCGGCCCATAGAGAAAACATTTGGAAGAAACAGCCTAATGGGGCAATTATTCCGTATACTGATTCAGTGGAATTAGCAGGGGTTTAACGGGTTCTGAAAAGAAATGGGGTTTTTGTTTTTCGCCTTGCGCCTTACGATTTACGGGAAGAAAGGTGAGGAGAGTTAATGAATGATAAAATGTCAAAAGACAGATCCCTGATTCCTCTTGAGCGCATAGAACGATCTATCCTATTGATCCGTGGTCAGAAGGTGATGCTTGATCGAGATCTGGCCCAACTATATGGCGTGGAAACTCGTGCCTTGAACCACTCAGTCCGCTGAAATGTAGACCGTTTCCCTGAGGATTTTATGTTTCGCTTAACCCGTGAAGAGATCATGAGGATATCACAATTTGTGATATCCTCGGCCCACCCGCGAGTCAAAACGCTGAAATTTTCAAAGAATGTGATGGCCTTTACAGAGCATGGCGTAGCCATGCTATCCAGTGTTTTGAACAGTCGCAGGGCTGTTCAGGTCAACATTCAGATCATGCGGACCTTTGCAAAACTCCGGGAAATTATATCACTGAACAAAGATTTAGCCAGGAGGCTGGATGAGCTTGAAAAGAAGTATGATGCCCAATTCAAGATAGTTTTTGATGCTATCCGTCAACTAATGGCACCGCCAGAACCGGAACCTCCGAAGAAACGAATAGGGTTCCTGGTGGAAGAACCGCATGTACCCTACAAACCTTCAAAAGGATTTAAAAAGCAGAAAAGACAATGAGCCTTTCTCGGAGTCCACATGGAATGAATTTTAACTTGGTTAACATCCCGGATTCCGCATTCCGCGTTCCGCATTTGGCATGCTCCGGAAAAAATTGAAAGGTGAGGGGAACGGAAATTTTAATATTCAAAAATAAGTGAAAGAATTCAACGACCTCCCCCGGATTGACATCATCCTCAGATGCAATTATAGAAAAATCTGCAGAACTTCAGTGATGTTGCACGCTATGCGCTACCTGTCCTCCGCAGTCCCGCAAGGCGGGACGTAGGAGGATGCCCTTTGTCTTTTCTGCGGCATAAGAAATACTTTGCTCTTGCATAAAATCCTGTTTTTGGTATAGTTAAACCAACTTCGTTGTGGTGGGTAAAATTTATTCAGCAAACCAATCAAGAATCCTATTCTCAAAAGGATTGGGCTTTTTGTTTTGCGCCTTACAATGAGTAAGTGGGAACAGACCCCAGAACAATTAAAGGGTGAAAGTGGATGAACCTAAAAATCCCCAAGCCTGGTCAAATCTTAACAGGCACGCTCTTTAACGAGCCTATGAGGGTGGAGACGGTGCGTGCCAATGGGCCTGGCACATGGATAGTTGGGTTGGTTGGTACGCAATCGGAACGGTTCCGAAGCGTCACCCTTACCTCACGAGATATTGAAGCACTAACCATCTTTGATGTTACCTCTACGTATGCTGGTGACGGCCGCCTCCTTCGACTTGGCCTGCAGGCTTACTCGCTCGGGATTGCGTATGAATTTGATCCATATTTCGGGCTCTCCATCTCGCGTGTCGATCCATTGCCACATCAGCTCGAGGCGATCTACGACTATCTGCTCAAACTCGCCCGTGTACGATTCCTCCTGGCTGACGATGCCGGCGCTGGTAAGACAATTATGGCAGGGCTCCTTATTCGGGAACTGAAACTCAGGGGATTGGCTGATCGCACCCTGATCGTGTGTCCTGCGAACCTGACCTTTCAGTGGCAGAGGGAACTCAATGAGAAGTTCGATGAAAAGTTCAAGGTATTGAAAGGTGGGGAAATCCGTGACCAGTTTGGTATAAACCAGTGGTTGGAACAAAAACAAGTTATCACTTCCCTCGATCTCGCAAAGCGTTCAGAAATCCTACCTGGATTGCGCCAAGTCCATTGGGACCTCACCATCGTGGACGAGGCACATCGGATGTCCGCCTTTGATCTGGAGCACAAGACCTTAAGGTACCGTTTGGGTGAGCTGCTTCGTGATGCAAGTGATCACTTACTCCTTCTTACAGCAACGCCTCACAAAGGAGATCCAATCAATTTTAGTTTCTTTTTACAGCTTCTCGACCAAGATGCCTATGCCGATGTCCGCTCTATCCGAGAGGCAATGAATCAGCGAAGGGCTCCATTTTACCTTCGACGGACGAAGGAAGCCATGGTCTACTTTCCGGAGCGTCGGCCCGATGGAACATGGGTGGCTGAGAAGATTTTCACCAAACGAATCCCCCATACCGTAGATTTCCAGATTGACGGCGCTGAATTCGATCTCTATCGCGATGTTACTCGTTTTGTGAAACAGCAAAGCGCTAAAGCTGCTGCTCAGGGTGATGACCCCCGTGCCCGTGCAGTTGGATTCCTCATGTCCCTGTATCAACGCCGTCTTGCTTCAAGCACCCATGCCATGCGGCACTCCTTAGAAAATCGTGCTAAAAGGCTTGAAGTGGGATTAAAGCGTGCCCACGAAATAATCAGTTTGGTTCCTCCCGACCTTCCCGATCCAGAAGAGATTGAAGAGATGGAGGATTATGAACGAGAAAAATTAGAGAAAATGTTAGACGCCATTACCCTTGCTGCGAACGAAGAACAGATCCGTGAAGAGACCGATAAGTTGAAGCAACTTGCAGAGCAAGCCCAGTTGGTCGAGGATTCAAGCACTGAAGCCAAGTTATCCCGTTTAAAAGACCTTCTTCATCAAGAGGGTTTTTTCGACCACCCCGAACAAAGGCTTCTCCTCTTCACTGAGTTCAAAGATACACTCGACTACCTGATGGGTCGTTTAAAAGAGTGGGGCTTTAAGATTGGATGCATTCATGGAGGCATGAAATCCGGTTTCCGGGATCAACCCGGCACCCGACTTTACACTGAGCAACAGTTCAAAGATGGAGATATCCAGGTCCTGGTTGCTACTGAGGCAGCCGGGGAGGGGATCAATCTTCAGTGCTGTCACATTCTCTTTAACTATGACATTCCCTGGAATCCGAACCGACTTGAACAGCGAATGGGCCGTATTCATCGCTATGGCCAGAAGAGTGATTGCCTAATTTTTAACTTTGTAGCAACGAACACCATCGAGGGTAAGGTGCTTCAGCGTCTTCTTGAAAAGCTTCAGGAGATCCGGGATGCCCTTGACGACGATGCAGTCTTCAATGTGGTTGGAGAAATTCTTCCCGCAGCTCACATCGAACGGGTTCTTCGTGATTATTATGCTGGACGCTTAGGAGATGCAGACCTGGAGGACCGACTCCTTAAGAATGTTGATGAAAAACAGTTTAGGGCCATCTGTCAGAATGCTCTTGAAGGCCTCGCATCGAAAAAGCTGAACCTTGAGATGCTCGTCGAACGCCGTGCCAGAGCCCAGGAGCGCCGTGTGGTACCCGAAACAATTGCTCGTTTTATGCGCGAATCTGCAGATTATATAGACTTCGCCCTAAAGACCCACTCATCTCTTCCGCACACTTTTGATCCGGGGAGAACGCCAACGATACTAAGGAACTACGAAAGCCAGACTGACTGGAAGCTTCCACCACTGGTTACAAAGTATCCACGATTCTCGACAGATCGTGATACTGCCGAAACGAACAATCTGGAATGGGTCACGCCTGGTCATCCACTCTTTGAAGCTCTGCGCCGTCATGCCTTTATCCTGGCACAGGGAACTTTTGGTAAGGGAGCCTGTTTTTATTCTCTTCAACATGATACTCCGGCTCGTCTGGACTTCTACCGAGCACGTGTGGTTGACGGCCTTGGTCAGGTAATCCATGAGCGTCTCTTCGTAGTGGAGCTGACGGCCAATGGAGAGGCTCGTTTGCAAGAACCCAGCATACTTGGAAATTTCTCCCCCGTTAATTTACCAGGAGAATCTTCCATCAGTTGCATCACTTCCGGAGGCCACGGCGTGGCTCAATGAAAACGGTCTTATGGCTTTCTTGGAAGAAGTCCGTACCGAGCGCCTATCTGAAATTGATCGTATTGCAGCCCATGTAGAATTGTCACTTACCGAGCTTCTTCAGAAGGCTGATGAAGAGATTGGTAGATTAGCTTCGGAAGTGGAAAGAAAAGCTCCTGGAGCTGAGGGACGTCTTGCCCAAGCAGAAACCCGCCATTCAGATCTTCTATCACGACGAGAGAGACGCCGTCTTGAATTGGATAGGCAGCGCGCCCTTTCTCTTCAGTCGGTTGAGCGAATAACCAGTGTACTTATTCTCCCACATCCTGAGAGAAAGTCTCCAGAGGTTCGACGTCTGCAACCCGATTCAGAAGTTGAAGCAACAGCGATGCAGGTGGCTATGGAGTATGAGAAAGAAAAAGGTCGTCAGGTTCATGATGTTCATGAAAAAAACTTTGGGTATGACTTGACGAGCTTGGACTTAAATTCGGGTGAGCTTCGGCTCATTGAGGTTAAAGGAATTGGTGAATCCGCTGGAAATGTTCTACTTACACCTAATGAAAAAAGAGTCGCTGAAGATCGTCGTGACTGCTACTGGCTTTATGTCGTCACAGACTGCAAAAGTGAGCCACAACTCCAAAATCCAATTAAAGACCCAGCCCGCCTCCAATGGCACGAAGTCAAGAAAGTCGATCATTATTATCTGTCGATAGATGCTGTAACCCAACCGATGCAGGTGAGAGAAGAGATCAGTACCTTACGGAGACCAAAAGAAATGATGACTTTTCGTCAGTTTGCCTCTAAACCGGAATCCGTCCCTGCGACTACTTCGTGGTATCTGGCAGACTTGGGTGAGGCGCGTGGAAAACAGGACCTCTTCACAAAACAGTCCCCCCAAAAGCTGAGGGTCTTACGCGAGAGTGCGATGATCGAAAGCGCGGTTTCTTCTAACAGGATTGAAGGAGTCACTGTCGATCAGACACGCATTAGAACAATCATTTTTGGCAAATCTCTCCTGCATGACCGTGATGAAGAAGAAGTGCGAGGTTACCGGGATGCACTTAAACTCATTCACGAGCAAGGCAAGGATATCCCTGTGTCAGAGGAAACTATTTTGAATCTCCATCGGTTGTGTCGTGGGGAAATATGGGATGCAGGTAGATATAAAGAGAAAGATGGCGATATCATCGAGAAGTATGCAGATGGTCGAGAAAGGGTGAGATTTAAGACTGTTCCAGCAGCTAAAACTCAAGCCTCCACAAAAGAATTGATAGAAAGGTGGAACCGATGCCTTCTCGAAAAGTGGGTTCATCCGCTTATCGCCTTGGCGGCCTTTAACCTTGACTTCTTATGTATCCATCCATTTCGGGATGGGAATGGAAGGGTTTCACGTTTATTGCTGCTCCTCCAGTGTTACCATCTCGGATACGAAGTGGGTCGTTATATCAGTCTTGAACGTCTGATCGAACAGAATAAGGAACGTTACTATGAGACATTAGAACAGAGTTCCGAAAGCTGGCACGAAGGCAAGCATGATCCCTGGCCTTATCTGAACTTTGTTCTTTATACTCTCAAGACTGTTTATCGGGAGTTTGAAGAAAGGGTAGGTCAGATAAAAGGACCCAGAGGCTCAAAAACGGAACTCGTGGAGGCAGCGATCCAGAGGTTTTCAAAGCCTTTTATGCTTTCCGATCTTGAGCGTACCTGTCCGGGTGTGAGCAGAGACATGATACGAAAGGTGTTAAGGGATTTGCAAAATTCAGGACAGGTGGAGTGTTTAGGTCGGGGGCCAGGCGCTCCATGGAAAAGAAAGGGTATTACCTCTAAAAGAGGGTAAAAAAGAGGGTAATAACGACTTTTTGGTTCAACTGGTCGGCGGAAGGCTCTTTGGGAGAAACATGGTAATAAGATCGCTAAACGTGGTAATAAATAAGCTACTCAGCCCTCCCCCTTAATCTGGGAGGTTTGGGGTGAAAAAGAGAAGAGTAGGAACAAATTCGATCATGGAGCGATTAATAGGATCACGAAATGGATTAATGATCCTATTACCCTCTATCCCCTCCCCAACGACGGGGGAATCCCAATTAATTTCCTTTCCCTTGACGGGGGAGGATAAAGGCGGGGGTGAAAGCAGGTTTGATCCCCCACTTTGGTAAAGGGGGGCAAGGGGGGATTTAAGGACGGTAAAAGAGAGGGTAATGTTGTAATGACCGTTCTTTTAAAATCAATTAAAGACCCAGCCCGCCTCCAATGGCACGAAAAGTTCACCCTGAGCGGCATTTGAACTCTTCCGAAAGGGTCAAAAAGGTTGATCATTATTGGCTGAAAATCGATGCTTTAACCGAGCCCATGCAGGTAAGGGATGGATCGGTGTGCTATGGAAGTATAGACAAATGATGAGGGGAGTTCACTTATGGCCACATTATCGACGAAACAATTGACTTCGAAATTAATAGACTTTGTAAGTCAGAGAGGCAGTTGCCTATTTGCAGGAGCAGGGGTGGGGAAAAGGGCAGGGCTTCCCTCATGGGAGGAATACCTCGATCATCTTTCTGCTGTTGCAGCCCGGTATGATAAAGATCTAGCAGCATTGATGCGTAAACGCCTAACGGCAGGGTTTTATCTTCAGGCAGCTGAGTTATACAAAAGTGCAATAGAAATCCCGCAAGGATTAAAATACCAAGAACTCGCTTCACCTTTTGCTAATGCTGCAACTTATTCTCCCAGCAAACTTCATGGATTGATCGCACTACCTTTTAGTGCAGTTGTTACAACAAATTATGATCGTTCTCTCCACGATGCTTATTACAACTTATATGACAAGCAAACGGAATCGGGACTTAGTCTGCAAGCACCAAAGTACGTTGAACTCGGTGACCTGTCGATGAAGCAAGCTGTTTTCTGGACTGACTTTTACATTGCCAGAATTCATGGAAGAGCAGAAATTCCTGAAACCATGGTGGTGGATAGAAATGACTACATAAGAACAGAGTCCGACCCTTACTATCAGGACTTTCTTCTAAATGTACTTAAGAAGTATCGTTGTCTCTTCTTAGGATACTCATTTGTTGATCCAGCCATCAATAGAGTGCTTGATTTAATGAGTAAGACCCTGGTACAGCCTCACCCTCGACTTCATCTGGCCCTTGTTCCCGACGATTGTGCAAAAAGCCTTGCGTATGAGCTAGCGAAATTCAATGTAGAAGTTGTTGAATATGATCCCGATAGCAATCATGAATCTCTTTGGAAATCCATTAGAGCCGCTCAACGTGAGGTTAGAAGTTCTCCGAGGAGGGCCCCGGACAAAGTAGAATCGGTTGCAGGAATAACTAGATTTGTCGCGAGTTGCTATTCACGGCTCAAATTAGGGGATAAGGCGGAGCCGCTAAGGGAAATGGTAATAGAGGGTATAGTTGCTCAAACAATAATGGATGCTGGCCCTAATGGAACAACAGAAGGTAATTTACCCCAGATTCTTAAGAAATATATTAGTATGACAGATGATCAACTTGGAAATCTTATCAAGTTTTCGGTCAATAGATTAGTTTCTAAGGGAGTTTGCAACCGAGAAGAAGGGGTTCTCAAATGCCAACAAGCTGATCGCAAAGCTTTCGATACAGCATTAGAGACCCTCGTAGAGGCGACAGTAAATAGGATGAAAGTCCGTGAAGGTGTTGAGGCTGATAGTGTTCTTCGGAGATCGATTTCAGATATATTGAACCGCCTTCTGCTGACCCGAGGTTGGGATTTAGGAGCTCATTTTGCGGGTGGTTCTGCATCGAGTACCTTTGAAGCCTGGCCTCAAATTCAAGGAGTTATCGAAAATCTTGTTAAAAATATATCGCCCTCAAAGTACAAAGCCCTTGCTAATGCAATTTATGACTTGTTCAGGCACCCTGAGGATAAAGAAGCAGAACTATTGGCGGATATGGGGAGAATTGCATTTGCGGTTGAACTTGTTCTTAATAACTCACGGACGACGGTACAGCTCTTCCTTGTGCCAGAAACACTTTACTTAGACGCAAACGTTCTTATGCCAGCCATAGTTGAGGGGCACCCTTACAGTCCAGTCTATGCTGACGCTATTTCGCGGATGATCATGTCTGCCAAAGGGGATGGGTCAACGACAAGAATATTGACAGCGAAAGATTTCTTAAATGAAATCATCCACCATCGCCATTTGGCAATACAGGAAGTTAAAGATCAAGGGCTTGAAGATATTGACAGATTGCGCCATAAAGTTTTGATTTACAGCTCAGAAAATACAAATGTATATATTGGCGCATATGCTAGTTTTATCGGTAGAACAGGAGATATAGTCTCCTTTGAAGAGTTCTTAAGAAAAGCTGCTCCTTACGATTCCGAAACTTCCCTAAGGGAATATTTGGGACAGCGTGGGGTTGAGGTAATATCAATTTCATTTTTGGCGGGGCAAGAAACTGTTCTTTACAACAAAGTGAGAGCCGCTTTACACCAAGCATATGAAGATCTGGGGGAGTCGCTTCGATTTTACATCCCCAAGGTTCCTGTCCTAATAGACCATGAGGCAGCTCAACTTACTAGATTAATGCTCGATATACAAAATGGGCGTAAGTCTATATTTGTCACTGCGGATAAACGTCTAATGGGGCTGTGCCATGGCGAGGTTCTAGGCCGTTGTGGAAACGCGATCTTATCGCAGTTGGGATTTGTACAATTAGTTGATCTTATACTCGGTATAGAAACAGACAAACGGTCGCTTGGGAGGCTTTTTTGGAGCGTTGAACTTTCTGATGAGGAGACGACTATACGCAATTATCTGATAGATTTAGCACTTCGCCACTACGATGAAGCTCAAGCAATGGCGATGTGGGAGGTGATTGACGAAATAGCTGAGGAAGCGGCTAAGACAGCGAAATCAGAAGGCATAAATATCTTCGTTGGCAAGGAAGAGGATAAATCGCGCACGGCAAAATTTCTTGATCGATTTGAACAGGATTTCTTCAAGAAGATGGCCGACTTAATTAGGACAAGGGAAGAATATGGGCGGATAAGCTGAATGTGTTTAACAGTTCGTAGTAGAATCGTGGAAGATGAGAAGGGATTGTATCCAGTATAGCATAGGAGGAGAGATTTGCTCCCCAAAGAATGTAAACGGCTGGCGGAGGTGGATTTTCCGATTGCGGTGGTGTCGAAGCACTCAGCACGGGAGAAATCTATCCGCCATGGACATCCCTCAACATTGCATCTTTGGTGGGCACGAAGGCCATTAGCTGCATGTCGAGCAATGCTCTTGGGACTATTGCTGCCTGATCCTTGCGATCCAAATTGTCCAGAAGATCTCAAAACCAAGGCAAGAGAACTTTTGCCTAAGGTTCAAGGGAATATAGGACCAAAAGACGAAGATCTCCGACAAGCACTCCTGAAGTTCATTGGGGACTTTTCAAATTGGGACCTTTCTTCAAATCAAACATACTTGGAAGTTGGTCGTGGGCTTGTAAAGGCTGCTCACCCTGAAGAGACTCCCCTGGTTGTAGATCCTTTTGCAGGTGGTGGATCGATTCCGTTGGAGGCTCTACGGCTTGGTTGTGAAACATTCGCCAGTGACTTGAATCCAGTGGCGTGCCTAATCCTCAAAGTTATGCTCGAAGATATCCCCCGATGTGGACCTGAACTTGCTGATGAATTGAGAAGTGCGGGGGGAGAAATAAAGGAAGCAGCAGAGAAAGATCTGGCCGAGTATTATCCTCCTGATTCTGACGGAGCTAAGCCAATTGTTTATCTGTGGGCAAGAACGGTGAGATGTGAGGCTCCCAATTGCGGGGCAGAGATTCCTTTGATACGGTCCTTTTGGCTCTGCAAGAAGCCGAATCGGAAACGAGCATTGAGGTATAAGATTGTTTCCCCCTCATCGTCACCTTCTGCCACCAGGGGAGATGGGAAAATTATTGGACAAAGAATTGAGTTTGAAATCTTTGATCCGAAGAACGAAAGTGAAGTGCCGCCTGGTACTGTCACACGAGCTAAAGCAACCTGTCTTTGCTGCGGTACCGTCCTGTCTCCAGAAAGAGTGAGGACACAGCTTGCGGCACAGCGAGGTGGGGGAGACGTTATTTTCAATGATATGGGTAATCGAATGGGTGGAGCCCGATTATTAGCTGTTGTCATATTGAAACCTGGTGAACAGGGGCGGAATTATCGGTTGCCCACTGAGTACGATTACGAAGCCGTCTGGAAGGCGAAGAAGAAACTCCAGGAGATTCTTGATGAGTGGGAGCGTAATGGAAGAAAAGGTCTCTGCCCTATACCGGATGAGCCGTTACCACCAATTGGAACTTTAGGTTTCCGTGTCCAAAGGTATGGAATGCTCCATTGGGGTGACCTCTTCACAGATCGACAGAAAGTGGCACTGCTTGACTTCATCAATCGCATTAAAACTCGGAATACGAGGCCAGACCTCCAAGAGTTGCTTGGACTGACGCTGAATCATACGACTGAACGTTGTTCGTCTCTCTGCAGGTGGAGTCCCGAACCTTATATGGAGACGGTTCTTGGGGTTTTTGGACGGCAGGCCCTACCTATCGTTTGGGATTTTGCTGAGGCAGTAACTACTTCAGAGTCTACTGGAAGCTTTATGCATGGTTTGGTGGTCAAGAGTCAAGCTGTCCAAGAGGCATCACTCCTAGGTCGAGTTGGTCAGGTTCACCAAGGAGATGCAAGAGAGAGCTTTCTACCAGATGCCTCCGCGAAAGTTTGGTTCACGGATCCTCCTTACTATGATGCCATTCCCTATTCCGACCTTTCTGATTTTTTCTTTGTTTGGCTGAAACGAGTTTTACCAGGACGTTCTCTGCTCCGTGATCCTTTCGACCCACTCAATCCGTTGTCTCCGAAGGCTCAGGAAGCAGTGCAAGATGAAACGAGGAAATTCGAAGGTCGTCCGAAAGATCGTAGATTTTTCGAAGAGTCTATGGAGAAAGCTTTTTTTCAAGGACGTAATGTTCTTAGGGAAGACGGGATTGCCTCAGTTGTTTTTGCTCATAAAACAACCGAAGGGTGGGAGGCATTGCTATCCGGGATGATTAAGGGAGGCTGGACTATAACAGGCTCTTGGCCAATAGCTACAGAGCGCCCTAATAGATTGAGATCCCAAGAGTCAGCTGCGCTTGCTACGAGTGTGCATCTTGTATGTCGGCCGCGGCCGGAAGACGCACCGGTGGGAGATTGGGGTGAAGTGCTACGTGAACTTCCGAAACGGGTTGGGGATTGGATGGAACGCCTCCAATCAGAGGGCGTCCGGGGCGCTGATCTTGTCTTTGCCTGTATAGGGCCAGCTTTAGAGATCTACAGTCGTTATTCAAAAGTCGTTGATGCAGAAGAACGAGAAATACCATTAGGCGGAGATCCAGAAGCTTCAGAACCCCACCGGCGTGGCTTCCTTACCTATGTTTGGGAGGTCGTCGGGCGTACTGCCTTAGAGCAAGTTCTTGGAACCCCGGAAGCTAAGGCGCGTAATAGCGCTGCAGGGGCATTAGAGGAAGATGCTCGATTAACTGCGCTTTTTCTTTGGACACTTCAGAGCACAAATGGAAATGGGGCAAAAGTTGCTAAGGAAGAATCTGAAGATGATGAAGAAACTGATGAGGAGGAAGAATCGCCTAAGAAAAAGAAGCAGGGCTATAGTTTAATTTTCGATGTGGTTCGGCGTTTTGCTCAGCCTCTTGGCATTCATCTCCCTGAATGGGAGGGGAGGGTTATTGAGACCGAGAAGGGTGTGGTTCGTTTGCTTTCGGTTAAGGAACGGGGGAAACAGCTTTTTGGAGAAGAAAGTATATCAGTAGCCGGTTTCAGAATTGAGGAGCAGGCCCGACGTGATCCACAGATGAAGTTCGATTTTGCTGTAAGATCGGAAGGAGCTATCGCTCCCGAAATTAAAGGTCGGCGTCCAAAAAAGAAAATGCCCGCCGAAAGTACAACAAAGGGAGGTCCGGTCGCTGGAGCTTCAGCGAAAGCGGGGACGACCACTCTCGACCGTGTACATGCTGCCATGCTTCTTCAGTCAAGCGGTCAGACGAATGCTTTGCGAGCGTTACTCAAAGCTGAGATAGATCGTGGACCAGATTTTCTGAGGCTTGCCAATGCGCTCTCTGCGTTATATCCTAAACAAAGCGAAGAAAAGAGGTTACTGGATGCCATGTTATTGACCATTCCAAGGTAGGAGGTGACGATTAATGAAGGATGACGGTGATCTTCTCAAAAAAGTGGTGAATCGGATTTTGACTGTCGCAAAACCGGAACGAATAATTCTTTTCGGCTCCGGCGCGACAGGTTTGATGACGCGGGACAGCGATTTGGATTTACTTATCATCGAACGTGACTTCCGAAGTCAGCGGGATGAAAGTGCTCGCCTACGTCAAGCCCTGGGGGACCTTGGTATTCCTGTAGATGTTTTTGCTATGACCCTTGAACGCTTTGAAGAAACCAAAGGAGTGATTGGTGGATTAGCTTACCCTGTTAACAAGTACGGAAAGGTGATTTATGAAGCCACCTGAAGCAGTAAAAGAAGAATTCACGCGCGAATGGGTACGGAAGGCAGAGAGTGATTTTAAAACTGCGGAGCATCTCTTACAGGGTGGACCTGATTTTGCGGAGGGAACGGCATTCCATTCTCAGCAAGCAGCAGAGAAATATCTAAAGGCTTTTCTGGTTTGGCACCAGATTGAATTCCAGAAGACTCACGATATTGAGGCTTTATTGAGGCTTGCAGGGAAAGTGGACGATAAAATCCCCGAAATTCTGGGAGATACTGTGATATTGACTCCCTATGGGGTGGACTATCGTTATCCGGGTGAATATCCGGAAGTCGGAATGAGCGATGCCGAAAGGGCCTTCTTGTTGGCCGATCATGTTCGTGCAGAAGTCCGGAGTCGTTTGCCTCAACAAACGCTTGAATGAAAAACGGAGCGATATCCTATGGAACCGTGGTACAAAGTTGCAATGCCGAGAAAGGAAGTCCGAGAGGGTCGGTCGTTCAACCCGGATGAGTTTGCGATTGCTCTTGAACAGGTGGTGGCTGGCACTGCTCCTCAAGACTACCGTGATCCAAAACTCTTTTTCTCTCGAACCTGCTTCACGCGGGCCCTTAATGAACATATCGGTATGGTTCTTCGCCGATTGGCCGGCAAAACCGAAAACACAGCTCCTGTCCTTGCACTAATCACTCAATTCGGCGGAGGTAAAACCCATACACTGACTGCTCTTTATCATTTGATCAAGAATAAGGAAAAAGCGAGAAAGATTGAAGAACTGAGTAAGCTCCTTAAAGAAGCTGGCCTTCCAGAAATTCCAAATGCACAAGTGGGTGTCTTTGTCGGGAATGCCTGGGATGCTTCTCAAGGGGCTGAAACCCCATGGATTGACATCGCCCGTCAGCTTGCGGGAGATGATGGGATTACTGCATTAGGCCCAGAGGCAAAGATAAAAGCACCAGGGACGAATAATCTCCGAAAGCTAATCGACGTGGCAGGGGGCCATGTTTTGATCCTGTGCGATGAGGTCCTTAACTTCTTGAGCCGACATCGTGATAAGGCAGAGTCTTTCCGGGATTTCCTTGCAAATCTTGTAAGAACATTGACTGGAACAACAGGAAGCGCTGCAATGATAAGTTTGCCACAGAGCAAGCCGGAAATGAGCGACTGGGATCTAAGATGGCAGGATATTGTAGTCAAAGAAGTAAATCGAGTGGCTAAGAACCTTATTTCAAACGACGAGGCAGAAATTAGCGAGGTAGTTCGGCGCCGACTCTTTGAGGATTTGGGAAGTGAGCGTACACGGAAAAATGTGGCCAAAACTTTTGCTGATTGGTGTTTTGAGCGAAGAGCACAGCTTCCGCCTGAATGGACAGCAGTAGATACGGCTACAACAGAAGCGAAGGCACGAGAATATCTTCAGAAACGGTTTGAGGTCTGTTATCCATTTCATCCCTCTACGCTATCCGTCTTTCAAAGAAAATGGCAGGTCCTTCCTCAATACCAGCAGACACGCGGAACTCTGGCCATGCTCGCTCAGTGGATATCCATAGCCTATCCAGAAGGTTATAAGAAAGCGCGGCGCGAGCCTCTTATTACTCTTGGCTCAGCCCCAATGGATGTGCCCGAATTTCGGGGCGTCGTTCTGAGTCAACTTGGCGAGCCCAGATTAGTTCCTGCTATTGAAGCAGATATTTCAGGTCCACAATCACATGCCCGAGCACTCGATGCAGATACAAAGGGTCCACTAAAAGATATCCATTGCCGGGTAGCTAGCACCATTCTTTTTGAATCCTCCGGAGGCCAGGTGGAAAAATTGGCTCACCTTCCAGAGTTACGCTTCGCCTTAGGAGAACCAGAAGTTGACACAACATCTATTGACAATGCAGCTTATGCGCTTGAGTCAAAAGCTTTCTTCATCAGCCGTGTAGGCTCAGACGGGTTTAGAGTATACCATAAAGCGACCATTCGAAAGGCTGTTAACGACCGGCGCGCTTCTCTTGATGAAGATGAAGAGATCAAACCCACTATGAAGAGTCTTGTGAAAAGAGAGTTTGAAAGAGGCGTAAGCATTCCCTTCGTACCCTTTCCAAAGGATGGCTCTGTTATTCAAGACTCTCCTAAACTGACCCTTGTTTTAATGGATCCAGAATTGGATTGGACTGGCTTGCCTGCCGGAGCCTCGGCGCAGGCAGGAACTGGGCCGCTCCGGCAGCAAATTGCTGAATGGACAAAGCAGCATGGAAAATCTCCCCGACTCTATCCGGGGTCGCTCATATGGTGCCTGAAAAAACCAGGGCGTGATTTTAGGGAGAAGGTGGAGCTCTGGCTTGCATGGAAAAGGGTTTTTACTGAAGTCACGGAAGGAACTCTGGGCGCTGATTTTGACCGGGCAGACCGTGCTGATATACAGAGCAAGGTCAAAGATGCGGAGGAAGATGCCAAAGATGAAGTATGGGGAGGGTATCGTTTTGCGGTTATTTTTGATAGCCGTGAAGCTGATGGCCTCAAGGCTATTGACTTAGGCGCAGGCCATGCAAGCAGTGGAGAGACCCTTTGTGGGAGGGTCATTGCTGCCCTAAAATCTCAGGCACTTCTTAATGAATCCGTGGGAGCTGGTTATATTGAACGGAACTGGCCTCCAGCACTTAAGGAGTCCGGAGCATGGCCACTTTCAAGCCTTCGCCAGAGTTTTCTAAATGGCTCACTGACTCGGTTATTAGATCCAGATTCAATCTTACGGAACAAAATTCTTGAATTTGTAGGTAAAGGTGACTTAGGCTTAGCCTCTGGCCAAAAACCAGATGGCACGTATGATCGGGTCTGGTTTGAGGAACAAATGTCTTCAGACGAAGTTACGTTCGAGTCTGGTGTTTTTCTGTTGACAAAGACTAAAGCAAAAGCTCTCAAGGCGGGAATGAAACCGGAATCTGGAGTTGTGGTCGGCCCTGGTCCCGAAGCAGTTATTGGGAAATTAGAAGAGCTTGAAAAAGACAAGGGGCTTGCACCAGGCATTCAAACAAGAACACTTCGCTTGGTTGGGAGTGTGCCACCTGAGATTTGGAACCGCCTCGGAACGAAGATCATTCCCAAACTCAAATCAGGTTCAGATCTCAAAATCGGAGTCGATTTCTCAGTTACCATAAATGCTGAGTCAGTGAGAGGTTTAGAATCAGACCTTCGACAAATCCTTGAAGACTTAGGACTTAAAGGAAAAATCAATATCGAGTAAAACGTTAATTTCAGAAAGATAAATTAGATAGTTGTTCCGGGGGTAAGTATGCGTCATGCATTTAGCTTTCCCGAACATATACGGGAAATAGTGAAAGAATATATTGAAAAAGCCGTTGCGGGAATTGACATGAAAAGATTTCTTCAGGAAAAAGGCTTCCGGGGACGTTCTTAAGTTATTTAAGAAATAGACCTTTTAAAAAGATGGTGTCATCCACAAGAAAGTTGGCGGTTCCATTAAAATGAAGATGAGGGGATAAGGAGATAGGGTGATAGAAAATCATCTGTAAAAAGGCTGATCATTTAAATAGCAAGGAGCAGAGCGAAAAGCTGAAAGCTCCCGCCTATGCTGAAGCTCCGGCGGGCAGGCAAAGCTCAAGGCAGGACAGGTCATTGAATAAGGGGATCGTTTGAAGAATAAAAACCGGAGACCTCATCTCTACATCATAGCCGGCCCAAATGGGGCGGGGAAGACGACCTTTGCCCGTAAGTTTCTTCCTCAATATGCAGAATGTCTGGAATTTGTAAACGCTGATCTGAAAAGGCTTCCGGGGACGTTCTTAAGTTATTTAAGAAATAGACCTATTAAAAACTGGTGTCATGCATAAAGAAGTTGGCGGTTCCATTAAAACGGGGAGGATAGGGCGATAGGGTGACAGAAAATCATCTGTAAAAAGGCTCATCATTTAAATAACAAGGAGCAGAGGGAAAAGCTGAAAGCTCAAAGTTAAAAGCTCAAAGCTGAAAGCTCAAAGCTAAAAGGTCACAGCTGAAAGCAAGTGATTGGATTACCAGGTTACTGAGGCATTGAGGGATCCATGGCTGAGAAAGAGGGGATACACAATTATCCCCGGATTTCGCGTTATCCTGACCGAACTTGGAGCAAGGACTATTTCACGTCGACTTGCCCAAGAACTCAGGGTGAGCGAGATAACGATATGCCCCCAACCTGATGATTATAAAGAAGTCAGGGATTCACGTGACAACCACTGTCTTTCTTCGAACAGGTCTTCCACCCATTCCACGCCGTGTCCGATCTCTTCCTTCCTGAAGCCAATGGTGATATTGACGCCTCCATTCTAATCATGTACACTTTAAAAGTGTATCGTAAAGGAAATGGCTCTGTTGAAACATTTCTATCTCGTTGGTGCTTCTTAAGAGATAGGGCTGCATCACATTTACGAAAGGAGAAAAAATATGGAAGTGCATGAAGCGATGGCAAAGAGGAGAACGATTCGCATTTTTAAGAAGAAGGCTTCGGAAGAACAGCTGAAGAGAATTATTCTGGCGGGTACCCAGGCGCCCTCAGCCGGAAACTCTCAGCCGTGGGAGTTCATTATTATTGATGATCAAAAGGTCATCGATCAGATTGCGGAACGAAAGTACCAGCTCAGCTTAACGATGCCTCCTCGTGCTGGAGAAGGTCAGGATAAAGTTCAAGAAAGGGCGATCGGTCAGAGGAAATCATTCGAGAATGCGAGTGCTGTTGCAGTCTGCCATCAGAAAGGGGCGGCGGCAAGTGCTTGGCTTTGTATCGAAAATATGTCTTTGGCTGCTGTCGCCGATGGTTTGGGAAGTGGGATCGTAGTCTTTTGGGGGGAGCAGGAAAAGGAGGTTAAAAAAATCCTTGGTATTCCGGAAGATCATGAATTGGCTGCTGTTCTGAAAATCGGGGAACCAGGAGAGAAACCCTCTCCTCCTCCGAAGCGACCCGAGTCCAGTTGGTTACATAGAAACAAGTTTTAGTAAATGGAACGTTGATCGAAGCTCAATTTGAACCAGGCTCCCACGGCCGAGTGCTTAAGAGGAGGCGGAAGAGCAGCTTCGTGCACTGGAGGAGTTGATCAGGATTTACGATCAGAATCATCGTTTCACCTCGGCTGATGTGCGCAGAATCCATAAGATCTGGCTTGAACCCATTTATGCTTGGGCAGGACAGTACCGACGAGTGAACCTCAGCAAAGGTGACTTCCCATTCGCTGCCGCAAATCAGATTCCACGATTGATGATGGAGTTTGAGAAAGGACCTCTTCGTGAATAGAGGCCTTGTCAGTTTACCCCACCCGAAGGTCGCAAGTTCAAATCTTGCCCTTGCTACCAAATCAATTTAAGGGGTTGCAGGGTTTGAAACACCGACTTTTGCGTCCCGCTGTTTACACTTCAACTTTGACGTTATATAATGTTTCACGGGTTTTCTAACAATCTAAGAGAAGAAGATGCCTCGAGAAGATCAAAAAATAAAATGGTATTTGAGACCAGTGAGTGTCGTCCTGCTCCTCTTTTTTGTATTAGGACCTTTTGGTCTGCCATTGGTATATAAAAGTCCGAAATTGAGCAAGACATTAAAAATAATACTAACGATCACTGTCGGTCTCTATACAATATATCTTATCTTCGTATCGTTAGAAATTGGAAAAGAACTTTACAAGAGGGTGGAAGAATTGCAAGGGATATTAAAATGAATATGATATCTCCTCTGACTGACACTGATCTTAGGTTGCCAAAACGTCTTTACCCCGTTAGAAAGCCCAAGCATTTATGGCGGGGATGTTATAAATAGAAAACATCAGCTCCTTGTAAAGGCGGGGGGTCAAAGCGCCGCCTTTCTAACGGGGTTTACTCGAATTTGGAGGCTTGGGAAGAATGAGGGCGGAGCTTATTTGAACCAAGACAAATCAGAAAGGAGGTTTTGTTATGAAGAAGAAAGAAAATAGGATTAGTCCTCTTGATGTGGCGATGAAGCAGGTGGAGATTGCCGCCGAGAAATTGGGGCTGGATCCGGGGTTTTGCGACAAGATCACGAAGACAAAAAGGGAGCTGATCGTCCATTTCCCCGTAAAAATGGATGATGGGAGCATCAAAGTTTTTACTGGGTATAGGGTCCAGCACAATATGACCCGGGGTCCTGGAAAGGGAGGGATACGCTACCATCCGGATGTCGATCTTGATGAGGTAAGGGCCCTCGCCATGTGGATGACCTGGAAGGCTGCCGTGGTGAATATCCCCTTCGGGGGTGCAAAAGGTGGTGTTCAGTGCGATCCGAAAAGCATGTCGCTTCGTGAACTTGAGAATATGACACGGCGCTTCACCTGGGAGATTGCGATCATGATCGGTCCCGATCAGGATATTCCTGCACCAGACGTTTACACCAATCCACAGGTGATGGCCTGGATTATGGACACCTACAGCATGTTGAAAGGATTCACTGTTCACGGTGTTGTGACAGGAAAGCCATTGGAACTCGGAGGATCACTGGGAAGATTTGAAGCCACGGGGAAGGGTGTTTTTGTTACGGCTCAGGAGGCCGCTCGCCACCTCAACCTTTCAATAGAAGGGGCCCGTGTGGTGGTCCAGGGATGTGGCAATGTGGGCGGGATTGCAGCGCAATACTTTGATAAAGCGGGGGCCAAGGTCATCGCCATCAGCGACTCAAAGGGCGGAATGTATAATAAGAAGGGACTGAATGTTTCAGATGTCTTGGATTGTAAGAAAAGATATTCCTGTCTTATCACTCCCGGAGCCAAAGACGCGGATGAGATTACGAATGAGGAGTTATTGGAGCTTGACTGTGACATCCTTGTCCCCTCTGCTTTGGAAAATCAGATCACCCATAAGAATGCTCGGAAGATCAAAGCAAAGATCATTGCTGAAGGCGCCAATGGCCCAACGACTCCTGAGGCCGATGCGATTCTCCATGACCGAAGGATCTTTATGGTTCCGGATATTTTGGCAAATGCCGGCGGGGTGACCGTTTCCTATTTTGAGTGGGTTCAAAACCTCCAGGAATTACTCTGGAACGAAGAGGACATATCTGACCGATTGACTCGGATCATGAAGAAGAGCTTTGCCGAGGTGCTTAACATCTCCCAAAAGGAAAAGGTTGATATGAGAACGGCAGCTCTGATACTCGGGATTGGAAGGGTGGCTGAAGCCCAAAAGTTGAGAGGAATCTATCCATAAATTTGCTTGATTGCGCAGATCCTGATCTGCGACTGAACGAATGTAAGCCCATCGGCCAGCCTCCATGACCGATCGAGAAGACCCTCAAGGGTAGAGGGACAACTCGTTAGGGAATGCGTGGATACGCCGGACCAAGAAGCTGGGCAAAATGACTGAATAAGGAGAGAAAATAATGGCGAGAGAAATAGAAAAAATCATGTTGATCGGTATCGGAGAATTGGGAGGCATTGTATTGGAATATCTGTGCAGGATTCCGGGCATCTGTGAGATCGTGGCAGCGGATTCGAATGCGGATTGGGGTTTCAGAAAGACGAACAGCGCGATCGAAGGTGCCTCTTACATGGGATTGTACCCGAATATTAAGTTCCATCAGGTTGATCTGCTGAACATCGAGAGAACGGCCGAGTTACTAAAAAAAATCAATCCCACGATCATTTGTAACGGGACCACGCTTCAGTCCTGGTGGGTGGTGAACGAACTTCCGCCTGAGGTCAACACCAAAATATATCGAGATAAGTGTGGAATTGGACCATGGGCGTCTATGCATCTTGCACTGAACTCCAAGCTGATGAAGGCTGTAAAGATGTCCGGCATTGATACTTATGTGGTGAACACCTCATACCCTGACGCGGTCAATCCCAGCCTCGGCAGGGTTGGCCTGGCTCCGACCGTAGGGATTGGAAATATGGATCTGGCCGTTCCCTATATCCAAAAAGCCGCCTCGGAATTGTTAAACGTGCCCATGAGAAACATTCGAGTCGAATTGATCGCCCACCATTACCACGCTTATTATTGGTGTCGCTACGGAAGAGGTTACGATGTTCCCTTTTATTTGCGAGTTTATGTTGGGAACGAAGACATGACGGACCGATTGGGGGAGATGAAGCGATTTATTGCTGAGCTTCCCAAACGTGGTATGAGACCAGCTGGACGGCATGGCCAGTTCGTGGTGGCGGGTTCGTGTTTGAAGAATATCATGGCTATTTTTAATGATACGGGAGAACTCACCCACGCCCCCGGGCCCCAGGGATTGGAGGGGGGATATCCCGTCAGATTGAGCCGAAGGGGTGCCGAAGTCGTTTTACCGAAGGGATTGACCCTGGAACAGGCCAGAGCGTTCAATTTAAGAGGGCAGGAATACGATGGCCTTCAGGAAATCAGAGCCAATGGCGATATTGTTGTGACGGATGAAGCTTACTACACTTTTAAAGAATTGCTCAACATCGATTGTAAGGTGATCACCATCGAAGAGTCCTATGAACAGGCGATGGAGTTGAGGAAAAAGTTTCATGACTTTGCACGCAAACATGGGGTGAATCTCTGAGGCGAAGTATTTCCGGAGATTCTGGGCGTCGGTTGTACTGATCCTTTTTCCAAAAAGCGACGAGCTCAATCATCGCAAGGATAGACCAGGAAAGCCCTGCCGATTCGGATGGAACATCCGTCAAATAAAAACATCCGGAATAGAGTTGATCAAGGAAAGATATCCCTTGACAAAAAAGCATCCATTTAATAAATGAACATTCATTCTAAACTAAATAAACGTTTATCATTAACAATGAGGGTTTTGAAAAGGAAAGTAGATTCTTCAGAAAGACTCCTCAATGCAGGGATGAGACTCTTTGTCAAAAAAGGGTATAAGGCGAGTTCTGTCGCCGAAATCACTAAGGTGGCTGGACTGACCCGGGGGGCCCTCTATTGCCATTTCAAAACGAAAGAACACCTCGCCCGTGAGATCATCAAACTGTTTGAAGAGAAATTTCTCAGCAGGATGATTGCTCATGTGAAGGGGGGAGGGGGAAGCCCTTTGGAGAAATTCGAAAGGATGATAGCCTTCAACGTCTGGTTTGCAGGGGAGCATGCAGATCTCTGTCTCTTCATGACCGTGATCTCCGCTGAGATGTGTGGTTCTCGCAATCGATTAGAGCCCTACCTCAAATCAGTATACCGGAGGTGGAGTGAATTCATTGCCGGCATTTTGAAGGAGGGAAAAGGAACTGGAGCGTTTAAGAAAGAGATCGACCCTCACATGATGGCTTTAGTGATCATCGGAGTCCATGATGGAGTACTCCTTCAGAAGGAGATGAACCGAGAGGCCATCAACCTCCGATCTTACACAAAACAGTTCAGAAATCTTATCATTTCCGGAGTGGGCGTTGACGGAGGATTGAGAAACCTTGCAAAAACGGTGTGCCGAGGGTGATGATCCGATCTTCATTCCTTGTGCCCGGGCCAGAGGGATTCTCCGATTGCTGAAAGGAGAAAAAGATGGATTTCGAATTGACCCACCGACAGAAACAAATTCGTATGGCAGCCCGAGAATTTGCTGAAGGTATGTTTTCCCAGGTCGCTGAGGATTGTGATCTGAATGAAACATTCCCCATGGACCTTTGGAAAAAGGCCTGTGAGCTCGGGTTTATTGGAGTGTTTATCAAAAGAGAGTATGGAGGATTAGGACTTGGTTTTTTCGAAAACGCACTCATTGCTGAGGAGTTCTGGAGGGTTGATCCCGGGTGCGGGAATATCATCCTCACCACCCTTGGCTCAGAATTTATATTGCTCTACGGTAGGGAAGAGCAGAAAAGGAAATATTTGTCTCCACTCCCGAAGGGGGAAGCGATCATGGGAATGGCCATCACTGAACCGGATGCGGGGAGTGATGTCAGTTCTGTCAGAAGCGCTGCGAAAAAGAATGGAGACAAATATGTCATCAACGGCAATAAGATGTATATTACAAACGGGACGATTGCCCATTTCTTGGTGGTTTTCTGTCTTACGAACGAGGATGAAAGTTCAAGATACAAACGTCACAGTGCAATCATTGTGGAGACAAATCGGAAGGGATTTGAGGCACGTAAATTAAAAAGGAAACTGGGGACAAGGGCTTCGGAGACAGCCGAACTGAGATTCACCGATGTCGAAGTTCCCCAAGAAAATTTAGTGGGATCCCTTGAGGGAGAAGGATTCCAACAATTAATGGGGGTTTTCAACCGAACGCGAATTACCGTTGCTGCCCAGGGAGTTGGGATTGCCCAGGGAGGCTTGGAAAAAGCGATCAAATACGCAAAGGAGAGAAGGCAGTTCGGGAGTCCCATCGCAAGCTTTCAGGGGATTCAATTTAAGTTGGCTGAAATGGTGACGCTGATTGAAGCAGCGAGGTGCTTATATTACAAGGCCGCTTGGATGGCAGACAATGGGAGGATCGATCCCAAGGTCATGTCGATCGCCAAGTGGTATGCGGGAGAGGTTGCCGTGAAGGTGATAGATGAAGTGCTTCAGATCCATGGGGGCTATGGATATCTGGGCGAATCGGGGATCG
Organism: uncultured delta proteobacterium; assembly: GCA_963826305.1. Lineage (GTDB taxonomy): Bacteria > Desulfobacterota > BSN033 > BSN033 > UBA1163 > CAWGWZ01. Next base: position 326,220 of record CAWGWZ010000020.1, on the reverse strand, counting down.
AGAGGATGTATCGAGATGCAAAAATTGTTGAGATTGTCGAAGGGACGAAGGAAATCGAAAAGATGATCATTGCAAGGGAACTCCTTGGAAGATTCTGATGTCTCAATGAAAGGAGGAAAAATCAAATGAATAAAGGACGGTTTCCGCAGATTCTGAGTTTTTTTATTTTTTTAAGTTTAGTGACTATTTTTCTACCCCAGTTCAGTGGCCCTTCGTGGGGAGCCGAGGATGTGAGAATTGGTTTGCTTGTTCCTCTGACGGGGAGGGCCGCAACGATCGGCCAGCAAATCCGCGATGTGACAACCCTCGCTGTCGATGATATTAACAAGGCGGGTGGGATCAGGAGTCTTGGAGGGGCGAAGTTAAAGCTCTTCGTGAAAAATGACGAAGGGAAGCCCGAAGTCGGCATGTCTGAGACCGAACGGTTGATCCAAACGGATAAAATTCATGGCATCATCGGCGCCTACTCAAGCGATGTAAGTTTTGCAGCGACTCAGGTTGCAGAGAAATACAAAATGCCCTTCCTGGTGAGCATTTCAGTGGCCGATAAGATTTCCGAACGGGGGTTCAAGTACACCTACAAGCTGTCCTTCAAGGCTTCTTGGAATGCCGAAGACAATCTTAAGTTTGCAAAATGGATGGGAGAGAAGACAGGACATAAGGCGAGGAGTGCCGCCCTTCTCTATGAAGACTCGCTCTGGGGACAAACGACTGCGAAGACCTGGAAGGACAAGGGTAATCAGTATGGGTTGACGATGGCGGGTGATTTTCCGTATCCGACCAATTCGGTGGATGTAACGGGAACCATTTTAAAAATCAAGGCAATTCATCCAGATATCCTGTTTCAAATTGGGCTGACCTCTGATTCCATTTTAATTACGAGGACCATGCGAGATCTCGATGTTTATCCGAAAATGGGGCGGATCGCATCAGGAGGTGGCCATTCCGATCCAAAGTATGCCGAGGCCGTTGGGCAATTATCGAATTATGAATTTCTAAATCTGATGTGGTCGCCATTGCTCAAGCATCCAAGGATTAAGGACGTCAACGAGAGGCATAAGAAACAATTCGGCTATGATATGCTGGATTTCTCCGGCTACGCTTATACGGCGTGTTGGGTTTTATCTCACGCGATTGATAAGGCAGGCTCATTAGACCCAGAAAAAATACGGGAGGCCCTTTCCAAAATCAACCTCTCCGTAAAGGATCCGGGCGTCTTACTCTTTTTCCCGGTAAAGTTTGACGAATTCGGGCAGGCGCCTGCTGAGGGATGTTTCGGCCAAAGGTTGAAGGGAATTCAAGAGATTGTCTATCCGGCGGAGGGTGCCACTGCAACCCCAGTTTGGCCCGCTCCTAAACCCTGGTAGGGCGATTTTTCTTTATACGAGAGAGGGCATTCGTTATGGATTCCCTCTCTCGCCCTCGTGTTGATCAATGCTTAACTTTGTCTCCATCGTCCAATGTATTCTGAGCGGCTTACTCATCGGAGGTGTTTATTCCCTTATCTCCGTTGGCCTGACCTTAATCTTCGGGGTTCTCAGAGTCATCAATTTCGCTCATGGCGAATTCATGATGTTCTCGATGTACATCAGTCTATTTCTTTTCACATCCTTTCATATGCATCCCTATGTGGCTGTTTTCCTGGTTGTCCCCATGCTCTTTCTGATCGGCGTTCTTGTGCAAAAGGTCCTCATAGAGCCTGTCGCCAGCGCTCCGCCCGACATTCAAGTCCTCATCACCCTGGGTCTCTCTATCTCTTTGCAGAATGTGGCATTGCTCATCTGGGGGCCCGATTACCAATCCATAAAGTTGGAAGGTGCACGGACGGTCATCCAGCTATCCGATTATGTCATCAGTCTCCCTCGACTGATTGCTTTCCTGGCGGCCCTTTCCATCTCAGGCTTATTATTTCTACTTCTAAAGAAAACGAATTTAGGAAGATCGATCCGTGCCTGCGCTGATTCACCGGGAGGGAGCCTTACTCATCGGGATTAGGGTTGAGAGGATTTTTATGATTTCCTTCGGAATAGGAGTTGCCTGTGTCGGGGCAGCGGGTGTCCTGATGATGCCATTTTTTTATGTATCCCCTCACATCGGGATGACATTTGTTCTAACTGCTTTTATTGTTGTGGTGCTGGGTGGGTTGGGGAAGGTGGAAGGGGCCTTTGTCGGAGGGCTTATTATAGGACTGGTGGAGTCTCTCGGAGCGATGCTGACCGATGAATCTCTGAAACAGATTATCACATTCACCCTCTTCATTTTAGTTCTTTTTTTAAAACCATCCGGGATCTTTGGCAAGAAACTTCGGATAGAATAGGAGATGTCGGAGTGTTCATGTACGTCAAATATCTTATTGGCTTCGTCCTCATCATCTCGCTGATCCTATTTCCCCTCTTTGCAAACCCTTCCCTTGTCCACGTGATGATTTTAATCTTTCTTTATGCATTTTTAGGGGAGAGCTGGAACATCCTGGGAGGACTTGCAGGGCAACTCTCCTTGGGACATGCCATTTTCTTCGGTTTAGGGGCTTATCTCTCCACCCTGCTTTCAATCAATCTGAATGTGAGTCCTTGGCTGGGTCTCATCATTGCGGGTCTCACTTCCTCAATGGTCGGCGTCCTCATCTCCTATCCGGTTTTTCACTACAAGTTGAGGGGTGCTTATTTTGCCCTCGTCACCCTGGCTTATGGAGAGATCTTCGAGAAAGTTGCCACCCGGATCAATTTAACCGGAGGGGCGTTGGGGCTGGTGATCCCCCTTAAGGAGGAGAGCTGGTGGGCTTTCCAGTTTAAGCAGAAAATTCCTTACTATTACATCATCTTTGCGCTGACCGTGATTGCGGTGGGAATCACTTATTGGATCAAAAGATCCCGGATGGGCTATCTGCTTGCTGGGATTCGGGAAGATGAAGACGCAGCCGAAGCCTTGGGAGTAGAGATCACCCGATATAAATTATGGGCGACTGCCATCAGTGCTTTCTTGACCGCCGTTGGGGGGGTGTTCTATGCGCAATATGTCATGTTTATTGATCCCAAGACAACGCTCAGTGTTTTTCTCTCTATCGAGATAATCTTGAGGCCGATCATCGGCGGGATGGGAACAGTTTTCGGACCTATTCTGGGCTCCTTTCTCTTGACCCCGTTATCAGAACTGGCCCGTGTCGTCATGGGAGGGGGGAGAAGTGGTGTTCATCTCTTAGTTTATGGTATTGCCCTGATTGTTGTTTGCCTGCTCATGCCCAAGGGGATTGCGGCCGTGATCGGAAAGAGGTTGACTCCCCTTTTTAGGACGAAGCCTTGGAGCCCGGAAGGCCCTTGATGACTCTGCTCGAAGTAAGAAAACTGAGGAAGCATTTTGGGGGACTCCTGGCAGTAAAGGACCTCGATTTTTCAATCGAAAAGGGAGAAATTTTCGGATTGATTGGGCCCAACGGAGCCGGGAAGACAACCATATTTGACCTTGTCTCGGGCTTTCTGAAACCTGATGTAGGATTCTATTCTTTTCAAGGGTCAGGAGATTGCGGGTTCGAGGCCGAGCCAAATCTGTTTGCTTGGGCTCTGCAGGACTTTCCAGTTGGCCAAACCCTTTTCCCGTTTGACCGCAATCGAAAATGTGATGATCGGCCCCGTGGCGGCGGGTGTCTCTGTGAAGGCGGCACGAGAAGAAGCCTGCCGTGTATTAGAATTCGTTGGACTATCCAATCTTGAATCCCAGGAAGCCCATTGTCTCACCGGGGGGAGTAAGAAGAGGTTAGAACTGGCCAAGGCCCTTGCAACCAAACCGGAGCTACTGATGGTTGACGAGGTCATGGCAGGTCTAAATAATAACGAGATTGGTGACATGATTCTTATCCTGAAAAACGTGGTCGCGCAAGGGGTGACGCTTCTCGTGGTGGAACACATCATGAAAGCTGTGATGGCGCTGGCTGATCGGATTCTTGTGGTGAATAATGGGGAAAAGATTGCGCAGGGAACCGCTTCGGAGATCGTCAAGAATCAGAAGGTTTTAGATGCCTATTTAGGCAAGGATTTCTCGCTTAGGTTCGGCGGAAAGGAGCGATACGATGGATAAGAAAGCCCTCCATGAGCTTGCTGAGTTCGTTGATTCCTTGAGGCTGAGAGAATTGGACCCGAGAACTTGCGGACAGGCGAAAATCATTATACTTGACACCATCGGAGCAATTTTGGCGGGATCAAATGATGGTGAGATCAATCGCCTTTATGAGTTTTTGCGTGGTCAGAATCTCAAGGAAGAGGCGACTGTTTTTGGGAAAAAGGATCGGATCGGGTTCATGTTCGCCTCGATGGTCAACGGAGCGGCTGGGTCGACGAAGGAATGGGATGAGGGAAATTCTTTGGTCTTTGGGCATCCTGCCATTCAGATTGTCCCTGCAGCGATTGCTGCGGGAGAGTGGATCGGCGCTTCAGGGGGGAAGGTCTTAGAAGGGTTTTTGGCAGGCTACGAAGTGGCGGGGAGGATCAGCCGGGCTTCCAAAATGAGACCCGGCTTCCATCCCAGCGGAACCTGGGGGACCGTCGGAGCCGCGGTAGCTTGTGGAAAGGTTCTTGATCTTCCTGTTTCGAGCCTGATCGCTATCATGAACACCGCTGCTTCCTTTGCGATTTCGGCTAATGTCCAGAGCTCTTTCTTCGGTAAGAAGATATCGGAAATGTATGCCGCCATGGCAAATTATTTGGGAATCTTTTCTTGCTTCCTCCATCGGTTTGGTTTTTCTGCTCCCGAGGACAGCGTGGAGGTCACCTTTGGAAGGCTCTTATCCGAGTCTTTCAACTCGGAAACGCTTCTTCGCGACCTTGGAAAGAAATTCCTGGTCAATAAGAATTATTTCAAGATCTACCCGGCGTGTCGTTTCGCGCATTCGGCCCTTGACGCCCTCTCCCAGTTAATGAAGAAGCAACGGCCCGATCCTAAGGAGATCGAAGAAGTGGAGGTTTACACTTACCGTCAAGCCATGCATTTAGATAATCGGAATCCAGGGAATGTGGGTACGATTCGGTTCTCCTTGCCTTACCTCATTGCAATTGGTTTGTCCAAAGGGAAGATCGATGAGGAGGGGATCGGCTCATTTCAAGAGGATCATCAAGCCCTGAGACCTTTGGCTGAGAGAGTGCGACTTGTGGAAGAAGAGGGCTTCAATTCCGCACTTCCCATGAAGAGACCCACGCGGGTGAGGGTCTCTTTAAAAAATGGTCAAACCCTTGAGGGTTTTGTGGAAAATTGCAGAGGCGGAGAGGATGATCCTTATACCGAGGCAGAACTCAGAGAGAAATTTGTTCTCCTGAGCAGCAAATCATTAAGGGGTGATCAGGTGGGTCGGGTGATGCATCTCCTTTCCGAATTGGAAGACGTGGAGGATATCCGGAAGCTCACGGAGGAGTTGAGAATCGATTCATGACGCCCTTTTTGCGAGTGGTGAACGCAACCGTTTTCTATGGGGATGCACAGGCCCTTTGGGCCGTTTCTATCGAAGTCCTCCCTCGTGAGGTCGTATCCATTGTTGGAGCGAACGGGGCAGGAAAGTCAACGTTAGTGAATGCCATCTCAGGACTCCTCTCGTTGAGGTCGGGAGAAATTTTTCTTGAGGAGAAGAGGATGGATGGGAAGAAGCCCTTTGAGATTGTCGCACAGGGGGTTGTTCAGGTTCCCGAAGGCAGAAAACTCTTTCCCACCTTGAGCGTTTTAGATACCCTGGAGTTGGCGGCCTCCCGGAAAGCAGGGGAGAAGAGGAAGATCGAAGATCTTGATCTCGTTTATCATTTCTTCCCAGTCCTTCGCAATCGCCGTCACCAACTTGCCGGGACGTTGAGTGGGGGTGAACAACAAATGCTTGCCATCGGGAGAAGTCTGATGATCTCGCCGAGGTTACTGATGTTCGACGAACCTTCGTTGGGGTTGAGTCCTCTCGTATGTGAGTCCATCTTCAGCATTATTGAAGATATCAATAAAATGGGAACGACCATTTTGCTCATCGAGCAGAATGTTCTGCGTTCCTTAACCTGTTCAGAAAGGGGTTACGTGATGGAAAATGGGCGGATCACAATGGAAGGGCAAAGCAAGATGCTCTTGAACAACGAGCACGTTAAGGTGTCCTATCTGGGTCTCTAGCAGGCTGCTGAAAAACGCCCATCTGCGGCGTTCCCCTCATCCTTCGTCGTTGCGGCGTACTCCAAGTACGCCTCACTGCTCAGGATTTCGGGCGCCCCCGCAAGCGGGATTTCGCAAAGCTCAACTTGCATCTGCCTGCCTGCCGAAGCCTCGGCACAGGCAGGGGCATTTTTGATCACCCTGAAAAAGTGACTTTTCCAGCACCCTGCTAGAGATCCATGCCCATGGAGAAGAGCTTTTCAACTTAGACCTTTGAATGGGAGGAATAGAATGATCGCTACCGGAAATAAAATGATGGCCGATTACTTAACTTATTATGCCCTCCGCCAACCTGAGAAGGACTTCCTGCATTTTGAAGATCAGCAGATGAGCTATGGCGCATTCCATCTTCTGACAGACCGGTTAGCACGGGGATTGAGCAGGATGAAGGTGTCGAAAGGGGACCGGTGCATGATTTTCATGAACAACTGTCCTGAATTCCTCCTTTCCTTTGTCAGTCTGATGAAAATCGGAGCGATTGCCGTGCCGATTAACACATCGCTCAAGAAAGACGAGGTGGAGTACTGTGTTCGTCGGGTGGGATCGAAAATTGTTTTTACGCAAGCGGAGTTTTACGGAATGTTTGCTGACATCCGAAAGACAAGTCCTGTTTTGGAAGTGATCGTAGTACTTGGCGGACAAGAACTTGAATCGAGGGATCTTCCCTTTGAAAAGCTAAAAGATGAATTTTCATCGGAAGGTCATGTCCCCGATGTCTTGCCTGATGATCTTTTAGCGATCCTATTTACTTCAGGGACGACGGCTCGGCCAAAAGGCGTCATGCTCTCCCATAGGAATTTTGTTTATGCTGCAGAGGTTATGGCCAAGCATCAGGGGCTCGGGCCAGAAGACAGGTACATCTGCGTCCTCCCTTTTTTCCACAGCACTTCTCTCACCTATGGGTTCATGGCAACGCTGTCGGTTGGAGGGAGCCTCATCATCCTGCCCAGGTTTTCAACGACTCGATGGTGGGATCAAGTAACTCATTACCGGGGAACCAGAGCGAGCCTCACGGGCACGATTTGGAGAATCCTTCTTAGACTCCCTCCCACACCTTTCGAAAAAGGCCACACCATTCGAACGTCCATGTACGGCCTGCCTCTCAGCGAGGAAGAGTTTCAAGCCGTGGAAGAGCGTTTCGGGCTAAGATTACTTCAAGGATATGGGATGACGGAGACCGTTTGCAGCGCTTCGATGCACCCCCTCTATGGACCAAGGAGTACGCTCCCATCAAGCGTCGGGTTTCCTACCGTGGGAACAGAAGTGAAGGTCGTCGATGAGGAGGGCAGGGAAATTGAGTCTGGGTGTTTAGGCGAGATTTTGGTGAAGACCTTATGCCCGTTTCCGGGGTATTATGATGATCCTGTTGCAACAGAGATGACAATAAAAGACGGTTGGCTCCGAACGGGTGACCTGGGGTACATGGATCACAACGGCGGGGTTCATTTCATGGATCGCAAGAAAGACATGATCAAGCCGAAAGGGGAAAATGTGGCGGCAAGTGAAATTGAGAGTGTTTTGTTGGAGAACCCAAACATCGACGAAGTGGCTGTGGTCGGGGTAAAAGATTTGGAAGGCATTTGGGGGGAAAAAATAAGGGCTTTTATCGTGCTGAAACAAGGCGCGTCGATGACGGAGAACGAGGTTCAGGAACACTGCCGAAAGAAGCTGGCTGATTTCAAGGTGCCCCACTTCGTGGAGTTCAGGGAAAGTCTGCCCAAGAGCACTGTTGGCAAGATCGATAAGAAACTACTGAGAGGGTGACATCTGAACATAAACAAGAGCTCGTTTTTGAAGAAGGACCCCGGGTGGGGAAATTCGGTGGAACATGCTCAGGTTGAATAATATCGAGGTCGTTTATAACGATGTGATCCTGGCATTAAGAGGAATTTCTTTACAGGTTCCTGATCAAAGCATCATTGCTCTCCTCGGGGGAAACGGGGCAGGGAAATCGACGACGATCAAGACGATCGCAGGCATTCTTCCCCTTGAGGACGGAGAGATTGAAGGGGGGATGATTGAGTTCCTGGGTGAACGGATCGATCGAAAGAGCCCAGAAGAAATTGTGAAAAAGGGAATCTCTGTTATCCCCGAGGGAAGGGGGGTTTTCGCTGAACTGACCGTGGGAGAAAATATGAAAGTGGGTGCCTATACCCGAAGGGACACGAAAGAGGTTCAGGGGAGTCTGCAAAGGGTGTTCGATTATTTTCCGGTTCTGAGAGAACGCCAATCCCAGTTGGCAGGATACCTGAGTGGGGGGGAGCAACAGATGCTCTCGATCGGAAGAGCATTGATGTCGAAGCCTAAATTGATGATGTTAGACGAGCCCTCTTTGGGCTTGGCCCCCATCATTGTGAAAGAAATTTTTGACATTTTGAAGACGATCAACGGGAGCGAGAATACCGCTATCCTTTTAGTTGAGCAGAATGCGAAAGCGGCTCTCGATATTGCTACGTACGGATATGTCCTTGAAAATGGAAAAATCGTGATGGACGGAAAGAGTGAAGTGCTCATCGAGGACAGGGATGTGAAAGAATTTTATCTCGGGTTGACCGATGATAAGAAAAAAAAGAATTTTGCAAATATTAAACACTATAAACGGAGAAAAAGGTGGCTTTCTTGAGGTCGTGTTCTCGGGTGAACCCTCATGCCTGAACTTGAGGTAAGGGCTCTCACGATTCATTTCGGCGGCATCAAGGCACTGAACGGGGTGAGCTTTTCCATTGAGCCTCACCAGTTGTTGGGCTTAATTGGTCCCAATGGTGCGGGGAAGACGACCATTCTCAATATCATCAACGGAGTCTATCGGCCTTCTTCTGGGAATGTGTTCCTGGATGGGCAAGATATGATTGGGCTTAAACCTCATCAGATCGCAGAGATGGGAGTGGCCCGGACGTTCCAAAACATCGAGTTGTTTAAAAATATGACGGTCATTGATAACCTGATGTTGGGGAGACATCGATTCATTCAATCCGGTATCCTGTCGGGGTCTTTCTTTCTGGGGAAGTGCCTGAAAGAGGAGATGGTCCATCGGGACCGCGTCGAAGAGATCGTTGAATTTCTCGAAATCGAGGCCTACCGGAAAAAGATTGTTAGAATGCTTCCCTTCGGCATTCAGAAACGAGTGGAATTGGGAAGAGCTCTCTCCATGGATCCAAAAATCCTCTTGTTGGACGAACCCTGCTCAGGGATGAATACAGAGGAGACTGAAGATATGGCTCGCTTCATCTTGGATATCAAAGAAGAAAGGGGGGTCAGCATCATGATGATCGAACATAATATGGAAGTCGTCATGGACATCGCAGATCGAATCTGTGTTGTCAATTTTGGCATCAAGATCGCTGAAGGGAACCCGAAAGAAATTCAAGGTGATCCCAAAGTCATCAAGGCCTACCTTGGAGAAGATTGATCACTTGTGAGAAGAAGATGGCGGAGTTAACACTACCCGTATTATTTAGGGATCGGGTCAAGGAGTTTGGAGAAGAGGTCGCGTTAAGGGAGAAGAAGAAAGGGCTTTGGCGACGAATATCATGGAATGAATATGACACTCACGTGAGGAATTTCTGCCTCGGCCTGAAGAGCTTGGGACTTCAAAAGGGCGACCGTGTTTCAATCTTGGGTGAAAATTGTCCGGAATGGCTCTACGCCGATTTAGCCAATCAATGTGCCGGTGGCATCAGCGTGGGCGTCTACCCCACCAACAGTTATCTTCAGGTGAAATATATTCTCGATCATTCACAATCGAAATTTGTCATTGTGAAGGATCAAGAACAAACAGATAAGGTCCTCGTGATCAAGGACCAGCTGCCGATGCTGGAAAAAATGATTGTGATCGATATGAAAGGGCTCAGAAAGTATGATGATCTTATCATCAAAGGCTTTCAGGAAGTGGAAGAAATAGGAAAAAGGATCCATGAGAAGACTCCTTCGTCTTTCCAGAAAATGATCGAGGATACGAAATCGGAAGATGTCGCCATCATTGTCTATACTTCCGGAACGACCGGACCTCCAAAAGGAGCCATGCTTTCCCACCAGAACATCACCTCCGTGTTGCACAGTTTTTTTCAGGTTCTCCCTGTTCGCCGAACCGATTCCCTGGTTTCTGTATTGCCCCTTTGCCATGTTGCCGAGAGGCTATTTTCTCTATTCATTCCGATGAAGAGTGGTTGCACCATCAATTTTGCAGAGAGCATCGATACCCTCCAAGCCGATATGACCGAAATTTCTCCGACCATCTTTCTAACGGTTCCTCGCATCTTAGAAAAAATACATTCCACTGTAACGATCAAGATGCAAGATGCTCATCCGATCAAGAGATGGGCCTATGATCAATTCCTTCCTCTGGGTCGGAGAGTCGCAGGGAGAAAGCTGTCGAAGCAAAGTGTGGGTCTTTTCTTAGGGCTTGCCCATTTCGTCGGTTATTTTCTTCTCTTTAGACCTCTCCGAAATCGGCTCGGCCTTTTACAGGTGAGGGAGTGTGTTTCTGGGGCTGCTCCCCTCTCCAAAGATATCATGAAATTTTTCCATGGCATCGGATTGATGGTCAAGGAGGCCTACGGTTTGACCGAGTCCACGGGGGTCTTCTCCATGCCGTCGGGAAATGATATCGAGATCGGAACCGTCGGGAAACCTTTGCCCGGTTGGGAATATGAGATTGCCGAGGATGGTGAAATTCTGATGAAGGGTCCCTCCGTCTTTGCCGGATATTTTCGGGACGAAAGGGCAACGAAACAGGCGAAGAGAGGCGGATGGTTATACACAGGGGATATCGGGGAGTTCGATGAAAGAGGCCATCTGAAGATCACGGACAGGAAGAAGGAGATTCTGATCACCGCCTCGGGGAAAAACATCGCGCCTTCTGAGATTGAAAATCGCTTGAAGTTCAGCCCTTTTATCAAAGAGGCCATCATCATCGGGGACCGACGACCTTATCTGACCGCTCTGATCCAAATTGATTTCGATAACGTGGCCGATTGGGCGCAGAGAAAGGGTATCCCCTTTACCACATTCAAAAGTCTTTCAAGAGATCCTGAGGTCTACAAACTCATCCAAGAGGAGGTGGACAAGGCGAATAAAGAGCTATCAAGAATCGAAGGCATCAAGAAGTTCCTTCTCCTCGAAAAAGAACTCGATCGAGATGATGATGAATTAACAGCCACCATGAAGGTCAGAAGAGAAATGATCGAAAAGAAGTATGGCGAACTGATCGAGACGTTGTATCGATGAAAAAGGTCAGGAGCTGATTTGGGGTTCATTCGCTCCGCGAATGGATAAGATATGTCGGGTGAGCTAAATTATTTCTTACAGTTGATGGTCAGCGGTTTATCGGTTGGAAGTATTTATGCCGTGATTGGCATCGGATTTGTTGTCATTTATAAGGCAACGAAAATTCTGAACTTCGCCCATGGTGAGATTTTAATGATCGCTGCTTATTTCTGCCTCTTCCTGGTTGAAAGTCTTCATCTCAATTTTCTGATGGCATTCCTTTTAACCTTAGTTTTTTGCGCAGTCGTTGGATTAATGGTCGAGCGATTTATCTTCCGTCCAATGATCGGCGAACCGGTCTTTGCAGTAGTGATGATCACATTAGGATTGAGCATCATTTTAAGACCTCTGACGGGGATGGTATTTGGTTTTGGCAATGTGATGTTCCCATCTCCTTTTCCTGAGAAACCCATTGTTTTCAGCAATGTTGTCATTTCGCATGCCCATTTGTGGACTTTTATTATCGCCTGCGCGGTGATGGTGATCTTCTTCCTGTTTTTTAAATATTCCAAAGTTGGAATCGCGATGCGCGCTGCAGCCGACCGCCAAATGGTTGCATTCCTGATGGGGATCAATGTGAAAAGGATTTTTTCGTTGTCTTGGGCGATTGCAGCAGCGACCGCGGGCGTCGCGGGTATTTTATTAGCGAATGTCCTCGTGATGAATTTAAACCTAAGCCTTGTTGCGGTCAAAGTCTTCCCCGCCATCATCTTAGGGGGACTCGATAGTGTCGTAGGGGCATTGGTGGGCGGTCTGATGATCGGTGTCTTTGAGACGCTTGTGGGAGGGTATCTGGATTTATATCTGAGTGGCATCAAAGAGATTTCGGCCTACATCCTTTTATTCATCATTTTGATTGTGAGACCCTATGGTCTTTTTGGTACAGAGGAAATTGAAAGGGTTTAGAGTAAATCCATGCCGTTAAGAAGCAAAACATTTATCGAGACCTATCAAGAGGATCTCCGTTTGTTTCGTACGATCTGGGTCAAGTTTTGGATGGCGATCCTATTGATCGGCATTATCTTCTTTCCCTTTATGGTCGGCAGGTATACGCTTTATACGATCAATTTGGCCGGAATCTATATCATCGGAGCGATGGGTCTGAATATCTTAACCGGATATACGGGACAGATTTCAATAGGCCATGCGGCCTTCATCGCGATCGGTTCTTATGCAACCACCATTTTGGGAGAAAGGGCTGCTCTGCCTTTTTATATTTTGATCCCCCTCTCAGGGGTCATTGCAACGTTGATTGGTGTATTGGTCGGCATCCCCTGTTTAAGGCTGCGGGGATTATATCTGGCCATGGCGACGATGTCCTTCGGCATGATTGTCCAATATGTTCTCTTCCAGTGGGATGGCTTAACTCATGGGGCGTTGGGAATGGCTGCCCCGTCCATTGCGTTTTTGGGGTTCAAGGTAGATTCAGACAGAAAGTTCTATTTTCTCATCGCGGTCATCGTCTTCCTGCTTGGGTTTGCGGCAAAAAACATGATGCGGATGAAAATTGGCCGTGCCTTCGTTGCCATCCGAGACAGAGATATCGCTGCAGAGGTGATGGGAGTTGATCTGACCCAATATAAAGTGATGGCCTTCGGGATCAGTTCATTTTACGCGGGTATCTCCGGAAGCTTATTCGCCTATTACACCACGCATGTGAACCCAGAATATTTCACCGTTTTTCTTTCCGTTGAATATCTCGCGATGATCATCGTTGGAGGGTTGGGGTCCATTCTGGGCTCCATCTTAGGAGCGATGTTTATCGGTTTGGTTCCGGAATGGTTGAGGATTTTCTTCGGATTCTTAGGCAAGAGTTTCCATTTGAGCGGCCTCGTATTCACGCAACAGCTGAAAGTCATCACCTACGGGGTATTGATTATTCTTTTTCTGATCTTTGAATCTGGAGGATTATCTGCTATCTGGCAAAGGATGAAGTCCTCTTTTAAAAGTTGGCCTTTCACGTATTAATATAAACGGATTAAATCATTTGACGTAGTGTAGCCCTTTATGGGGTAAAAACGAGTTCCGAAGGGGGGTGAGAGGAAGATCGGAGAATAGGATGCAGCAAGAAATATAAATGATTTGAAGGAGGATAAAAGATGAAAAGATTGAAATCGATCGGTTTATGTCTCGGAGTCGGCTTTTTACTCTTTATCACCGCACCCACAAACGCTCAGGATTTGAGGGGGATCACATCGGATAGCGTGAGAGTGGGGATCATTACAGATACAACAGGAGTGGTAGCGGACTATGGACGCCATTTGTTAATGGGCGTTTCAGATTACTTAAAGTACATCAATGAAAAGGGCGGAATACAGGGTAGAAAAATTAATCTCATCCATGAAGATGACCAATACAAAATCCCTATGGCCATCGCTTCCTTTGAGAAATTGGTGACGAAAGATGAGGTCCTTGCCATTCTCCATTGTGGGGGAACTCCCCAAACCATGGCTCTCCTGCCCAAAATTGAAAAAGAGAAGGTTCCGGTGATCCCTCCTGGTATGTTGGTGCCGATGTACACGCCGTATAAAAGGTATGTCTTTTCCTATGGGTCCACCTATTCCAATCAGATTGAGGTATTAATCGATTATGTGATCAATGATCTAAAGGTGAAAACCCCCAAGACGGGAATTGTTTATTGGCCTGTTGAATGGGCAAAGGAGGGGTTGAAAGCGAGCAAGGATCGACTCAAGGCATATGGGGTAGATCCCGTCGGAGAGATTGAGCTCCCAATGGGAGCTGTGGATGCCTCTTCACAGGTATTGTCAATGAAAAGAGCAGGGGCTGAGTACGTGATCATCTTTACCCTTGCACCCGGGATTATAAACTTCATTAAAACCGCCGAGAAATTCGATTATTTTCCCACCTACTTGACATTCACATGGTGTGCGGATGATTCGATCCTTAAAGCGGTTGGCAAAGGAGCAAAGACTTACTATGCGGGATCGATGTTCGGTGTGTGGAACGATGATTCTCCAGGGGGGAAAGAATTGAGAGAGATTGCACAGAAATACGGTTCCTCACCGAAGTTACCTACTCTCTATATCCAAGGGTATACGACCACGGCGATCTTGGCAGAGGGATTGAGGCGAGCGGGGAAAAATGTGACCGTTGAAAAATTTGTGGATGCCCTCGAAACACTGAAAGACTTTGATTGCGGTGGGATGCTTTCGCCGATGACCTATACCTCAACCATCCATAAACCCTCGGACTATTCAAAGATTGTGAAGGCAGATACAGAGAAATTGGCCTTTGTTCCCGTAACAGGCTGGGTGAAGCCTCGAGTGGTCAAATAGCCAAAGAAGTCGCTGAGAATGGAGAGATCCATTCTCGGCGATGATTTCTTCTGCCTCTGTCATCTTTGAAATGGCAAAAGGAGACATTTCGATGGGAATGGAAATCAAAAAAGTAGCTGTTGTCGGGGGAGGCGCGATGGGGGCGGGGATCATTTATACGCTCTCGAGCTTTGGTTTTTCAGTCATCTTTAAGGAACTCAATGAAGATTTAGTGAAGAGGGCTCAGGATCAGGTGAGCCGAATCTATGCCGCTGCCTTGAACAAAGGAAAGATAACAGAAGAGGAGATGAAGAAGGGCCTTGATTTGATCCATGGGAGTGGAGATTATAACGGTTTTGAAGAGGTGGACTTGGTCATTGAAGCAGTTCCGGAGGATGTCGCTATTAAGAAAAGGATCTTTCAAGAAATGGAACTTCTTTGCAAGCCGGAATCCATCTTCGCAAGCAATACCTCTGCCGTTCCGATCTCAGAGCTGGCGAGTTTCACGGTGAGAAAGTCGAGGTTCGTCGGGATGCACTGGTTTAATCCTCCTCACGTCATGAGACTGATCGAAGTTGTTCCAGGTCTTGAGACCTCTGAGGAGACAATGGAAGCCATCATGGCTTTCTGCAAAAGACTGAACAAGGTTCCCATTCGTCTGAAGGAGTGTGCTGGCTTCTTGGTCGCCCGTCTCCTCGGGATGTATGTCAATGAGGCCTTTTGGATCCTCGGAGAAGGATATCGACCTGCGGATATCGACCAGTCAGGTGTTGATATGGGGATGCCGATGGGGCCATTCACGTTGGGTGATATGGCAGGGTGGGATGTCGTTCACCATGCAAACCTAACTCTCTATGAGGCCTATGGCACGCGTTTCAAAATCCCCCCCCGTTTTGATGAGTTAGTTTTCTCTGGAAGGCTTGGGGTAAAAGTGGGGAAGGGGATTTATAAATATAAGAAAGTGGAATCAGGACCACCCCAGAAAATGGGCGATATTTCTCCTTCCGTAGACAGGCAGGGACGTGAAATCCTTTCATACAGATTGCTCTGGACGATGATCAACGAAGGGGTCCGTTGCCTTGATGAGGGAATAGCCAGTGATGTCGATATCGATAAAGCCTTACAGCTCGGTGCTGGGATGCCAAGGGGTCCATTGAGTTGGGCTGACGAAGTCGGATTAGATTGGGTATTTACGGAGTTGGATAATCGGAAAGAGGTGTTTGGAGAACGATATTGGCCCTCCCCTCTTCTCAGAAGAAAGGTTAAGGCAGGGCACTTAGGTAAAAAGACAGGAAAAGGATTTTTTGATTATCCATCATGAGGGAAGGAGATTCTGGTCCGAAAGGATGCCATGACTTCCGGAATACTGTGTAGGAGGTCTCCATGAATCGGAACGTCTTTGTTGTGAGCGCTGTACGGTCGGCCATTGGCGATTTCGGAGGCATCTTTCGCTCCTTGGCCCCGATCGATCTTGCTGCTCCGGTGATGAAGGCATCGGTAGGGCGTTCAGGTTTACCCATGGATAAGATCGGGAAAGTCATTTTGGGGAACACCCTTTCCCCCCTCAATCCCAATATAGCGAGGGGTGCAGCCATGACATGCGGAATCCCACCAGAGCAACCGGGAGCCGCATCGTAGTCACCCTGATTCACGAGATGATCCGACGGGGTGTGAGCCTCAGTCTTGCCAGTCTATGCGCAGGGGGCGGGATGGGATACGCCCTCCTCTTGAGGCGCGATTTCTGAGACTACTCTCCTTTTCATCTGAAGGAATTATGAGATTTATTGGAGTGAGACCGGAAAAGAGACGCAGAAGGTGCTGCCTCCGGAGGAGAGACAGTCTTCAGGTTTATGACAATGAGGGCATAAAGAGATCCTTCCAGGGCAAAGATCACTGTCCGTCGGAAGATAGATGCACCGTTGACTCCCCACTGAAATGTCAAAACCAAAGCGCTGCCCATAAGTCTTGATCCGAAGGAGGTCGAGCCCCTTGCCTCCGGCGCCAAAATCGTAGGGTCTCCCGGAAGTATATAGTTCAGTATCCAGAGTGTGGAACAGCCCTTCGAAAAGATGCCTCTGATTTTCATTTGTGATCCCGATGCCAAAATCCTGGACCTTGATTTGTATCCAACGGGCTTTCTGTTCCAGAACAATCCGGACCATCCCTTCGTCAGGGATGTTCTCGACGGCATTCTTTAAGAGCCCCACCAGAATGTCTTCGAGGATTTTTGGATCCATGAGAACATTGAGATCCTTTTCCCCCTCCAGGTCGAACTGAATCTCCCGGTGAATCGCTTGCTTTTTCACATTCTCCAAGATTTGTTCAGTAAAAGGATAAAGGTTGATGGTTTCAGGAAAGATAGAAGTAGGATGATTAGGTTTATCAAGTCGACGGCCCCCCTCTAATTCCTGGTAAGATCGGATAATCTGATCGGTTTCTTGCTGAATATCGGAGAGACGATTCAGGTTTTTTTCCAGGGATTCGAAGACCTCTTCCCTCACGATAGGAGGAGTTTGTGCCAGGGCTTTTTTCTTTAAAAGGCGGATGTTTCCATGGACAACGGCAAGGGGAGTCCTGAGCTCATGGGAGAGGTGGTCGAGGGCTCTACTCTTGGCTTTGTTCAATTTCTCGAGTTCCTTCTTGGACTGTTCGAGGGCGTCGATCCGGGCCTGCTGGAGCTTGGCATTCTCGATGGCGACTGCCCCCTGATGCGCCATGGTGAGCAATAATTCCTGGTCGTCTGGAGTATAAGGATCACCGGAGAGTTTATCTCCCAGTCCGATGCCGCCTCTAAAATTTGAATCAATATTAAAGGGAATCCATATTCTCAGGCTCAAAGAGGAGAGAAGGTCAAAGAAATTCTCCTTTGCCTGCGCCTTATTGCTTTTATCTAAGACCTGGACTTCGGTTATTTCGTTCAGCCCCGTCCAATGGCCTGATTCGATCGTTTTGGATAACCTATCCAGAGAATCCTTGTCCAAACCTCTCTGGGAAATGGCATCTGTTTTTTTTTGATTCGTATCGAACAGGAAGATCAATCCGCAGGAGGCTCCAAAGTTTCCGATCATCATCAACAAGAGGTTTTTCGTAATCTCTTGGGCTCCTCTTAAAAACCCTATCTCCTGGATCAAATCGTAGAGGGTCTTTAGATGGAAGATTCGTTTTTCAAGCTCTCGTTCCGAATGTTTTGACTCTTTTACATCATCTTCCATGTTTACGGTTTCCATTCATGTGATCGATGTGGTCAAGGCAGATATTGAATTCCCGGAGACCGACTCGAAGACTCTCAATTAAAAATCTTTGAGGGCCAACTCTTCTGTTGGAAAGATCTCAGTATACTTGGTTAAACCAACCATATTAAAAATTTTTTGGAAGTGACCGGATAGGCCGGTTATCCGAATTTTTTGTTCCTTTTTCCTGCTCTCTGAGGCAACTCCGATCAAGATGGCGATCCCACCACTGTTGATATAACCATCTTTATCGAAATAGAGGAGGATCTTTTGGGCCCCGGCTGTGGTCACCTTCTGATAAGCCTCTTCGATGGCCTCTCCGGTGACTGCAGTGACATCCCCTTTGATCGTAAGGATTGAAACCTGGTCTTGATTGGAAATGAGAACTTCGATGTCCTTATTCATACCCATCTCGATAAATTATTTGTCTAAATAGATGATCATCTTGGTAACGTTTCCGCCGTCCGGGCTTGGCTCAAAAGTCACTTCATTCATTAAACTCTTGATAAGAAAAATTCCCCATCCCCGAGGTTGGTCCTTGCCCTCAATCTTATTTTCGATATGGGGTAGAACCACTTTATCCAATCCTTTGCCTTGATCTTTGACCGACACCTGAAGTCTTGAACCCTCGACCGTTAGGGTGATCCCCACTTTGGTGCTCGTGTCCATTCTATTACCATGTTCAATGGCATTCAGGCAAGCCTCAGCAACCGCTGTTTTCAGGTCCTCGATCCGATTTTCTGTAAAACCCATTTTTTTTGCTACGGATGCAGCACACTCCATCGCGATCTTTTCAAAACCCATCACACTCGGGATATGAAGCTCAATCTTATTATCTGGTGTCATCAATGGATTTCCTCTCCCATCATTAAAAATAAAAAAGAAATAAAAAACGATGGATGATAGGGTGCCCCGGACGAATGACCTCTATTATAATAAATTGACCGTTTTTTTCAAGAATAAAATTTTATCTTCCACCCACCTTGACCACGACGGCGGTCAGATCATCCGAGGTTGTACATTGATATCATATTGACAAACAAACCTTTTGTTTTTATAAGAAAAGAGAGTATGCGGCCACCTGAAGAGGAGAAGAAATGAATGTCATCATTGTGACCCCTGGCCACCCGAGCCCAAGAAGAAAGTCATTCCCTCCAGCGTTAACTGCGCCTTATCTCGCTGCCCTCGCAACTCCTTACACCCAGCAGATCAAGATATATGACTTAGCTGTAGAGGAATTCGATTTTCAAGCTCCCACGCCTGACATCGCGATGTTCACCACCACAATGGCACAATCTGACCATGTATTCTCAATAGCAAGGGATTTGAAAGCCAAAGGTTCAAAGATCTTCCTCGGAGGCCCTTATGCAACATTAGCCTACCATTTCGACCCTCGCATCAAAGAAATCGGCGACTGCGTCGTCCTCGGAGAAGGGGAAAAGGCATTGCCTAAAGCCCTTAAAGATTTCATGGCGGGAAGACTAAATCCGCTTTATTCAATGCCCGTGGATTCTTTAGAAGGAATTCCCTTTAGCAGATTGGATCTTCTCGACTCGAGAAAATACTATTCATCTACGGTAGTAATTGGGACCAGGGGATGCGTACACAAGTGTGCCTTCTGTGTCATAAGAGATATGTATGGACAAAAATATCTCAAGCGCCCCGTGGATGAAGTTATCGAAGAGATCAAGTTCCAAACATCTCGGCCAAATCTCCAGTGGTTAGGTCGTAAGTTAGTCCAGTTCTGGGATGACAATCTAGCTTGTGATCTTGACTGGTTTCACGAACTTCTGGAGAAAATGATCCCGTTAAAGAAATGGTGGCTGTCGCAGATGTGCCTGAATGTAGCAGATAATCAAGAAACCATCAAACTAATGAAGACTTCTGGATGTAAAGGAATTTTTGTGGGATTAGAGTCCATATCCAAACGAACGATCGCGGCGCAAAGAAAGGAAACAGTGAACATCGTAGAGCATTACGAACGGCAATTCAAAATGCTTCTGAAGCATGGAATCGTCGTCGTTGTAGCTATCATGTTTGGTTTTGATGAAGATACAAAAGACCCTCTATTTAAAGAAACTCCGAAAGTTCTGGAGAAAATGGGAGTTACAATGCTTCAAGATCTCATCTTCACACCCTATCCCCACCTGGAGTGCTACCCGGTTCTTGAGAGAGAAAACCGGATAATTACTAAAGAGGCCAAGTATTATAATGGTTATACGGTTGTCCACAAGCCAAAGCACATTCATCCAGCAGAACTGCAACAGGGGGTTATCAATTTCCGCAGAAAATTTTACTCCTGGCCATCTATGCTAAAGAGGATGGTAAAACATAACGTCATGAAAATGCCAGAATTCCTGATTTGGAATAGACTGTGGGGAAGGACTAATCGAGAGGCTATTCCTGAGGTAAATATTCAAGATTGGTTGAGCTATTTGAGAACTTTATGAAGCTGATCTTCCTTCTCTTCCCGCAGAAAACGTCCTACAGTCCTCTACTTTGGACGTGATCTCCAGGCAAGATCCCCCTAAAAGCCCCTGCTAAAACGGCTCTCTTTCATAAAGCCGTTTATCTTCTGTACCGGGAAGATGCTCAGCTTCTACTCTTTCGAGAGATAGTTAGAATTAAGCAGGCAATCGAACACCCGATACTCAAAAAGCAAAACCAATCTCCCCATCGCGTGTAAATTGTCTTTGAATTGGCGGCAATCACTGATGCGGTGAGCACTCCCGGCACAAAGATGTCCCGCCCCTTTTCGTCTTTCACTTTGCGTAGAATGTTACCATAGGGGTCTATGAAACAGGAGACACCTGTATTGGCACAGCGAACCAGGTAGACACGGTTCTCCACTGCCCGAAACACATTCATCGCCACATACTGATAGAATATGGTTGGCTTCTTAAACCAACCTTCATTGGTAATGTTCACCATGAATTGGGCGCCCTCCTTGACGAAACTTCTGAAAAGCCCCGGGAAAATGCTCTCCCAACAGATGAGGACACCGAATTTGGTTCCTTGCAGATCAAACAGTGTGATCTCATTCCCAGGAACGTCATAACTCCTCGTCCCCTTCGGCACGATGAACTGAGGCCAGGGGATAAGTTTTTCGTAGGGAACCTGCTCCGCAAAGGGAACAAGACGAATCTTGAGATACTGTCCCAGCACCCTGCCATCCGGAGAGAAAAAGAGAGCCGTATTCCCGAATCGGCCGAATTCTGAAGGGGCCTTATGAAACTTAGGGTGCTCAGAACTTCCAATGAGAAAGTATGTGTTTATCTCTCGAACAAGTCCTGTAATACGCGTGATGAGAGTGATATCCTTGAGAACAAGGCCCGGTGTAGACGCCTCAGGCCAAATGATTAGGCCTGGCTGTTCCTTGGAGGCCTCCCTGCTTAGTTTTTCGTACTTCTCTATGATATAGTTCCGGTAGCGGCGGTCCCATTTTTTGGCCTGCTCAATATTTCCTTGGACCACAGACAGTTTCAAAGATTTTCCGTCAATGGGCCTGGACAAATGCATTTTTCCGTAAAGTAACACGAGACCAGTCAGGGCTGCGGTGGTCATGAGGATAAGGACAGTTCCTCTCTGCGACAGGCGGTGTGATGGAGGAATTTCGATTATTTTCAATCTGTGGACACCTGTCAAGATTGCGGCAGAAAGCGAAGCATTGACAAGGAGAACAAGGAAGCTCACCCCGTATGCTCCAGTTACTGACGAGATCTGAATTACCGACAGAGTCTGGTATTGAGAGTGACCGAGCAAAGCCCAGGGCAACGTCAGAAAAGATAAGTTGGACCTCACATACTCTAAAGAAACCCATATGAAGGGTGCCATAGAAAGGGCAAGGGTAGCCCCGCGCCGCGACGAGATGAGCGCGAAGGCCCATCCGAAAACAGACAGGGGAACACCGAGGATAATACTCACTAAGAGGTGATGTAGGAGAGTGTACCTGCTTACCTCAAAGATCCAGCGACAGACTCCTGAGAAAAGGACAACACTAAAAACAAAGCATAAGAAGAACCCTTGCTTTGGGGTTGTACCGAAGATCGCCAGAATGAGCGGCACGAGCGCTATCCAGGCCAGCCATGACACATCGTAATCGGGATAGGCCAAAACAAGAAGAGCGCCGGAAAGAAGGGATGCAAGAATACGAAGGGTTGTGAGGAGAATTTCCTTCCTCATGTTTCCAGTTCTTGGTGGGTCGGGCCTCAACCGGACTTGTAGTACCCTCGGCTGTCCTCAGAGGCTGACCACGATCACGGTCAAGTCGTCGCTCTGAGAGGCTCCGCCGCAGAATTCATTCACTTGGTTCGTAATCTCTTTGAGAAGGTGATCAGCATTCATGGACCCAGCTTTCCTGACCACCTGAAGAAGCCGGTCGAAACCGAAGATCTCCCTGTTCGGGTTCATGGCCTCGACGATTCCGTCCGTGTAGAAAACGAGCCGGTCGCCGGGCTCCAGCCGGATCTGGGTCTCCTGATAATCCGTCTCATCCAGGATGCCGAGAGGGAATCTATCTCCCAGTGTTTCTTTAAGCATCGCTTCTCCTGTTTTTGACGAAAAGTATATAGGTTGTGTCTGCCCAGCACTACAGAAACTCAGAATATTATTTCTCCCATCTAAAACAGCATAAAGCAAGGCCACGAACATGCCTGACTTGATATCCTTCTTGATCCTCTTGTTGGCCCGGGTCATTGTCTCGCCGACCGTCAAATGCTCCTCGGATAGCATGCGGAATACACTCCGCGAAGCTGACATCACCAGGGCGCCCGAGACACTTTTTCCTGTCACGTCTCCCACGATGAGGCCCAGCCTGTCCTCCCCCATCTCGATGAAATCAAAGAAGTCTCCACCCACTTCCCTCGCTGGGATTGAAGTAGCTGCTATGGTGGATCCTGCGATCTGAGGACAGACAGACGGAAGCATGCTCATCTGGAGGTCCCTCGCTATGTTGAGCTCTTCCTCCATTCGCTGTTTTTCCAAATTCTCCTGAAAGAGCCTTGCATTCTCGATGGCAACAGCCCCCTGGTTGGCGACGGCATGGAGTAAATCGATATCTTGTCGGTTGTAGGGCTTGCCCGATTTCTTCTCTCCGAGGTTTAACAATCCAATTACCTTGTCCTGATAGACGAGTGGAACGATGAGGCTGGAACGGATGTCCTCCAGTTCCGTCACACAAGCTTGAGAGACTTCCCTGTATCTTGGATCTTCCAGCACGTCATACTTGGTCAACTCCCTCTTCTCTGCTTCAATAATCTTAATCAAAGGTTGACCGCTGCGGAAGGTTTTTCCCTCCACCTCCTGTTTTCCTTCTCCATCTGCCAGGTAGACTCTGTACTCCCCTGAAGCGGGATGAAGCAGCATAATGGAAGCGGTATTCACGAACATGTCGTCGAGGAAAGTTTGCGTCAGACGTTTGAGAACCTGGCCTAAGTCAAGAAGGGACGTAATTGCACCGCTGATCTTATCGATCACCGCGCCATAATCATATTCTTTGCGGAAGAAAATACGGTCCACCATACTCTGGATGCGATCGCGAAGCGGGTTGAACACCAGGATGATACCCAGGGTAAACAGAATGGGGAATGCTTTGGACTGGGCTAATTCATATTTTTCTAAGAAGAGGTTAAGGCCGAGGCTTACCAGGGCATACGCTCCAACAATAACAGCGGTCACCACCACATAGCCCACCGTGCGCCGGATAATAACATCCGCATCAAAAAGATTGTGTCTGACGATGGAGTAAGCAATGGACGCTGGGAAGAAGATCACCAGGAAGGGCAAGAAGTTCCAGGAGGGATCAAGCTTTAAAATATGAGAACCCAACATAAAAGCGACAGGTGGCAAAAAGCCAATCACCAGCCCGAAGAGGATCATTCTCGCCCGTTGACGAACCTCGATTGCCTTCGCCTTGAAGACAGACCGAAGGATGAAAAAAACAAAACCCAGCACGCTGAAAAATAGAAACAGGCGGGTGAGGGAGCCGATCAAGGGATAGGTGAGGATGGAGGCAAAAAAGCCGTCGCTTTGCAGGAGTTCTGGAAAAGTGAAAGAATAGACGACCCATGCCAGAGCGAGAACAAAGGACGGAACATAAATGAGGGATTCAAGAGCCGGAAAACGTCTCAAAATAGGTTTTCGGTCAGGGAAAACAAGGGCTAAGTGGAAAATGGCGAAAGGATACGTGGTTGCGAGCACGATGTGCAGGGGAACAAGAAGGTGGGAGCTCATAGAGTCAAGCCCGGTAATCAAATATCCCCCCAGGCTCAAACCCATGCCCGCGAAAATCCAACTGCTCGCTATGTTCGGCTTCAGCAGAATAACAATGAAGCTAAGAATGCAAAGAACAAGGCCACAGGGGAAAATCGTGCCAAAGGTAAGGAGAAGGTCCTTGACACTGAATAAGGCCACAGGCACAGTGATTTCATGGGTCTTGCCCTTTGACTCCACCAGATAACGGACAGGTGTCCCTGGCTGCTTTTGTCTGATGATCTGAAATACATCCTTTCCCCCAAAGACAGGCTGACCATCCACCGCAACGATGCGATCCATGAATTTAATGCCTGCCTGTCTGCCCGGCCATTCTTTCAGGCTGTAAGAGCCGACGTATGGCCAAGGATAAACCAGGAAACCAGGGAAAGGCTTGTTCAACCATGATAGAGCGGCTACAAAAGATACGGCGCTGATGGCTACCATAATACCAACCAGCGCAAAGAACAAAAAATTTGTGATATGGGAACGTTTCTTCATCTCGGGCCTCAGCTCATTTACCCATCATGACACAATGGCTCACGGCCAGTCACTGTCTTGAGAATAGCAAAAAGCAAGCTTTATAGCAATAGGCACAAATCAGGGATGCGCCGAGTCGAATGCAAACCATAACGAATGAAGCAGGCTCGAGCATTCGACGTACATTCATACATCTGCCCGCGCCAAAATGAAGATTGGGTTCTTCGTGCACACACAAGACAAATGTGCCCGCTAATCCTTAGGGTTAGTGGGCAAAACAATTCTTCCTCTCCCCAAACTGGGGGAGAGGAAGCGACTGGGAGGATACCACGAAAGTATCCCCGGAATAACTGCGTCCGTATTACTATGTAACAACCGTGATCTTCGCGTTTTGGTAAAAATGTTTGCCGACGTAGTAACTTATTCCTCCACGGCTGAGGCCGTGCTTGCACGCCGAAGTGCGTTACAGCACGCAGGCGTGATCTCCTAAGCACGTGGATGAATTACATAGAAGGAATAAGAAACCTGAAAATTACATCAGCAGTTATTGTATCTCCTTTTTTTCTAAATAGTAGCACCTTTGTGATGATGATGTCTTCACCCCCGCACCCTGAATAACAATCCGGAGGTCCTTCCCCTTGCAAGACATAATTTAACAGCATGTCCTTGGTTATACTTGCGAATGAATCCACCGGAAGATAAAAATAACACAATTTCATCTTTACGTATTCGACCTTGCAAAATCCACGAAAGGTAACGGTTATTAAACCGGTCTCATTTCCCGCATCATCGCGTAGGTTCTGCAGAGTTAACGTTCCAACAACTGACGGGCCGCCAATTGTATAACCAGGGGGAGGAGGCTCCGCTGCGTAACCAATCGCTGCTGTAATCAACATCAATGGAATTATCAAAATGCTTACAAGTAAAATCTTTTTCATCATCTTTTTCCTCCTTCTTAATTTATTAAAATTTAGGTCAATTCAATTCGATTTTTCAATCACCTCCTTTATCTTTTAAATGTTGCAGAAATCGTGTGATTGGCAGTCACATTCTTAAAGGTGTAAGTGGAGACGGCACCCTTTGAGACGTTATCCACCTTCACATCTGCAATTTGATAACCTGTATTGGGTTTAATCGTAAAGGTTTTGTCAGCTCCATAATTGACCTTTACGGCACCCGATGGGGAGATGCTTCCATTCGGACCTGCTGTGGCTGTAATGGTGTAGGTCTGTATCGTAAAGGTTACTGTGGTATTGCACGGCCCACACATCTTGAGCGTGCACTTTGACCCATTGATCATAACCGAGCAATTTCCAGATCCTGAACAGAACGCAGACCATCCAGTAAAGGTGGAGCCAGCATTTGGAGTGGCTGTCAACGTTACGGTTGTGTTGGGATCGTAACTGGCCGTACCGACATTACCATTCCAGGTGAGGGTTCCGGGTGATACAGTAACATTTCCGGAACCAGTTCCAGATTTTGTAACGGTAAGGAGATAAGTCTGCTTGGCGGTCGTAAAGCTCCGAATTTCAGACCAGGGACTTGTTTCACCAGCATTCTTTCCATTGACTCGCCAATAATAAGTTGTGTTATTCGAGAGTGGGCTGGCCAATGTATACGACGTGCTGGTAATACCACTCTGATTGACCACGATTGATGATGTAGAAAATGAAGAATTCTTGGCCACCTGTAATCCATAGTTGGTGGCACAACTGACTGCGATTAACGGGGATGATGAGTCCTTAGCGCCCTGTGATTCATAGCTGGTGGCCCTGACTGCATTCCAGCTCAGTGTCGGGGTGGTAGAAACATTCGTTGCTCCATTGGCGGGTGAGGCAAGCGTTGGGGCTGGAACATCCGGAGTTGCAGGATTGCAATCATCGTCTACCCCATTACAGGGAATTTCCTTCATTCCAGGGTTCACATTAGGATTATTGTCATCACAGTCACCAGAGAGAGCGATCAATTCCGATGCCACCTTGTAACCCTGGGGCCTCGTACATGACGTGATAGTCGTGCCGTCTGAATATCCATCATTATCTGCGTCTTTATACCAGATTTGGTTCGGATGCTCGTTCGGGTCGCTGTCATTGCAGTCAGGAGGGGCACCAGGGGGCCATCCTTCAGGAACGTAATAGCCGTCTCCGTCGGCGTCGGCCAGGATGGTAAAATTCACTGTGTTCGACTCGATCGCACCCTTCCATTTGAACCGATCTATCTCGGAGTAATCAACTCCATCAACAGTATGATCGATTGAGAGGTATGTGCGCATGGGGATTATCGCCTTTACAGAATAATTCCCCGGCTTTGGAAGGGAATAGTAAGCATGGGCATTTGGAAGAGTCACGGTCAAAACCCAGGCAGCATTAAGCCTCTCTACAGGCTCGGATTGAAGGAGTTCCACCCTTCCTGGTGAAACTTCCACTGGGATAACGAAGGGCGGTGGAGGATCTTGAGTGACAGTATTCTCGAAATCTTTGGAAATGATTCCTCTGCCGTCCGGATCAACGAACGTAAGGAATAGCTGGAAAGGTAAGCTACTGAACCCTTTCCGTGTTATTTCTTCTGCGCTGTTCCCAAGGGTAAGAACTATTTCAACAGGGTCGCCAGCGAGGTAAAGGAGCCTGTTCTGCAGCCGGCTTTTGAGAGGATTAAAGGCGAGACTCACCTTTATGTTCGGAGGGGATTGCGCAACGGCTTCATCGATATTCAACCCTGCTATCAGCAGTAAACCGATCACCATACTCCATATTATCTTCTTCATCGCTCTCCACCTCCTTCATTTGTTGTGGATTTGAATCTTGCCCTTGGCGACGCTACCGAATTTATCATCCCTGCTCCAGTTATTGGAATATCTGTACATCAGACAATCCGAATCATCATTGTGATTCTGATCAGCCGCCGCAACGGCATGGCCCATTTCATGGGTGATCGAGTGTTTTAGAATCTGTCTCTTGGTGTATTCGTAGCGGGGATCGACGGAATCAGGGTTACTCGCTACAGGAAGCTCTATCAAATTATTGTTGTTGATATCGAAGGGGGACAGGGCTTGAGCGAAGCTATTCAGTACACGGACATCACCGTCCAGGCTATTAGCCTTGCCGCCTGCTTTATCTTCCCCTGTGGTCCATAAACCGTTATCGTTTGTATCCTCTACAAGATTGATAGGATCCAGCTTGCCATTTGCAGCACCCCATGCTGAAACACCATTCCATGTATTGCCATCTTTATATGTCTTGTCTGTGACGTAAAAGTTGAGAGCCTTCTCATAGGTGATGCTGGACCCATACTGCGTACTCGTTCCGATGCTGCTTTGTCCCTTCGTGAACCATTGCCAATTCCTCGTACTTGCCCATTTAATGTGGGCATTCGAGTCGGCTGCACCCTGATAATTAGTCGTCGTATTGTGAGTGATGCTCAGGACATGGATATTTTTGTTATTGCTTGCTATGGGGTCCGTACTGCTTACAGCATGGACGTTAATCTGTGCCTCATTAAATGCGTCCCCGATGGCAAATGGGTAGTTGTTGTTGACATCGTTGTAACCAGTGAACTTGATGAATAAGTCTTTTCTGAACGGACTCGTTCTAAAATGTTGGACAGAATCGAAGACCCATGCAGTGGTTTTGTAACCTGCGTCGGTGCTTTGTTTGAGCGTACCCCACTTGAATCCTCGGTACTCCATAAAATTCGTGAGCCCGTCGCCGACGTAGCCGCTCCCCAAACTGGTATCCAGATCGCCATTCGGATCCAGATCGCCGTAAAGGTTCTCCCAGGCGTCAGGCAACCCATCCCCATCCGTGTCTTTGGGCAACGTGAAATCCCTCTGGACAGTTCCATTAGGAGCACCCGAAACAGGTGCCGTGGCATGAATGGTAATCGATCCGCCGTAATCAAGGGAAACTAAGTTTATCTGGTTTTGAGCGGGGAAACTGAAATTGAAGTCAGGATTCGGATCAACACATTTCTGACCCGTTTGGCAATTTGCGTCACTCGTACACGAGGTACCAGTGAGGGTGCCAGGTGTTGTCTCCGCCGTACTTGCATTATAACAAACCCCAGGGGTGATATCGTTTGTAAATCTCCCGGGATAGCGGCTTGTCCTCGTAACAGTGAAAGTAATCGGGATTCCCGGCTGTTCTACACCTTCTGCTCTTACTACAGCCGAGACAGTGACCTGGGCTCCATCGGTTCCACCGGTGGGCAGCCAGGTATTGTAGTCAAGGCCAGCAGGCATCCTGAAAACGATATCGTAGGTTTGGATTGGATCGCAAGCATCGCCTCTTCCATCCCCATCGGTGTCTCTCTGATCCATAATACAATAATCACCAGCTGGACATGGGTTAGAATTATCACACCAAGTTTGGGCTGCAACGCAGGTGCCCTTATTGGGCCCGTTGGGTTTCAGAGGGCAATTATCAGCGCCCTCGCTCGGGAGGAGAGGACGATATCGTATGCAGTGTCCGCCCGTATCCCACTGGGAACATGTCTTGTCCGGGATTCCGTCACCGTCTGCATCCTCGTCACAGGCATCCCCTATGCCGTCAAGGTCAAAGTCGGGTTGAGAATTATAATGGATTCCACCATTAATGTCTGTCCATTGGGCCACCTTAGGATTATAAACATACGGGCAGTTATCAACCGTAACACCTATAGAGTCTGCTGGAGGCTGGCCGGCCAAGGTCCAAGCACATACACCATCGCCATCTATATCATTATAGCGATCATTAGGACACTTGTCGCAAACATCGCCAATACCATCGCCATCGGTGTCCATTTGATCCGCATTCGCCACGCTTGGGCAATTATCATTAATATCAAGTACCCCGTCTCCATCCGTGTCTTGGATAGTTGATTGCTGTGTCGCCTCCTCAGCAGGAGGAATCTGAGTTGGTGGCGTTGGGTCGCAGGCATCGCCAATGCCATTTCCGTTCGCATCTTCTTGGCCTGGGTTGTAAACAAACGGACAGTTATCGCAGACATCTCCAACACCGTCTCCATCCGAATCAAGCTGATCAGGGTTGTAGGTGTATGGACAGTTATCGCAGACATCCCCTATACCGTCGCTGTCGTAATCCTCTTGGGCCATGCTGCAAAAATCGTTTGGTCCACATGTCTGGCCATAGCATACAGCCTTGCTTTTCACACAAGTTCCCTTTAGAGGTCCGTTAGGAACATTCGGACAATTATCTAATTGGTCTGGTATCCCATCTCCATCGGTATCAATATTTACTAACATTGTTTCGCTGGAATAGGCCGTGTAATGATGGGCTCCGTCGTATCCCTTCAAGCCAAAATAATAGGTCAGACCAGCAGTAAGACCCGAAGGCGTCCAAGAAATGACATTCCCAACATCGGTGCATGTCGTGTAGTTGCCCGAGGAGGTGCCATAACAAACCTCATATCCGGCAGCCCCATTAACAGGAGCCCATAGCAGACTGTATGGTGCGTTTATGAACTTCACATCGGCTGGCGCAGGAAGCGCGAAGGTGAAGGTCGCTGTTACAGTCTTTGCGGCATTCATTGTCACTGTGCACTGGTTTCCGTTTGTGCTATCGCATCCGCTCCAGTTTGTAAAAGTTGAGCTGGGGTCGGGTACGGCTGTCAATATAACTGGAGTGCTAATTTGATAGGTTTTGCTACAATCGGAACCACAATTGATACCTGTCGGTAAGCTTGTGACTGTGCCAGTCCCAGTGCCTGCCTTTGCTACAGTCAGGGTATAATCGGCGATATTGGGGTTCGTACCCCTCTGGAATTCCTGGAGGTTCGTGAAGCCATCGTGGTCAGGATCGCCATTTGGGTCAACAGCAAGAGTCCCGAAATTGGCCATCTCCCAGCTATCCGGGAGGCCATCCAGGTTGGAGTCCATCTCGGTGATCACTACATTGTCAAACGCTGCCGAAACATAAGCCCATTCCGTCGTGGGGTCATTTATCTCAGTCACACGGGTGCCAATGCCCTTACCGAAGAATTTGGGAGGTCCGGCAACCGGCACAAGGGAAGTTGAGTTATAGGAGACTTTAGGGTCGTTATCGCAGCCAAGAGTAGCATTCAATCCATTCCAAGAAAGAGAGAACCTGTGAGTCTCATTGAGTTGAACATCTTTGAAGATTCCGGAGTAAAGAATCTCATATTCATTCGGTAAGTTGCAGTTGAATGCGGTGCATTTATTAACGGTGTAGAATGCTTGGGGAGCTGGGGGGTTGGGACTGCTGCTGCTGTTTAAAATGCCAACAGCGGCGACGACATCGCCTGTCCGATCACCCGGTGTATTGGTCCCTGATCCGTCATTATACAAATTGGCATAAAGTCTGGCCCGTGGACTAGCTACGTTGTTCTGAAATTCAACTACTTTTAAATCTGCCTCGAATCCCAAAATCGCCTGGGAATTAACAAAACTCATATTGTTGCTGCCGTTGACTCCGCGTTGGGTCAATTCTGACACCAGTTCGCCATTATCAACCATTCTGACAAATTCCCAGTTGCTCCATTTATTTGGGTTAATTATGCCAGTTTCAAAGTCATCATACTTCAGGTCCCCCCCATTCACGTATACGTTATCAAACGTGGCAGCAATATATCCTCCTTCATCTGGCCCATTAATCTGGGTTATACGGGTACCGATGCCCTTCATTTCCAGTTTCGGGGTAGCAACTTTGCTTGGAAGAGATGGGCAATTGGTAGATTTACTAACAATTACAGTATTAACCCCAACGCCGAATGTGAATGTAGAATTTGATTCATTCCAGGAAAAAAATAATGGATAAGTTATGTTCAATACAGGAGACCCTAACGGTCCGCTACAAATCTGTACAAGCTCGTTTGGCAGGTTGCAGTTAGGCGCAGTGCATTTTGAAATACTCCAGAAACCTTCAAGTTGGGTTCCATTATGTCCTATTCCAACAACCCCTACTACATCTCCAGTCTGTCCGCCTCCAGAAGTTCCATCGTTGTAAACATGACCTAGAAGGCTCGCGTGAGGGTAACTGCTATTATTTTGGCAGGCCTTAACGGTCACGTCCGCCTGGTAGGAATTTACAGCACTGGAATCGTAGAAAACCAAATAATTGGAACCGTTTGAACCATAACGGGTAAGTGCCGATTCAAACACACCATTATTGACTTGCCTGACGAATTCCAGGTCTGCCCATATCGTGCGATCAATGAATTGGCCAGAGAAATCATCGCCGGTTGCGGTGGGGAGTGTATATTCACTATAGACAGTGTTCTGGTTGTATGGATGAGAATTGGTCACAGTACGAAGTTTGAAGGTATAGGCTACGCCGGGTGTCAGGTTGCTCACCGTGTAGCTGTTGGCACTCTTGTCCGAGGTGGTGCCCTCAAGAATCCAGAGTGCTCCCCCAGGTGTGCCCTTCCATATCTCATATCCACCAGTGTCAGCCGTGTAGACAATGGGAGTCCACGCCAGCTGCACCGAAGTGGCCGAGAGCGGTGAAACGGAAAGGTTGGTTGGCGCAATAGTCTGAGTGCTTTCCCAGTTGCCCCCCTTCTGGTTAAGAAACGCGCGTAACGTGTCGTCCGTCGTGTATAAGGCATTCCAGCGGATATCAATTCCAGTTAATTGCGTAAGACTTGTGAAAGAAACAGGGATTGCGCCCGTCAGGCTATTGGAGCCCAGACCGAGACCTACAAGTTTCACCAAGTTCCCAAGCTCGGCTGGAATGCCCCCCGTTAGGCGATTATTACCCAGATCAAGGAACATGAGGGTTGTCAGGTTACCAAGCGAAGCCGGGATGCTCCCCGTTAGCTGGTTATTACCCAGATAAAGCGTCATGAGTTTCGTCAGGTTACCAAGGGAAGCCGGGATGGTTCCCGTTAACTGGTTTCGGTCCAGGCGTAGAGTCTGGAGGTTCGTCAGGCTCCCAAGTGAGGATGGGATGCCCCCGACAAGCTGGTTGAAGGACAGGTCAAGGTTCTGAAGATTGGTCACTCCTCCAAGCCAGGTCGGGAAATCCCCTGAAAGTTGGTTAGTTCCAAGATTGAGATCGATGAGGTTTGTCAGGCTCCCAAGCTCGGTTGGGATGGTCCCCGTAAGTTGATTGTACTCCAGGGAGAGACCCAGAAGCTTGGTCAAGTTCCCCAACTCCTTGGGTATGCTTCCCTGAAGCTTGTTGGTGGACAATCTGAGGCTCTGGAGGTTAGTTAGATTTCCAAGCTCTGGTGGGATAGTCCCGGTAAGCTGGTTCACTCCCAGGTCAAGAAACTGGAGGTTCGTCAGGTTTCCAAGTTGGGACGGGATATCGCCGGAAAACCCGTTGAGGAGCAATTCCAGGTGCTGGAGGCTCTTTAGGTTTCCAAGCTCGGGTGGGATGGGTCCTTGAAGCTGGTTGTAGAACAGAGTCAGAACTTGGAGGTTAGTCAGGTTTCCAAGCTCTGGCGGGATGGTTCCCGTAAGCTTGTTAATTGCCAGGTCAAGGCTCTGGAGGCTTGTCAGGCCTCCGAGCGAGGTCGGGATGTTCCCTGTAAGCGTGTTGGCGCGCAGATTGAGACTCTGCAGGTAGGTCAGCGTGCTAATCGATGATGGAATCGTCCCGACAAGATTGTTAGAGCTGAGATTAATCCCGGTCACATGATTGCCTGTACAGGTGATTCCATACCAACTGCACTCGCTTACTGTCGTACTTAGCCAATTATCCTTGTGGTACCAACCGCTCCCATTGGTGCTGTTGTAGAGGTCGATGAGCGCATTGCGCTCAGCGTCTGGAACATATGGAGTTGGAAAAGATGAAGGATTAGATGAGGGATCATAGGGATCGGTTCCGAGGGCAATCTCTCTTGTGTCACTGTAACCGTCACCATCAGTATCGCCTGACGTACTGAGGAAATTTGCTGTGATGGTTTTATTCCCATCCATCGTGACAATACAACTGCCTGTCCCCGAGCATCCGCCACCCGACCATTGGTAGAAGAAATAGCCAGACGCAGGATTGGGGGTCAATGTTACCGAGGTTCCTTGAGGATAAATGCCACCCGCAGGGACGAGGTCGACAGTTCCTCCATTCCCAGGCGTGATGCTCACAGTCAACGAATAAGTCGGAGGTATTCCTGTGCACACTTCCACTGGAGTTACGGTGGTTGTTCCAGGGGTAACATTAGTGTTGGTTATTGTTGCGGATGTATTCGCAATAGTTGGAGTAGGGGTGGTTACCGTAGCGGTGGTATCGACCCCAGCCACACTTGTCACCCCTATCAGTCCTCCTGGACAGCCAATGATGTTCCCGTTTGAATCGAGCTTCAGTACCCAAACATCGCCACTTCCTGCCCCGAAAGCAGTTTCTCCTGCCACAATGTATCCACCATCCGAGGTCTGCTGGATGGAATTGGCACTGTCATGCAGTGTGCTGCCATAGGTATTTTGCCAGTCGACATCTCCATTGGCCTTGAGCTTCAGTACCCAGGCATTTCCACCACTTCCTCCCCCGGAATCGGTATACCCTGCCACAATGTATCCACCATCTGAGGTCTGCTGGATGGAAGAGGCATATTCGCCACTCATTGAGAAGCCATAGGTTTTTTGCCATGCATTCGGCCCAGTAAGACTACCATCGGCGTTGAGCTTCAGTACCCAGATATCGCCACTTCCTGCCCCGAAAGCAGTTTCTCCTGCCACAATGTATCCACCATCCGAGGTCTGCTGGATGGAATTGGCACTGTCATGCATTGAGCTGCCATAGGTATTTTGCCAGTCGACATCTCCATTGGCCTTGAGCTTCAGTACCCAGGCATTCCCACCACTTCCTCCCCCGGAATCGGTATACCCTGCCACAATGTATCCACCATCTGAGGTCTGCTGGATGGAAGAGGCATATTCGCCACTCATTGAGAAGCCATAGGTTTTTTGCCATGCATTCGGCCCAGTAAGACTACCATCGGCGTTGAGCTTCAGTACCCAGATATCGCCACTTCCTGCCCCGAAAGCAGTTTGTCCTGCCACAATGTATCCACCATCCGAGGTCTGCTGGATGGAATTGGCACTGTCATGCATTGAGCTGCCATAGGTATTTTGCCAGTCGACATCTCCATTGGCCTTGAGCTTCAGTACCCAGGCATTCCCACCACTTCCTCCCCCGGAATCGGTATACCCCGCCACAATGTATCCGCCATCCGAAGTCTGTTGGATGGAAGAGGCATATTCGCCACTCATTGAGAAGCCATAGGTTTTTTGCCATGCGTTCGGCCCGGTAAGACTGCCATCGGCATTGAGCTTCAGTACCCAGATATCGCCACTTCCTGCCCCGAAAGAAGTTTGTCCTGCCACAATGTATCCGCCATCAGAGGTCTGCTGGATGGAATTGGCACTGTCACTCATCGAGCTGCCATAAGCCCTTGCCCATGTGGTAACCGCTGGAGGAGTCATCGTAAATGAAGCGGATACAGTCTTGGCTGCGTCCATTTTGACTTTCCAGGTCAAGGCTTGACTTGTATTGGTTCCATCTGACCATCCCGCAAAATAAGAGCCTGCGGCTGGAGCGGCAGTTAGGGTAACTATGGTTCCGGGATCGTAGCTCTGACTGCAGGTCGAACCACAATCAATGCCGGCAACCTGGCTGCGAACCGTTCCAGAACCTGATTTAATTACCGTTAGAAGCGGTTTTTCCTCCACCTCACTTGTATATTCACTATAAACAGTGTTTTGGTTGTTGGCGTTAGAATATGTCACCGTTCGAACCTTGAAGAAATATTCGGTCCCCGAAATCAAGCCATTCACGGTAGCTGTAGTATCGCTCTTTGCCGCTGTGGTCGTGTAAAGGGTGTAAGGCCCTCCTGAAGCAGTACTGTAATAAACCTCATATCCACCGGTATCACCAGTGTAGACGACGGGGGTCCATGTCAACTGCACTGAAGTGCCCGAAAGAGCCGTAGCAGCCAGGTTGGTTGGCGCAACAGTCTGGGTGTTTTCCCAGTTGCCCCCGGATTGTTTGCTGTTAAGGAACGTACGCAAAGTGTCATCCGTAGTGTATACGGCATTATACTGGAAAGAACTTTGAGCATTAACGAGGTTAGTCAGGTTACTAATCTGGGGCGGGATGGTTCCCGTTAGTTGGTTGCTGCTCAGCCATAGCCTCTGGAGGGCTGTCAGGTTTCCAAGCTCTGGTGGGACACTCCCCATGAGGTGGTTAAAACTCAAACCAAGGGATTGGAGGTTCGTAAGACTTCCAAGCTGAGGTGGAATAGTCCCGGTAAGCTGGTTGTTGTTCAAATAGAGTTCATAAAGGTGAGACAAATCACCTAGCCCTGGCGGTATGGTTCCGGTAAGGAGGTTGCCGTACAGAAGGAGGCGCGTGAGGTTATGCAGGTTGCCTACCTCCACCGGTATACTTCCCGTGAGCTGGTTACCATTCAGTGCCAGCTGACTAAGGACCGGCAAGTTGCCCAGTTGGGTTGGAATAGTTCCGTTAAGCTTGTTGTCATTAAGATACAGCGATTGCAGGTTAGACAGGTTTACTAGCTCAACCGGTATGCTCCCAGTAAGCTGGTTCACGTTTAGCATCAGGTACCGAAGGCTGCCAAGGTTGCCAAGCTGTGGTGGGATGTTTCCCTCAAGCTGATTCCACATTAGCCAGAGTTCCTGGAGGTTAATCAGATCGCCCAGGTCCTGGGGGATGCTCCCCGTTAGCTGGTTGTTGTTCAACAATAGGTACTGGAGACTCATCAGGTTGTTTAAGGATGATGGAATCATCCCCACCAGGTTATTTGAATGGAGATCGAGCCTTGTAATATTATTACCAGTGCAAGCAACCCCATACCAGTTGCACTCGCTTATAGTTGTACTTAGCCAGTTGGTATTATTTGTCCAGCCGTTGCCGCTTGTGCTGGTGTAAAGGTCGATAAGTGCAGCGCGTTCTGCATATGGGACAAAGGAACCTCCTCCATCTTGCGTTACGGTAAAGGTCTGGCCTGCGACGGTCATCGTGCCAGCTCTGGCGACACCGGAGTTCGCTGTAACGGAATAGGTGACCCATCCACTCCCCGTGCCACTGGTTGGTGAAACGTTGGTAATCCAAGAGGCATTGCTCCCCGCGTTCCAGTTGCAGGTGCCGTCAGAGGCTGTCACATAGACGCTCCCTGAGCCTCCTGAAGCGGTATAGGAAGCACTGTAGGACGAAAGTGAATAGGTGCAGGTTACCGGTGCTGCTTGTGTTACCGTAAACGTCTGGCCAGCGATGGTTATAGTTCCCGTCCTGACAAAGCCGGTGTCGTTGACACCAACGAAGTAATTGACCCATCCACTCCCCGTGCCACTGGTCGGTGAAACATTGGTAATCCAAGAGGCATTGCTCCCTGCGTTCCAGTTGCAGGTGCCGTCAGAGGCTGTCACGTAGACGCTCCCTGAGCCTCCTGAAGCAGTGGGGTAAGCATAGTACGATGAAAGGGAGTAGGTGCACGAAATTATCTGAGCACTTATCTTTGCTACGAAGGCATCAGAAGCACTACCTCCCCGAAGGGTAGTCTGGTAGGCACCCGGTGTGGCCGGAAAATTGGTTGAACTGGTGAATCCCGTTATATATGCACTTCCAGAGCTGTCCACGGCAATACCAAAGCCCTCATCGGCACTATTTCCACCAAGATATGTGGAGTAAATGAGATCAGCCAAGCCACTGCCAGCCGGATTTATCTTCGTAACAAAAGCATCGTAGGCGCCCCCAAGCGTACTTTGGATGGCATTCGCCGTGGGAAAGTCTGAGGAATCTGCGAACCCCGTTATATACACACTTCCGGAGCTGTCCACCGCGATGCCATTCCCGTAGTCGCCAACACTTCCGCCAAGATATGTAGAGTAGACAAGGCCATTGCCATAGGCGTTTATCCCGGTAACAAAGGCATTGTAGCTGTTATACAAGCTTTTATTATAGCTTTGGTAAGCACCCGGAGTTGTGGGAAAGTCGGTGGAATTGGTCTGCCCGGTTATATAGGCATTTCCAGCGCTATCCACTGCGATAGCCCAGCCATCATCCTCGTTACTTCCGCCGATGTATGTGGAGTAGCTCAAGGAACCCAAGCCACTGCCAGCGGGATTTATCTTCGTGACAAAGGTATCTACAACACCGTTGAAGGTAATATCCCAGGAACCGGAAGATCTCGGAAAGTCCGTGGATTTTGTCCATCCCGTGATGTAAGCATTTCCAGCGCTATCCACTGCGATACCAACCCCAACGTCATCATTCGTTCCACCGAGATATGTGGAGTAGGCGAGGTCACTAGAGCTGTTGCCAGCAGGAGTTATCTTTGTGAAAAAGGCATCCCCCGAGCCTCCTCCGAACGTAGTTTGGAAAGCAGTCGGTGTTATAGGAAAGTTGCTGGAATAGGTCACCCCGGTTACGTAGGCATTTCCAGTGCTATCCACTGCGATGCCATACGGATCGTCTCCACCAGTACCACCAAGGTATGTGGAGTAGAGAAGGCCATTGCCAGTGGGGTTTATCTTCGTGACAAAGGCATCATCACTACCTTTTATAGAGGGCTGGTAGGCACCCAAAGTTGTAGGGAAGTCCGTCGAATCTGTCACCCCGGTTATATATGCATTTCCAGCGCTATCCACTGCAATGCCGTGCGCAATTTCATAAGTACTTCCCCCAATATAGGTGGAGTAGACAAGGCCAGTGCCAGCAGGGTTTATCTTCGTGACAAAGGCAGTAGTATGAGCACCACCCTTTATAGATTGCTGGTAGGCACCCAAAGTTGTGGGAAAGTCAGCGGAAGTTGTCTGCCCGGTTATATAGGCATTTCCGGCGCTATCCACCGCGATGCCAAAACCATAGTCATCAGAACTTCCACCAAGATAGGAAGCGTAGGCTAACGAGACTACTACAGGATCGATGATAAGGGGAGCAGACTTGTCATAGTCACCGACCTTGAAACCGTAAGTGGGGTTGGAGGTCTGAGGACTGAGGTTTGAGGCGGGTAAATCTATTTCGGGATGCGGATTTCGGATTGCGGAATCTAATAAAGCATAGGTTACTCTAACTTCATGACGTTTGCCATTTATTTCTTGGTAGGCTAAGGGCTTTGCAAAGCTCACTGTTCCGAGGCCGGTTGCAACTTCGAGTTCGCCTTTATCATTTATCTTTAAGGAAGTAGCTCCCCCAATATTTAATTTTATTGTTTCCGGATCAGCACCTGGTTTCACCGTGAAAATTTTCTCAACATTTTTCCCACAAGCTTTCAGGTTGAGATCTATTCCTTTATAAATCTCACCAAGATTCACTGCATTGTATGTTACTATACCCGTCTTCCATTTACTATTATCATTGCCGATAAAGTAGTTTGCCTTTGCTTGGGATTTATCAGTTCCTTGAGGGAGGTTAATTGAGGCGCCAATAAGTTCTTCTTTTAGTGTCCAGGCCTTTGTAATAGTAGATTCATTCCTATTATGCCTTTTTCCTGGGGAAGGGGAGGAGTTTGGTTCAGTCTGAGTGAACGAGTAAACCAATTCACCTTCGTCGGTAACGAAAACTGTGCCACCGAAAATCTTCGAGTAAAATCGGACATGCTCATCCGGTATTTGGCCCTGATTCTCGATGAAAGGCATCTGTATTTTGAACGCCTTTTCGAGGACCTGTTTATTCGCCTCTTGATCTACAGCACCGAAGGCGAGGCTGCTCCCAAACAGGACTAAAAGCACGGGGATAAAAACGATAACCGATGTTTTGAGAGAATTTCTTTTTCGGCCCTGGGAATTATTTTTTATCTTACACATTTTGGAATCCTCCCGTCCTAAATAGCATAGCGCAAAGCGCATAGGGTGAACAAAGATCAAACACTCACCTAAACAGAACCGGAGATGAGGTGATAGGGTGAAAAATCACTATCACACCTACTTCCTTTCCCCTCAGCATGTTGGACATTAGTACGCATATTGTTCCTTTAAACCTCGCTTGCAAGTTGAAAAAGCATCTGATATGATTTTTTTAATGAAACCCATGAAATACGTGAGGTGATTTGTATTGAGAATAGAGTATGACAAAGAAGCCGATGCTTTGTATATCCAGTTAAGAGAAGCATCTGTGGATGACAATACTGACATTGAGGAGGGAGTCACCGTCGATCTCGACGAAAAGAAACACATCGTGGGTATCGAAATCCTCGATGCCAGCAAAAGATTATCTCTTGAAAATCTTGTAAACATAACCATTCAAATCTTCCCGTTGAAAAGGTTGAGTCTGTAGCACCATGATTTAAAAAACGTGTCCTTGGCCGTGTCTCGTGTCTGCTTTATAATCTCCCTGATAATTTTGGGTTAAATATCCAGATTTCCTCGGTGATAACTCAGCATTCTTCATACCAAGATTTTTCTATCATCATAAGTTGCCGTAATTATACTATTTTTCTCAAACTTCAAAATTCCAACAAAACCCATTAGTGTAAGAGTTTTTAACAGCAGATTCAAAATTAATGGGCTAACTATTCAAATACATTGATAAATCAACCATCTCTTAAAACCGTCTGTTTTTCTTACAACTACCCAAAGTAAGTTCTGAATTCCTTCAATAAATGGCACTCAATGGCTACCATAAATCAAGTTACAGATTGGTTAAGGATTTTTGACTTTTTCGTTAATTTGTTTTTTTTTCCGGTTTATTACTTTTCCGGGAACTGTACCTCTCTGTCTGATCGGGTTTAAGATTTCCCACAATTCGTTGAAGGTATGGAATGCTTTCTTCTCGTTCACTCCAACTTCCTCCACCACCCCAACAAGCATACGAGGATTATTTTCTGCTCGACGGTAAATCCGAACTACATAGCTATCCATGAAGGACTCCTATCTTGCGAAACGCAAAGAGAATGGGGTATGGCGCACGAAAACAAAAAAAGCCTGGCATTGACATTCTTGATGCCAGGCTCGTGCAAACCCTACCATGTTTCCCCCTTTAACGAGATTTGTACCCTTTCTTCGAAATTGAACCCAAGGTTTGACGTTACTTATATCACGGCATGGTAACCAAAAGGTAACCAGATTTAATGACAAAATATTTTTAACGGAATGCTAACCCATTGACCCAAAAAGCAAACTCTTGGTGGATAAAAATTGACCTGGCAGGTTCTAAATTTATTTGAGAATTAGTAAGAGGCCTTCATTGTTTTAAGTGTAAAGTGCTGTCAAATGGAGTAAAAGGGGATGGCAGACAAGTCAAGTGGGGGAGTTGGGGTGAGCATGTTTCAACGGGAAGTTAAATCAGACGTTCTTAATCTGCTGAAGATCTTTTTGAACAGCCCTCTGACTTTCCTTGATTTTTTCTATCTCTTTGTTCGGACCCTCGTTTCATTGTTGGTTCGGGTCAAGGGAGGTTTGTCTTTTCTATCTATCTTTCT
This sequence comes from uncultured delta proteobacterium, assembly GCA_963826305.1. Taxonomy (GTDB): domain Bacteria; phylum Desulfobacterota; class BSN033; order BSN033; family UBA1163; genus CAWGWZ01. Next base: position 285,221 of record CAWGWZ010000020.1, on the reverse strand, counting down.
AACGGTTCTATCCTTTCGTATGGCAGGTCGAGAGGAGCCGACTTTTTCCAACACCTTTTCTCGGATAGCCGTCGTAGTCAAATCAGGTTTGCTTTTGAGACCCGTCTTAAGGGCCTTCTTACATTCTTCATAGACCCTCAATGCTTCGTTGTACATGCCTTTGCCAGAATAGAAGGTCATCAATTTCTGATAAGACTCTTCTAAGAGAGGATCTGCCTGGATGGCCTTCTTATAGCAATCGGCTGCCTTTTTCACGGCGCCTTGCCTTTCATAGAGGCTTGCCAGTTTGTTCAACAATTCCATATACTTTGTCCTTAACTCCTCCCTTCTTGTGTCCACCCATGGGGCATAGAGTTCTTCCGGAAGAAAATCTCCTTTGTAAATCTCCATGGCTTCCGTGTAGTGGGAAAGGGCAGCCTTCAAATCCTTTCTTTTTTCCTTCTCCTCTGCCATTTTAAGGAGAGACAAAAACTGGTCGATATCAACTTGACATAGCTCAGGATCCACAAAGACAAAGTTATCGTGGAGGTGAATGTAGGAAGAACTCAAGTCTTTATGGATGAAAGGTTCGAGAGATTTTCGTAAGCGCTGAAGAGTTGTCTTAAAGTTTTTTTCCGCTGCTCGAGGACTTTCGTCTGGCCAGAGTTCATCCGTTAGAATTTCTTTTGGGATCCTCTGGCCTCCGTAGGAAACGATAGCCATCAGGAGCTGTTTTGGCTGAATTCGATCCCATTCCTTCTCCTCGATGAGAGAATCCCCACGGGATACTCGAAAGCCGCCAAAGGTTTCAATTCGGAGGAGAGGGGTCTTCGAGCGAAGGATTTTCCTTTGTATCTCTAAAGCTTTCTTTTTCAGGTCCGGATCGGAATGGCTGGATAGTTTTTTGAGCTCCTCTTCCGCGGCAGAGGAAAGACGAGTGGAAAGAAGTTGTGCGACATAATCGGTTGCTCCGCCTATCTTTAATTCTAACGCCAATAGGCATGCCTTGATCAGATAAATCGTGCCGAGGGAATAGAAATGTTCATACTTCTTCTCTGCGGCAATTTTAAAACCCATCTGGAGATGAAGAGCAGCTTCGTCTTTTTTGTTTCGATTCCATTTAAGGAAGGCAAGGGCAAAATGGGTTTCGACCAAGGAGTTGTAACTCAATATCGCAGAAAAATATTCCAGAGCCTCACGGAGTTCTTTCTCTCCTCTCTCAAGTTCTTTCATCTCGTAGCAAATCAGGCCAGAAATGATCTTGACCCGGTTAAGAAAGTATCTCGATAAAACTTGCTTTGACAAAGCATCGATCGATTGATCAATGGCCTCCCTTGCCCCCTTGAAATCTTTCCGATAAAGATAGACCACTCCTAATAATCGTAAGGCCAACCCTTTCAGAAACGTATTTTTCAAAGCGCGTGTCGTACTTAAATAGCGGTTTGCAACCTCCTCTGCTTCGAAGAAATCTCCCCCGAGGAGTTTCAGATGTCCTGACATTTCATAGATCCATGGATAGATGGAAACAAAACCATATTTCTCAATCTCCATTTGAAGTGTTTTAACGAGAGGACGAGCTTTTTCAAAATCGCCTCGATAAATTGACAGAAGACATTTGGTCAAAAGATTGACGACCCCAAGTTCTTTATGGTGAGTAGACTTTTCGATCATCGTTTCTATCTTTTTATAGGTCTCCTCTGCAAGATGAAATTCTCCGGCAAAGGTAAGGCCAAGGGCAGAATAGGTTAAGGCATAGGCCTGTAGGGGAATGTCCTTGATTTGTTTAGCGATCAAATACGCATTCTCACAGGCTCGGATTCCTTTTCGGATATCGCCCTCCCCAAAATAATAGGCCACGCCGATGCTATACCACAAGGTCGCACTCTCGTATTGATATTCGCCTGGCTTCAACGATTCTAAGAGAGCTTCTCCCCATCCAATCAACTCATCGAGAGGAGGAGTGTGGATACCTGCTCGAATGGTGGCTGCAAGCAATTGTGCGAGAGATCTCAATTCACCTTTTATGTTTCCATTTTTTCTGAAAAGTTCATAGGCCTTCTTCAGTGAGGCGATATTCTCGTGCTCCGCCATGTACTCTTTAGACATGGTTAGATAGAAAATGAGCCAGGGATTATCCTGTACCATGCCTTCCGGAAGGGTATAAATCCAAGAAGCCAGATCTCCTTTCCTCACTTTTTTTAAAAGGTCCCCCCCCAATCGTTCGATCACGGAGATGGCTTGAGGGTAAGCCTTTGCTTCAAGAAAATATTTTGTCGCATCCTCCAGTTCACCCCTTTGCTCATAGTAGACGCCCGCCTTCAGATTTAATGAAGACCTTTCTTCGGCGGTCAATTCAGAGAGAAATTTAGCTTTCAGAAAATTTCTGAACATGGGGTGATATCGAAAAAGCCAACCCTTTTTTTCATCATAAAAGGACTGCACAAATAGATTTTTTCTCACGTGTTCGCGAAGTATTTCTTCAGCGTTTTCTGCCCTGATGAATTCTTTCATCAAAGCGGGCTCGATGACGTCCATCATGGAGGATTTGAGGAGAAACTGTTGAACCTCTATGGGTTGGGAAGTGAAGATTTCTTTCCCGAAATATTGAAAAACTTCTCTATTGAAATGGCCGGGAAGGTCTTGAACGGTTTCCCTTACCCTTGAGGGGTCAGAAGATCGAAGAGACTCGGAAAGTAAGATCAATCCACCGACCCATCCCTCGGTGGCTATATAGATTTTCTCCAATTGATCCTGATCCAGGGATATTTTCTTCATCTTTTGGAAGAATTCCTTCATTTCATCCCGTGTAAAAGCGAGATCTTTATTGGTTACGATCAGTGCCTCTTGCCTAACTTTGAGGTGTTGAAACCCGAAGTAGGGGGGAGGGATCTCTCTTGATAACATGATCAAACGCACAGAAGGGGGGAGATTTTGTATGAAGATCTGCAGACATTGAAAAGAAAGGGCACCCTGAAAGAGGCGATCCAAACCATCAAAGATAATTTGAACCGGAGTTTGAACGTTTTGGGAAATGAAATCAGCGCAAATTCGATAAAGAGAAGTCGCTGAACTCGATCCCATCATACCGTTGGATTCATAAGCAAGTGGGGAGAAGTCGATATCCTTTAAAACGTACTGGAGGGATTGGATGATTAAATGGTGAAGGTTTACCGGGTCGGATTCCGATTGGTCCAAGTTTAGCCAGGCAGTAGGTATTTTAGATGTTTTCACATAAGAAGCGACCAGAGTCGTTTTTCCCTGAGCGGCTTGTCCCATGATGAGGATTAATTTTTTATCCTTGTTTTTTTCGAGAAGATCGAGGAGGCGTGATCGATAGATAATGGGTGGCAAATAAGGAGGCAAGATCTTTGAGATGCTGACCGACTTCTTCATCGAGGATCCTTCAGAACCCCTTTAGCGTCCCTTAAGGCAATTGTAGTATATCAAGATAACTGCAAAAGTCAACCAGAACTTGAATCCTAATGCAATTCAGACACTATAGAGGTCCGCATTCGTGTAAGGAGGCCGGTTTGGGGTTAGAAGGTTCTCAATGGTGGGTCAACAAGTCAAAGGCACGACGCTGGGGATTTTAGGAAGGGCGTTTCAAAGTCGGCAGACAGTTTTAATGGAGGCAACGAGAAGAATCGACGATGGCAGAGCGATTATTCCCTCTATCTTTTACGAGGTAAACGTTGAGCGGTGATCACTGTTGGCGGTAGAGGTAAAACCTCTATGGGGGTCGAGGATTCTGCATCAGTCCGTTCAACTCACGACCGATACGTCGGCATTTGTCTGCGATCTTTTTGCGTGCTTCCTCATGAAGCATCACCACAAATCCGATAAGTTCGAACGGTCTGAATAGACCGTAGTAGGTCTGGTAGTAGACAATGATGTGGTTATCGGAAGGCAGAAGCTGTTGACGGATACGAGGGAGCGTCTTTTGGTTCAGCTCCTTGCGTCCTCGCTTCAGCAGGTAAAGTTGAAGAAGATTATAGGCCAGCATAATAAAGACGACTTGATTGATGACCACGGAGAAGGCACGAGAGGTGAAATGGGTCAAGTCGCTAAAACACTTGAGCTGACGATACCGCTCTTCCGTCGAGGGACGCAGATGGTACTCCTGCTGGGTCTGGCTTGGATCCCGCACCTCTTTGGTGTCGATTAAGAACCAGATCTCCTGATGACCATCGGCATAGTGTTCCCGGTTGGCCACCACGGTGAGAGGTACGGTGCAGGAGGACCAACTCCGAAACTCGCCAATGGCAGCCGCCTCTTTTTTGATCAAGACCTCTTCGGGCGGTGGGGGCGGCTGTTGTTGTTTTAACTGACGGAGTTTCTCCTGCCGCTTTTTTTCTCGTTTGCGGATGGCCTTGGGCCTGAGGTGAATCGATTCCTTGACCTCCTCTCTCGGCGGTTTGCACTCCACCCACGCAACGTCCGGCTCTTGGAACAGAGCCATCGCATCGACATAGAGATCCATGTTTTGACGAATCGGGATGAGAATATCAATGTCGTATTTCTTCTTGCAGACGGAGATCGCCTTCCCATCCAAGAAACCCCGATCCAGGATGAGTCTCTTCATGACCCCTTTACCCACCGTCTCCACAAACCGTTTCACCAAAGCATAAAGCACAGGAGATTCGTGGTCCTTGCCCGAAACCACCTTCACCGCCACAAAGAGGAAGAAGTCCAACGCCCGGTTCGTGTGCAGCAACGTCACCATCTTATAGCACCGCCGCCACTGGCAGCGGATCTTCTGTCCATCGGTCATCTTGTGGTATTGCCCCTCGGAAACGGGATGATCGTGTTCGTCAAACAGAAGCTTCACGGAGCCTTCATAGCGGGGGTTGTCCGGAACAAACAAGTAGGAGGCATCCCCGATGAAAAGGCCTCCTGGATCAAAGGCACGTTGGCGCTGAAACACCCGAACCCCATCCTGCCCAAACCATCTCATCAAGGCTTGGCCTTCGGTGTCCTTGGCGACCTTGCGCAAATAATCCGGATCACAGGGGGTCTCCCGGTCGTAGTGATTCTTCTGGTTAAACCCCTCACAGAAGATCGTCGTCTCCCCTGTCTTAGGATGAACCACCTTGCGGCCCGCCTTGGGCCCAAAGGCCTGAAGCATCCCTCCAGAACGAACCACCAGGGGAAACGCATCAAAAGCGTGCACCCCGTGAAGCCGCATGGACAGATTGCTGGCTACATAAAACCAGAAGGGCACATCCTCTTTCTTCCGCGGCGTAGGATAACTCTCTGCCAGTTGATCGAGTATCGCTCGGGCTTTGATGAAACGGAAAAAATCGGCCTCGAACACTTCGCTGGCCGCTTCCATATAGTCAAACTCTCCATTCCCCAGCGCCTCCAAAACGAAGGGCTTGTTCTCCTCAAAAATCACGAGGTCCATCCCGCTTCACCCTTCCCGGACGCTTGTTGCTCGATGAAGACCATTCCTCCCGACGCATCCCCTCCATCTGATCCATCACCTGCAGCATCTTCCGATAAATCTCTCCCAGTCGGGCCCGAACCCGCCGAAGCTCCTGATAACGTCCTACCTTCACTTGAACCTCAACAAGAAATCCATGGGGGATCACCTGTAATCTCGTCTTCCCTCCCTCGCTGGCACTGACCACCATGCGCGCATGAAGCTCCCCACGAGCGCATTTACACCCCGACTTTCCACATCGGCGCTTCAGTTCATAGACCGTCCCTTTGATCACTGGCCGGTCAGAAAAAAAAGGTTCGACAAGTCCCTTGATCGCGTCGGTCAGGTGAAGAAGGGACTGTCGAAGTCGACTCAACTTCTCTCGGTCTATTTTACTCTGTATGCCCATATATTAATAACATACAGATTTTAAAACAAAAGTCAAGAAAAAAGTGAAGCTCCCCAAAAATTTCTTTCAAGGGAAACGGAGGCAAATCTCCTAGCCCCCCCAAATAGCGATTTATAGCGGGGTCACGTGGGGCCGGAGGAATCCGCCTGGTTGGAATTCCCTACTGTCTGAATTGCAGTGAATCCTACCTGATACTCGCAAAATGCAAACGGGTGAGTTCCATTGGAAAGGTGTAACAGGGTGTAAAAAAGCGTAAAATGGTGTAAAATTGAGTAAACAGACGGGATTGTTATTAAATGCGTAGGGTCGTGGAAAGCTCAGCCAGCGGAAATATTATTGATAGAAGTAAGAGCCCGTTGACCATTGATAATTATCAAAAGAAATTCCAACATTAAGATTTCTGAAAAAGTATGGAAATACCTGATTACCCGGGTTATGAAACGATGACACCGGTTAGAGAACTATTGAAAATAAAAAAGAATCTGTGTAATCATCTTTTGAAATCTTTGTAATCAAGAGAGCGTAAAGTAGTTTTTCAGATCTCTCACATTTTTTACTTGACAGACTAATGCGTTTCTCCTATACGTATTGAAAAAAGCTATGTTTCCAGAGATACCCCTCCGAGATAAAATCCCCTATCAAGACCGGCGGAAAGGCGAACGAAGGAAGGCTATTCGCCGAAGAGAAGACAAAGCCCAGGACCAAGCTCTTAACGAGACGGTTCGCAAGCTGCATTCTTTGCTTGAACTTGGCCAACTTATCGGCTTGGATCTTAAGCTCAATGAGATGCTTTTGCAGATTGCCCAGAAGGCCAGTGAGGTGATGGATGCAGATCGTTGCAGCTTATTTCTACATGATCCGAATACCGACGAACTTTGGTCTACAGTGGCCCTTGGGATGGGGGAACAAGTGATTCGAATGCCCTCTGGAGTTGGAATCGCTGGGCATTGTTTCCAGAGTGGCGAGATTATTAATCTCAAAGATGCCTACACAGATCCCCGGTTCAACAAGGAGGTGGATGCACAGACCGGCTATCGGACCCGAAGCCTACTTTGTGTTCCGCTTTACAACCGGGCTGGGCTCCAATCGGGAGTCATACAACTACTTAACAAGAAAGAAGGGTTTTTCGCTAAAGAAGACGAGACATTTCTTAAGACTTTTGGAAATCACGCCTCGGTTTTTATCGAGATAGCCCAACTCCAGAAGGCTCGCATCGATGCCCTGGAACAGTCACGGAAGGAGTTGGAGCGACTCAACAAAGCCAAGAGCAAGGCTCTCGACCACCTTTCCCATGAGCTTCGGACACCTTTGGCCGTGATCAAAGGGAACATCTGGGTCTTGAGACGCAAGGTTAAGACGCAAACTTCTTCGCCTCCGATTGTAGGGGATGAATTCTTCGGAACCCTGGAGAAACATCTCAATCGTCTTCTCGATATTCATCAAGAGACGGATAAGATCATTCGATCTTATCAAGAATTAGAAGGGAGCTTACCCCTTGGCCCAATGAATGGACAGGCCTCTTTTCCTTTTGAGCCAATTTTGTTGTCTTCTTTTGCAGAGCGAATCCTGGAAAAAGTGAGGCAGCGGTCCACCCACCGAGACATCCATTTTCACTTGGAAGGAGGGAAAGAGCTTTCTGTCCTCATGGACCCCGAAATCCTTGATGATGTTCTGGAGGGCCTCTTGAGGAATGCCATTGAGAACACTCCGGATGAAGGGATGATCCGGGTTCTTTTGGAACAGAAAGACGGGAGGCTCTTTCTGAAGGTTCAGGATTTTGGGATTGGGATTACTGAGGAGAATCAAAGATATCTCTTCGATGGTCTTTTCCATACTCAGGAGACAGAGCTATACACTTCGAAGAGGCCTTACGACTTTAATGCGGGAGGCAAGGGGCTTGACCTCCTTCGGATGAAGGTCTATGGCCAGCGGTTCGGTTTTGATGTTTCGGCGGAAAGTAGGCGATGCATTTACCTTCCATCAGATCGGGATCTATGTCCTGGGAGAATCTCGGAATGCTTTCATTGTCAAACGCCTGAGGATTGTTTCACCTCTGGGGGAAGCACCTTTTTGATATCTTTTCGGATGATAGGGGAGAGAGGAGTTTGAAAAAATTTGATCTCAATGAGGACGCTACGGAGAAAGAGAAGTCCACCGATGATGGAGGAATGAATGAGAAAACGCGTTTGTTTGATCTTCTCATCCATGACCTGACAGGACCTTTGTCTATTGTTTCCACCAGCACGACCAATCTCCTCCACAAAGTGGATCGATATGGTCCCCTCACAGATCAACAAAAGCGCATCGTCGAGCGCATCCTGAGGAATGTCCATAAAGCCCAGACCCTCCTTCAGGAGATGATAGAGATCTTCCGTTCCGAGGAAGGATTATTTCAGAAAGAACTCTTTTTCGTGGAGAAACTGATTAAGGAATCACTGATCGATGTGCTCGAGATTACTGCCCCCAATATTGCGGAGACGCTCTGCCAGGCCAAAAACCAGGAGGAATTCCATCACTGTCTTAAGGCCCACGGGATTTTTATTGAAATGACCGGGGAGTATTGCAAGTCCCCTTTCTGCCACGACCAGAAGAAGGTCCAACAGATTCTACGGAACCTTGTGAGCAACGCCATAAAGTACCGCCGCGAACGTATGGTGGTGTCCATTTGCGGGGATTTAGATCTTCTCATTTCTGTCGAAGACGACGGTAGGGGAATTCCCCAAGAGGGGCAGGCAATCATTTTTGACCGTTTCGTTCGTCTGAAAGATAAGATCCGTGCCGATGTGCCAGGGCTTGGGCTTGGCCTTACGGGCGTGAAAACCCTGATTGAAGCAATGAGAGGTGAGATCATGCTGGAAAGCCGGGAAGGGATCGGGACACGTTTTACAGTACGAATCCCTCCGCTTCAATAGCCAAAGGAGGATGGATGATGAAAGATTCTATTCTAAACGGGAAGAAGATCCTTGCTGTGGACGACGAACCAGATGTGCTGTCAGTTCTTGAGGAAGAAATTCTGGGAGCTTGCCCGAACTGTCAGTTCGAAAAGGCCACCACTTACGAGGCGGCATCCGGGTTGTTAGAATCCAAGTCTTATGATGTGGTGATTTTGGATATCATGGGGGTCCGCGGCTTTGACCTGTTGGAGTTGGCTGTAAAGCGCAATTTTCGCGTAGCGATGCTGACAGCTCACGCTCTCACTCCCGAAGCATTGAAGCGGTCTTTCGAAATGAAGGCTCGGGCTTACCTTCCCAAGGAGAAGTTGGGAGAGGTTGTCCCTTTCTTAGAAGATGTGTTGAAATATGAGTATTTACCCGGCTGGAAGCGCGTCTTAGAGAAATTGAAAGGGTTTTTTGACGACAAATTTGAATCCGACTGGGAAAAGAAGACTGGCTTGGAATGGAGGGAATGGCATAAGTGGGAATAGTATAGAGGCAATGTCAAATGTCAAAGCTCAAATTTTAAACTTTGAAACAAAGGTTAAGGCTGAGGTTGAGGTTAAGCTTGAAAAACTAGAATTCTAAACCTTAGCCTAAACCTTAACCTGGATTTTTGATATTCATTTGACATTTGGAATTTGAACTTTGGACTTTGGATTTGACGAACTCGGTCGTTTCTGCGATCCCACGGAAAAGGGGGGATAGAGGCATGGTGGAATATATTTTAAACGGCAAGAGGATCCTGGCTGTGGACGACGAGCCAGATGTCTTGATAGTTCTGGAGGAAGAAATTCTGGGAGCCGCCCCAAACTGTTATTTTGACAAGGCGACCGACTATCAGAAAGCGGCAGAATTTCTGTCATCCTTTACTTACGATCTGGTCATCCTGGATATTATGGGTGTTCGAGGTTTCGATCTCCTGAACTTAGCGGTGAACCGGCCTTCTCCCTTTCCGGTGGTGATGCTCACGGCCCATGCGCTGAACCCGGGGGCATTGAGGCAATCCATCGAAATGGGAGCCCGGGCGTATCTCCCCAAAGAGAAACTTGGAGAAGTTGTTCCCTTCTTGGAAGATGTTCTAAGGTACGGAAATTTACCTGGATGGGCTCGCCTCTTTGACAATCTCCGAGGATTTTTTAATGCCCGGTGGGGTGAGAACTGGAAGAAGACAGATGAAAAATTCTGGAAGGGATTCGATGAGAAAATTGCTTTCATCAAGAAGTGAATGACGGAGGAAGAGGGGGGGAGGAACAATATAAGTACGAAAGAATCCATTCTGGACGGCAAAAGGATCCTGGGTGTGGACGACGAGCCAGATATTTTGACCATTTTGGAGGAGGAAATTCTGGAGGCTTGTCCAAAGTGCCAATTCGAAAAGGCGGCCACTTTTGAGACAGCGGTCAAGATGTTGAATTCCCGGAACTACGATCTCGTCATCCTGGATATCATGGGGGTTCGGGGCTTCGATCTCCTGGCCATGGCTGAGGGTCGCAAGCTTCCGGTTGCAATGCTCACGGCCCATGCCCTAAATCCGGAGGCGTTGAAACGGTCCATCGAAATGAGGGCCCGGGCTTATCTTCCGAAAGAGAAGCTTGGGGAGATTGTTCCTTTTTTGGAGGATATCTTCAGAGAAAGTGACCATCTGTCCGGGTGGGCGATGCTCATGAAGAAACTGGAAGGATATTTCGATGCCCGCTGGGGGGAAAATTGGAAAAAATCCGAAGCCAAGTTTTGGAAGGAGTTCGAGGGGAAAATGACTCGCATAAGAAGGTGAGTGAGTTGACCAGCCTGAAATCCGACTGGTAAAAGGAGGAACACGATGACGGAATCGATTCTCAACGGCAAGAGGATCCTGGCTGTGGACGACGAACCGGATGTTTTGGCTATTCTGGAAGAAGAAATCCTGACTGCCTGTCCGAACTCCACGTTCGATAAGGCCACCACCTATGAAGAAGCAGTTGAGAGGATGGCCTCGTGGACCTATGATGTAGTTATCCTTGACATCATGGGTGTTCGAGGCTTTGACCTATTGGAATTGGCGGTGAACCGGAACTTTCCAGTTGTGATGCTCACAGCACACGCCCTATCTCCGGAGGCTCTGAAGCGGTCGATCGAAATGAAGGCCCGGGCCTATCTCCCCAAGGAAAGTTTGGGGGAGGTTGTCCCGTTTCTGGAAGATGTGTTGAAGTATGAGTATTTACCCGGCTGGAAGCGTCATCTAAAGAGATTGGAGGGTTTTTTCAACGCCCGGTGGGGGGAATATTGGCAGAAATCCGAGGCGAAATTCTGGAAAGAGTTTGATGAAAAAACCACCCACATTAAACAGTGATCTACTGTAGAATCAATACCTTGAGAGCTTTATTTAAAGAAGTTTTAGAATTGTGAGCCGAATATGAAGATCAAGGTTCTCGGTTGTTCCGGCGCAGAGTTCCCTGGACGTAATCCTTCGAGTTTTCTCTTAGATGACCGAATTTTATTTGATGCGGGAAGCCTGACCAACATTCTTGATGATAAGAGGCAGTTAAAGGTGGGACACATCTTCATTACCCATGCCCACCTCGACCACGTAACCGGAATTCCTTATCTTGCGGAGAACATCGTCTTTATGAATATGAGGCGAAGGGTTAACATCATTGGCATCCCTCATGTGATTAGGATGATCAAAAAGCACCTCTTGAATGGTTCTATTTGGCCAAATTTTACTGTTATTCCTGATGCCCATCATGGTATTTTGGTCCTCAGGGAGCTGAGGGTTGGCCAGTCAATGAAGGTCAACGGATGCACTATCACTCCCTATAAGGTCAATCATACGGTTCCAGCAGTGGGATATCTTGTTGAAGACAGAAGGAAGAAACGATTCTTTTATACAGGCGATACTGGGCCATCGGATGGCACATGGAAAAAGGTTGGAGATAAGAGACTTCAACTGCTCATCATAGAGGCTTCTTTTCCAAACCGGATGGAAGAATTTGCAATCAGGACAGGACATTTGACTCCTTTGTTAATAAAGGAAGAACTCTTAAAGATGAAATATACTCCTGAGAGGGTCTATGTCTCGCACCTAAAACCCCAATTCTTCAAGACCATCAAAACTGAACTCCAAATGCTTAGAATCAAGAATCTCCGATTATTGAGAGACGGGGAGACCATCGAGGTATAAGTTAAACTTAATCAACTTTTCATGATTTTACAGATACATACGCTATTTGATCCTTGCCAAAAAAGTTCTTGACAAATCCTCGATTTGTGTGTACAAAGTACACAGGAGAAATTGTCAAATAAACAGCTAAAGATACCCCTTAATTGATTTAGTGAGAGGAGCAGAAATTTTTCTACAGAAGCTTCAACGGTTTTTCTAACCTGTGGTGACTCACGCCATCAGGGAGGAGAATAGGTGGGACGGGAGTTGAAAAGCCTGGCATTCGAGATCTTGATGCCAGGCTTTATTTTTGGCCGTTTGATGGAGTTATTGGTAAGGGGGGTCTTTAATGGGTAAAGGGAAGATTCTATTTTGTTTACTCTTCATTCTGCTTATTTCTTTGGGATTGAAAGGTAGTCTCTACGCTACGGAGAATTTCCTTGAGAAAGGGATCGCAGAATTTAACGGCGAGAACTACGAAGAGGCTCTCGAACTTCTAATAAAGGCACGGAAGCAAGACCCCAGCTCTCCGGGGGCAGCTTATTATCTGGGTCTGACGTACAAACAGGTGGGGAATTACAAAGAGGCCGCCGTGCAATTGCGTGATGCGATTCATCTTACTCCTTCTGTCAAGGATGCCTACACTGAATTGATTGAGGTTCTTTATACGATGGATCAGGTCAAAGAGGCGATGGAATGGGTCGAAATGGCTGAAAAGGAAGGTATAAAGCCTGCCAATATCTCTTTTTTAAAGGGGCTCATTCTTTTGAAGCAGGGCAAGACCAAGGGCGCTATCGAGGTCTTTAAGAAGGCAAAGGAGATGGACCTGAGCCTTGCACAGCCGTCCGATTTCCAAATTGCGATGGCACAGGCAAAGGAGAAAAGATTTGCCGAGGCAAAGGAGAGCCTGAGAGCAGTGATCTCTGTCGACCCCACGTCAGAGGTCGCCTCCTTTGCACGGGAATATGAAAAGGCCTTCGTCAAAACCCTCGAAGCATATCGGACCTGGCGGGTTACAGCAGGCGTTGCATATCAATATGATGACAATGTGGTGTTGATGCCTTCCACAGCCATCCCTGGCCTTTTGATTACCGGGCAGAGGGACAGCAGCGTCATAACAACTTTTAAGTTGGATTATACTCCTCTTTTAAGTGGTCCCTGGTCTTTTAATGGTCAGTTTAACTTTTACGCCAATACATACGTTTCCATAAAGGATTTTAACCTCATTGTTCCAACGATCACGTTAATGCCCGGCTACAATTTTCAGAATGGAGCCGTGACCTTTCCTGTGTCTTACAGCCATATCTGGGTAGGCGAAAAGGAATATGAGAGCGTCACCACGGTTAAGCCGGCTCTGAATATCGCCATTTTCCCAAATCATATCGGCCAATTATCCATGGGATATGCAAGGAGGGAAATGCTGCAGTCCCCTCTGAATAAAGATGAAGATCGGGATGGCAATATCTACCTTCTGACAACAGGATATGTTCATCCCTTCTTGGATGGGAGGGGAGTGTTTTCTCTGAGGTACGAATTTTCAAGAGACGTGACGGACGGGAAAAACTGGGATAACACCGGGAACCGAATCATTCCGAGCCTCCTTGTGCCGGTGATCGACAAAGTGAATTTTACGATCTCAGGCGATATATTTCTGCAGGACTACACGCATACACACACCGCATTTCATGTGAAGAGAAGGGATAAGACCTATACCGGATCAACCGGAGTGATATGGGAGATCATGAGAGGGTTAAATCTCAATCTCTCATATTCTCACACAACGGCCCATTCTAATATCGACGTTTATGCTTATAAGCGTAATGTCTATATGGCAGGAATAGAATATACGTTTTAATGCTGCAGACACGAACCGTGAAAATTTTGGTTTTACGTGGTTACGCTACGCTCCATGCGCTTTGCGATTTTCTGACTAATATCGACGTAATGAATACTTTGTAGTGTAGGGCCTTGTGCCCGTCATTGAAAGCCCATAAAGGGCTACACTACGTACGGTAATTTAAAGCGTTTGTATTAATTTACCGCTATGCACTGCTTGCTTAGTTAAAAGGAGGAATACGATGTCAAAAACGATTAGATGTAAAAAGACTCTGATTCTCTTAGTTTTTTGCCTTATCACAGTCTGTTTTTTGATCTTCCGTATTTCGCTGGCAGAGTCAGCAGATTCGGTGGGCAACTTTACCATCGTGCAGGGCCGGGTCGATACTCTGAGAGGAGGGAGCCTTCCTGCCACACCTGTAGAGAAGGGTGATCCTGTCTTCGTGAACGACATCATCAGGACAAAAAGCGATTCGAGGGCAGAGGTGACTTTTCGAGACAGAAATATTTTACGAATTGACCAGCGCAGTCGTGTTGACATCAGCGAATATTACACGGAGGAGGGAAGGAGCAAAGGGATTGTAAAATTAGCGAGGGGTAAGGTGGAGGCGATTGTGGAGAAGAGTATCGTGAGACAGATCTCCATCTCGCCCGAGGCAAATCGTTTTGAGATTCATACGCCGAATGCAGTGGCTGGGGTGAGGGGCACAGACCTTTTTGTATTCTACTTTAATAATATGACCGTCGTTCTGACGAGTGACGGAGTAGGATATGTTTATAGCCCTGATACGCCGGGAGTGGTGAGGGTTGTCCCTGCGGGGTACATGACTACTATTCTGGGGAGTAATCTGCCACAGTTACCAACACTCGCAACAGGAGCGGATGCAAAAACTCTATTTAACCTGGTGACATCCCAACTCAACGGCGGCCAGACCGCTCAGGCCTTGAATGATATCTTTCAGTCGCAAGGGGCCAATCAAAGTCTTATTGCGTTTGCCGTCCTGACAGGAACTCCGGAAACAATGACAAATCTCCCTGTAACTGTTCCTATTACAGATAGCAACCCGCAGGTGTTGGTTCCTGTGGTTGAGGTGGGCAGAACCAGTCTCTCGGGAGCATTGGTCGCAGGAACACAGAATTTTGATTTCGTCTCTGTTTCGATGAAGGATGTCGTATTCCTCGCCCCCTCGACGGGGCAGCGCCCATTTTTGTGGGAGACGGATAGAAATACCGGCTCCGTCACCGGTTCTTATAGTTTTGGCCAATTTATCAATAGCGGTAACATAACGAATTCGAACAATGCCATCGCCCTGAGCGACGGCCACGGGGTGAATGCAGACTTTCAGTTCAGCCAATGGAATACATCGACGAACAAATGGGAAGCTGTCATCCAAAACGGCACTGGGAGCATAAGGAATGGTGGCCCAAACGTTCAGAATCTTTCATTCTCAGGTGCGGGTTCAGGGGCAATAACACCTGCAAATGCCAACAAAGGCACCTTTTTAGGGGCAGCAAACGGAGTGGTAACGAAATGAATTCCTCATTCTCCCTCTCCCTTGATGGGAGAGGGTTGGGGTGAGGGTGCATAGCTGGAGGTTTTGCAATGAAAAGATCCTATCTCTCTAAGTCGATGCTTAAATACTTCATCATAGGATTCTTAGCCATACTTTTTATCCCTTACGGTTTGCATGCTGAGTCACCTGCTACCTACACAATCTCGGGCCGTGTTTTTACTGAGCCACTTGGGCCCACAGGCCCGGCAGGGATTGAAGGGGTAACGGTGAATGGTTTATTTGATCCTACGAGTACGGATGCCGATGGTTATTATACAGATATAGTACCTTCTGGCTGGTCAGGCACCGTAACGCCCACTTTGGCCGGATATACTTTTAGTCCCCCATCCATCTATTATCCTCCTGTCAGTTCCGACCAAATTGATCAGGACTACCAGGGCTACAGCCTGAATTCCGGCGATTACTACGTGGATATTAGTTTCGGTACCGATGACAATGCACATGGAACCTCTGCTGGAGCAGGAGCCTGGAAAACCCTCCACTATGCCATTGGCCGGATCAATGCCGGAATCCCTGGAATTTATACTCTCCACGTGGCATCAGGGACCTACAGTGAGGCGAATGGAGAAAGTTCCTCCAATATCATCATCACACAATCGGATTTGCACATCTACGGAGAAGGATTGTACCAACCAATCATTCAGGGTCAGGGAGGAAGCTCATGGGTTACTGCTTTTGAAAATACACCCGCAACCACTGATGTTCTCATTATTTCCGTCACCATTACCGGTTTTGACAGCGGGGGGTTGACCATTCAAGGTGCCAATACGACTATTCGATACTGTTACATCCACGACAATCATGGCGCTGGGATTCAAATCTCGGCAGATGCAATAGGTACGTCTATTATCCAGAATTCGATTGGATTTAATAGCGTTAGCGGAATCGAAAATTATTGTGATGCTGCAGTTATTAATGGAAATACTATATATGGAAACGGTTTTGGAATAGTAACTTACAATGGCGGTGCGATTCTGAATAACGTCATTTTAGGTAATCAAGTAAAGGGAATTTACGCACAAGGGGGAGGGATTAATATTTTCCACAATACGATTGATGGGGGAGGGTTCGCTGGAAATTGGGGCATATACTTTACTCAATGTGAATGCGCTGAATTATCCGCTCAGGTAATGTACAATATCATTTCTGGATTTGATGTCGGTATCCAAGTGGACAGCGGTGCTGTTGGAGTGGATTATAACGATCTATGGAATAACATTACACCTTATGTTGGGATCGGCAAAGGCTTTAATGATATTTCCGTAGATCCCCTTTACTACAGCGATTTCAGCCTCCAACCAGGTTCACCCTGCATCGACGCCATCCCGACTGGAGACCCACCTGGAGATCCTGTAACACAAGACCGCAACGGCAATCACAGGCCCATTGGAGCTGGTTTCGACATGGGGGCATATGAAGCTCCTCTGATTGGCATGGCGACTAATGGCATTTATAAGCTTTTTATATCATCCAGTGGCACGGGAGAAAACGGCGTAGGAACATTTACTCTAATGACAGGGGATTCTCATCCTTTCCCAGAAGAGAATATTCTCTTCGGCAGCGGGTATCCTGGGACCACATATCTTACGGTTAGGTCATATACCTCCAACACGGATTATGTATCAACTTCCTCTACGCCGTCGAGTTCATCTACGGTTATTAGTCTTGATAGTTTTTCACCCGTTGTAACTCCTATCGGGAGCATGGGTTATCAGACAACATGGTCTATTACAGCACCTGACCCATTAACGATAGACCAGGTCACAAATATCGAGGGGACCACCCTGAATGATTCCGTAGTGAGAATAACTACCACCGTAAGAAATAATGGTACATTGCCTGTCCAAATTGGAATAAGGTATGAATGGGACTGGATGATAGATGGCTCAGACGATGCTATGATAAAGAGGTATAGACCAGATGACTCGGACTTTACTTCAACCTTCTTCGAGGAAGCACCTCCTGGGTTCCTGTATTACGAAGCAACCAATACCCCCTCTACATTCAGCGTCTTCGGGACGGTCAATGGTCCCTCAAGTTTAAGTCCTCCACCAACCCCTCCACATCGCTTCAATTATAGCTTCTGGGGTGATGCATCTGCAAATGCTTGGGACTTTACTGTAGAAGGCGGTGGGGTTGATAGTGCAGTGTGCTACTATTGGGGCGATACTCCATCCAATGCCATCACGATAAATCCGGGAGAATCCTATTCAGTGGCCCAATATATTACAACCATTCAAGAAAGCCTTAGGCCAGGGATTATCGTCACTCCTACCAATCTTAGCTTTGGGGATGTTGTGGTGGGAACCACCTCGGATCAGACAATTACGGTTCAGAATAGTGGAACCGGAATCCTTACCCTTGGAACGATTGGATCGCCTTCGGCTCCCTTCAGCAGAGCCGGGGGGGCATGCACCGACAATCAAAATCTCAACCCAGGTGATGATTGCTCCATCATCGTGAGATTCGCACCTACTGCTACAGGGTTATTTAATTCGGGTTTCAGTATCCCTTCGAACGATCCGGATGAACCCGTAGCCAATGTAAGTGTGAGTGGGACAGGGACTCTGCCGCAAATTACGGTGACGGACTCTGTTGAGCCTATCGATGATCATCAGGTGCCATTTGGACAGGTGACCGTGGGGAATTCATTGGACAATACGGTGACGATCCGGAATGATGGGAATGCAGATCTTGTGATTGGTAACGTTGCTCAGGTTGATCCATTGGCGACACCTTTTAGTATTGTGCTGCCGGATAACTGTTCAACGCAGACGCTTATACCTGGGGCCAGTTGTGTCTTGGCGCTTCGATTCTCACCCATTGTTGCGGGACCATTTAGTGACAGTTTTGACATTCCGTCAAACGATCCAGTTAATGGTTCGATGACGGTGAGCGTGAGTGGGACAGGGGCTCTGCCGCCGGTGCCGCACATTACGGTGACCGATTCGGTAGCGCCGATCGATGATCATCAGGTGCCATTTGGGCAGGTGACCGTAGGGAATTCTTCGGACAACACAGTGACGATTCTGAACGATGGGACTGCCAATCTTGTGATTGGTAACGTTGCCGTGGCCGATCCCTTGGCGGCACCTTTTAGCATTGTGCCACCTGATAACTGTTCAACACAGACGCTTATACCAGGGGCGAGTTGTGTCTTGACGGTTCGTTTCTCACCGACCGATGCAGGTCCTTTCAATGACAGTTTTGATATCCCGTCAAACGACCCAGCGAACAGTTCGGTGACGGTGAGTGTCAACGGTACAGGGAAAGTTTCTGTAGTTGATTATTATGTGGATATCGTAAATGGGGATGATTCCAGCGACGGTTCCCAATCCCATCCATGGAAGACGTTGCACTCTGCAATTGGCCAGGTTAGTGTCGGAGGTGCTGGACCTTACATTCTCCATGTAGCATCAGGTATCTACAACGAAGCCAACGGTGAAGACCCTTCGGATATTATCATTATCCAGCCCAATTTGACCATCGTCGGAGAGGGGGCGACCAGACCAGTCATTGTTACTGCATTTAAAACTCAAGCCGACAATGTCACCATCGATAACTTTGAAGTCACTGGTTTCAATGGCGATTTTACAGTATACATTAGAAGCGATGGTGCCGTGATTCAGAATTGTAAAATCCACGACAGTCCCAACAATGTTTATGGTGCGATCTTTATCCCGGAACAAGTGACAAATACTACGATTTTGGGGAATGAGATCTTCAATAATAACGCTTATGCGATCTGGGATGAGCATATTTCTCCCACCACGATCATTGAAAGGAACAGTATTCACGACAATGCGGCTGGCATAAGCATTTGGAATAATGGCACGATTCGGAATAATCTTATCTATCGCAATCAAACGGAAGGCATCCATGCTTATGGCGAAAGCATTTATATTTACCACAATACGATCGATGGGGGAGGGATTAATGGTGATACGGGTATACACTTTGTCGGTGGGAGTGGTGGCGCTGAGATTAAGTACAATATCATCACTGGATTTGATACAGGGATCGAAGTAGACAGTGGCGCTGTTACAGTGGATTATAACGATCTGTGTAACCCTGATCCAAATAACCCGGATCCAGAATTCCCATGCGGTCCCCCGAGTAGGAACTACGCTGGAATTGCTGTCGCAGGCCCCAATGATATTTCCGTAGATCCTCTTTACAAAGATCCTGTTAACGGCGATTTCACCCTCCAAACGACCCCGACCGGCTCTCCTTGCATCGATGCCATCCCAATTGGAGATTCACCAGGCGATCCTGTAACCGACGACTATAACGGAAGTCCCAGACCCCAAGGATTGGGTTTCGACATGGGGGCCTATGAAACCACTCCGGTGCCTCACATTACGGTGACGGACTCTGTTGAGCCTATCAATGATCATCAAGTGCCATTTGGGCAGGTGACCGTAGGGAATTCTTCGGACAGCACGGTGACGATTCGAAATGACGGGACTGCCAATCTTGTGATTGGTAACATTGCTCAGGTCGATCCGTTGGCGGCGCCTTTTAGCATTGTGCTGCCGGATAACTGTTCGGGCCAGACCTTAGGGCCGTTAGCCAGTTGTGTCTTGACGGTTCGATTCTCACCCATTGCTGCGGGACCATTCAGTGACAGCTTCGATATTCCGTCAAATGATTCGGTTACCGGTTCGGTGACGGTGAGCATGAGCGGAACAGGCAGTGTGCCGCCGGTGCCGCACATTACGGTGACCGATTCGGTAGCGCCGATTGATGATCATCAGGTGCCGTTTGGTCAGGTGACAGTGGGAAATTCTTCGGACAGCACGGTGACGATTCAGAACGACGGCAATGCCAATCTTGTGATTGGTAACATTGCTCAGGTCGATCCGTTGGCGGCGCCTTTTAGCATTGTGCTGCCGGATAACTGTTCGGGCCAGACCTTAGGGCCGTTAGCCAGTTGTGTCTTGACGGTTCGATTCTCACCCATTGCTGCGGGACCATTCAGTGACAGCTTCGATATTCCGTCAAATGATTCGGTTACCGGTTCGGTGACGGTGAGCATGAGCGGAACAGGCAGTGTGCCGCCGGTGCCGCACATTACGGTGACCGATTCGGTAGCGCCGATTGATGATCATCAGGTGCCGTTTGGTCAGGTGACAGTGGGAAATTCTTCGGACAGCACGGTGACGATTCAGAACGACGGCAATGCCAATCTTGTGATTGGAAGTGTTGCTCAGGTTGATCCATTGGCGGCACCTTTTAGCATTGTGCCACCTGATAACTGTTCTGGGCAGATCCTTATACCTGGGGCCAGTTGTGTGTTGACGGTTCGATTCTCAGCAACGGATGCAGGTGTATTTAGTGACAGTTTTGACATCCCATCGAATGATCCGGTTAACGGTTCAGTGACGGTGAGCGTGAGTGGAACAGGAACCCTGTCACCGGTGCCGCACATTACGGTGACCGATTCGGTAGCGCCGATTGATGATCATCAGGTGCCATTCGGGCAGGTGACAATGGGGAATTCTTCGGACAACACAGTGACGATTCAGAACGACGGCAATGCCAATCTTGTGATTGGAAGTGTTGCTCAGGTTGATCCATTGGCGGCACCTTTTAGCATTGTGCCACCTGATAACTGTTCTGGGCAGATCCTTATACCTGGGGCCAGTTGTGTGTTGACGGTTCGATTCTCAGCAACGGATGCAGGTGTATTTAGTGACAGTTTTGACATCCCATCGAATGATCCGGTTAACGGTTCAGTGACGGTGAGCGTGAGTGGAACAGGAACCCTGTCACCGGTGCCGCACATTACGGTGACCGATTCGGTAGCGCCGATTGATGATCATCAGGTGCCATTCGGGCAGGTGACAATGGGGAATTCTTCGGACAACACAGTGACGATTCGGAGTGACGGGACTGCCAATCTTGCGGTGGGGAACATTGCTCAGGCCAATTCTTTGGCAGCTCCATTCAGTATTGTGCTACCCGATAACTGTTCAGGGCAGACGCTCATCCCAGGGGCGAGTTGCGTCTTGACCGTTCGTTTTTCACCTGGGGCTGCGGGTCCCTTCAGCGACAGTTTCGACATCCCATCGAATGATCCGGTTAACGGTTCGGTGACGGTGAGCGTGAGCGGAACAGGCGGTGTGCCGCCGGTGCCGCACATTACGGTGACCGATTCGGTAGCACCTGTCGATGATCATCAAGTGCCGTTAGACCAGGTAACGGTAGGGAATTCATTGGACGGCACAGTGACGATTCTGAACGATGGGAATGCGAATCTTGTCATTGGGAACGTTGGTCAAGTCAATCCCTTGGCAACTCCTTTTAGCATTGTGCTGCCGGATAACTGTTCAACGCAGACGCTTATACCTGGGGCGAGTTGTGTCTTGACGGTTCGATTCTCACCCATTGCTGCGGGATCATTCAGTGACAGTTTTGACATCCCATCGAATGATCCGGTTAACGGCTCGGTAACCATGGGCGTGAGCGGGACGGGGAGCTTGCCGCCGGTACCGCATATTACAGTGACAGATTCGGTAGCACCTATTGATGATCATCAGGTGCCATTTGGACAGGTGACAGTGGGGAATTCATTAGACAGCACGGTGACTATCCGGAATGATGGGAATGCAGATCTTGTGATTGGTAACGTTGCTCGGATCGATCCATTGGCAACTCCATTCAGCATTGTGCTGCCGGATAACTGTTCGGGTCAGACGCTCATCCCAGGGGCCAGTTGTGTCTTGACGGTTCGATTCTCACCAACGGATGCTGGTGTATTTAGTGACAGTTTTGATATTCCATCGAATGATCCGGTCACCAGTTCAGTGACCGTGAGTGTGAGTGGAACGGGAACTCTGTTACCGGTTCCGCACATTACGGTAACAGACTCTGTTGAGCCCATTAATGATCATCAGGTGCCATTTGGTCAGGTGACAGTGGGGAATTCTTCGGACAGCACAGTGACAATCCGGAACGATGGGACTGCCAATCTTGTGATTGGGAACATTGCTCAGGTCAATCCCTTAGCAGCTCCATTCAGCATTGTGGTGCCGGATAACTGTTCAGGCCAGACGCTTATCCCTGGGGGCAGTTGTGTGTTGACGGTTCGATTCTCACCGACGGATGCAGGTGTATTTAGTGACAGTTTTGACATTCCATCGAATGATCCGGTTAACAGTTCAGTGACGGTGAGTGTGAGTGGTACAGGAGGATTTATTGTTACGGTTGGAAAGTCAGGTGCAGGAAGTGGAACCATAACAGGTTCCCCGCCAGGACTCTATGCATATGGCACGAGGGTGATTTTGTACATAGAGCCGGATGCTACCTGTCGCGTATCAGATGTTACGATAGATGGAATTTCGATAGGGCCGGTCAATACGGTAACAATCAGGGAAATGATGAGCAACCATACGGTCAATGTAACCTTTGAGTATGAATGATTGGCAAGGGGAGACTCATACAAAAGTCATAAATAATGAGACGTGGTGCAGCCCTTTATGGGCGTGAATGGCCGGGCACAAGGCCCTTCACTGCAAAATATTTAATGAGTTTGTATTAGATTCAAAAGCCTGGCATTTCAATGGATGCCAGGCTTTCTCTTTGCCGATTTTATCGAATCCGTAGATGTATCACTTGTCAGTAACGCCCTCTTCTTTCTCTAATCTCAAAATCATCGATTCAGCACCCGGCTCAAGGGAACGTACCTCATAAACCTCTACGGTTTTTTCTTTGCCCTTTACGATGACCCTTTCTATTCCCTTGATCGAGATGTGGCCGATACTTCCACTGCCGTTCTTTATATACTTGCTGACCTTATTGAATGCGAATTCTGTAATTAAGATGTGTGTATTGTATTTCCTGGTTAGGGATTCTACCCTTGACCCAAGATTGACATGGTCTCCAATAACGGTGTAGTCCATCTTCTTCCCTTCCGCGCCGATGTTTCCGACAAGCACCTCACCGGTATTGATTCCTATTCCTGCGTCGAGTATCGGTTTGTTTTCGGATTCCCATTTCTTCTGAAGTTCCCCAAGTCGATTCACCATATTCAGGGCACACTTCATCGCAAGCTCTGCATGGTTTTCCTGTCTCATCGGAGCGCCCCAGAAAGCCAAAATGGCATCACCAATGAATTTATCCAAGGTCCCTTCCCATCTGAAGATGATATCGGTCATCGCCGCCAGATATTCGTTCAATATGGCGACCACCTCTTCCGGAGTATGTTTTTCTGCGAAGGAAGTAAAGCCTCTTACATCTGAAAAAAGGACGGTCACCTCCCTCCTTTCTCCACCCAATTTTGCCATCCCAGGATTCTTGATCAGTTCATTAACCACCCTCTCTGTGACATAGCTGGAGAACATGGACCTGATTTTCTTTGAATATCTCTCCTCTACGGCGTAGTTATAGGCTGTGACACCGAGAAAAATGAGGAGAAGGTTATTCGATGGATAGACAATATTTATCCAGAGGCCCTGATGGGCAAACAGGTAATAGCCTGGGCCCAATATCAACAGCAGGAATACCCCTGTCAAGAGAGAAGCATTCATTGCCTTAAACCTTACAACCAAGAGAGAAAAAAGGAATCCAGAGGTTAAAAGGATGACAAGATTTGTGGAAAAGGTGACCCTCCTCAGAAATCTGTTTTCAAGAATGGAGGAGATGACATTCGCGTGTTTTTCCACTCCAGGCATGGCGGCGGAAAAAGGCGTCACCCTCAGGTCATAGATTCCCACTGCAGTGGCACCGATGACGACAATCTTACCTTGGATTAACTCAGGCTTTATCGTGCCCTCTAAGATATCTGAGATGGAAACATGTTTAAATGTCTGCGTTTCGCCATAGTAATGAATAAGGCTTCTCCCGTGTCGATCCGTTGGAATATACCTTTTCTCTCCAAGCTGGACCCCCTCCGTGGCATTCAAGATGATCTTTTCAGGCGGAACTCCAAGGTAGGCGGCCGCTGTCTGAAGGTCCGAGGAAGGAAAGAGGTAACCGTTATATTCGATCACCATTGCCTCCCATCTCAATGTCCCATCGGTTTCATCGGGAAACATATTAATATGTCCCAATGCCATTGCCTCTTCCATAATTTCGGGAACAGGGATGAGGGCCCGCTTCGTCATGATGGGGCAATATCGATTAAACAACTCAGGCTTGACAATAGACCTGATGGCTGAATTCAACAGGAGAGGGTTATCAGGCACGGTCGACTTTCTATTTAATTCAAATACTACAGGCAATATGACATTTCCTGCCTTTCTGATAGCACGGCCAAGCATACGGTCATTTTTTTCAGGTTCGCTGAAAATAATGTCCAACACGATGATTTCAGCGCCACCCTCTGTCAATCTCTCCACCAGACGTGCTATCTTCTCTCTGCCCCAAGGCCATCTTCCAAGCTTTCCAATACTTTTTTCATCAATTGCAGCAATGAAGATGTTGTCTGGAGCTTTGATCGAACCCCTGATTTTAAATCTGTAATCATAGAGCTTTTCTTCAAGAATCTCCACAGGGGATAATTTTATCCACATGAATACGGCTATGAGCACCGTCATGCAAAAACCGATGAAAAGATTTATTTTGGTCTTTCTTGATATTTCCATACTGAAAGACATTCTTTCGTCCCCCTCGATCCTGGTCATAAATATATCATCTTTTTATCTTTTTCAAAATTGTTTTTATTTTTCAATTTCTGTGGTAGGATGTCCACAAAAGTCAGCGCGACAAATGGGGAGGTGGGTCGCCATGGCAAAAGAGAAGAGATATTGGGATAGGAAGGCAGAAACCATGTCTCGCAACAAACTGGAGAAACTGCAAGAGACACAGCTTCAAGAATTGGTGGCTTATGCCTATGAGAAGACGAAGTTTTACAGGCGAAAATTTGATGAGGCAGGTCTAAAACCCAGCGATGTCAATACGATCGATGATCTCAAAAAGTTGCCTTTGATTGAAGACAGTGAGATTCGAAACGCTCCCCTGGAGGATAAGCTTTCTGTTCCACTGGACGAAGTCGATCAGTGTTGTTCAAGTTCCGGAACGACAGGTTTCCCGGAGCCTCTGGCCCTCACCAAACACGATTTCGATATTGCCTGCATTGACAGTGTCGCCAGACTCGAATGGACAATGAGTGTAAGACCTTCAGACTTAGTCCAACATCTCATGGGATTCCCTTGTTTGAACTTGGCCAGCAGAGTGATGGGTACAAGGACGATGGGGGAGCAAGCAGGGAGGGGACGACTCGATCACCAAATTGTCTTGGGCAAGATGATGCGGGTGACGGTTCTGGAGACGATGCCGAGTATTGCTCTGCAATACTTTGAAAGGGGCAAGGAATTGGGCGTTGATCTCCATGAATCCAATATACGATTGGTGGTGGGGATCGGCGAAGGGATAGCAGAATCCTACAAGAAAAAGGCGAAAGCTGACTATGGTGCTGTCTTTCGAGATTATTACGCTGCCTCCACAGCCGGTGAGCTTGCCTCTGAATGTGAATCGGGCGGCGGACTTCATATCATGGCTGACCGAATCATCATGGAGACATTCAATCCTGACACGCAAGAGATTCTTGAGCCGGGTGGGGAAGGGGAATTGGTCGTAACGAACCTTGTCCGCAGGGCGATACCCAGGATTCGAATCAGGATCAGCGATGTGGCCAGTATACTTCCTTACAAACCTTGCCCTTGTGGAAGGACACACCCCAAGATGTCCAAGGTTAGGGGGAGGATGGTCCAAATCATAGATATCAAAGGGAAGAGATTCTTCCCAATTGATGTTGAAGAAGTTCTTGGCACTTTTCCTGAATTAGGATACGACTATCAAATTATCGTGGACAAAGCGGAGTTAGACAGGCTCAAGTTGAAGGTGGAATACAGGAGTGAAATCCAAGACACCCGTTCATTGGCCCGTCGTGTTGAGGCGGCCATTCACCGCGGACTCGGGGTTGAAAGTGAGGTTGAGCTTGTCCCGCAGGGGAACATCGGCCGTGTCCTCTTCAAGGCCCAACGGGTGATCACCACCTATCAGCAGTAAGATGATTTATTCCCACGACTCTTTTTGTGGTCTTCGTCGCAGGCGTTTCTTGGCGGAGAGGATTCTTTTTTCCTCCTTCTTTCTTTCGATGACCCTCAACGGAACCGGGGTGGGTATCCGGCGTTTCCTCGGCCGATTTAACCTCTGAAGACGCTCCTGGAGCCTTTCAAAGGCAAGCTTCCGATTTTGTGCCTGGGACCGTGTTCGGTGGCGATCACCGTAATGCCAGAGGGAAGCTGCTTCAAAAGGTGAAGAAACTTAATCAGATGCTGAAACGAGCCTGACCTTCATCAGTCCAAGGTTTAGCATGAGAATAGGATTTGGCTCTCACTTTCTGTGATCTCGAACCAGGTCCTGAACATGTTTCATGTTCTACGATGGCGGGATCTATGCTTTGTGTTTACGGGATTTGGGGTTTAAAGGCCCGCCCTGTGGGCGGGGTTCTTTCCTGGGGAGCCCTCTCTTTGAACGTTGGGGCTTTGCTGTCAAATTATGAACGTCGCTCCGAAGTTCTTGGAATCATTGACCACGTATCATCTTTTTTGCATATGATCAACAATAATTTGTTTTTTTCATTGCTTCAGACTTATATTTTTCACTTTTCTCCGCCCTCTTCTTCTCATCCTGCCTTTCTCAGAATTCTCCCACTGGCTATTGCTTAAGGGAACGGATTTTGGTATAAAAGTAATTGGAGAGAACCAGAGGCGCCTTTTCGATGGTTTATTTCATACTTTCGATACGGAACTCGACACTTCTAAAAAGCCTTATGACTTTTGCACGGGGGCAAAGGACACGATCTGCTTCCGATAAAGACCTCTGGAAAGCGCTGCAAAAAGCGCAACGACTGTCTCAATTCTGGGGAAGCACTTTTTGCGTGTCCTTCCCAATAGGAAGGGAGGAATTTTTTGGAAGAGGTTCGTTTTAAAAAAGATACTTACGAGAAGGAAAAACCTCTGGAACCCACAAAGTTCAGCGAGAATGAGCATTTCACCCATCTCCTTATTCATGACATCACTGGGCCGCTGTCCATTGTGACCACCACCGCTAACAACCTCCGCAACAGGGCTGACCGATATGGTCCCCTGACGGACGGTCAGAAACGGCTTCTGGATCGCATTCTGAGAAATGCTCACAAGGCGGAGAACTTAATCCAGGAGATGATCGAAATTCTCCGCTCAGAAGAAGGGCTCTTCCAGAAAGAACAGTTTTCAATTGAAAAAGCACTCCAGGATTCGATCTTGGACGTCCTTGATATGGCTATTCCTAATGCTGTGGAAAGGCTCTGCCAGGTGAAGAACCAAGAAGCCTTCCGGCACGGGCTGACAGAACACGGGATCTTTGTTGAGATCACCGGCAAGTATTGTGAATCTCAGTTCTGCCATGATGAAAGGAAGATTCAACAGATTCTGAGGAACCTGATGAGCAATGCCATGAAGTATCGCCGGGGCCGGATGGGGGTTAAAATAAGCGGGGAGGCGGATCTGGTCGTGTTGGTAGAGGATGATGGAATTGGAATTCCCCTGGAACAGCAAAAGATGATTTTCGAGCGGTTCGTTCGGCTGAATAAGCATGTGCCAGGACATGGGCTAGGCCTCACAGGCGTCAAGACCCTGGTGGAGGCCATGGGAGGAGAGATTACATTGGAGAGTCAGGAGGGGGTTGGGACACGATTTATGGTCCGAATTCCTCCTATTCCATCTTTAATTACAACGGAATAAAGGAGGAGGCATCGTGGTGGAGTCGATTCTAAATGGAAAGAGGATCCTGGCTGTGGATGACGAACCGGATATTCTGGATGTCCTGGGTGAGGAAATCCTCGAAGCGGCGCCAAAATGCAAATTCGAAAAAGCGACGACCTATTACGAAGCCGCCCAAAGATTAACATCTCGAACCTATGACGTAGTGATCTTGGATATCATGGGAATTCGCGGATTCGAACTTCTTGATTTATCTGCAAAGCGTAATCTCACCGTAGCGATGCTCACGGCTCATGCACTCAATCCGGAGTCATTGAAACGTTCCATTGAGATGAAGGCTTGGGCCTACCTTCCCAAGGAGAAGCTCGGGGAGATCGTACCCTTCCTGGAGTCTGTGTTGAAGGAGGAATTTCTGCCCGGATGGGGTCGCCTGATGAAAAAATTGGAAGAGTACTTTAACTCCGTGTGGGGGAAGTCCTGGAAAAAATCCGAACAAGAGTTCTGGAAAGAGTTTGATAAAAAAACCTCCGCTAAAAAAAGTCAAAGGGCAATTTGACCCGACCTCGGTCGGGACAGGCAGGCAGGGAATGCGGCACTCCGCGCTTTGTGATAAGTATCAATACTGAAAGGAGGTAATGTTATGGTAAAGTCTATCTTAAACGGGAAGAATGTATTGGCAGTGGACGACGAACCCGATATTTTGGCAGTTCTGGAAGATGAAATCCTCGCATACGCCCCAAGCTGTAAAATCGAAAAAGTCACCACCTATCATGAGGCCGCCCAGAAGTTAGAATCTCAGAACTATGATGTGGTGGTCCTCGATATTATGGGAGTCCGCGGTTTCGACCTTTTGGAGCAGGCGGTGAAGCATAACTTCCAGACAGCCATGCTGACGGCCCATGCCCTTAATCCAGAATCTCTGAAACGGTCCATTGAAATGGGGGCCTGCGCTTACCTCCCCAAGGAAAAACTGGGAGAGATTGTTCCTTTCTTAGAAGATATTTTGGAGTCATCTGATGGTTCTACTGTTTGGGGTCGCCTGATGAATAGATTAGAAGGATATTTCGCTGGCCGCTGGGGAGAATTATGGAAGAAGTCCGAGGAGAAATTCTGGAAGGAATTTGACGAAAAAACTACTCAAATCAAGAAGTGACGAAAGTCGTTCTCCAGTCCATCATTCCGTTTCTGCAACGGATGCTTGGTGGAGGAGAAAGGAGGAGAAGATCTTCTTGCACTGGTGATAGGGACAGGCTATCTCACCCCCAGTTATTGGGAAAAGGAACTTCCCCAAAAATGGGTCTGAGAAGGTCTTTGCGACTTACCCAAAACCCCAGTATTTCAATACCATCCAGAAGGAACTTCGAAAATCTCAAATCAAGATCTAAGGTTATTAAAAGACGGTCAAACCATCGAGATCTATATAATAACAAATTGTCAACCTCCCCCTGAGCAGCAGAACAACAACTGCAAAATATGTTTGGTTATTTCAGGCCCGCTTTGCGCAAAGCGTCAATAAGTTTATTTAGTGCTCTTTGATCCTTGAATGGAAGGGTCTTTACAAAGTAATCCAGGGAGAACTTTGGGTTTATCCTGAGAACTTCTGCAGCTTCAGCGCGAGCCTCCTT
This sequence comes from uncultured delta proteobacterium, assembly GCA_963826305.1. GTDB lineage: Bacteria > Desulfobacterota > BSN033 > BSN033 > UBA1163 > CAWGWZ01. Next base: position 255,591 of record CAWGWZ010000020.1, on the reverse strand, counting down.
CTCACGGCCCATCATACTGTATGTCGTGGCCAAGAGAACATGAGCGAGTAAATTATCAGGAGAGCGCTGAATCGCCTTCTTATATGCCGAAACCGCCTCCTCAAACCGCCCCGTATTCCCGAGGGCAGTCCCGAGGTTAAAAAAGTACCAGGTCGGACCGAAAGGGTTGAGTCGGATTGCTTTTTGAAACAATGGAATGGCTTCTTCCGGCCTCCCTGCAAAGGTCAGACTCAAGGCATACCAGGCATGAACATCCGCCCCGTTAGGATCAAGAGCCACAGCCCGTTCCCCCTCAGCAAGCGCCTTCTCGTGCTCCCTCTTTATGGAATAGAGGAAACTCAACAAACCGTGGGGCTGAGCATAGGTATTATCCAGTGCAATGGCCTTTTGTGCCAGTTCAATAGCTTTCTCAAGAGACTCCTGAGGGGACTTGCCAGAGCCAAGCCAGTAATCCATCATGTGGGTAGTAGCCAGGAGCTCATAGGCTGATGAAGACTCTGGACACATAACAAGAGCCTCTTCTCCCATCCGCCGGGCCAAGTTGTTGCCCTCGATATCAAACCGATCCGAGTAATTTTTTCCTTCTAAATACTTCAAATAGCAATTGAGATTTCGCAGCCCCTTGTCGCGATGCAAGGCTTGCTCCCCCTCCGTAATTTTCACTTGCATAGCCATAAGTATATTACGTGTAACCTCATCCTGTAGCGCAAAGATGTCTTTCAGATCACGATCGTAGCGTTCGGCCCAAATGTGATGCCCTGTAAGGGCATCGATCAACTGGGCTGTGATCCGAACGCGGTTAGCAGACATCTGAACACTTCCCTCCATTACGTAGTGAACACCCAGTTCTTCACTTATCTGCTTGACCTCCACCGGTTTTCCCTTGTAAGTGAATGTCGAATTACGAGCAATTACAAACAGCATTGGTACCTTGGAAAGGGCTGTGATGATGTCCTCGGTAATCCCGTCGCTGAAAAACTCCTGCTTTGGGTCGCCGCTCATGTTGACGAACGGCAGAATGGCAATGGAGGGCTTATCTGGCAAAGAGAGAGCCATTTTTTCTTTGGAGACTCCCTCAACGGGTGGCCGAGAAGGACGCAGGAGTGGATAGAACTGCCAAAGGACGTTGGCCGCTGCCACCAAAGCTACAAGAATTTTAAAAACCGGGTGAACCCGTTTCAAATAATTAAGCCCAGTTCTTATCCATCTACTCATGGGCGATAAACCTTTAGGCTCCATCAGAACCCGGTACACCCGGACTGGCTCGCTGATGTTTTTTACAGTTTGTTTCCCGTGATATGCGTATCCCAAGGTGAGCTTGTTCTTCACCTGATCATAAGCCGTCCCAGAGATGCAGATGCCTCCTGCATCGGACAGACTCTCCAAACGCGCTGCAATATTGACCCCATCTCCTAAGATTTGCTCTCCATCTTCGATCACATCCCCGAGGTTGACACCAATCCGGAACTCCATCCTGCGATTTTCAGGAAGCTCGACGTTGCGGGTTTTAAGCTCTTTCTGAACCTTAGCAGCACACTCCACCGCATCCACCACACTTGCGAACTCAGCGAGAAGATTGTCTCCAGGAGCATCCACCACTCTACCGTGGTGCTGCTGGATGAGATTTGCCATCACTTCTTTGTAAGCATTAAGAGTGCCGATGGTCCCAACCTCATCCTCACCCATGAGGCGGCTATAACCCTTGACATCCGCACTTAAGATAGCAGCCAGCTTACGTTTAACTTCTTGGGTGGTCATGGCCCCCCCCAATTTCTAGGACGGGTTAGAGAGAAACAATTTCCTTGACAGCTTAGGAGCAATTTAAACATTCCAAAAGATTGAGCTTGGAAGGTCAGTTTCTTGAAACCCTTTGGTTTGACAAGCGTGTACTAATTATTGGTTGGAAACTTTAACAAGAATTATTTCTCTTATCCTGTCATCCAGTCTGTGACTTCATTTCTTCGGTATAAACTCAAACGAATCAAGAATCCTCTTCAGGTCCTGACGGTCACTGGCACCCTCTTTTTCGTATATCGTATAAAGAATAAATATTTGATAGGGTTCTGTAAAGCCATAGATCCATCCCTGTTCCTGTTTCTGCCCTCTCACCGTATAGGTTGCATATTTTTTTGCAGCAAATTGGACACCCTTTAAGGATATCGGTTCTGCGGGATACACATCCGGTTTCACGACATCTTTCCCAAACTCTTTATCCAATTCGGCTTTCAAACTTGAAGTGGCCATAGCAGTCAGAAGTTCGATCTTTTTTTGGTTAAACGTGGCATACCGGCCTGCCGGCGTGAAATCGAAATTAATATTTGAATTCGTTTCAGGATTATAAGCATATAATTCTGTCTGCTCTTTATCCGTCGAGAAAGGTCTGTCATAACCCAACGCTTCCAAGAAATCAGGGAACTCTATTGTCATCTTCCAATGGGGTGGAACCGAGAGATTGAATGGATACCGAATCCCAGTGTATCGATTTCCTTCAATCTTACCCGAAGGAGTATTGATATCTTCTTGAAGTGCTGGTCGGACAGGGATCCCTGCACAGCCGAAAAGAAAAACCAAAAGGGTAGTCATCATCAACATCTTTTTCATGGTCAATCCTCCTTTGCGTTCAAATCAAATCGATTTGGGTATCTTCGGATGGCAATGGTACAACAAAGACTGGCTTCCGGGCTCGAAGTAGCACTGAACCGGAGACACTCCCCAGGAAGGCCTGTTTTAAAAATCCCTTACCGTGGGTTCCAAGAACGATCACGTCACATCCCTCTTCATCGACTGCCCTTAAAATCTCCTCGACAGGGTTACCCAGCCGAATCAGGACATCAGACACAAAGTCGACCGACGAAATGCCCATTCGGCTATCCACCCTTACAGAAATATCGTGTATTCTCTCCTTAAATTTTTTACTGGTTTCCTCCCAGCGATCCTTCGCAACCTGATGTTTGAAATCTTCAAAATTTACCAGCATAGGGGGGAGAGGCTCAACTGCATGCAGGATGATAATCTTTGCTTCATCTCTTCTCGCCATATGGATCGCGTAATAGAAAGCATAAGCAGAATTCTTACTGAGATCGGTTGCGAAAAGGATCTTCTTGATTGGTGGAATCATGTTTTTTCTCTTCTACGAAAGATGGACCCATCGAAATCGCGATGCTGTCAAGCAACAAAGAGGTGACGGCTTGCAGCAAAAATTCTCTTTCATAAGCCCCTTCTATGGTGTTTTAGCGGAGAAAGAAAAGAAATACTCCCAAACCAATGAACAGGATCGCTGTTAAAAGCTTGACCGTCCCTGTATGCTCTTTTGTTGCAACTGCCATCCTTTCAGAAGTTACTCCAAAAAAGGCTGCCACAAAAATGCCCGCCAGTGGTATAATGAACATGATGTTGTAAAAAACGAGATTAAGAAAGGCATAGGCCCTCAATTTGGGGATGGTCATTATATATCCGATCGTGGGGAGATACAGCTGCCCGGTGCAGACTACCTCTGTAGCAGCAATGACGAACCCAAGGACGAATGTCCCTATGAAGCCCGCTTTTGAAGAGCGGGTCTGTACTCTGATAATTCCATGGATCTTCTTCTTCAGGGCCATGGGAAGCTGAAGCTTCATTTTCGCCGCCTGACCTCGACGATATAGAATATAATCATAAAAGCTTATTATCCCGAGTACGAATGCAAATATGGCGATGACGAGATAGATTCCTTTGGTGATCAGGGGGAAACCGCTTAACTGGCGGAAGCCAGCCATGAGCCCCATTCCAGCTATGAGATAAGCGATGAAGACACCAAAGGTGAAAATGATGCCGTAGGTGAGGATCTCTTTACTTTTTTTGCCTAAAAAAGAAAGGTAGGAAACCAGAAAGACGATCGTGGCAAAGGCACAGGGATTGAGACCATCTATAAAGCCCGCGACCAACACGGTCGTAAGGCCAAATTTCCTGAACCGCTCAATAATTTTCTGTTCCCCACTCTTCAGAGCCTCTTGAGTCACTTTCTCCCAAGGCGGAGGAGCTGCCTTCCCCTGATATTTTGCGACCAGCTTTTCGAAATCCTCATGACGAAAATTGTCTCCAGAAAGGTAATCTTCTCCGATATAGAGTTGAACAAGCTCCCCCCGGGGGTCTGGAACCCTCTTATAGATTTCAGAAAGAGCTTCACCCATCCTTTTATTCTCCTCCTTGGTCATGTCGAAGGTTCCTATTCTCAAATCAGGAAACTTAGTGACCCACTCCCCTAACTTGCTCTTCACCGCTTCACAGTGAAGGCACCCGTGGGTATATAAAAACGCACCGTAGATAATTTTCTGGGATTTCTTCTCCTCTTCTGTAGGGGCACGAGGGAGCCACCCCTCCGTCTTCCTTACTTCCAGGGAAGGCCAGACCACGCCTCCCTTATCGGCGTAAGACTTCACTAACCCCTCCAGATCTTTTCGAATCTTAGTCGCTCCCCCCAAGATATTATTGCCGATAATAACGACAGGAAGTTCGTTGTCCTCCTGCTTCAATTCTTTTTCGAATTTACCAAGAAGGTCATAATTCTCCAATTTGTTTAAGGGAAAAGACTGAATCTCGACGGGGTACTTCTTTGAAAGAGGCTCAATGAATTCCTCTTTGACCTTCATGCCTCCCTTCTCTTCAGAGTAGAAAAAATATAGCCTTACTGGTTCTTTTGAGAAGGTGGATTGAGGGGAAGCAGGTACCAGGAGGACCAGACTAAGACAAAAAATCCAGATCCAATTGCTTTTCATAGTCACCTCATTTCTTGGGCAATTCGTCCTCAAACCCTTTCTTGATTTGATATGCCCACTCGGTTTTCACAGTCTTTAGAGATTCTGCGACATAACTCTGCCCATCCCCCCTCGCCTCAGCCACTTTATTATCATTTCCCATATTCTTGTAAACGGTGACCAGCTTGAGGTCATTGTCGGCGATCAAGAGGTTAGGCATAAAAATCACCACTTGATCACCGTAGATATTACGATGAGCCTCATCTTCAGGAAGGTATTTGAGGACGACCCGGAAGAACCGATTCGATTTTTCAAGTTGTTTCCGTGCCTCGTCCCATCTGCTTTCTTTTGCCAGTTTTTCCCCTTCTTCCTTCTCCTGGACGCCCCCGCGGTAGTAATCATAGACGGTAGTAGCATTCTCTTCCAGAACTCTTAAGCCCCGGTTCTCATTAAACACAATCTCAAGATTAATCTCCGGTAAAGAATAAACATAATCTTTCGGATACGTTTTAACTTCTTCTTTTGGAGCGGCACATCTCGTCCCCAAAAATCCGAAGATTAAGATAAAAATCAACTGAAATATCTTCTCTGAATTTAAATTCATTCGATTCATTTTTTCTCCTTCAACAGATACTCAATAAGATCTTTCATGTTCTTCGATGTCCAATCCGTTTCCTTAAGTGCTCTGGCGATGATCTTGCCTTCACGATTGATGATAAAAGTCTGAGGACGGCTCCAGACCCCGTAAGCATTGGAAACTGCTGAGTCATCCTCAAAGAGAATAGGGGAAGAAAAATGATATTCTTTTTTATATTTTATTAAATCCTTCTCTTTCTCTTTCGTTGCCACCTTGAGCAGGACCAAATCTGTATTCTTGGATTCTTCGCTAAGTTTAGCAAAAGAAGGAGACTCCTTCTGGCAATTCGGTCACCACGAGGCGAAAAAGTTTAACAAAATGATCTTCCCTCGCAGCTCTTTGAGAGATATTTTCCCTCCGCCCAGATCCTTTAATGTAAGATCAGGGGCATCCACGGCAACCCTGAGTTTTTCTATCCCTGCCTCTCGGAATTGAGCGGTCACTGTAGGAGCATTCCACAACGGGAGAATTACTAAAAAGCAGATCATCATCCATCGGTATCGCATTGTCATCCCTCCATATGTGATTTAGATTGAGCGTGCAAAGTGGGCAGGTGAAACGAATTGCGACCAGCCATCAGCAGCCCATCGGTTAGTTCTGTATAACAACCAATCATAAAGTGGATTTTTTGTCAATATAAAAAATGAAATTGTGAAAATTATCCTTTTTCGCAACCTGGTTCATTGAATACGGTCCACTGCAAACCCAAGCAACCATGACTGCTCATTGGCCTTGAAAAGGCAAACTCCATGTTTGAAAAGTCCTTCTTTGAAAAGTTCTTGACAAGGAGGCACAGGTATGTATCATAATACACAATAATATTGCGGAAAGCAAAAAAGGTTTAAAGGGCCCATAAACGCTACCTATATTTTGAGACAGGATTCGGTAACCTTCTCGAGGCAGGGAAGGCTGGCTTCCGATTTGACGGAGTCAGGTTCTGTAATTGAGAGAGGATAATATATTGGTCGTTGTTGTTAAATCATTCAAGAAGGGTGCAGGTTACGAAAGGAGGGGAATGATATGAAGAAGGTGATGCTATTAAGCTTTTTAGTCGTATTGATTCCAGCCATGTTATTTGCTCAGGATAAGGTTGAAGTCCCTGTTTGGAATATAGGGGACAAGTGGAATTTAACTGGAGATGTCACGATAACAGTGGCCAACGTTGATGAAACTGGTTATGCGGTGAAGTATTTGACTTCAGGTGGAGAATCCATTTTAATTTGTGAAAAATCTTCTCTTAATAGACTTTACTCCGTAGAGAAAAATAGACGAATAAAGTATGACGGAAGGAACAGAAGACTTTTTAATTTTCCATTAGACATCGGGAAGAGTTGGACGGATAAATTTACAATTAAGCCAACCAGCTTAGGAGCACGAGAAACTACCTATCTTGAGACTTTCACCGTTTTGGGATGGGAAGAGGTGGAGGTTCAGGCGGGAAAATTTAGAGTTCTTAAATTAGAGTATAAACAAGAAAGGGTTGGAGAAACAGGAGGCGGACCAAAGGAGGGCAAAGTATGGTATTGGTATGCGCCAGATGTGAAATATATGGTCAAATGCCAATATGAAAAAAGTGATTATTGGGATGCGTCATATGATTGGGAATTAATCTCTTTTAAATTACAAAAATAAAGTCTGAGGATTTCGCCTGCTGTGTTAGGTAAGACTGAGGAACTTTTGGCTAAATTTTCAGGGAATGAAGGCAGGGCCAGATTTGGCTTTGCCTTCATCGTTTTGAAAGTGGTTAAGATATTGAATTTTTAAATGTTTTTTCTAATTGAAATTCAATTTTTTTCTAATCCCACTCTTCCGATTCTTTTTTTGATGATTTTTGTCTTAGCCGTTTCTTTGCGGAGAGAATTCTCTTTTCCTCCTTCTTTCTTTCGATGACCCTCAACGGAACCGGGGTGGGTATTCGGCGTTTCCTCGGCCGATTTAACCTCTGGAGACGCTCCTGGAGTCTTTCAAAGGCAAGCTTCCGATTTTGTGCCTGGGACCGATGTTCGGTGGCGATCACCGTAATGCCAGAGGGAAGGTGTGTTAACCGGACGGAGGTTTCGGTTTTGTTCTTCCTCTGTCCTCCGGGGCCACTCGATCGATAGGTTTCAACGATCACATCTTTTTTAAGAATTTCAGGATCTGTGTTATATTTTTTTTGCATTGGGGGTCGTCAATTCACTACAGTGAACGACATAAATAGGTTGACATTCACCATGTGTCATTGCGAACGAAGTGAAGCAATCTCAGGCGATTGCCACGCCTGCGTGCCGTAACGCCTGCTTGCTCATAGTCGCTTCTGCAAAAGCAGGCACTTCGGCGTGCAGGCACGTCGCTTCTCTCCTCGCAATGACTACTTTTCAGGGTCGTTCACTATAATTTAGAAATTAAGGGATTTAGGAATTCAGGAATTGAGGAATTAGAAGATTGGCAATTCCATAATTCCTAAATTCGAAATTCCTCAATTCATCAGTTTCAAATTCGCAATTCCTAATCTTCTTTTTTTTCATCGGCATGGTGCTTGATCACTAAGGCATCCACCATAAAAATCACATCTTCGGCAATGTTTGTGGCATGGTCTGCGATTCGTTCCAGGCACCTGCAGACGATCATCAAGTGAACTGCCCTTGTGATCGTCTTTGGGTCCGAAATCATATAGGTGAGGAGTTCTCTGAAGACCTGGTCGTTCAACCCATCGACCAGATCATCCCTCTCACAAACTGAACGGGCCAGTTTCGAGTTTCGGGTTACAAAGGCATCCAAGACATCCTTCACCATGGACTGGGTAATCTCGGCCATTCGAGGGATATCGATATAAGGTTTGAGTTGGGGTTCTTGGTTTAAAGAGATGGCGCGCTCGGCAATATTCACAGCCTGATCGCCTATCCGCTCCAGGTCAGTGACCATCTTCATCGCTGAAGTGATGAATCGGAGGTCCACCGCCATCGGTTGTCTTAAAGCGAGGAGCTTTAGGCACATATCGTCGATGGCGATTTCCAATTTGTTAATTCGATTTTCAAACTCAAATGTCCTCTGGGCAAGATCTGAATCTCTTTTAACTAAGGATTGTACAGCATCGCGGATTGCCTCTTCCACCATGGCTGCCATCTTCAGAAGATTCTCTTTCAATTCCTCTAATTCTTTTTGAAAATGAGTTTCTGTAACCATCTTCCTCTCCTTTTCTCCCTCACCATCTCCTCTCCGCCAGCCTACGGGTAGGCAGACGCAGTATAGATGCGGGATGAGGGGGAAGTTTTTTAACCGAAACGTCCAGTGACATAATCTTCAGTTCGTTTGTCTACGGGTTTTGTAAAGATTTGATAAACGGGTCCTTCCTCAACCAACTCGCCATTCAAAAAAAATCCCGCCCGGTCAGCCACCCGGGAGGCCTGTTGAACATTATGAGGCACCAGAATGATCGTATAGTCTTTTTTTAGTTGAGCGAGGGTTTCCTCAATGCTGGCCGTGGAGATGGGGTCTAATCCTGAGCAGGGCTCATCGAGAAGGAGAACCTCCGGTTCCAAAGCTAAGATCCGAGCGATACAGAGGCGTTGCTGTTGTCCCCCAGATAGGCGAAGGGCTGAAGTGTGCAGGCGATCCTTGACCTCTTCCCAAAGCACGGCCGATCGAAGTCCCTTTTCGACAATTTCACTCAAGCGATTCTTTCGGCGGGTTCCGCTCAATTTCGGGCCATAAGCCACATTGTCGAAGATGGACATGGGAAGTGGCGTAGGTAGTTCGAAGACCATGCCAATTCGTCTCCTTAATTGAGTGAGACTCAGTTTTGGATCATAGATATTTATGCCGTCCAGGAGAATCATTCCGGTGTGTCGGGTTCCAAAGGTCAGATCCGTCAAACGATTGAGGCTCTTGAGGAGCGTCGTCTTTCCGCTTCGGGCCGGGCCAAAGACGGCAAATATCTGCCTGGGTTGGATATCGAGGCTGATATTCCGGAGGGCCAGAACGGAATCATAATAGAAATTGAAATCTTTGATAGCAATCTTACTCCCTAAAGACATAAAATTCCTTTCAAGTACGATGGCGAATATACCGATTCAGTAACCAATTGGCCACGGTATTGATGAGCAGAACGAGTAAGATCAATGCTGCCCCTGTTCCGTACGCCATGTCCATAGAGATCCCCTCGCGGGCGAGGATATAGAAGTGGACGGACATGGTCCGGATGGGAGAGAAAAGGGAGGTGGGCATCACGAGAGAGGAACCGGCGGTCAGGATGACCGCAGCCGTCTCCCCGATGCTTCGGCCGACACTCAGGATGATACCGGTAAAGATTCCGGGTAGGGCGTTGGGCAGGATGGCATGGGTGACGGTCTGCCACTTCGTTCCCCCAAGAGAGTAGCTCACCTCGCGGTAGGAATAAGGGATTGCCTTGATCGCCTCTTCGGCTGTGGAGATGATCGTAGGGAGGATCATCGCGGCCAAGGTTAATCCACCGGATAGGATGGACCACCCCATGTTGAGGTAAATGACAAAGAAAACGAATCCAAACAACCCAAAGATGATGGAGGGGACACCTGCCAAGCAGTCAGTTCCAAATCGAATGATGCGGCTGATCTGACCCTCCCTGGTGTACTCCCTCAGAAAGATGGCTGTGCCCACACCCAGTGGAGTTGCAAAAAAAATTCCTACAGCCGTTAAGGCAAGGGTTCCAATGATAGTAGGAAAGATGCCGCCTTCTCGGCCCATCTCCTTGGGTGAATCGAGAAAGAAACGGAGATGAAGAACAGGAAGACCTTGTCCGAGAATCTGGAAGAGGATGAGGATCATCACCGCAATGGTCGATAGGGCAGCGATCCAGACGAGAACTTTTGCGATGCCCTGGGTCAGATATCGGGTGCGAAGGAGCATCAGGGGACCCTCCTGCGGGATAGGAAAATGGCCAAGGAGTTGAGGAACATGATGATGAGGAAGAGGACGACCCCTGTGGCAAAAAGAGCTTGTCGATGGTCGCCGGAGGCATAACCCATTTCAATCCCGATGTTCGTGGTCAATGTCCTGGCCGAATCGAGAAAAGAAGTTGGCATTTTTACTGCGTTTCCCAGAATCATGATCATGGCCATGGTTTCACCAATGGCTCGGCCCATCCCCAAAATGATGCTCGTGACAATCCCAGATCTGGCTGCGGGGATCAACACCCGCCATATGGTCTGCCAGTGGGTCGCCCCCAAGGCAAGGGCTCCCTGTTTGTAAGAAGGTGGAAGGGCGTTTAGGGAATCCTCTGAGATACTGATAATCGTGGGCAGGATCATGAAGCCAAGAATGGTTGAGCCGGAGAGAATGCTCAGTCCAGGCCCTCCTAAATAATTTCGGACAAGAGGGACGAGGACAATGAGTCCCCAAAAACCATAGATCACCGAAGGGATGGCAGCTAAAAGTTGGATGGCAGGTCTGAGCACCATTCCCACAGAAGGGGGAGTCCATTCACACAGGAAGATGGCGCAGGCCAATCCCAAAGGAATCCCCAAGACCAGAGCTCCAACGGTTACCCAAAAGGAACTGAAGATCATGGGAAGGATGCCAAAGGATCCCTGGCTTGGGACCCAGCGCACTCCGAGGATGAAGCCTCGGGGACCAATCTTCCAAATCAAAGGAAGCCCCTCCTCGAAGATGAAGAAAGTGATCAAGCCAAGAATCATAATCGAAGAGAGAGCGACGAGAAGAAGAATTTTTTCGATGATCTTCTCTCTGATTTCCACGGTTATTTCCCCGAAGGTGTAAGGACGGTCACCAGGCCTTCCTTTGAGAGCAAATTTTGAGCGGTCGGGCTCAATACGAATTCCAAGAAGGATTTTGCCTCTCCCGCCGGCTCGCCATTGAAAACGAATAGGAAGGGCCGTACCAGCGTATAGGTCCCGTTTTCGATGTCGGTCACATTGGGTTCCACACCCGAAATCTTTAAGGGTTTGACCTTCTCATTGACCAATCCCAGGGAGATATAGCCAATGGCATTTGGATCGTTTGAAACGACCTGTCGGATCGCTCCATTGGAGTCCTGAACCAGGGATTCAAGACCGATCTCTTCTTTCCCCATGACGAACTTCTGGAAAGACTCCCGAGTCCCTGATCCTTCCTCCCGGCTGACTAAAGTGATCGGTCGGACCGCCCCCCCGAGATCGTTCCAACTTTTAATCTTCCCAGAAAAGACCTGTTTGATCTGGGAGAGTGAAAGGTCGCTGGCCGGGTTTTTCGGATGGACGATGACGGCAATTGCATCCTTAGCAATGGTCACTGCATAAAGGTATTTTTCATCGGGCAATAGGGAACGTGAAGACATTCCGATATTGGCAGCACGGGTCTTAGCCGCCTCGATCCCAGCGGTGGATCCGCCGCCCTGAACATAGATATGGGATTCGGGATGGCGGCGCATATATTCCTCAGCCAACAATTCAGCAAAAGGTTCAACGGAAGTCGACCCGGCCACTGTGATGCCTGTCCTGGACCTTTGACAAGCCATGCCAAACGTAAGGATCAAAGGCAGAAAGAAAAGCCCTAACAGAATAAATCTCAGATTCCAAATTCCAAATCCCAAAATTTTCAATTTACAATTTGCAATTTTCAATTTGCAATAATTAGCCATATCTTCCCGTGATGTAATTTTCAGTCCGATGGTCTTTGGGCCGTGTGAAGAGGTCTCCGGTGGGACCATATTCCAACAATTCTCCCAGGAGGAAGAATCCTGTCCAATCGGAGGTTCGGGCCGCCTGCTGCATGTTATGGGTTACGATGACAATCGTATATTTCTTTTTTAGCTCCTGCATCAACTCCTCGATCTTGAGCGTTGCGAGAGGATCGAGGGCAGAACAGGGTTCGTCCATTAATATGACTTCAGGCTGGACCGCCAACACCCGTGCAATGCAGAGACGTTGCTGCTGTCCAAGGGTGAGGTCGAAAGCGTTTGTGCGGAGGCGGTTTGAGATCTCTGACCAGAGAGCTGCAGCCTTGAGGCTCTGCTCCACTTTCTCTTCGATCTCCCTCTTCGAATGGACCCCCAATACCTTCGGACCGAAGGCCACATTTTCGGAGATGGTTTTTGGGAAAGGGTTTGGACGCTGGAAGACCATGCCGACCCTTTGCCTGAGGGCAACGACGTCCGTTCGCGGTCGGTAAATATCCTGGCCATCGAGTGTCACGGCCCCTTCGGTCCGCGTCTGAGGGATGAGATCATTCATCCGGTTGAGGGTACGCAGAAAGGTTGATTTACCACACCCGGAAGGACCAATGAGGGCAGTAATCTGGCGCTCTCTGATAACAAGATTAATTTCTTTGAGGGCTCGGGCGGTACCATAATAAAAGTTAAGCCCTTTTGTTTCCATTTTTCCAATAGAACTCGATTCCGTCATCGGGATACCTTACTACAATTCAACTTCCTTTCATTTTTATCGTTCGAAGATACCAGATAATGACTCTTCGATCAAGAGGATTCATCCGCCTACGCGGAAGACCACGCCTGCGTGCCGAAACGCCTGCCTGCACGAAGCGTTTCGGCCAAGGCATGCACTTCGGTGTGCAGGCACGGGCTTGCCCGTTCGGCCCCATGCTCGGTCAGGTTTCGTCATTTCTCGTAGAACCCTTGACCTTCATGGCCCAATCTGTTACTTTTCATTGTCCCCTCATCAAAGAGGAAGGAGGAAGATTCGATGGAGAAAAGAATTCAACTTTCGGTCATCTTAACGAACGCGCCCGGAGAGCTTTCGAAACTCTGTGATGTATTAAAGTCGGAAAAGATCAATATCCTGGGCATGAGCATCCAAAACGCTAAGGATTCGGTTAAGGAGCTTTATAACATGAGAGAAAAGACCGGGAGGAGAATAGCCCTTGCCGAGAGTTATCGGGGTATTCTAAAAGACTCTTCCGACTATTCCCTGATCCGCCTTCTTGTCGATCAGCCCATCGAAGGGGAAAAGGTATTGCTCGAAGCCAAACACCTGGTGGATACAGCAGAAGTATTGGTATTTAAATTAGTGAACCAACCAGGGATCCTGGGTAAGGTGGCAAAAAGGCTCGGGGAAGCCAATATTAATATCGACTATATCTACGGGTCTGCGATGGAGGACGCAAAGGAATCGATTTTCATTGTTCATATTCCAGAAGGGGATATAGATCGAGTCAAGAATTCTTTCAATGACCTTTGACCTATGTCTCCTCAGCCCCTCAAGGGGGAGGAGAGGAATTCTTGAAAGGGGTTTCGAACGTCTAAAGAAACTCTGACCAATCCCTGCCCATTCCATATTTTTCCAAGAATTCTTTGATCAATTGCTCGGCCACGACGAACCGCTGGACCTGGTTCGTTCCTTCATAGATCTGTGTGATCTTGGCATCCCTCATCGTCCTTTCGAGATTCGCGCTTTTGAGGCACCCATAACCTCCGAGGATCTGGACAGCATCGGTGGTGATCTTCATGGCCACATCCGATGCAAAAAACTTGCACATGGCGGAATATTTTGTGGCATTCCGAAGGCCTTTATCCAAGTGCCATGCTGCCTTGTAAACCAACGCCTTGGCGGATTCAATCATCGTAGCCATTTCTGCCAGCATAAACTGCATGCCCTCCAGTTTGGCAATGGGTTTGCCGAACTGTCGCCTCCTCATGGCGAAGAGGACTGCTATCTCCATCGCACTTTCGGCAATTCCCAAGGCCTGAGCGCCGATCGCAGGTCGGGATCGGTTGAGGGTCTCCATGGCGATCTTAAAGCCATCTCCTTCTTCTCCCAGGAGGTTGGCTCTTGAAGCGGGGACATCTTTGAAGGTGATGGAACAGGAAGGGACGCCTCGCATCCCGATCTTATCGTCTTTTGAACCAAAGGTCATCCCCGGAGATTGCTTATCGACCAGAAAAGCTGAAATACCTCTCCTTCCCCTTGCTGGATCGGTCTTCGCAAAGACCACATATTTATCAGCTACCCCTCCATTTGTAACGAAACTTTTCTTTCCGTTAAGGAGGTATTGGCCCTCTTCTTTGGTCGCTGTCAAGCGCATCGACCCCACATCCGATCCCGCCGTGGGTTCTGTCAGACAAAAGGCCATGATCAGACGGTCTTTTGGAATTCTGGAGCAGAGGTCTATCTTCTGAGATTCGGTTCCAGAGATCAAGATCGGAAGGGTGCCCACACTTTGCACGATCACCAGAAGGGCCATGGAGGCTGAGACCTTGGCGATCTCCTCTGAAATGATGCAGAACGAGGTGATATCCCTTCCCGCCCCTCCTAAATGGTCTGGGATCAAAATCTGAAGATATCCTTCTTGGAAGAACCTTTTTGACATGTCAACGGGGAATTCGTCGCTCTCTTCAATCTCTTTGGCACGGGGTTTGACCACCTTCTCAGCAATCTCTCTCACTTCTCTCAAAAGGGGTTCATATTCTTCTGTGAATTCAAACATGGCGGACCTCCCTGTTACGCTTTGCGCATGGCGCTTAGCTTCTTTTATTAAACGCAATTTTAGCACAGAGGTTAATGCAAAGGCAAAGAACGTTCCGATTGAAAGGGGTCTCTTATGGGGTGAACTTTTTGAGGGGCCCCAAGCCAGACGAGCAGAATCGAGAGGATATTAAAAACGATGATCAAGATGAACGCCCAGAAATAGCTCTGGGTGGAATCAAAGATATACCCGGGCACCCATGCACCGAAGGCAGAACCCACCCCTATAGCGCCCTCCACCATGCCATAGATGAGCCCAAAGTTCTTTCCTTTGTAAAGATCTGCCGAGATGGACATGAACATAGGAGCGTTGGCGGCCCATCCAATGCCAAAAAGAAGGGCAAAGAGATAAAGGAAGATTGGAGAAGGACGATATGGGAACAGGAGGAGAAATAGAATTCCGAAAGAAAAACAGA
Source organism: uncultured delta proteobacterium (assembly GCA_963826305.1). Taxonomy (GTDB): domain Bacteria; phylum Desulfobacterota; class BSN033; order BSN033; family UBA1163; genus CAWGWZ01. The sequence goes on along the minus strand of CAWGWZ010000020.1, from coordinate 240,371 downwards.
TCTCTCCCAGAGTGAAGGTGATCTCCCTTCCCACTCGATCAGAAAACCATCCCCAAAAGAAACGAAAACCTGCGGACAGTGCGCCCGCTCCGGCAAAGAGAGAAGCAGCCCAAATCTTGTCCACACCGAGATCCACCAAATATCTGACATGATGCACGATGATGACATAAACACCAAAGGTGGCGAAGGAGGGAAAGAAGAGGAGGGACCAGAAGTGGCGAGTCTTCATCATCTCCTTGAGCCCTTGCTCTTTTTGAGCACGCGACGCATGGGGATTCCCAATTTTCTTCATCACCTGGGAATTCGTTGCAGAGGTGTTTGCGGGGAAATCTCCATCCGCCAGGAGGCCCACCTCTTCAGGCCTATGCTTCAGGAAGAACCCATTGAGAGGGAGAGGGATGGCCAGGACGAGGAGGGAAAGGATGAGATACGCAAATTGCCATCCGTGCAAACTGATCAGGTATTGGAAGAGCGGCACAAAGAGAAAAGGACCGATTCCAATCCCTGCGCCTGCGAGGCCGTTCGCCATGCCCCTGTTTCGTTTGAACCAGTGCGCGAGGACGACGGTAAAGGGGACAATACTGAAGCAGGTCATACCCACTCCAACGATCACGCCGAAAAAGAGGTAAAATTGGAGAAGGGTTCGAGTCTGAGTGCAAAGCAGGAGTCCTACCCCTATTAGAACGATTCCGGGGAGGACAATTTTTCGAGAACCGAAACGATCGGTGAGGCTTCCAGTGATGGGCGCCATAATCGTGTAGACCAACATTGTCAGAGACTGAGCAGCGGCAGCATCTGCCCGGTTCCAGCGAAAATCGTCAGTTAAGGCGACAAAGAAGACGGAGAAACTGGTTCGGATGCCAAACCAGAATGAGATGGAGATCATCGAGAGAACAACAATTACCCAGCCGTAATAGGATTTCTTTTTTGAAGAAAAGGAAATGGGTTCCATTGATAAAGACCAATGTAAATAATTTATGCCGGATCGGTCAAGGAATAAAATTTCTTGATTTACTTTCCAATTTCTGTTAATGATTCAGGAAAATTTTGGAAAAGGGAGGAGTTCCTTGAAAAACTTTAGGAAATATTTATGTATGATGGCGGCGATGCTCCTGTTGGTCTCGTGCGCAGGAGGCTCCAAAACGGAAAAGAAAGATAAGACGGTCAGCATCGAGGAACATTTTGTATTAGGTTTTCGTGCTGCGGAGAAAGGAAATTTAGAAGAAGCCATCTCTGAATATAAAACAGTGCTCAAGATGGATCCGAAGCATTCGAAGGCCCATCTCAATCTTGGAATTGCCTATGGAAGGGAAAGGGAGTGGAAGAAGGAGATCTCAGAATATAAGAAAGCGATTGCCATCGATCCGAATTTCGCCGAGGCCTACTTCAACTTGGGGGTGGCTTACAACGAGAGAGGAGACCTCAACGAAGCGAGCGCCCACTATCAGAAGGCTCTCCAGATCAATCCCAATTATCCCGAGGCCCATAACAATCTGGGCAATATTTATTTTAGAAGGGGAAAGTTGGAAGAAGCTCTATCTGAGTACCAGAAAGCCGTCGAGATCAAACCCGACTATGCGCGAGCCTATTACAACCTCGGAAACGTCTATCGGCAAAAAAGACAGGTTGAAGAGGCGATCGCTTCCCTTCAACGGGCCCTGGAGATTTACCCAAAATATGGAGAGGCGCACTACAATCTGGCCTTAATCTATTATGAAAAAAAAGAATTTAAGTTAGCCATCGAGCACGCGGATCAGGCGGGTAGGCTCGGGGTCATCGTCGACCCAGGATTTTTAGAGCGCCTCAAACCTTATCGGTAATCCCCCATGCCCCCTTTACCAAAGGGAAGGTGTGAAAAAATCCCAAGGTTCAGAGACCGGACAGGGGGGTGTTGAAAAAACTGTAGAGCGGCTACATTTTTCACGCTTAATGGTAAGAACCCAATAAGGTTCTGAGATAGATAACTAAAAGGACTCGTAAACCCTAAATTTTCAATGTCCGCATTCTACAGTTTTGGAGATACCCCCCTGGCCGGTCTGCCGTGTCGAATAATTTCACACCTCCAGGGCGGAGAGAGGGGATTTAAGAATTACTTTCTCTAAACCACAAATTTGATTTCCCGGAGAGACTTTTCTGCTTTCTTAACGATTTTCTCGATCGTGAGGCGGATATTCTCAGGCAACGGCTCGGGCCTGTGGGTTTCAAGGATTTCGATGGCCTTCTGGGTCACCCTCTCCCCATAATTCTTGCCTCCCTTCTCCTTCCATATATCACGATTATCTCGGTTCATATATTTTGGCCGCCAGTGTTCCTCTCGATGAAGCCTTCGGGTCTCCCCTCTCAGAAGGAAATTGCCTCCCGGACCTACATGTTGGATGACGTCGATCCCAATCCGATCCCGACTGATATCAAAACCCCGTATGATCCGTTTGACATAACCAATAATTTCACTGCCCATAACGATGGTCGCTGGGGAGCCAATTAACCCCTGTCCAAAATAACCAATATCATGAACGAGGTTGGCCCCATCCAAAGCCGCCATGAGAATCGATATGGCCGCCTCCATGGCGGCCTGTTGGTCAAAACAGTGGGCATCGCTGGCCCCAGCCGTCCCCCACATGGGGATGCCATAATAATGATAGAGGTCTGCACACGCGGAATGGGTCAGTCTGAAGTCCGGACCTCCGTAGACGGCGGTGGACGTTAACATGTCCAGCGTTGTTGCCACAAAACCGGAGATGATCGGAGCCCCTTTGGCTCTCAGCTGGTGGAGGACGATCCCGCTCAATGCCTCTGCATTGGCAACAGTAATGGCTCCTGCGAGCGTAACCGGTCCTGTCGCGCCTGAAAGCAATGCAGGCGTGTAGTTCACCGGGATTCGTTTATCCGCACAGAGGAAAAGTTTTTTCACTGCTCCCCGGGAATGGGAAAGAGGGCTCGTCGGTTCAGCATAGTGAATCAAAAAGGGCTTCTCACACAGGCGATCCTCGCCACCGACGACAGCGGCAGCCATTTCAAGGATCACAGCCAGATCTTCCTTCCCAGCGGCAGTAAAAAAGATCGGCTTGATAGAGTTTTCCAGCATCGTCTTGAAACACTCGATGTACATGAGATTCGTCGAAACATCCTGGGGAAGGGCGAAGGATGCGATGAAATCGATTTCTTCAAGATAGTCTGCAGTCCTGGCGGCATTAGCGACATCTTGAAGGCGGGACGGCCTCAGCTCTCCTGTCTTCAGATCATAGGTGTGAATGAGGTCGGTTCCCAATCCGAAATAAACCTTGTTTCCTTCGAGATGCATCGCGTCATCGCCTCTTCTGTTGTAAATCGTGATGCGGGAAGGAGTGCTATGAATAGCCTCTTCGACAAGCCAATTCGGGATCTGAAGAGTATTTTCCTTCTTTACGCGGCATCCAGCATCTTTGAGAAGTTGAGCGCCGTCATCGTCCAGGATACGAACTCCAACCGTCTCCAAAACCTCCAGCGTCGCCAGATGGATTTCTTTCAACTGATCCTCTGTGAGAACCCTGTAGTTCGGAACGCATTGAGACCTGAATCCTGTATTCATGTCCTTCACCCAGTTAGAAAGCCTCACCATTTATGGCAGGCATGCAGAAAGAAATTTCATTCCTCGCCGAGAGGGGTTAAAGCCGCGTCATTCCTAACGGGGCTAACCTTCTTCTCGTTCTCTCTTTTTCTTCCATTCCATTCATGGGCGTGAAAGAAGGAGGGGCGGGCCTGCTCAGTCGGCAAGCAACTTTTTTGCCAGATCCACCGCCCCCAATGCATGCGGACTGTACCCGTCTGCTCCGATCTCCATCGCAAACTTCTCCGTCACGGGCGCTCCCCCGACCATCGTCTTTACCTTCCCCCCAAGGCCGGCTCCCTTAAGTGCTTCGATGGTCTTCTTCATGGCCGGCATGGTTGTTGTGAGGAGGGCCGACATCATGCAGATCTTCGCTCCGTTTGCTTTCGCACTTTCCACGAATTTTTCGGGAGGGACATCCACACCCAGGTCCACCACATCGAACCCATTTGCTTCCACCATCATCGCCACCAGATTTTTTCCGATTTCATGGATGTCACCTTCCACGGTTCCAATGACCACTTTGACCAATGTACCAACTTCTGACTTCTTAAAGAAAGGTCGTATCACCTCGATTCCGGTTTTCATAGCCTGCGCAGCCCATAACACATCGGGAAGATAAAGTTCGCAATTCTTGAATTTTACCCCTACGATATTCATCGCCTTGATCAACCCATCATTGAGAATCTCTTTAACGGGGATTTTGTTTTGTAGAGCCTGGTCGACGAGCTCCCTAACTTTTGACTCTTCCCCCTGTATAACACTCTCCGTTAAGTCGTCCCAAAAGGGCATCTTCTTGCCTCCTTCCATAGCGCCAAATGAATCAAGAATAGACACATTTGGGTCTCCATTGATCGAATAAAGAGATATCTCCCTCTTTCGAAAAAGTCAAGGGAATAAGAATGGCGAAAATGCTTGATTTTTCCATCCCTTTCTGATAATTCTCCTACCAAACGAGCAACTTTTACGGTCAACAAATGGATCGGGACTTTCAAGGAGGGAAATATGGTTCCAGCATCCCATCTCAAGAACGGGAAGACCGACTACCCATAACTTTAAACGACCGCATTCTAAAGCTGAGGAGACTGATCCCGCCACGGCGGGATTCCGGCGGAATCTACCTTCCATCATGATTGCGACATAGTCTCGAGGGGGTGAGGGGACTTGGAGAAAAGGGGGAAGAGGTATGGACACGAGAGAGGCGATTTTGAATTTTCAATATTCGGAGAAGATGAAATCTGGATTGATTATCGGAACCGGTCTTCTGGATCAATTGATCTCTTTAAACGATGAAGAATTATCGGGGGGAAAGAAGGTTTTGATCTGGTATCTGGAGGGGTTGCTCCGGGAGGTCAGAATTGCAGGGAATGTTTTGGGATCGGGCCAGTACGGAGATTTAGAAAGAAAAGTGATGGAAGTGATTGGAAGGGTCCAAATGTCCCAATTTCAGGAGGCTCAACGGTCTTTTTCAGAGGCCATCTCATTGGCGACGACCTCTTGTCAGTCCTCGATGAGCCTCTTGGTGAAAAGGCAGCTGGTCTGAAGTATGCTCGTTCAGCAAAAAGACGGGGAATCTTATGATTAGGACACCGAGCGCAAATTATAGCATCCTCATGCGAGTTGAGCTCCTCACGAGGCCCGGAATGCTTGGCAAACTGACCTAAGCCATCGGCAAGGCAGGAGGGGACAAAGGTGGGAGCAAAAGTACTTTTCATCTTCCCGAATGCAGAGAGCACGAGGTGTAACATTACATAGGAGCATTCTCAGGTGAGTACTTCAGAAGGTATTGAAAAATGGAATGGGATCTTACCACAGGTTTCCGGTGGAGCGATCCCCCTTATCGATTTGGGAAAAACGGGTGGAGAAAGGAAATGAAAGTTCGGAGTGATAAAAAATCTTTACGAAAATGGTGCAGAATACCCCGCCCTGTGGGTGGGGAGCTTCACTCAAGACTCCGAACTAAGAACTCCGAACTATGTATCAGGGATTTCTGGGAAGCTTTACAGTGAAGACCGTTCCCTTCCCCAATTCGCTATCGATATGGATCTCTCCCCGATGGAGTTGAACAATCTCCTGAACCAAGGAGAGACCGATACCCAAGCCTTTGACATCTCCCAGCGGTTTCGCCTTTTCCTGGAAGTGGCGCGTGAAGACATCTTTCAACGACTGATGAGAGATTCCTACCCCTGTATCGGTGATACGGGCGAAGGCAAATTCAGACTCCTGATGGAGGCTCACCCCGATCTTCCCTCCGCGGCGGTTATATTTGATAGCATTGGTGAGAAGATTATCAAAGAGCTGGTTGAGTTTATCCTCCACGCCTGGGACTGTGACCGGATCTACAGGAAGTTGGACTTCCAGCTTTATCTGATGCTCCGTTGCCAGCGGTTCGACCGTTGAACAAGAGAATTCAATCACCTTGGACAGATTGATCGGTTCGAAGGTCCAAGTCTCCTTATGTATCCCTAACTCGGCCAGGTCCAATAGATTGTCGATGTTCTTTCCCAATTTTAACAGATTCTTGTGAGATATTTCTAAAAACTTTCTCTGCTGTTCGATCAATGAGCCGGCCTTCTCTTTGAGGATCATTCCGATATATCCCATAACCGAAATCATAGGGGTTTTTAATTCGTGGCTGACATTGGAGAGAAAGTCATTCTTCATCTGATCTAAATGCTTTAGCTCCTCATTCGCTTCTTGCAGTTTCTCCAAAGCCTCCTTCAGCTCATCTTCGGTCTTCTTGCGATTCGTCACATCCTGGGTGACGACGATCACGCCCAAGTATTCGTTCCTGGGACCCCAGACGGCAGAATAGGTATTGTCATAGAATTTTCCTTCCACCATCTGGATATTCATCCGGTGATGCCCCTTCACCTTACCTAATCTCAAGTCTTCGATAATGTTTAGAACTTTTGGATGACTCTTGGCAGGATGATATTCTAAGATGGACTCATTCAATACCTTCTCAATTTGAATGTTTCGAATCTTCTCCGCTGCCGGGTTGCAGTATGCGATCCGGTTTCGCTCATCAATAAAAACCACCCCCTGCTCCATGGCAGCAAAGATCGATTTGAGTGTCGACAACTTCATCTCTTCTTAGCGACTCTTTTAGAAGATAACATGGGAACCTGAATCGAACAAGGGGGACTAAGGAGGATTACGTTCAAAACAGAACTTGACTTTTTTGTTTATTGAAAACGATAATAAAATATGAAACTGAAATGGATTCTCTTAATGATCACCACTCTTCTACTGGCCTGGGGGGCTCCGCCTCCAGCTCATTCCAACTGGGATGGGCTTCCGCATCAGGTCCTGGTTCATGCTGGAAAATCGTACAAGGGGATCGAAGATTCTGAATATATTTCCTATGATTTGGCCTTGCGAGGCTATCTGGTCAAGCGAATCAGTGGACGATTTAGTGTTCCCTCGATCCAAAAACCTATTCTGGATTTGACCTTCTTGAAATCGAAAGTCTCTTCAAGTGTAAAAAAAGAGACGAACCTTCTGAAATCTTCTTAAAAATGTTCCCCAAACATCCACAGCGTTAGCACTATCGCCGAATCTTCTTCCCCTCAACGAATGTCGAAAGAAGACCACTCCGGCCCCTTCCATTTCATGCTGTTCTCTTCTGCGCCTCGGCCTTCGCCTTGGCGATGGCTTCGTCCTCTTTTTTTACATCTTCTAAAGTCTTCGGTTTTAATTTCTCCGGCATCGGTTCCAAGCCGTATTTCCATTTCAAGAACTCGACTCCTGTCTTAGGATAAAGGGCATAGATCAATGTGTCGCAGAGGTCTTTGGCGAGTCCTTTTGTCTCCTCCTTCGCCTTCTCCATCTCTGACCCAATCAGGTCAGCAGGCCGGCAGGTGATGGGTTCTTTCCCTTTCTTATACCCTTTCAACACCAACTTCTTTATCTCGTCTGAGATCGGCACCGGTGGCTTTCCATAAAGACCATAGACATAATCCTGGGTCTCGTTTGAAACCATTTTGTAACGGCCAAATAGCACGTTCAGCACTGCTTGAACGCCCACAATTTGTGAAGTGGGGGTGACGAGAGGAGGATAGCCCAGGTCTTTCCTTGTTTGGGGAAGTTCAGCATAAACCTCATCGATGCGGTGGAGGGCCTTCTGCTGTTTCAACTGGCTCACCATGTTCGAGATCATCCCTCCGGGGATCTGATGCCTCAACACGTTCGTGTCGATCACAGCCATTTTTGTAGTATCCAAGAATTCCCTATATTTCGGAGCGATGCTCTCTAAATACTCTCCTAATTTCAATAGCTTGGAAAGATCTAACCCCGAATCCCAAGGGGTACCTTCCAGGGCCACAACAATCGGCTCCACAGCAGGTTGCGAGGATCGCAGGGCGAAAGGAGCCAGTGCTGTATCGATCACGTCCACTCCTGCCTCGACCGCTTTGAGATAGGTCATCGAAGCCATACCGCTCGTATAATGGGTATGGAGCTGGATAGGGATCTTCACCGTTTTTTTAAGAGCCTTGACCAATTCGTAGGCATCGTAGGGGGCCAAAAGTCCTGCCATGTCCTTGATGCAGAGTGAATCCGCCCCCATATCCTGGAGAATCTTAGCTTTTTCAAGATAATAGTTGAGATGGTAGACGGGTCCACCCATCCTCCGTTCGGTTAGAGAATAACAGATGGTTCCTTGAATATGTTTTCCTACCCTCTTAATCACCTTGAAGGCCATTTCAAAGTTCCGCTCGTCGTTGACCGCATCGAAACAGCGAAAGATATCGATCCCCACCTCTGCCGATTTCTCAACAAAAGCCTCGACGAGATCATCGGGATGGTTTCGGTAGGCCACCAGATTTTGACCACGGAGGAGCATCTGAAAAGGGGTTTTGGGCATCAATTTCTTTAGCACCCTCACCCTCTCCCAGGGATCTTCCCCTAAGAATCGATGGGTAACATCGAAAGTTGCGCCACCCCACATCTCGACGGAATGAAATCCGACCTGGTCCAAATCCTCGGCAACCGGGATCATGTCTTCTGTTCTCATGCGGGTAGCCAGACTCGACTGATGTCCATCCCGCAAGGTGGTATCTGTAATCTTGATGGGTTTCTTCGCCACTTTATCCATCCCTTCCATTTTCTCCCCTCCGTATTCCCCCGCTCCTCAGAATAGTTTGATAAAAGTTTTTGGTATCTACTTGCAGCATAATTTATAAATCTGTTAACATATTAGGAAAAATTTTTCAAACGGAAATTCTTGCATTCCTGTTTGGCTTCAATTTTTCTTGACAAAGAATTTTTTTTTAATATATTTATCATCTTAAATTTATTGATCGATGTCTCTTGCCCTTCAGGGCATTTGGGTCGTCCAATATCTGATTAAAATGGTCAGCTTTCATCCCCAGTGCCGTCTGGCAGAGAAGGGGCACTGACGCAACTTTGTTCTGAGAATAGAGATAGCATGCTTACTGTGAAATTGGATGAAATTCCCGATGAGGGACTGAGTTTGAAATGGACGGAAGAAAGGGATTCCTTATCAGGTTACTTAGAGGGCTTCTCAAGAATCGACTTCGATTTCGAAACTCTGCTTCAATCGGATGTAACAATTTCGAAAATCGGTCAAACCGTTTTCGTCAGGGGAAGTGTCCAAACCAATTTACGGCTGCAGTGTGTGAGATGTTTGAAGGAATTTTCCTATCCTCTCTCTTCAAACTTCGAACTCACTCTTCACCCTTTGAAGGACGGGACCCTCGAGGAAGAGGCGGAATTGGGCGAGAAGGATATGGAATCAAGTTTTCTCGAAGAAGGAGAAATTCACCTCTCCGAGATCGCCTGCGAACAGATTTTTTTAGAGATCCCCTACCAACCCATTTGTAATGAGGGATGTAAAGGCCTTTGTCCGATGTGTGGAACAGACCTTAATCTTTCATCCTGCGAATGCGGGAAGGGGCAATTTGAATCGGGGTTTTCTGTCCTTCGTAAATTGAAACTGGATTCATAGATGGAGAATGGAGGGATTCAACTTTTTTATAAGAGTTGACCAAGCCTTGACAATCTGTTGAAAAACCTGCAAAAGAGCAATAGGTGTCATGCTGAATGGTGATTTGTTGCCAGGATAGACTTATTTCAGCATCAAACCAATTTGATACATGATAAGGCCCTGAAGCCGTCAGACCTGCCCCTGAATCAGGTTCAGGGGATTCAGGGCGAGAAATATGATTTTTTCAACACGGGCTGTTGATTTTTGATTCAGAATTCATTACTTATTAACGATTACCAAATTTACGCTCAAGAAAGGATGTTTGCGAATGGGAGTTCCAAAACGTAGGCAGTCATCGGCAAGAAGGGATAAGCGCCGGGCACATGACAAATTAAATCCTCCCACCTTCTCCCTTTGTCCCCAATGTCATGAACCTCTCATGCCTCACCATGTGTGTCCACATTGTGGGTCCTACAAAGGGAAGGAGATCATCGAGGTGGAAGAGGAAAAATGAATGCTTAAACATATGAGAGAGGAAACTCCGGGATGAAGATTGCAGTCGATGCGATGGGAGGGGATTTTGCCCCTCAAGCGATTGTAGAAGGAGCCGTTTTGGCTTCTAAAAAATATGGAGTGAAGGTGGTCTTGGTGGGAGACGAGGACCAGGTGAGCAAAGAGCTGTCGAAATATCCCACTTCGAAACTTCCTATTTACATCCATCACGCCCCGCACGTGGTGGCCATGCATGACTCCCCCTCCATCGTCGTTCGGAGAATGAAAGACACTTCCATCAAGGTTGCCCTTGATTTGGCAAAAGGGGAGCAGGTTAATGGGGTCGTCTCCGCAGGAAATTCGGGTGCGGCCATGGCCTTGGCCATGTACATCTTCAAAAAATTGGAGGGGGTAGACCGACCGGCCATCGCCACCATCCATCCAACCCCGAAAGGCTCCACTGTCCTCATCGATTCCGGCGGCAATGTAGACTGCAAACCCTTCCATCTCGTCCAATTTGCCATTATGGGGGATGCTTATGCAACGTATATTCTGGGGAAGGGAGAACCTCGGATTGGCGTTTTGAGCAATGGAGAAGAGGAAGGGAAGGGGAACGAACTGACTCGGGAAGTTCATGACATCCTATCCAAAACCGATTTGAACTACATCGGTTATGTCGAAGGACGGGATCTCAACAGCGGAGCGGTTGATGTCATCGTATGCGATGGTTTTGTGGGGAATGTGGCCATCAAGATCAGCGAAGGGCTTTGGGAAACCATCCACAATATTCTGAAATGGGAGGCGCAGGACAATATCAGGGCTAAAGTGGCTTATTTTTTGATGGGGCGAGCGATTCGCCGGCTAGAGAAGAAAGTGGACTATTCTGAACAGGGAGGAGGACCCCTCTTAGGAATTAACGGCAATTGTGTAATCAGTCACGGCCATTCGAATGCCAAAGCTGTCATGAATGCCATCCTTTTGGCTTCGAATCTGGCAAAGAACCGGCTCAACGAGCATCTGATACAAGAGCTTGGGGAGAAGCAAGAACTGCTCCGCGTGGGGCAAAGGCGGCCAGAAAAGGTCAAAGAGCCGATCAAATCGATTCATTGATTTTAATCGAGTGAAGAGGAGGAAATTGTTTTGGATTATTTTCTAACGCCCGAGCAGCATATGATTCGGAATTTGGCGAGGAAGGTCGCCGAGGAGAAAATGCTACCGGTCCGGGCGGAATTGGATGAGAAGGAAGAGTTCCCGTGGGAGATTGTTAAGATCTGCGCGGAAGCAGGTCTCATGGGTGTCTCCATGCCAGAAGAATACGGGGGCTTTGGAGGAAGAATCTTAGAATATTGTTTGGTAGCAGAGGAATTGAGCCGTGTCTGTCTCGGGATCGCAACCAGTGTGGTAGCAAGCGGCTTGGGCGCTATGCCGATCTTGCTCTTTGGAAATCCTGAACAGAAGAAAAAATATCTCCTTGATATTGCAAAAGGGAAAAAATTAGCTGCCTTTGGATTGACCGAGGCCGATGCGGGAAGTGATGCCGGCGCCATCCGTACGACCGCGGTTCGTAAAGGAGATGGATATGTCTTGAATGGGACAAAGCAATGGATCACCAATGGGGGAGAGGCAGAAATCTATTCGATCATAGCGATGACCGATCGATCGAAGGGGCCCAGGGGAGCGAGTGCATTGATTGTGGAAAAGGGAACCCGAGGTTTCGATTTTGGTAAGAAGGAGAAGAAGATGGGCATCCGGGCCTCTGCCACCCGGGAACTCATTTTCCAGGATTGCTTTGTTCCCAAAGAGAACCTGATCGGCAAAGAGGGGATGGGCTTCATCGTTACGATGAGAACATTCGATCGCACCCGGCCCGGAGTGGGGGCCCAAGGTGTTGGATTAGCCCAGGGAGCGCTCGATGAGGCAGTCCGTTATGCCCGCGAGCGCGAGCAGTTTGGAAAGAAAATTATCTCTATGCAAGCCATTCAGCATCTGTTGGCAGATATGGCTACACAGGTGGAGGCCGCGAGGGCATTGGTCTATTCCGTGGCCCGTTATATTGATGGATCGGAAAACCCCAAGGAGATTTCAAAGGTTTCCGGGATGGCGAAGCTTTACGCCAGCGACGTGGCCATGAGGGTGACGACCGATGCGGTTCAGATCTTTGGAGGCTATGGATACATGAGAGATTATCCCGTTGAGAAGATGATGCGGGATGCAAAGATTCTTCAGATCTACGAAGGGACGAATCAGATTCAAAGGAACGTGATCGGTCTGGAATTGAACAAGGAATACGCTGGAAGAAAGTAGCCGAAGCGGATAGAGGATGAAAAGAGTAGCCTTTATCTTTCCGGGTCAAGGTTCTCAATACATTGGAATGGGAAAGGAATTTTACGAAAATTTCAGTGTTGCGAGAGAGGTCTTCGAAGAGGCGAATGATTCCCTTCACTTCTCGATTTCATCACTCTGTTTTCAAGGGCCTGAAGAGACCTTGAAGCTGACAGAGAATACCCAACCCGCCATCCTGGCGGTCAGCATTGCGGCGCTGAAGGTGCTCCAAAATGAAAATGGGGTGAACCCCCAGCTCACTGCTGGTCACAGTCTCGGAGAGTACAGCGCGTTAGTGGCGTCCGGAAGCCTAACTTTTGCTGATGCGGTGCGAATCGTCCGTCTCCGTGGAAGATTTATGCAGGAGGCTGTTCCAGTGGGAGAAGGGGCGATGGCCGCCATCCTCGGTATGGAACGGGAGGAGGTCGAAAAGCTTTGTCAAGAGGCATCCTCCGGAGAAGTCCTTTCCCCTGCTAATTTCAACTGCCCAGGTCAAATCGTCATTTCCGGTCATTCGAAGGCCGTTCAACGGGCGATCGAGAAGGTGAAGCAGGAGGGAAAGAAAGCCGTATTGCTCCCCGTCAGCGCACCCTTTCACTCCCCTTTAATGGAACCCGCAGGGGCTCGTTTGCAGAAGGAACTGAATGGAGTTCCAATCAGTGACCTGAAGGTTCCAGTCGTGACGAACGTGGAGGCAGAGGTCAATACCTCGAAGGAAAGAGTGAAAGCATTGCTGGTGGCTCAGGTATCGAGTCCTGTCCGCTGGGAGGAATCGATGCGGAGGATGGTCGAGGAGAAAATCGAAAAGTCACTTGAAATAGGGCCGGGGAAGGTTCTCTCCGGCTTGATGAAACGGATTGACCCCCGTATAGAAACCGCGAACGTAGAAGATTTAAAAACGCTTAAAAAGATGTCTTGACTCCAATTCACCCTCTCCCTTGACGGGAGAGGGTGTGGGTAAGGGTGGTGAATGAGATCAATTTCCCCTCCCATTAATCACCTCCCACAAGGGGAGATGAGAAAAGGCTGATTTCTTAATCAAGGAGAGAGAGTTGCAGTTAACAGGTAGGGTAGCTTTAGTCACAGGGGCGGCTCAAGGGATTGGGAAGGCTGTCGCCCTGGTTCTTGCCCGAAATGGCGCCGATCTGATCATCTCGGATATCAACCTGGAAAAGGCTGGGGAGACGGTAAAAGAGATAGAGGCAATCGGTCGAAAAGCCATGGCGATCAGAGTGGATGTGGCCAACTTAGGAGATGTGGAACAAATGGTCCAAACCGTTATGGAGCGTTTTGGCCATATCGATATCCTGATCAACAACGCAGGGATCACTCGCGATAGACTGATTCTCAGGATGACTGAAGAAGATTGGGATGCGGTCCTCAATATCAATCTGAAGGGGACATTTAATTGTACCAAGGCGGTTGTCCGACACATGTCGAAACAGAGAAACGGGAAGATCGTCAACATTGCCTCGGTGGTGGGTGAAATGGGGAACGCAGGCCAGGCGAACTATTCCGCCTCCAAAGCCGGGGTCATTGGCTTTACCAAAACAATTGCCCGAGAGTTTGCACAGAGAGGGATCAATGTCAATGTCATCGCTCCCGGGTATATTGAGACACCGATGACCGAGGCCCTTCCAGAAAAGGCCAAAGAGGAATTGAAGCGAATGATTCCCATGGAGCGGTTGGGGCAGCCTGAGGATGTGGCGGAAGCCGTGCTTTTCCTCGTTTCCGAAACGTCGAGTTATATCACCGGACAAATACTGAATGTCAACGGTGGGATTTATATGTAAGGGAATATTGGCAAACATTCTGAAGGAGGTGATTTCATGTCCATTGAAAAGAGGGTGAAGGAGATTATTGTGGAACAGTTGGGCGTCAACGAAAGCGAGGTGACCCCCGAGGCCAAATTTGTCGACGACTTAGGGGCCGATTCTCTCGACTTGGTAGAACTGGTGATGGCCTTGGAGGAGGAGTACAATATGGAGATCTCCGACGAGGATGCAGAGAAGATCCTAACCGTTGGCGATGCGATTGAATATATCCAAACCCACGTCGCGCAGTAAGTGATGGCACTCTACGTGGATTAGGGAGGTAGATCTTTTGAGGAGAAGGGTGGTTGTTACAGGGATGGGGTTGGTGATCCCCATTGGAATCGGAGTCCAAACAGCGTGGAACAATGTTTGTGAGGGGAGGTCAGGCATTGGTCTTCTGACACGGTTCGATACCAACGGGTTTGAGACGAAGATTGCAGGTGAGGTGAAAGGCTTCAACCCTGAGTTGTACATCGAGAAGAAAGAGATCAAGAAAATGGATCTCTTCATCCAGTATGCGTTAGCGGCTGCGAAAGAGGCCTTAGAGGATGCCCAGCTGGAGATCACTCCGGAGAACTGCGAACAGATCGGTGTGATCGTGGGCACGGGGTTGGGAGGAATGCCGACCATCGAAAGATACCACAAAATCCTTCTGGAAAGGGGCCCGGGCCGAATCAGCCCATTCTTCATCCCGATGCTCATTGCGAATATGTCCTCTGGACAGATTGCCATCCAATTTGGTGCCAAGGGACCCAACACCTGTGTCGTGACAGCCTGTGCCACCGGTGCCCATTGCATTGGAGATGCGTTTCGTGCCATTGTCTACGGAGATGCAGAGGCCATCATCGCCGGTGGAACCGAAGCCAACATCACCCCGATGACCATTGGCGGATTCAACGCCATGAAGGCCATTTCCACTCGGAATGAAGAACCTGAGAAGGCCTGCCGGCCTTTCGAAAAAAATCGAGATGGTTTTGTGGTGGCAGAAGGTGCGGGCATTCTCATTTTAGAGGAACTCGGTTTCGCCTTGAAGCGAAAGGCGAAGATTTATGGAGAATTGATAGGATACGGTTATACTGGGGATGCTTATCATATTACCGCCCCCTCTCCGGATGGCGATGGTGCGGTGCGGTGTATGCGAATGGCCATCAAAGATGCGGGGTTGAAGCCTGAGGATATCGACTATATCAATGCCCATGGGACCTCCACCCCCCTCAATGATCAGACAGAGACCTTAGCCATTAAGAAGGTCTTTGGAGAGCATGCCAAGAAGATACCCATCAGTGCGACCAAATCAATGACCGGCCACCTACTGGGTGCTGCTGGAAGCACCGAGGCGATTTTTACCATTTTAGCGATTCGGGAAGGAATCATCCCACCCACCATCAATTATGAAGAGCCGGACCCAGAATGCGATCTCGATTATGTCCCGAACGTAGCAAGACGACAATCCTTAGAAGTGGCCATGTCGAATGCCTTCGGATTCGGCGGAACCAATGCCGCACTCGTCTTCAAAAAATATTCAGGATGAAGTGATGCAAGTTGGCCTGGCCTGTGATCATGGCGGCTTCGAACTCAAAGAGGAACTGAAAGCCTTTTTGAAATCCCTTGGCGCCGAACCCATTGATATGGGAACCTTCAATGATGATTCGGTCGATTACCCAGACTTTGGTATCCTGCTTTCAGAGAAAATCTCCAGAGGCGAATTGGAAAAAGGGATTCTCATCTGCGGGACCGGGATCGGGATGTCGATCGTAGCCAATAAGTTTTGGGGAGTGAGAGCGGCTCTCGTGAATGATCTCTATTCTTCGCGGTTCAGCCGAGAGCATACGGACGCCAATATCCTGGTCATGGGCGGCCGAATTGTAGGAAAGGATCTGGCCAAAGAGATCGTCAGGATATGGTTGCAAACCCCCTTTGCCGGAGGTAGACATAAAAGACGGTTGGAGAAAATCGAGGCATTGGAAAGAGAAAAATTTAAAGAATAAATTGAGAAGAAATAAATCCGAAATTCGAATATAGAAATCCCTGCCTTTGCCCCGCAAGGCGGGGCTTCGTGCAGGCAGACGAGAAAAATCCAAAATCCAAATGACCAAATTTTCCAACCACTTCCCCTTCCCGTTTTGAATTTTGTGCTTCGGTTATTTGAATTTGTTTCGAATTTCGGGTTTCAAGATTCTTCAAAATGTTTTTAAACCATAACATTCTGTGAATGGCTTACCCTTGAAAGAGAAAAGGAAAAACAAGGTTCATTCCCACCGACCCTCCTGGGAAGAGTATTTCATGGATATTACTCATCTCGTCGCCAAACGTTCTACCTGCCTTCGAAGACATGTGGGTGCTGTCCTTGTCAAAGATAAAAAAATTTTGGCGACGGGTTACAACGGAGCTCCTTCTCGGTTGGAACACTGCTTGGACACTGGCTGTCTCCGCCAAAAGAAAGGCATTCCCTCTGGGGAGCGCCACGAACTCTGCCGTGGCCTCCATGCGGAACAGAATGCGATCATTCAAGCGGCTTACCATGGTGTGGGGATTCGCGGAGCCACCCTCTACTGCACAAACCATCCCTGCATGATCTGTTCAAAGATGATTATCAATGCAGGAATTCAGAAGATTGTTTTTGAGGAAGGCTATGCGGATGCGTTGGCCAAGGAGATGCTAAAAGAGTCAGGGATTGAAGTGGAGAGGTTTACCAGGGATAAAAAGGTGGGAGGTTTAATGTTTAAAGTGAGAAATTGAAGGTCAAATCCTGAAACCCAAAACTTGAAACTTCCAATTTGAAACCCGAAACCTGGAAAAGGTGCTGAAAGCCCATGAAATGCCCTTTTTGTAATCACCCTGAGAGTAAAGTCGTGGATTCCCGCCTCGCTAAAGATAAGGAGACGATTCGAAGGAGGAGGGAATGTCTTGGCTGCAAGAAACGATTTACTACGAGCGAGAGGGCAGAGGACGCCCTTCCCTTGGTGATCAAAAAAGATGGGAGGAGGGAAACGTTCAATCGCCTCAAAATCTTCAATGGCTTGAAAAAAGCCTGCGAAAAGAGGCCGATCAGTATCAACCTGATCGAGAAGATTGTCAACCGTATTGAGCTTTATTTTCAGGAAAAAGGAGAGAGAGAGGTTAAGAGTTCTGAGGTTGGGGAGAGAGTGATGGAGGAACTCCATCGGTTAGATGGGGTGGCCTATGTTCGCTTCGCGTCTGTCTATCGACAGTTCAAAGACATCAAAGAGTTTATGGACGAACTGAAGGAACTACTTGGCGACAAGGAAGAGGTCAAGAAAAAATAACCAAATTCCGAGCACCAATCACCAAATAATGACCGAAAGCCCAATGACCAAAATTTTAGAAATTTAAATAGAGAAGTATAGTTTTGGTCATTTGGAGATTGGTAATCAGAATTTGTTTGGAGGTTGGAATTTGGTCATTGGATTTTCGTCAATCCGAAGAATGCATGACAAAGATTGAAGAACAAAACCCCGAAATAATAAGGGTGATGGAATGGATGACGAAAGGTGGATGAAGCGGGCCCTCCGTCTGGCAGAGAAGGGAAAGGGGAGAACCTCCCCCAATCCCATGGTGGGTGCCGTTCTGGTGAAGGATGATAAAGTAATAGGAGAAGGGTACCATACCAAAGCAGGAGAGGATCACGCCGAGATCGTCGCCCTCCGACAAACAGGAGAAGAAGCCAAAGGGACCACCCTTTATTTGAATCTGGAACCCTGCAATCATTATGGGAAAACTCCTCCCTGTGCCCCTGCAGTGATCGAGGCAGGAGTGAAGCGGGTCGTGGTTGGAATGGAGGACCCCAACCCGCTGGTGAAAGGAAAGGGCATCGAGAATCTGAGGAAATCAGGCCTTGACGTTGAGGTGGGGATTTTAGAAAACGAATGCAGAAGATTAAACGAGGCCTTTTGCAAATATATCCTGAAGAAGGAGCCTTTTGTCATTCTCAAAGTCGCTGCCACACTCGATGGTAAAATTGCAGCGGGAGATGGGGATTCCAAATGGATTTCCGGAGAAGCTTCAAGACGCTTTGTTCATCGTTTAAGGAACGAGGTGGATGGGATTGTTGTTGGCATCGGGACGATATTGAAAGATGATCCCATGCTGACGGCCCGCATCAAAGGGGTAAGGAACCCTTGGCGGATCATTCTGGACAGCCGATTGAGGATCCCGGAAGATGCCAAGGTGATCGGAATCTCTCCTTCGAAAACGATTGTTGCCACGACAGATCTGTCGCCGAAAGGGAAGAGGGAGAGGTTAGAGAAGAGGGGTGTGCGAATCTTGATCCTCGACTCCAAGCAGGGTAGGGTCAACTTAAACACCTGCCTTTTCAGGTTAGGAGAGATGGAGATGATGAGCGTTCTGGTGGAAGGAGGGAGTCAGGTCAATGGTGCGTTCCTGGATGAGGGCCTGATCGATAAGTTCTTTCTATTCCTCTCTCCGAAATTGATCGGCGACAAGGACGCCATGGGCATCTTCGGTGGAAAAGGAACGGCAAACCTTAGGGATGCCCTCACACTCAATGAACTGAGAGTGAGGAAAATAGGAGGAGACATTCTATTGGAAGGGTATATCGTCCCCCCTTTACGGAAGGCCGGTGGAGGCGGATAAGGGCACGGTAGAAACTTATGTTTACGGGTATCATAGAAAATAAGGGCAACGTTTTAAAGGCGGAATATCGGGGTCAGGAGAAAAGGCTAACCCTACGAATCCCTATGGATTTGACAGACTTAAAACTGGGTGATAGTATTAATATAAGTGGGGTTTGCTTGACAGTCGCCGAGAAGAGGGGGCAGACGATTGAACTTGATTTGTCGCTCGAAACTTTGGAAAAGACGATATTGGGAGAGTTGAAAGAAGGGGACAAAGTCAATTTGGAGAGAGCCCTAAGACTGACGGACCGTCTGGGGGGGCATATTGTTACAGGACATATCGATGGGATCGGGGTCATTATAGAGAAGAGGAGGGAAAGAGATTTCTTTGGTCTGAGAATCCGGATTCCCCAAGCGATATCAAGGTATGTTGTGCAAAAGGGGTCTATTGCCATTGACGGGATCAGCCTAACGGTGAATGAATGCCAGGGCGAAGAGATTCAAATCACCCTCATCCCTTACACCCTTGAAAAAACAACCCTGATCGAAAAAAGGATGGGGGATCGAGTCAATGTAGAAACCGACATTTTGGGGAAATATGTGGAAAAAATGCTGGATCGGGGCGTTGGGAAGTCCGAAAGGGTGGATCTATCCTTTCTCAGGGAGCATGGTTTTGTCGAAGGTGAATGAGGAGGTAAAGTGATCAACAGGATTGAAAATGCATTAGAAGACATTCGTCAGGGGAAAATGGTCATTTTGGTCGATGACGAAGATCGGGAGAATGAAGGCGATCTCACCATGGCAGCAGAGAAGGTGACATCTGAGGCCATCAATTTTATGGCAAAATATGGAAGGGGACTGATCTGCCTTTCACTGACGGAAGAGAGGATCAACGAACTTCGCCTCCCGATGATGGTCTCTGAAAATACCTCTCGATTCCAGACCGCTTTTACGATCTCCATCGATGCTTGTAAAGGAGTGACGACCGGTATCTCCGCAGGGGATAGGGCGTGTACCATTTTGACCGTCGTGGACGACAGTACTCAACCCGAAGATTTAGTCTCACCTGGACATGTTTTCCCGTTGAGAGCCAGAAAGGGTGGGGTCCTGGTAAGGACAGGTCAGACCGAAGGGTCGGTCGATTTGGCAAGGCTTGCAGGGCTGAAGCCAGCAGGGGTGATCTGCGAAATCATGAATGAAGATGGGACAATGGCGCGGGTGCCTGATCTCCAAGTCTTTGCTAAGAAACATGGTTTGAAGATTGTCACCATCGCGGACTTGATTAAATATCGGCTCAACAAAGAGTCGTTAGTCCGTCGTATCGCCACCGCTAAACTTCCAACGAAATATGGAGGATTGTTTACAGCCATTGCCTACGAAAATGATGTCGATCTCTACCATCACATCGCTCTGGTCAAAGGGGATATCAAGCCAGAGGATAAAGTTCTAGTAAGAGTCCATTCCCAGTGCTTGACCGGTGATGTGTTCGGGTCGAAACGTTGTGACTGTGAAGAACAGCTCCATACCGCCATGGCGATGGTAGAAAAAGAAGCGAAGGGCGTTATCGTGTATATGAGGCAGGAGGGGCGGGGGATCGGATTGGCGAATAAATTGAAGGCTTATTCTCTTCAAGACTCGGGGAAGGATACAGTGGAGGCCAATGAGGCATTGGGGTTCAAACCCGATATGAGGGATTACGGAATTGGGGCACAGATTCTGGTGGACTTGGGCCTCCACAGAATTCGCCTGATGACGAATAACCCTCGGAAGATTATCGGTTTAGAAGGGTATGGGATTGAGGTGGTCGAGAGGATACCCATCGAGACGAAACCTCACCAAGAGAACATCGAATATCTCAAGGCCAAAGCGACAAAGATGGGCCACCTGCTCTCCATCAAATCAGGAGAGTAAAATTGAGAGTTTAGAATTGAGAGTTATGAATTATAGAACAAGGAGCCCTGTAGAAGGAATTAAGGAAAATTCACGAATCACCGGCACGAACCACGTTACCTTCAACATCGGGAAAGGAGAAGAAAATGGTGAAGACCCTCGAAGGCAAATTGATGGCGAAAGGGCTCAAGTTCGGGATTGTATTGAGTCGCTTCAATAATTTCATCAGCGAACGACTTCTCGAAGGGGCATTGGATGCCCTCCGGCGAAGCGGGGCAGAGGAGGGAGATTGCTGGGTTGCCCGAGTCCCAGGCGCCTTTGAGATTCCGCTGGTTGCTAAAAAGATGGTAAAAAGTGGTCGATACGATGCCATCATCTGCTTGGGTACTGTGATCCGTGGGGCGACACCCCATTTTGCCTATATTGCCACCGAAGTTACCAAAGGAATTGCCAGCCTTACTTTGGAGAGCGAGGTACCGGTCTCCTTCGGAGTTCTGATTACCGATACCATTGAACAGGCCATTGAAAGGGCAGGGACCAAAGTAGGGAACAAGGGTTTCGATGCGGCAATGTCGGCGATTGAAATGGCCAATCTCCTGAGAGAGATGGAAAAGGGATAAGAGGTCGTTTGGGGAAAAGAAGAAGATCGAGGGAGTTTGCCCTCCAGGTTCTTTATCAATTGGAGATTAGTAAAGAGGACGCCATTATGGTCCTTACTCAATTCCAGGACCATTTTTCCAAAGGTGCAGAAGGAGATAGTTTTGTCGAGCGCCTTGTCCTCGGCGTCTCGGAGCACCGCCAGGAGATCGATCATCTTATCGAACAATACTCGGAAAACTGGCGTTTGGACCGGATGAACATTATTGATCGAAACATCCTGCGCATGGCTGCGTTTGAACTTCTTTGTTGCGAAGATATCCCTCCAAAAGTGACATTGAACGAAGCGATTGACCTCGGGAAACGGTACGGAACCGACGGCTCCGGAGGCTTCATCAATGGCATCTTAGACCGAATCCAGAACGAGGTGATTCGGAAGCCCCTATAGAACATCATTGCAAATTAAAAATTGCAAATGGGTGAATTTAACATTGAGATTTAAAGACAGTTTGCAGTGTCGATTTTGCATTTTTCATTTTCGGTAGAAACAGGGATTGCGATGGATATAATTCTCTCCCCGGAAGGGGGAGATATCCAAGAGTGCGATGTTCTTGTCACCGGTTTTTTCCAGGACGAAAGACCGCTCAAAGGATCGAGCGGATGGATCGATTGGAGGCTCAACGGGATGTTATCCCGTTTCCTCACCGAAAATAAATTGATCGGTGACTGGAAGGAGACGACTTTGATCCCTTCCGAGGGAAGGGTCGTCCCGCGAATGATCCTCCTCCTTGGCTTGGGACGGGTGAAGGAATACAGCTATCTTCGCCTGCGAGAGCTCTCCCCCTATTTATTGGAGACCCTCAGGAAGCTAAACACTTCTAATGTATGCCTTTCGCTTCCTTTTGAAGAGAGCTACAATGTGGATTGCGGTAAATTGGCGGAGGTCCTGATTGAGGGAATTGCGGACTGCTTCGATGCTGGTCAGCATCCTTTTAATGAAGAATGGATCAGAGACCTCCGGCTTTTCTTCGCAGAAGGCGAGGAGAAGTTCTCCGAAATCCTTTTGGGTGTTCAAACAGCTAAATCCATCTTGGAAGATAGACTTCCCATCAGAATCTTCTCGCCCTCAGCGGGCGCATAGCGCGAAGCGCTTTAACGCTGTGCCTTATGCGCTCTGCTCTGTGCCGTAAGTCGTTTGTCATTCAGCGCTTGAAAGTTTTTCCTTAAAGTAGTGGAGCGTCCTTTCCAAGCCTTCCTGGCGGCTCACCTTCGGTTCCCATCCCAAAACCTTTTTTGCCTTTGTGATATCGGGCTGTCTCACCCTTGGATCGTTTTGAGGTAAAGGAAAGAAAACGATCCGACTCTTGCTCCTTGTCAAATGGACAATCTCTTTGGCAAATTCAAGAATGGATATTTCCTCGGGGTTTCCCAAATTGACAGGTTCCACCTCATCGGAATCGAGAAGTCTCTTAATCCCGTCGACCAAATCGTCCACAAAACAGAAACTACGGGTCTGAATACCGTCACCATAGACACTCAGGTCTTTTCCCATCAATGCCTGAACCATAAAGTTGGGTAAGACTCTCCCGTCATCGAGACGCATACGGGGGCCATAGGTATTGAAGATCCGTGCGATTCGAGTTTGGAGGCCGTGGGTTCGGTGGTAGGCCATCGTGATGGCTTCGGCAAAACGTTTCGCCTCATCATAGACCCCCCTCGGCACAGTCGGATCGACATTTCCCGGGTAGGACTCGGGCTGGGGATGAACCTTGGGATCTCCGTAGACCTCGGAAGTAGAGGCAAGGAGGAACCTTGCCTTTTTCTCCTTCGCCAATCCAAGAACCTTGTGGGTCCCCAATGATCCTACTTTTAATGTCTGGATAGGGTACTCCAGATAGTCCTTAGGACTGGCCAGTGATGCGAAATGAAGAATATGATCAAGCCTTCCCTCCACGTGGAGATATTCTGTCACATCGTATTTAATGAATTTGAACCTCTCGTGGCCTACCAGAGGAGCGATATTTTCGATATTCTCTTTCTTAATTAAGTTATCCATACAGATGACCTCATGGCCAAGACCAATGAAAAAATCACAAAGGTGGGAACCAAGAAATCCTGCTCCACCCGTAATTAAAGTTCTTTCCATCCTATCCCTTCCTTTCCATCTCCCCATCCCCTTTGAAAAGGTAGAGTGGAGATCTTGCTGATTTTCATAATCCGTGTGCATTGCCTACATCATGAACAATTAAAATAATTACCATAGCTGAGATAACTTGTAAACTTCTGTTTGAGTATGTGCTACGTGAACAATCTTTGACAATTGGTTTCGAATAGGATAAAAAGGTCGGTAAAGAAAAATTGAGCAGAATAACGAGAGGGCTTCAAGCAGCCTTTTCTGAATCACTGTTCACGATCCGCTATCTTTTATGCAGCTTATTATTGACGGCTACAACCTCCTCCATGTAGGTCGTTCTTTGACCCGGGTGAATTCTATCGAGCTTCAACGGGAACGAGATCGACTGGTCGATCAACTTTCATCCTATCGGTTACTTAAGGGGTGTGAAATCACCGTGGTTTTCGATGGATGGCAGGGAGGGTGGACTGCGGAGAAGAGGGAAAGAAAAAAAGGGATTGAATTGGTCTTCTCCAAATTGGGAGAGAAGGCCGATGAGGTGATCAAACGATTGGCGAAAGAAAAGGGAGCAGGGGCCATCGTTGTCACTTCGGATCGCGAGGTCTCGAGATATGCCGAAAGGATGGTTGTTCCCGTCATTCCGTCAGACCAATTTAAGCAAAGAATGGAGAGGCCCGCTGTCCGAATTGAAAAAGCTGCCGGACAGGATGAGGAAGAAGGAAGAGGATTGAAGAGAAAGGGACCATCAAGAAGGCTTTCCAAGAAAGAGAGAAGGGCTCGAGGAGCCTTAAAAAAACTTTAAAGAATCTAATTTAATTCCAAATGCCAAAACCCAAATGTCCAATGAATGCCAGAATGAAAAAATGTCAAAGTATTTTGGGCTGTCATTAAATCTGGCTGTTTAAGCTTTGGGTTTCATTTGAGCTTTGATCTTTGACATTTCACATTAGGTCTTCCATCTGCTTTCCGTTCCTTGCAAAAGCCTGGAGATATTGGATTGATGCCGGTAGAGAACCAAGGCAGCGATGATGACGCTTAGAATGAAGTAAGCCTGAGAGTCACTCCTAAAAAAAGCGATCAGAATTGGGATCGTCGTTGCACAGGCGATCGATCCAAGAGAAATGAACCTCCACTTCCATACAATCCCGACAAAGACAAAACATTCAATAAGAACTGAGGTGGTCGAGATCGGAAGGTAGACGCCCAGAGCGGTAGCAACCCCCTTTCCACCCTTAAACCCGAGAAAGATCGGGAAGACATGGCCTAAAAATGGGCTCAAACCCGCAATGGCAATCCATATGTGAGGTGAAAGACCCCATTGATCCGTAAGACCCCACCGCATGGCGATAGCAGTCGGGATCACCCCTTTCAACACATCTCCAACCAGGGTCAGGATCCCCAATGACTTTCCAGCGGTTCGAAAGATGTTGGTTGCCCCGATATTCTTACTACCCAGCTTCCTCGGGTCAACTTTGGAAAAGAGTTTGGCGAGGACGAGTCCAGTAGGAACTGAGCCTAAGAGATAACCAAAGAGGGCAATGAAAATTCCGACAGGCACGACCGTTTCTCAATCCGAATAAAAACCACATAAAATATTTTCGATGGAAAATCAAGGAGAAAATTGTGGACCTGCCATCTCATCCAATTCCAATTCCTTGCCTTCCCCCAGTTTTTATGGCCACTCAAACTCTTAGTCACATAAACCCCCTGGGCGAGCCCCTCGGAAAGACTTCACAGGCCGCACCGTTTAGCAGTCGGGCACGGAGACCTCAACGTATAAGGGATGTCCATTGTATCTCTTGGCCGGGTTACCAACACTTTCTGAAACATCGGCCTTATGAAGTCTCGAAGAGGGGGTTGGCCGGGGGCAGGATGGATCCAATTCGCTCGAATAGTAACGGAGAAAGAAGAACTGGGGCTGGGCAAGATCCCAATTCCTATTGACATTTTCATATTAAATCAGTAGCCTAAATAGCATCTCAGGAGGCGATGGTCATTGAATAAGATCGTTCTGAATTTTCTGTCAATCGTCTGTTTGTTCTCCCTTGTCAATGTCGCAACCTCAGCCACATATTACATTCGTACAGATGGAGGGGACTCGGAGCGGTGCAATGGCACTGTGGATGCACCTGATTCAGGTTCTGGGACAGATCAGCCCTGTGCATGGTCCCATCCTTTTGAGGCCCTTGACAGCGATGGCAACTGGAAAATTCAGGGAGGAGATACGCTATTAATTTATTCTGGAAGCTATCAAATGGGCCTCGGAGACGAAGCACCCAATACAGGGTGGTGTTCAACAGAGACTACGTGGGATTGTCATCTTCCTCCTCTCCCATCAGGTCCCAGTCCTCAAAACCCGACCCGCCTGCTTGGAGTTGGCTGGGATTCAGGATGTGGAAATCCGCCCGAGTTATGGGGAACACAAAGGGTCAATTACATCGTCGACCTTTCAGGAACATCGAATGCAGTCGTCGACTGTTTCGAAATTACCGACCATTCAGACTGTGTGGAATCTCACGCCAATTCATCAGTAGCCTGTAACAGAGATACCTATCCCTACGGTGATTGGGCACTCGTGGGAGTTTATGCGGCTGATTCTTCAAATGTGATCCTCAGGCATTTGAACATTCATGGACTGGCCCACACTGGAATTCGGGCAGGCCGTCTTACAGATTGGACGGTGGAAGACGTCAGGGTTGCAGGGAATGGGATGGCCGGGTGGGATGGAGATCTGCAAGAAGGCGTGAACTTGAACTCGAACCATGGCACCCTTACGTTTCGGAGACTGACCGTGGAGTGGAGTGGCTGTGCAGAATCCTATCCGGGAGGACAGCCAAACAACTGCTGGGGTCAGTCGGTTGGTGGATATGGAGATGGCTTTGGTCAGGGAGGGCTTACAGGCGGACACTGGATCATTGAAGATTCTGTCATTAGGTACAACACTCAGGATGGAATCGATATGCTTTATGTCCGGGAAAATAATAGTCAGATTGAAATTAGGAGGACACAATCTTATGGAAATGCAGGAGATCAGATCAAGGTGAATGGCCCAGCAAGGATCGAAAACAGTCTCATGGTCAGCAACTGTGGTTATTTCAACGGGAAGTCGCTCACGTATGATGTGGGCGACTGTCGTGCAGGTGGAAGTGCCTTGGTGTTTTCCATGAGATGGGGGAGTAAGGTCTCTGTGGTCAATTCGACTCTGGTAGGACAAGGAGATTGTCTGCTGATTGTGCAATGTGACACTGAAGCTCTCCCTACATGTGACGGATCCGAGGTCCCAATTATTCAGAACAATATCTTTCAGGGCCATCAGGAATTTGGTACTGATGATATGACCTGTGATGTCTGGTTTGACCGAGATAATTTTTATCAGACCCAGGAGGATTACAATGTGATCCATCCTGATACTAAGCTCGGAGAGTTTCAACATGGCATCCATGACATATTTCAAGATCCCCTCTTTGTCAATTCGAATCTTGAAACCTTTGATGGTCATCTCCAAGTAGGTAGTCCTGCAATCGATAGTGGCCTACCAGTGGGTAGCCTTGGTGGGCTTATTCCGTCGGATGATCTAACGCATGCGACGCGCCCCTTTGGAAGTGGTGTAGATAGAGGAGCCTATGAATACGGGGCTACATCTCCTAACGGTAATCCTAATCCCCCTATTAATCCTGTACGATTAATCTTTATTCACCACTCTACAGGTGAGAATTGGTTAAATGATGAAAATGGTGGTTTAGGGATCGCCCTGCGAGATAATAACTATTTTGTCAGCGATACCAACTACGGTTGGGGACCCACATATCCCGATCATTCGAGTACGATTGGGGATCATACCGATATTGGAAACTGGTGGGAATGGTTTCGGGGACCCAATAGTTCTACCTATCTGAATGCACTTTATAATGAAGGTGATCAGCATTGCTCCTATTCTCGTCTATCTTCTGCGCCATCAGGCGAGAATGAAATTATTATGTTTAAGTCATGTTTCCCGAACTCGGCGCTTCAGGGGGATCCGAGCGATCCGGTCCCTTCAATTGATAACAATCCTGTGCGGGGGGAAGGGAGTGGAAGTGAATACCATACGATTGCGAATGCAAAAGGGATCTATATTGACCTTCTGGAATATTTTCGCTCACAGCAAGACAAGTTATTCATCGTCATCACTGCACCCCCCTTAATGGCAAGTGATACCAACACCACGGAAGCGGCGAATGCTCGTGCCTTTAACAACTGGTTGGTCAACGATTGGCTTACTGGTTATCCCCATAAGAACGTGGCTGTCTTCGATTTCTACAATGTTCTTACCAGTAACGGTGGTAATGCCAATACGAACGATGCCGGTTGGGAGAGCGGCAACCACCACCGGTGGTGGAATGGCGCTATACAGCACATTCAGACTGTGAACAATAATACGGCGGCTTACCCAAGCGGCGACAGCCATCCCAGTCAGGCCGGTAACCTGAAAGCCACTGGAGAATTCTTGCCCTTGCTCAATGTGGCCTATCGTCAGTGGAAGGTTGAAGTGCCGGAGACCATCTCTACACCCTCTACCCCTATTGGTTCTACCAGTGGAGTCGCAGGGGTCTCTTACAACTATTCCACCGACGGGGCGCACTCGAGCCTGGATCATTCGGTGCAGTATCTTTTTGACTGGGGGGGTGAGAGTAACTCAGGTTGGCTTCCTGTGGGCCAAACCAGTGCTTCTCATTTTTGGACTTCATCGGGAACCTATTTGATTAAAGTTCAGGCACAATGTGCAACAGATACAAACGTAATTTCCGATTGGTCTGGTTCTCTCTCCGTAACCATTAGCGCAGCTGCACTTTCATATACGGTTACTGCGAATCCTATAGGACTTCAGATTATCGTTGATGGCTCCACCTATACCACCCCTCACACCTTCAGTTGGCCCTCTGGGTCTACCCATGCCCTTTCTGTTTCCTCTCCTCAGAATGGAACTCTTGGAACACGCTATGTTTACTCTTCCTGGAGCGATGGGGGTGCACAGACCCATACCGTCACAGTTCCTTCTTCAGGTACAACGTACACAGCAACATTTAGCACTCAGTACCAACTAACGATCACCTCCTCTCCACCAGCCGGTGGAACAGTTACCCCGTCCCCAGTGGGAGACCAATCGGGGATCGCCTGCCCCGCTTTAGTTGGTGTAATCTGTCCCGGTTACTATTTCAGCGGTACGTTGGTTACCCTGACCGCCAATCCGAATAATGTCTATACATTCAGTGGTTGGTCTGGAGACGTTTCTAATACTGACAATCCCACCTCTATTACTATGAACGGACCGAAGAATGTTGTGGCCAATTTCACTCAGGATCAATATACCATTACAGTCAACATAGCTCCGCCAGGTTCTGGGTCGGTCGCCAAAAATCCTGATAAAGCCACATATACTTACGGCGAGCAGGTGCAACTGAGGGCTGCGGCTAATCTTGGGTTCACCTTCAGCAATTGGACAGACGATGTAAGCAGTTCGACCAATCCCATCACGCTGACTATGGATGGGAATAGGACGATAACGGCCAATTTCACTGAATTAATGGGGCCTGATCTTACAGGAGAATGGCCAGTCCCCGTCATCCAGACTTGCAAAAACACAAGAAAGGGTCAAAAGTGTACGATAAAAGGCACTTTTACCGTTAATAACAGTGGCAATAGGGATTCCATATCCACTTCTGTTAGTTTTTATTTGTCGGATGATGGGGTGAGTTATCAGGAGGAGGATCTGATAAAGCGGGTATTGTTTAGTAAGATTAAGGCTGATAGGAGTAAGGTTCTGAAGTTAAGTTACAGTTTCCCGGTGGGTCAGTCGGTTTTGGGGAGATATATCATTGCAGTCATTGATAAAGATGATCTAGTAAAGGAAATTGATGAAGGGAATAATATTATCGTCTTTGGACCAATTCAATGAAGAGGTGGCTTACGAAATATCAGCTGAAACAGCACGAAATGAGGATTATTTTTTGGGTGATGGGTCTAATTTGCTGTTTGTTGCTCTTTGCTAATGTTGCAACCTCAACCACTGAATATGCAGAGATGTCCTCCAATCTTAATCCTAATCCCCCTAATAATCCTGAACGACTAATCTTTATTCACCACTCAACAGGTGAGAATTGGTTAAATGATGAGTTAGCGCAGAATTTGGAGGTATGAAGTTAGGGAAGAAAGTAACGAAGACATTAAAGATTGCGAACAATGGCTCAGGAGATCTTGTGATAATGCTTTCTGGGTTAGAGGGGACAGATTTCAGCATTCAAGGGAGTAGTAGTTTCACAATAAAAGGCAAAAAGAGTTACAGTTTAAAGATTATGTTTATGCCGAAATCCTCAGGATTAGAGACAGCCACCTTGAGGATGAGCTCGAATGATCCCGATACACCGACACTTGAGATCTCATTGAGTGGAACAGGTCAGTAATTCCGAAAGGGATTTTTCTGTTTAGAAAAGACTAACGAAGAGAATAACATCATTCTCTATTGACCGATCCAATAAAGGTAAGGGATTTTTAAAAGGGAAAGATTATGAAACTACATAGAGGGAGCGATTTAAAGTTTGTTATTTTGTTAATACTCTCCTTAAGTTCAACTATTGGATCCGCAACATTTGCTCAGAGCTCTTACGACATCGGGTCGCCAACTCTTACCGATATCTGGGTGGACCCCGTGCTCGGGAGCGACTCCAGGACCGGAGACACCCGGGACCAGGCTCTGCTCACGGTGAGGGCGGCGTGGGGCAAGGTGCCTCAGGGCGTCCCCCTTACCGGGACGGGCTACCGCATCAAGCTCGTGGCGGGCGACTACCCCGAGTCTTCCTTTCCCACCTACTGGGAATCTCGCTACGGAACCTATCAGTTCCCGGTCATCCTGGAGGCAGCCGACACCCCCCTGAGCTCCCGCATCCACGCCTACCTTAATTTCTACGACGTAAGGTACTTCTACCTCGTGGGCCTCTCCTTCGTGACGGACCCCGGCTACGGGGGAGGCGGGAACGTGGTCCACGTGGAGCAGGGGGACCACTTCCTGATCCGGGGCTGCAAGCTGAACGGCAACGACGGTGCCATGAACCAGCCCCAGGAGACGCTCAAGGTCAACCAGAGCCAATACTTCTACGTGGAGGACAGCGACATCGGGGGCGCCTTCTGGTTCGGCCTTGACTTCGTCTCCGTGGTGTACGGCCACGTGGTGGGGAACCGGATCCACGACGCCGACAACGACTGCGTGGTGCTGAAGGGCGGCGTGGCCTACCTCCGCATCGAGGGCAACGAGGTGGACCACTGCGGCGTGATCGGGCTGGGCGCCGGGCAGGGCACGGGATTCAACTGGATGGTATCACCGTGGCTCCACTACGAGGCCTACGACATGAAGTTCATCAACAACGTGGTGCACGACGTGGCCAACGCGGGGCTTGGGGTGCGCGGGGGCTACGACATCCTCTTCGCCTACAACACGCTCTACCGGGTCGGGACGGCCGAGAACGGCTCAGCCCTCTTCCTCGCAAGCCCGGGCGCCCGCGGCTGCGACGGGGATACCCCCGCATGCCAGAGCCGCCACGCGGCGGGCGGCTGGGGCCCCCCGTCCAACGGCGACGGCGGGGAGTGGATCCCCAACCGAAACGTATTCGTCTACAACAACGTCTTCTACAACCCCGTGCCGTACAGGACGCAGTCCGCCCATCTCGGGGTGTTCGGCCCCGTGAACCCGCCCGCCGACACCAACATCCCCTCTCCCTCCTACTCGGACACCAATCTGCAGATCCGAGGGAACGTGATCTGGAATGGCCCGACAGATTTGCCACTGGGGATTGAAGAATCCGATCAGGGGTGCCAACCTACTAATCTAACCTGTAATTCAACTCAACTGCGCGCAGAAAACACGATAAATACTTTAGAACCTCAGCTTACAAATCCGGAAAATGGCAATTTTCGCCCAATCGAGGGGGGGAATGTATTTAATGCCACGACATTTACCATTCCGGATTTCGCCTGGACCGATGCGCCAAGCCCGCCGACTGTTCCCCAGGGCACTCTAAATAATCAGGTAGCACTCGACCGTGACAAGAACCAGAGGGCTTCCTCAGGCCCTCCAGGGGCGTACACGGGTGGGGCAACACCCCCAGCCACCCTAACCCTGACAGTGCAGAAAGAGGGCTCCGGAATAGGTTCGGTGGTCAGCACTCCAGCAGGAATAAATTGTGAGATGAATTGTCACTCCGCGTCTTTTTCGTATGATCCTGCCACAATCGTTACACTTACCGCCACATCTCTTACAGGATCAATTTTTACCGGCTGGTCAGGTGGTTGTTCGGGTACGGGATCATGCTCTGTAACAATGAATCAAGACAGGATGGTCACCGCAACATTCCAAATTTTAGTGTTGGATGGGCCTGACCTTACTGGTGAGTGGGGTTCTTTGAACCAGACATGTAAGAATACAAGGGGTGGTCCGAAGTGTACACTGAAGGGGACATTAACCATTCGTAACACTGGCAATAGGGATTGCACACCGACTGGTGTCAATTTTTATCTTTCGGACGATGGGGTAACTTATCAGGGAGGGGATTCGTTAAAGCGGGCATCACTGAGTAAAATTAAGGCAAACAAGAGTAAGGCTGTGAAGTTCAGCTATACTTTTCCCGTGGGCAGCAGATCAGCTTCAAGCAAATATATCATTGCAGTTATTGATGAGGAGGATCTGGTAGGAGAGATTGACGAGACGAATAACAAAATTGTTTATGGGCCAATATGATAAGGGATAGAAATCTTAGAAGGAGCCTCATAGAGAGAAGAAATTCCATGGTGGCATCAAACCAATGGCCCAGTTCGATATGTGGAAATTCTTCTATGAGAAAATATCATGGATGAGAAGATAAGAGAGGCGATCTTCAGACAAGTGAAGAAGGAACCTTTTGCTCAGAAATTTGGGCTCAAATTGGTGGATTTGGACGAAGGATACTCTAAGGTTGAGATGGACTTCACCCCGGATTTGGAGAACATCCACGGCATGGCCCATGGCGGAGCATTATTTGCCCTGATTGATGAGGCATTTGAGACTGCCTCCAACTCCCATGGCACCATAGCCGTAGCCTTGAATATGAATATCACCTATTTATCTTCACCTGCTCCGGGAAGCAGGCTGATTGCTGAAGCCCGAGAGTTTAACCGAACCCAGAAGACTGCCGTCTATGACATCAAAGTGTTCGATGACCGAAACACCCCAATCGCATCTTGCCAAGCCCTTGTTTACCGGAAGGGGGTACCGCTTCCATTTCTTGAAGGAGGAAAAGACAAATAGAGGCCTGAGACGGGGCTACAGGATTGAATATGGAGAGATGCGCTCCAACTCGGATCAACGATGGCTTGTCTTACATTATGATCAGGGGCATCTCAAAGGGAATTGTTTGCAAATCGCAGTCCACCTCATGAAGAAGATAATAAGCCTCCACACCATTTGAAGACCTAAAGAATAGTACCCCTGAGTGATTTGAGACATCCCGGTAACCCTCCAAATCCAACCTTATGAAAGTCAACGGGAATTTATTCGGCTTCATGTTGACCTAAGATGAAGTTCCTATTACTTCTCAGATTCCAGTTGACTGTTCCACACGAGTCTTATAGACTATTCTTAATAGGATGCCTTTCTTCCAGATGTTTTGAATCGCCTAATTTTTTTGAGCGAGGATCATTCCACAGATTCGGAAGAAATGGCAACCCCGTTGGACGGAAAAGAAAAGGATGGAAAGGGAGGGGAAATGATTAATTTAGAGGTGAAAACAAAGCTTTCTCAGGAAGAGGTGATGGAGCGGTTGAAACGTTATTTTGGAAAAGGAGGTCTCGGCCTGGAGATCACAGATGAGACACCCCAATGCCTTTACTTTAAAGGAGGGGGTGGATATGTGAATGCGACGATCTGCCCGGAAGAAGCTAAGACCCGCCTCAATCTTGTGACGCAGGAATGGGATTATCAGGCTAAGAAGTTTATATCCGACCTCCCTTAGGAATTTTATCATCATCGTGGCAGTCGAAAAAAAGGTTTACGAGGATAGATGGAAAAAGTCAGGTTGGGCAAGACCAATTTGAACGTGACAAAACTGGGATGGGGTGGCATTCCGATTCAACGGGTAGGGGAACGCGAAGCCGTCTCCGTGATCAGGGCTGTGGTTGAAATGGGGGTAGACCTTCTTGACACAGCCCGTGGTTATACCAACTCTGAGCACCGGGTTGGACTGGCACTTCAAAAAGTCTCCAAACCCGTCATTCTCTCCTCGAAGTCTGCTGTAAAAACAGATAAAATTTATGAAGATGTTCAGGAGAGCCTGAAGCAGATGAAAGTGAAGAAGATTAATATCTACCATCTTCACAACGTTTCGAACTTCGAGGAATACGAGAAGGTCATGGCCCCTCGAGGAGCGTTCGAAGGGTTAAAACGTGCGCGAGACGAAGGACTGATCGATCATATCGGAATCACCAGTCATAATCTCAATATGTTGGAGAGGGCCCTTGAAGATGGAAAAGTTGAGGTCATCATGGCTTGCTATAGCTTTCTCGAACCCGATGCAGCCAAAAGGGTCTTCCCTTTGGCCAAGACGAAAGATGTGGGGATATTGGCCATGAAGGCTTTCTCGGGCGGTATGATTGAAGAGGCGGGTCCCGCCTTGCGGTATGTCCTCTCAACCGCTGACATCGTGCCTATTCCGGGGTCGGAGACTCTTGAAAAGGCTCACCAAAACTGGAAGGTTTTCACAGAGGGGGGTTCCCTCACTGAAAAAGATAAAGAACGAATTGAAGCCATCAGGAAGGAAGTTGATCAACAATTCTGCAGGCGCTGCGACTACTGTCAACCCTGCTCAGAGAAGATCAGTATTCAATTTATATTAGGATTAAAAAATATCATCAAACGATTCGGGCCTGGAGCTCAGGAACTGGGCTGGATGAAAAGCCTAATCGAGAAGTCGCGGAACTGCTCGGAATGCGGAGACTGCCTCCCGCGCTGCCCCTATCAATTACCCATCCCTGACCTGATTAAGGAAAATTTAGCCTGGTATGACAGTCTGAAAGGTCAAAAGATAAAGAAGGGAACTTGATAAAAAAGCTGGTCGGGAAGAGGAGAGTGGAAGCAGGAGTCAAGAGAACGATATGTCGAAAATAAGAATACAGGTTATCGGGATCGTTCTTATTGGACATGTTGTATTAGGATTTGTGGAAGTGGGGGGAGCTGATTGGAACCTTATAAAAACGACCGGTGAGGGAAATTTTTTCTACGACACGGAAAATATGACGCGGCTTTCAAGCAACACGGTTGGGGTTTGGTTGAAAATAGTCTATTCGGAGAAAGTCAAGGAACAAGAAGGTTTTGATAATTTGAGCCAAACAGTAGGTCTCTGGGAACTAAATTGTGCAGATAAAATGGTCCGTTTGTTATCAACATCCCACTATTCCAAGGAGGAAGAGATGCTACATCCTTCCTCTCCTCGAATTCTGCTCACCCCGGATTGGGAATTTATCGCCCCCGGTACGCCTCTGGAGGCTCTTTACATAAAGCTGTGCAAATGACCGCTTTATTGACGAAACCTTGGTGTTTTCTATCTGCATATAGAGAAAAGGACGTTTGGCGACCATCCCCGCGCACTTTGATATCGGACCGCCGGATCCATCATCCGGTAATTAACGGAGTTTATAAAGGTCGCCAGTGGGTAAGCCTATTAGGAAAATAGATTACCCTTTTGAGAAGCCGGTCTTATTCTTCAACTCTTTTTCAGGTCCTTGAGGTGCGTAAATAACCAAATATCGAAGAGGCTCATCTCCAGTACACTCCACAGAATGGAGCATCCCGATGGGTGCAAAGACCGCATCTCCTGGGTTGATATGGTAAGTTTTCCCCGCTATTCTTATAATCCCTGTCCCCCTGAGGATATACCAGCAATGTTCTACACTGTGGGAATGCTCCTTTCCCTTGTAACCAGGTGCCATTTCATTCACAAGCAAGGAAAAGTGTTGAGCTCCTGAAATTTCCTCATCGATCAGAATGGTGAAGGTTCCCCCTCCTCCCTCCACAGGAAGCTTCCCCTTAATCCCTTCAGATTCATTGACCACAAATCGCTTCATATTCCACCCCTCTACTGGCAAGGAAGCCCCATATTCAAAATGCTTCTATAGTGAGCCCTTTTTTGTTTCTTTTTTGCCGAATCCCGTGGGTTATCGGTGCAATCCGGCAAAACCGGCGACCTTCTTAATTAATCCCCTCGCCTCTGGCACGTGGAAAGCAGTTGCTATTGCAAAATAAACAACACCATATAATCCCAGAGATACGATCGCTAATGTGATGGGGTGGTCGAGATTCATCATCAGTTTGCCCCCCCAGCCGGCGGCCGCACCGGCTCCAGCAGCGATCCACAATCTCAACATAAATGAAGGTGAGAGGCCGGTTTTACCGATCCGTCCCTTTAATGAATTTCGGAGCAGAAGTAACTCCAACCACCCACATATCCCCGCGGATGCGGTGAGCCCCACTACTCCCCACCGCGGGTTCAGGCCCAAGAGGACCGGTAAGGGTAGGGCACATATATATCCCAAAACTGCAGTCAGAAAAACGCGCAGGACTGCATAACGCAGGGGAGTGCGTGTGTCTTTCAACGCGTAATACATGGAAGCATACAGCCTTCCCAGTGTGGTAGCCAATAGGCCTACAGCGGAGCCGGCCAAGATGGCCCAGACGTAGACGGTGTCGCGCCGGGTGAATTGCCCCGTTTGGTAGATTGCCCCGGCAATGACGTCTCCCAGAGTGAGAAATGCCATGGCAGAAGGAATAACCAGAAAGGCAATCTGACGAAGGCCGGCATTCAGCCGACTTCGCAAATAGACATTTACCTCGTCGGTTTCGCCCAACGCGCTGGAGAAGGCAGGCAGCTCTGCCGCAGAGACTGACATGCCAAAGAGGCTCACTGGTAAAGTGTACAACGTTTGAGCATAGACCAATGCCGCAAGAGCACCCGTTGGCAGAAGACTTGCCAACAAAGCGTCTACGTAAGCACTAATCTGTACGACCCCGCGGCTGATAAACACCGGCATAAAGTTATGGATCACGGTTTGAACGCTCTTCATCCCAAGCCCCATTGAAACGCGGAATCTGCCCAACAGGTGAGTAACGTGAGGTAGCTGCACTCCAAACTGCACAGCGCTACCGATCACTGATCCCCATGCCACCGCTTTAGTGAGTGGAAACTGCTCCAGGTGACCTCCATATGCGATGAGACAAGCAATGATCACCAGATTCCACGCCACCGGGGCAGTATAAGAGATGAAAAATCGGCGGTGGCTGTTGAGAATTCCAAGACACCATGCCGACAGAGCAAGAAATCCAGCTCCAGGGAACAAGATCCGTACCAGGCAGACGGTCAATTCGCGTTTTGCTCCCTTGAATCCGGGCGCAATGGCGTCGATCAAAAGTGGCGTAGCCAGTACACCCGCCAGAACCAAGCAGGAAACCACCAGAGACAATAGGCAGAAAACGGCAGAGGCGACCCGATCCGCCTCATCCTCCTCCCCACGGGCAAGCAGATTAGCATAGACTGGAATAAATGAGGCTGAGAGTACTCCTTCACCAAACATGTTCTGCAGAAAATTTGGAATACGGAAAGCTGCTCTGAAGGCGTCGGCTGCGTCAGAACTTCCGAAGTAGTGGGCAAAAATACGATCCCTCACCAAACCCGCGATACGGCTGAGTAGGATGCCTGTCGCTACGAGCGCCGCATAGCGGCTCATGGCAATCCGCTCGCTTGGTCTATCCCCCGGCTTTTCCTTAGCTAACATCAAATGTCCCCCTCTCTCTTGAAACTTCCACTTCTCTCCTTCCAGCGGGCATAAAAAACACAAGAGGGATTGCAAATAAAAGCCCCAGGCCGAAAGATATGAAAGTAATCTTAAAACCATTCGTAAGATTGGAAGTCGAGTGGAGGATAATCGTGATCAAGGAGATTCCAAGCGCTCCCCCAACAGCCCTGAACATACCTCGAAGCCCTGTGATCGTAGCTACCTTCTGTGGCATCAGTTCAATACATGCGTTATTGGAAGCAGGCAGGGCAATCCCCGTACCAATTCCAGAGAGCATTACGATGAAAGCCAAAATTTCTGCAATGCCTAAATGAATGCCCATGATTCTCCAAAACTGGGGCCCTTGACTAAGAAGGATTGTTGCAAAGGAGATGATACTCAAACCCAGCACCATCGGCCAGCGATACCCCCATCGCCTGAGCAAAAAGCTGGTTATCGCTGAGGCAGGGATGATTCCCAGAGATCGGGGAGTCAGGATCATCCCGCTCATCAACGTTGATAGTTTATGCACCGAGGTAGCGTAAAGGGGTACAAAAGCAAAGATTCCAAAAACTCCAGCACCAATCATCATATTATATAAGTTTGCTGCAAGAAATGGTTTCGATCTTAACAAGACAATATCCAGAATGGGGTTGGAGTCTTTCTTTTCTTGACGAAGAAATAAGGAAAGTAAAGAAAAGCTGAGGACTAAAAAGACTGCTGTCAAAAGAAGGGAGATGGCAGAGAAGTTCTCACCAATGAGATTAAGGCCGAGCATAAGAAACAGTATGGCCCCAGCGAAAAAAGAGGCCCCTACAAAGTCTATGTGAGGCCGAAACGCAAACTTCGAGTCTTCAAGCAGACTCATAACCAAAATGATCAAACCAATCCCAATGGGTAAATTGATATAGAAAATATATCGCCAGGAATATCGACTCACAATCCATCCCCCTAAGTTCGGGCCCACAATCCCTCCTATGGGGAAAATACTGGTAAAAAGACCAATCGCCCTTTCCCGACTCTCCGGAAAATGATCGCTCACAATCCCGGATGCCGTTGGAAGAAAACTTGCCCCTCCAATGCCCTGAAGGAACCTAAATGCAACCAAGGTGTAGATATTGGGCGCGAAACCGCAGGCGAGGGAACTGCCGGTAAAAAGTATGAGAGAAACCAGAAAAACCTTTTTGCGACCAAAGCTGTCGCTCAGATTTCCCGCCAGCGGCATGACCGTGGTAATCGCAATTAAATAGATTGAGATAGTCCATGCAGCCCAGAGGACATTGGTGCGGAAGTCTTTTATGAAGTTGGGGAAGGCGACGGCGACTACCGTACTATCGATGGAGTACATCAGGAGGCCTAATGCAGCGGTAATAAAAATGAGGTAACGGCGCATCTTCAGAGAATTCCTTCCATCTTATCCGGTTTGAAACCTTCTTTCGATTCGAAATGGCATTGATATAAAACTGTAAAAGGCCCGTTAAATGCGGGCCTCTTACAATGTAACATTTTGGGTAGAATTGGAAGAAGGAGTTACTTGCCTTTGTCGCCGTCGCCCATCAACGTAGGGTCAAAGAGATCAATATGGATATTCCCTAACTTTGGTAAATCCCCTTGATCGAATGGAGAAGGCAGCTTGTATTGATACGGATTTTTCACTCCTGACTCAAATGTAAACGGGAAAATTACTTCGTTGCTTTCATTGCCAGCCTTGTCGATAATGGAGACCTTCAAGGTAATTTCCGTCCACTCTCCCAGATAGGCCGTTTTTGAGCTGTAAGTATTCCACTGAATATACCCTTTCAGGTATTTTTGATTTTCTCGTTTGAGGTAAATAAAATCGGCCGGATAACGGCCATAACCAGGTTGATCCACCACAGAGGCAATTCTCAGCATATCTCCATTTGGGTCGTCCGCTTCGATATAGATTTTCCAGATGTATCCGTAATACCCCTTCTCTACAGCAAAAGCATGGGCGATGGTAGGTCCTTTTGCCTCTGGTTTCGATTGAACCCACCCTCGTGGGGCGATCAAAAGCATGACCGCTAACAGCAAGCCAATAAAATAAACAACTCTTTTGATATTCATATTTAAGACCTTTCTCAAACGATTTTCTTGACCAATAATGAGCGAAACAAGGAAACAAATATTCAATTCGAACCCTTCTATCTTAATAGACAACTTACTAATTTTAATTTAAAAAGTCAACGAGAATTATGGAGGAAGGCACATTGCCTGAATAATCATCCGGTCATGCAGGAAACCATGCCTGCGTGCCTGCGCGCTGCAGCGTTTCGGAGAAGGCAGGCACTTCGGTGTGCAGGCACTCGACTGCCCGTAGAGCTCCATCGACCTATTAGGGTATTATGGGATACTCATGAACGGTTGAATTATGGTATAAATATATGGGGAATCGGAATATCCAGTATCAATCGGACGATTCCAAAATTGTTTGCCGAAACTCGGAGACTTTTTGTTCAGGTTAAGTATGAGCGAAGCCATACGTGTTGATAGTGACGTAAATAAAAGATTTGCTTTATTTGTTACCACATTAGCTGCTTTCCTCTCTCCCTTTGGGATATCCTCTGTGAATATTGCCCTTCCCTCAATCGGGAAGGAATTTCGAATGGATGCCATTTTATTGAGCTGGGTTATTACAGCATATGTTTTAGCTTCAGCCGTCTTTCTTGTTCCTTTTGGAAAAGTGGCAGATATCTATGGAAGAAAGAGAATCTTCACCTACGGCGTACTGACCTTTAGTCTTGCCTCCGTTGGTTCCGCCATTTCGGACTCCGCCGTGATGCTCATTTGCTTCCGAATGATGCAGGGAATTGGAGCGGCAGCGATTTATTGTATTGGAGCAGCTATTCTAACCTCAGTATTCCCTTCGAGCCAGCTGGGGAAAGTCTTAGGAATAAATGTGGCTGCAGTCTATTTAGGATATTCTTTCGGGCCATTTTTGGGTGGATTTCTAACGCAGCATTTTGGCTGGAGAAGTATTTTTCTTATCAATATACTTCTCGGATTGACCATCATCTTCTTTATTTTCTGGAAATTGAAAGGAGAATGGCACGAAGCAAAGGAGGAGAAATTTGACCTCGGTGGCTCAATTATTTACAGTATTACCCTTTTGTTAATAACGTATGGTTTTTCTCATCTGTCAACGGCGCCGGGCCCTTGGCTACTTCTCACTGCGGCTTTTGGTATTTTAGCATTCATCAAGTGGGAAGCAAGGATGAAGAGTCCTGTTCTGGACATAAACCTCTTTAGAAATAACAGAGTCTTCACGTTCTCAAACCTGGCAGCATTGATTAATTATAGTGTAACATTTGCTATCACTTTCCTTTTAAGTCTTTACCTGCAATATATCAAAGAGCTTACCCCTCCGAATGCAGGCTTGATCTTAGTAAGCCAACCCATTGTGCAGGCTTTTGTTGCACCCCTTAGCGGTAGACTTTCTGACAGGATTGAGCCAGGAATCGTTGCTTCGGTAGGCATGGCGCTGATCGCCGTGGGCCTTCTTCTGCTCACTTTTCTAACTGAAAAAACAACCTTGGGGTTCATCATAGGGAGTTTGGCCCTTCTTGGATTTGGTTTTGGCCTTTTCGTATCTCCCAATACGAATGCGGTGATGAGTTCTGTTGAAAATAGGTTTTACGGAGTGGCTTCTGGAACACTTGGGACAATGCGAATGACAGGGATGGTATTCAGCATGGGAATTACTGTTCTAATATTTTCAATATATATTGGAGAGGTTCAAATTACACCTGAATACTATCCGCTTTTCTTGAAATCCATAAAATTAGCATTCACCTTTTTCGCGGTTCTCTGTTTTGGGGGCATACTTGCATCTCTTGCGAGAGGAAAAATTCGATGAAAATATTTGGGAGGCCATCGATCCTCCCAAAGTCCCTTCCTTTGAAGAACTCCTCATGTCCCGGGGGAGGTTTCTTATTTCAGCTCCTGATAAGGCCAAATAGAAAAGGAGACAAAATGAATAAAGGAAAATGGCTTTTCGGGTCCTTCAGGGTTATGCTTTGTTTTCTATTTTGGTGGGACAACTCAAATTTTCTCGACAGGCGGATTTGAACCCACACCCTCTGATTACGGTCCCGAAGCCTAAACAGTGAATCGATTGGAGGATCTTGATTTATTGGGGGGAAATGTGACAGATTTTGAGACATCACACTTTTTAAGAAAGGAGACCCAGATGAGTGAATATTTTTATCCCCTTGACGGTCGGAAGCATTACAAAGATCTGGAGGAAGCCCAGAAGGGTATGTTCCAAGCTTTCAAAAACTTTAATAATGAGATCTTTGAGAAGGAAAGCGCCCTTTCCAGGAAGGTGAAGGAACTCATTGCTATTGGCGTAGCTCACACGACTCAATGCCCGTATTGTATCGAAGGGCATGTCAGGGCAGCTAAAAAAGCAGGGGCCAGTAACCAGGAGATTGCAGAGGCAGTTTTCGTCGCCGCTGCTCTGAGGGCAGGGGGCGCTTTTGCTCATTCGACCATCGCTATGAGCGTGGTCAAGGAAGTGGACAAGTTGCAAAAGGAGAAATAGAAATTTCTAATGTAGGGAAAAAGCAGAAGTCGATTTTATTAGAGTGACATAGGGTACAAAATATATCCTAAGACCTGAATAACTTGGAAAATAACTTTCCAAATCCCCCCAACCCCCCTTTGCTAAAGGGGGGTTGGGGGGATTACTGGTTTTCATCGTTCGAGGGTGACGCATGCGCCATGAAACATTACGTGTTACATGGTTATCAAAAGCATAGGGGGCTTTAGGTGAAAGGTGAGAAATTTCCATTTGCCTGTCCGATCTGCGGCCATAAGACAGATTATCCTGTGAAGGAGTTGGTGGAAGGGGCTGTTTTGACGTGTCCTTTTTGCAAGCTAAGACTCACTTTACACGGCCATATGTTAGAGGATGTCCAGGAGGGAATCAAGAAGTTAAGAACAAAGTTGGCAGAATGAGACTCTCCAAAGGGTGATCTTACCGTTAATTTGCGGGAACATTCTCAACATGCGGAAGTCTACACTGGAGCGGTTCCCCACCCATTTGACGGGTTCTATCGTCTTGAGACCGTTCCATTGCAGGCTTAGAAAAATCTTTCCCTGATTTAATTTTGCTCAGAATTTCTTTGGCCTCCTCTTCCGTTTTCACGAGGATATGCCTCGCCCTAATGGTCTCTTTTTTCTGATATTTCCAGGTGGCTTTAGAAGTCCAGAATCTCACCTTCGGAACCCGGGATC
Source organism: uncultured delta proteobacterium (assembly GCA_963826305.1). Taxonomy (GTDB): domain Bacteria; phylum Desulfobacterota; class BSN033; order BSN033; family UBA1163; genus CAWGWZ01. Next base: position 197,908 of record CAWGWZ010000020.1, on the reverse strand, counting down.
AGTGGACCGATGTAATAGTTGACGTCATCTGGGACAATTATAGCGCATCGACGTAAAACCTCATCTCAGCCTCTAAGGTCGGACTGTTCATGAGTTCCGTCTTTTTTGCTTCCATGGCCAGAAGGGTAAGGTTTATGGTTTCCTCTACGACCTTTTTCTTATCCTCGGATATCGCTTTCATCTGGGGTAGTTCTCCCGGAACTCCGACCATAAACCGTGTTCCCATGACATCTAAATCGAGTTTCGTCGCGATTTCGACGCTAACTTTTGCTACCATCTCAGAATTGTGGCCGATGGCTTTACCTCGAAATAGGCACACCGTTGAAAGAAAGATTAAGTAAAAAATCCTTTTTCTCATTCTGCAAATATCCTTCACATAGATTTGAAAAAATTACCTAATTGGATTGCGATGGGCGGTTCAACAGTCGATTTCAATTTAAATTACCAATACTTAATGGTCAGTTGGTTGGTGGCAAAAAGTCTCTTAGAAAAACAATTTATGTAATCGAAGCAAATTCAATACAACATTTCTAAGGCGAGGGTAATCCTTCAAAGAATAGACTCGGTATTGGAACTGATGCTAACATTCAATCATCTCAAAGGTTGGATTTGAAATAAGCACAATATTATCAAGGTATTATCTGTTTACTCCATACTCTTTCCACCTGGGAAATTGTGGGGGAGGAGAAACGTAAAAACGAAGCAAAATGGTGCAATCTCCCTGCAATTTCATCAATTATTTGGTATCAAAAATGCATAATAACGATTACTCATCAATACCGCAAACAAGGAGCTATACATGAAAGCATACCCAGACAAATTGAGTCTTTTCAAGCTATTACCTATTTTCAGTCTCGTAATCTTCTTTTCATTTCCCATCCAACCTGCCTTCTCAGGTAACACTCTGTCAGTAGATTCCATACAGGGATCTTCCTTCACCCTTTACTACGATTTAATCTCCATGGACTCAGACCAATTGTTGTTTACCACAAATCCATCCATGAGTACGACAATTTCTTCAAACCCTTTTATTATCTTCGGTAATCTAAAGGGGTGCGAATTCGACGATGTCGGAGGCCTCAACGTCCTCGGCAGTGGAGGATTCTCATTCGACGTATTTGCAATAAGTTTTAGCAGAAGCAATATTACTTTGCGAAGTATCTCCATCCCCTCAGGATCAACATTCACCCCCCCAAAAGCCAGCAGTGGTTCAGTCATAGGCCATTTCTCCTGGAGCAACCCACCTCAAGACGACGAGACAAACGTAGCCGCTTTTGAAGCCTCTTTGGGAAGCACTAAGATCGGGAAGAGAAATCAAAGGCTCTTGAAAATCTATACCTACAGTCAATCACAATCGGGCCTTTCATCATCCGCGACCCGCAAAAAGCTCACCAAATCAAATGCCTCGAATTCCAATTACAAAAAAAGCAGCGCTTCATCTCCAATTATTCATCAACAACAAAACGAAATGAGCTCCCTCTTTTACTATGACCTTTCGATCAATGCCTATGCAGGGGTGTACGTCCTCGCCGATTTAGATTCTTCAGACATCCCCTCTGAGGTTTATCCTATTGAGATTTATTTTGATGGCCCGCAAGGCGGATTTCAGCCTGATCCATCCTATAACACAGTTGTTGTATATAGAGGGAAGACCCTCTCCTTCAATGTGAATGCTTTTAATTCCAGTGCTTCTACCACTCAGACGTTTACTTTAAAAAAGCTCTATGTCCCGGTGGGGGCTCAGTTTACGGACCCCTCCCCTTTAAAGGGAGGAGATTCTCTGTCTGGTATATTTCAATGGCCAGTCAGTGGCGATGTTGGAGATGGAACCTATACTGCAATTTTTGGTGCTTATCTGAGCTCAGGATCAGCTTCTCTATTTCCCACGCTTCTCATTTTGAATATAAAGGTCCAGGAAGAACCAGCAAAAATAGGAGGTGACCAAACCAGCCTCCCTTCTAACGTTACAGTTGCGGGACCAAACCCCGGTCCTATGTAAGGCCCTCTTCGTCTCTAACCCGGCAGGGGGGATCCTCAACTGGACAGCCTCAAAGAATGCAAGCTGGCTTAGCATCAACCCAACCTCTGGCTCCTCCACAGGCTGTACAAATCCAAACTTTGCGCCGACGGCTGTTTTGATGGGAAGAGGACGTTTCGGGTGGCACCTCGTTTGGACCCCGAAGGTTTAAAAGCCCTCTTTGAACACAACCTGTTTCGGATGCTTCTTTCCAAAGGAAAGATCAATTTGTCATCTTCAACCATTGAATATGCTTCCCAGTAATGATTTGTAGATATACTCGTTAGACAAGACTAATTTATAGGACACCCCTTTTCGGGCATGAAACAGAGGGGCCTCTACTCAATCGATCCGAAGGAGATCGAGAAGAGGGTCGATGCGGCCAGAATGGCAGAAATCTTCCCCAAACGCTCTTTTTAACCCAAGGGGTATTCACGGGAGCCGCCATTTTCTAATTTGGCAGGGAAATTAATTGGAAGCAACAACCTTACTCAACTCATTAGGATTCCAAATAATAAAAAATGGTCGGGGAGAGGAGATTTGAACTCCCGACCTCTTGGTCCCGAACCAAGCGCGCTACCAAGCTGCGCTACTCCCCGACAAGTTTCCAACTTACCGTATTGAAAGGAATTTGTCAAGGGTAGGGACGTTCGTCAGGCTATGCTCTACAGTTGCGCTTTGTGGAAACCTAAAGGAGCTTCAAAAATTCTTCCTCACTCAAACCGGCTTTCTTAGTTTGGTCCTTCAAGAGCCCGATCTTGACCGGTTTCCCTTTGTGTACTGGAATTGAAAGGATGTTTGGATTCCCTTCCTTCGTCAGCTTCACATGGCTTCCTCTGAACCCTCTATTCACCCATCCCGCTCTCACAAACGCCTTGATTACCTTTTCTGGTTTTAGGTTATAGAGGCTCACCATGTTAGGCAGCCTTCCTCTTCGCGCCTCTCTCTTTCTTAAGCTCTTCCTCTACTTCAAGATGTCCTTTGATGGCATCCTTGATCATATCCAGGGCTTCCTCGACACTATCCCCCTGTGAAGAGCATCCCGGAAGCTCAGGGCATCCAACCCAATACCCTCCGTCCTCAAGATCGGGATGGAGGATGACCTTAAATCTTTTCTTGGCGACATTGACCATGTAAGTCCTATCCGTTGCTATTTTGGAGGTTTTTCCCTTCAATTCATTAATCAGTTTCTCAATGGCAATTGTCATGACGTATTGTCCTTTTTTCAGGGTATCAATAATCTCTTTATCCTTGTTGGTAAGAACGAAGATCGTTTCCCCATCTGTGAGGAACCTCAATTCGGCTAATGGTTGTTCAACTTCGGGAAGATGTTTTCTCAGATAGTTAAGGCTCTTCCTGATCTTCTGCAGGGACAGCCCCCGGTCTCTCAAAAACTTCGCCACTCTGAATTGGATGAGATCCGTGAAGGAATAAAGCCTCACCGAACCATAACCGGAAGCTTCGCTGACAGAGGGCTTAATAAATGCCGTCCGGTCCCAATAGTCAATTACCCTGGTTGGAATCGCGATGATTTTTGAGACTGCCTTGGAATTAAAAGAGTTGATCAAAGGAATCACCTCCAATGATTATTAAATTCATCTATGTATTTATAAATCTGAGAAATATAAAAGTCAAGGAAAATTTGAAGTTGACAGCAATGAAGAGTCAGGGGGTGGTAGGAGAGGGAGTATCCGGGCAAGAGGTTGTTGGGATGAGGAGAGCCAGGGAGAAGGGAACAAGGGACCGGCGATCCATGGAATGGGACCGTAATAGAAGTTTAGGTTGTCAGGGAGGGTAGGACTGGAGCACCGAGTGGATCAAGAAGAATCAAACCGAATTTGAAATCGTTTTTGAAGCGCCGCCGTGATGTCTGCTTGAGCCATGCGGGCATTTCGCCAAGCTTCCAGCAATCGGAACGCCAGGTTTTTTGCCGAGCCGAACCCACCAGGGAAATCTCTTTTAAGAAGTTTAGCTTTGTAGAGAAGTTGTGCGAGCAGATGAGCGATCTGCAAGAGGAGGTAAAAGACCTTGGCTGAGTTAGGATTATTGGTGTAAGCATGCTCCAGTTCATATCCTCCCTTTTTTTGTACGTTGAATCCCTCGTTTTCAATTTTCCATCGCATCCTCCCTCCGTCATTGGATAAGGTCGTGATATTTTTGCACGAGACATGGCAGTTGGTGACCCACTTGAACTTCGTCGTTTTCTTCTGTCCCTCCTTGTCGGGTTTGGTCTCCAAGCACTCGATCGCGGATAACGTGTGCTCCTTCTTTAGGGAATCGACATAGGCGATATCGTCGACCCAGCGGAAGACCTGTTTGACTTGGGCCTCCTTCCCCGTGCGCCAAGCCAATCGGTTCTCGGGTTGTAATTTGGACAATGCATCGAACTCCTCGTTCACGGAAGGCAAATCGTCGTCCTTGAGAACGATCATGAACTTCCAGCCGTAAGACTGGCATAGATCAAAGGTCGGTCCCCCTGCGAAGAGACCGTCCATCGATAAAAGGATGGGCAGCCGTGGAAACCGGGTCTTGAGTCGCTCCGCCAGTCGGTAGAAGGCCTTGAGTTCACAATCCTGTTTGGTCGCCTTGTCTCCGGGGTTCTCGATAAACTCGGTCATCAGAGAGAAGGCGAAGCCATTGGAAGTCAGGAGTTTGGCTTCCAAGACGGGATGGTAGTAAAGGGTCTTTCCATTGCGGGTACGCGTGAGACAATGGGGACAGTGACGGTGGCTGAAGCTGATCGTGCCCGTTCCATCGATGGCCACGATGAAGTAGATTCCCAATAAACGGTAGCTGTAGAGGACCTTCTTGCGAATGAGGGTTTCGGTCATTCCGGTCACGACCATCTGAATCTGGTCGGTCTCCAGATTTGAAAAGGTCGCTTCCAGGGTATCGCCATGAGGAAAAGACTTCACTCCAAAGAGGGCTTGGAATTTGATGACCGAGGAACCGTTGCGGAGCAACAACCCAATCTGTCGCCTCGCTTTGAGCTGAAACAGGAACATCGTGACACCGGCGAAGGCAAGACTCGCGAGGGGGTAAAGGATCTTCTGAGGATCTCGGGGGTCTGTGAGATGGGCGAATAGAGGGGGAAAAACCACCAAAGAAATGGTGCACGGTGCCCGTCAAAGCACGGATCAACCCTTTTTGCTCTTCCTGCTCTTTTTCTTGCTGCTCAAAAACTCCCTCTGAGCCTGGGACACCTCTGCCACGAGGCGCTTGAGAAGCTTCCCTTCTTGGACCCATCTCTCAACCTCCTGACGAAGTTGTATTGGGATATACAAGGTACGGGTGCGTTTCTCCTCCTTCCACGTAAGAAGAGCCACTTCATGAAGGGGACCTTCTTGAGCACACCGACATCGAGGATTGCCGCACCGTTTTTTTGTAATACTCAGGGAGGCTTGGACAAAGGGCTTTATCTTTCTGAGGCGCTCCAGAGCTATCATTCCCCGTTCATTGGTCATCAGATGACGTGGCATATTTATAAGTATATATACTTTCCAAATAATGTCAACAAAAAAATGCTCATTGCGAAAAAATATTATTTGTTTCACGCATTAGATAGAAAAAAGGCAGGACTGAAGTGGGTTAGAATCGCGAAAAAAATTGACTCTTCATTGCTGTGAAGTTGAAATGGCGAGGATTGCATCTTCACTTCTTAGGGGGGGTCGGAGGTCGTTGGAAAATTAATTGGGGTGGTGTGGTTCCCGGTCGTACACTTCACCCCATCGCGCAAAGGTGGCCCGAAAGACTTGTTGATTTCTCATTGCAGGAGTGGATGAATGGCCGAGTTGAGCGTGTTCGTACGATGCAGGTCTGCTAGAGACGTGCCGGAGCGAAATGGACTTCCACTCGAACGATTCGTTAGGAGGCTTCACCCTCAGATGAGCCGCTATTTAGTGGCGTTTAGCAGTGACAACGCCTCTGCGAGCTTTTCACGTGCTACCAAGCTGCGCTACTCCCCGGATCGCCACTAAAAAACGCTAAGCGCTTGGCGCATCGCGTTAATCAAGAATCGCATATAACATACAAAATTTATTGTGAAATGTCCAGCTTTTTGAGTGGTTTTGAAAGGTGAGTTGACAAATTCCGGACAGTTGGGTTAATAAGAGTCAATTAAAAAACTGCTGTCTGCGGCAAATATAAAATAAAATCTGGGGGAGAAGGGTGAAGATCGAGTTCATTAAGGCGAGAGATCTGCCGGATGCCTGGTTTCAGTGTGTTTATAACATCTTTGAAAAGGGCTATGAATATACGATCGATCGGGGGAGTTTTAAGGGCCAAAAAAGGATTGAGTATGATTATATCGTTGTCGAAATCACTCACCCAGGAACAAGGCCTCTCATCCCCGACATTCCCCCAGGATGTAGTGTACCCCCGCCCACGTCGATGGATTACGTCGAACAGTACTTAGAAAAACTGATCACCTCAAGGAAAGCCCCTCAAGAAACTTACACCTACGGTGAAGATTTAGAGAAGCAGATCGACGAGGTGATCAAGATGTACTGTGAAGAGGGGCCGAATACCAACCAGGCCTATATGGCAGTCGGTAATGCAAGTTCGATTTTACTTCAAGATCCCCAATGCCTCCGGGGCGTCGATACACGAATTCGTTATGGGAAACTTCATTTCCTGCCTTACTTCCGCTCTTGGGATCTGTGGGCTGGATTCCCCTCGAATCTCGCTGGTCTTCAGCTCCTGAAAGAATATATGGCGCGGGAAATCGGCGTAGAGGATGGAGAGATCATTGCCTCCAGCAAGGGGCTCCACATCTATGACTATTGCTGGGATCTGGCGAAAACAAGAATAGGGAAAAAATAGTAAACCCCGTTAGAAATTCCAGCGGGGCATTATTTCTAACGGGGTAAACCTTTACCGACTCCTCCTAAGCATTTAATTTCTTTGTATTTTTAGCGGACCAGAGTAAAATAAATATCATCCGCCTTCGCAGAGGGCTATGCGTTTACCTGTGGATGAATGCGTTACAAATGCTACGGTGGATGTCGCTATATTCAGGTGGCGGATAACCAGCCGAAGCCTCGGCACGCAAAATTTTTTTCGGTGGGTAGATTTGTTCTTGCGCAACGAAGCGCTACAGCGCCCATGGGCGTAAGCGGGTATTTCATGGAGGCACCGCGGGCTTGTCCGTGGGGCTCCATTTTAATTGCTTCAAATAAGGAGAACAATCGATGGATTTTACCTTATCTGTGGAACAGAAGATGATTCAGGATTTGTGCAGAAACTTTGTTAAAAATGAGATCAAGCCCATCGCGGAAGAGATGGACCAAACCGGGCAGTTCCCCTATGAAGTATGGAGAAAGATGGGTAACCTGGGTATGGTCGGGATCCCCATTCCTGAAGAGTATGGGGGCGGGGGCCTGGATTGGCTTTCTATGATCATTGCCATCGAGGAGATCAGCCGCGGAGATGCTTCCTTGGGCGCCTCCCTCTTGGATTCAGTTACGCTCCCGATGAATCTTCTCCATACCTTCGGGACAGAAGGGCAAAAGCAGAAATGGCTAATTCCATTAGCGACTGGAGAAAGGATCGGAGCATTCGGATTGACTGAGGCTCAGGCCGGTTCAGACGCGAGTGCCATCCAGACGAGGGCTGTCCTGGAGGGGGAAGAGTGGGTGATCAATGGGACCAAACAATTTATCACCAATGCCGGACTCAAGCATAACAGTTTGGTCATCATTGCAGCGGTGACCGGAAAGGGAGAGGGTTCGAGAAAGAGAATTTCAAATATCATCGTTCCCACAGGTGTAGGCGGTTATTATTTTGGAGAAAAATACAAGAAGATGGGATGGAGGGCCTCGGAGACACGAGAATTGATTTTTGATGACTGCCATGTCCCGATGAAAAATATTTTGGGTCATCCCGAAAGGGGATTTGCCCAGTTTATGATGGCTCTGCAGACCAGTCGAATTGGGTTTGCTGCCCATTCTTTGGGAGTCGCCCAGGCCATCTTCGATGCCTCGCTCTCCTACGCTAAGGAGAGGGAGCAGTTCGGGAGGAGTATTAGTAAATTCCAAGCGATCCAGTTTAAGCTGGCCGATATGCTGATGGAGATCGAATTGGCACGATTGATGGTTTACAAAGCGGCCTGGCAGAAGGACGTGGGCGAGAATTATTTCTCCACCTCCACCTTTGCCAAAGTCTTTGCTTCCGAGACGGCCAAACGATGCGCGGACCACGGGGTGCAGATCCATGGGGGATACGGAGTGATGGATGAATATCCCATCTCCCGTTATTGGCGGGAGGTGAAATTTGATGAAATCTTAGATGGGACTTCAGAGATTCAAAGACTCAATATCGCTAAGAGGGTTTTGAGAATCTAAAAAAGCGTCCGTACACGGTTCGGTTTAGTTATCGATTGGAACCTCTTTCCACATAAGCATAAGCGCTGTGGTTATGAATCGACTCAAAATTCTCTGACTCCACAGTAAACCAGGTGATGTTCGGATCCTTTTTTAAACGCTTTGCTATTTCCCTCACCACGTCTTCGACAAACATTGGGTTTTCGTAAGCCTTTTCTGTGACAAATTTTTCATCCGGTCGTTTCAAGATAGAATACAGATCACAGGAGGCGCAGTCCTCAACGATTTGGATGATGTCTTCGATCCAGATGAATTTTTTGAATCGGAGATTGACCGTAACGAGAGATCTCTGATTGTGTGCCCCGAACTGGCTGATCTCCTTCGAACAAGGGCACACGGTGGTGATCGGGACAACAATCCCGACAAAGAAATCCTCCCTTTCGTTGCTGGAACCGCAGAACCGGCAGATGTACTCCATCAAGCTCTTCGATTTGGTGACAGGAGCTTCTTTTTCAATGAAATAAGGAAATTCCACCTCCAGGTGGGCAGTCTTTGCCTTCAATTTCCGTTTGACCTCTGACAATATTTTTGAAAAGTTTTTGATCGCAATATCCCCTTTGTGCTTGTTGAGAACCTCCACGAATCGACTCATATGGGTGCCTTTGAATCGATGGGGGAGATCCACATACATATTGACGCTGGCGACGGTATGTTGGACGCCTTTCACCTTATCCAATACAGTAACCGGGTAGCGGATGTTCTTTACCCCAACTTTATTGATCTCAATTTTCCGATGATCCCTTTGACTCTGGATATCGTTCATTTTATCTCCCGAAATAGGTCGCGCAAGCTGTCTCCGACTCGCATGCCGTAACCCTTTTTAGGATGACATGGTGTCCCTTTAACTCCCCTCTCAACCTGTCAAAGACATACTTGGCAATATTCTCAGAAGAGGGCTCTTTCCCTGAAAAATAGGGAAGATCGTTGAGATAGGTGTGGTCCAGCTCTTGCAGGGCTCTTTCAAGCTTCTGTTTCAGGATCTTGAAGTCGATGACCACCCCTTCCTGATTCAATCGGTTCGAAACCACGGCAGCTTCCACCTTCCAATTGTGGCCGTGAAGTTCTTCGCATCTTCCGTGAAGATACCGTAATCGATGAGCACCGGAGAAATGGGAGAAGATGGTGATTTCATACATTTCAAGGTTCCTTTCTGCCTAAATCATGTCGGTCAATCCACTAAGAGAATTCGAACGTCCATCACGTTGGTATGGGTGGGTCCGGTAATCAGAAGGTCTCCCAGAGTTTGAAAAAATGGGTAGGCATTGTTACTCTCAAGATGGGCCTTCGGATCCAAACCCATTGACTGTGCTCTGCTAATGGTCGTATGATCAGCTACAGCGCCAGCTGCATCAGTAGGCCCATCCGTTCCATCCGTCCCTCCACTCAGGAGGACCACCCTCTCCAAGCCGCAGATCTCTAAAGCCCCTGCCAAGGTAAATTCTTGGTTTCTTCCTCCGAGGCCATTCCCTTTGATGGTCACTGTGGTTTCGCCCCCGGAGATAATGCAGGCAGGCCTGGGGACAGGGTTTCCGGTGGAGATGACCTCCTTTGCAATCGCAGAATGAAATCGGGCCCCCTCTCTCGTTTCGCCCACAATCGAAGAGGAAAGGATGAGTGTGTGGAAACCGAGGGATAAAGCCTCCGCTTCTGCAGCACGGAGGGCAAGGATGTTCGAACCGATGAGGTAATTGTAGACGTTCTCAAAGGCGATATCTCCAGGCTTGGGTGTCTCTTCAACCTTTCCTTCCTTCCCGAGTAAAAAATGTTTTTTCACCGAAGCGGAAATCTCCTTCAATAGATCATATTTTCTTAGGATCTCCCAGGCCTCTTCGAATGTGGAAGGATCAGGGACAGTGGGGCCAGAACCGATGACATCGAGTTGATCGCCCACGACATCAGACAGGATGAACCCGATGACGGTAGAGGGAAACGCCCGCTTGGCAAGCCATCCCCCTTTGATCTGCGAGATATGTTTCCGGATGGTATTGATCTCTTTGATATCTGCGCCACAATCGAGGAGGAACTGCGTGACCTCTTGTTTCTCTTCGAGTGTGATCCCTTTTATCGGGAGCGGGAGAAGGGCTGACCCGCCCCCTGAAAGCAGGAAAATCACCAAGTCTTCAGACCGGGATTTTTTGAGCAGACTTAATATCTTTTCTGCGCCTTGGATGCCGTTCTGGTCGGGGATGGGATGGCCGCACTCAATCACTTCCGTCTTCTCTAAGGGGAGCACATGGCCGTATTTTGTCGTGATCACTCCTCTTGTAATCCGATTTCCAAAGATTTTCTCAATGCCTTGGGCCATTGAAGCAGATGCCTTGCCAGTACCAATGAGAAATATCCGATGGAAGGCATCCAGTCTGAAAACCTTCTCGGAATCGCGGTTCAACCCAAGAAAGAGACGATCGTTATCAATTCGAAGTATCTCTTTCAATCTTTCAAGAGGGTTTACTGCTGCAATTGCTTTTAGGAAAATCGCCTGCGCCATGTCTCTTAACTCAGGCAAGGAGAATTTTTTCATCAGCCAGACCTCTCTCAGACTGGAACCTGCTCCTGAGCCCCGCCTTACCTGCAGCAGGCAGGCCAGAGAGATAAGGGAAGCAATATGATCGATAGGATTTCATTTACCAAGACCCTCCTACGCCAACACGGTTCTGGCCGGTCCCGCTCGTCTCGTCTGGGCGAGAGATACCCGTCTTTTCAATAATTAAGTGAATATTATACCCAAATCCTTGAATCGTCAACTCTCCTGCATGAGATTTCCGAAAAATCCAGCAATTTCTCTTTTGAAATCAGTGTAATCAAGAGAGCGTGTAGTAGTTCTTCAGAGCTCTCCGCATTAAGTTTTACACTTAAGATTGTTTCTGTTATATTAAGCCACCCTAACGAAAATGAGAATGGCGCCGATATCTTAGCAGGGTCTGAGGAACAAAATGGAGCTCCCGTTCAGATATATCCTCACCGTCTCAGAACTTACGCGCGAGATCAAGGATATTCTCGAGATGAAGTTCCCCGATATATGGATCGAAGGTGAAGTTTCAAACCTTCGGGTCCCGGCGTCCGGACATATCTATTTCACTTTAAAAGACGATCTTAGCCAGATCAGAGCTGTCCTGTTCAAGACGCAGGCCCGCACCCTCCGTTTCATCCCCGAGGATGGTCTCCATATCATCTGCCGCGGAAGGGTGAGTCTCTACGAAAAGAGGGGAGAATATCAACTGATCCTCGAATATATGGAGCCAAAAGGGATCGGAGCTCTTCAGCTGGCGTTTCTTCAATTAAAGGAGAGACTCGAGAAAGAAGGGCTGTTTGATGCGAGCCACAAAAAGCCGATCACCATGGTCCCCCAAACCATTGGAATCATCACCTCTCCCACCGGTGCTGTCATCAGGGATATGCTTCATATCATCCATAGACGGTTCGAAAATGTTCATATTCTTCTCTATCCTGTTCGGGTTCAGGGAGAAGGGGCCTCGTTGGAGATTGCTAACGCAATAGAATATTTCAATGAACGGACGGATGTCGATGTGATCATTTTAGGAAGGGGAGGAGGATCTCTGGAGGATCTATGGGCATTCAATGAGGAAGGTTTGGCCAGAGCAATTTACGATTCTAAAATCCCTATCATCTCTGCAGTGGGCCACGAGACCGATTACACCATTTCAGACTTTGTTGCAGATCTAAGGGCACCCACGCCTTCCGCTGCCGCAGAATTGGTGGTGAGGGATAAACGGGAGATAAAAAACAGCCTTCATTATTTGGAAGACCGTTTGCAAAGCCAGATTTTGCAAACCCTTCAGGACCATCGTACGGATTTGTCTCATCTGAGAAAGATGTTAAAAGACCCAAGAAAGAAGATAGAGGAATACATCTTAAGGGTCGATGAGCTGATCAACCGGGTCCGTTTTTTAACGTCGTGGAACCTGAAAAGGAGGAAGGAGAAGGAATTCCATCTCCATGAAAGACTTTTCCTTCGAAATCCTCTTCAAAGAATTGAAGGCCTCAGATTATTGATCTCCGAAAGCGAGAAGCGTCTCAGACAGGACATCAGGCACTGTATCGAGATTCAGAGGCAGAAGGTAGGAGGGGTTTTTGGAAAACTGGATTCTTTGAGCCCCCTTTCCATCCTTCAAAGGGGTTATAGTATTACGCGAAAAATTCCTTCGCTGCAGATTTTGAGAGACTCAGCTCATGTGGAGGCAGGAGATAAGGTGGAGGTGAGGCTTCATCGGGGAGCCCTCATCTGTGGGGTTGAAAGAACGGAAAGGTCTTGACGATCAGGCGGCTAACGATGTAATATATAAGTTTATAGTAGAATTTACCAAGCCTGTTTACAGCGGGCAGGGAGGGCTGATGCCAAAAGAAAGGTTTGAAGACGCATTGAGTAAATTGGAGAAGATCGTTTCGAAATTAGAAGAAGGCGACATTCCCTTAGAAGAGTCCTTAAAACTCTTTGAAGAGGGGATCCGGCTTTCACGGTTTTGTAACCAAAAGCTGGATGAGGCAGAGAAAAGGGTGGAGATCCTGACGAAGGATAAGGAAGGGAGCTTGAAACCACAGCCATTCGATCCATCGGGGAACTCGGCACAGGGTCCTTCAATAAATTCGGGACAATTCCGTTTGACAGGCTCAGAGGAAGCTCCCGCTGACGAGGGAGAATAATTCTTGGTAGAAATTAAGAGGTATTTGCAGGAAAAGAAGGAGATTGTGGATTCCGCCCTTGAGAGGTATTTTCCGGGGGAGACGGAATTCCCATTTACTCTTTACAAGGCGATTCGCCATAGTCTCTTTGCCGGGGGCAAACGGATCCGTCCCATTTTATTGATTGCAGCCTTCGAGGCAGTGGGAGGGAAGGGAGACGGGATTCTTCCATTCGGCTGTGCCTTGGAGATGATCCATACGTACTCTCTCATCCACGATGATCTTCCTGGAATCGATAACGACGATTTTCGCAGAGGCAAGCCGACCTGTCACAAGGTATATGGAGAAGCGATGGCTATTTTGGCGGGAGATGCCCTTTTAACCGAAGCTTTCAGATTGATGACGGACCGCTCTCACTGGGGCCATGCTCCCTACGACGAATCGTTGATTCTTGACGTGGTCAATAAGGTGGCTCAGGCGGCAGGAGTCTTAGGGATGGTGGGGGGGCAGGTGGTGGACGTTGAGTCGGAGGGAAAAGAGGTGGATCTCCCGACTCTCCAATATATTCATACTCACAAGACTGGGGCCATGATCTTGGTTTCGATTCAGATTGGAGCAATGTTAGGGGGGGCAAACGAGGAGACTCTAAAGGCATTTACCCTTTATGGGGAAAGGGTTGGGCTTGCCTTTCAAATTGCTGATGATATTTTGAATGTGGAGGGGAAAGCGGTCTTGCTGGGTAAAAGCACAGGGGGAGATGTTTCCAAGGGGAAGGCAACCTATCCCTCCCTCTATGGGCTTGGGGAATCGAAGAGTAGGGCAAAGGAACTGGTCGGATTGGCGGTGGATGCTTTAAATCCCTTCGGCCCAGAAGCCGATCCTCTCAGAGAGATTGCCCATTTTATCGTTCTGAGGGAATATTAACCCATGACCAGAGTGTTGGATCAGATTCAGTTCTCTTTGGATCTCAAGAAGTTGGATATGGAGGAGTTGGAGAGGCTATGCGGGGAGATTCGAGAGGAGATCCTTTCCACGGTTTCGAAGAATGGGGGCCATCTTGCTTCCAATCTGGGTGTGGTGGAGTTGACGGTGGCTCTACACTATGTCTTTGACCTTCCCATGGACAAGGTGATATGGGATGTGGGCCATCAAAGTTATACGCATAAGATTTTAACGGGAAGGAAGGATCGTTTTTACACCCTGCGGCAGTATGAAGGGATCAGCGGTTTTCCGAAAAGGGATGAAAGCCCCTACGATGCCTTTGATTCCGGTCACAGTGGAACCTCCATCTCTTCTGCTTTGGGGATGGCAGAGGCGTGGAGGCAGAAAGGGATCGAGGGAAAAGTGATTGCGGTGATTGGAGATGGGTCGATGACGGCAGGTCTTGCCTTTGAGGGTCTCAATCAGGCGGGCCACATCGATCGAGATCTCATCGTTGTTCTGAACGACAATGAAATGTCGATCTCGCGCAATGTAGGGGCTCTTTCCTCCTACCTGAACCGCTTAATGACGGGACAGTTTGTGAACCGGTTCCGAGACGAGATGAGGGCTTTTCTGGAGACCCTTCCGGGGATTGGGAAGTCGGTCCTCCGTTTCGCGAAACAGGCGGAAGAATCGTTAAAGGGCCTTTTGATGCCGGGTCTTCTTTTTGAGGAATTGGGTCTGAAATACATTGGGCCGATCGATGGTCATCGGTTGGACTACCTGATCGAGACGTTTCAAAACATCAAGAAATTGAAGGGACCGATTCTGGTCCATGTCCTCACCAAGAAAGGGAAGGGTTACAAGCCCGCAGAGATGAATCCGGATCGCTTTCACGGCGTGCCCCCCTTCCTCATCGAGACCGGGGAACCCCGGGGCAAGAATAAGAAGAACTCCCCGTCTTTTACAGAGGTATTTGGAAGGACCCTCTGCCGATTGGCCAAAGACAATCGGCAGGTGATCGCCGTTACGGCCGCTATGCAGAGCGGAACGGGTCTGGAGGAATTCTCAAGGCAATTTCCCGATCGCTTTTACGATATCGGAATTGCGGAACAGCATGCGGTCACTTTTGCGGCGGGTCTCGCCCTCGGAGGAATGAAGCCTGTCGTGGCGATTTATTCCACCTTTCTTCAGCGGGCCTATGATCAAATTCATCAGGACATCTGCCTTCAGAATCTTCCAGTGGTCTTTGCGCTGGATCGGGGTGGGGTGGTCGGAGAGGATGGTCCAACCCACCATGGGTTGTTTGACTTTTCTTATCTTCGTCATATCCCGAACCTGATCATCATGGCCCCCAAAGACGAAAATGAATTTCAACATATGATCAATACCGCCATTGACTGCTCGAGGCCTGTCGCCCTTCGGTATCCGAGGGGAGGTGGGGTCGGGGTGAAGATGGAGGATTCCCTCCGATCGATAGAGATCGGGAAGGGCGAACTTCTGATCGAGGGCGATGACGTGCTGATCTTGGCCCTGGGTTCCACGGTCTATCCTTCCCTTCGCGCTGCGGAGAGCTTGGAGGATGCGGGGATTCGTGCGGCAGTGATCAATAGCCGTTTTTTAAAGCCTTTGGATGGGGAGCTCATCTGCCATTGGGCCAAGAGAACCGGGAGACTTCTTACGGTTGAAGAGAATGTGCTTCAGGGAGGCTTCGGGAGTGCAGTGCTTGAACTCCTTCAAGAAAGAGGTCTCTTTTCTGTAGAAGTGAAACGCCTTGGCATTCCTGATCTCTTTGTCGAACATGGACCTCAATCCCTCCTCCGGGCCAAATATGGGATCGATGAGGATGGAATTCTGAAGGTCGCGAAGGAGTTGGTGGAAGAGCAAGAATCATTATCCATTCCCCGCCGTCAAGGTAAAACCTCTATGAGCAGAATTCTTCCTAACCCGAAATAGGTGCTGATCTGTCACTCCATGATGGTCAGGTAGTGAGCAAAGAACGTATTGACAAGCTTTTAACCGAAAAGGGGATCGTTCAAAGCCGAGAAAGAGCAAGGTCTTTGATCATGGAGGGAAGGGTTATTGCTGAGGGTCGGCCGATCGATAAGGCGGGAGCAAAAGTGAATGTCGCGGCGCAACTCGAAATCCGAGGGGAGGATTTGCCTTATGTCAGCAGAGGGGGTGTTAAATTAGAGGGAGCCCTCAACTCATTTGGAGTTGATCCGAGCGGGATGGTGGTGATGGATGTGGGCGCGTCCACCGGTGGGTTCACGGATTGCATACTTCAAAAAGGGGCTAGAAAAGTTTATGCCGTTGATGTCGGATACGGACAGTTGGCCTGGAAACTCCAAAAGGACCCGAGGGTCGTGAATTTGGAAAGAAGGAATATTCGTTACCTTAAAAGGGAGGAGGTGGAGAACGAGGTCGACATGATTCTCATCGATACCTCATTCATCTCCATTGAAAAATTTTTGCCTCACCTCCTCGAATTCCTGAAAACAGGAGGCCATCTGATCACCCTCATTAAACCGCAATTTGAAGTGGGAAAGGGCGAAGTGGGCAAAGGGGGGGTTGTCAGGGATCCAGCCTTGCATCAAAAAGTGATCGAACGAATCTCACAGTTCAGCAGGGGACTGGGGTTGAAGGTACTCCGCGTGATCGAGTCTTCTCTACTCGGTCCCAAAGGAAATAAGGAGTTTTTCATCCATCTGAGAAAGGAAGACGATCACGGTGGGAAAACCGAAGGAGCCTGATCCGGCAAAACTCTTCATGAGTTTGATTGTTACAGAGGAGACCGTTTTTTCTCAAGGATTGGAGGATCTCCGCTTGACCTTTGGAGAGATTGATTCCGTTAGTCAAAAGTTTCCTTTTAACTTAACCGATTATTATGCGAAGGAAATGGGACCCCGTCTCTTTCGTCGCTTTGTCACCTTCGAGCGGCTCATCTTCATTCCCTCGCTTCCTGATATTAAGCAGACGACCAACCGTATCGAAGAGAAATATGCCGTTCCCAGTGGAAACCGCCGTGTCAATATCGACCCGGGATACCTTTGTTTGGAGCATGTTGTCCTTGCCACCACCAAAGGCTATACTCATCGTCCCTATCTCAGGGAGGGTATTTATGCCGATTTAACTTTGATCTATCAGAACAAATCCTTTCGGCCGTTAGAGTGGACCTATCCCGATTATCGACAAGATGAGATCATCGGGCTCTTCAACCAGTTTCGAAAGAAATATTTGGAAGACTTGCGAGGGAGGGAACACCATTCATGTTGAAATCGATGACGGGTTTTGGACGCGGAGAGGGAGAGACGACCTTGGGGTGGGTATTCGTGGAGTCTCGTTCTGTCAACCACCGCTATTGCGATATCAACATCAAACTACCCAGGCGTTTCGCCCCTCTCGAAAACCGCATTAAAGAGCTGGTCCGGTCTGAGGTCTCGAGGGGAAGGATCGATGTGTCAGTCAGGCTGGATGCGGGAGCGGAAGGAAAGGTTCAATTCAATGTGGACCTCCATCTTGCCGATCAGTATTATAAGGCCCTGCAAATTTTAAAGGAGAGACTTCGGCTCCAGGGGGATGTCACTTTGGAACTCTTGGCCGGAGCAAAAGAGATCATTACCGCGAAGGAGGAAATGGAAGATGTGGAGCCCTATTGGCAGGAGATTGTCCCCATCCTGAAGCAGTCCCTCAAGGATATGGATGAGATGAAACAGCTGGAGGGAGCGTCACTCGCTAAAGATGTCCAGCAAAGATTAGAAGAGATTGGTCGACAAATGGAGGCCATCAAAGATCAATTTCCCTCGTGCCTGCATGCCTACTGGAATCGACTCCGTGAAAGGCTCCAGTCCTTTCTGGCGGGGAGTGAATTGGATTCGACTCGTTTTCAACAAGAGATCGCCTTTCTGGCAGAGAGGATCGACATCACAGAAGAGATTGTGCGGGCGGAGAGTCACCTCAATCAATTCGCCACGCTTTTGGAGGGGAGAGACCCGGCCGGTCGCAAAATGGATTTTTTGCTTCAAGAAATTCATCGGGAAGTGAATACCATCAGCGCGAAGGCCAATGATGCAGAGATCTCCCAGAGAGTCGTCGAGATTAAGGGGGAGCTGGAAAAGATTCGGGAGCAGGTTCAAAATATTGAATGACCGTTCCCCCCAACTTTCCCTTTCCTCTTTGAGACTGCGTCGCAATTGGATGGAGGGTAGATTCCGGCGGAATAGGTGGTCAGGCTCCTCGGCTTTAGAATGCGGTTGTTTAAAGTTTTTGGTAATGGGCCTTCTTAGAAATGGGATTCTTTTCATTGGTTTGGAGATCCGAAGCTGAGCGATGAAAGGTTCCCGCTCTAAAGCTTCGTCAGCCGACCGCCTGTTCCGTACAGCAACGAAAGTAGTTTCTCTTTGATTACGACACGGTCTCTTTGGGGAGAGGCATGGGGTGAAGGGAAGGAGAGGATGTGTGGGATCTGAAGGCCCGATGAGAAAAAGGGGAAAGGGGTTAATTTTCATCATCTCGGCCCCCTCGGGAGCAGGGAAGACAACTTTGGTGAGGAAGGTCATGGAGGAATTGCCGGACCTCCGCTTTTCTGTTTCCTACACCACACGGCCTCCGCGGGCCAGCGAACGCGAGGGAGAGGACTATCATTTCGTTTCGCCTTCTCTCTTTCAGAAGATGGTGGAGAGAGGTGAATTCCTGGAGTGGGCGGAGGTGCTGGGAAACCGCTATGGAACAGCTCAGGCCAATGTGGAGGCCTTGAAATCAGAAGGGATCGACCTGATTCTCGATATTGACACTCAGGGAGCGAGGAGAGTGATCGAGAAGATCGACCATGCGGTATTGATTTACATCCTTCCTTCCTCCCTAAAAATCCTTGAAGATCGACTGGTAAAGAGGGGCCTCGACTCACCTGAGATGATCCATTCCCGCTTGGCAAATGCGAGAAGAGAGATTGAAGAGGCCCATTGGTATCATTATATCATTCTCAATGAGAGGGTTGAGGATGCCATTGAAAAGTTGAAGGCGATTATCATTGCTGAACGGTGTCGAAAGAGCAAGGGCTTGATCCTCGACACAATAAAAAGACTATAGGAGGAAGATCGTGGCGAGAATTACTGTAGAGGATTGTCTGAAAAAAGTAGAGAGCCGCTTCGAATTGGTGATCCTGGCAGCGAGAAGGGCAAAGATGTTGGTGAAAGGTGCCAAGCCACTGGTGGAGTCGAGTAACCGTCCCATTGTGACCGCCCTTCGGGAAGTGGCTGCCGCAAAAGTGAAGTTTATCGATCCCAAGGAGAAGCAAAAACAGAGTGAACTTTCCTCTGAAGAACCCTGACCGGCAAGTGCCGTGTCCCATCTGTGGCGGGATAGGTAGGGGCACAACTAAAAATCATCTCTCATCCGTCTGCGCAGGAAACCACGCCTGCGTGCTGTAGCGCTCCGGCGCGCAAGCGTGCTGTAACGCCTGCCTCCACGAAGCGTTTCGGCAAAGGCAGGCACTTCGGCGTCCAAACACGGCTTTGGCCGTGGGGCTCCATTGCCGGGAGGTCCGGCCTGGACCGCGCTGCTTCAGGACCCACCCAAAGCCCGGAGGGATTCCAAGAAGGTCTCAAGGGAATGAAAGGGAAGGAGGAAATTCAGGGAGCCGGCTTGATCGCAGACCCTATCTATCATTATATCGTGATGACCGACCGCGTGGAAGGTGAGAAGACAGAAAGGGATGTGATCGACACTCCGTGGGTTCAAAGGCTCCGCCGCATCTTTCAACTTCAAAGTGCTCGCTGGGTATATCCCTCTGCAGAACACACACGTTTTCAACACTCCTTAGGTACCATGCATGTGGCAGGCACCTTCTCGGAGCGACTTTATCCCTCTTTATCCCGGATTGACCAAGCAGAAGTACCCTCTCCTTTTTACATTGAGGAACTTCTGCGCCTCGCCGGACTATTGCATGATATCGGACATGGCCCTTTTTGCCATTTCTTTGATGAACAATATCTTTCGCGGTTTGGAACGAATCATGAGGAGATCGGTCAGCACATCATCCGGGAGAAAATTTCCCCCATTTTGAAGAAAGTTCGGCGAAGTCCCCATGGTCCATTTAAGAAAGAAGAAACCCTTGATTCGGAGCAGATCGCCTTCCTGATCAAAAAGCCACTGAAGAAAGAGGAGAGAAAGCATCCGAGGTGGCTAAACTTACTCCAACAACTCTTTCGTGGAATCTTCACCTTCGATAATATCGATTATGTGTTGCGGGATGCTTATATGACCGGAGTCTCGGTCGGACCGATCGATTGGAGGCGGCTCCTCCATTACACCTCTTATCACAAGGAGGGATTGATTTTGGATAAGAGAGGGCTGGATGCGTTGGCCATGTTTCTGAATGCACGCCTCTATCTCTATTCCAATGTGTATTATCATCGGACCACCCGATCCATCGATCTTCAACTGCAGGAAATTTTTAGAGAGACGATGGAGATCCTTTGTCCGTTTCATCCCTTGGAAGAAATAGATCGCTACCTTTCACTGACAGACTGGTTCCTGATGGAAAAAGTGCTGGAGTGGCAGAAATCTCCGTCGACACGGGAAAGGCGCCTGGGAGAAAAGTGGGCGGAGGTTCTCTCAAGAAAGTTGAGATGGAGCAGCGTCTTCGAGGAGAAGCTGACCCTCAGAGAGATCGAGCTTGGGCGGCCATTTTTTTTGACTCCCAGAGAAGTGAAGCAGAGAATGGAGTCTTTCTTGCCGAAGCGCTTGAAACAGATCGAATTCCATATCGATCTGGCCCATCATGACCCCAGACCACTTAACCCTTGGCATGAATCAGAAGGAGCGACGCTTCTCATCTATGACCCGGGGTCCAAACGAATTTCAAGGGAACCGCTCCGGAGATTATTTCAATATATTCCGGCGAAGTTAGCCATTTGTCGGGTCTATACCGCCACCCATCGTTACGACCGGGAACTGAGCCGAGCAGCACGGCGAGCCCTTGCCTCAGAAGGATACTTGGAGGCTTTTGAGACCAATGTGTGACCTCTATTGCCGAGGGGATACAAGAATTGGAGTCAGCGAGCGCTCCGGTTTGTTTCAAATACAGATCTCTTCTTTGATTGATCCGGGGGATGTTTTGAAAATAAGAGTTGGAGCTGGTTCAAAGCAGATTTGAACGATGCGTGCAGGAGACTTTGGACAACAGGGTGAACAGAACTTCTTCAGCGGAAAATGGTTCCTCGTAGCGGTTGCGTGCACCTGTCTTCTTCTGGGTGGAAAGGCAGATCTTCTCTCGGCGCATGACCAAAACAGCCCCATGCATCGAAGAGAGGAAAAGTTGAAGATCTTTCGGGAAAAGAGAGACCGCTTCTTTAAGGAAGACGCTCGTTCTCCTTTAAAAGAAAGTGACCGGAAAATATTTAAAGGCCTATTTTACTATCCCATCGACCTTAAGTATGCAATGGTCGGTTCGATCGAACGATATCCTACCGAACCCAAAATCCTATACGTCAACATTCCCACCAACAAAAAGAAGGAGAGGAAATATGTGAAATATGGTCGCTTCAAATTTAAGTGGATGGCAAAGGAGTATGTGCTTCAGATTTACCGACCTTTAGGGGGTGGGGAGCTTTTTCTCCCCTTTAAAGATAAGACCTCAGAAACGGAGACCCATCTGATGGGACGCTACCTCTTCATCGAACCGATGCCGGGTGGAATGATACTGATCGATTTTAATCGGGCTTCCAACCCTTTCTGCGAGTATCATGAAAAGTACACCTGTCCCTATGCGCCAGAGGAGAACTGGCTGGAGATTGCCGTTCGGGCGGGGGAGAAGCGCTTTCGGTGAGCCACTGTGCCCTGAACGGTAAATGGAGATGGGCGGGAGGAGCGGCCCTGGCCTTATCGTTAGTGATATGGAGAGGAGTCGAAAGGGATCACCTTGTCTTGTGGCAGGGGCCATGTTATCATTATTTAAACGGTTCGTCGCATGTTGATTTTCGAGGCTATGACGAACAGGAAAATTGGATCAAGGTGGAAAGGATGTAAAACGTGGAAAAGAATGGATATCAGAAGCAGGTGATGGAGGTCTACCAGTTTATTAACGACCATCTTTACTTCAATCGCCCGGATATAGAAATAAAAGGAGAACGATACAACTCAGCAATCCTTTTTAGCCTTTTGACTGCACTGAATAAGGGAAAGGAATTGATCATCGGAGAACCGGGGTTGGGAAAGACAACCTCTGCAGAATTTGTCTGTTCGTTAATTTACCAATTTCCACTGGGCGTGATATGGGGCAGCGAGGTTTCGGGACACCCGGAACAGACGGAGGAGAAGATTATTGGCAGGCCGGATTTGGGCAAGCTGAATCGAGGCGAAGAGGATGTGGTATGGACCAATTTTTCCCAAATCCCAGTGAAGATTGTAGACGAGATCAACCGCCTCCCGGAAACCAAGCAAAGTATGATCCTCGACGGAGTGGACCGAGGGAACTGGGAGTATCTCAACGAAATGATCATTAACGATGAGTACTGCCTCTTCGCTACCGCGAATTATCAAGATGGGGGGACAAATACCATCATTGCCCCATTGGTGGATCGGTTCGATGCGATGGTGGAATCGAGATATCCGGGGGCTCATCTCTCTTTTCTGATCGGAAAGACAAAACGAAAAGATCATATCTTGAGACATCCAAAGTATGAGAAGGATCTTTACCGCGTCCTTAAATCGAAGATCGCCCATGAGAAAAAAATTCCAAAGGTGGAAGAGATTTGCAACGCCTTCGGGGAATATGTTGAAGAGGTATTGGGGATCAAGCCACTTCAAAGGCAGGACCGAGACCAGATCCGAACTGAAATGGAAAGTTTAGAGATGGATTTGGATGCGAGTGCGTTTACTCGAATGCTTCTTGCGGAATTTTCTTTCTGTGAGCGTTATGGGCAGAAACGAGTCGTAGAAAACTGTGAGGAGGGATGTCACTATACTGGATATCTCTGCCACGACATCAAAAATTGTGCCTCGAATCGACTGCCGACCTCTATCAAACAACATGCCCGAGGATTGGCATGGCTATTGGGAGATAGTGAAATCGATATTGAACATGTCAAATCGGTCCTTCCCTACACGCTGGCCCACCGTGTTCAATGGAAAGATGAGGTCCTTTCCCAGAAAGAGAGAGCGAAGAGGGATGATCCGTTCCCCATCTTCTTAGCGAAAGAAGCAGTGAAAACGGTATCTCAAAGATTTCGAGAACAGAGTGAGCATCTCAAAGATGCCCTGGCCGTGGGATCGAAGATCTTTCAGGGTGAGCCTTTGGAGCTGTTGGAGGGGGATCATCCTGTCTACGTGGAAATAAAAAAAGACATCGAAGCTCGACGAACTTGACGGAAGGATTTTCGGGAACTGAAATGCGAACCTTTGCTGAGTTTTTTTACAGGCGAGATTCTTTTCTGCCGAAGGCAGGTATGTAAAGGTGAAGACATCCCTCACGCAGAAGAGGGCGACCACAGGCCAGCCGGACGGAGGTGTTCGTGCAGTGATGAACCCCTATGAAGAGTTTAAGGCCTTTAGCTTTCAAAAGGTAGACATTCCTTTGGATCAAATCGTTCAATCCACTGAAGTGGTCATGGATCAGATCCGCCGTGGATATGAAAAACTCTTAGAAGAGGAGGCGAAGGAACTGGTCTGGATGGTACAATATAATACCATCATTAAGGCTTATGAAGTGGCGGAGAAATATGTCAGGGAAATTGATTATTCGGCAGAGGATATTGAGGATTTCTGTTTTGCGTTAGAGAACACCCAAAAGATCCCATACCTTATTCCAGGGCCAGCGGGGGTTTACATTTCCGCCTTGTGTAATTACGCTAAAGAGGAAGAGATTACCCTGAAGCTCTCCGAACTTAAAACGGAGATCAATCTCCTTGGCTTTCGACTTCCGAAAGGGAAACGATTGATGATCGAAGGTGATGCCGGGGATTTCACGGGCATCGGCCTCGAGGGAGGGGAATTGGTTGTCGAGGGGAATGCCAAGAACTGGACCGGAGCAGGAATGAGATCAGGGAAGATTTTGGTGAGGAAGAACATCGGACTCCACACCGGTGAGTGGATGATGGGAGGAGAGATTTGTGTAGGCGGAAGGGTGAGAGGATTGGGAAATATCGTTGAAGGGAAAGTCTTCGAAAGGGATAAACTGGTTTATCCTGGGAAGGTGCGCAATCCCAATCTCTATTATTAGGAATAAAAATGGAAGAGCAGAATATACAAGCGATGATCGAAGAGATTTGGCCCCGGCTGAGGAAAAAGCATCTCTACCCCGAGATCCCTATGCCCAAGGCAGAGGAATTGACGAACTCTGGCGGTGCTGACACCGAACAGAATGAAGGTGTCGGATTGGAGATGAAGCAGAAGCAAATGACCATTAAGTCCGCTTTTCTTTCCCAAATGAGAGATAAGATGCCAGTGGAAAAGGTGATCGAGGCCCTCCTCGATCACGGCATTACCCATTATACCTTCTGCCCATGGGATTTCCATACCCATCTGATGCTTTATGCCGAGGCCAAGAAGGTCATGGGTGATAAGGAATTGGCCAAACAGGCAGCGGATTACTTCATCGACGTTATTGCTGACACGCACTGTGTAAAGAAGAGGCTCACGGAGATCCCTGAACTGCACCGATATCTGAAAAAAGGGGAGATCGAGGAAGTGATCGCCTCCCTTTACCAAAAGATTTGGGGAATCGATTTAGGAGTCCGCCATTCTGAAGGAAGCGGGAGAGGACACGAGGAGGTTGTGCGACGACTCGCACGCATCCCTTACCTGGATCGGTCACGTTGGCCGGGAAGTATTCAAAAGTTTGCCCGCTCACTCAAGCCCCTTCTTGCTGTGGAACAGAGGGAAAAGGGGGCAAAAGGCGGGAAAGGGACCTCTAACCCTCAAGGTGAACATGATTTGAACCATTATTCTTTTGAGGAAATTGATCAAGGGCTGAGAGATTATGCTAAGCAGACGATGGCATTGCCTGAATTTAGAGAGGTCGTTGAAGACTTTTCTGATGATTTGAAAGAGGTGGGCTATGGGATAGAGGGGGGGATGGGACGGGGGCGGGGTGCCCCCATTGATGCAGATGTTCTTTTCTATATGAAGTTGGCGGAGAGTTATTCAATCCCGCTGAAAAAGGTTCCTTTGGATGAGAAAGGGTCCCTCCATCCACATTCTCACTCTCCGTGGGAAGTTGGGTCACCCTTTCAAGATGTGGACATATGGACCAGTTTTGGTAAGATCCTCCCAGGGGTGACTCAGATTTGGAAGAAGAAGGAAGGGAAAGGCAGAGGAAAAGTCGAAGAGACTCCAGATTGCTTAATCGCTATCGATTCTTCTGGAAGTATGATCAACCCTCGAAAAAGCCTCTCCTACGCAGTTCTCGGAGCGGCCTGCGCCGCAAATGCTTATCTGCGAAACGATTCGAGGATCGCCGTCTACAATTTTAGTGACGCACCGATGGGGGGGAAAGATGTCCTGAACTACACGAGTCGAAAAGATGAAATCTACCGGGTTCTGTGTAAATATTTTGGAGGCGGGACGGCCCTGGATTTGGAGGATTTGGTACCGCTCATCCAAGGTAGAAAGAGTCTTGATCTCTTCATCATTACTGATATGAAAATTACGAACCTGGAAGCAATGATCGGGTTCTTTGGCCAAATTCAAAATCGGATTACTGCGGTCCATATTGGAGATAACCCTTATGCCGCCAGATTTGAAAAGGCTGTAGAGAAAAGGAAGAACATCAGTATCTTTAGGGTAAAAAAGAAGGAAGACATTCCCCACATTGTACTCGGAAGGATAGGTGAATACTTCAATCCGACCCGCGGGGGTCGATAGGGAATTTCATAAAAATCCTTGACTTATTCGCTTCAAATCCTGTAAGTTGTTCTTGATCGTTTTTTGCCCTTCGATGACATGGGGAGAGAAGAATCTTTAGTCCCTCCATTTTTTTGATCGGATTATTTGATGAACCAAGAGATCTTAGAGGCACGATATACCCACAAGGAGATTGTCCGAAAATACAACTGGATCGCCCCCATCTACGATCTGTTTGGGATTGCGATGGAGTCGAAAGCACGTCAGCGAGCATTGGAGGTGGCCACCATCCAGGACGGGGAGAAGGTTCTCGAAGTTGCTTTTGGGACCGGACTCAATTTTGTGGAAATTCTAAAAAGAAATCCCGGTGGCTGGGTGAATCAAATTTATGAAGAGATCTATAAATTGAAGCCCCCGCTTTTAGCAGGATGCATGGGGGGTCATGGCAGAACCATTTCTCGAAAAGATTGGCTTTGAGGAATTTTACAGAGAATTCGTATCGCGATTTGGATTCCCATCAGAAGTTGTGCGAGGAGTTAAGGGAAAAGAAATGGAATAGAAGATTTGGATTAACTCATTAAAAACATTTAGATTTCAACTGACTAAACATTAGGCATTTTGCTAAAAGATCAGAGAATAAGCCATTTACGGCTCAGAAGTTTCAAGTTATCAACAAGGTTTTCACAGAAAATGTGGGAAAAATAGATAACTTTTTAAATTTATTAAATAAATTCAAAAGGGATCAGTTAGAGGAGGGTCTTAACTGATCCCAATCAGTACACCAAATGGGGGTGAAACAAGGAGGTGATATGGTTTGATGTACTGACCATTATAAGTATAATATGCGAAAGCTAAAAAATCAACAATTAAAATTGATTATTGGCACAGGATTTGCTGAATCAATATCCGTTATAATGAAACGAATTCTTATTATTTTTCTATTCTTATTTGCTGCACAATTATCCTTTGGAGAAGCTTACAAGTGGGTAGACGAAAAAGGAGCTCTCCATTTCACCGACGATATCATGCAGATTCCAGAAGAATATCGTCCAGCAGCTGAGAAAATTGGATTGACAGAAGAAAAAGTTGAGATAAAGGTGGAAGGTAAGTCATTGCCTAAGGGTAAAGAGGATACCTATAAGGATCGATTTGGAAGGGGGGAGGAATTCTGGAGGGCTCGAGTTGAGCAGTGGAGGAAGAAACTAATGACCTCCCAGGAAAGATTGGAGAGCCTTAGAGTTAAGTATAATGAATTGACCGAAAAATTTAATGATTCGAAAAGCTCAATTGAAAGGGCAAACTTTCGTAAAGAAAGAGACCAGATAAAAAACGAAATTGATCAATGCAGAAATGAAATTGAAGAAGCGAAGAACACGCTGGAGAAAAAGATTCCCGAAGAAGCTGATCTGGATAAAGCAAAACTTGAATGGATAAAATAGTGAAAAAATTTCATAGAGATTTAAAAAAGTTTCCACCCAATTAGAACCAGTCTAAAAAACGGGTAATCCCCTTTTTTAAAAGAGATATTGTCTTCTCTCCAAATCTCATTGTGGACACTTCGTTGATACTATCTGGAATTTTTTTAGAAAGGTTGGAAAAACAATCAAGCTGGTATTATTTTTGCTTGGTCATTCTAAGGATAGGAATTATCCGAAGAAGGTGAAAAATTTGTCAAAATTTGCAAAAAGTGTAAGTTCACCAGCAAGCGGCTATACGATGGCATTAAAAATGCAGCTCCTACACCTTATTTGACATTCGACGTTGTTTCTATATGAACAAAATTAATCAGGGTTTCTACATGGACAAAACTGATCAGGAAAGCAGATTGGCTGCTCATGCAAAAATGGGTGTTCTCGCCAGCGAGAGGAGGAAGCATCCGCGATGTAGTGTTGAACTTCCTCTAAATTATTCTCGTGTGGATGCTAAAGAGATTTATGGAGGGATTGTGGCAAATGCAAGTGAAGGGGGGGTCCTCGCGTATTTGCCAGAGAGAATGGAAATAGGTGCGGTGCTACAAATAGAAATCCTATATGTCAAGGGCTTAGAATTAGACACGATCAAAGCAATTGCAAAAGTGGTTTGGTCTGATTTGGTCGCTAGAGAAAGTTGGGGGGAGCATCGATACGGGTTGCAATTTCAATATATCGATGAAAAAGACTTTGCCCGGCTTATTGCCCTACTAAAAGCATAGGAAAGTAAAGATTTACAGCCTCGACCTCCATCGATGTCCAACTTCAATGTTCTGCGAATGTGCCTTTTTTGGAAGCATTGGATCAAAAAAATATCTTGAACTTCTTTAAAAAATTATTTAAAAATAGGAAGGAAAATGGACCAATGTGCTTCAGGTATAGCCGAGAGGGGACCGTAACCCTTTTCTCTTGATGAAGGTGACGAAGGTCTCCCTTGAGGCGGTTTGAGGAGAATATACCCCTCAGCATAAAGGATCACCATGCATCGAACTCGTCAGAAAGAAGGGAGATTTAGAGTCGTCCTTATTCACATTGGGGATAGCAAGGAAGAAGAAAAAGAGTCCTTTTGCAAGAACATTTCTGAAAACTATGGCATCTCTTTCCCTCTCTTAAGAAAAATTGTTGACCGTTGTCCCATCGTCCTCAAAAAAGATCTCTCCTTAGATAAAGCCGAAACCTTAGCAGAGACCCTCAGGTCTTTTGGAGCCACTGCCTCTGTTGAAGAAAGGGAGGATTTTGCAGCGATCTTCCTCGAATTTCAGCAAATCGTACCACATCGGATGGCATTGGAGTCGTCCTATCTCCGGAGGACATCAAGTGAAGCATGGAATGTTATAGGAAGAGCGAGAAATATATCTGAGGAAAGTCTGAACGATACCTGGGTCTTAATTCAACTTTTCGACCATCTTGGAGAAATCTTGACCTTTGAAGAAGCCCCTCTCCCCATCAATCCTCTCCTCCCGGGGCAGACCTCTCCTTTTAAGGTATTTTTTGATGGAGAACTTCCTATTGAAAGAGTCTCCATTATATTCAAGAGTTCTTCAGGATATCCGATTCCAGCGGAGGATAGAAGAAGAGAAAGGGAATGTGTGGAGATGGAGGTAAAAGTTGAAAATAAAACTAGCCCCCATCTCACTGACCCCGGCGGAGCCTCAGAAGAAATTTTTGTGGAAGAGTATTCAGGACTCCGGAGAGAGGACCAACCGTCCTCTGCACTTGATGATTTCTCTGTTGCTGTGACAGGAAGTGGAGAATTGGAGGGAGAGGGTGGAGAGGAGACCTTGGGGGAGACCCATTTATCGGGTCCCCAAGAGGTCCCCCTATTGACGATGTCGGAAACCACAGAGAAGGGTGAAGATTTTACAGTAACAGCATTGGAAGAAAATGAAAACCTAAGGGGAGGCGAGGCAGAGGTTCCCTTGGAGGATGAACTCTCTCAAACAGCCCCCTCACCTATTCTGGAAGAAAGAGGGGAAGAGGGAAAAACTATTTTCCCTGAGTCAGGTCAAAGCCAGAGCAATGATGTTAGCGTTTTTCAAGAGACTCTCGTCAATGCTTCTGAATGCGAGGTGGCTACCCAGCCAAAGCAGGATTCTGAAAGAACGGAGACAAAAGATAAGGAATTTTTGCATCTGTTCCCGTGGATAGAGGATTTCAGGAACTCCGTTGAAAACTACTACACAAGCAACCGCAGCATGTTTTCTGTTTGGTTCGAAACGCAACAAAAGGAAGGCGAATTTGCGAATCCCGTTCATTCGCTTTTGACCATACTGGCCCATACGCGGTTTGATCAGATGTGCCAGCCCGAGAAAGCATTGGAAAACACCCAAAGGGTGTTTAAACAAATCCTTCGGCGGAATTTGCTCCTCGAGGAGATTCCCCCTCTTGAAGGAACGAAATTCTTCTCTGGAGAGAATTGGAGAGATCTATTTTATAGGGCCCTGCCCAAACTCCAGCAGGTTGCGAATAACATCTCGAAAAAGGAGAAGTGGAACGGCTTAGACTTAATGCGGTTGATTCAAGTCATTCCTCATATGGGTGATAAAAACAGCCGGATGGCAGTGAGATGGATCAATGAATTGATTCCTCATCTTGTTGAGATCGATTTTTCTAATGTTCCCATCTTCATCGGAGAGAGTCTTTACAGGGTCGCTTCTCGACTAGGAGTTGTGGATCCCCATTTTGACCACTATCAAGGCAGGAATTCGACGGGAGATCTCAAGATTCAATCTTTTGCTAAAAAAGCTTTTCCTCAGTTTCCTATGAAGATAGAGGAACCGATGACGTGGATGGGGATGAAGGAGGAAGAAGGGGGACATTGTTTTCCAACTCAGCCACGCTGCGAGGGATGCCTCTTTGAAACCTTCTGTCCGAGACTTCATTTTCATTTCAACCCTTCAGGAATGGGAATGAGGGCTCGATGACAATCAACCTCTGCAAGGTGGATAAAGGGGGCAGTGGAAAAGGAAGAAAAAGAAATAAAACCTCGTGTTGGGATCGTAAACATTGAAAGGAGAGGTTATCCCAGATTTACAGTCAATTTGCCGATAGAATACTATCCAGTTGATTGGTCGGTCAGCCATGGGGGCCGTGTGACCAATCTCAGTGAAGGCGGGTTGTTGGTTTACCTCCGAGAGGAGGTGGAGATTGGCCGACATCTTAGGTTGAAACTTTTTTTCACTTCTGGTGATGATTTAAATACCATCGAAATCCTGGCGCAGGTCCTTTGGATGGATATTCACTTAGGAAAGGACTGGGGGGATTATCGATGCGGGCTCAAGTTTGTCGATATCTCCCCAGAAGATTGGACGAGGTTGCAAAAGTTTTTGAGAAGTCTTTCATAGCGGCGTTACGACCTCTCCTATCGAATAGCCTCTAAAAAGTTGAATTGTTTTTATTCTCTTGTCAAGAAAAGAGGGAAAATTTATAATTTAGTTTAAAGGAGTAGAGAGATGAGTGGGAAAAGCAGCTTTCCTTATCGCAAATATGATCGGAAACCCCATCCTCATATTGTGAAGCAAATCTTAGAGGATAATGAACTGATCGAGATGATGAAAGAAGTACTGATTCAAGAAGGAAAGCCCTGTCCCTTCTGCCATCGGAAATTGAAGGAGGAACACAAAGAGAGGGAAATCTGGTGAGATGTTAAGGCAGGGGGGAACCGCATCGAGACAGCAAATGCTCGGGCCTTGTCCCGTCACCCAGCGAAAGATTTTCGTTTCTAGTATCCTTCCATTAATATGTCTCTGTCCGGGAATTCACGCTTAAAGGAGAATTTAAACGGCTTGGTGATAAACGTTTCAGCCGCATCATTTACTCCCCCTGTGGGAATGGTAAACGGCAGGGAGACGATGAAAAGCCCTGTGCCGACAATGCCGGCTGCAAATCCCAGTGGCCTTGCGATGAATAGATCCATGATATTCCATTCATCTTTGGTCACATCTTCTTGAGTCCATCCCACCGAACAAAAAGTACCGACGGTCAATGAAATTGCCAGAAACAATAATAACGTCTTTTTGAGCCTTTTCATAAAAATTCCTCCTGAGAGAGTGGCCTCGAAGTAGTCTTGGTGGTAATCTATCAGAATTAGTATGAATTGTCAACTCTTCTGCGAATCGGGTGTCTCTTCTGAATCGGGTGATCATCGAGCAACAATACTTGTACTTAATGAAAGACCTTCATCATCCAGGTCGAGAATCCTTTGACAATGAACAGTCTTAGGATGAGGAAATGAATCTTCATTAAATACAGATTGGCCATCATCCCTTCTTTTGTCCTTCTCAGCATCTGTTTGTTCATTCTATTCAAAGGCGATTTTCTAAGTCGTTGATTCCGAGTTATGGATTGCCCCCAAGGACTTATTGGCCCAGGGAGTGTAATAAAAAGAGGGGGTGAAATGAAAAAAATTCCTTCGTGAGTCTGGGAAGCCGCCTCATGTACTCAAGCATGCAACTTTTTTGCCAAAAGAACAAATTTAAGTCGAACACAAATAACCTATTAACATTGATGAATAAATATCTCGATCTGTCGAACGGCATTCTTTGACCTGGACTCAGAAAGTGACATAGATTGTTATTCGAGTTAGAAATTTTTATCTTCTTTTTTGCCCATAGCGCAAGAAGTCTTGGAAATAGGTTGATGCATCCCTCTATTCCATTTGACACTGACTTCTTTTGGGTAATCAATCATAGAGATGCTGCTTGGCTCAGTTATTGATGGAGCGGATCCTTCCCACTCAAAAAACAATCTTAAGCTCCCAAAAAATGCTTGACAATTTGCTGAAAAATCGCTATATATCCCCAAAATTCAAAGGGAAATATTAATTTTGGCTGAGTTATGGAGTGGACGCTGCTTCTCAATTCTACCTTTGAACCTCTAAAGGTTGTTACCTGGAAAAAGGCGCTTGTCATGGTGATCCTTGGAAAAGTAGAGGTGGTCGAAGAATATGAGCGCATCATCCGAGGAGTGAGCTTTGCCCTTCGTCTTCCAGCGGTGATTCGACTAAACCGGTTTATCAAGAGGAGGGCACCCATTGTCAAATTTTCCCGTCAGAACCTCTACGTCCGGGATAGGGGAAGGTGCCAGTATTGCGGGACCCCTTTTGAGCACAAGGAATTAACGTATGATCATGTAATTCCGCGCTCCAAGGGTGGACAGACTGAATGGACAAATGTCGTGACTTGTTGCACGGCGTGCAATCTAAAAAAGGGGGACAGGACGCCCGAAGAAGCCGGTATGTCCCTGATCCGAAAACCCAGGGTCCCCATTTGGATGCCATTATTGACATTGAGCCTCGGGATCAAAGAGACCCCTGCCCCTTGGAAAGATTATCTTTATCTTAATGTAGAATTGACCTCTTGATTAAATTTTTCGCGATGGACAAATCACCCTTTCCACCCAGTCTCTTTTTTCGACCACTCTTATTCAATACTGGCAGAGGCCACAGGGATGATTCCCAATTGATTTGTGTCGATCCCGCGAAACCAAAGTTTTTGTGGCGTTTTAGCAATATTCTTAAGGTGAGGAACAGTGGATGAGATATCTATGGGCCCCATGGAGGATGGATTATATCTTGGGTAAGAAGGAGAAAGGATGTATCTTTTGCCCGAAACACAAAAAGAAAAACGGCAAAGAAAACCTCATCCTTTATCAAGGAAAATATGCGTTTGTCATCATGAATAAATTTCCTTACAACAACGGCCATGTCATGGTCGTTCCAAACCGGCACTGTCGTGATCTGGACGAACTGAATGACAGGGAACTACAAGAACTTTTCTATTTCATGAAAGCCTCAACGCACATATTGAGGTCAAGCCTCCATCCCCATGGGTTCAATATTGGAATGAATATTGGGAAAGTGGGAGGGGCTGGAGAGGAACACATCCATTTTCACATCGTCCCTCGATGGGTCGGAGACACAAATTTTATGCCGATCTTAGGTAAAACAAAGATTGTCCCGGAATATTTGGAAAATACTTATCAGAAGCTTCGCACTGCTTATCTGGCTTTTTTACAAAAAAAGAGAGGTCGGAAAGGAGGGCAACAAAAGTGAGATGGGTGAAGACACTTTTTTGGATGGTCGTCTTTATCTTTGCCATCCTTTTTTCCATACAAAACAAGGATGAGGTGGTTCTTCGGTTTGGTCTTTATCCCATACAGAGTGTTGAGTGGCTCGAGGTGTCAAAAGTCCCTCTCTTCCTGGTCATCCTTGGCTCCGTTTTCTTGGGAGTTTTGATGGGAGGGATAGGCGATCTTTACAGGCGCTTTCAACTCAAGGGTGCCCTTCGAGAAAATCAAAGAACGATCGAGAGATTGGAGAGAGAGATTCATTCTCTTCGCGGCCTTGGTTCGGATCAGCCCTCTTTTCTCAAGAAGAATGGTTAACAGGTTTCAACTGCAATTCAGACAGTAGGGAATTCCAACCAGGCGGATTCCTCCGGCCCCACGTGACCCCGCTATAAATCGCTATTCGGGGGGGCTAGGAGATTTGCCTCCGTTTCCCTTGAAAGAAATTTTTGGGGAGCTTCACTTTTTTCTTGACTTTTGTTTTAAAATCTGTATGTTATTAATATATGGGCATACAGAGTAAAATAGACCGAGAGAAGTTGAGTCGACTTCGACAGTCCCTTCTTCACCTGACCGACGCGATCAAGGGACTTGTCGAACCTTTTTTTTCTGACCGGCCAGTGATCAAAGGGACGGTCTATGAACTGAAGCGCCGATGTGGAAAGTCGGGGTGTAAATGCGCTCGTGGGGAGCTTCATGCGCGCATGGTGGTCAGTGCCAGCGAGGGAGGGAAGACGAGATTACAGGTGATCCCCCATGGATTTCTTGTTGAGGTTCAAGTGAAGGTAGGACGTTATCAGGAGCTTCGGCGGGTTCGGGCCCGACTGGGAGAGATTTATCGGAAGATGCTGCAGGTGATGGATCAGATGGAGGGGATGCGTCGGGAGGAATGGTCTTCATCGAGCAACAAGCGTCCGGGAAGGGTGAAGCGGGATGGACCTCGTGATTTTTGAGGAGAACAAGCCCTTCGTTTTGGAGGCGCTGGGGAATGGAGAGTTTGACTATATGGAAGCGGCCAGCGAAGTGTTCGAGGCCGATTTTTTCCGTTTCATCAAAGCCCGAGCGATACTCGATCAACTGGCAGAGAGTTATCCTACGCCGCGGAAGAAAGAGGATGTGCCCTTCTGGTTTTATGTAGCCAGCAATCTGTCCATGCGGCTTCACGGGGTGCACGCTTTTGATGCGTTTCCCCTGGTGGTTCGTTCTGGAGGGATGCTTCAGGCCTTTGGGCCCAAGGCGGGCCGCAAGGTGGTTCATCCTAAGACAGGGGAGACGACGATCTTCTGTGAGGGGTTTAACCAGAAGAATCACTACGACCGGGAGACCCCCTGTGATCCGGATTATTTGCGCAAGGTCGCCAAGGACACCGAAGGCCAAGCCTTGATGAGATGGTTTGGGCAGGATGGGGTTCGGGTGTTTCAGCGCCAACGTGCCTTTGATCCAGGAGGCCTTTTCATCGGGGATGCCTCCTACTTGTTTGTTCCGGACAACCCCCGCTATGAAGGCTCCGTGAAGCTTCTGTTTGACGAACACGATCATCCCGTTTCCGAGGGGCAATACCACAAGATGACCGATGGACAGAAGATCCGCTGCCAGTGGCGGCGGTGCTATAAGATGGTGACGTTGCTGCACACGAACCGGGCGTTGGACTTCTTCCTCTTTGTGGCGGTGAAGGTGGTTTCGGGCAAGGACCACGAATCTCCTGTGCTTTATGCTTTGGTGAAACGGTTTGTGGAGACGGTGGGTAAAGGGGTCATGAAGAGACTCATCCTGGATCGGGGTTTCTTGGATGGGAAGGCGATCTCCGTCTGCAAGAAGAAATACGACATTGATATTCTCATCCCGATTCGTCAAAACATGGATCTCTATGTCGATGCGATGGCTCTGTTCCAAGAGCCGGACGTCGCGTGGGTGGAGTGCAAACCGCCGAGAGAGGAGGTCAAGGAATCGATTCACCTCAGGCCCAAGGCCATCCGCAAACGAGAAAAAAAGCGGCAGGAGAAACTCCGTCAGTTAAAACAACAGCCGCCCCCACCGCCCGAAGAGGTCTTGATCAAAAAAGAGGCGGCTGCCATTGGCGAGTTTCGGAGTTGGTCCTCCTGCACCGTACCTCTCACCGTGGTGGCCAACCGGGAACACTATGCTGATGGTCATCAGGAGATCTGGTTCTTAATCGACACCAAAGAGGTGCGGGATCCAAGCCAGACCCAGCAGGAGTACCATCTGCGTCCCTCGACGGAAGAGCGGTATCGTCAGCTCAAGTGTTTTAGCGACTTGACCCATTTCACCTCTCGTGCCTTCTCCGTGGTCATCAATCAAGTCGTCTTTATTATGCTGGCCTATAATCTTCTTCAACTTTACCTGCTGAAGCGAGGACGCAAGGAGCTGAACCAAAAGACGCTCCCTCGTATCCGTCAACAGCTTCTGCCTTCCGATAACCACATCATTGTCTACTACCAGACCTACTACGGTCTATTCAGACCGTTCGAACTTATCGGATTTGTGGTGATGCTTCATGAGGAAGCACGCAAAAAGATCGCAGACAAATGCCGACGTATCGGTCGTGAGTTGAACGGACTGATGCAGAATCCTCGACCCCCATAGAGGTTTTACCTCTACCGCCAACAGTGATCACCGCTCAACGTTTACCTCGTAAAAGATAGAGGGAATAATCGCTCTGCCATCGTCGATTCTTCTCGTTGCCTCCATTAAAACTGTCTGCCGACTTTGAAACGCCCTTCCTAAAATCCCCAGCGTCGTGCCTTTGACTTGTTGACCCACCATTGAGAACCTTCTAACCCCAAACCGGCCTCCTTACACGAATGCGGACCTCTATAGTGTCTGAATTGCATAGGTTTAAAAAATTCCCTTGCATTTGGAATTGAATTGTAGTATATTCATTTAAAAATAAGTCTGCTGAAAAAGCGGGCTGAATGCCCGCTTTTTTTTTAAAATGCCTGTTTGCGGAATTCAGAAGGAATGACGACAAAATCAATTGTCGACCGTGTGCGCGCCATTGCTGACCCGATTCTTTCGAATGAGGGATTGGAACTGGTGGAGATCGAATATCGGCGGGAAGCAACGGGGTGGGTTCTCCGTCTCCTGATCGACAAAGAAGGAGGGATCACCCTTGATGATTGCACCCATATCAGTCACGAGATTGGAAGAACCCTTGACGTCGAGGATTTTATTTCGGTCCCCTACACGTTAGAGATCTCATCCCCAGGCCTGACCCGTCCCTTAAAGAACGAGAGGGACTTTATCAAGTATCAAAATCATTTGATCAGGGTGAAAACGACCGATCCTCTTGGGAACCGGCGCCAATTTAAAGGGAAGCTCTTAGGGATTTCTGAGAAGCGTATCGAGATTGAAGTGGATGGGGAGATTTTCCAGATCCCTCTATCCAATGTGGCAAAGGCCAATTTGGAAATTGAGTTTTAGAAAGGGAGAAACCAATTATGCCATCCAATCTCAATTATGTAATTGATCAGGTTGGGAAAGATAAGGGTATCAACCGGAAGGTGATCATCGAGGCATTAGAACAGGCAGTGCTGACCGCCTCCAGAAAAAAGTATGGACACCAAGGCGAGATTGAGGTCCATTATAATGAGGAGATAGGCGAAGTAGAGTTATTTCAATTCAAACAGGTCGTGGAAGAAGTGGCCGATTCATCGATCGAAATATCCATCGAAGAAGCAAGGGAGCTGGACAGCGAGGCTCAGGTCGGGGATAGTCTTGGGGTTAAACTGAATACCGATTTTGGTCGAATTGGCGCCCAAACGGCAAAGCAGGTGATCATTCAAAAAGTTCGGGACGCTGAACGTGAGAATGTCTACAACGAATTCAGGGATCGAAAAGGAGATCTGGTCAGCGGAACCGTTCAGCGTATGGAGAAAGGGAACCTTTATATCAATATTGGGAGAGCAGAGGCTGTTCTCCTTTCGAAGGAACAAATCCCAGCGGAGGGATACCGGCAGGGGGAGCGACTTCGGGCCTATATCCTCGATGTCCAGAAGAATTCAAAAGGGCCACAGATCTTCCTTTCAAGAACCCATCCTGGGTTTCTGATCAAACTGTTCGAAATGGAAGTGCCGGAGATCTCCGAAGGGGTGATCAAAATCATCAGCGCAGCCCGGGAACCTGGCGGCAGAGCAAAGATTTCTGTTTACAGTTCGAACCGGGATGTCGATCCAGTAGGAGCCTGCGTTGGCATGAAGGGGTCGAGGGTTCAGAATGTTGTCCAAGAGCTTCGCGGGGAGCGGATAGACATCATCCCTTGGTCTCAGGATCAGGCCAAATACGTCTGCAATGCTCTGGCTCCGGCAAAAATATCGAGGGTCTATATCGATGAAGAAAATCGTCATATGGAAGTGGTCGTAGCAGACGATCAGCTCTCCTTGTCAATTGGGAAAAAAGGACAGAATGTCCGATTGGCTTCCAAATTGACAGGCTGGAAGATCGATATCAAGAGCGAGTCCAAAATGGAAAAGATCTCCAGTGAGATCTTAGAAAGGTTTAAAGGCCTGCCGTATATCGGGGATGTAGCCAGCCGCATCCTCTATAATGAAGGGTTCCGATCGATCAAAGAGGTTGCGGAGGTGGATCCAGAAGAATTGGCTAAGGTGATAGAGGTAGAGAAAGAAAAAGCCATAGAGATTGCAGAAAGTGCCCGTCGGTTGATCCAAAAAGAAGAAGGCACGGAGGTCGGCGAAGAAGAGATCCCTGCGGTAGGGGACTCGTCCCTTGATCCAGTGGATCAGATAGAAGGGGTAGGGGAAAAGACCTCCGGAATATTGAAAGCGAGTGGATTTCAGACTGTTCAAGATGTCTTAAAAACAGATGTGGAGACGCTCTCTGGTCTTCCGGGAATCGGCATCAAAAAGGCAGAAAAATTAATTCAATCAGCTCAACATTACATCGAAGGGAGTAAGGCGTGAGCAAGAAAGGCCATGTCCCAATCCGTACGTGTATCGGATGCCGCAAGAGAAGAGGAAAGGAGGAAATGGTTCGCCTTACAAAGGATCCAGAGGGGATTTTTTTCACCAGCGGGGAAAAAAATCTTAATGGACGCGGATCTTATCTCTGCCCAGATCTGATCTGTTTTAAAAAGGCACAAAAAAAGGGGAGAATGGGTCGGTTCGTTGGGATGGATGGATTTCCTGCATCGATCGATCCCGCGTTGCTTCAGCGGATGAAAGGTTCTGCAGCATAGAGGAGGAAGGGGAATGACGAAGGTGAAGGTTCTCGATCTCGCACGCGAAGTTGGGATGGAGGACGATAAGCTGCTTCTAAAATTAAGACGGATGGGAGTGAAGGTAAAGGATAAGAAACCCGTCGAGCCGGAGAAGACGGCATCCCCGCTGGACGAGAAGATCATTGAAAGGGATTCCGAAAAGGAGATCGTTGAGAAACGGGTCAGGCCTACCGTAATTCGCAGAAGGACGAGAAGCCTGGAGGCCAAAGTGGAGCCCCTGCCGCCTCCGATCGTCATGGTGGAGCCTGCGATGGTGGAGGAGAAACCATCGGAAAAACGGGAGGAAAAAGCCGGCGAAGAGGCTCGGGTTCTAAAGGAGTCGGTGGAGAAAAAGGAATTCAGAATAGAAGGAAGGCCTCCCGCAAAGATCCCCAGAGGAAAGAAGAGGGCTGAAAAAACTGAGGAACCCGGCGCTATTCCCATCGCTGCGGCTCTCGAGGCAAAGACAGAGGAGAGGGAAGGGATCCCTGCGACACCCGCCAAGGAAGGGTTGCCTTTGGAGGTCACCCTTAAGGAAGTGGGTAGACGGACAGAGGTGAAAAAGGAGGTTGAAGAACCCAAAACCAAAGAGGTCCCTGTAAAAAAGGTGGAGGTCAAACTTCCAGGCAAGGAGGAGTTCCTTGAAAAGGAGGATTTGAGTTCCCTTCCTGGAAAGAAAAAGGGGTTCGTTAAGAAGAGGAGGGTGATTGAGGAAAGGATGCTGCCGGAAGATGAGATTGAAGGGGAGGGACGGCCGGAAAAGGAGTTAGAAACCCGCTTCAGACCCTTCAGACCCATGAAGAAAAAAGTAGTGTTGAAGACCCCTAAAAAAACAGAGGTGACGGTCCCCAAACCCATTAAAAGAGTCATACGCATTGCCGAAGTCATTGCTGTTGGAGATCTTGCTAAGAGGATGGGGGTGAAGGGAGGGGAACTGATCAAAAAACTGATGGAGATGGGGGTGCTCGTCAATATCAACCAGGTCATCGATGCCGACGTCGCATCCTTAGTAGCCAGTGAATTTGGCTACGAAGTGGAGAAAGTTTCCTTAGAACGTCAGGATCTGTTGGAAAGGAAAGAGGACCTTCCCGAGGAGTTGCAGCCGAGGCCTCCCGTTGTCACCATCATGGGCCATGTGGATCATGGGAAGACTATGCTTTTGGATGCGATCCGCAAGACCAACGTGATGGGAGGGGAGGCAGGAGGGATCACCCAGCACATCGGGGCTTATGATGTCCAATTAGACAACGGTCACGTTGTATTTATTGACACTCCCGGCCATGAGGCATTTACCGCTATGAGGGCCAGAGGGGCCCAAGTGACGGACGTGGTGGTATTGGTGGTGGCAGTGGATGATGGGGTGATGCCGCAGACAAAGGAAGCGATCGATCATGCTCGAGCAGCCAAGGTTCCAATTGTGGTAGCGATCAATAAGATCGATAAACCGAACGCGAATCCAGAGAAGTTGAAGAAAGATCTGGCAGATTATGGTCTGGCTCCGGAGAAATGGGGAGGCAATACCCTCTTTGCCGAGGTATCAGCGAAACAGAAGACAGGAATCAAAGAGTTATTGGAGCTGATCCTTCTTCAGGCAGAGGTCCTTGAATTGAGGGCGAATCCGGATAAACCTTCTCGAGGGGTCATTATCGAAGCCAAACTGGACAAGGGGAGGGGTCCGGTGGCAACCCTTCTGGTCCAGGAGGGAACTTTGAAAGCAGGGGATGCCTTCATCGCAGGGTCCCACTACGGCAGGGTGAGGGCAATGTTAAATGACAAGGGACAGAAGATAGAGGGGGCCCGACCATCTACCCCTGTGGAGGTGGTGGGGTTCAATGATGTCCCGGAGGCAGGAGAACCCTTCATCGTCGTTTCCGAAGAGAGGATGGCGAAACAAATCAGCCTTTACCGGCAAGAGAAAATTCGGGAAAAAGAACTTTCAAAATTAAGCAAGGTCTCATTAGAGGAGCTCTATGATCGGATCACGAAAGGGGAAGTAAAAGAGCTCAATGTCATCATTAAAGCAGATGTGCAGGGATCGATTGAGGCGGTGAAAGAAGCTTTGAGAAAAATCTCTACGGACGCTGTAAAGGTCAATATCCTCCATGATGCCGTCGGGGGGATTACAGAAACCGATGTGAACTTGGCCTCGGCTTCAAATGCCATTATCATCGGTTTCAATGTGAGACCGGGCCAGAAATCCCAGGTTCTCGCAGAGCAGGAACACGTGGATGTAAGGACCTATTCTGTCATCTACGATGCGATTGACGACATCAAGAAAGCCTTGGAAGGACTATTGGAACCGACCTATAAGGAGCATGTCTTGGGAAGGGCTCAAGTGATACAACTTTTTAGCATCCGTAAAGTGGGTACGGTGGCGGGCAGTTTGGTTTTAGATGGTAAAGTCGTGCGGGGTTCTCATGCCAGGCTTCTGAGAGACAATATTGTCATCTATGATGGCCGAATCTCTTCACTCAGACGATTTAAGGATGATATGAAAGATTGCTCTCAAGGCCTTGAGTGTGGTATCGGAATCGAGAATTTCAATGACCTTAAACTAGGGGATATCATCGAATCTTATGAGATGGAAGAGGTTCAGTCTAGGTTGGCTTGAACCCAATCGGGTTGCCAGTCAGGAATGGCTTGAGAGCCCTTTGAGCTCTTCAGCTATCGGGGGATCAACCTTTCCGTTAAGGAAGGGTTGCTACAAAAGATAAAGGAAATGGTCATCGGGATTTGCCAACTCGACCTTCGGATTCCAGAGAATCACTCTCTCAAGGGAAAGCGCCATGTCCTCCGGAAACTGATTGATCGGGTGAGAAGCCGTTTCAATGTGGCCATCTCAGAAGTCGGGGATAATGATCTTTGGCAAAGGGCGCAGATCGGTATCTGTATGGTGAGTAATGATCGCAGATTCATCAATTCCGGCTTGGATAAAGTGATCGACTTCATCGAGAAGATGCACCTTGTCGAAATGGTGCACTCGGAGATCGAGATCCTCACTGCATAAGCCCCACTTGAGTTAGTAAGAAATGGTATATCGGGATTTGTTAAGTATGACGCCGAACGAATAGATATCTCCCGGATGATAAGGGGGGGAGCGGCAAAGCGGATGGGCTGGTAGAAGATGACGAAAGGAAAGCGTTCAGAAAAAGTGGCGGATTTGATTCAAAAGGAGATTTCCGAGATGCTGCTCAGGACGCTCAAGGACCCCCGAATTGGTTTCGTCACCATCACGAGGGTTGTCGTTTCTGAAGATTGTCGGGCGGCCAAAGTCTATTTCAGTGTGGTGGGAACTCCCGCAGAGAGGGAAAGGTCGACGGAGGGTTTGAACAGTGCGGAGGGATATGTCCGGAAGGAGCTGGGGCGACGGATGGGACTTCGATATACGCCTGAGATTATGTTTCAGTTCGATCCCTCCATTGAATATGCGATTCATATTGGGGAGGTGATCCATCACTTGGAACAAGAAAGGGAGAAGCATAAGGATGGCGACTGATGGTCTCCTCATCGTGGATAAACCAGAGGGGATAACTTCCCTTGGGGTGGTGAGGGAGGTGAAGCGTCGATTTTGTGTGAGGAAGGCGGGCCATATCGGAACGCT
Source organism: uncultured delta proteobacterium (assembly GCA_963826305.1). Taxonomy (GTDB): domain Bacteria; phylum Desulfobacterota; class BSN033; order BSN033; family UBA1163; genus CAWGWZ01. The sequence continues at coordinate 155,739 of CAWGWZ010000020.1, read as the reverse complement.
CGATCCTTTTGCGACAGGAGTTTTGCCAATCGTCATCAATGAGGGAACAAAATTGGTTCCTTTTTTGGGGGAGGAACCCAAGGAGTATGAGGCGGTCATGAAGTTGGGCGAAGAGACCACAACGGATGATTTGACCGGAAAGGCCGTCTTCAGAAAACCGTGGGAAGAGCTAACCCCCGGAGTGATCCATGATGTGTTTGGGACTTTTTTAGGAAAGACCCGCCAAATTCCACCCATGTTTTCAGCAATTAAAGTGCAGGGGAAACCACTTTATCGGTTGGCCAGAAAGGGAATAGAAGTCGAGCGCAAAGAAAGGGAGGTTGAGATTTTCAGCATCCAAATTGAGAAAGTGGACCTTCCCGAGATTCACTTTCGGGTTTCTTGTTCAAGAGGAACCTACATCCGCAGCTTGGGAAGGGATATTGGAAGGAAGATAGGATGTGGTGCTCACCTCCTTCGTCTAAGACGAGTTCGCAGTGGTCCTTTCACTCTCGACCAGGCGATCTCGTGGGGAAGATTAAATGAACTCTCCGGCGCCGAGAATCTTTTGCCTCGGTTGATTCCATTGAAGGAAGCCGTGTCGAGCTTGCCACAGGTGATTGGGGACGAACAGCTCGTTAAGAAGATTCGTTTGGGGCAAGGGATGGCGGTTCGTGATCTCTCATCGCAGGCGCTCCCCGACTTTGAAAAAGGACAATGGCTGAGGATGTGCTCCCCCAAAGAGGGTCTGGTCGCCATCTTGAGATCAGAGGTCAAGGGTGTGGATATCCGGTGGGCAAGCCCAGAGATCTTGGCTCTTCGTCCACTCAGAATATTTCACCCCCAAAAACCATTACAAAATGAAGGTCACGTTTAGCTTTCAGGAGGGATTCCATGTCAATTGTTCAGGAGAGAAAAAAGGAGATCATCGGGCAGTTTAGAACTCACGAGCATGATACGGGTTCTCCGGAGGTCCAGATCGCTCTTCTCAGCGAGCGGATCCGGTATCTAACAGAACATTTTAAGGTTCACAAGCGGGATCACCACTCCCGAAGGGGTCTGCTGAAGTTGGTGGGACAGAGGAGGAGACTCCTCAACTACCTTAAAGAAAACAAAGTGGATGGATATCGAATGATCATCGATAAGCTGGGCCTTCGAAGGTAGGGCGATTGCACAACCGTTCCAAACAACATGATCTGAATGAAAAGGAGTGAAGAGAATCATATGGTTCACAATTTAAAAGTCGATTTTGGCGGAAGGCCATTTTCCATTGAGACAGGAAAAGTGGCAAGACAGGCGAGTGGCTCGGTACTGGTCCAGTATGGGGACACCGTTGTATTGGTCACTGCGGTGACTGCAGAAAAGAGGAGAGAGGGGCTCGATTTCATACCCCTCACCGTTAATTATCTCGAAATGACTTATGCAGCGGGGAGAATTCCGGGGGGCTTTTTTAAGAGGGAAGGGAGGCCGAGCGATCGCGAAACCCTGATCTCCCGATTTATCGATCGCCCCCTCAGGCCCCTTTTCCCGAAGGGGTTTCGGGACGAGATCCAGATTATTGCGACCGTTCTTTCAGCCGATCAGGATAACGATCCGTCGATCTTAGGAATGATCGGAGCCTCTGCTGCCCTTTCTCTCTCCGATCTCCCATTCGATGGTCCAATCGCAGGAGCCAAAGTGGGCCGCATTGACGGGGAGTATGTTCTCAACCCCACCCTCGCCGAATTGGAAATGAGTGACATCGAACTCTTCGTAGCGGGAAGCGAGAAAGCGATCATCATGGTAGAGGGAAGTGCCAAAGAGGTGAAGGAAAGGGAGATTTTGGAGGCCATTCTATTTGGCCATCAATCCCTTAAGCCGGTGATCGACCTTCAGAAACAACTGAGATCGATGTCTGGAGCGAGGCCAAAGGAATTTGATCTCCAAAAACCTGAGGATGCTGTTTACGAAAAGGTAAAGACCATCGCCGAGGAGAAATTGAGGGAAGCCTTCCGGATCACGGAGAAAGTCAAACGGAGGGAGCAGCTTGAGCAGATTCTCCAGTTGACACTCCAGGAGTTCGAAGCTGAGGATGAAACCTATCAGAAGATGGTAAAGACCGCCCTCGAGGAGATCAACCGTAAACTGATAAGAAGGTTGATCTTAGAACAAAGGCAGAGGATCGACGGAAGGGGTCTTTCAGAGATTCGGCCGATCTCCTGTGAAGTGGGTATCCTTCCCAGAACCCATGGCTCTGCGCTCTTCACCCGTGGTGAAACCCAAGTTTTGGCCGTGGTCACTTTCGGCACCTCTGAAGATGAGCAGAAGATCAACTCCCTGACGGGTGAGACCTATAAGTCTTTTATGCTCCATTATAACTTTCCTCCTTTCTGTACAGGAGAAGTTTCCCCGCTGCGGCCCCCCAGCCGAAGGGAGATCGGCCATGGAGCATTGGCCGAAAGGGCGATTCTACCCATCCTTCCCTCCAACGAAAAATTCCCCTATACCATTCGAATCGTCTCAGAGGTGCTCGAATCGAATGGGTCTTCCTCCATGGCAACTGTGTGCGGAGCAACCCTCTCCCTGATGGATGCGGCTGTGCCGATCAAGGCCCCGGTGGCTGGAATCGCAATGGGTTTAATCTTGGAAGGCGATGAAGTGGCGGTCTTATCGGATATCCTTGGCGATGAAGACCATTTTGGGGATATGGATTTCAAAGTGGCTGGAACGGCTGAAGGGGTGACAGCCATCCAAATGGATATCAAGATTGGAGGTGTATCCAAAGAGGTCATGGAGCGTGTCCTCGATCAGGCACGGGAGGGTAGGCTCCACATTTTGGATAGGATGAAAGAGACGATTTCAGAACCACGAAAAGACCTGTCCCGCCATGCACCGAGGATCGTTACTCTCCAGGTCAAACAGGAAAAGATTCGAGATATCATTGGACCGGGGGGAAAGAATATTCGGAGCATTGTCGATCAGACCGGAGTGAAGGTGGATGTGGAAGATTCTGGATTGGTGAAGTTGGCCTCCCCGAATTATGAAGCAATTGAGAAAGCCATCTATATGATCAAAAGGCTCACACAGGAAGTGGAGGTAGGGGGGCTTTATACGGGGAGAGTAAGACGGATTTTAGGTTTCGGCGCAATTGTCGAGCTCTTCCCGGGAACGGACGGCTTGATTCATATCTCGCAACTGGCAGAAAGCCGTGTGAACGAAGTCTCGGACGTCCTGAAGGAAGGGGATGAAGTGATGGTAAAGGTGATTGATATCGATCCACAGGGCCGTATCCGGTTGAGTCGGAAGGCGGCCTTGAGGGAGATGAAGCAACCGACAGAAGGCAAAGTTCAATGATCGTTTTTTTAAGATGCCCACTGAATAACATTGGCCGATTTGATTTCTTAAGATGGTGAGGCAAAACGAAAGAAGAACGAGAAAATGGACACGCTCACTAATAAATCTCTTGATTCCTTAAATCATTCATGGATCACCAGTGGATCAGGATATCAGAAGACTGTTCTTGAGAACGGGATCAAAGTGATCACTGAGGAAATTCCCTTTCTCAAATCTGTTTCGATCGGGGTATGGGTGATCACTGGGTCCAGGGATGAACAACCCAACGAAAATGGGATCTCTCATTTCATCGAACACCTCCTCTTCAAGGGGACCGAGCGGAGGAGCGCCTTCGACATCGCTAAGGAGATTGACTCCGTGGGCGGAACCCTGAACGCATTTACAGGAAGGGAATATACCTGTTTTTACGCTAAGGTGATCGATAAGAATTTGCCATTAGCCATCGATCTTCTGTCCGATATTTTCCTCCATTCACTCATGGGTCCAAAAGATGTGGAAAAAGAGAGGATGGTCATCCTGCAAGAGATTAAGATGGTGGAGGATACTCCTGACGATTACATCCACGACCTCTTTAACCGGGTTTGTTGGGGAGACCACCCGCTGGGTTTCCCAATTTTCGGGACCACCGACCTTGTCCAATCGTTCAGCCGAGACCAGATGGATCAATTTTTTAAAGAGACCTATCAGCCCAGCCGAATTATCATTTGTGCTGCTGGAAACCTGCGACATCAGGAGGTGGTCGACTGGATTGGGAGGGCCTTTGGCCAGATTTCAAAATCGGGCAAGGAGCGGGAGAGGGTGAGACCTAATTCGATCTCCACAACCAATATCCGGAGACGAGAATTGGAGCAGGTCCACTTCTGCCTCGGGACAAAAGGGCTTCAATATAATCACTCCCTTCGGTTCGCCTCGTACGTTCTGAACACCATTTTGGGGGGAGGGATGAGCTCACGGCTTTTTCAAGAAATCCGGGAGAATCGCGGTTTGGCTTACTCTGTTTACTCCTATCTTCCCACCTACATTGATAGCGGACTGGTGGTCGTTTATGCCGGAACAAACGAAGGCTCTTTTCAGGAGGTGATCGAACTCATTCTCAAGGAGTTCACCCGACTCAAAAAGGAACCTTTTAAGGATGGGGAACTGGAGACCGCAAAGGAACAATTGAAGGGCAATCTTCTGCTCAGCCTCGAGAGTTCAGACAACCTGATGACTCGGCTGGCGAAGAACGAAATCTATTTTGAGTCCTACCTCCCTGTAGAGAAAATTCTCAAAGGCATTGATGAGGTGAATGAAGAAATGGTTCGCAGTCTGGCCGACGATATTTTCGATGAACGCTTCTTCTGCCTGACCGTTTTGGGACCGATGGATGGAGACGGTTTAGAAAAGAGCCTGCTGAAATTGGATCGATGGAGCAAGTAAAAGTTTCTATCAAACGTTTAAGGAAAGACCACCCCGTGCCGATGCCCCAATATATGACCGAAGGATCATCCGGAATGGATCTCTTCGCCTCCCTGGATAAGGAAGTGATACTGGAACCCGGGGAGAGGAGGCTCATCCCTACTGGAGTTTCTGTGGCGATCCCTTCAGGGTTTGAAGGCCAGATCAGACCCCGAAGTGGGCTGGCCATTCAGAAGGGAATTGGCATTGTCAACGGACCGGGGACGATCGACGCCGACTATCGGGGAGAGATCGGTGTTCTCGTCATCAATTTTGGAAAGGAACCCTTTACCATCCGTGATGGAGAGAGGATTGCCCAGATGGTCATCTCCCAGGTTTTTCGAGCGACTCTGGAGGAGGTCGATAATCTTCCGCCAACCAGGAGGCAAGGGGGAGGATTTGGCCACACGGGCATCTGAGGAGGGACCAAGACGATTTAGGGTCATTATGAAAGCAGAGGCAGCCCTTCCTCTGCTTTTTATTTGGTTTATCCCCGTTGTCCTGAGGAAATACGATGGATCAGATGCTGGACCAATTTCTCCACTTTCTCATTGTTGAAAAGGGTCTTGCTAAGAATACGATCGAGGCTTACGGTCGTGATTTGAATCGATTCTTAGATCACCTGAAAGCGAAAGGGATTCAGGACATCTTAAGTGTTGGCAAATTCGACGTCAGGGCTTTTCTTTTGGTTTTAAGGAGGCGGGGACTTTCGACCAAGACCGTTTTGAGGAATCTGGCTGCCATCCGGACCTTCTTTCAATTCTTGATTCAAGAGGGAATTCTGAAGATCAATCCTGTTGAGGAGTTAGCATCTCCGAAAGTAGCGAAAACCTTACCTGAGATTCTGACGCTGAAAGAGGTGGAGGAACTATTAGTACAACCTAACACCCAGACCTCTTTAGGGATTAGGGATAGGGCGATGCTCGAAATGCTTTATGCCACGGGAATGAGGGTTTCCGAGCTGACTCGGCTTCCAATGAATCAAGTCAACCTGGAAGGGGGATATGTCCTCCTCTACGGGAAGGGTTCAAAGGAAAGGATTGTCCCTCTCGGAAGCGAAGCGATGAAATGGGTGGCGCTTTATTTGAAGACCGCCAGGGGAAGGTTGACCAAAGGGAAAGAGAGCAATTTCCTTTTCGTCAACCGATCCGGCAAAGGGATGAGTCGCCAACGATTCTGGAGGATTCTTAAAGAGTACGGTCGACGGGCTGGCATTCGAAAAAGAATAACCCCTCATCTTCTCCGGCACTCGTTCGCAAGTCATCTTTTGGAGAGGGGGGCTGACCTTCGTTCTGTCCAGGTCATGCTCGGCCACGTGGATATCTCCACCACTCAGATCTACACCCATGTAACAGGGGAAAGATTGAAGAAGATTCACCAGCGTTATCATCCGAGAGGCTGACAATTGAGAGTTAAGAATTTAGAGTTAAGGGTTTAGAGTTAAGAGTTTAGAATTAAGAAGAAGATCCTCTTAACTCATAATTCATAACTGATAATTCTAAACTGGATAGATTTATGGAAGTCATCACCACCCATATCAATGCGGACTTCGATTCCTTAGCCTCCATGCTGGCCGCAAAAAAACTCTATCCTGACGCGGTCTTGGTCTTTCCGGGGTCGCAGGAGAGGAGTCTCCGGGATTTCTTTATTCATTCCACCCTTTACGTTTTGGAAGTGGAACGGATGAAGAATATTGATCTCCAAGAAGTGAAACGATTGATCTTGGTGGACACTCGCCAGATCAGCCGTATTGGAAAGTTTTCGGAAATTGTGCTGAGACCCGGCTTGGAAGTTCATATTTATGACCATCATCCACCATCTTCTGACGATATCCGTGGGACCTTGGAAGTTATGTCCGAAGTGGGGGCAACCGCTACCCTCTTACTCAATGTCCTTTGCGAAAGAGGAATGGAGATTACACCGGATGAAGCGACAGTAATGCTCCTCGGCATTTATGAGGATACCGGGAACCTTACCTTCCCTTCCACCAAAGAAGAAGACTTTCAGGCGGCAGGGTACTTGGTTCGGAAGGGCGCCAATCTCAATATCCTTTCGAATGTAATCACAAAGGAACTGACCGCTGAGCAGGTCTTCTTGCTGAACGATCTCATTCAATCCGCTACCCGCTATCAGGTTCACGGGATCGACGTAGTGATCGCTCAGGCTTCATCAGACCGATATATTGGGGATATCGCTGTCCTCGTCCATAAATTGAAAGACATGGAAAACCTGGATGTCCTGTTCGTCTTGGTGTCCATAGAAGACCGTGTCTACCTGATCGGGAGGAGCCGTATCGAAGAGGTGAATGTCGCAGAAATCGCGACCGAATTCGGAGGCGGGGGACATCCCACCGCCGCCTCAGCAACGGTGAAAGGAATGACCCTGATTGAGGCCCATGATCGCTTGGTGAAAACGTTGAGGGAGATGGTCAGGCCTAAAAGGACCGCAAAGGATGTCATGCTCTATCCAGTCAAGACCATTGAATCGGGGAGGACCCTGGGAGAAGCTGGGGAGATACTCACCCGATATAACCTGAATATCCTTCCTGTCATTCATGATGATAAGGTGGTCGGTTTGATTTCCAAGCAGGTGGTGGAGAAGGCAGTCCACCATGGATTGAAAGCGTCTCCTGTTAAGGAATTCATGACCACAGAGTTCTCCGTCATCTCTCCTGATACGGCCTTCTCTCGAGTTCAGGAATTGATCATCGGGCAGAACCAGAGCCTGCTCCCTGTGATCGAAAAGGATAGATTGGTGGGAACGATCTCTGTTGGGGATGTCATGCGAGTCCTGCAAGAGGAGATGATCAAATCGGTCAAGGGGGTTTCTGGTTTCGAAACGCAACCCCTCTACGGCCGGAAAAAAATGATCTCTCAATTAATGAAAGAGCGGTTTCCTGAACGGATACAGAACCTGCTGATCGAATTCGGTCGGGTCGGGGACGAGTTAGGATATTCCGTCTATGCCGTAGGAGGATTTGTCAGGGATCTCCTGATGAGAGTCGAAAACTTCGACGTGGATATTGTGGTGGAGGGGGATGGAATCCGGTTTGCCGAGGAATTCGAGAAAGTGTTTCCGTGCCGAATTCGAACTCACAAAAAATTTGGAACGGCCATCATTCTCTTTCCGGATGACTCGAAAATTGATGTGGCGACGGCTCGCCTGGAGGTCTATGATTCGCCAGCTGCCTTGCCTACCGTTGAAAAAGGTTCGATCAAAATGGATCTCTACCGCAGGGATTTTACCATCAATACGCTGGCAATCCACCTCAATCCCAAGGGGTTTGGAGAACTGACCGATTTTTTTGGAGGGGTGAAAGATATCAAGGAAAAGGCCATTCGGGTTCTCCACAATCTTTCCTTCGTCGAGGATCCCACGCGGGTCTTTCGGGCGATCCGTTTCGAACAAAGGTTGGGGTTCCAAATTGGGAAACATACCCAGAACCTGATGAAAAATGCGGTGAAGATGGGTTTCATGGAACGCCTCTCAGGAGGGCGAGTCCTGTCTGAGCTCATCCTCATTCTTCAAGAAGATAATCCTCTCCCGGCCTTAAGGCGGATGAAAGATTTCGATCTCCTACGTTTTCTCCACCCTCACCTCAAGTTGGATGAGGGGATGGAAGACCTTTTCGGACGGATGAATCACGTCGTCTCCTGGTTTGATCTTCTCTTCCTGGAGGAGCGATATGAACGCTGGCTGATCTACTTCTACGGCCTCGTCGATTTTTTGAGGGAGGGAGAGATTGTAGAGGTATGCCAACGATTGGCGATGAACAGCAAGGTTCACAAGCAGGTAGTAGATGGGAAGCGTCAGGCAGATCAAGCGCTCCTTCAGATCTTCTCATGGATCAAGGCGGACATCCAGCCGAAACGGTCGGAGATCTATGCCGTCCTCGATCCTCTTCCCACTGAGACAAAACTCTTTATGATGGCCAAGACGACCCAGATAGCAACCCGCCGGTATATCTCTCTCTATTTCACTCAATTGAAAGATATGAAGCCACTGTTGAAGGGAATGGATTTAATTCGAATGGGCGTCAAGCCAGGCCCTTCCATCAGAACGACATTATCCGGTTTACTTAAAGCCAAATTGGACGAGCAGGTGATGACGCGTCAGGATGAGATGGAATATATTTCTAAGGCTCTTGGGGTGGGATGATGGTTGGAAACGGTTCTTACCCAGAGGAAAGGGCTCCCTATATCTTCCGATTGGAGATGTTTGAAGGTCCTCTTGATCTCCTACTCCATCTCATCAATAAGAACGAGTTGGACATCGCGAATATCCCTATCGCCCTCATCACCGATCAGTATTTGGACTATTTGAAATTGATGAAGGTTCTCAATTTAGACATGGCTGGAGAGTACCTCTTGATGGCTGCCACCCTTCTTCACATCAAATCGAAGACGCTGCTTCCTTCATCGTCTGACCAAGAAGAGGAGGAAGGCGAAGATCCGAGGGCAGAACTCGTACGAAGGCTATTGGAATATCAGAAATATAAACAGGCAGCCGTCGAACTGGAAAGAAGGCCTGTGTTGGATCGGGATGTCTTCATCCGATTGATTCCAGCAGACCCAGAAGAGCCAGCGGAGGAAGAAAGGTTGGAGGTCAGCCTCTTTGAACTGCTGGAGGCTTTCCGCGGGATTTTGGAGAGAGTCAAAGCGGAGACCTTTCATGAAGTCATTTTAGACCGCCTCACTGTTGAGGAGAGGGTGCAAGAAATACTTTCTCTTCTTCGAAAGGAGAACCGGAGTATCGCCTTTCAACACCTCTTCTCCGAGCAAGCGTCCCGCAGAGAGATTATTATCACTTTCTTGGCAATCCTGGAACTGGTCAAGATGAAGCTCATTCGTATCTTTCAACCGGCTCCTTTCGAGACCATTCGAATATCACCCCCTTAAAGGAGCAATAAATTGATTGCCGTGGAGGCTACTTAGGTGTAACATAAAGTGAAGAGAAAAATTATCGCTATGCGCATAGCGCTGAGCGCATAGCGTCATTGAAAAAGGAGGAGCGTATGAAGCGAAAGAGAATCCTGGTGGGGTTGGGGGTGATTGTTGTGTTGATGATTTTCTTCTTTTGTGTCCTCTTCCTCACCGGGCGAACTATCGGAAAAGCTGGCCGGTTCGCCTTCGGAGATAAGATTGCCATTGTGGAGATCAAAGGGGTGATCACCCAATCCTCTGGGATCATCGAAGAGATCCGTCAATACGAGGAGGATGAAGGAGTGAAAGCGATCATCTTAAGGATCGACTCTCCCGGTGGAGGAGTAGGTCCGTCACAAGAAATCCATCGGGAAATTTTGAAGGCCAAATCAAAGAAGAAAGTGGTCACCTCAATGGGGTCCGTGGCCGCATCGGGGGGCTATTATATCGCCTGTGCCTCCGATCTCATCGTTGCCAATCCCGGGACGATCACCGGTTCGATTGGTGTGCTGATGGAATTCACCAACATCGAGGAACTCTTCAAAAAGATCGGAATCAAAGGGGTGGTGCTGAAGAGTGGGGAGCATAAGGATATTGGATCTCCCTTCCGAGAGATGACTCCTGAGGAGAAAAAGATCATACAAGGGGTGATCGATAATGTCCACCAGCAATTCATTATGGCGGTGGCGCAGGGCAGGAACCTGGATCGGGCAAAGGTGGTTGAGATCGCCGATGGTAGAATTTTAACAGGAGAACAGGCAAAAGAATTGGGGTTGGTTGATCGGATGGGAAATCTTCAGGATGCGATCGATATCGTTGCGAAGATGGTTGGAATCGAAGGTAAACCCAGCATCCTCTACCCGAAGAGGAGGTTTTCCCTTTGGGAACTCTTGGTGAAAGAAACAGCCTCTACTATTCTGGAAACCTTGAATGAGAAGGGATTTGAGTTGAACTATCGTCTCCTGTCGCCAGCGGGCTGAGCTGAATCGCCATTCTCGCCCATCCATTTGGAGATCTGCTTCATGTCCTCCCAGACCTCCCTCTTTCGGTCAGGATTCCTGAGCAGGTAGGCGGGGTGATAGGTGGGGATCACCTTGACTCCTGCAAGGTCATAGAATCTTCCACGGAGTGTAGTGATTTTAGCGTCGGTCTTGAGAAGGGTCTGGGCAGCGAAGGTTCCCAGCGCACAGATGATTTTCGGTTGGATTGCCTCAATCTGCTTAAGGAGAAACGGGTGGCAGCTTTCGATTTCATCAGGCTCTGGATTCCGATTCTGCGGGGGGCGGCATTTGATGATATTCGTGATGTAAACCTCTTCCCTTTGAAGATGAATGGCCTGGAGGATTTTTGTCAAGAGCTGTCCGGCTCTTCCAACAAAAGGCCTCCCCTGTACGTCTTCGTCGTAACCAGGGCCCTCTCCGATGAGCATCAATCTTGCCTTCTGATTCCCCTCTCCAAAAACAAGGGTGTGGCGGGTTCGGTGGAGCTTGCATCTCCGGCAATCCCCCAAATCTTTTCGGACTTCCTCCAGCGTTGTCGTGGTTGATGGACCCGGAGATGAATTGCAATAAGTCTCCTCGGATTTGTTTCTGGAGGCGGGTAGAACCGCGATCCCCATCCCCTTGAGATATTCGAGATAGGATCTAAGATCGGCAATAAATTTTTGAAATTGTTGATCCATTGAAGATCAATCCTCCTACAAAATTCAAATAGCCTTTTTTACTTCACTTGTCAACTTGCATAGAGTCGCAGTTGCATAAAAAACGTTATAAAGGCTGTGGGGTGTGCTGAAAAAGCTTTACAGCGGAACCTTTTAGCGACCTGCTACTGTGTTTCCAAACACATTTCAGAAGTCATCTTATGTGATATCGTATGTGACCCATAAAACATTGTCAAAAACCGCTTGGTAAATGTTTGAAGGCACACCCCACAGCCTTTTCATTGCAACATCGAGGTAGATCCTTTTGGGATGGCTAATAACTGGCTTCCCCTCGAAGTAGAAATCTATTGGATCTCTTTCTGCCGCCGCTCTTTCGCGCAATGCGTACTCTGACAAGATAGATTCTTATTGACACCCTGTTCGCAATTTAATAAGCTATGATTAAGGCCGAACCCCTCTTGCGTTAACCTTAAACCCACCTGGGGGGATAAGGGCAGGAAGTAAATCAAATCCCATTTCTAATGCAAGAATGGGCTTTTTGAACGCTGCGGATCAAAAAACTTTGAAGACATACAAAGATACTGAGGGATGAAGGAGAAGAGGATGAATGGCGAAGGTGATGAGCCAGGTAAAAAAGAAGGCGACATCAAAGAGGAGGTGTGCGGTTATGAAGATTGTATTAACAGCTATTGTAATAGGTATAGCCGTTTTGTTAGGGGTTTCTTCTTGTGCTACAGTGCCAACCGAAGCTCTCACTGAAGGTGAGGTAAGATTATTGAGTTTGCAAGTTCCTGAAGGTGGAACCTTCCGGCTGGGCATGACCTATGACGTTAATATTACTTTTGAGGCAGAGGGCAGTCCAGAGATCAGAAGAGCTTGCTTCTCCTGGTCCGGGGATGGCCCGTATTGTTCAAAAGTAAATGATGTAAAGTATGGATTGACGCGGGGAAATTTTACAGTGCGGGTTACCGCCCCTTCCCTCAGCGGCTCGTATTACTTGGAATGCTATGCTGAATATTCTCGAGGCAGGGGGACGGTAAGAACGAATGCCGTAAGTTCTCACGTCTATAGCATGAGATGATGAAGAGTGGAAGCGAAAGAAATTCCTAAAAGGATATCCTCCTTTGTTCCTAAATTAAAAAAGGGAAGAGGCCTGATAGGAGAGTTGGGTTAAACGATACTCCATTAAACCCTCCTCGGAAGATCCTATTGCAAAGAAAGGAAAATAAAATTGAAAAACGCGGTGATCATCAGTGCAGTTCGCACCCCCGTGGGGAGATACATGGGGGCGCTGAAGGAAGTCCCTGCCTATGAATTAGGAGCTTTGGTATTAAATGAAGCAATAAAAAAGGCCCAAGTGGACCCAGGCTTGGTCGACGAAGTGATTTTAGGTCAGTCCTACCAGAACGGCGAATATGTCAATATTGCGCGTATGTCCCTTCTCAAGGCGGGATGGCCAGACTCCGTTCCCGGAATTACCCTCGACCGACGTTGTTGTACAGGTCTGGATGCCGTCTGTTTTGCCGCGATGAAAATCCAATCTGAAAATGCAAACATCGTCGTGGCAGGGGGAGTTGAAAGTATGAGCAATGCTGAATTTTATGTGCCTGGAGATATCAAATGGGGCATTGGGGGGAAGAAAGGGATGCCCCGTGGGCACGGAGACCTCTCCATATGGGGGATCCCTTTCTATGACCGGATTCAAAGAGCGAGGGTGATGTCACAGCCTGAAGAGAGATATGGAATATTGCCGTCCATGATGTCTTGGGCCGAAACAGCAGCCAAGGAGGAGGGTATCCGCCGCGAGGATTGCGATCAATGGGCCTTAGAAAGTCATAGAAAAGCCTGCAGAGCCATGGAATCAGGCAAATTTCAGGAAGAGATTGTGCCCGTTCTCGTGCCAAATCCAAAAGGGGGCCAGATGAGAGTAGATCGGGACGAGAATCCTCGGCCGGATACAACCTTGGACCAATTGTCCAAACTCAAACCCGTAATGGGAGGGGTTTGTACGGCAGGAAACTCATCCGCTGAGAATGACGGGGCTGCTGCCTGTGTCGTCACCTCCGAAGAGATTGCGAGAAAACTTGGAATAGAACCGATGGCCTGCACAAAGGCCTTTGCCATTGCGGCCAGCGATCCGCGGCGCACCTATACAACCGTCCCGATAGCAGTGAAGAAGGTGATGGAAAAATCCGGTTTGGCGATTCAAGAGATGGATCTGATCGAACTCCAGGAGGCCTTCGCCGCCCAGGTGCTTGCAGATCTGAAAATGATGAATCTCATTGAGAAGGATTTCCAGAGAATAAACGTTAATGGATCGGGGATCTCCCTGGGACACCCCATTGCCTGTACAGGCACCCGTGTCTTGGTCACGCTCCTTCACGAGATGAAGCGCCGGAATAGCCGTTATGGCTTGGAATGTATCTGTGGGGGAGGGGGCTTGGGCATAGCAGCTATTTTCGAAAGGAGGATGGGATGAACATCTGGAAGGTCATGGGCGTCGGATGCGGTTGAATGGGCAATGGTATTGCTGTGGTCTGTGCTCAGGCCGCTGTCCCAGTGTTCATGGTTGATATTCGTGTTGATATCCTGAACCGGACGATTAAAAATATCGGTGGGTGGATGGGCAAATTCAACGAGAAGGGCAAAGCGACGGAGAGTCTGGAAACCATCATGGAGGTTGTGGAGGTCATCAAGGGGATAGAGACGCCTGAAGAAGCCATGCAGGCTGGTGTCGATTTTGTATGCAAAAATCGAATGAGATATAGGAACCTGATCTTTGAAACGAAACGGACGGATCGGTAGAAGAGGGAAGGTGGAGACCATGTTTTTTGAACTGAATGAGGAGCAGAGGGCATTTCAAAAAAGGGTTCGGGAGGTTTATGAGAGCAAGGTGAGCCCTCTGGTCGAGGAGTGTGAGAAAAAGGAGACTTTTCCTGTTTATCTCTATCCTACGCTGGGGGCAGAGCGACTTCTCTGTCTTCGGTGTCCAGAGAAATATGGTGGTCCTGGGTTGGACAAAGTTTCTGAATGCATTTCGATGGAGGAGTTGAATCGAATCTGTGCGGGCATCGGCGCAGGCATTATGGTCCACGGAGGTCTCGCTACCGATCCTCTCCTCCGATTCGGTTCTGAGGATCTGAAGCACAGATACCTACCCGCTGCTGCCCGGGGAGAAAAGATCGGTGCCTTTGCATTGACGGAACCGGATGCAGGATCGGATGCCTCTGGAATTCGGACGACAGCCCTCAAGGATGGAAATGGCTACCGCCTCAATGGCTCGAAGACCTTCATCACCAATGGTACGATCTGTAATTTTTTGACCGTTGCTGCCTATACAGATCCTGCCCAGAGGGGGACAGGGATCAATCTTTTTCTGGTGGAACGCGAGGATCCCGGATTCTCTGTGATAAAGAAGTTGGAAAAACTGGGGAACCATTCCTCAGATACCGCAGAATTGGCTTTTGATGAGTGTTTTGTTCCCAAAGACAGGATGATCGGAAAGAATGAAGGAGGTGGATTGGAGCAATTGGAAGAAACACTCAAATCGGGACGGATTACATATGGGGCAAGGAGCACGGGAGTGGGGCAGGCGACATTTGATGCCATCCTCCCTTATATCAAAGAAACCCAGAGGTATGGTGAGCCTCTGCGAAGATCGCAGGCAATTCGGTTCATTTTGGCGGAGATGGCGATGTCAATTGAGGCAATGAGATATATGACCTATCGAGGAGCTTGGCTTTATGATCAAGGTGTTGCGTCGATGAAAGATGCCTCGATCGTGAAGCTCTTCTGTACGGAGTCTGTTCAGAGGATCGTTCAAAAGGCAGTGGCGATACAGAAGAATATTGGCCTCATGATGGAGAATCCAGTTCAGAGATTTCTGCGGGACGCTCGATTATTGAAAATCCCGGAGGGGACTTCTGAAATCCAACATTTGGTGATCGCAAGAGGGTTGGGGTTTTAGGAGGTTGCTGAAAAACCTCTTAAACGCTCAATATGTCATGCTGAACCTTGGACTGATGAAGGTCAGGCCCGTTTCAGCATTTGGGTAATGAAAAATCATCTTGGGACAAGAGCGGAGAAAAGGCGAAGCACGTCTAAGGAGAAATAGGAAGGCAGATCAACTGTTTTTTGACCAGGTTACCTGCCGCTACTACAATGAAGGTCTCCAAGGCTATCCACCCCGTGGCTTTGGAGGTCCCCTGTCATTTTCTTATTGAGCTCTTCACACAGGCGTTATGAGAGAGGAGATGAGGTGAGATGAAAGTAGTCAAAATGGATAAAATTGCCAAGGAAGTATTAATCGCTCCAATATTTACAGGGCCAGAGGTAACGAGGCAGGTACTCCTGCCAGAAAGCAAAGAGTATGAAGTACACATAATAAACTTCGGGAAAGGTGTCCGAAATAAATTTCATTCCCACGATTGTGAACAGATCCTGATAGTCACCGCAGGAAAAGGTGTTGTCGCCACGGAGGCCGACGAGAAGATCGTGACCGTTGGTGACATTGTGCTTATCCCTGCTGGCGAAAAACACTGGCATGGCAGTACTGAAAATTCAGATTTTTCCCACATTTTCGTGATAAGGGTGGGAAACAAACTAACGCAATTGGAGGATTAGCGACTATTCCTGGATTTCCAACGATGAAAACACTATGAACCGAAAAAGGGATAATATCTCAAACTTTCCCTTTCTAATGAAGGGGCCTGAATATATTAGAAACAAGTCCAAGTTGGTTATCCATCCATCAATCATCAAGTCTTAAGAAAAAACCTGGAAGATCTATTTTTTACCCCACGGAGGTTGCACGGAAGCCATCGTCCGAGAATTGAATAAATCCAAGAGCAATATGCTTGCCCAATCCTATTCCTTCACTCCCGCCCCTATTACCAAAGCCTTGTTGGACGCCCATAAGAGAGAAGTTAAAGTGGAGGTTATCCCGAATAAGAACCAAAAGACAACACAATCATTGGCTTCATTGGAGTTTATTCTAAATGAGGGTATTGCCTTTTTTTAGCCTGTTTCTAATATATTGGTTTCTTGTTTTGGAGGGCTGTGCAGTAGTTAGGGTCCCTTATAAAATAATTAGAGGAACTTTAAAGGGAAGCGTATGGGTGGTAAAGGGGACGTATGAATTTACAGCTGGCACAACGAAACTTTTATATAAAATTGGAGAATTTACTTTTGAGGTGGTGAGTGCTCCTTTGGACTGGCCACTTCTTAACAAAGACATCGAGACAATTGACGGTCTGCCCGTTAAAGAGGCGATCCGTTTAGGTCGGGTAAAAACTTCTCCTTATAGAGTTAATGGAAAGACTTATTATCCTATGTCTGTGGCGAAAGCTGAAAATTACGGTGAAACCGGAATTGCATCCTGGTACGGCTACGAGACCTTACAACAAAAGGGAGGTTACATGACCGCCAATGGCGAGGCATTTAATCCAGATGGGTTAACAGCTGCACACAAATATTTACCCCTTCCAACTCATGTTAAAGTCACAAACTTAGAGAATCACCGTTCCATCATTGTAAGGGTGAACGATCGGGGGCCCTTCCCAAGTGAGCAGAATCCGAAATCTGGGGACAGAATAATTGATCTAAGTGCGGGTGCTGCCAGAAGACTAGGGTTTTATGGAAAAGGGACAGCAAAGGTTAAAGTTGAAGCAATTCAATTGAAAGAGGGGTAGTAGAGGAGCAAATAGACAGATGCATTCTATACACCTCCTTTGCTGACATGCTTAAAATGTGCATTGATGACGCGAAAACCGAGTACGAATCGTGTATCGATGAATGTGAGAACTGAGATTTAACAACCAGAAAACAAATTAAGAGGTTCAGACTGAGACTATCAGAAGATAAAAAATATTTTTCTGCCTCGATGGTTCTGACCCGTCTTTGAGTTTCTTGAAAGGGAGGCCCAATGGTATGGGGGGGATGTCCAAAAAGTGCGGAAGTCAGGATTTGGTTTTATGGGGACTGCAAAATGAGTAAATACCTCGAAGCGAGCAAATGCTTTCCAAATAGCAATTGCTTCAAAATGAGTAAGTACTTCGTTTCTGAAATCGTGATTGTTCAAAATCGTGGATTCATAAAACCTTTTAAGTAGTAATTGATAATTCTTGTTGAAGTTTCCGTTCAAAATTAGTAGACTTTTAGAAAACCACATGGTTTCGAATCAGCCCCCAACCATGAGAATGGAGAGAGCAAGCAGGACCGCATATGAATAGGTGCCCCTATATTTGGCTCTATTCGCTGCTTGCAGTTTTCTTCTGACTGATGTATCAGGTTATCAATGATTCTCCGAGGGGATGCAGGTGGGTAAGATCAAAACTCTTCATAAATTGATTAGAGAGAGGAAGTACCGTTTAATATTGAGTCAATTAGCAAACAAGATTGGATTTCATTTTATACCACCTTATCCATCGACCCTTTTTATTGAACCAAATAATACCTGTAATTTGAAATGTCCCCTTTGCGTAACCGGAACAGGAGATATGAACCGGCCAAAAAGGTTTATGAAGTTTGAAGAGTTTAAACAGATTATTGACCAAGGAAAGGCGCATGTTAAAGACATTCAATTATGCAACTATGGGGAACCCTTTCTAAATAAAGATATATTTCGTATGATAGGCTATGCTGTTTCGAACGGAATTGTCGTGCTTACAAGCACAAACGGCACGTTTTTTAGATCAGAAGACATTTGCAAAGAAGTGATTCGCAGCGCGCTGCAACATTTGATCATAACTCTTGATGGTGCAGATCAGGACACAATTAGTAAATACAGAGTAGGTGCTGATTTTAATGAGGTATTAAACGGATACAAACTTCTCGTTGATACAAAGAGACAACTTAATTCAAAAACACCAACGATAGAATTGCAATTTATGGTAATGAGAGATAATGAACATCAAAACATCAAGGTTAAGGAAATTGCCCAGAGGTTGGGAGTTGACATGTTTTGTGAAAAAACTATTGGATTATAGAAATACCGCGCTTGCAAGGAAATTTTTGCCCACAGACTTGTCAGAAACTCGCTACTTATTGGATGAGGACGGAACCTATTCGCTTAAAGGAAAAATGTATAATAAATGTAATTTGATTTATTCTGTCTGTGTTATTAATTCTGATGGGTCCGTTGTGCCTTGTTGTTACGACGCATATTCTCATTTTATTATGGGAAATGTTTTTGAAGAAAGTCTAAGGAAAATTTGGAAAGGAGATAAATATAGAAATTTTAGAAAAACGTTAAGAAAAGACAGAAAAAGTATCTCAATCTGTAATATTTGTTCTGAAGGAAGATACGTTATTAGCAAACAAACCAAAATAGATTGAACATTGGAGATTAGAGAAATGATGGGCCATCCCCCTTGACCCTAAACAAGTCGTTTCCTTTGAAGAACTCCTCATCTCTTAGGTGGCCTACCAAGAGGTCCTTACCACATTACTTGTGGAGAAAGGAATATTCAGTTAAGAAGAATTTCGGAAAATGGTGAAGGTTGGTTGGCAGGTCACGAGATGGAGGGAAAAATAAAGAAGCGTAAAAGAAGGAGGTTTGTGATTACGAAGTCTATATTAATGGCTATTTTGATAGGTGGAGCAGTCTTGCCAGTAGTTTCTTCTTGTGCCACGGTGCCAACCCGACCTCTCGCTTCAGGCGAAGTAAGATTGTTAAGCGTAGATTTTCGGGGAGGCGAGAGTATCAAGGCATATATATCATTTGTGGCTAATGTTTTTTTTGAAGCAGGCGGTAAGCCAGAAATTAAGAAAGCCTGTTTCTATTGGTCAGGGGAGGGGCCACACTGTTTTGATACAATGTATGTAACCTTTGGACCGCAGAGAACATTCCAAGTTCAACTTCCTGGTCTTGGCACTGGTTCATATAGCGTAGAATGTTATGCGGAATATACCCGAGACGGAGAGGCTCAAAAGACTAATGTGATATCTACTCAAATCTTTGTTGCCCCCAGATAGCAGCGAAGGGGTCAATGCTAAAGGGACACACCTAGGATGGAAAATAGAATACCCGATGAAGTCCTTAAAGAAATCTTTCCCAGGAAGCTCAATAGGCGTCGGGCTTCGGAAACGGTGTATACCCAAGTGAAGCAAATGATCCTTTCTGGCAGATTGAAAAAAGGGCAAAGGTTATTACGGGAAGAAATTGCTCATAACTTCAATGTTAGTGAGATGATTGTATCCAAAGCGTTTTCCCATCTGAAGAAAGATGGGCTGATAATCAAAAAAGGCCGGGTGGAGTCTTTTGTTGCCTGAACCTTAAGAATATTGAAATTTGCAAATCAGTTTCGGAGTTCATGTAGGCGTATGAAGACTTGATCGCAGATGAACAGAGCGCTTCCCCAAGTGACCGATTACTCGAGAAGGATCTGATCTATCATACCCGCAAGCTGCTGGCTAGCCTTTCCCCAAGGGAGGAGAAGATTCTCCGTTTTCGGTTTGGAATCGAGAGCAACGGAGAATGCACCCTTGGAGAGATCGGAAGCCAATTCGGCCTGAGCCGGGAGAGAATTCGGCAGATTGAAGCAAAAGCTATCGAAGGGTTGCGCGATCCCAATAGACGTAAACAGATCAGAGAGTATTTGGAGTAACTCTTGAGAAAGATTGATTTCCGATAAAAATGGGGACCCTGAGATATTCATGAAGGGGAAGCCTTTTGATGACCCGTATGGTCAGCACACCGATCATTTCATGTCGGACCTGAGAGATAACTTCGGCCCTTATCTGGTCCCGAGGGGCAAGTTATTTGAAATGGGAGACAATAACTGACGCACCGGGTGGAACCGACTTAATCAGCGGCGGTTAGTTATTAGTTATCCTGTTCACCAATAACATTCCAAATCTCTATTGACTATTCATTCTTGGTTTCATAGAATACCCCTCAGATTGATGTTCCCTACGAACAACCCTTAACCCAAACGAGGGTTATATGGAAAGAAGATGAAATGTGACCCTATTCTTGATTGAATGGGGTTTTTGGGTTTACTGGGAAGAAAGTAATACGGGCTGTTCATCCATCCGCAAACCACTAAAGAACAAAAGACGTTTATGATGAAATCCTGGTAACTGAGATGAGCTTTGAAGATTTATGGCTATCCATGAGGCAAAGGAGAAACACCCTTTAACAATCCAAAGAGACCCTTATGAAATGGAAGGAATTGAGCATTATGGTTAGGAATTGTTCTCTACCCTGGGAGGCTTTGGAATCCGCACAGATTTGATAGTTTATGAATGCATAATGGCTTTCTTTGTGAATTATCTTGGACATCTCATTTTTTCCAAACCAGAGATGAACTAGAATGATGTCACCCTGGAGATAATAGCGATAACGAACCAGAAGGGTGGGGTAGGTAAGACAGCCTCAACCATAAATATAGCACGGGGCTTATCCAGTTAGGGAGAAAGGTTTTGCTTGTAGACGTGGAGCGGAATAGAAAGAGGTGAGATCATGAGCAAAAAATGGATGATTGTCGTTTTGATTTTTGTGTTGATACTTTTCGGATTCAGCCTCCGATCAATTGCTGGCTGCAAGTCGGACTGCCAAAATGAGTATGAATCAGCGGTTGAATCGTGCAAAGAGCAGCACGATGATCCAGCTGATGGTGACATGCTTAAGGCCTGTATTGATGACGCGAAAAGCGAGTACGAAACGTGTATCAATGAATGTGAGAGCTGAAATTCAACAACCAGAAAAAAATTAAGAGGTTCAGAGGGAGACTGCAGGAAAGCAAAAATATTTATTCTGCCTCAATGGCTCTAACCTTTCTTTGAGTTTGGAGAAGGGGAGGCCCAATGGCATTGAGGGTGAAAGTTGTCTCAGGAGTGTGTAAATCAGGATTTGGCGTTGCAGGCATTGTCATGTCTGTTGGTGACTTCTTCCTGAAGTCATGATTTCAAAAAATCCTCCTTCCGCACAACCTTTCAAGTCATAATCTTCAAAAGATAATTTTCACAATCTCATTTCTAGTATTTACAGGTCACGATGAAAGGTGTAGACTCCTCCCTGTAATCCTCGTTTTTGAAAACCTTGCCCCGATGCAACACTTCAACCAGTAACAAACGGAACAAATCCGGGAGTTCATTTGATTGTCAGATTGTAATTTCTTGGAGGGCGCGTATAGTGGCAAGATATCCGCGGTTTAGAGTTTAAAATTCTACATTGCCGGTGTGTTTGCTTCTTCCTTAAGTTATTATTTTCAAATCTCATTTCCCGATACAATCTTTAAATAAGATAAAATTATGTGGAAAAAGGTCCCTATTTATTTTCTTGATTTAAATATGATTTAGACTTATCATAAATGAATATGGCGTAATCGCGTTAGGCATATAACTAATGAAAGGAGAAATCAGATGACCAAGAAATATTTTTCAGTTTTGAGCATGCTCATCATCGCTGTATTGATAGCCGCCATTCCGGCGGTTTACGCACAGACATCGCGTGGCGATATCACGGACGAGCCCGACAAGAACATGGCCAAAGCCCACGAGTCATTCATCAAGGGAGACATAAACAAGGCAGCCGAGTACATCCACAAGGCAGCGGCTTACGTGAAGAAGGACGCGGACAAAGTCGCCAAGGACACCAAAGAGGAAGTGAAGAAAGCCGGTGACGATCTGGACAAACTCGGGCAAGGCGTCAAGAAGGGCACAGTGAAGTCGGGCGACGAGCTAAAACAAACCTTTGCCAAGGTGGACCACGAGCTTGCCAAGGCCTGGCATAAGACCGCGGACGAGGCAAAGAAATCGGGCAAGGATGCGAGCTATGCGCTTAAGAAGGCCGGTGCGGGATTAGAGGGCGCGGCCAAGTGGTCTGGCACCCAGCTGACAGAGGGTGCGCAGGCGTCCGTCGAAGCCGTCAAAAAGATCGGTAAAGCCGCACGGAAAGGTGTCAAGGCAGGCGCCGAAGAAGTCGATAAGTTGTTTAAAGGCATTGGCGAAGGCATTGAGGGTTTGAGCCGCAAGCTATAAGGGAGCAGAATACCGGAACGTGCCCCCAATGGAGACAAAAAGCCGAGCAATAAGGGTTCGGCTCAAATTCTATCAGAACTGAAGAAGGCAGTGAAACAAAGCCGCCTTTGTTATTAAACATTTTTATTCATAATCGTCGACCTTTGGGATTATGTTGGCAAATCGCGTTCAGCAGAGTTAAGGGCAGATGGACTTAATAAAAAGGGCCGGCCCAATGGTTGCGATTTTGGGTATAGACCTTCTGTTTTCATGCCGTTGAAAATGTTTCGGTATGATATTCATATATTCAGTTGGCACTAATGCAAGCTTTCACTCGGTAATCTTCAATTGCTTTGGCATCGGGTAGCTGCTGACTTGTAGGTGTACTTGTTAGACAAGCCTAATTTGTAGGACACCCTCTCTCTGTCATCTCCGCAGAAGATTTCTTGGTTGATGCTCTGAATTTAGAATAAGAAGCCCCCTTCCTTTAAGGGAAAAGGACTTTCCTCTGGTAAAGAAGCATCCCGCCCTGAGGTGTCCTACATACGGAAACGCCGACCTGAGCGGAGAGGGAGAAAAATCAAAAGAGATATCCCCTTGAACCCCTCTTGATTCCTCACCCATCCTTTTCAATCCTTATGCGCTTTTTTTCTCCCCGTCCCCCTTCTTTGTTCTCCTCTCTCCTTTAATTAGAGGGAACGGAGATCCAACGAAAAGGCGAATTGCAACATCTTTCTTGACCATTTGACAATGGGAGTTGATTTTTTGGAAAAATAACAGTTGTCCTTCCAATTCTTATTGACAGTCTGTTCTTAATTTTATATACTACATATATAGAAGAACCGGCAGGAGCCTGCTCAACATTCGGAAGTCTATACTGGCAGAGGGCGCTGAGGGAAATATTTTGCTTTGATACGAAGTGATGTTAATTTGCTCATTTTCGCAAGAGGGGCCTATGGAGATGGGTTCGAAGAAAAGGATTAACAGACTCAAGGCACAAGGAGAATTGTATAAGTGCCCTTCTTGTGGCTACGAGGATGGATTTCACGTATCATTTCAGTGGAGAAAAAGGAGTTTGGATGGAGAGATATTTTTGATTTGTCCTAACTGTCACAGTCGATTTCGTTTGGGCTGGAATATCTCAATTTCTAAAAGTGCTAATTGAGGTGTTTTCGTGGTTGTTTCCGTTTAAAGTCATTTTGTAACATTCTGGAGGTTTCTATGGCAAATCCGAAGAAAGTCATTTTGAAGATTGTTTCAGTCAAAGGTAGCTGTGCGGCTGGTCACAGGGAGGGTCAGGAATTTGATTTGAGCAAAGACTTTATTGTAGGCACCTCAGGCGACTTTCGGGCGCTCTGCCCTAGCGCATTCCATGCGGTCTTTCCGTCATGGCGAGTGCTCCGACACGGCGGGGAGTTCCCCTGGGAAGAGGATAAAGAGAAGGCCCATGTTGCCTGTCCGGATCCATACAATCCGGTGGTGATAGAACTCCGGAGAGTAAAAGAGTAAATCGGGGCTTCACTCGCCGCTTTGGTTGCGAGGGTGTTTACAGCTAAAGTGCATCCACCAGCAGAGATGCCCGCATCTTTACTCACCTGTTTGCTTTCCTGGTGAATAAAAAGTTACTTGTTGAGAAAGGGATTTTTTCTAAGGAGGAGTTTTTAGAGATTGTAAAAGCGACAAATTGGGAGATGGAAAGAAAAAGGATAACGGGGAAGGTTAAGTGAAATGACGAGATTAAAAATGTGGACCATGAAGAAGCTTAAAATCTCAACGATTCTATTTAGCGTCTTTTTGATAGGTTGTTTTGCTTCCGCCCGGTCTTCTAAGCCTTCCTCAGAACCAGACGGCTTCAGGGGTATCAGGTGGGGAACCGATATATCTACGTTAAAAGACATGGAGAAAAGTGAACCAGACAAATCACCCAATGGCAACTTAGTCTGGTATACAAGAAAAGAGGATACTTTAGCAATAGGTAAGGCAAAACTTGAAAACATATTCTATTCGTTTTGGATGGGAAGCTTTGGGAGTGTGTGGATTGATTTTAAAGATGACGAGAATTTCGGGACTCTCAAAAAAGAGTTATTCGGACGATTCGGAAAAGTCCCTGAGTCTCAGGAACTTGTGAAAAAGACGGATAAAGAGGCGACGAGAGAACCATCTACGATAGGGCATGCTGGAGAATTTTATGGTTGGTGGGGCAAAAAAACAGAGATGTCCTTATCGTATTCCAAAGAACGCCATAAGGGAACCCTCTACATCAATTCCAGAATGATTAGCGAGGAAAAAACAGCCTATGAAAAAGAAAAGGAAAAAGAAAGAAGGCCAAAAGAAAGGGGATTCTGAGAAAATGGCGGGACATTGTTGACTATGTTGAATTACTCATCCACGATTAGTTGAGATTCAGGGCAGGGGGCTGATGCCTTCAAATTGCTCAAAATGTTTGTCAAAGGCAAAGCCCCTTTCAGTTTGAGAGACCTCATGATAGAGAAGCTTGTGCAGTCGGTGAAACTGAAACCCTTGTCGGTGTATCGTTTGAAGATAGTAAAAGCCGCGTCCTCAATAGAAGGGGTAACGGTGACCATTTCAATGAATCCGTTCTTCTTTAGGTTCTCCCGGAAAAGAACAGCGCTGTGATGTGAAATCCTTGCCTTCAGGTAATTCATCGTCTCGCAGACAACGAAGTTTGTGGTGACAAACCCCGTCCCCCTTTCCTTTGCATTTCTGGAAAAGGCGGCAGCAGGTTTGTGGTTTTCGTCATCTGCATCGGTGAGCGCTATAAATGACCCCGTGTCTACAAACAACTTCATTGCTTTTTCCCGTAGAGGTAGCGGTCATGCTTTGAAGACGCATCCTTGATGCCTGATCTTCCGATTACGATCACGCCTTCAAAAGGGTCCTTTTCGCGTTCTTCAGATTGTGGAGCGGCAGCCAGAGATGTCTCGGTCGCTTCGCGGATCTAAATGATGATAAGGTCTGGGCCAAGACCAATGAAATCCTGGGTGAACTTCTGAACCGAAGGCTGAAATAATCTTGACGAATGAGGAAGAAAATCCTAATATAATTACAGCGATTGCCCCTGTAGCTCAGGTGGATAGAGCAACGGATTCCTAATCCGTGTGCCGCGTGTTCGAGTCACGCCAGGGGCGCTTTATATTACAAGGGTTTGCTGGCAATGGCACCTTTTTTATGATCCTCGATTTTCAGAGTTTATCCCCCATTTGTCCCCCAGAAAAAAAAGGGATCCTCATTTAGTCCCCACTCTTTGAAATGAAAGAACGTCAAGGTATTCCTTGACAGGAAATTTAAAAAAGCCTAAGTTATTTTCAATAAAAGATTGTTTAAACAACTTTGTTGTCGAAGGAGGACATTATGAAAAGAAATATACTTTTAATTTTATTGGCAATGCTAAGTTTGTGCTTATCATCTTTGATCAGTTGTGGAGGAACTAAAGCAGTTATAATGGATGAAGGGAAATCCATTGATTTCAAGCAGTTTAAGACAGTCAAGGTCGTGATAAGCGATGAAGTAAATAACGATTATTCTAAAGGAGCTATTCCCTTGTTCGATGGATTGCTAAAAGCGAAATTGGTTTCCATGGGATTCCAAACGGTTGAAGAAGACCCTCAATTATTGATTGAATTAGCAATTATCAGGGCTCAACCCGGAAACAAGGCTATGAGAATGCTCGTGGGGATGGGTACCGGGCAGGTTAGAATCGGTCACAAAACCGTTTTTAAAGATGCTGAGGATCAAGTGATCGCCGAATTTTCAGGATGGGAAGGTCAATTTATGAAAGAGCAGATTCAATGGGGATCTGATCGACTCCGACTGGAATTAATTATGGTCTGTGTTGATAAGATTGCTAAATTTATTCGAACTGGAAAAGGAAACGAGAGAGAATAGGAAAAGTAAAAGATTTATCTATCTTATCCTGGATCCATCCTTCGACCAATCTCACCATCACGGTATTAATTTTTATGTCCATCGAAAGGGCCTTGATCCGGGCCGAAATCCAAACATCCAGAAAAATATACCAGTTTTTCCCAGTAACTCCTCCCTCAAATTTTTCTCATGACCTTCCGCCCAATCATTCTCCCAATAACCCGGCGAATGATCCGTTTTCCTACCCGGCCCTTTTTAACGGCCTCCACATCTCCGAGAAAACGCGCCAGCCTGTAAAGAAACGATCTGAGGCCCATCCAACTCACCTCTTTTTGTTCGATTGATTTGCAAACCTCTTATACATTTTCTCTCTCCGCTTCTTAATTTCCTTGACCCTCTTGCGGAGCTGTTTTAAATCTGTCAATTCAACCTTTGGGTTCTTGTTCCGGCCCATGAATATGACCTCCTCTCTGGATTCGATGAAACCATCCCTTCTGATTTCGAAGGACCATGCCAAAGAGGAGGCTAAATTACGAATCCCAAACTCTTCCAAGCCTCGGTTTGGCACTTGTCCTTGGTCCAGTGAAACCGCCAGCCGTCAAATTAACCAGTGGTGACAGTCTGATTATCCGAAAACGTGTTAAATATCTGGCTTTTTCTTTACATTCACCAACTTTTCGCCATCCCAAAATGCCAGTCCCAGGCGCACCCGAGACATAGGCGTTAACCCATACTTTGAACAAAATTTAATCACCTTCATATCAGCGGCATTTTTTTTCTTCAGAGCTTTAATTTGATCATCATCAGGTTTTACCGGTCGGAACCTGCGAATGCAAGCTTGACAAAAGGCGGCCAATTCCTTAGGCGTGACTAACTTCAGTGTATCCAATTGTTTTAAGTAACTTAGTGTCTCAAACCATACATATTTTTCTTCTACGCTTAGGGTATCTGGTGGCTGTAATACTTTCATAAGCCTTCACCTTCTCTCTCTGGATCTCAGGCTGCTCTCTTCTTCCCAAACGGCTTATTCATTAGAATCCCGCAAATGTAATCTGTATTGTTTTCCCCCTTCCTGAAGAAGACCCTTGCTCGACTGTTAGGGCCTCCACATAAATAAGAGATTCCAATGCGCCAAGCATTCAGATCCGATAAAAACCTCCGTGGATCAGCGAAAGCATCCGTTTTTTCGTACCTTCCAGAGTTATAAAACGTATCCCGGATATTCTCGTCTTGGATCTTCACGAGTGCGACATCTTCAAGAGGAATGCTCCCTAGTATTTTAGAAAGAGTTTCGTTCCTTGAAATTTTCGCCCGAAGATCCACCATCCGTTTTTTACTCCAATCATTGGATGGTTCAACCATAGCGCTGTATCTATCCTTCTTTATGGCTTCCAAGGTTTCCTTTTCCTGTTCCAAAAAGGTCTCTTCTTCGCGCCTTATTTTCCCAAGAATGTCAGCGCGTCGCTTCCGAATCGTACTCAACCTTTTAATGAGACTTTTCATATTTGGATTTTTCTTTTTCATGTTCTCCTCCTTTCACCTATGGCTGGTTAGTTAGAAAATAAAGTTTTTAAGTTCATTGTAAGTCAATACACGCCCACAATTAGGGCATTCGTACTCCCTCTCATAGAATTTTCCACTAACGATGGTAGGAGAAACAATAAGTTCCTTCTTCCCCGTTCTCTTCATTCTGACTCTGCAATCTGGACAATGCTCATATTTTCTTTCCATCTCTCTCACCTCCTTTCTCTCTCAACATGGCCGAGATTCCAGGCAGCTATTAATCTGAGTTCCCTTGAATGATTTTCAATTTCTTTAGCACGATTGTGGATCTCCCATAATTCATGAACGGTGAGATCCTTCTCCTCTTTTAATTCGGCTTTGACTTCCTCAAGGAGAGAAATCGCTTTCCTCACGTTATCTAATTCCGGCATCCTGTAGAACTCAAGTTCAAGCTGCCCGTTCACTTCCTTTACCTCCTTTCCGGCTGGATTGCCTTGAATACCTTACTTCTATACTCATTCAATTCCACACGTTCACCCTTTTCGTTTAGCATCTCTTGGTTGAATAAATCGGTATTGATAACACCCCTTACCGTTTCATCTAACATTTTCTGTAATTGCTGTGGACTCAATGCCTCCAGTTCCCATACATCGTCACTCTGATATTTCTGGAAATATTTCTTGAAATTCTTACTCTTTGGCTTTGCCTTCCGGTCTGGACTTGCTGGCAAATTCAGTGCCTTGACCTGATCCCAAGTGAGAGCCACCTTGATAGGATAGATTCTCAATATACCAAAGTCATCTCTCATCGATCTTGCGAAAGATTGAGCTATTTCGTCACCATCAGGATCAAGGTCGGAGAGAATAAGAGTAATAAGTTTTACTTTGTCATTCTCTGTAAATCGGACAGCCAAATCATGCCTTGGATTGATCGAACTATATCCCCGACCAATGCTATAAGGGATATGATATTTCATGGCTACAGGTCTAATAATTGACTCAAGAGTCAGTTTTTCAGCCATTATCTCAATCCAGTTCGGTTGTGATTGTAAAAAGTTACGGTGATAATTTTTCATAAAACCATCAAGTTGCTCCTCTATAAAGAGGGAGGTATTGTTGTACACATTCCAGGGGACAAACGGACGGGTCTCATCAGCTATGGCTTCCCAAGGAATTAATCCGAAAAGCCTTCCTCTGGTAAGTATGTTCGTTAAGAGATGATACGAAGCCGCATCATTTCTGTATGTAGAGGAAGGATTATTTTTATTTTTCAGTGGTGGATCATTGAGAAGTTTGTAATGGATCTGCCGATCTGACAGAGGCCAGTAGTCGCGCAGTTCATCAATCACCTTAATTGCAACATCCAAAAGAGGCCTGTTGCCTTTAATCTGAAATCGTTTCTTCTCGCCTTCTATCTCAAAAGACTTAATATCGACAAGGCTCCTCCGCACCTTCTCAATAATAAGATTCTCACTTGCACCCTTGTCTGAGGTATCAACTATTCCCTCTTGAATAAACTCACTGACTTTTTTTACTCGCTGCCGGTTCGCTTCCCGCAAGAGCTTTATAAATCGTTTTCTGTTCTTCGAGTAAGTTATCGGTAGCACTTTACATCGAACCGACTCCTTTTCCAACAGTCTGCAAGCTGCGATCCTTCTATGACCAGAAATGATATATCTATCTTTTGTTATGATGATTGGGTCAAGCAACCCCCTCGTTTTGATTGATTCTGCAAGCTGCTCAATCTCAGAATCAGAGGGTGGATCATAGAGGTAACTGTTCTCCACTGATTCATTCAAATCAAAAATTGACACAAGAGTTAATTTTCTCATTCTGTCTCCAAACAAAAAGCCGAAAGACTTGTCTCTACCCCTTCGAGGTAGCTCCCGGCCTCACAACCGGAAGAGTCTTTCGGCAATCCCGATAAATAGAAATCGCCCTGACAGCCGGGACCAGCTCGAAGGGTTTAGACACCTCCATGATACACAATCCTTCAAAGAAGTCAAGCTTTTTCTTTGGACTTGATGCAATTCAGACACTATAGAGGTCCGCATTCGTGTAAGGAGGCCGGTTTGGGGTTAGAAGGTTCTCAATGGTGGGTCAACAAGTCAAAGGCACGACGCTGGGGATTTTAGGAAGGGCGTTTCAAAGTCGGCAGACAGTTTTAATGGAGGCAACGAGAAGAATCGACGATGGCAGAGCGATTATTCCCTCTATCTTTTACGAGGTAAACGTTGAGCGGTGATCACTGTTGGCGGTAGAGGTAAAACCTCTATGGGGGTCGAGGATTCTGCATCAGTCCGTTCAACTCACGACCGATACGTCGGCATTTGTCTGCGATCTTTTTGCGTGCTTCCTCATGAAGCATCACCACAAATCCGATAAGTTCGAACGGTCTGAATAGACCGTAGTAGGTCTGGTAGTAGACAATGATGTGGTTATCGGAAGGCAGAAGCTGTTGACGGATACGAGGGAGCGTCTTTTGGTTCAGCTCCTTGCGTCCTCGCTTCAGCAGGTAAAGTTGAAGAAGATTATAGGCCAGCATAATAAAGACGACTTGATTGATGACCACGGAGAAGGCACGAGAGGTGAAATGGGTCAAGTCGCTAAAACACTTGAGCTGACGATACCGCTCTTCCGTCGAGGGACGCAGATGGTACTCCTGCTGGGTCTGGCTTGGATCCCGCACCTCTTTGGTGTCGATTAAGAACCAGATCTCCTGATGACCATCGGCATAGTGTTCCCGGTTGGCCACCACGGTGAGAGGTACGGTGCAGGAGGACCAACTCCGAAACTCGCCAATGGCAGCCGCCTCTTTTTTGATCAAGACCTCTTCGGGCGGTGGGGGCGGCTGTTGTTGTTTTAACTGACGGAGTTTCTCCTGCCGCTTTTTTTCTCGTTTGCGGATGGCCTTGGGCCTGAGGTGAATCGATTCCTTGACCTCCTCTCTCGGCGGTTTGCACTCCACCCACGCAACGTCCGGCTCTTGGAACAGAGCCATCGCATCGACATAGAGATCCATGTTTTGACGAATCGGGATGAGAATATCAATGTCGTATTTCTTCTTGCAGACGGAGATCGCCTTCCCATCCAAGAAACCCCGATCCAGGATGAGTCTCTTCATGACCCCTTTACCCACCGTCTCCACAAACCGTTTCACCAAAGCATAAAGCACAGGAGATTCGTGGTCCTTGCCCGAAACCACCTTCACCGCCACAAAGAGGAAGAAGTCCAACGCCCGGTTCGTGTGCAGCAACGTCACCATCTTATAGCACCGCCGCCACTGGCAGCGGATCTTCTGTCCATCGGTCATCTTGTGGTATTGCCCCTCGGAAACGGGATGATCGTGTTCGTCAAACAGAAGCTTCACGGAGCCTTCATAGCGGGGGTTGTCCGGAACAAACAAGTAGGAGGCATCCCCGATGAAAAGGCCTCCTGGATCAAAGGCACGTTGGCGCTGAAACACCCGAACCCCATCCTGCCCAAACCATCTCATCAAGGCTTGGCCTTCGGTGTCCTTGGCGACCTTGCGCAAATAATCCGGATCACAGGGGGTCTCCCGGTCGTAGTGATTCTTCTGGTTAAACCCCTCACAGAAGATCGTCGTCTCCCCTGTCTTAGGATGAACCACCTTGCGGCCCGCCTTGGGCCCAAAGGCCTGAAGCATCCCTCCAGAACGAACCACCAGGGGAAACGCATCAAAAGCGTGCACCCCGTGAAGCCGCATGGACAGATTGCTGGCTACATAAAACCAGAAGGGCACATCCTCTTTCTTCCGCGGCGTAGGATAACTCTCTGCCAGTTGATCGAGTATCGCTCGGGCTTTGATGAAACGGAAAAAATCGGCCTCGAACACTTCGCTGGCCGCTTCCATATAGTCAAACTCTCCATTCCCCAGCGCCTCCAAAACGAAGGGCTTGTTCTCCTCAAAAATCACGAGGTCCATCCCGCTTCACCCTTCCCGGACGCTTGTTGCTCGATGAAGACCATTCCTCCCGACGCATCCCCTCCATCTGATCCATCACCTGCAGCATCTTCCGATAAATCTCTCCCAGTCGGGCCCGAACCCGCCGAAGCTCCTGATAACGTCCTACCTTCACTTGAACCTCAACAAGAAATCCATGGGGGATCACCTGTAATCTCGTCTTCCCTCCCTCGCTGGCACTGACCACCATGCGCGCATGAAGCTCCCCACGAGCGCATTTACACCCCGACTTTCCACATCGGCGCTTCAGTTCATAGACCGTCCCTTTGATCACTGGCCGGTCAGAAAAAAAGGTTCGACAAGTCCCTTGATCGCGTCGGTCAGGTGAAGAAGGGACTGTCGAAGTCGACTCAACTTCTCTCGGTCTATTTTACTCTGTATGCCCATATATTAATAACATACAGATTTTAAAACAAAAGTCAAGAAAAAAGTGAAGCTCCCCAAAAATTTCTTTCAAGGGAAACGGAGGCAAATCTCCTAGCCCCCCCAAATAGCGATTTATAGCGGGGTCACGTGGGGCCGGAGGAATCCGCCTGGTTGGAATTCCCTACTGTCTGAATTGCAGTAACCTTCTTATGCAATTCAGACACTATAGAGGTCCGCATTCGTGTAAGGAGGCCGGTTTGGGGTTAGAAGGTTCTCAATGGTGGGTCAACAAGTCAAAGGCACGACGCTGGGGATTTTAGGAAGGGCGTTTCAAAGTCGGCAGACAGTTTTAATGGAGGCAACGAGAAGAATCGACGATGGCAGAGCGATTATTCCCTCTATCTTTTACGAGGTAAACGTTGAGCGGTGATCACTGTTGGCGGTAGAGGTAAAACCTCTATGGGGGTCGAGGATTCTGCATCAGTCCGTTCAACTCACGACCGATACGTCGGCATTTGTCTGCGATCTTTTTGCGTGCTTCCTCATGAAGCATCACCACAAATCCGATAAGTTCGAACGGTCTGAATAGACCGTAGTAGGTCTGGTAGTAGACAATGATGTGGTTATCGGAAGGCAGAAGCTGTTGACGGATACGAGGGAGCGTCTTTTGGTTCAGCTCCTTGCGTCCTCGCTTCAGCAGGTAAAGTTGAAGAAGATTATAGGCCAGCATAATAAAGACGACTTGATTGATGACCACGGAGAAGGCACGAGAGGTGAAATGGGTCAAGTCGCTAAAACACTTGAGCTGACGATACCGCTCTTCCGTCGAGGGACGCAGATGGTACTCCTGCTGGGTCTGGCTTGGATCCCGCACCTCTTTGGTGTCGATTAAGAACCAGATCTCCTGATGACCATCAGCATAGTGTTCCCGGTTGGCCACCACGGTGAGAGGTACGGTGCAGGAGGACCAACTCCGAAACTCGCCAATGGCAGCCGCCTCTTTTTTGATCAAGACCTCTTCGGGCGGTGGGGGCGGCTGTTGTTTTAACTGACGGAGTTTCTCCTGCCGCTTTTTTTCTCGTTTGCGGATGGCCTTGGGCCTGAGGTGAATCGATTCCTTGACCTCCTCTCTCGGCGGTTTGCACTCCACCCACGCAACGTCCGGCTCTTGGAACAGAGCCATCGCATCGACATAGAGATCCATGTTTTGACGAATCGGGATGAGAATATCAATGTCGTATTTCTTCTTGCAGACGGAGATCGCCTTCCCATCCAAGAAACCCCGATCCAGGATGAGTCTCTTCATGACCCCTTTACCCACCGTCTCCACAAACCGTTTCACCAAAGCATAAAGCACAGGAGATTCGTGGTCCTTGCCCGAAACCACCTTCACCGCCACAAAGAGGAAGAAGTCCAACGCCCGGTTCGTGTGCAGCAACGTCACCATCTTATAGCACCGCCGCCACTGGCAGCGGATCTTCTGTCCATCGGTCATCTTGTGGTATTGCCCCTCGGAAACGGGATGATCGTGTTCGTCAAACAGAAGCTTCACGGAGCCTTCATAGCGGGGGTTGTCCGGAACAAACAAGTAGGAGGCATCCCCGATGAAAAGGCCTCCTGGATCAAAGGCACGTTGGCGCTGAAACACCCGAACCCCATCCTGCCCAAACCATCTCATCAAGGCTTGGCCTTCGGTGTCCTTGGCGACCTTGCGCAAATAATCCGGATCACAGGGGGTCTCCCGGTCGTAGTGATTCTTCTGGTTAAACCCCTCACAGAAGATCGTCGTCTCCCCTGTCTTAGGATGAACCACCTTGCGGCCCGCCTTGGGCCCAAAGGCCTGAAGCATCCCTCCAGAACGAACCACCAGGGGAAACGCATCAAAAGCGTGCACCCCGTGAAGCCGCATGGACAGATTGCTGGCTACATAAAACCAGAAGGGCACATCCTCTTTCTTCCGCGGCGTAGGATAACTCTCTGCCAGTTGATCGAGTATCGCTCGGGCTTTGATGAAACGGAAAAAATCGGCCTCGAACACTTCGCTGGCCGCTTCCATATAGTCAAACTCTCCATTCCCCAGCGCCTCCAAAACGAAGGGCTTGTTCTCCTCAAAAATCACGAGGTCCATCCCGCTTCACCCTTCCCGGACGCTTGTTGCTCGATGAAGACCATTCCTCCCGACGCATCCCCTCCATCTGATCCATCACCTGCAGCATCTTCCGATAAATCTCTCCCAGTCGGGCCCGAACCCGCCGAAGCTCCTGATAACGTCCTACCTTCACTTGAACCTCAACAACAAATCCATGGGGGATCACCTGTAATCTCGTCTTCCCTCCCTCGCTGGCACTGACCACCATGCGCGCATGAAGCTCCCCACGAGCGCATTTACACCCCGACTTTCCACATCGGCGCTTCAGTTCATAGACCGTCCCTTTGATCACTGGCCGGTCAGAAAAAAAAGGTTCGACAAGTCCCTTGATCGCGTCGGTCAGGTGAAGAAGGGACTGTCGAAGTCGACTCAACTTCTCTCGGTCTATTTTACTCTGTATGCCCATATATTAATAACATACAGATTTTAAAACAAAAGTCAAGAAAAAAGTGAAGCTCCCCAAAAATTTCTTTCAAGGGAAACGGAGGCAAATCTCCTAGCCCCCCCAAATAGCGATTTATAGCGGGGTCACGTGGGGCCGGAGGAATCCGCCTGGTTGGAATTCCCTACTGTCTGAATTGCAGTTTGGACTTGATTGGACATTGATTTACAAAAAAATTTATTGTGTCTCATTCAGTTTTTTGATACATTCAGCGTTAAATGGAAAGTGATAATGCTCTCGGAAAGGAGAAAAATTATGCCATTATCAGACGATGCGAAGGCCATTGTTGCATCTAATTTGGTTTTAGCACAAGAATTGAGAAGGTTGGTTTTTGCCACCCTGAATTCAGCCATGAAAACGGATTATGGTGAAGAAATGGTCACTATCTATAAAGAAGTTACGGCTCGTTTAAGTGACTTAACTGAATAATCCCAAATCGCTGAATAAAGTCTTGTGCAAATTTAAGACCATAATAAGCCCTACCGTATTCCCATTTGTGGAAAAGGGGTAGGACGTTAGAAATGATGAATTCTTTATCTTCATTTTTTAGAAAATATGGCGCTTCAGGCCAGTTCTCTTTTGGGATCATTTTATCCTCCTTGGATGTTAAAAAAAATTAAATACAAAATCTATTGCCTCAGCCACTTGATATCTTTCTTCACGATCCTCCACCTTCTTCCGATCTTGTAAGCCGGTATCCCCTTAGCCCATAATCGCCGGTAGATCGTCTTTGGGTTGACCCGAAATTCCTCTGCCAGCTCATTGACGGTAAAATAATCCTTCATGGATTCCTCCTTGCTTGACACCATTGAGGCCATGGATCATAATTAGAGAGCCTCTTCATGAGGGCCTCCTTTGTGAGGCTGGATTGTGGTGTTCTCGGTCAGACCTTCCCCCTTTACCCCATTGGCTGAGGACATTGCTTTTCAGCCTTTTTTCTGCCCACAGTATCGTAAAACCCCTCCAGGATGCCCTTAAAACCCTCTTTCTGACTCCCCCCTGGTCTTACCATTAACAGAGACCTTTAATCCCCCCCCCTCGCCAATGGCGCACAACAGGCTATTGATTTTCACTGACTCATAATTCCTTTCAGCCGTTTATTCTTGTGAACCACTTTCAGGACGGATGGACCAAATTTCTGCTCAAACGAATCTGCATCGTTCGTATCAACCCGGTTGATCTTGGTGGAGTAGTCGTTATAAATGATTGGCTGACCGTTGCCCTTGCCCATCTTGGATTCGGGGATCACATATTCACCGCGATGGAGCATTGCCAACTGTGGGCGATCGATATAGCCGCCGGATTGATATCCTCTAACATTGAATAGATCATTGAACACTGCACTTGTGCCACCTCCACCCCCACCAGTCTTAAAAAGCCCTCCAAGCCATCCAATGAGACCCCCATAGCCGCCAACTCCTTTTTCTCCGAGAATATCCCCAAATATCAGAGCATTCATCATCAATTTCTCGAAGATTTTCATAACATCCAGCCCAAACTTCTGTGCGCATTCTCCCAGGTTCTTAAATCCCCCCTCAATGACATTCTGAAAATCATTGACAAAGGTATTTCCCATCTCCTGCGCAACGTGATCCCAAAGTCTCCCTGTTCTCTCCATTTCCTTTACATAATCCGCAGTTATGTATTTTGTCCCTCCCATCATCATCTCACCGGGTTTCAGACCGATTGGCTCTTCCGCTCCCCAACCAGTGGTGCCTGGCATGGTTGTCATCTTCTGTTGAAGTTGGAGGTCTGCAATCTCTCTCGTGATTCGCTCCCAGAATTTGACATCATATACTGTTCCCTCAAGCATCATCTCGCCAGGTTTCAAGCCCAATGGTTCTTCTGCTCCCCATTTCGCACCTTCCTGGCTAACCATCTTCAATTGCAATTGGAGTTTTTCAAGATCTGCGTTTGTCTTGTCCCACCAAGACTCATAATTTTTTACGACCGGGATCATCTCTACTACGTCGCCCTGGATAATCTTGATGATCCCCTCACCCTCTTTGAACGATTTCCAGAGATCATCTGACATCTTCGTTATGGGATACTCTTTAGGAAGTTCCGGAGGGAGACCTGCTTTCGCTTTCTGAAGGGTACTTTCGCCGCCAAATATTTCCCATAATTCGGGAGTGCGTTTTACTCCCGTTCCTCTGGTTACGTCAACCCCCCATAAAGAAAAAAGGTTCTTCTCCTGGCCCGTCAATGTGTATGCTGGGCCTTTCGGAGTAGGTGGAAATGCCAACTCTTTCCCTTTGGCGATAACATCCGTAAGAATCCCGAGGTACTTTGCAAACTCCGACACAACAGGAGAGAGGGAAAGTTTAAAGCTCTTCAATTGCGCTTCAAATCGTTTGAAAGAATCTTCAGCTTCTTGACCCTTCCTCACGATATCCGGAGACAGAACGATACCGAGTCGTTCGGCCTCCGTGTAGAATTCACTAAGGCCGGATTTCCCCTTATTTAGCATTGGAATCAAGGCCTCCCCGGATCTTCCGAATAGGGCCGTAGCAATAGCAATCTTCCGGGTTCCGTCCTCCCATCCACTAAATTTATCAGCCAACTCCCCCATCATTTGATCAAGAGGTTTCAATCCGCCAGTTGCAAGATCCTTAACGCTAATCCCCATTACAGAAAACCACTTTGCTGCGTCACCTGTTCCCTGCGAACTCTCCTCCATGTTTTTTGCCAGGCGCTTCATACCAACTGCAAGGGATTCACTTTCAACATCACTCATCTTGGCTGCATAGGCAAACTTTTGAAATGCATCGGTAGAAAGGCCGGAGATCTGGGCCATCTTTCCGATCTCCATTGCTGCGGAAGCAATACCTCTACCTTCAGAGAATGCCCTTGAAATAAGCATATATGCTCCAACAGCAGTCGCCGAAAGGGCCATCCAATTCTGTTTAAGGGAATCGATGAGGGAAGTCTGTGCGCCGTATTGCTGATCGTTGATAGACTTAATCTTATCAGCAGCGGCTTTCTGTGCGCGGGCTATTTCTTCGTTTGAAGATAGAGTCTTGTTTTTGATGAAATCAACGGCAGCTGTGGCATTGGCCCGCATCATGTTGTAAACTTGGTCAGATTTTATTCCAAGACTTTTATATGCATCCTCAACCTTGATAGACCCTGATATAAGGGTATCGTGTGTTCTCTTTAGAGCCTGTTCCAGCTTAGTTGAATCCAAATCAATCTCCGCGAAACATGTACCTACTGGTTTTCCTTGTGCCATTATCTTGTCTCCCCGTGTCCACCTTCAAGGACACCTTTAATTGTTGATGGTGCCTTGGCCATGGCTGGACGAAGAAATGGTTTTGCTCCACCCTTCCATCCGCCCCGCCCATATTCTGTTTGTAAAGCCCACCATGTTTTATAATTTCCTGCATATATACGCACGTTGCGTGTAGGATCTCCCTTCTTTCTGACAACTCGAATCGTCGCCACAAGTGCCCCAGGATCACGCTCCATCCAAACCTCTTTTTGTCCATGGCGAGTAACAGGAGGCCCTTTGATTTTGCTTTGCAAGATCCGCTTGGCGTCGTCTCGGATAAGTTTTGCGCCTTCCTCGAGTCGGTCCATGCCAACGTTGATACATTCGACTTGAAATGCTGCAGTATTCCAATTGATCATCCGTGCCATATCATCCCTCGCTCATCTCATAATTCCCCTCAAGATAGAAGTCTCTCATTACATTTGCCCGCCGGATAAAGCGACTCCGGAATTGCATACTCGTCCACACTCTTAAATCTTCGAACAAATAGCTCGGTCAAACGATGTTGATTGTTTTCGATAAAAACCTTCACCTTCTCCATATCATTAAAATCAATGGGAACGAATTCGCTGATTTCGTTCACCAATAACATCATATTTGCCAGGAATGGATTGTCCCGGTAAATATTTTTATACGCAATAAGGACTTGCCCTATCTCAGCATCAGAGCGTTGGCGAATCTTCCTGGGATGTCTCATTGCTTTCCGTCTGCTTGCTTTTCCCATTTCCTAAATCCTCTCGTGGCGTCTCTATCAATCTCTCTCTTCTTGTAAAAAAGTTGCCGGGTGGGGTATCCCAGCGACAGAGGCCGGGGGCCGGCAGGCAGAAAGAAGGAGGTTATCTTGACCATGCACTCACTTTCTCAACCACTTCTGAAATTTTTCGTTTAGCTTCGACAGCTCCCAAGTCATTTGACTATCCGATTTCAGAAGATCCCTCGGATTTATGTCCCTCGGCCAAAACGGCTTTTTTTCGCTGACTTCCTGATATTCGTCAATAGAGGGGATTCGGTCCTTTAATCTCTGTATTTCTTCAATATGGAATTCCGGCGACAGCTTCAGCGCTTCAAGTAACTTGATCGCAGCTTGACAGTATGCCAGCGCCCCCAGGACAGCGTTCTTGTTGGTCTCAGTCGTTAAGGTTTTGGTATCGGCAATTAAATTGTTCTCGACAGTCATACCGCGCGATGAAATCCGCCCCGGCTTCCGAAGATCGTCAAGTTTATCCCGGAAAAATTGGATCCCTTCATCAATCAGCGGATCGGCGGTTTCATATAGCACCGCTTCATACTGACAAATTTCATTGTCTCGCTGATAGCCTTCACTCGAAAGCTCCCCCTTTGCCGTTCGCAGTTCACTCAAGACGGCGTCCAAGGCAGCCTTCGCCTTCAGACATGCGCCCTCTTTCGCTTCAATGTCAGCCCGAAGGCGCGGGATGACTTCTTCCCGTTCCTTCTTCAAGACCTCGATCTTCCCGGCGGCTTCCTTGCGCTTTGCCAGGACCTCAGCGGCCTTTTCATCTTTAATTTTTTGCGTCAATGGACTCGCCTCAATTATTTTTCGAAGGTCCTCCATTTTCTCCAGTTCCATTCTCTCTTGTGCCTTCATTAACTTTGCCTCCTTTTTTATTTTTGCGACTCTTCGGGCAACCCAACCCGTTTTCATCTTCGCCGAAAATGACTTTCTCCGGTTTCATCAATTCAGGATGTTTTTCGATAAACTTCTTTTCTGCAGCGGTCAAAAGTCCATGACGATCGAGGTAAGCTGCTTCACTCTCGAATGTCGGCGGATCGGTCTCGTCGATCCAATCCCATCCCGTAAAAATGCCCTTTTCCCAGTATTGCAAAATGGCCGAGTACTTCTCCGAAAGCAATCTACCATTGCCGCCGATCCTTTCCCGGTTTCCGGGTGAATCGAGTCTCCACCATAAGAGCGGCCTCGTCCCCGGTTTTGCCCTGATCCAATCCGAGAGAATTTCCTCTCTTGAGACATCCCAAAGTTTCTTAATCTCGCTGTCCTCTTGCGATAACAGTAAAAGTTCAAAGTCATCACAAGAGCGGATCTCATCGTTCAGAAACATCCAAATGTTTTCCGGGATTCTTCGCTGCTGTTTTTTCAGTTGGGCTGGTTTCCTTGGCATCAATGTCTCCCTTTGCGGCCTATCGGATATATTTCCCGGGTGGCCTGGCCTCTTCCGCCGTCACCAGGTCAAGACCCAGCTCCCGGACAATTCTGACAAAGAGGGTCCGGCTGTCCCTCATCGTCTTCACGGCGGGGTTCTCAATCACGTTGCCATAACGGTTCGTAATATAATGGCCATGCTCCTCTATGGCCTCCTGCGCCGCGTCCTGCGTGTCAAGTTCCCCCGCTGCGAGTGCAAGACGCTCCTTGTCGTGCACCTTGTCGATAACAAACTCTTCTCTTACTTTTTTGTAAAAGGCCCTTCCTCGTTTTTTCAGATATTTGGGAATATGGTTGTCATGTTTCATCGGGAATCCTCAGCGACTTCAACCGGGAACGTCGGCATGTGCGGATTGTTGGCCAGACGGTTTTCCTTAATGATCTCCATATGATAGAAGCCTCCCTTCCATCCTATTGATATCATTGCACTTTTTCTCTCGTGTCATACTCGCATCGCCATTCCTTCCTCATACTTCATCATGTTGGTATCTCCCCATTTGCTCTGCCCGCAAACAAGGGAAGTGTGTTACTCATTTCGTATGCCGTCACCATCTCCCGGAAGAAGTCCTGGTACTCGGACAGTGCCGCCGTCAATCCTACCTGATCCCCCTGGAGACTCGCCCTGTTAATTTCATTCTCTATGTCCAGCAGCCGTCGCCATCGGGACCGATCCTCTTTGATCCAACTGATAAGACCCGATCGGTACGTTTCCCCGATCTCCTGGAGGGTACGTTCGATAAGGTCCATGTTCACCACCCGGCCACCTTGTTCCTGGATTGCTTTGAGTGCCTTCCTTGCCAGTTCTCCCATTTATTTCTATATGTCCCCTTTCTATAGGGAATTAAGTGTCAATAGCGTTCACCTATTAATAATTTCAATAAGATACGATGAAAAATAAGTGTTCACTTTTAACATTTGGTGAACACTTGGAAAATGGCGTAATATCCCGATGTTATTAAGCAATGACACTTGTGACACTTGTTTTCTATACATAGGGGTAGGTATAGGAAATTTACGCATATCTTTTCTCTAAGTCTTCAAGCCACGTCCGGCGGATTTGGTATCCCCGAATAACCGTTCGTCCATCCTTCTTACGGATACGGCTTAGATTCAGTTTTGCCAAAAAGAAGGCCAGTCCCCTCTTCGATTGAATGAAGGAAAGATCCTCGTCTCCCTGGAATCGGGAGAATAGATCATCTACTGATACAAACCGTTCACCTATCCCATTGACCATATCTTTCAGGAGATTCACAACAGCAGGGATAGACCCAGACAAGGCCTCTTGTTCGTCCCTCCCTCTTCCCATGTCGCAAGCAAGGTGGATGAGGTTCTTGACGGTCGACATGGTGGCATCATTCGATTGCATATCGATCACAGACCCGATGGAGAGCAGAGGTTCCAAAATATCCTTTAGCCTATCGTCAAGCGATTGGATCCCCGGAAATTCTGAATCCTGCTCGTAGACCTCCGCCATGTCCCCAGCATATCGCAACGCCCAAATGAAACAGTCCTCCCGGATCTTCTCTATAGTAGAATCAAGAGCCCGGAGGTTGAATCGTTTGACAACCTCTGACTTCGTCTTTCGCGCCATGGGTATCTTGAATGATCGATCCTCCAGCGTGTCTATAATGCTCTTTATTCCTGCCATCGCTTTAGGAGAGTAGGCATTAAAATAAGCGACGACGAATTCCCGGTTCTTTGATTCCATCCGTGGTGCCTGTGAACCTCGTTGGAAGCCAGCATTAAGAAGAGAAATTAACTCGGACTTCTGATCTTTATCCGCGCCTCCCAATGACTCGATTTCGTCCAGTATCAAGGTTCCATCGTTACGATCTACTTCCCGGAATAGAAAAGAGGAAGAAGGGTCTACAAGGCGCGAAGTGCTGTTGAAACAGAGAAGGGCAAGAATTTCCAACACAAGAGATTTGGCGCATCTCTTGACGGGAGAATTAACCCACAAGTAACCATAGAACCGAAACACCTTGAACAAATAGGTTCCAATAATCCAGGTCCCCAACAAGGCTGAGGTTCGCTCGTCCCTGAAAATGACATGATCGGTGAATAAGGCCCGGATGCGATTGAGCAGATCCCTGCCATCCACGTCCTCACCGGCTCGGAATCGTTTAATTCCTTCCGCCGTCAAGCTCGATCTCTTGAACCGGAAGGAATCCCCATCGCTCCCATCAGCAAGAATGATCCCCCCATCGGATCGTACAAGAATTCTTTCCTTCCCCAGGATCGCGCCGAATGACAGGACACCATCGATAAAATTTTGTGCTGAATATTGGGATTGAGGATTAGCTCCAGATTCAAGTAAACGGTCGATGTCCGGGGTATCCTCTTTTTTTCGGAAGAGGGTTTCAATATCCTTCTGAATAGCCCGCTTTGCAATATTTAGTTTCTTACCAAGGCTGTTAATGTAGACGGCCCTTTCCGTCTCGGGAAGTACGGCCAGCCGTTTAAGGATCTCCGGCAATATTTCAAGAGATGCCGCCTGGATCATCTCTTCAATACTCTGCTTTCGGATCTCTCTTTTCGGTAGTGCCATAAACTCTTCAACGCTGTGCTGACAAAGGAAATCATCGAATCCAATTTTCTCGGGTTCCTCTGGTAACTCAACAACGCGGACCTTCGCGTCCCGGTCGATAAGACGATACCCGAGTTCATAGGCTGCCTGCCGTAAATTTTTCCTTTCTCCGTGGTGATCGGGTTGTTCCCAATCATTATCGGGGACTATGTAGACCGTCCGCCCTTGCCACTCGATCAATGCAAAGTCGGAAACCAAGTTCTTCTCCTCGCTGCCGTCACTCCATGACCAAAGACCTCCTATTGCAACACTGTAAAGACCGTCCTGGGAAGCCTTCAGCGCCTTCTTCTCGCCTTCGGTGATGTAGAGGGGAATTGACGCGTCTTTAATGATGGACGTTACAGCACAAGGGATATATAGGTGGTTTGATGTGCCTTTCCGCTGAATGTACTTTTTCCCGTCCTGGGAAGGGAAGAGCTTGAATCGTTCGAATCCATCACAACCCGGATAAGGGAAAGCCATCACGGATTCGATTCGCGGATCATTGAAACCCAATTTTTTGTTAATGTCCACCGGTGTGACTGAGTAGATAGCAGCTTGCTGGATGGTTTCGTTTGAGAGGCCGGATTTTCTGAGGTCAGCTAAGTGGGTAGGATGGAGGGAAAGGTTATTCTGATCGTTGCTCATACTGTCTCTCTTTCTCCTTGAAGTATGTTGTGAGGATTGCAGCATCAATCTGCACCCTCAACTCTTCAGGAAGGTCAATTATTGGATGGAATTGAAGTACTCCGTCTTTTTTAAAAGTGGTGTGTGGCACTTGAATGTACGGTTTGCCATTACGCTGGAAAATGCGAAAGTCCCTAACTGTGACAGAATCGATCCGTATATCTGCAAAGCCACGGAGTCCACTCTCTTTCGGTGAAATTAAGCGGAGTGATAGAATTTCGATTTTCATTCTTATTCCACGACCTGCGAACGATTCTCCAGCCATTTAATAAGCGAAGCGACCGGGTAGGCGACCTTTCTTCCGACCTTGAACCGTCCCTCGGGTCCGGCTCCCTGGCAGTCAAGATTTGCCATGTACTTCTCAGAAATTGTACCGCCGGTGAAGGCCTTGACTTCCGTCCGCGCAACGATGTCTGATGGCCACTTTTCAGCTAAACTTCGAAGGGTTACTTTGATCATAAAAAAACCTCCAAAAGAATTTTACTTATGGAGGTTGTTTTATCACATAGGAAGTGGTAGCAAGTTACTTATTGCTACTCATTTTTTTAGCTTCAAAAAAGTGCTTCTTGAAGGAAATATATTTAATTCCCTTTGCATTCTTCAATTTACCATTAGGAAAGTACATCAATAGGTCGGGTTCGTTCTTGTCATAATCACCCTCTTCAAAATAGACTTCACAAAAATCCGATCCCTTTTTGATTTTTAGGGTATCAATTGGGTTATTGTATTTTTTTGCGAAGACCTTCCAACATTCCAATGGAGTTTTAATTTCATATTCGGTAATGATTTGACGACAGGCAAGAACATATATTTCCCGCCCCTTTGGTCGACCGCCGCCCT
This sequence comes from uncultured delta proteobacterium, assembly GCA_963826305.1. Taxonomy (GTDB): domain Bacteria; phylum Desulfobacterota; class BSN033; order BSN033; family UBA1163; genus CAWGWZ01. Next base: position 111,574 of record CAWGWZ010000020.1, on the reverse strand, counting down.
TTGAGGAGTTTTCTTTAGCGCGTTTCTTCAAGTCCTTGCCGTACATCGCCCAAGGATAAAGGATTGTCTCTGTTTTCTCCAAGATAGCAACATGGTCTTTCAATCTTGCAATTTTCGCCTCAGAACAAAGGAAGTCGTATACCTCTTTCTTGTATTCCGCCGACTTGTCCGGATAGACCGCCTTTATCCTCTTCCAAAGCTCTGCATCTTTTGGCTTGAATCTAATCCTTTTCTCCATGATTTCGCTCCATGTTAACGATTCCCTCTAATAGCAACAACCTTGCTTGCTCTCCTGGCTTGTCTGATTCCTTTTTCAAGCTCTTTAACGTCCTCAGTCAGCCTTGAATCCGATAAGTGGGAGTATCTTTCCGTCAACACGCTGCTCCTATGTCCGAGAAGTTTCTGAACGTCATATAAGCCAACCCCCCGGTCAACCAACCAGCTGGCGTATGTATGCCGAAGGGAATGAAATGTCAACTTCTGTCGGGTATCGGTGACACCCTCATTCAGCCGAAGCCCATCGATCATCGCTGTGAAGATCTTGGAGGGTCGTTTCATCCTGTTCCCGTTGGAGTCGGTGAATACAAGATCCTCTCTCTTGCCCTGTTCCATAGCGCAGAAGATTTGTCGCACTTCTTCTGTCATCCTACCGTGTCGCGAGAATCCGCCCTTGCTGTGTCGTATGCCGATGATTTTCCTTCCCACGTCTATGTCCCCCCACTTCAAGCCCGCAATCTCACCGAATCGGAGACCACAATGAAGGGAGATCATAGCCATCTGCCAAAGGGAGTCATTCTTCTTCTTCAATTCTTTTAAGAACAGGTCAGCCTCCGCATGGCTAAAGTAACGAACCCTCTTATTGTCGAAACGATCCAGCTTGATCTTCTTGGTCGGGCAGTCCTCCGCAATGATCCCTTTTGCCTTGGCATCATTCCATATTCGGCGAATGGTAGAGAAGACATATTGAACGGTTTGTGCGGTCCTTCCCGCCGTCAAGAGATTAGTCCTGATCTTCTCCAGCTCCAGGACGCCGATCTCCGAGAAGGGTAGGGTACCTATCACACCTTTAAGCCAAAGGTCGTAATGTGATTCCTTCTGTTTCGTTTCCCTTGGCTTTGCTATTATGGCCTGCGGAATGAAGGTATCTTTGAAATAGTCCCCAAAGGTCACACCTTCCTTTTCTTGCCTTTCTCTGTCAACCCTGGCAACTTCCCGCTTCTCGCGAAGGGTTACAGGTTCGCCTGTCCCTTTTCTATATGCCTCTTGAAGCTCTGCAAGTTGAAGCACCGCATTCTTGGCCGTCATCCCCTTGCTGGCCCATCCAAGCCCCTCTTCAACCCGTTTACCGTCAACCCTGTATCGGATGCTAAAATAACGATCCCGGATAGCACCATGTTTTCTTATTGGGTGTTCTCTATACCTCACCCCTTCGAACTCTGTCTGATACCATCTTGACATAACCTCACCCCCTCTTATATAGTGTCTCTAAGGTTGTCTCCCGGGCTGTCTCCCGGATAGATGGAGCACACGGATTATTTAGCCGTTTCTTTTTATCCCCCATCTGTCCCCCAAAAAGCCTATGACGTAAGATGAATTAATGGGAAGCTATAGGAAAGATTATAAGGGTTAAATTATTGAAAGTCAAGAGAAAAGTTAGTCTAATGTGAAATTATGGGAATTAATAGGAAAGTATCAAAAACGGATTCCTAATCCGTGTGCCGCGTGTTCGAGTCACGCCAGGGGCGCCAATTGCTTTAATATGCTATGCGATCCGTAAATCTCGATTTTTATTTTTTGCTACTATTTTGCTACCATTGATTTGCAAAAGTCATATAACAGGAAATCATAGAATGAAGCCCCAAGATCCCTCGCAGGCCCAGCGCACATACGATACATTTCATATGGGCCGATCCTGCATGGACCTTTACAGCAACGACGTGGGGGGCGAGTTTGTCCATATCAAAAGCTTTGCCGCCTATGTGGGTGGGTCCCCCACCAACATGAGCGTTGGGTGCCGCAGGCTTGGACTGAAGTCCGCGCTATTGACCGCTTTCGGGGAGGACCCCGTCGGCGACTTCGTTGTCCATTTTCTGACTGAAGAAGGTGTGAATGTCCGCTTCAGCCCCAGAAAACCGGGCCGGCACACCAGCGTTGCCGTCCTGGGCATCGAGCCCCCTGACAAGTTCCCACTTGTCTTTTACCGGGAGAACTGTGCCGATATTGCCCTGGAGATCGATGATGTGCTGGCAGCTCCTATCGGTGAAAGCTGCGTGTTCCAGTTCGCCGGCACCAATCTGAGCAAAGAGCCAAGCCGGAGTGCCACCCTTTTTGCAGCGGAGCTCGCCAAAAAGGCGGGCACATCCGTTGTCCTCGACCTCGACTTCCGGCCGGATCAGTGGCATGATCCTCGTGCTTTTGGCACTGCAGTCCGTTCCGCCCTCCATTGCGTGGATATCGTCATGGGCACCGAGGATGAGATTAACGCCGGCATGCTGACCGACCCGCGCGCTGTTCGACTGACTGATTCCCAGGTGACCGATGCCAGAGTAGTGGGGAATGCGGCTGAGCATGCCTGCGCCCTTATGGAACAGGGCCCTCGAGTAGTGGTCGAGAAGCGCGGCAAGCAGGGTTGCCGGATTCATCAGCGTGAAGGCGCCGCGGAGGACGTGCCTGGGTTTCCCGTGACGGTTCAGAATATCCTCGGTGCCGGCGATGCGTTCGGCGCAGGGTTCCTGTATGGGTATGTGAAGGGGTGGGAGTTCTGGAAGGCCTGCCGGCTGGGCAACGCCTGCGGGGCTATGGTGGTGAGCCGGCACGGGTGCTCCATTTCCATGCCCTTCTGGGAAGAAGTGATGGTCTTTGTGGACGAGCGGGGCGGGTTGTGATCGATTACACCTGTGTAAATGCTAACCAAAAATATTTGAAATTTTCCCATTGGATCTCCTCCCCCTCGACGGGGGAGGATGAAGGTGGGGGTGGACAAAGACGATCTGATCCAGATTTGGTCCCTCCTCCCCTTCATCCCCTCCCGCGTTGGGGAGGGGAAGTTTTTAGGCAATTTATATTGAGAATGTTAGAGATAAATTCTCAGACTTAAACATGTAAGAATCTACGCCTGAGCACTAAATTCGTAACTCTAAACAAATGAAAAGCGACATCTTGAAGCGCTTTGATCTAAGCGGAAAAGTTGCTGCCATCACCGGCGGTGGAGGTGAGTTGTGTGGCGCCATGGCTGAAGCTCTGGGTTCAATGAGCGTGAAGGTGGCTGTGCTGGATATCGAGCTGGAAAAAGCCGAGGCTCGGTCGGTGAGAGTCATCCAGTCCGGAGGGACGGCCAAAGCGTTGCGGTGCGACGTGCTCGATGCTGCACAGGTCCGGGAGTGCTACGAGGCAGTTAGCAGCTTATGGGGCCCCCCCGATTTTCTGATCAACGGCGCCGGCGGAAACAACCCCCGGGCCAGCACGTCTGAAGAATTCCACGGCGACGCCGGATCGTCCGGTCCGGAGGGCCAGTCGTTTTTCAAGCTGGATCCGGTGGGGTTCCGCCAGGTGTTTGACCTGAATTTCATGGGCACGTTTCTTGTGACCCAGGCCTTTTCCAGAGGGATGGTCGAGAAGAGCAAAGGATCCATCGTCAACATCTCTTCCATGAGCGCCTTCACACCGCTCACAAAAGTGGCAGCCTATTCGGCAGCCAAAGCAGCGGTCAGCAACTTCACACAATGGCTGGCGGTCCATTTTTCGCGCACAGGGGTCCGCGTTAACGCCCTGGCACCGGGTTTTTTTATAACCGAGCAGAACAAGTTCTTGCTTGTCAATCAGAAGACGGGCGAGCTCTTGCCCCGCGGCCAAAAGGTGATCGCCCATACTCCCATGGGCCGGTTTGGCCAGCCGGAGGATCTGATCGGAACCCTCGTCTGGCTGCTTTCAGATGCTTCGAGCTTCGTGACCGGCGTGGTGGTGCCAGTCGATGGGGGATTTTCTTCTTATTCTATTTAGACATCTTATGGGAAAGAGGAATATCAGGAATACAGGCGTTCCGTTCGGCAGACCATGGGTCTGCCAATACAATCCACAACCACTTAAGGAGGAGGCATAATATGAGAAGAAGAGTTGTATGTATCGTGTTGGTAGCCCTGCTGTGTGCTGGGATGGTGTCTACGACCGCCTTTGCTCAGGTCAACTGGAAACAGTTCCAGGGCACCGAGATCCGTTTCCTGATGAACAAGCACCCTTTCACGACGTTCATCGAACCCAAGGTTCCCGAATTCGAGAAGCTGACCGGCATCAAGGTCGTCATGGAGGTCTTTCCAGAGGATCAATACCGCAACAAACGGACGGTCGAGCTCAATGCCGGCGGCAAGTTGGACGGCTACATGATCATGCCGGGCCAGGACGATCTGTATTTCTGGAAAGCGGGATGGTTACAGCCGCTGGGAGTCTACATCACCGACCCTAAACTGACCGCGGCTGATTGGGACGCGAAGGACTTCTTTGCGAGCTTTACCAAGGCCTCGACGGTCGAAGGCAAGCAGATCGGCGTCGTGATCAACGCCGAAACATCACTTTTGTCCTATCGCAAAGATCTGTTCGGCCAGTTTAAGGTCAAGATCCCCGAGAGCATGCAGGAGTTCGAACAGGTGGCGAAGTCTTTCTATGGCAAGGAAGTCGATGGTAAGAAGATGGTTGGTATCACCCTGCGAGGGAAAGGGGCCGCGGCGACCTCCCAGTGGGTCGACTTCCTGTACTCCTTCGGTGGTTCATGGACGAACGCTCAGGGCGAGTCGAACCTCGCTTCGGCCCAGGACATCGCCGCCTTCAAGTTCTACGGCGACCTGCTGAGAAACTATGGTCCCCAGGGGGGCACCATGCTCCACTGGGCGGAGAGTACCTCGATCTTCATGGAAGGCAAGGCCGCCATGATCTATGACGCCAACGTGTTCAAGTCCCTGTATGAGAACCCTAAGGAATCTAAGGTGGCCGGCAAGGTCGGCTATGCCGTGATTCCGGCCGGACCGGCGGGCAGAATGCCTCATGTTTCCAACTGGAGCCTTTCCATCAACCGCAACAGCCCACCGGAGCGACAGAAGGCAGCGTGGCTGTTCATCGAGTGGGCCACCAACAAGAAGAACTGTCTGGACGCGCTCCTGTCTGGCGTGCCGGCCGGACGGGCCTTAGCGTGGAACTCCAAGGAGTATAAATCCAAGGACGATCACCCGGACTGGACGGCCGCTACCATGAAGTCCTTTGAGCTCGGGCAGCCCCAGTGGAACCCACCCGTGATCAACGTCCCCGAGATCCGGGATATCGTCGGTCAGGTCATCGTGGACGCCATCGAAGGCAAGGATGTGGCTGCCTCAGCGAAAAAAGCCGCTGAGCTGATGGACAAGAAGATGGAGCGATAACCTCTAAACGGCCGGGACCTGTTCGCGTTCGGTTCGCGGACAGGTCCGGCCCTGAACGATCCGTACAGAAACCACCGTCTTGAAAACCGCCTTCCGAGCACTCATCCGTCTCATCGATCGGCGCCAGGATTTTGCCTACCCTGCGCCGGCAGTCGTCACCCTGTTTCTCATCGTGATCATTCCCATCGTGTTTAATCTCTATATTGCCTTCACCAAGTGGACCATCGGGCTGGGACACCCGCGGTTTATCGGCGTTGGCAACTTCATCGAACTCCTCTCGGATGAACGCGTTCGAAACGGCGTGAAGGTAATGGTCTATTTCAGCGGCCTGAGCCTCTCCCTCGAGATGGCCCTGGGCCTTCTCATCGCGGTCTATTTCAACCGCGAATTCAAGGGAAGCGAGGTCGTTCAGGCCATCTACATCCTCCCGTTCGCGGCGACCCCAGTCGCTGTCGCGCTCATCTGGCGGATCATGCTCAACCCCGAAATCGGGGTTTTGAACTACCTGCTGCAAAGCGTCGGTCTTCCCGCAAGCCTCTGGGTCAGCGGTCCGAAGACAGTGATCCCGGCCCTGGTGATGGTGGACGTGTGGAAGTGGACGCCCATGATCACCCTCATCGTGCTGGCTGGGCTCAAGTCCCTGCCCCACGAGCCCTATGAGGCCGCACGTGTTGATGGGGCCAGCGCGCTGCAGATCTTCTGGTACATCACCTTGCCCATGATCCGGCCGGTGTTGGTTGCGGCATTGATGCTGCGGTCTCTGGACAACCTCAAGGAGTTCGATATCATCTACACCGTCACCCAGGGTGGACCGGGCATCGCATCGGAGACGCTGTATCTCTATTCCTACAATGTTGCCTTCAACTTCTTCAAAGCCGGATACGGTTCGGCCCTCATGGTGGTGGTGTTCCTGATCGTGTTGGTGTTTAACGTGGTGATGAATCGGCTACGGCTGAAAGCACAAAGTCTATAGCCTTTTTACACGTCGGCCATCGCGCTGATGGATGAGAGAAGATGACCGGAACCCAAATGACGAAGACTCTTAAGTCGATCCTTTTCTATGTGGGCGCACTCGTCCTCTGCGTGCCGCCGGTCTTCGTTTTCGTCTGGATGATCCTGACCGGCCTCAAAACCGGTGTTCAAAACATCGCCTATCCCCCGGAGTTCATCTTTACGCCAACGCTGGAAAACTTCCGGGCCGTCTTCAATCAGTACAATTTCTTCAGATACCTGATCAACAGCCTCATCATCGCTGGCCTGGCCACGGGTATTTCACTGGTCCTGGGACTGCCGGCAGCTTATTCCATTGCGAAATACCGTCAAGGCAAGATCGGCCTCATGATTTTGGTTGCCCGGATGACACCGTTTGTGAGCTACCTGCTGCCCTGGTACATCATCTTCCGTTACCTGGGCCTCGTCGACACCTACACCGCTCTGACGATCACTCATTTGATCATCACCCTGCCGATGGTGATCTGGCTGATGGTCTCGTTCTTTGAGAGCGTGCCGACTGAACTGGAGGACGCGGCCATGATCGACGGGTGTTCCCGCCTCCAGAGTTTTCTCATCATTGTCGTGCCCCTGGTACGAAACGGGATCGCTACCTCGGCCATCATCTCTTTTATCTTTTCCTGGAACCAGTTTCTCTTCTCTCTGATCCTCTCCGGCCCAAGAACCAAGACCGTGCCGGTAGCAGTCTATAACTTCATCTCCTATGGAAAAATCGACTGGGCCGGTATCGGCGCCGCTGCTACCCTGATCGTGTTGCCGGTTTCCGTGTTCGCATTCTTTGTGCGGAGAACGATTGTTCAGGGACTGACGATGGGCGCTTTGAAAAAATGATGAGGCCGGTCCGACCAAAAGGTTCCAGAGGCCGGGTATTCGGGGGTTTAAGAATCATACCTCAGAGCAACAGATAGGTTGCATTGAATTTCATTGCCCACTCTCCTGCTGAAAGTCCCGTAGACAGCGGGATTCGAGACGCTGGGTTCCCAGAGAGGCAGATTGTTTATGGAGAATCGGTGAATGTTTCCGGCTCGTCGAGGTGGTAGTGAACACCCACCAAGGTGTGGAAAAAACTGTATGATACTCATACTGATGGGTCCGATGGGGTGTGGCAAAACGACCATCGGGAAAATGCTCGCCGAGAAACTCGGGTGGCCATTTTACGATGCGGATAACTTTCACCCTGAAAAAAATGTCGAAAAGATGCGGGCTGGCATCGCCTTAAGCGATGAAGATCGCAAACTCTGGCTGGAAACGTTGCATGCTAAGATACAACGCTGGCTGAAAGATGGACAGAACACGATACTGGGTTGTTCAGCCTTGAAGCACGCTTACCGGAATATTCTCGGTGTGGATCAGAACACAGTGAGGACGGTCTATTTAAAAGGCTCATACGAGTTGCTTCGCAAACGGATTGAAGAACGCCAACATCCTTATATGGATAAAAACTTATTAAGGAGTCAATTCGATACTCTCGAAGAACCGAAAGACGGTTTATGTGTGGACATCTCCACAACTCCGGAAATGATTGTCAGTACCATTATTAAAAGCCTGAAGTTAAATGAATGACAATAACCTGTATCGATTAGCCCTTGCGATGAGGAACCTTTAATCGATCACTGAATGGAGGGAGACAATGAAGCTGCAAGACATCGGTTTGATCGGTCTGGCTGTTATGGGTCAGAATTTAGTCCTCAATATGGAGAGAAATGGCTTTGGAGTTGCTGTATACAATCGTACGGGGTCGACCACAACTGCTTTCGTAGAAGGACCCGCCTCAGGGAAGAACATCGCGGCGACTCACACATTAAAGGATCTATTCGCTTCGCTCAAGAAACCCCATGTGATCATCATCATGGTAAAAGCAGGAGCACCTGTCGATGAAGTGATTGCTCAAATGGAGCCATATCTCGAGCCCGGTGATCTGATTATTGATGGGGGCAATTCTCATTTTCAGGACACTAACCGCCGCTCAAAAGAGATGGAGGCTAAGGGAATCCACTATATGGGTGTCGGTATTTCAGGGGGTGAGGAGGGCGCCCTCTGGGGTCCCAGCATCATGCCAGGTGGACCAAGGGAAGCATATAATCTTGTCGAGCCCATTTTGAAGTCCATTGCTGCCAAGGTGAATAATGAACCATGTGTCACCTATATTGGCCCAAGAGAGTCTGGCCACTTTGTAAAGATGGTGCACAATGCTATTGAATATGGCGACATGCAGTTGATCGCCGAGGCCTACGATATCCTCCACCGTGGACTGGGACTTTCTGAGGACGAATTACACGAGGTATTTGCCCGGTGGAATAAAGGACCACTGTCTTCCTATCTCATAGAGATCACTGCTAACATCTTCACCTACATCGACAATAAGACGAAAAGACCCTTGGTAGAAATAATTCTGGACCAAGCTGAGCAAAAGGGCACTGGTCGATGGACCATCCAAGCTGCGTTAGAGGTGGGTGTCCCGATTCCCACTATTAATGCTTCAGTGGAAGCCAGAATCCTCTCGGCTTATAAGTTTGAGCGCATAGAAGCAGCCAAATTGTTTCCCCTACCTGTGAGTACCTATAAGGGTGATCGTGACACCTTTGTGAATGAAGTGGGGGATGCGCTCTATGTATCAAAGATCTGTTCCTATGCGCAAGGGATGGCACTGCTCCGCAGGGCCAGTGAAGAATACAATTACAATTTGGACTGCAGTGAGGTCGCCCGCATTTGGCGGGGAGGGTGCATCATCCGGGCCCGATTTTTAGATGATGTCCGGGCTGCCTTGAAAGAAAACCCGAACCTTTCAAACCTCCTGATTGCGCCATTCTTCCGTGAAGAAGTGCTGAGCCGCCATACAGCCTGGCAGCACGTAGTGGAGACATCGATTGAGTTAGGCATTCCCACTCCAGGCATGAGTGCGTCTCTGGCTTACTTCGATTCCTACCGAAGCCTTCGCCTCCCGGCCAATTTAATCCAGGCCCAACGGGACTATTTCGGCGCCCATACCTACCGTCGAGTTGACCAGGAAGGAATTTTCCACACGAAATGGACCGGATAGATAAGGAAAAAGGACTTCTCCAGAATGGGAGAGATTACTCTGAAATAGTACCCCCTGGAGAGATTGTGGATCAATGATCAAGGTCTTAAGAAATGGAAGCTATTTGCGTCGTGCCCTCTTGGACGGATTCTGACTCATCGGGTTACGCAGCCGGGTCACTTCTCCCCGGTGATATGGACAAGGGATTCTATATATGGAGTAAGGACAGTTCTTACAACTGGAGTTTTTTTCGACATCTTCTTCTTTGTTTGAATTGGTTTTTGGTATCAAATCCACCTCCTTGTTATATATCATTTCTTTGTAACCTACATTCAGTGGATATTCAACAAACATTGAAAGGATCTCAGCGGAGAATTTCTGCACTAACAGAAGTCTAAGAGATGAGGAGAACGGGGTCGTTTCAAAAATTCCCAAGGATACTTACTGATCGGTGTGCCGCGTGTTCGAGTCGTGCCAGGGGCAACCAAAAAACGTTTTAACAATTAATTAAGTGAATCTGTCTTTTTCCCTCAAGCCCTCCGTGCCAACTTGTTGGCAAAGATTGAAATCAGGCCGCCAAGCATAATATATCCCATTACCACCTCTACCATCACCCATGTCTGAGCAGCAGGGTTCTCAATCCTTAGAGCCAGACCTCCAAATCCAAGTGTCGTAAACTTAACGATACTAAAATACCAAGCACTAAACGATTTCAAATTGACCTGGTCGAACCAATCTGCCAAATGATGTGAATGGACCACCGCAAATAATCCCACAAAACCCACGGACCATAAGAACCATAGCAGCAGGCTGCGGCCGCAATCAGATGTACATTTCCAGAGGGGGTAGAGGATCCTTCGATGAACCCAACTTTTTCTCTTGAATCCTTGGATGAACTGATAATCCTCTATGTGCCGTTTAAGAACCGGATTTCTGGAGCCATTAAACCTCGTTGTATCTATGCCTATAAAATTGGTAATGTTTATTGGTTTGCAATCTTTTATAGGCCTGATCCAGTTGATAAGCGGAATGTGACGCAGGATTTTCGGTCCCCACCACCGTATTAGCCGACTGAACAATTCATCCGTCGTATATAAAACTTCTCCCAGATCTGCTCCTGACAAATCAGCTCCCCAAAGATTGGTCCCTGACAGATTGGCTTCCCTGAGGTGGGCACCTGAAAGACTGGCTTTCCACAGATCAGCTTTCGACAGGTTCGCTTCACACAGATTGGCTCCTGATAAATTGGCTCCGCACAGATCGGCTCCACATAGATTAGCCCCCCAGAGATTAGCCCCCGACAGGTTGGCTCCCCTTAGAGAAGCTCTTGACAGATCCCCCCCCCACAGATTGGCTCCTGACAGGTTTGCCTCCGTTAAATGGGCTCCTGAAAGATTCGCTTTCAGCAGATCGGCCCTTGACAGGTTGGCTTTCACCAAATCGGCCCCTGAAAGCGGGGCCCCCCGCAGATCCCTTTCTTCGACTTTTGCATCTATAACCAGCGGACGCAAAGACTCCATCAAGGTCTTATAATTATCCAATTGGTGCCAGTTGGGATCGTTCTTGATGGTTAAAATGATCTCTTGCAGGCTTGCTGTTTGTCCTGCCCATCGATACCTGAATAACATATTCTTCGCATAATCGACCATTGCTTTCGCCTTTCTCTTGCTCTCTTACCGTGTCTATCGGCTTCCTGCAGAGCAAGAACTCAGGGTAATTCCGTTAACGTTCAGAGCCTAAGATTCCTGCTGACCTTCCCGTTGACTTCCTCCTTGACATTCTCTGGACTTGTCTCAATTAGGCTAACGGTCATTTCGTTCTCTTTTTTCTTTCTCTCTCCTCAAATTTTTCCAACCAATCATCCAATGCCCTTCTAATGAGGTCCGAAACGGTTAACCCTGTTTTGTTGGAAATATCCCTGAGTTTTCTTACCTGGGGTTCTGTCAAATAAAGACCAACTCTCGGCATGATGTTGCCTCCTATGGGTCCATTTTATGTTTTTTAGGCAGATAAAATACACTACTTTTATTCCATTGTCAAAGTTTTCTTTTTCACAAAGTTAAGTCGTCATCTTCAGTGACTTTATTTCCACTCGTTTTGAGCTCCGATCCACTATATATTGTCCGTTACAACCGTTCTCCCCCTATATATAGGGCGTCTAACATTAGGCATAAAGATCTTTTAACCAAATTGTTGTCGGCGGCATATCAACCTTCTAGAGTAGCTCTTGGCTTACCAATTCGTCCGATATCCCTCTAATGAGTCCGTTCATCCTATTGGTCCAAGCCGATAAGGTGCAAAGGAAAATAGTCACGCCGAATTGCGAATGGACAAGCGAATTGATTTCAAGAAGAAATATTGATCCGTGGGTATTGGTTCTCATTGCATTGTCCCGTATTTCCTGCTAAATTAATTTTGTAATCTTTGTTTTGGATGTCTGAATCATCCCTGGAGTTTTCCTGCACCCATGGATTGGGATATTTCAGGCTGGGGCGAACAATGAAAGCTGAAATCATTGCTGTTGGATCAGAGCTCCTTCACGGTCAAATCATCGATACAAACTCCTCCTACATTGCCAAACGCCTTGCAGAAAATGGGATCGAACTTGTTCAAACGACAACCGTTGGGGATGATCTCCAACGAATGGAAGAGATCATCAAAGAAGCGACCGACCGATCCCAGACCGTTATCACCACAGGTGGCATCGGCCCCACTGAAGATGACCTTACCCGGGAGGCCATTGCAGAAGTCTTCCAACGGCCTCTCACTTTTCAACCCCATCTCATGGAGCAGATTGAGGCTCTTTTCAAGAGACGCGGTTTTCGAATGGCAGAGAATAATCGAAAACAAGCCTACATCCCAGAAGGGGCAATTCCTATTGAAAACCCCAAAGGAACGGCTCCTGGGTTTATCGTAGAAGGCGCGGATTACGTTACCATATCCATTCCAGGGGTTCCCTTGGAGATGGAATATTTGATGGAAAATACGGTTATCCCTTATCTGCGGAGGCGATTCGATATCAAGCATCAGGTCATTCAGTTTAAGGTTTTGCGTGCCTGTGGCCTTGGAGAGAGCGCTATTGGGCTTCAAATCGAAGATCTGATGAAGGAGAGCCGGAATCCTTTAGTGGGGACGCTTGCTTCAATTGGTGACATCAGGATTAGAATTACAGCAAAAGCCGACAGCCCAGAGGAAGCTTCAGGCCTGATAGAAAAAATGGAAAAAGAGATCAGAAACCGTCTCGGCGCACTGATCTATGGTGTGGATAATGAGACTCTCCATGGAAATATTGCGAGAGAATTGGAAAGGTTAAACCTCACCTTATCCGTGGTCGAAACCTTCACCGGAGGGATTATCTCACAAAAATTGGCGGGTGCGGGCAGTCTCTCTTTTGTTCAAGGGGCTGTTCTTCCGTTTGAAATTTCCCAAAGGCAGTTTCTTAATCTGTCCTCAAAGGATTTCGACGCTCTCAAAGAGGATTCAAAAAGATTCACGGATTCATTAGCCCAAAGAGCTCGAGGTGAATTTGAAACAGATCTTGCACTCGCCATGTTTGGCAGAATTGCAGAGAGACAAGGGGAGGGGGAATATCGAATAGAAACCTATTATTCTCTCTCAACTTCCACTGGAGTTGAGAACCAAGAATACTCTTTAGGGGGTGAACTCTGGATGGTCCGAGAAAGAGCCGCCATTATCGCTTTAGACACAGTGAGAAAATACTTACTTAAAATGACGCATAACGGATAGCCTCACCACAATTTTCCAGAAGAAGGTAAGAAAGATGGCAAGCCGAACGATACGATGCCCCAGATGTCAAAATGAAATTGAGGTCTATCGCAACCCTATCCCTACGGTGGATATCGTCATAGAAATTGAATCAAAAGGAATCGTACTGATCAAACGCAAAAACCCACCTTATGGCTGGGCCATCCCAGGAGGTTTTGTGGATTATGGAGAATCTTTGGAGGAAGCTGCAATAAGGGAAGCAAAAGAAGAAACCAATCTGGATGTAGAGCTACTCAGGCAATTTCATACCTATTCAGATCAAAACCGAGACCCAAGACATCACAGTATCTCAACGGTTTATTTAGCAAGAGCTAAAGGAACACCTCAAGCTAAAGATGATGCTATTGAAATTAGGATCTTTACTGAACCGAACCTACCTGATGAGATTGCCTTCGACCACCGTTTGATTTTAAATGAATATTTCAAGAAAGTTTTTTAAGGGCTTCTTCAATTCGATTTACTCCTTCCTTAATATCTTCCATTGAAGTGGCATAGGAAAGTCTTTCAAAGGGATCGGCTCCGAATTCGACTCCTGGGACAACAGCCACTCTGGCCACATCAAGAAAGAAATCAGCCAAGTGTGTAGAGTTTTCAATCTTTTTACCCTGATAAGACTTTCCATAATAAGAAGAGAAATTTGGAAAGACATAGAATGCCCCCACTGGCTTGTAACAGGAGACCCCTGGCATCTTGTTTAAACGATCCACGATATAATTTCGCCTCTGGCCAAAGGCATTCACCATCTTTTTAACCTCATCCTGCGGGCCAATAAGGGCCTCTACAGAGGCCTTCTGGGCAATGGATGTGGGGTTAGATGTACTTTGGCTCTGGATGTTGTTCATGGCTGAAATAATCTCTTCAGATCCCGCAGTATAACCAATCCTCCAGCCTGTCATGGCATAGGTCTTGGCAACCCCATGGACAACGATCGTTCTTTTCTTGATCTCCTCACTTAAAGAAGCAATGCTTGTGAATTGGAAACCATCATAAACAATCTTTTCATAGATCTCATCCGAGATAACGAAAAAATTATGTGAAATTGCAATCTCAGCAATCTTTTCCAATTCCTTTTTTGTATAAGCACTTCCAGTAGGATTGGACGGGGTATTGATGATTAAGGCTTTTGTCTTCGGGGTAAAAGCCCTTTTCAATTCCTCTGGTTTGATCTTAAACTCATCCCTCTCTGTCGTTTCAACAACAACGGGTGTCCCGTTTGCCAGTGCCACCATAGGAGGATAAGAGACCCAGTAGGGAGCTGGGACGATGACCTCATCCCCTTGATCGAAAACAGCCTGGGCCAGATTATAGAAAGAATGTTTGCCCCCGCATGAGACTAAAATTTCAGACCTTTTATAGGTTAAGGAACTATCCCTCTGAAATTTTTTGATAATTGCGTCTTTTAACTCATCGATGCCTCCGACAGGAGTATATTTGGTAAAACCCTCATCAATTGCCTTCTTTGCAGCCTGTTTGATGTTTTGAGGGGTGTCAAAATCAGGCTCGCCTGCACCAAAACTGATGACATGGATGCCCTGGGCCTGCATCGATTTTGCCTTGGCATTGATGGCAAGGGTCGGGGAGGGCTTAAGATTTTTGGCTCTGCTGGAAAGGACAGACATCTCTACACCTCCTTGAAAAGGATATCCGATATTCTATTAATCCTCTCCACACCTTTAACCTCCTGGGGCATGAGGGGGAGCTCTATCAATCCAATCCGGTTAGAATATTGATTCTTCAATATTTGAATGTAATTCTGCTGCATTTCCTTTCTAATTTTATGAAAATTGCAGTCTGCCTCTTGAATGACATAATTGATAATCAAATGGTTTACCTTGAGTTCATATTGATCAAAATCTTTAATAATCCTTTCCGTCTGTCTCACACCAAGGGCTTCCGGGATAGTTACAATGATGAAGTCAGATTTTTGTGGATCCCGGATAAAATTGACCACTTTTTCTGCCAAACCCTCCCATCCGCTGATAATCTCTAATAAAGATTTTTTGCCTTTTCTTAACTTCACACTTTCTTTTAACTTTTCAAAGTAACTATATAAATTCATATAAAATTTTGTGGCCGCTTCAAGGTGCTTAAGGAATAACTGTGGAAGATGCAAAAGCCTTAGCGTATGGCCGGCAGGGGCCGTATCCCAGACAACTATATCATATTGTGCACCCTCTACCATCTCCAGTATATAATTGAGCATGTATTCCTCTTCAATACCGGGTGCCCCTCCAATATAATCAACAAAATCATAATCAAGGGAAGTAAAAGATGATACCACTTCATAGATTTCTGGCCCAAATCGGTCCTTCCATTTTTTCAAAACCACATCGGAGCTGATCTCAATTCCATATAGGTTCTTCGTACCGTTGATGGCTCTCTCTTGATCGCCGATCTCCATCTCAAAAATGTCGGAAAGGGAAGGGGTGGGATCGCTTGAAATGATTAAGGTCTTCTTTCCTTGAAGGGAAAAATGGAGGGCAATGGCAGAGGCACAGGTGGTCTTTCCCACACCTCCTTTTCCTCCAATCATAATCAGGCGTTTTGGTTCTTTATCCAGGCGTTTTAATGAAGAATCCATCACAACCTCTAAAGGCATTGATTTTAAAGATATTAAACTTTATAATAAATTACTTGCTTGGTCAAGATATTCCATTGAGAGCTCTGAAAAACTACTTTATGCTCTCTATAGATCTCTAACTTTTTCAGAAATCTGACATTTTTAGAGGGAAATGTTGGCACAAGGGATGATCGAAATCGATTTAGAATTATGCAAAGACTGTAAATTATGTATTTCTGTCTGCCCCCATCGATTGATCGAATCTTCTGATAAAATGAATCAAAAAGGATACTACCCTGCCATTTTTACTGAAAAGCATTTGAAAAAAGAGGGTAGAAAATGCACAGGATGCAGCCTCTGCGCCATTGCATGTCCGGAAATTGCCATTGAGGTGTATCGTGCCTAAGGTTTTGATGCGCGGGAACCATGTCGTTGCAGAAGCAGCCGTCCGGGCGGGGTGCCGATTTTATTTTGGATACCCTATCACCCCCCAGAATGAGATTCCTGAATATATGTCTGAAAGGCTCTCCAACGTGGAGGGAGGGGTGTTCATCCAGGCAGAAAGCGAGGTTGCCTCTATCCATATGGTAATCGGTGCCAGCATGGCTGGAGGGAGAGCGATGACTTCCTCTTCAGGGCCCGGAATTAGCCTCAAACAAGAAGGCATCTCTTTCCTGTCCGCTCTGGAGTTACCGGCAGTTATCGTCAATATGAGCCGGGGAGGGCCAGGTCTGGGTAATATCGCTCCATCCCAATCTGATTATTTTCAGGCCACGAGAGGAGGAGGACATGGGGATTACCGCACCATTGTCCTGGCTCCCAACTCCTGCCAGGAACTTGCCAATTTAGCCTATGAGGCATTCGATCTCGCCGATAAATACAGAACTCCTGTCATTATCCTTGGCGATGGGATGCTCGGACAGATGATGGAGCCTGTAGAATTGCCGCCTGAGGTTCAGATAAAGAAATTACCCCATAAAGATTGGACCCTTACAGGTGCTAAGGGAAGACCCAGCCGATTTATCCGATCCCTCATTTTGGACCCGATTGAAGAAGAAGAACATAACTGGAAACTGATGAGGAAATATGAAAGGATTATCAAAGAAGAGGTGAGATGGGAGACGTCCTTTGTAGATGACGCCAAACTGATAGTCGTCTCCTTCGGGATCGCAGCTCGAATTGCAAAAGGGGCGATCAAAAGGATGAGAGATGAAGGACTCAAAGTGGGACTTATCCGCCCCATTTCTCTTTGGCCCTTTCCATATAAAGCCATCAAGGAATTAACGAAAAAAGTAAGATACTTCTTTGTATTTGAAATGAATATGGGCCAAATGCTTGAAGATGTCAAATTGGCGCTCGAAGGGAATGGAGAGGTCCATTTTTACGGGAGGCCCGGAGGAATTATTCTCACCCCATTAGAAATCTCGAGGGCTGTCTCGAGCTACTATTATCAGAAGAAATTAGGATAACTGAGATGAAGAAGGTGTTTTCCAGACCAAAATCTCTGAAGAAGACCCCCTTTCACTATTGCCCAGGATGTGGGCATAGCCTGTTACATCGAATCATTGGAGAGGTCATCGACGAGATGAACCTCCAGGAAAGAATTATCGGCATCCCACCAGCAGGATGTGCCGTATTGGCATACCTTTATTTTGACATCGACATGGGGGAGGCATCCCACGGAAGAGGGGCGGCATTGGCCACCGGAATGAAGAGGGCGCTGCCGGATCGAGTCGTTTTTACCTATCAAGGGGATGGGGATATTGCCGCTATCGGGACAGCCGAGACCATTCACGCAGCTGCTCGAGGAGAGAACTTTTCCACCATTTTTGTGAACAATGGAGTCTATGGAATGACAGGAGGCCAGATGGCTCCTACGACGATATTAGGGCAACGCACTACCACTTCACCTGGGGGAAGGAAAGAAAAAAGGGATGGGTTTCCGATCAATCTCAGTGAAATGCTTGCCGTTGCCAAGGGCAGCGCGTATATTGAAAGGACAGCCGTCAATAACCCTGCGAATATTTTAAAGACAAAAAAGGCGATTGCGAAAGCCTTTCGCGTTCAACTGGAAGGATATGGGTTTTCACTCGTCGAGGTCTTATCTCCTTGCCCTACCAACTGGAAGATGGAGCCTGTCGAAGCCTGTAAATGGGTCGACGAGGTGATGGCTGTCCATTTCCCTCTCGGAGTCTTAAAAGATATCACCGGGGATAAAAGAGATGCTCATTAAAACAGTTTTTTCTGGTTTTGGCGGACAAGGGGTGATCGTCATGGGTTACCTCTTGGCGATGGCTGGAATGTATGAGGAGAACAATGTCACCTGTCTGCCTTCTTACGGAGCCGAGGTGAGGGGAGGGACTGCCAATTGCACCGTTGTCATTTCAACAGAAGAGATCGCCTCGCCGGTTGCTTCAGAGCCTGAATTTGCTGTTCTGATGAATAACCCTTCATTATTTCGTTTTCAGAATCAGGTTCAATCAGGGGGAACCATCTTTTTAAATTCAAGCATGATCGAGTCAAGGCCCATCCGGGGGGATTTAGAGATTTATGAAATTCCAATGAATGACCTGGCTAAACAGTTTCCCGGAAATAGAGTGTCGAATATGATTATGCTTGGAGCTTTCATCAAAAAGGCTGGGTTGGTTTCTTTGGATACCATGATTCGTGCCATTAAGGATACCTTTGGCAGCAGAAATCCAACGATTCTCAAATCCAATAATGGTGCTTTACTATTGGGGTACGACTATTTGGAATGAGAGAGGAGCGGAGAGCCGATGCCTGTGAAACAAATCTCTGTCAGTCTGGAAAATGTACCTGGAAAACTCTCCGAAGTGAGTGAATATTTAGGTGAAAACGGCATCAATATCATTGCCTTAAGTGTCGCTGACACCGCAGATATCAGTGCCATTCGATTTGTGGCGAACGATCCAGAGAAAGCAAAAAATGTATTAAAAAGCCACGGTTATTCTATCAAGATTACCGATGTGTTAGCGGTAGAGACTCCTAATCATCCAGGAGGTTTGAACGCTATACTAAAACCCCTTAAAGAGGTTTTCATTAATGTCAATTATCTTTACACCTGTCTTGGGACGGGAGAAAAGACGGTTCTCATCATGGGTGTTGATAAGATGATGGAAGCGATTCAAGTTTTGAAGAGAAACTGGGTCCATATGTACGATGAAGAACTCTACACATTATAGAGATCTCAAAGATAACTATGGAGCCCCGAGATCAGATAATTGACTCCAAAATAGGTGAATAAGACCGCAGTAAATCCGACAATCGAAAGGATGGCTGCTTTTCTCCCTCTCCAATCCCTTGTTAATCGAGCATGTAAAAATGCGGCATAGATGAACCAGGTGATCAGAGACCATGTCTCTTTGGGGTCCCAACCCCAGTAACTTCCCCAAGCATAATTTGCCCATGCGGCACCCGTAATGATGCCCAGGGTCAACATCGGGAAACCGATTACGACCGATTTATAATTAATTTCGTCGAGAATAGGGGTTGATGGCAACCATTTCGAGCCACCTCCCGTTTGAGCTACTCTCCGGTCCTGAACTAAATACAGGACGCTAATTCCGAACGAAACGGCAAATGAGGCATACCCTAAAAAACAGGTCATGACATGGATGGCCAGCCAGTTGCTCTGAAGGGCCGGTACAAGGGGAGTGATTTTTGCATCAATGCCAGGAATAATGGAAGTGAGGGCGATCGCCAGAAAAGCAAACGGCGTTACAAAAACCCCAATGATTTTCTGCTGGTATTTGAATTCAAGAATCAGGTAGACTAAGACGATCGTCCATGAGAAGAAGATAAGGGATTCATACATATTGGATAAAGGAACATAACCATATCCTGTCTGGTGTGTTTCCACCCAACGAAATACCAAGCCTACAGAATGAAGGCACAAGCCAATCGTTAGTAGAAAGGTAGAAGCAGTCCCTGGTATTCTATTATGAGAGGCAGCGAAGATGAGGTAACCTAAGGAACTGATGAGATAGATGCCCATTGAAATATTAAAGAAAGTTTGGCTCGAAAACGACAAAGCGATGGCGCACCCCTTATGTGGAATAAAGTAATTGAAATAAAAATAACAGACTGAGATGGATATGTCAATTCTTGTTGATGGGGAGGGAAGGACTACAATTATTTTTTCTCAAGGATTTTCTTTGTTTCTAAGAGGATTGGGATGAAGGCAGCCTTCTTTTTCGATTTGAGCGCCTCGACGATCTGGATTTCATAAATTCCTTTCAATAATAGTACGCCGTCGTCTTTGTGTCGTTGAATGAACTCCTCAATATCTAAATACTCTCGCCCCTTGAAAATATTCCGGCAATTTCTCAGTAAATAGAATAAGCTGAGGTCATCCATTTTGTAGTAAATTTCCAAAGGAATGGAGGATTCCTCTGGGACTCTTTCCAAATCTTTAACATCGATGGTTTCTGCAATATCCCGATATAATTTAAGGAAAGCAGCAACCTTCGCTTGAGGAAAGGGCTTCCCTTTAAATTCTCTTTCCAATTGCTTCTTAATCCCCTGAGATTCAATTTCGATACTGATACATTTCAGGAAATAGTCACCCTCAATCAACTGATACTTTAATGGTTCTTCGATTTTCTCTCTCGATTTCTTAATCACAAAGTTTTCCTTACCGTTGGTGGCCTTAAAATAGGAGACCTTGATCGGTTCAGAGTATGCCTTCTCGCTGACGAAAGAGTCCTCGATGATGGTCAGATCTTCCAAGCGGTGGCCGCTGTGATTTATCAGAAAATCTTCAAAATCATCTCTTTCAAGAGTTTGGAAGGATACCGGTGGATGATTTGAGTACAATTCATATTGTGGCCATTGGTCGAAAGGGGACCTGAGGAAAATTTCGTCGCAATTGATGCAGCGGATCAGTCGGTTCATTACATACTCTTCAATCATTTAATACGTAATAGAGGACACTTTTAAATGATCTCTTACCAGAAAGGCTTCCTCCATTTCCTTTAAAACGTCTAAGAAAATTGAGACCAAATTAGGGTCAAATTGCTTTCCAGAACATTTCAACAATTCTTTCTTCGCCTCTCCGTTGGAAAGTGGGGTTCGATAGGGGCGATCAGAGGTCATGCTATCATAGGAGTCTGAGATCGCAATCACCCTTGCCCCCAATGGGATTTGATCCCCTACCAATCCGTCCGGATAACCGGTCCCATCAAAACGCTCATGATGGTGATGAATATAAGAGAGAATACTCTGGGAAAGGTTTAAAGGGACTAAAAGCTCAATCGATTTCTTTGTGTGCTGCTTAATCATAGCCCAATCGGTGGGGCTAAGAGCCCCCTTCTTGTTAATAAACCGATTGCTGATACCGATCTTCCCGATATCATGGAGATAAGAAGCGATCTGGAGTTCGCTCCGTTCTTTTGGGGGAAGGGAGAGTTGCTTGGAAATTAAGTCAGAATAATAGCATACCCGCTCCGAGTGGCCTGAGGTATAGGGATCCTTCTCTTCAAGGGTGTAGGCAAGGACTTTAGCAAATGCCAAGCAGTTTTGGTTATCCGAACGGCTCACATTATCCCATTTAAAATCAGTGAACCCGTTTATCCCGTTTTGAAAAAATGAACCAAAATCCGGCACACTTTCTTTCAAAGGGTGGCGGTTTAAAAACCTGCTAAGAACCTCTTTAATCTTCAAGTTGAGTCTTCTTCGTTGAATTGATTTATCGATAATGCATATGATTTCTGGGACATTGAAGGGCTTAGGGATATAGTCAAAAACACCGTACCGAATGGCTTCAATTGCACTCTTTAAAGTCCCAAATCCGGTGACGATGATGACCATCACATCTGGGTCGATCCCTCGTATCTCCTTCAGTGTGTCATTCCCTGAAATTCCAGGCATTTTGAGGTCTAATGTAACGACGTCCATCTCAATTTCCTGAATCATCTTAATGGCCGCGTATCCATTCTCAACAGTGAATACGTTATACTTTGGCTTCAAGATCATTCTTAGAGATTCCCTTGGCCCAATCTCATCGTCTACGATGAGTATATTAGGCGTATTGGTTTTAGATTCCATTTTCTCACCCGTGAAATCCAGGATGGTATTCGAACAAAGTATAATCCTAAGCAAGAAGTTTGCCATTTTGAGTTAAAATATGAAATTAAGACAGTTTTGTAATCCATTAATATTTAACATAAATTTTCATGTGATATGGAGAGGAGATAGGTCTGTCGGGGAGAGAGGAGCAGGCTTTTTGCGATTCTTGTTAAATCTTAATATTTTTCTTTTATTCTAAATTCTAACTTCCTGTAATCAGAAATAAAATGATATCGCTCAAAATTGAACATTGATGCACAATTTTGTCGTCATTTCAAAACTCTTTATTATTATTGTGAATAATGCCTAATTTGTCCATTTTATATTTTAAGATTCGGCGGCTAATCCCCAGCATTTCTGCTGCATGAGACTGAATATAGTTGGTCCTCCTTAAGGCATCCAAAATGATCTCTCTTTCAAACTCTTCCTCCGCCTCCAGGAAGGAGACTTTACGATTAAGAATAGATCCTTTAAAATCATTGATCCTTGAAGTGTCTAATAAGGCAAAGGGTATTTCATTGGCCTGAAGATATTCATTGGAAGTTAAAGCGATCAAGCGTTCGATCAGATTCTCCAATTCTCGAACATTCCCCGGCCATTCATAATTCATCATCAATTCGAACGCCTCCTTGCTGACCCCTTTCACATTTTTATTATTTTCATTATTAAATTTTTTTATAAAATGATCTAATAGGAGTGGGATATCCTCTTTCCTCTCCCTCAAGGGAGGAATGACGATGGGGACAACATTAATCCGATAATAGAGATCCTCTCGGAATCCCCCGTTTCTTAGGAGTTGATTCAAATCTTTGTTGGTTGCGGTAATAAGTCTCACATCGACTTTGATCGTCTTCGAACCTCCCACGCGATTAAATTCCTTCTCTTCTAAGAACCTGAGAATTTTTGCCTGGGTGGTCAAACTCAATTCACCGATTTCATCGAGAAAGAGTGTCCCCTGATGAGCCATCTCGAACCGACCCAATTTTTTCTCGATCGCGTTCGTAAACGCCCCCCTTTCATGCCCAAACAGTTCACTTTCAATCAGCGTTTCTGGAATTGCAGCACAGTTAATGGTAACGAAAGGATGATTCTTCCGATTGCTATGGTAATGGATAGCCCGAGAGATAAGCTCCTTCCCTGTCCCGCTCTCCCCCATGATTAACACCGTCGATCTTGAATCCGCGATTTGCCTGACCACTTTAAAAACTTCTTTCATCCCTTTACTTTTACCAATAATATTTTCGAAACCGAAATTCCTATCGATTTCCTCCCAAAGGCGTTGGTTCTCTTCCTTCAGTGCCTTGGTCGAAAGAGCCCGGTTGACAATCAACCGAAGTTCATCAATATCGAAAGGTTTTGTGATATAATCATGCGCTCCAAGTTTCATTGCTTCGACGGCAGTTTTGACGGTCTTCGTTGCGGTGATCATAATGACGATTGCATCCGGTTCCCCCTGCTTGATCTTCTCCAGGACTCTCAACCCATCTAAATCGGGCAAAATGATATCGAGGAGGATGAGATCAGGGGAATGCTCTTTGATTTGAAGAAATGCCTCTTCGGCGTTCTTGGCTAAAAATACCTCATAATCATTCTTTAGGATCATCTTCAGGGACTCTCTTGTCCCAATTTCATCATCTACAATTAAAATCCTTCTCACTGCCTCACCTTTCACCATCGGTCCCCTTCTCACGCATTTGTCGACGGATAATAAATGACCTTTCTTCTTTCAATAGGAAATTTCAAGGAAATAAGCGTCCTCGGTTTCTTCTCATTTATTTCGAATTTTATCATCCCTTTGTTCTTTTCAATGATTTCCTTAATCAATCTTAATTCCAGTTCGATCGGCTCTTCCTGTTTGATGGTTGGAATTCCCAATACGGCTTTAAGTTGCTCAACTGGCTTCTTATAACCGGTGTAAACAATGAGTATCTCAATATATCCTCCATCCTTCTGAAGAACGCCTTTATCGTCGCCTGTTTGTTTCCGACCGTTGAATGTTTTCGTTAAAAATCCGATGCTTCCGTTTGGGGGGATCGAAGAGATGACATATTGAAGAAGAGAATTGAAGATATATCTCAGATGTTCATCGTGAACCGCAGTTTCCGGAAGGTTCTTTTCAAATTTCTTAAATATTCTTATCTTCTTATCCTCTAATTCAAACTCATGCTTTTTCAAAACATCTTCAAGCATGAAGTGAACGGTGTCCGATTTCTCGAGAGGAGTATTGATTTTAATATAATTCAGAAGACCGTTTAGCACGGCATCGATCCTTTCAATATCTTCGGTAACGATCCGATAAAAATATTCTCTGAATTCCTCGTCGCTAAATTTTTCTCGCAGAAGCTGTGTGAAGGTTTTGATAGAGACGAGAGGGTTCTTTATGCGATGGATCAGTTCAACAAAAAAGAGTGACAAGGAGTAGCTATTGGGGTCCCCACGGTGGTTCGTCGTTTGATATGCGTTTGGCTTCACCTCGCTTTTTTTCAGAAAGGAGACAAATGAATTCCTTTCATTGTCTGTCTCAAAAAGAAGATCCTTTTCCATTATATTCTCCCCATCTGAGAAAACGGCACTCCGGATGATCACGTGCTCCAACTCCCTGACGTTCCCCGGCCACCAATAATTTTCTAATAACGTCAGAACGTTATTTGAAATCCCCACCTTTTTTATCTTCATCCTCTTGGAGTATTCCGTCAAAATGTATTGGGCAATCGTCGAAATCTCTTTCACCCGCTGTCTCAGTGGTGGAACAGAGACTGTCAGGGTATTTAATCGGTAGTATAAATCTTCTGAAAATTTCCCCTGTGTAACTTTTTCTTTTACATTTTCTGAAGAGGATGAAATGAATCGGATATTCTTGATGACCTTTTTCTCCATCCCATTTTGGAAAAGTCCATCTTCCACCAATTCTAAGAGATTTTGTTGCTCGACTTGCCCTAAATACCCAACCTTTTTTAAATAAAGGGTAGCGGAAATTGCTCCATCATTGATCTCTTTGAATATGTGAGAAAGTTGATCGCAGAATGTATCGCCTGCTAAAATTTTGCAGTCTATTTTATAAAAACGATAATATCTCCAATCTCCAGTATAATGAATGATTTTCGCTATCAATTCCTTTTCTGTCCCCGGCTCTCCTTGGATGAAAACCGGAACATTATTATGCGCGGTTTTCTCAATCAGCGGGACAATCTGAAATGGTATGATAGGGGAGCGAAACAATTCCTGATAGTTCATCGTTGTTCAAAAGAGTTAAAAACCTCTCGACCCTTTTCAAAATCGTTCTTTCTTCTTTTCGGATGGTCTGGGTTTAACGGCAAATTGATCAAAAAGGAGGATCCCTTGTTCAGCTCACTCTCCACATTAATATATCCGCTGTGGTCCTGGACGATCTGATTAGAGATCGATAGTCCTAATCCACTTCCTTTATTTTTTGTAGTAAAAAAGGGGTTGAAAATATCTTCCAGATATTCTGCCGGAATTCCACAACCGGTGTCTGTAAACCCAATCTGGATGTAGGGGTCCCCCCCTGGTTTGAGGAAGGACCGGGTCGTCACAGTGATCCTTCCGTTCTCGGGTGTCGCCTCCACCGCATTCAACAGCATATTCAAAAAAACCTGTTTCATCTGTTCTCGGTCAATGCTAATGGGAGGCAAATCTTGGCCATAGTTTTTAACAACCTCAATATGCTTCTTCTTTGATTCGGTCGAAACCAAAAGGATCATCCCATCCAGAATACTATTGACATCTTCCATTTCCAATCTCGGATCAGAAGGTCTGGCAAAATCAAGGAGTTCATTGACCAATAACGAGATGCGGTCTACCTCTCCGGCGGCAATATTGAGAAACTGGTTTCGAAATTCTTCGTCCTCAAGCCGTTCTGGAAGTAACTGAGTGAAAGTTTTGATCGCCACCAAGGGGTTACGGATTTCATGGGCTAGTCCTGCCGTCAGCGTTCCCAGCGACGCCAAACGATCTGCCCTGCGGATATAGGTTTTCGATTTTTTCAGATCTTCGTAGAGCCTTGCATTCTCAATAGCGATCGCCGTCTGGTTAGCCAATGTGCTTAGCAATTCAATATCCTCTTGAGAATAGACATCCTTATTGAACTTATGGCTCAGGTTAATCATCCCGATGAGTTGCCCTTTCAGGATGAGAGGGATGCTTACCTCGGCTTCTAATAGAGATAGTTTATCGACGACATTTTTTAACTCCAGGATATTAGCCCCCTTGATCAATTCCTCCCGTATAACAATTTCTCCAAATTTTTGTAGATAATCGGCCAGAGGATCTTCTTTTGCCAGAAGGGGGGGGGTAATTTTTGTATTTTTTGATGTGAATAGATCGTATCCTCCCTTTTCCTCATTCAACAGGAATAGAGACGCTTTCTCAACCCCCATCGTCTGGGTAATCGTATCAATGATCCTTTTGGCCAGAGACTGTAAATCGAGGATGGTCACCATCGCCCTGCTAAATTTCCCTAAGGTTTCGCGGTAATCATAACGATTCTTAAAGAGAAGTTGCTCCACCGCTTTTTCTGTACCTGGTTTGATCTCGTTAAAAAAGAAAGCGACCAGTAAAAGGAGCGATAAAATAATAGCCGAAAACAGGTAATTAATCTCCTTAAAGAAAATCTCTTGGCTGAGGAGAATTAAAATAAGAGATGGGGCGAAAAGAAGTGAAATTAAAAGGGCATAAGTCGTCCCTTTCTTTAGGACGATATTGATATCCATTAAACGATGTCGGACGATCGAATAAGTCGCAAAACCGACATATATTACTGTAAAGGATGGGCCAAGCTTGTTAAATTTAGAAATCCCAGCCATAGGGAGAAGTAAGTTTGTAATTATTCCAAAGCCAGCAGTCAAAAACATCCCTAGTAAACAGTATTTAACTTGAAGCCTTACAAGGCCAACAGCCTTTTTATAAGAGAGTATTAGAAACATAAAGCCTAAAAATATATAGCCAATTAGATAGATCGAAAAAAAACGGTAAAATCGTCCATAATTGAACATTTGAGATTCAAAACGAAGAGAAGAAACGATTTGACTGGTAAATGACAAACCTAAGAACAATATTGAAGGTAAAGACACTAAAACAAGTTTTGTGAGACTCAAACTTTTCTGGTCCCTGGGATAAAGTATGGCGAAACAAAGAAACGCGGCAGGGGTAATTCCCGAAGTTGCAAAGCTCATTCTCGCCCAAAATAGCATTGAGGAAGGGGTTTTTCTGCAAAAATATAGCATGAAAACACTAAACCCCCATCCGGCACAAGCCCAGGCAAGAACGGAAAAGATCAAATTTACCCTCTTATAGGGTTGAGTTTTGAAAAACACTAAAAAACCCAAACCCAAATTTACTATAAATGCAACGAATAAGAAAATTTCTGGAATGTACAATTTTGACTCCAGCGTTCAATGCAATTTACTTAAATTTACTAACGATTACCACCGTATGACTTCCACCGAACCCATGGGCATTCATAAGTGCAGTTTTTACTTCGCCGCTTCTAGGATGATTCGGAACGTAATCAAGGTCGCAATTTGGATGTGGGTTTTTATGATTGATCGTCGGAGGAATAAGATTCCTGTTGATCACCAAAATGCACGTAATCATTTGTAGAGCTCCAGTAACTGAAAAAGATTGTCCCGTAATCGGCTTTATGGAGGTTACAGGAATCTGATATGCCAACTCTCCAAAAACCTTTTTGATAGCGAGTGTTTCATTCAAATCATATTCTGGGAGCCCATTACCATGAGCATTTATATAATCTATGTCTTTAGGGCTAAGATGAGCACTTTCTAAAGCCTTCTTAATCACAATGGATGCAGTTTCCCCATTTGGATCCGGCTCAAATAAATTATATGCTTCATTCCCCGAGGCATAGCCCAAAATTTCACCGTATATTTTTGCCTTTCTTTTTAGAGCGTTTTCCAGTTCCTCAAGGATCAATAAAGCGCCCCCTTCGCCAATTGCTATCCCGTCCCCATCGATATCGAAGGGCTTCACCGCCTTCCTGGGTTCTAGGTTTTCTCTTGAAACGAATCCCCCTGCTGAAAAAAGGCCTACATTACAAGGAGTAATCGGTGATTCACCTGCGCCAGCAAACATGATGTCGGCATCTCCTAACCTGATAGCATTGTAAGCAAAACAAATTGCATCAAGACCCGAATTACATCCCGCAGCTATCGTTGTATTGGGCCCCTTTAACCCAAATTTACAACTTATGATCCCAACTGCTGAATGAGTACAAATTGTTATGGCAGCATAAGGACTTAATCTTTTGATTCCCTTTTCTAAAAAAATCGCACATTGATTTTCTATATGGTCGGCCCCTCCGATCCCTGTCCCGATAATCACTCCGATCTTGTAAGGATCTTCTGAATCTAAATCTATTTTCGAGTCCTCCAGAGCCATATAGGAAGCCGCCAAAACGAATTGGGCAAATCTACTTAATCTCTTTGCAGTTTTTGGATCCATGTAATCGGTAGGGTCAAAATCTGGGACTTCGGCGGCTATTTGAGAAGGATAGGATGAGGCATCAAAACGAGTAATCTTTCTAACGGCGGATTGTCCGTGAACCAAGGAATCCCAAAAATTCTCTATCCCGGTGCCGTTTGGAGCAACAACCCCCATTCCTGTCACCACAACCCTTCTTTTTTCCATTTGGTCAACCTACCCTCTGAACGATTAAAGTTATTATTATAAATATTTTTAAATTATGTCAACAATTTTGTACAATCACTTTTTTCTTATAGTCCAAACAAACAATTGCCTTAGGCCCACGGCAAATTCAAAGCAAGGGATCATGGACGACGATTTTTCCCTAATTCGTAGTGAGGTACAATATATCTTGAAGAGACCATAAAATTATGCTAATTTTTTAATGAATACATGAGGAGGTCGATATGCATATCGACGAGGACAAAAAATTTGATAGGAGAAATATTCAAAGGAATATTAAGGATGGGATAACTACTCAAAAGGATTACGAAATCTACCTGTCAAAATTGCCGGATGCGAGTGGCAAGTTATTCAATCCGGAAGGATCCTTGACTGGCCCGGAAGACTTGGCGTCAAGGACGGGTGACGAAACACAAATTAGGAAGAGAGGACTGAAGAAAAAGACGAAAGGGAAATAGTTATGCCTATTTATGAGTATCGATGTAACAAGTGCGAAAAGGAATTCAGTCAGCTAATACTAAATCCAAAAGAGATCGGACAAGTCAGGTGTAAATTCTGCAATAGCAGTAACCTGACGAAATTATTATCTTCTTTTAGTGTCCATCAGACTGAAGAATCGCGATTATCCAGTTTCGATACTTCAGGGCCGCGAGGAGATGAATTTTATAAAGATTCCAGAAACGTCGGACTCTGGGCAAAGAAGAGAATGAGAGAATTAGGTGTAGATTTGGGACCTAAGATGGATGAGATTGTGGAGAAGGGCCGAACTGGAAAGATTCTCGACCAATATAAATAATACTTACCTGCTGGCAATGAGATATGGAAGATAGAGACTACTATGAAATTCTCGGAGTTTCAACGAATGCTTCCGAGGAGGAGATCAAGAAAAGTTACCGAAAAATCGCAATGCAATACCACCCCGACAGAAATCCCGGAAATAGGGAGGCTGAGGAAAAATTTAAGATCGCGTCGGAGGCTTATGAAGTTCTGAGAGATCCAGAAAAAAGGCAGATCTACGACCAGTACGGAATTGAAGGTTTGAAAGGAAGAGGTTTCACCGGGTTTCGAGGATTCGACGATATTTTCTCTGCCTTTGGAGACATATTTGAAGATTTTTTTGGGCTTGGCCGAACCTTTAGGCAGAGGCCAAAGGCACGTTCGGGGGCGGACTTAAGGTACGACCTAAAGATTTCATTTTACGATGCTGCATTCGGGAAAGAGGCGGAAATCGAAATCCCAAAGAATGTCCGATGTGAGGTTTGCAGTGGAACCGGGGCCAAACCGGGAACCCATCCTACCCACTGTCCGAATTGTAAAGGGTCAGGCCAAGTTACTCGCTCACAAGGATTTTTCACCATCAGCACCACTTGTAGCCAGTGTCAAGGCCAGGGAAAATATATACCCAACCCTTGTAAAGAATGTCGAGGAACTGGCAGGGTAAGGGAGAATAAGAAAATTCAGGTGAGAATTCCTCCTGGCGTTGACACAGGTTCCAAATTAAGAATTCGCGGGGAAGGCGAAGAGGGGGGAAGAGGGGGACCCCCGGGGGACCTTTTCCTCTTCCTTTACATTGAACCTCACGATTTTTTTTCAAGGGATGGCGACGACATTATCTGCCAAGTCCCTATAAGCTTTCCTCAAGCCACATTAGGATCAGAAATAGAAGTGCCTACCTTAAACGGAAAACGGAACTTGGCAATTCCCAAGGGCACTGAAAGTGGTGAAGTGCTTAGGATAAAGGGGGAGGGCCTCCCGAAGTTAAGAGGTCATGGTCGAGGTGACCAGCTGGTTCAGATTATTGTAAAAACGCCGAAAAATTTAACAAGGCGCCAGGAGGAAATTCTGCGAGAATTTGAGGAGTTAAGTAAGAGGAATGGAAGAGAGGGAGAAGGCTGGAGGAAGTTTTTCAGAGGGGATGGGTAAAAGTTAACATAATATACATTATCAGACATTTATTATCGAAACTAACAAAATGAAAAATACAAACGATTTCACCGGCATCATCCTATCAGGCGGCAAAAGTGCCCGAATGGGAAAAAACAAGGCTTTTATCGAAGTTGAAGGGATTCCTATCATAAATCGTATTTATGCCTTATTTAAAAAGTTATTTAATGAAGTCATTATCGTAACAAACGAAAAAGAGTCATTTGCTAATTTCGATGCAAAAATCTATGCCGACATCCTCCCAAACCGAGGCGTATTGGGAGGATTGTATACGGGCCTTTTTTTTTCCTCGTATGAGCATTCATTTTGCGTCGCTTGCGACATGCCCTTTCTTAGAAAATCTGTTATCGAATTCTTGATCAGTAAACGTTCGAATTATGATGTGATCGTTCCGAAGATAAAAAATGCTTTAGAACCTTTACATGCTATTTATTCAAAAAGGTGTTTAGAACCGATAAGAAAAGTTCTTGAACAGGGCAGATACAAGGTTATTGACTTCTATCCGATGGTAAAGGTTAAGATAATCGAAGAACGTGAGTTCTCCGCTATGGATCCGATGAAGGAATCTTTTATTAATGTCAATACTCCAGATGAATTACTTTTAATCAAAAAAGAAGAGTAGCTGCTGAGATGATCAAGAAAGTATTTTTTTGTTCCGTTGTTGCGGTCCTAATTCTTGGAATCTTTCCATTGCGGGATGCATTTTCGAAAAATATGAGTGATGAAGAACAGTTAATAGTGGTTGGGATCGGAGCTTTCAATGATGGTTTCTACGATGTCGCCGAAAGGCAATTCTCACAATTTATAAGGGATTATCCCAACCACGGCAAATTGTATGACGTTTGCTTTCTTCTCGGAAAAACTCTGCTCATCAAGGGGAAATTAAAGGAAGCCAAAGCGGTTTTTTCAAGAATTATAAACGAAAGCAAGAATTATGAGTCGATGGATTATATCTTTTTTTGGGTTGCAGAAATTGAAATGAAATTGGGGGACGGGGAAGAATCTAGGAAATTTCTTCTTGCGATCATCAGGAAGTTCCCAAAATTTGAATGGACCGATCACTCCTATTATCTTTTGGGCCATCTCAATTTTCAGTCAAATAAACTGAGTGATGCGGAGTATTCCTTCAAAAAGGTTTCCCAATCCTCTAAAAATAATGAATTAGTCCAATCTTCCCTTTTCTGGCTTGGCATCGTGAACTTTAAAAAAAGTGATTACGAAGCCGCAAGAATTTACTTTCAGGCGGTGTGGGAAGATCCTAAATTTATTCCTCAAGAGTATTTGAAGTACGGTTTATTCTGGCTCGGCGAAGCACAGTTAAGGTTAGGCAGATTTAATGATGCAAAATTGAATTACACCACATTTTATGGACGGTTCAAGAACGATCTTTTAATTCCAGAGGTCTATTGGAGGCTGGGTTTTTGCGAATATCGACTGGGAAATACTAAGAATTCAATTGAAATCTTTGGATCATTCAAGAATCAATTTGAGGGTTCGCAACTCAATTTATTCACCCACTTTCTGCTGGCAGAGATATTCCTCATTCAGGGCGATTACTCTTCCTCAATAAAGGAGTTAGATTTTATTCTGAATAAGCCACAGCAGGGAAATATTCTTGCGGGAGCTTCATTGCTAGCGCTTTATTGGAACTATTTACATCTGGGCCAAATGGAGGGGGCAACTAGGATCTTCCAGAGATTACGAAAATTAAACCATTTTGAAGATGAAAAAATATTGATTGAATGGCTGAATGCAGAAATAATTTTTTCTGAGGGAAGAATACTGGACTCCCTTCCCTATTATTTTAACATCATCAACACCAAATTTAGGGAAAAAGCTCTATTTCAAATCGGGAGGGGATACTTTTTTGAAAATAAATTTAGAGAAGCTATGACCAACTTCGATATTCTATTTCTTGAATTCCCAAACTCTACATGTCTGCAAGAATGGTTGTTTATCAAAGGAGAGTGCCTCGTTCAATTGGGAAATTTAGACCAGGCTTTAGAGACCTATGACCTTATCATCGGAGAAAACGGAAAGAATCTCTGGCGTCTTTTTGCTTTAACTCAGGTGGGAAGCATCTATTTCTTTCGGAATGAGAATGAGAAGGCTGAGAATGCCTTCAAAAACATCCTGGACGATTATCCAAATCATCCTCTGTTCTATAACGCAGCATTTCAACTGGGAAACCTATATTTTAGGAAGAACAATATCGCTGAAGTCATCCACTATTATTCAATGGTCCTCAAAGGTAATGTTTTGGAATTATTCGGCGAAGCCAACTTCGGATTCGGAGAGATTTTTTATCAGCAAGGAAAATATGAGAAAGCCTTTACAAGTTTCGAAACAGCGGTGCGATATTTAAAAGAGACTTCCCCATGGTTCTTTTTAACTCACTTGGAGATTGGTAATGTCCAGAGGAGGTGGGGAAAGTATGAGGAGGCTAAAAAATCTTATACGGTCATCCTTAATCAATCAAACGACGAAGAGATGAAAAAAGCCGCAAGGGAATTATTGAATCATATTGAATGATATTGAACTCAAATTTCTGGCTGCCTTTTTTCGAATTTGGAGAGTGGAGTTGAAAAGATTTGCGGTCAAAAAGATGAATGCCAATGATTTGGATGAAGTGCTATCCATTGCCGCATCCTCTTCACTGAATCCCTGGTCCAAGAATATGTTCATCGGAGAGATGAGAAACCCTTTCTCCCACTGTTTTACTATCAGAATTCAGAAGATATCAAACCATCCAGCGCTCGGTTTTATATGTTTTCGGAATATTGAAGATGAATCTGAACTGCTCAATATTTGCGTTCACCCTAAATATAGACTATCAGGCGTTGGCAAGACATTGATGCAGTTTTATATCGGGTTTTGCAGTAAAACAAAAATAAAGACATTCTATCTTGATGTGGATGCTTCGAATCGGCTAGCGGTGAACCTCTATCAATCATTCTCTTACCAATTATTGGGGATCAGGAAGAATTTCTATCAAGGGAAATTCGACGCCCTTCTGATGGTGAAAAACATCTGAAAATTTTATGGCCTTAGAGATTGATGGCATTGTCTTAGGAAACGGGAGAATAAAATCGCTCTACTACCTCCTGGAGATTTACTGTCCTCCAATTGCCGCCACAATACAACCAGGTCAATTTATTATGCTCAAGATTTCTGACAGTAATGACCCCTTCTTGAGACGCCCGTTCAGTGTTTATAAAACCTATTCTGCGGGCCACCAAGAAAAAAAGAGGAGAGGGCAGTTATCGATTCTATATAAAAATGTAGGCAAGGGGACCCGAAGGATGACAGGGTTGATAAAAGGGCAAAAGGTGAATATGATAGGTCCTTTGGGGAACGGTTTTTCCATTCCTCCCCTTCCCTCCTCTGCAAATATTATTTTAGTTGGAGGTGGGGTCGGTATCGTTTCTCTGTACCCTCTGGCAGAAGCATTGGGGGCAACCCAATTTTCTGTTTTCGTAGGTGGAAAGACAAGGGACGATATTCTGTGCGAGGAAGATTTTAGGAAATTGAATTCGAATATTTTCATTGCAACAGAAGATGGGAGTCTTGGATTTAAAGGAACAGTCATCGACCTTTATTCGTCTCAAAAAAAGAAATTTAAAAGTAATAGGTCTCATTATATTTATTCTTGCGGTCCAGTGGAAATGTTAAAGGAGTTGGCAACGAAGGTAAAATTCAGAGGATTTATCTGTCAGGCTTCTTTAGAAGCCCGAATGGGATGCGGCTTTGGAGCTTGTTGGGGATGCGTGGTCAAGACGATCGATCCGAAGGTTCCCTATCAACGTGTCTGCAAAGAAGGTCCTGTTTTTAATTTGAAGGATATCGCCTGGGAATGACGGTGAAGTTTATTCGAAATCCGGACCTATCAGTAAAAATTGGAAATATTAAACTTAAGAATCCAGTGATTGTTGCCTCGGGGACATTCGGGTTTGGTGAGGAATATGAAGATTTCCTTAACCTCAATCATTTAGGCGCCATCATTCCTAAGGGAATTTCCTTAAAACCGATGATGGGAAATGCACCACCCCGGATTTTTGAAACAGAAGGCGGGATCTTAAACTCCATCGGGCTTCAGAACCCTGGGTTTCAGGATTTTATCAAAGATAAACTTCCCTATTTTAAAAATATCAGAACGCACCTCATCATAAACTTTTTCGGAAATACAAAAAGAGAATATATGGAATTGGCAAGATCTTTTGACAAAGTAGGAGGCATATCAGGCCTCGAGATAAATATCTCCTGTCCCAATGTGGAGCGGGGAGGAATGGCTTTTTCCTCTGAACCTAAAATCGTCTATCGACTTCTGAATGCCGTTCGAAAATTGACAAAGTTAACCCTGATTGCAAAACTATCGCCCAATGTGACGGATATTGCAGCGATAGCCAAAGCTGCCGAAGAAGGAGGTGCAGACGCCGTTTCTCTCATTAATACCTTCAAGGCCATGGCCATCAATATCCGTTCGAGAAAACCAGAATTAGGAAATATTATTGGAGGCCTCTCAGGTCCAGCCATCAAACCCATCGCACTCAGAATGGTTTGGGAGGTAAGTCAGGCGGTAAAAATTCCGGTGATTGGAATGGGTGGGATCATGAAGGCAGAAGATGCAATCGAATTTATTCTCGTCGGGGCATCGGCGGTTCAAATCGGGACGGCCAATTTAGTTAGTCCGAGAACAGGGATTGAAGTCATCCGAGGAATAAGACGCTACCTCATTCAAAATAAAATACAAGGTATTCAGAAATTAATCGGTCTCTTCAAGAAATAGCAGGCTGCTGAAGAAGTCACATCCAACGAAGCCTGTCATGCTGAACTTGCTTCAGCATCTCCAAAACCAGGTGCCTAAGAGACCCAGAATCAGGTTCAGAGTGACAAAAGGGGCCTTTTCCAGCACCCTGGTAGAATCCTCCATCACGTCTGGTCTTTAACGATCTTTGGCGAAATGAAGATCAGCAAATCCTTCCTCGCGTCTTGCTTTGCTTCCCGTTTGAATAACCACCCCAACAATGGAATCTTACCAAAAAGAGGAACGCCCTCGGTGGAATCAGTTTTTTGGATCGTATAGATCCCAGCAATCACTACGACCCCACCATCCTTAACCATGACCTCAGTGATCGCCTCCTTCTTATCAATACTGGGTGTGGATTCGACAACGACGCTAAAATCTGGAGCGTCCTTCTTTGCCCTAATAATCATCTTAACGTTTCCGTCATTCGTCACATGGGGGGTTACCGTCAATTTTAAATCCGCCTCAATGAAGTCCACTGATACGGTTCCTTCTGTCGTTATCTTTTTATAAGGAATCCTTAATCCTTGTTCGACCGATGCCTCTTTATTGTCGAGCGTCGCGATCTTAGGACTCGAAATAATTCTAACATCTCCCTTCGCTTCGTGGGCCGATATAGCGATATCGAGCTCTTTTATCCCATATTTCGATGTGAAAAGAAACTCAAGAATACCCGGTACCGACCCTGTTCCTGCCTGCGGCTGTGCAGGGAAGTTGATGACCTCATTCGTAACAGTCCCCAAAGCAGTTCCTAATGTGCCTCCTCCCACCTTGGTCGTTTTACCCTTCCCCGTTCCGGTGCTTGCTAAAAACCCCCATGAGACACCCAATTCCTCTTGAAACGTCAAGTTAGCCTCGATAATCCTCGCCTCGATCAACACCTGCGGCGTTTTCGTATCCAGGGATTTCACTAAATTCTTCACCCCAACAATATTCCTGGGAATGTCTTTAACGATCAGAATATTCGTCCGCTCATCTACTTTTACGTCCCCCCGATCACTTAAAATGCTTTTTGCTTGGGGCATAATCTCCTTTGCTGCGGCATAGTTGACCGGTATGAGTTCTGTCACCAGATCCTCCAGTCTTTCTTTAACCCGTTTTGCCTCCAATTCCGCCTGAATCTCTTTCTTCAGAGTATCGACCGGGGCGACCCGTACGACGTTCCCCACGCGATTCATCCCAAGGGACCGGGCTTGTAAAATAACATCCAGAGCTTGGTCCCAAGGCACATCGACTAACCTCATCGTGATCTTTCCTGTCACATCATCCCCTGTGATGATATTCAAATTGCTCACCTCTGCAATCAGCCGAAGGATATTCTTAATATCCGCATCTTTGAAATCGAGGGAGAGTTTTCGTCCGGTATAAATCTTTTCTTGCAGTCCTTCTTGAGAGGCCTTCTTTTCTTCTTCAACTTTCTTTGTCTGTGGTTTGGGAATCAGCTTCTCTTCAACCGCGGGTAACACTTTCTCTGCATTTTTCAATTCGGAGGCAGCTTTTTCGTCTTCTTTCTCGATCTCCTCCTTTTTCATCTCTGCTGCAACGCTCTCTTTTTTCGGTATCGGAGCAGCTTCCATTTTGGCCTCCATCTTCTTGGGCCTCCCAATGTCGATAAAAAGAACCCGCCCCTCCTTCGTCGTTTCAAACGGAACCTCTTCCTTCAATTTTATCAATATCCTGACATCGTTTGCCTTCCCTGCCCTCACATTCTTAATGTGAATATAATTGACAGCACTCTCGAATTCTCTCGTATCCAATGCGCGTTGAAGGTGTTTTGGAACAAATGCATTTTTTATATCCACCGCGATCACCCTCTTTGAAACCGCGTGGAATTCAAATTTAGGTTCCTCCGTCAGCGCAACCACAATCCTTGATTTATGATCCATCTGTTTGAAATCAATTCCTCTCAAGGTATTTGCTTTCGCGGTTTTCGCTGGTCCCTCAGACAGTGGAGGGAGTTGTTCTTGAGCTTTGGGAGAGAAGGCCCCCGCTTCCTTTACCTTAGGAGGTGTCGCCTCTTCAGTCGCCTTTTCTTGCAATAAGATCTGGGGTTCAGAAGGTTGGGGGACAACACCGAGAGAGACGATTAGTTTGTCGTCAATCCAATTGATTTGATAGGGGGGCAGCTGAGGTTTCAGTGAATCAAAAACAAATCTCAGTTTATCCGGATGGTGTCCAATCCGGGCTTCTTTAATGAATGGATTCTTAATCTTGATCGACTTTTTCGGGTATCGAGTACCTACCCCCCAAATATCCAAAACCAACCTGGGAGGAGAATCTAATTTAAAGGAATTGTAATTCTCAAGCTTCCCATCAGCTATGATATTGAAGGTAATGAAGTCCTTTTTCTGCTCTAATGAGAAGTTAACAATTTCTGTCCCTTTCTTTATGGTCTCAGAGACAGGAGGGATCGTCACGGGCGGTGCCGCAGGGGTGTCCTCTTTCTTCAGATCCTTCGTGGATATTTCAATCTCCTTCTCTGTAACGGCTTCCTCCTCTTTTCTAACTTCCTTTACTTCAGGGATCTCTTTCACTTTTTCGATATCAATGACGAGATTTTTATCTTCCTTTGAAATATTGTAATTGGCCATTTTAACAAGGCCAATTTCGATTCTTCCTTTATCATCATATTGTGTGACGAAGACTTCTCCAATCGTCCCGTTATCGATTCGAAGGGGTTCTTTGACCTGTTTTAAGTCGATATTGGGAACATCAATGGCAATCCTCAAGGGGTCGGACAATAATTTATAAAACGGGGGGGCAATCGTTTCGGATCCTTCTATCAGAATTCTTGTATAATTCTCCTCCTCCATGTAAGAGATTCTCTGGATGATAGAGGCATTAACATCCTGCACCGGAGCTGGGGAGGCATCAGGGTGTGAGGTTTCCATTGGGGGATGAGTGGTGGCGCAACTACTTGCTAAGAACAATAAAAAAAACCAGAAGACCACTTTAAGCATCTGAGAAGATTTCATGATTCTCCTCCCTCTTCAAGTCGATGAAGAACTATTGAAATCTCATTAATTTTTGTCTGGCCGAATATATCTTGGTACATCTCCTCAATAATCACCCTATCCTTAAGAATTTTCGCTACCTTCCCGTCATTCTTACCAATCCATGTCCCCTTCTTCAAGAAATATCCCTTCCCAGAGGA
This sequence comes from uncultured delta proteobacterium, assembly GCA_963826305.1. Taxonomy (GTDB): domain Bacteria; phylum Desulfobacterota; class BSN033; order BSN033; family UBA1163; genus CAWGWZ01. The sequence continues at coordinate 73,123 of CAWGWZ010000020.1, read as the reverse complement.
GTCCTCGACGAGGGCGACGTTTCCCTCTGGAGTCGAAATAATAGCAACCAGTTTCAATTGACTGATTTCATATTTTTGTAATGGGGTGAGTGGAACGCTCCTCGCCAATTCTTTGACAGGGGTTAATTGGATAAAAGGTTTAAAAGGATCCGTCTTGCCCACGGGATCATAGACATACTCCTTTTCTTCCTTTTTTTCTAAATCTTTTTTTTCCGTTCCTTTAACCGGCTCTATCCTCTTTTTCTCCATCGAAGAAGATTTCCCTTTTTTTGGGGGGGGAGACGAGGGGATGTCTCCGCCGCAACCCGTCACAAAAAAACAAAATCCGATCACGAATGGTATTAAATGGTAAAGCATTTTATTTCCTTTTAGATTTTGAAAGGTCCTCTTCCGTTTCTGCCGGAGCCTCTTTCTTCTCAGTTTTCTTTTCAACTTTCTTTTCCTCGCTTTTCTTTTCGATAAATCGATAGGTATTCACCACGCATAACGTCCTCACCAAAACTTCGTTTTCCAATTTTCCCTTGATATCTTTGGCTCTGCTCATATTAAAATCAACAACGTTAATGATTCTTGGAAGTTTGCTCACCTTATCAAAGAAAATCCCTGTATTATGATAACTCCCCAATACAATGAGCTCGATTGGGACCCTGGCATAGAATTGTTGTGCCTCTTCGGGCTTGGGTCTAAAAAGAGTAAACTCAAGATTCGATTCTTTTCCCAGACTTGTTATGTTTTTCAATATTTCAGGTATCTCTTTCTCATTGGGAAGTTGCGTCAGTGCATTTGTCAGTTCCCCATTTAACGCCTCAACTTGCTCTTTGAATTTTTTGAGGTCCCTTGTAATCGCCTTACTTTCATTCAATTCTTTGACCAACTTATTTAAATCGTCCTTCAATCCCTTCAACTCTTCCTGCCGGGGATTAAAAAAAGCGTAAAAATATAGACCAGTTATCACACATAAAATGGCCACCAATATCAATACCTTTTTAGGTGCCGAGAGCTTTAAGATGGAATCCATTAAAAGAGCCATTCCGATCCCCCCAACATTACATCAAAGATATTTCACACGAAAGGATGAACTTCTTCAACTTAATCTTGCTCTGTTCGATTTGTTCAGTAACGATTAAATCAACGTTCTTAAAAATCTTTGACCTCCGAAGGTTAGTCATGAAATTGGCTACCGTTTCATCATCTAAGGCAATCCCTTCGATCCCTAATTTTCCCCCTTCCTTCCTCAGAGACTCAAGCTGAATTTTTTCTGGCTTGTCGATGCTTAATTCATCTAATACTTTCGCAGGGCTCGACTTCTCTTTTCTTAATGAATTAATGACGGTCAACTTGTCTTGCAAAGTTTTTTGTAACGCTTTAGCTTTATTGAATTCCGAGATCAGGGACTTATAATAAGTGATCTCTTTTTTTGTATCGGAGATCTGGGCGATGGTATTTTCTTTTTCCTTATCAATCCTCCATTGAACAAAAATGAGCAACACGAATAAGAGGAAGACGGAGAGGATGAAAAAAACAATCTCTTTCCTCATCCCCACTTTCTTCTTTTCTTTCCTCGCCAAAAGTAAATTAATCTTTATCATTTATCTGTCCCCTGCTTTGCGTGACGCAAGGCCTACTCCAACGGCCATGATAGGTCCAATTTCCCTTAAATACTCCATATCGAAATTCTTTTCGCTGTATTCTATCTTCTTAAAAGGGTTGATGACTTCAACGGGCATTCCAATCTGTTGCTGCAAAATGATATCGAAATCTTTGATCTTCGACCCTCCCCCGCTCAAATAGAGCCTGCTAATTTTTTCGTAGGTGGTTGTGGATTGAAAGAAATCTAATGAGTTTCCTATCTCTACGGCTAAAGATTCAGAAGCGGTCTTCAATAAATTCTGAATGACCGGTTGGGAGTTCATATCCACCTTGCTGCCGACTTTTATTTTCTCAGCCTCTTCGTAATCAATATGGAGTTGTCTTTGGATTTCTTCAGTAATTTGATTTCCCCCTTTAAAAATGTCTCGTGTAAAACCAGAAATATTATTTTTTAGAATATTGATGTTGGTGACGCTGGCACCGACGTTGGCGATCGCGACCGTCTCGCCTTGATCAATCTCATAATTGATCGCCAGCATGTTTTCCAAAGCAAAGGAATCAATATCAATGATGACCGGATTTAAACCTGATTCCATGATCACTGAGACATAGTCATTAATAATGTCCTTTTTGGCCGCCACTAAAACAACATCCATCACCTCCGGGTTTTCCGGCCCAGAACCGAATATCTGGAAATCGATATTCACATCATTAATATCAAAAGGGATGTATCTTTCAGCTTCCCATTGTATCGATTCTTCTAATTCGGCCTCTGTCATAAAAGGTAAGGTAATTTTCTTGACAATCACGGAATGACCGGAAACGGATGCCACAACCTCCTTCGTCTTTGTCTTAGAAGTGGCAATCAGGTCCCGTATTGTATCGATAATAGCGACCGAATCCATCAAGGCTCCATCCACAATAGCTTCGGGTGGTAAAGGAGAGATCGCCAGATTTTGCAACCTAAGCCCATGCTTTCCCTCGCTTATTTCAATGAGTTTAATTGAACTAGAACCTATATCCAGACCAATTACATTTCCCCTTTTCCCCCAAATCATTTCTTAACCCCTCTTTTTCAATTAGATTGTAGATTGCATAAATGAACTAAATTATCGTCAAATTTTCCAAAAAGTCAAGAGCAATATTCTATTAACCTCTAAAATTCTAATAGATAATTAGTAAAAGCTAATAAATTACATTAGTATTTGTAAATAACCAATCAAAACAAAAATTAATTATCCGATAGATTATATTTCTTAATCTTTGCGCGCAAAGTAGCCCGAGAGATACCCAGACCCTTTGAAGCCTTTGATTTATTCCATTCAAATATTCTTAACACTTTGTAAAGATGCATCTTTTCCGTATGTTCCAAAGAAATATCGTCTCTGTCCTCGAACAGCTCAGGATCCGTTTTTCCCCGACCATATCTTTCAGCCTGTCTCAATTCAAAAGGGAGTTGTTTCGGGGTTATGAAATCCACATCTGTCAGGATCATCGCTCTTTCGATGATATTTCTTAATTCTCTTACATTTCCTGGCCAATAGTATTGGGTCAGAAGTTTCTTTGCCTCTTCGGTAAACCCCTTGATGTCTTTGCCATGTTCTTTATTATTCTCTTCAATAAATAAATTCGAAAGTAACAAGATATCCTCCACTCTATCACGAAGAGGAGGCATTTCAACCACCATCACTTTTAATCTGTAATACAAGTCTTTTCTAAAAAGTCCTTCCTTTACCAATGATTCCAAGTCCTTATTGGTAGCAGCAATAATCCGGATGTCAACCTTTAGCTCTCTCTCCCCTCCTACCCTCATAAAAGTCTGGTTTTCAAGGACCCTTAAGATCTTTGACTGCAAAAAAGGTCTCATATCCCCAATTTCATCCAAAAAAACAGTTCCCCCATCTGCCAATTCGAAAAGTCCTTTTTTGGTATTTTTTGCATCGGTGAAGGCCCCTTTCTCATAGCCAAAAAGTTCCGATTCCAATAAGGAATCCGGTATAGCACTGCAGTTAATTTTCATCAGAGGTCTACCACTTCTCTTGCTATTGTAATGGATAGCATTAGCGGCTAACTCCTTCCCAGTCCCGCTTTCTCCTTGGATCAATACGGATGTCTTATGAGTTTTACTAATCATCCCGATCAATTCTCTTACGTATTGAATCTGAGGACTGACTCCATAGATATGACTATTCTGACCTTCCTCCTTTTGCTGCCGATGCAGCCTTCTGACTTCGTTGATTAAACTCTTCGTTTCTAACCCCTTCTCAATGAGCAACTTCAATTCTTCCAATTCGAAGGGTTTATTGATGTAATGATAAGCTCCTGATTTCATTGCTGAAACAGCGGTTTGAACATCAGAATAAGCGGTCATCATGATGACTAAAATCTCGGTATCAAATTCCTTAATTTTTTTCAGAACCTCTAAACCATCCACGTCGGGGAGTCTCATGTCCAAAAGAATGAGATCAATAATATTCTTTTTCATGACCGAGAGGGCTCCATTTCCTGAACCCACCGAAAAGATTTCATATCCCCTTTTCCTCAAAACCTCAGAGAGCGTTTCTTGCATCACTTCATCATCATCAACAATAAGAATGGATGGTCTCATGGGTTTTCCAATCTCTCTGGTAGACTGATCACGAACGAAGTTCCCTTCTCCCATTCGCTCTCCACCTTAATCGTCCCCCCATGTTGCTTAATGATTTGATAGGTGATCGAAAGACCCAATCCTATCCCCTTCGGTTTTGTCGTAAAAAAAGGGTCGAAAATCTTATGAACGATATGAGGGGGAATCCCTCTTCCTTGATCGGAGACGACGATCTTAACAAAATTCTGTTTAAATCCGTCTAAGGAATTTGAGATCATTGGACCGGCTTCGATCTTGAGCTCGCCTCCATTGGGCATTGCCTGGATAGCGTTCAAAAACAAATTCAAGAATACTTGATACATTTGACTCTTATCGACTTTGATCTTCGGGAGCTGCGGATGATACGTTTCAACAAAGCGAATCCCTTTGTCGGCGATCTCCTTAATAAGAAATGGAATGATCTCATTTATAATGTTCTGAATTTGGCAGTGAACCAAATTCAGTTTTTGCGGCTTGGCAAAAGAAAAGAATGTTTTAAGAAGTTCGTTAAGTCGATCAATTTCTTTGGTGATCCGGTTTAAATATTCTCTTCTCGAGTCATCTTTGGGCATCTCCTCGCTAAGTGCCTGAGCAGTCGTCTTAATGCCGGCAAGTGGATTTCGTAACTCATGGGCAATGCCTGAGGCCAGTTGTCCTAATGATACGAGTCGATCCATTCTCAATATTTCTTCCTGAATTTTATAAACATTTGTCATGTCGCGAAAGATCACAATCTTCCCGATCGTTTCTCCCCTGATATTTAAGTGATTATTGATCGTAAACCCAACCGGAAATTCGGTATGGTCCTTCCTCCTCATCCAGCCTTCTTTCCTCGTATCATGATCATCTGGGTTGTCGAGAAGAGAATGAATCGCACTATGTTTCTCTCTTAAACCGAAAATGCTGAAGGGTTTTCCAATCAGCTCACCTTTCGAATAACTTAAGATCTTTTCTCCCGACCTATTGATATAGGTGATTGTGTCGTTCATCTCAGTGATAATAATTCCACTCCCGATGCTCTGGATAATACTCTCTGTAAAATTTCTAACATTTTCTAGTTCTTGGGTTAATTCCTGGATCACCTCATCCTTCTTGGCTATCCTTTCGCCAATTTCTTTTGCTGAAATATTTTGATCCATAAAGAATTCCTGATCCTAAAACTTTTTTAAATCCAAAATGGGAATTTCAACCGGATGCTCCTGATATGTCCAACGAATCATCCCCAAGAAATAATCGCCATATTCCTTCCCAATGTCTGCGGGCGTTGATAACTTCTTGAGTACCTCATCAATGATCAATCCTTTATAGCCACCATTTTCTTTCACCGTGAGTATATTCGTTTCTCCTCCTCCGTCCCTGCTCTCGATAGAAAATATTTTTTTTAAGTCGACCAGCCTCACTTCAAAATCTTTTAAACGAATTCTTTCTTGGTTTGAAAACTTATCATGAAACGTATTTGGAACCCGAAATAGTTTAAATACCTTATCACTCTCTACCCCGAAAAACCTGTCATTGACTTTAAAAACTGTTACGTTAACGGGCAAGGCCTTCGTATCAATGGGCTTTTCCGAATATCCTCTGGACGCTTGCTCGACGTTGAATAAGCGTCGGTCAATTTTTTTAAAAATGTGATCCACCTTTTCGGAAAATAAACTCATCTTGTTCAAAAGTTCCTCGATCTGCTTACCCGCTACCGTCGGCCCCTCTTCTTTTTTTGTCTGCTCACTCACATTTAAGGCAAGCCGCTTTGCCTGGGCGTCGTTTATCCCTTCCAGACAAGAGAATCGGGCCTCGATCCCAAGATGAGCTAATTGTTTATAGACATTGACTTCACTACTTGCTTCCTTTTTCATTAACAGTTTTATGGTTTCCTTGGAATCCAATAGAAATTTGATCATTGGCGGGCTTATATTCTCTTCGTTTCGAATCATATGATTTAAAACATTTTCCATTAGACTTAAGACAGAGGTAATATCGGACTTGTTCCCTGACATCCTTCGCAAAACGAGGACCTCTTCCTTCGTCTTTCCGAGATTCTCTTTTGTAATCTCCCACTCTAATGTAAGAAGCTGGCTCTCCATTTTCTCGACGGATTCCAAGAGAGGGCGAGGTTCAGAAGGAATGTGCAAAGAACGTTCTCTGTCAATTTTCTTCTCCGTTTCGTGAGGGGGTTCGAAGACCGACGATTCCATCCTTACACTTTCTGTCATACCCCTTTTCTTTTCAACAAATAGCCGATCGACAGCGGAGTCAATCTCTTCTTCCAATCCCTTTATATCATCCTCGCCAATCGCCTTTTCCATCGTGGGTTTCCCTTTCGTTGTCATCTCAATTGCTTATCCAGCAACATAATCTTTCTACTTACATCCTTCACGACCAATTTGGTGATCTCTCGAAGGGTTTCAAAGACTCCGCTTCCTTTCAAAGCACTTGCCGGAAAGGATGGCACCTTCAACATGGAATTGAGGTCCTTTTCTAATATTTCAACAGGAAGAATTTCAGAATCTGTCCCGTCTAAATCCCGTTTATTATATTGAAGGACAAGCGGAATGGTCCTGATGCTGATCCCCTTCTCAGCCAAATTCTTTGCCAAATTAATGAGGCTTTCGATATTCTTCTTCCTCTGCACTTTCAATGAATCCCCAACAAAAACAACGCCATCCACTCCTTTCAAAACCAATTTTCTTGTCGCGTCATAATGTACTTGCCCGGGAACCGTATAGAGTTGAACGCGGATATCAAATCCTCTAATTTTTCCTAAATTCAAAGACAGAAAGTCGAAAAACAGCGTCCGATCACCTTTCGTATCAATCGACACCATCTTACCTTTAATCTCCTCCTTTGTTTGACCAAAAATATATTGCAGATTGGTGGTCTTTCCACAAAACCCAGCGCCATAATAAACGATTTTGCATTGAATCTCGTCTTTACTGAAGTTGATGAACGGCATTAAAGTCTTTTCACCTCTTTAAGAAGGCCGAAACGGATCACTTATTGGGACCTTCTTTTCTTGGAAAATGGAACTGAGAATTTTTGAAAGCTCATCGATGATTTTATTAATCTGTAAGCGAATCAGTCCTAAGGAGGTCTGATCATCAAAAAGGGTAACCATAATGACATGCTCACCAATCGCCGAAAAATACACATTTTCATTCTTTCCCTTATGAAATAAAAGGGTGAACTCTTCCTCTCCCAACATCCGGGCGATCTCAGCAGTGGCTCCAAAATTTGCCGCCGTCAGCGCAGAAAGGGACAGGACATCGATCGCTTCCGGTGTGTTGCCATGATGCGCAATAAGTTGACCCGATCGATCGATCAACAGCACTGAGTGAGCGAGGGATGAAGAGACCACCTTAGTTAAACAAAAATTGATTTTTTCCAGATCTTCCTTTGTGATGACAATGTTCATCTTCAACTACTTTAGGATGCTTGGAGAACGTGTCCTCCCCTCCCGTGACATTTATATTTTTTCGTCATTCCTCCGCATTGCTTCGACAAGCAAATGTTCCCAATTTTGATAGATCGTTTGCATTGGTGGGATGAAGCCGACATTCGAAACAAACTCTCCCTCCTGCCAGCTAAGAATTTTATAAAAGGCATCTGTCCCCTTTTGCTCGCCGCATTCAGCATGAATGATTTCGCCCTCATTCACGTAGATAATTCCCCTTTCCCCGTCGCGCGTGATGATCAGTGCAGTGGTCAACCGACCGAGGCAATTCATTTGAATAATATCTGTCAGTTGGAGACCAAATAATTTCCCTCGAAACCCTTTTTTCTTACCGATCAAATCGATAATGATTTTCCTAATGTCAGAGATTTCAAACGGTTTTTCCACATAAAACAGTGACCCTCTCCGATTCGCCTCCTTCTGAACATCGGAAGATCCATAAGCGGTCATAATAATTACCTTCGTTTGAGGGTATTCTTTCTTAATTTTCACAAGGAGGTCTAAACCGTTAATATCTGGCATTCGTATATCAGAAATAACTAGATCAATTTTATTCTTTCTCAGCAGGTTTAAAGCTTCCTTTCCATTATTTGCAACGATTACCTCGTATTTGTCCTTGTCTTTTGAGAGACTTTTCGACATACTCCACGTCAAAGTCTCTTCATCGTCCACGATCAAAACCTTTTTCAAATTCTTTGGCATATTGAAAATCTCGGAATACCTTCTTACCTACTATGTATTTACAGGATGTATTATGAGGGATAAGCAAAATAAGTGCCAATTTTTGTAAGAACTCTCATTAATTAATTCATTAAAGGGTTCGCGTGCTTTTGACATCGAACACTTTTTCCGTATTATAGTTAAGTGGCTTAAAATGGTCAATATTTGACCATTGGTTAAAAAATATCTATCGCACTTTTAATTGGTTCAGGCTTTAAACTAAGAGCACGGACCAATTTAAGATTAGGCCGAAGAAAGTTTCACGAGTGCAAAGCGGTGAGCTGAATTGGTACAAATAGGTGCAAGAGGATTTCATGATTGAAGATAATTGTCAGGAAAGAATCGCTATGTATTTCCTTTTGGGAGCTATCTCTATGCAGCCAATCTCTCGCCGGAGCATGAAGAATCCAGGATCGACGACACCCGCTAAAAGGCAATGGGGCCTCGCGATCTTTTTGGTTTCCTTTCGAATCCTTCATTCAGAGAATGGCGCTGATCTTATGGATGTTCGGTCTTTGACGCACTGGAGCTAATCTATTTGAATCTTGGTTTCTCGGGTTGAAGGTCGTGGGGGAAGCCTGAAGGGCAATAGAATAAGGCCGGGCACCCTCCCTTTTTTCTGGAGATGTCTTCTAAGAGCTTGACTTTTTCAGCTTCATTGGGTAAGTTTTAAATCAGAAAAACTCTCCGAGGGCAAATTTTTTGGCCATCGATAAAGAAAAAATATTGAGCATTGCCCAGAAGTATATTCTCAGAGGCCAATCTAATAAGGCGGTCAAGGAGTATTTAAGGCTGATTGAGGCTTCGCCTAAAGACAAACGATTATATCTAAAATTGGGCGATCTGTACTTAAAAAGTGGTGAAAATGAAAAGGCGATTAACGAATTTTTGAAGTTAGCTGACCTATATGTGGAAGAGGATTTGAATTTCCGAGCCATCTCGATATACAAGAAGGTTCTTTCGATTAATCCCAAACACATTGAAGCATTTCATAACATAGCGAAATTATATTTAAAGGAGGGTCTGATTGGAAGCGCAAGAAGTTGTTATCAAAATATCTTGGAGATCAAACCCGATGACCAAGAAGCATTAAGAGCGCTGGCAAGCATCGAAAACCGTCAACAACCACAAGAGGTTCCCAAGGCGGTCCTCCCGGCAGAGGCTCCTGCTCCTACATATCCTCGCCCGCCCGAGAAAAAGGTCGCAAAAGAAAACCTCAATCTTCCTCCTCCTCCGCCCATTCATGATATTCCGATTGTATCAAACGAAGCGGAAACCGCGTCCGTTGATAAGGATTCAGAGATGCATTACCATTTAGGGATTGCTTATAAAGAGATGGAATTGTTCGATTATGCCATATCCGAATTTGAACTGGCCTCTTCAAACCCTTCTATAAGGTTTGATTGCTACACGATGCTTGGAAACTGTTTGATGGAGAAGGGGGATTATGATAAATCCATCGGGTACTACAAGATGGCGTCTGAGATTAAAGGACTACCTGCTTCGAAGTTGGCTCGCCTTCACTTCAGCTTAGGATTAGCTTATGAAGCCACCGGAATGGTCTCGGAGGCCCTCGATAGTTTTCACCTTGTTTTGAAATTAGACCATTCCATCTCAGAGGCACAAGAAAAGATCGAAAAACTTCAACAAAAATAGATCCAAATCCATTCTGAACATAACCCCATGGAAAACCCCATGGAACCCCTGAAAAGGGCCTTTCATTGATAAACTATCTCATGGAATCACTTCTCGCCAATAAATAATTTGTTTCGTCGCTGTAGGAGAAAATATTTCATCCGAAAAAACTTGATTACTTGTCGTTCCCACATTCACTGACGCATTACCTTTCAAATTCACCGAAATGGTTGGAGCAGAAGGGATTCCGGACCCGATATCCGTCGAACGTGAGGAAGGAGTACCTGCAAAGTCACTCAGATCGTTAACTGCGAGTGCTCCTCCCCCGGAGAGATATTCAACCATATAGAGTTTTCCTCCACCCGCAACACTGCAAGGATTTGTCGCTCCAGTGTAAGTATAGGTAGTAAAATAAAGTAACCGATTAAATACTGAGGGTTTCGCTAACACTTTCTCAAACGGGGGATTCCCTGCCACCCCCAGACGTATATACCATCCTTCTGAAGTAGTTGGATTGAACGTATTCAACGAGGTTACATCTGAAAGATTCGTCTCTGCTAATGGATAAGTTCCCAATCCATCCGTGCCTTTTCCATCGTCCTTGACTGCATAGAACCTCTCTGGCCCATTTGAGTCATCCTTAGGATATTCCCTGTCTCCTGTCCCAAAATACACCCAGGGGTTTCTATACCTATCAAACGCCACGACAGTTTGATAGTATATTCGGTGTGTTTCACTAACGGATACCGGAGCCGTAAATAGTCTTTTTCCTGTCCATTGACTATCGCTCTTACCCGTATTAGGCGTTGGATCAAATGAAACATCAAATACCCACATTTGCCCTCCTAAGTCACCAATATAGACCTTATCGACATATCCGTCTGAATTGGTATCTACGACTACAGGAGGCGCTGCAAAGGAGTAATTCATCCCACTCAGTCCGTAAAATTCCTTAATGATATCTCCGTTATTAATGTCAATCACATAAAAAGCCTTTCCAGTACTGTTGGTATAATCAAAACCTCCGCCAATGAATGCAACCCACTTTTCGATAAGACTACCTCCCGATTCAATTTTCACTCTTCCTATCGCAGGCTCGGACCAACTCTGGCCCACTCTTCCAAGAGTTTGCGAGTCTGTGGGCTTTGGAAACTCATACAGATATTTTGGATTTAATGTATCCGTGATATCCAGGGCGAAGTAGGTCTTGCCGCCCTTCCTCAAACCAGAAAGCAAGACCGTTTTCCACTCATTAGCGCTTTTGACATTATCTCCATTGCTATCAACCCAGACATCGGCCACCTTTGGCGAAGAATCCACATAATAAGTATGGGTCGAGACCATCGATAATAAATTGCTCAACAAACTCTTTGGGATAAAACCCCATATCTCCTCGCCAGTGCTTGCGTTGAATGCATGGAGCATTCCGTCGTTGGCCCCAACAAGAATAACCTTTGTTCGATTCTTATTGTTGTCGTAAAAACTTGTGCTGCCATTAGAACACGTATTGAAACACTCGTCGACAAAAAAACGAGAAGGCTCACCAACGATGACGGGATTGGAATGAAATATATCTCCGAGTTTCCAATCTCTTGCCTCCGTTGTGTTCCCGTTCCCGTTGAGGTCATAGGCATCAATTCCTCGGACATGGTTGATTAACTTATTGCGATTTACATCGTCTGGCACGCCCAAAGCCTCTTTTGTTAAATTTGAATTAGAGAGTTTGAATTCTCCTATTCCCGCACCCCCCAAATAGGTGTATATCTTTCGGTCATCTGGGCTTTTCTGATTCAACATTACGCCCGCATCCCAAATGGGATTTTCATTGACAAGTTTTGTTACCGGATCAACCGGAAGAGTTCCATCTTCGTTTAACTGATATTCCTTTAAATTCCCATTCCAGGAAGGAGTTTCAAGGGAAGTTATATATGCAACATCGTGGTCGATCAATCGAACTAAAGGGATTGCAGCCGAAGTAAGAGAATAAGCCTTCTCTTGAATATATTTCCTAACGGTTTTTAACGCATTAGTTAATTGTGAAGGATCCTGTGCAAAAAATGCGTATCCACTCAAAGTTGCTTCACCTGGGTCGTTCGAGGCATAATAATGGCCAGCACCATAGGTGTAGGTGGAAGTGCCGCAACTCGAAACAGACCCTGGATTATAACCCTGGAGATTGCCTGAATTTGGATCGAGAGGATTATCCGTCCCCCCAAAATGAGCCATCCAATTGAGTGTATTTTTAAGATAGTAGGGCATGTCTGCTCCAAATCCTAAGACAAAAACATAATACCCGGCATCTGAGAGGGCCTTTGCTTTTGCAACTGACTCTCTCCTCCTTTTATATTGATCGTATTGGATCTCTGCTCCACAATTGAAAGTGTCACTACAACCACACGCATAAGTGTCAGCACCATCGGTCAGGACTATGACAAACTTCTTACGACATGCTCCTGCAGTGTCGCCGGCTTTTTGCGCGTCAAGATAGAGTTTTCCTTCGTTTAAAGAAGAGGCAAGAGGAGTCCCCCCGGATGCGCCTTCGCAACTCACCCGATTGTAGATATCAATAAAAGAGGAGCCTATCACGAGCGCATCCGCAGTTGATGATGACTCTGTGCATCCAGATGTATTTTTTCTGCCAAGCCTGTTATAACCCGAGTTATAATCGCCAGCTGTATCATCAGCAGTAGCATTATAAAATCGCATATAACCTAACCTTATCCCCAGACTCGTTTCGTCCCTGCTATCAATCACTCCATCTTGATTATCGTCCAGCAAATTAAATACCGCTCTTTTTGCAATAGCAATGCGGCTACAATTTGTCTCATGTCCAGAACCAGGAGTGTTACTTTTATAAAAAGGACCGTAGCAGGACGAGTCACCGTATATTGGACCCGAGGTCGTGGAAAGATCATTACATGCATAGGTATAGGCTCCTTGTGGTATAGGATAAAATGGGCCATCAATGCTGCACCTCGTGCCTGATACATACATTGTTGATCCTGCAATCGTCCAATTCATACTTCCTGATAAATCGAGGATAATCAATGCATCCGGGGGAATCTGTGTAAGAAAGAGGTCTACATCATCCGCATAGCTTTGGATGACACCTGTAAATACAAATAACATGATAAATGCCGCTGCAGTAAACTTTTTCATTCTATTTACACACCTTTGGACATTTTAACAACGATACTCGTTTCCAAATAAACCATTTGGCTTTCGGGAAAGCCAACGGCCGCGCTGAGTTTGGATCTCAATTCGCTCAATAATGTAATGTTTTCCATCTCATCGATTATTATTGTATTTGGACTGTTCAAATTATTGACCCCGTCTATCGAATCCTTTAGTTATTATATTGGGTACCGGCGCTAAAAGGGCCGTAACTCACCTGAACCTCTATCTCTTTCATTGCACCAAACGACTCGCCGGTAGCGTTGGCCTGAAACCGATTAAACCCAAAGTTAATATCGTATCCAGGTTTCTGGTACAATCCAAAATTTTGCAAGGGTTGGGGACTTCCTGCGTCCTTGGGCCCTCCACTCCAATAATATGAATCCTCTTTGAGTTGTGTTTTGGAGATAGGGTTAATACTACTTGGAAGTTGATCAATGGCCACCTGAACCCCGGCCTCGGAGGCATAAAAGGCATCCGTACCAACTCTTTCATTCCCAGACAGTTTAGTTTCAAAAGTCGTGGTGCTAATTGAACTGACCCCGATGAGCGTCAGAATAAGCAACATTAAAAGGGCGGCAATGAGGATAAAACCGTTCCTATTTTCTAAGATAATTTCCTCCATCTTTGAAATTCCCCTTCTCATGCCGAATACCGACTAAAAATAGGCCCCCATGTTTCTGACATAAATATTGGAGGATATCTGCCTCCGGCGAAATCCATCTCCTCCTTTAAATTCTGGATCTGACATGTCTGTTCTCGCAGTAACCGATACCCATACTACCATATTTGATGCAGGATTTGTATGCTGGGAGGGATATTCAAATTGAACATCTTCAATATTTTCTGCTACAGCAAAACCACCGCCACCCGTGTTTTCGTCTCTTTGGAGCACCTTCTTACCATCACTGAGGCCGAGGCCGTAAGTGATGGCTTGAATTTTAAAAATGGGGGTGCCTGTTTTTGGAATTAACCGAAGAGGCAAATCAAGGGTCAAAACCCTTCCACTTCTGGAGGCAACTGTGTTGCTTTCCATTCCACCAATGGAAATAAAATGATGTTTATCTCCATCAAAGTTGTCTGTGGAGTAATTAAGAGTAAGCGTATCTTTCCCAGAATCTTTGCCGACCGAATTGATTAAAATAGGGTCACCATTATCTCTCTTTACTTGCTTGAATCCCCCTACAATCGTTATGGTTTTGCCATCTGGTGTAACTGTAATGACTTGAGTAAAGACGTTCACCCCTCCCGGTAGACTTAACACGTTGTCACTGTTCCCGAACCCTGCCATTCTGATCTCGCTCATCATTTTACTGATGGATATTCTTACATTTTGTTGCATATCTGCGATTTGGTCCTGAACGGTATAGGTTTTCTGTTGACCAATAAATGTCCGATATATCGCAGCGACGAGAACAGAGCTCATCATCAAGGCAATCATCAATTCGATGAGTGTTACCCCTTTCTCCCGTCTCAATTTGATATGTCGATTCGAACTCATTATTGTGACCTGACTGTAGAAAAGGTGATGCGATGACCAACCCCATCATTCCATGTCACCGTATAATTGATCGTTTTAAGATTACCGTTGATCACCACCTCATATGTCCGATTAAAAACAATGCCTGAGATTGTCGTGCTTCCGTCATTGTATTTATTTGCAGCTAATTGGGGAGAAGCAAAAGGCAAATTTTTTAGAAATTCCAACCGGTCCTGACCAACATAGGTAGCCTGCATCAGATTACTGCTGAAATAATTGCCGCGGACCGAACTGACCTGCAAACTTGCAATGGCAAGAAGCCCTACGGCGAGGAAGATCAACCCGATCAAAACCTCGATCAGTGAAAAGCCCCTCTGTCTCTGAGCCTTCTCATTCAATCTTGATCTTTCCAGTAGAGGTAGTGACGCTGATCTTCTTCTTCGCCTTATTGTTTTTCAAGGTGATACTCCCCGAAGAAGCCGTATAATTGTTGTTAAATTGAGCATTGTTTCCAGGGAAGGTAATCGCGTCAATTGTAATTCCTGATGGGATTTGTTGAGTTATCCCCTCAGCAACCCAATTCCCTCCTGTATTGTACTGAAGGATGTAACTTCCGGAGCCGTCGGCATTTTGGGTGAATGAAACCTCGTAGCCCAAATTCCTCGAGACGGCTTTCATTTGTGCTGTCCTCATCGTCGACACAATATCTCGAGTTGCGCTCCTCAGCTTATAATTAGGTAGCCATGCGCCGATATTGGGAGCGACTAATAAAGCTCCAATCCCAATAATTACCATTACAACAATCAATTCAATTAATGTAACACCCTTTCTGTTCACTTCTCATACCCCCACAACATGAAAATTTATTTCCTCGGGTGTATTGAATCCACTCCTCACACTTATTGTATTGAGTGGAAAATATTTGTCAATAGCATTTTTCCTTTACGATTGCCGGTAGTTTTACAGCACTTGACAAGAATTTACATCTAAAAGATGAAGGTTACGATTTCTCCATCAAAAGCGATATAGCGTGAACATTTCTTATAATCTTTTCTCCATGTTATTCAAGAGATTAGACAATTCGAATCGGCTATCCTTATGGATACCGGTCCAAAGATTATTTGAATTCAACCGTTAAAGTATACCGTTGTATACATTTGGCTCCTGCATTATCGGATGCTTCAATCTCAATCAAATGGGGTCCCTTATCCTCCGGCCGAATCTCCCAACGGATTAAGCCTGTGTTCCTATCAATTTCCATCCCTTTAGGGGCAGATCTTAAAGTAAAAACGATGGGGTCATTGTCTGGATCACCCGCTTTAACCTGATAGAGGTAGGTCGTCCCTTCCGTGGAAGTGGGTGGCGGCGAGATAATAATCGGCGGGCTATTTGATATGATGACAGGTTCGGATTTTTTGGGGAAACCCCGGGTCTCCCTGTCATCCGGCGTAACCATGACTGCAATCGAATCCCCTTTCTTGAATCGAGTTCGCTCTAAAGTCTCTGCCTTTTCCTCACTGAGGGCCACACCATTCTTTTCCCATTGATAGGTATAATAGACAAAATCCCCGTCTGCGTCAAAGCTCTTTACATAGACCCTTAAATTATCTCTCGCTGAGGCCATCTTTGGTTCCACCTGAACCCCCTGAATCACGGGAGAGGAATTGACGATCTTCACCGGATCGGACAGAAATGGCTTCCCTTCGACCTTTCCATTAGAGGGGGTCACCTTCCCCCGGATGAGGTCTCCCTTCTTAAAATTTCCACTCTTTAAAGTGCTCTTATCCTCTCCGATAATCTCTTCATCATTTCTCATCCATTGGTAGTGGTAAGTAACAGGATCTCCATCCGGGTCGTGGCTTCGGATGACCAAATTCAATTCACTCTCTTTATTCGGTTTATCCGGCAAAATGTTAAGAGAAGTAATAACAGGTGGGGAGTGAGTCTTAGACTTGAATTCTGCCTCCCTTTCCCTTTCGCAGGACAAAATGACGATGAGGGGAAAAAGTAACGAAACGATGATGAAGATTTCAATGAATGGCCATGATCGATGATGATCCACCTTTTCGAATAGAGAAACACACATGCCTTTCCTTCTCGCCAACGTGTCTAACCGAAAACAATTCCAGATTTACTATACCTCTATCCAAACCAAAAGTCAAAATACAGAAATTGTCAGTAAGGCGCAGATCCGGCTATTTTAGAAAACGATCCTCCACCCCGTGGGCACAATGGCTCTGGTAATTGGAAGCTGCGGGGAAAAAACGCCTCCAGCGACGCCTCCATATCCCACTACAGCATCACCGATAACACTGATGATAATCCCAGACGGGATGCCGAGTCCGATATTCATTGACCGATCCGTTCTACTGATTACTACGGGGCTTCCTTCCACATCATTACTCGCATCCAAGTTAAATGCAGCATTTCCGGTCTTATATTTCAGTATGTAGGTTCTTCCCTGTCCTGTACCAATGGTACAGGAACCTGATGCAGGTGTAGGCGTAAAACTGGTAAAATATGCAGCTCCAGCCAAAACAACAACTGGAGCATCGCACTTTTCACCAGAGTTTTGGCTCAGTCTAATATACCAACCATTCTTTTGTTTCAATTGATTGAGCAGGTTAATTTTATCAGACGTTGATGCGTTCGGATCCTGCAACAAATCTTGAGTGACATCAACCAGGTCACTGCTTTCTGTATATGGGGTTGCTGGGTTTTTATCTTTGAGAGCATAGAGAGTGTTGACAGAACTGGTATTATAAGGCTTTTCTCGATCCCCCGTCCCAAAAAATAGCATTTCATAATTTCCGCTATCATTTTCAAGTGTTACGTCGGGGGGATAAAATATCTTTCCGCTGGCCGTGAATATCATCTTCCCTGACCAACTCGCAGTATCGCTCATATCTCCGATATCGAATCTCCAGATTTGTCCGCCGGTATCCCCAACATAGAGCCTTTCAATGAGACCATCTCCGTTAGCATCTAATGCGGCAATATCACTGGGGATACAATATCTCATTGCCGAATTATTACTATAAGAGTATTTCCAGATTCGGCTTCCGTTCGTGATATCAACGACATAAACGGCTCTTCCAGATGTATCCGTCCCTGGAGGAGTCGTGTCCTCAGCCGGGGCTGGAACTGAATTAACATATGTATTATCATACCCGCCACCGATAAAGGCCACCCACTTCGTTCCACTGCCATTTTTAATCTGCCCCAGCATGGGGGTGCTCCATGTTTGTCCCAATTCCGGATACCCATTCGTATCATTTGTATTGGTTATGGTGGTCCCATATATGATTTGGTTAGGGTTGATCTCCCATAAAAATCTTGGGGTGTCGTGATTTGTGACGTCTAAAGCATAATAACGGTTTCCTCCCCGTCTCTCCCCAAAGATGAGAATAGTTTGACTCGGGCCTACGTAGGCCTTTGGAGACCCGTCAACAAAAATTTGCAAGCTGAGCTGACCATTAAAATTTTGCAAATTTGGCAGTAGGTTAGGAGGGATAAAGGCCCATAATTCATTGCCATTGCTATTATCGAAGGCATGAAGCATTCCATCATTGGCCCCTGCATAAATTACGTCTTTATCCGAATAATGGATCACCAAAGGTCTTGAATGAATAAAAGCTCCTAAGATCCAGTCCCTTTTCTCAGTACCATTATTCCCGTTATCGTTCCAGTTCCAAACATCCCATCCCCGGACAAATTTGATAATGTTTTGGACTTGTTGAGTAGTGCTCACGTTTAACTTTGCAGGGGTGATGGCTGTATTTGATAAAGTGAACAAGTTTGAGGAATTGGTCAGATCAGTATTGGTTCCCAGATAGGTGTAGATGTTTCTTGTATCAGGATTTCCTGATAAAAGTACTGCACCGACCCCTCCTTTTTCGACCTCCCCCCCGTCTGTTGTTGAACTCCAAAAAGACAGTGCGCTGTCTTTAATTGTATTCTGGCTGGTCATGACGAGTTGATTGTTCGCATCAATAACTTCGCCCACACTTAATGTGTCAGTATTTGCCGTCGCAATTCCATATTTCTTAATATTTCCCTTCCAAAAAGTATTGGTCGTTGGTTTAAACATTCCCAAATACATACTATTTTCGGAGCTTGTACTCTGATACTGGCTGATTGGGACGACGGGCGCCACATAAGAGGTGGATTGTGCAAGAATTGAGATGATAAAGTTTCTAATGGCACTCACTGCATCTTGGAGGTCTGTTGCGTTCTGGGCAATAAAAGCATATCCGGATATGCCCTGCTCTCCAGGGTCATTGGCAGTGGCATTAGCATTGAGATAATAATGGCCGTCTGAGGCTTGGGATACTGCGTTATTATTCTCAGTATAACATTGTTGTGGGTTTGGAATAGTTGAAGGGTAGAGCATGCCATACGGTATAGGATAGTGACCAGTCGGGGATGGGCCTTTGCTCGCTAAGCCTTGAACGCTTGTATTTCCGTAATAGGCGGTCCAGTTCAGCGCATTCTGCTGGTAATAAGGCATGTTTGAACCAAACCCCACAACAAAAACATAATATCCAGCATTTGCCAGGGCCCTGGCTTGGGCAACCGTTTCTCTTCTTCTCTTGTATTGATTGCTTTGAGTCTCCTGTCCACTCCCGCTACAGGCATAGGTATCCGCCCCATCTGTGATCAGAACTGCAAACTTTTGGCGACAAGCTGCTTCAGCATCACCTGTCTTCGAATCATTAAAGTACTTCAGAGCCTCTTGCAATGCAGCTGCAAGCGGGGTTCCCCCTGAGGCACTCTCACTGGCAACGCTTGGGGACGATCCAGAACTTGACCGAGTACAGCTACTGCTGCTATTACAGTAAATCCTGCTGTAGGAGGTGCCGAAAGGGTAGATAAGTGTATTACAACCGCTGTTATAGTTAATACTTGATTCGGGATTCGAACAATCATAAAACCTCATATACCCCATTAGGATATTCAGTCCATTTACATCATTTACATCGATGGTTCCATTTCCATAAGCAGTAGCAGGAGGAGTAGGAGGGGGGGAATAGTCAAGAAAAGTGAAAATGGCATTCTTTGCAAGGACAAGCTTCCTGCAATCGGTCTGACTGGCTGAGCTATTTGTTGCATTATGCCTATAGAAAGGACCTGCGCATGTGGGATTACCCCAGTAGGTCGAACCACCATTCCCCATGTCACATTGAGTCCTATGAGCGCCTCCAGTGGGATCAGTTGGATAATAGGGAATATCATCATCCCCGCATTGGTGAGCTTGTGAATAACCACTACAGTGCTGCCCACTACTGTCACACGGATTAATATACAAATACTGTCCTCCAGGTGTCTGGCCCATGCTTCCTGACAGATCAAGAATGATCAATGCATCCGGGGGAACCTGTTGCATGACCTGAGTAAGAATATAAAGATCCGTATCATTGGCATCGGCTTGAAAAGGAAGACTAAAAACCATTAACAACAAGATTGCTAAATAGATTATCTTCTGCATAACGATCCATACCCTCCTCACTATTGGACAGGCAGTAATCTGATCACTCTTTCCTCAAGGCTGCAAGTGGATTTTATCGGACCTGATTCAACCTGATCCGATCCTGAAGATTGGAGCAGAAAATGATCATACTGCATATTGATAGCGCTATAGCCTCCTCCCCTTGGTGGCCCTTGCAGAGTTGATTGATAGACAGCATTTACTGTGGCACTGGTGACATTTACATTCTGGGTATCAGTAAAAGGATTATAATTATGACTAGTCGGATTGTAATTAGCCCTATTAAAATTATCGGTCCTCGCTATGATTACGTTAGCCCCGCTATCCGCAGCATAAAAGGCATTTGTTGCTCCTCTTTTGTTCCCGGAAAGTTTAATTTCAAACGTCGAGGTAAACGTCGAAGCGATACCGATCAGTGTCAGGACGATCATCATGATCAGAGCGATGACAATCGCTGCTCCCGTTTGGTCGTTTAAGATTCTCCCTCTTTTCTCCTTGGCCATATTCCATACTCCTTAATCTTAAATGGACAGGTTATTATAAACCGTAGACCTGATGTACTACCCTTTTCATTTACGAAAGCATATATTCCTTAATGTCACCGCCGTGACTAAACTTCTTGGAGTCACGTTCTTAAAGCGATCGTCATTTGCATCGACCTTTTCAGGCCTTCCCGTTAAAGTCACACGGACGGCAACCACATTCAGCGTGCCCACGTTTGCCGCAGAAACCCAATCTCCGTCATCAATGGTGCCATTTCCGTTCCGATCATCCATGGCCCCGTCTCCATCTGCATCGACCCCGTAAGTCAAATTAAATGTATCCACATTTTCTAACAGAATTTCTCCAGTTTGAGCCACATTATCTATTGTCAGTTGTCGGTACAGCGTTGAAGAAGGAGCATCTCTCCAATAAGCGACCGTGTATGTTTGATATGATGCAGTACCGCTGTTATAATATGCATAACTTACAGTGATCGAGCTATCCTGCACAGGATAGACGATTGGGTTGGTAATCGAAACCGTTGAGTTAGGGCTATCGTCATAATACCCCGTCATTCGAAGATCTCTCAATAAAGTATCCATGGCACCTCTGACGGTCTGTTGAATTTCAACAATCTGATCCTGAACGGTATAGGCTTTACTCTGAGCGATAAAAACACGGTATATTCCAGCAACCACGATCGAACAGATGATCAGCGTCACTAATAATTCGATAAGGGTAACTCCCCTTTCTTTGAATACCCATCCAGTCCTCATCTTTTCCTTTTCTCCATTCAATTTGCCTTGTCCGCCGCCCTTCTCCGC
The DNA here is from genome assembly GCA_963826305.1 of uncultured delta proteobacterium. Taxonomy (GTDB): domain Bacteria; phylum Desulfobacterota; class BSN033; order BSN033; family UBA1163; genus CAWGWZ01. The sequence goes on along the minus strand of CAWGWZ010000020.1, from coordinate 51,655 downwards.
AGGAAGGATTCTGAGTGGCTCATCTATTGCGAAATGACTGAAACCAGCGTAACCGAGTGATTTGTCTGGTCAGTCCAATTAACTGTGATGGTGACCGTCTTCAGATTTCCGCTTTGGACAACATTCCAATTCCGAGTATAAGTGATTCCAGTAGGGCCAGTCCACGTCTTCAGATCGGAGGGATCTGGGGGAACTTGGGGTCCCGGTCCAACTGGTATACTCTTCATTACCCTGAACTGTTCCAATCGGTCTTGTGCGAATGTGGCAGCCTCGGTCAAGCGGCCACCGGATGAGGTATTCTTCGTTGTCGTCGCCATTAAACCGGCCATAGCCAGCAATGACACAGATAGAATGACCAAAGATATTAGAACTTCAATCAATGTAAAACCGTTTGATGTTAGACACCGGTTCATGGTGCAGCCCCGTAAAATGAATTTACAATTGATTCTGCAAAAGGCATACCAATAAATTTTTAGATCCGAAACCGAGGAGGGGAATATGCAAAAATATATAATTGTTTTAATAGGTTAGAAGTTGGAGGGTCATAATTGAGCACAAATGAATGATCTCCACCACTCTCTGGCATTCCCGTTTTCCGGCGAGCCGATATGAAAAAAATTTAATAAATTCAGACAAAAAATGCCATCACAAGAAAGATCTATTAAGTTTTCATTAGTTAAAACAAGTTGGGACATAACCTTTTTCCAAACGAAATGAAATGTTTGCACAATCCTTTTTGACCTAAATGAAATACGGGATAGTCTATTTTATAATTTCACAATTCTTTTTCCACGATTTCATAATCCTTAATTTTATATAACAGGGCTCGGTGGCTTATTTCGAGCAACTTCGCAGCTTGGGTATGATTTCCTTTCGTCTTCTTTAAAGCCTTCTTGATCAAATTCATCTCCAGAAATCTGGAGGCCTTCTTAATGGAATATTCTTCTTCAACCAACGGTGTCAATTGAACTCCATCATGAAAATCTTGAATCTCAATGGGCAAATTTTCCAGTTCAACATGATCCCCATCGGCCAATACGATAGCCCTTTCGATTGTGTTCTCCAATTCCCTCACATTACCGTTCCAGTTATAGTTCATCATCGCCTCAAGAGCCTTAGGACTTATCCCCACCACGCTTTTGTTCATGGATTGACTATATTTCTTGATAAAATGGTCAATGAGCAAAGGGATATCCTCTTTTCTTTCTCGAAGAGGAGGAATATGGATAGGAAGGACATTCAATCGATAAAACAGGTCCTCCCTAAACCGACCCTCGTTCACTTCCCTTGCGAGTTCCTTCACTGTCGCAGTAACGATTCGTACATCGATTTGAATGGATTTCGATTCTCCCACCCTTCTGATCTCTCCATCTTGAAGTACCCGGAGGAGTTTGACCTGAAGCTGAAAAGGTAGTTCTCCAATTTCGTCCAAGAAAAGAGTCCCGCCGTCCGCTTCTTCGAACAACCCTTTCTTCGTTCGAATGGCATCTGTAAAGGCCCCCTTCGCGTGGCCGAAAAGTTCGCTCTCCAGTAAATTCTCCGGAATCGCTCCGCAATTGACAGGAATAAAAGGCTTCTGGGATCGATCACTATTATAATGCAGTGCTTTCGCAACCAACTCCTTTCCCGTACCACTTTCTCCTGTGATGAGAATCGTCGACTTATACTGAGCAACCTTCTTGATCACCTCAAATATTTTTTGCATCTTTTCGTTTTTACTTACGATATTTGCAAAACTATACTCTCTTTCAACCTCCTTTCTCAAGAGTTCATTTTCCTTTCTCAATCGCTCCCTTTCTTCCGCCTTTTTAAGAGTCAAGATGATCTCATCAGGTTTGAAGGGCTTTGAGATGTAATCATAAGCCCCGAGTTTCATCGCTTCAATTGCAGTATCGACTGTGCCGTAAGCTGACATCATGATAATCGGCGCATCCATTCCCGCCTTTTGTGCCTTACTCAAAAATTCAATACCATCCATATGAGGCATCCGGATATCGCAAAGGATTTGATCAAAAGGGGAAACGGCAATCTTCTGTAACCCTTCCTCCCCATTTGAAGCCGTTTCCACATCGTATCTCTCTTTCTTTAATATGATGGAAAGCATATGCCTAAAGCTTTCCTCATCGTCGATAATGAGAATGCGCTTTGGAATCATCTCTCCCTCCTGCTTGAAAATAAAGATTAGACACCCGGGAAATAGATCTCGAAGGCCGAACCTTTTCCCACTTCGCTCTCCACCCTTATTTTACCCCCCATCGATTCGACAATCCTTAAGGAAATCGATAAACCAAGACCCGTTCCTTTGTCAGGTTCTTTGGTAGTAAAAAAAGGATCGAATATTCTCTCTAAATTTTCTTTTTCAATTCCTTCCCCTGTATCAGAAATTCTTATTCTCACAAGTCGTTCACCTTTCGAGAATTTTGCATGAACAGTCGATAACGGATCGAACTTTCGCAATCGAGAATAATCAGATTCTATCGGATCTCCTCTGCGTCGGCGGGGATGGAACTGCTGGAAAGGATCATCCGTTCCGTTTTCTATCAACAGATCTTCGGTTTTAATTCCTAAGATCCCGCCTTCGGGCATCGCATCAATCGCATTCAAGAGAATGTTGATCAGCACTTGAGAGAGTTGAGATTCATCTCCTTTGATCATGGGCAAGCTGGGCTCCAGTTCTAATCGGGTTTCAATATTTTTAAAGATTTTTTGATAGGAGATGAGCGAAAGGGCATGTTCCACCGCTTTATTGATCTCCACATCGTGAATTTCAAATTTGGACGGCCGGGCAAAATCTAACAATTCTCGAACGATCCGATTGATTCGTTCGATCTCTTTTTCAATTCGCCTCAAATAATCTTTCGACTCTTCTCGATTAATCCCATTTTTTTCCAAAATGCTGGTATATCCAAGAATGGCCCCCAAAGGGTTGCCCACCTCGTGAGCTACTCCCGCTGCAAACCTTCCGACGGAGGCCAACTTCTCCGTACGGATCACTTCCTCCTGAGCCTGCTTCAGCTTCTTATTTGCCAACTCAAGGGATTTCAAATAATTGTCCAAATTCTCTTGGTTTTCTTTTAATCTCTCCAACATTCGGTTGAAAGATAAAATCAGTTGTCCAGTTTCGTTTTTAGAAGAAACCTCTATTTTTTCACTGAAATCCCCCTCGCTGATTTTTTGTGTTAACCGTACGAGATCTTTCAAGGGTTTGACCAAGACGCGGGACAGCAAAAAGCTTCCAAAGACAATAAGGACGATGGCATCAAGAATCATTGAGATCAGAATCATCCTTTGGGATTTTAATAAATACATCATCACATCCCCGATGGGAATTTCCATTTGAATTCCACCAGCAATCTTGCCTCGAATCCATAGGGGAGAATAGACAATTAGTTTCTTATAGTAGGGTAATAGAAAACCTCCAGACTTTTCAATTTCATAATTGATTTGGCCGGATAGAATAGAATTCTTCATGAAATCATTCAAATAGCTCTTATCCACCAGATCTGTCCGCCTGCTTGCGACGACTTTCAGTCCGCGATCCACGATCACTAAATCATAAAACCCCCTCTCTTTAGTATAGATGCGAACAAAATCTTGAATCTCTTTCTTCGAAAAAGGAGTGGTCAATGAAAATTCCTTTTTATCCCTGACCATAAAATCAATGATCGCTTGAAAATCTTGGATCATTCCCTCCCCATTTATTATCTTTTCTTGAATCATATTCTGCTCATTGACTTTCGATGTGGTAAATCCGATCAACAGGATTGCCGCAAGCATGAGAAGCGAAATATTGATAATGATCTCTGTCCTGAGATTCAGACCTATTTTTCTAAATAACCAATTTCCTCTCCCCATATTATCCTTTCAACTGTAAATACCAGGAAATTATTTCATTTTGATAAAAGAGAGCAGTCACAGCGCCGAGAGAGAGGAATGGTCCAAAGGGAATGGCGTATTTGAAATTCTTCCCCTTTAAGATCATGATGATAATCCCTATAATCGATCCAATCAATGACCCCAAAAGAATGGTGAGGATAACCGCCTTCCACCCCAAAAAGGCGCCGATCATCGCCAAAAGCTTAATATCTCCACCACCCATCCCTTCCCTTTTAAACAGCCACTGATATAGCGTCGCAACTAAAAAAAGACTTCCCCCCCCTACCAATATCCCGATCAGGGAATTGAGGTAAGTGTGATGGGGCATGATGAAGGAACTGAGCAATCCAACAACCATACCCGGAATGCTGACCACATCAGGGATGACCTGGTAATAAAGGTCAATGACCGTAACGACAATCAATCCGTCGACAAAGAGGAAATAGATGAGATAACTCAACGAAGGACCATACTTTAGGGACAACAGCAGTGAACCGATTGCTGTGATTCCTTCAATCAATGGATATTGTATAGAAATCGGTTTCTTACAGTGTCGGCATTTTCCTCTCAACAAAAAGTAACTGATCAAGGGGATATTGTCATAAAAGTGAATAGGTTTTTTGCAATCAGGACAATGGGAACCAGGAATAATGATGGATTCCCCTTTTGGCAGTCTGTGGATACAAACATTAAGAAAACTACCAACGATTGCTCCAAAAATGGTAGAAATGATGTGAAACATCAACGTCCTACCTAAGACACTCCAGATCTTGGATCATCCACCTCAGGTCTTCCACTCTCGCTTTTGCCTTGGGAGCTGCTTCAATTCCTCTTGAATAATAATACGTTGCCTTTTCTGTATCCTTTATCCTGCTCAGGTAAATATTCCCGAGTTCTTCATATGGATTAATGATATGGGGGGCCAATTCCATCGATTTGAGCAATTCCGCAATCGCCGCATCATATCGGCCCATTTCCTTATACATCAATCCTAATCGAAAATAAAGATTGGCGTTCTTCGGATCTCTTGATAATAGCTCTCTTAAAAGGTCTTCACATTTATTGTATTCCCTCTGTCTTTGATAAAAAACGGAAAGGTTGATTTTGATCGTATCGTGCTCAGGCTTTAACTTCAGTGCGGTCGTAAACTCTTTTAGAGCCTTTTCAGGTTGGTTTAATCTCCCATAAACAATGCCCAGGTTACTCCGAGATTGATAATCATAGGGAAGGCTCTCGATGGCTTTTTCAAGATATTCTGCGGCCTTCTCATCCATCCCTAATTCCATATAAACCACACCCATTAAGGCATTGGCAGTGTTACTTTCAGGATACTTCTCCACCGCATCGGCCCATAATGTGTAACTGTTTTCCCAAATTTGGTTTTGGTGAATGGTCACAAAAGAGTACCCGATCAAAACAAAAATAAGTATTGCAATGGAGAGGAGTTTAAAAAAGCCTTTAGAAAATCTTTCACTCCTCACGGTGTAAAACCTATCCCAAACAATTCCCAAGAGAAAGCAATATGAGAAGGAAGCGATGAATACATATCGATCTGCAAGGAGAGTGCTGATCGGGATAATATTAAGGTAAGGAAGTAAGGTCACAAAAAAGAACAAAAGGGAAAAAAAGATGACCTTCGTCCTTTTCAAAGACCAGAGACTCAACCCGAACAGCAAAAAAATGATACCAACAAAGAGGAAGGTTTGGAGACCCCCAATAGGGTTTGGAATAGAGATCGTGTAGGCGGCTGAGTAGTTAATCGTAGAGACGAGAAGCTGTATGTTATAGAGGAAGGCATAGGAACTAATAAGTAAATTATTTAAAAAAGAGCCACCACGGTAAGGTTTGATCCCCCCAGCATCCAACATGACTTTGATCAACACGGAGACAAAGATGAAGGAGATCAATGTTGAGATGGAAAAAAACAGCCAGTGTCTTTTCACAAAATCAATCCATCTATTTTGGGCCACAGCCATCTCGTAAATGAGAAGAACTGCAGGAAATACAATTGCAGAAGGTTTCGAAAGTATGGCAAAGAGAAAAGATAGAAGGACGAGAACGAGGTAGATAAGCTTCTTTCTGCCCTCCTCCTCTCTGCCCTTGAGGTAGAGATAAAAAGCAAGAAAGAAGAAAAATCCTTGGAGGACTTCTTTACGGGCCGCGAGCCATGTTACAGCTTCTACATGGACTGGATGTGCAGCAAATAAAAGGCTCCCAAAGAGGGCAACCCGCACATGCGAATCAGAACTCATCTTATCTCTTAAACGGATCGAAAGGTGATATAACGTAAAAAAGACCATGATACAGGTAAGAATGTAGAAGAGGATATTCGTGATTCGATAACCCATAGGATTGAGTTTCCAGAATCTATAATCAATTGCATAACTGAGCATCCGGATGGGCTGGTATGTATTGGCTTTTTCGTGTGTGAATATTCTCTTGATCCCCTCCCAATTCAAATTCCGGATGGTGGAATTTTGATAAATCATCCCATCATCCCAATTCGTAAACTGATTTCCCAGAGAATTGAAATAAAGGATTCCTACAAACACGGCGAGGAGGAGACAGATCAAGAATATCCCTAAGGACTGCCTTTCTATCCACAGCCAGAAGCCTTTAGAGTCTTCCTCTCCCTTCCCTTTATGCAGACTGAGAAGCAAAATCACCCTCCTTGTCCATGAACACTCTGAACCATAATTCCAAAATAAGTAAAGCCCAGATCTTTGAGGAGTGATCATAACGCAGCGCCATATGTTCATCCAACAAACGTCTGATTCCCTCTTCCCTGAAATATCCCCGGTTCAACATTTTTTTATCTAAAAGGACTTCGTAGACATAATCTCTCAACTCATTTCTGAACCATTTTGAAACCGGAACCTCGAACCCCATCTTTTTTCGTTTTAAGATGGCTTCAGGGAGAAGATCCGAAAATGCCTTCTTCAGAATAAATTTTGTTGTTGTTCCTTTCAGTTTTAGATGAGATGGAATCCCCGCCACTAACTCCATGAACTTATGATCGAGAAAGGGTAGCCTTGCTTCCAGCGAGTTTGCCATCGTAGCAATATCCATTTTGACGAGCAAGTCTTCAGGAAGATAAGAATGGATATCAACATAGAGCAGTTTATCCAGGAGGTCCTCCGTTTCGACCTCTTCAAACTTCTTTAAGAGAAAATCCAGTGGATTCATATTTTCTAAATTCTTGCCAAAATCCTCACTATAGATGTCCCCTTTTTCTTTGGCATTAAAAATCTTAATCTGCTCTGCGTAATTCCTGGCCTGATCGGCCGATAACGATTCCATGAAATCGACCAGACGGTTCAAGGTCTTTTCTTTCCAACGGAAGGATGAAATGACTCTCAAAAACGCAGGCATTAATTGTTTCCTCACTTTTTCTGGAATTTTTATGAACAGGGCGACCCATTTGCTCCAAAGATATCTTTGGTATCCTGCGAAGTTCTCATCCCCCGCATCTCCAGTCAGAACAACCTTGACATAATTTTTCGTTACATTCGCCACATAGTATGTCGGAATTGCCGAGGAATCAGCAAACGGTTCATCATAATGCCATACCAATTTTGGCAAAATTTCCATAACATTTGGTCTCACAACAAACTCATGATGCTCCGTAGCAAAATGATCGGATAGTAATTTTGCATAGGGAAGTTCATCGAAATCCTTTTCCTCAAACCCAATTGAAAACGTCTTCACCGGTTTGGCGCTGAGCTTCGCCATCATCCCAACGACAAGGCTCGAATCAATTCCACCACTCAGGAAGGCACCTAAAGGCACATCACTGATTAATCGAAGTTTCACGGATTCTTCGAGTTCGGTTCGAATTCGATCACACAATTCTGATAAATCGTTATCCGTATTTTGAGTGGGAGTGAAATGGAGTTTCCAATACCGTTCTATACTGATGCTTCCGAGGTGATCATAGAGAAGGTAATGAGCAGGGGGCAATTTCTTTATCCCTTCGAATATCGTATCCGGGGAGGGAACATATTGATATGTGAGATAATTATGGAGGGAGTAAAGATTTACCTTTCTTTCGATATCAGGACCTTGGAGGATGGCTTTTATCTCTGAAGCAAAGATGAGATGACCACCTTTGTGAAAATATACCAGGGGTTTTTTACCCAGTCGATCACGTGCCATGAATAATCGTCTAAGGTTGGAGTCCCATATCGCCAACGCAAACATTCCGCGGAAACGATTCAGACATTCAACATCCCATTCCTCATAGGCATGAAGAATGACTTCTGTATCAGAATTCGATTTGAATAGATGTCCCTTCTTTTCGAGCCCCTTTCTCAGGTCTTGAAAGTTATAAATTTCCCCATTAAACACAATCCAAATACTTCTATCTTCATTGCACATCGGTTGATGGGCAGCCTTCGAAAGGTCAATAATTGAGAGACGCCGATGGCCCAAAGCCACCTCAAAATTATTTTTCAATGAGCCAAACTCGGAGGGCTCCTTTATTTCAAGATATTGATTTCCTCTGATAAAAACCATCCCCTCGTCATCCGGCCCTCGATGTTTCAGAACATCGCACATCTTATGAATGGTCTCCGTTCTTGGGCCTTGATGAAAGTTTATCTCTCCACAGATCCCACACATAGACCGCCCTGTCCTTCATTCTGTTCAATAAACCGTTTTTTCTTGGCTCATCACTTCCCATCCGTCCGCCTAAAGGACCTCTACTCCTTCAGCGCCTCTGCAAAGAGCGTATCCCCAAGGTTTAAGGCTCCGATGATTTTATAATAAACCTGATGGATAGGCTTAAGGAAAGGGTCTGTTCTAAATCGGGTCAGCACAGACTCCGCCCTATGAACCCTTTGAGCGCGATCCCTTTCCGATTTCACGGTCTGCCCGCGTACGTCCTGAAACCATACGATTGGGTTGAACCCCCCTGTCCTGGTGGATACTCTGGAGAATCCCACGTCACCGAGCATGCGCCCCATGTTCTGTGGAGAAAAATAGAACAGATGGTCCCTTCCCACATAGCGGTACTTCTCTTTCAGGAGCCGAATGCTCAGGCCATTCCAACAAGGAACAGATAATACGAAAAAGCCCCCGGGACGAAGAATGCGGAATACCTCCATGACCACTTCCCGGGGATTCGGTACGTGTTCCAACGTTTGCCAGGCCACAACCATATCAAAGAAGCCACTTGCGTATTTTGCATCATGAAGGGCTCCGGTCACGACGTTTAGTCCATGTTGTTCTCGGGCAAACCGGGAAGAATAAGCGCTCAGTTCTACGCCATAAGCATCCCACCCATCCTTTCGGCAGCAAACGAGAAAGCCACCCGCAGCAGCCCCGATTTCGAGCAATCGATTCAACTTCCGAAAATCAAGAAAACGTTTTCGGTAATCCGGATAATCCCAAATCGCCGCAATCGATTCCGGGAGCACAAAGATCTCCTTCCCATAGGTATCGTATATCTCCTGAAGCTCCTCCTTTTCGGGCTGTGGATTGATGTAGACAAGACGGTCCTCATTGCACTGGATGAAATCTCTTCCTTCCTTTTTGAACAGTTTGACCGAATCTTCTTTATTGCAGATAGGACAATTAATTCTAGGGCTCAAGTTCTCCTCCTATTTTTTCTACGTCTTTTTGATATAGCCGCTGGCTCATCTTCTTAAAATAGTCCGGGAGATCGATATGAAGATAGGCACCGATCAAGCCGATCATTATCTTTGCCTTAAAAGACGAACTCACTCCCTTTCGTGAAACCCAGCTTTTTTCTCCAAGCTCAATCGCTTCGGCCCAACTTTTCCCTGAAAGTTTGATCCAGGCAAGCGAGAGGTTGGCGATCACTCCCCGGTTACGAATCGATTCGGACAAACCAAGTCGGGTCAATTCATCATCGTAACTCTCTACGAAATCATCGCAGTACTGAATGAATCCTTTAAATATTTGCTCATTTCGATTGATCGTCACTGATTGGGGATGTCTCCTCCAGAAACCTAAAACTTCTGGAATATATTCGAAGGTTCCATTGAGAGCTAATTTCATCCAAGTCGGATAATCCACTAAGGGTAAGCACTTTGGCTGGGTGAAACCTCCTATATCGAGCAGAGCCGATTTTCGTATCATGACACTTTGGGTGCCAATTGGGTTAAATCCCTGGAGAAATATTTTGAGTGCCGAGCCTATCGGTCTGTTCCTCAACTCATCAGTTTTAAAAAGGTTAGGGTAAACGACCACTCGGTCATCAAAAACATACGCATATTTGCCGTGACTCAGTACGACCTGCTCATTCTCAAACACCGGCTTCTGGACTTCAAGCCTATGGGCGGGGATGTAATCATCTCCCTCCAATATCAGTATCAATTCTCCTCTGGATATTTGGAGGGCGTGGTTATAATTTTCTCCGAGATAACTGATGCCTCGGTGGTCTCTTTGGATGAAGATGATTCTTGGATCATTATGCCGCTGAACCATGTCCCGCGTTCCATCGGTCGATCCATCGTCTATAATAATCATTTCCCAATTCCTGTAAGTCTGCCTGAGGACACTCTCGATGCATCCAGCGATGAATTTTTCATGATTAAAAGTGGGGGTAATAATGGAAACCTTGGGTACTGACATAAATGGTCCCTATACTATTATAAAGTCCTTCTAACCGTAATAAGTGTCTCGATCATAAAATCGATGATCCCATAAAAACTTATGTGATGCGGTTTATCCAGGATAGCCTTAATGGCTTCATGTAATTTACCTCGATATAAGTTCTCTCTCATGACAGCGAATTTACTTCTTACAAAGCATCTTTTGGCAGAATCCCAATAGATGGAATCCTTGGGAACATTTCCGAGATTCTTTTTGATGACCTGGTACCTCCCAGAATACATGTTCAATCTGTTTCTTGTCATCCGCCTGGGATGGATCCTGACAAATGCTAACCTTTCGTCGAGTTTCGCAAAAACCACCCCTGATAGGAACATCCTCAACCACAAATCCCAATCCTCTGTGGAGTTAAGGGTTTCATCAAACCTTCCCACACCATCAATCGCTCTTCTCCTCGAAAGGGCAGAATTGACAACAATAAAATTTCCTTTTAGAATATCCGCTTTTATATCACCGGTCGATTTCCGGGGAGGAGGTTTGATTAGGGTTTCAGGGTCCTCATCTTTAAAAAAAGCGTAATCCGAAAGCACGACATCGACATCTTCCTTCTGGGTTAAGTAACAGATCTGCACTTCTAGTTTCTTGGCATGAATTTGGTCGTCTGCATCCAGGAATTGAATATATTCCCCCAAAGAGTGATTTAATCCCTTATTTCTCGCTGCTGGTAATCCTCTTTTTTGCTGGAAAAAGTATTTAATTCTTCTGTCTGAAATATAAGGTTTAATAATCTCTGAAGTCTTATCGGTTGATCCATCATCCACTATAATTAGTTCCCAGTTCGTTAAATTCTGCCTACGAACGCTTTCAATTGCCTGAGGTAGGTACCTTGCACAGTTATAGGTAGGTATGATGATACTCACTTTTGGATTCTGGAATTCTTCCATAATAAAAATCTAACACAAATGTTTTAGACAAAACCTAATTTCATGTTTTTAAACTTAAATTCTTCTCTAACAACTATTGGTCAAGATTAGTTTACGATAAGAAGCGTAAAATCTTGTTGGCTCAAAATGTTCACGCGCGTATTTGTGTGCGTTATGCGATAACTCGCTTAAAAATCGTCGGTTTTCAGAAAGCTGTTCTATTATTTTCACGATGGAATGAACAATTTCATCTTCGTTTTCTGTGGAAATTAACATCCCATTGAAGCCGTGCTTGATATGAAGTGAAATCCCCCCAACATTAGTACTTATCGGGACAACCCCACGAGCCATTGCTTCCATAATAACCATTGGGAAACCCTCACGGCTGGAGGTCAGAACAAGCAAGTCAGCACTATCATATAATTCGGTTAAGCGTCGGGGGTCTGCCACTTCTCCCTCAAAAGTGCAGTGTTTATGATGCTCAATTTCTATGGTTTCTGCGACATCACCAACTAAAATGAATTCTGCAGGAACGGCCAGTTCGTGGCATCTTGCCGCAGCCTTGCCTATTAAATAGACGCGTTTTTCTTTTGAACCCCGGCCAACATAAAGGACCCTAAGTAAAGCATTCCTACCCTTTTCGCAGTAGTAATGGGGAACCACAACTTGATTTTCAATAAGAATAATTCGGTCAGCAATTTTTGCGTCGAATCCCAAAGAGGCATACTGCTGCTTTAAGTCAGAAAGTGTTCTCGTATTAACAATAACGCGGGCATCAATATTGGGAGCAACAGAGATGATTGTATTCTCTATTCCCCCTCCAAAGGCATGCAAAAGGTCTATACTGCGTATAGAAGATTTCAGATAAGGAATCATACGGTAAAAAAAGGCATTGTTGCAGCCGAAAACAACTGCACGGGGGTGCCGGTTGATTACCACAACTAATACACCCAACAAAATTAAATATAAGAAACGATTGCTGGCGAATGGAGAGAGATCAAAGAGCCTAGCCTTGTCTTGAAATAAGACCCTAAATTTGTGATCCTTTGACCTGTTCGTGAAAAAAACCCACGGCAATCGATCTCGAACAGAGGCGACAATCTCAGCGTGGACTTTTTCCGCACCTCCTATGTGGTAATAAGGGAAAAAGAAAAAAATTGATGATTGGTTTTCAAATCGTATAAAAATACCTATTATTCTCCCAAGGGTTATTAAAATGCATCTCCCTTGTAATTGCACAACATGCTTAAACCTATTAAGAAACAACACAATTACACCTTTGATTGCCTATCGACGTCACCGATATCGCCTATAGGCGATGCTTAGGAACAAATTTATCAATTGCTCCAATAACCCTACGACCCAAGCAACCTTTAACCATAGGTTGTCTCCCAAATAGCCCTAATTATGCTATGATTAAAATAATTTCCTACTCAAAAATGAACTACTTGCTCTCCAAACTTAAATAGCTCGGTCGTTTCACAAACCTAAGAAGTTTGTAAAATACCGGAAAATACAATCTCAACAAAATCTTCAACAATCTTTTACTTATTACGAAGTGCTTTGTGAAGGACCTGATAGCATAAGATCTGGCCTCTATTACTTGATCCATACTTTCATATATTTCGGCTATTGTAAGATATTGATTATGTGAACTGCGACGAATTATCCATCTATACTTGCGCTCTAAATAAGTATATAAATGATCATAAACCTCGATGCTTGCTTTATTTCGTTCTACCAGGTTCATCCTAAACCATACTCCTTCTTGATGATTCAGGTGAACCGCCATTACTTCGTCGATGTACCCAATCTTTCCATGCAGTGCATTCAAAATGTGAAGAGGCCAATCTCCCATTTTTAACGAATAATACCAATCTGGAAATTTAACAAACAGACCTCTACGAAACATGGTTGAAAGTGTTGGAATAAAGTTCCCTTGAAGTAGTTCTTCGACAGTAAAGAAATCTTTCTGCTCATTGTGAAAACAAATATGTGGTTCACGACTTCCGTCTTTGTATACCTCTGTAACATTATGGAAACAAATCGCACATTCAGGGTGGTCGTCCAAAAAATCCGCCTGCCTCTGCAATTTTTCCGGAGAAGTCCAGTAGTCATCACCTTCAAGCATAGCTACATATCTGCCTTTACAGGCTTGGAGAGTCCGTATAAAGTTTCTATGCATGCCTACATTTGTCTTATTCAATAATAATCGACATTTATCAGAATACTTCTTTTGATAACTTACTACGATATTACGAGTATTATCAGTAGAGCAATCTTCACCAATTACAATTTCAAAGTCGAAGTTTGTTCTTTGCATCAGAACACTATCTATTGCCTTCGCAATGAACTCTTCGTGATTGTATGTTATCATTAGTACACTTACTTTCATTTGTGACCCAGATAACATTGTGGGAGGTGACGGGGGTGCTACCCCCAAACACATCATTTCAATTTGGACTCTTTACCAACAAGACCTAAGAGCCTTTCTTTTACCTCAGGACCATGTTCGACTACGAATCTAATAATTTGACAAATGTCTCTTATGTCATCTGCACCAACAGCACTACCAGTGGGAAGGGATATGACGCGCTTTACAAGTCTCTCAGTTTCAGGCAACAACAGACCTGCATGGGGAAAATAGGAGCGATAGGGTTCCATCCTGTGGCACCCTGGATAGAAATACCGTCGGGCCAGAACATTTTCAGCCCACAGAATATCTACTAACTGATCCCTGTTTATTTGAGTAATACGCTCGTCAACCTCAACAATGATATATTGGTAATTGCTCTTCTCAACTCTATCCAAATTAAGTAACAATAAACCAGGAATATCCGCTAATTCCTCCTGATACTGGTCGTAGTTCCTCTTATTTAGAGCAATGAACTCCTCTATGCTTTCGAAAGAGGTTAACCCCATTGCCGCAGCGACCTCGCTCATTTTGCCGTTTGTACCGAGGTAGATGACGTTGTCATATCCGTCAAACCCAAAGTTCTTCATCAGACGCATCTTAGCTGCTAAGTCGTCATCACTGGTGACGACTGCGCCACCTTCAAAGGTATTGAAAAATTTGGTGGCATGGAAACTGAATACCTCAGCTCTTCCGAAGCTACCGATCATGCGGCCTTTATATGAACATCCAAAGGCGTGGGCAGCGTCGAACATCAGATTCAGATTGTGGCGTCGGGCAATGTCTGTCAATGCATCCACGTCACAGGCTTGGCCCCACAGGTGCACACCTATGATGCCAGTTGTGCGTGGAGTTATCATTGCCTCAACGCGGTATGGATCAAGCTGATGTGTTCTCAGATCAACGTCACAGAACACTGGAGTAATCTCTTGCCACTGCAATGCATGTGCCGTGGCAATAAAGGTAAACGATGGAACGATCACCTCTCCTTTGAAGCCAATGGCTCTGATGGCGATCTCCAGCGCCACAGTGCCGTTGCACATTGCAATACAATGCTTAACACCAATAAATTCAGCAATTCGCTTTTCGAACTCTTGGACATAAATTCCATCGTTTGTAAGCCACTTCCTGTCGAGCAGATCGTTAATACGTTCTAACATGCGATCCCGATTGCCAATGTTAGGACGCCCAACGTGAAGGCTTTCAGAAAACGCAGGCTTTCCACCGAAGATTGATAGGTCAGGCAGGTAAATCTTCATGTTGCTCCTTAGTTTTAGACTGAACGTTCCCCAAACCATCACAACGATCACGGTCCACTAAGTTTTCCTTCAAAAAACCGGTTCCACCTGTTGTGTCTGGCGTGGAACTATCGATCCGAGGAGTTGAAAACGGACGCCTGAAACAGAGAAACACATTGAACTTTGATTGCCGCCATCTGAACCTCGACCAACATACCCAATTATTTTCGTTTATCTCTCGAAATATATTTTCCATTTGTGTCATAAAAATCATGCCGTAACCTGGCCTCGATTTCTAAAATCCGCTCCTTTGGACGCGCCCGAAGCACTTTGACAGGAGACCCGACATAAATTGTCCATGGTTCGCAGTCTTCGGTGACAAGTGAGTTCGCTCCAATAACGGCTCCTTCACCGATGGTTGTTCCAGGGAGAATCACTGTATTTGCCCCCACGAGTGCATGCTTTTTGATGTGGACGAAAGAACGGATCGGTTTACGGTAAGGAGCGGGAATAGTTGGATTAGTTAGGCTCCCTCCTAAATAATCCTCATTGCCTGTATAGACCCTAGTGCCGCCTGAAAGGCCTGTAAAGTCCTCCATCGTGAAATTTCCACCCCCCATAACAGAAGTAAATGAGGCAATATGCACAAAACTTCCAAATATTGTCTTTCTGCCTCCCATAATGAAAACAAAATCATCAATGATGACGGAATCGCCAATGGAAATGACCTCGGGTGAAACAATTTTTGCCAATGGCCAAATCATGACGTCTTGTCCTATGCTGCCAAATCCTAATATATAAGCTTGGTTAACCATCTCAAAACTCCCGAAGAAGAGAATTACCTTTAAGCCCGGGCCAAATGATTGCCAAATTCCTAATTTAATCTTTGGAAATGATCATGAACAATATCTTTTTTCTCGGAAATATTGAGTTATCTCATATTCGTTTTTATAAATTCAGTGCTCCATTTAAGATTGGGCCGAACAGCGCCTGCCCATTTCCCGTACCAATCTCCTCGTCTTTCAACTTCATCGAGCACGTCAAAAACCAAGAGATTCTCTTGGCGAAAAATGACAATCCCTTGGTCTTTCACGATCAACAGCTCTATTGTATGAATCCCATCGTTTAGCAAATCGCCCGGAACGTGACATATACTTCGGAATAGCCCGACTGAGAAAGGACGTCCATTCCATACTGGTTCATGAATAGGTGCCGTATTGAACGCCATTATTCCCTGTTCATTATACACATGTAAACTGAGATTCAGATAGGTATCGGGTTCTAAATTCCAATACTCGAATTCCATCACAAAGGGCGTTCGGATCGTAACCGGATCTGATGGAGAACCGCCTTCAGGCCGGATACATGCACGCCGCAGACGCACCCGCTCGTTACCTGGGGCAGTGGAGATATCCGTCCATACCTGTTCAGTCAGGGCTGAGAAAGAAGTGTTCATGTAATTTGATACGACCCTGCGTGAATCTCCATCACATGCAATCCTGCCCCCGTTCAGCCAGATTGTTCGGGTACACAGTCTTTGCACCGCCTCCATATTATGACTAACGAACAATACTGTTCGGCCTTCCTTTGCTACGTCTCCCATTTTGCCCAAACACTTCTTCTGAAAGGCCGCATCCCCCACCGCCAGTATCTCGTCCATCAGCAAGATCTCCGGCTCCAAGTGGGCGGCTACAGCAAAAGCCAAACGTACGTACATCCCGCTTGAATAATATTTAATCGGTGTATCCACAAATTTATCAATCTCTGCGAATCCGACGATTTCATCAAATTTCCTCTCAATCTCCTTTCTCTTCATCCCAAGTATGGCACCATTAAGAAAGACGTTCTCGCGCCCTGTTAATTCAGGATGAAATCCGGTGCCAACCTCCAAAAGACTGGAAACTCTACCCTGTATCTTTATATCGCCGGCCGTTGGCTCCGTAATTCGGCTGAGAATCTTTAAAAGTGTACTCTTACCCGCGCCATTGCGTCCAATGATCCCTACTATCTCACCCTGTCGTATCTCAAAGGAAACATTCTGAAGAGCCCAGATAACATCATCTTGAGTTCCTTTTCCAACGTCCATAACAGGGTTCAGGATAGAATGAGAAGATTCTGTATCATCAAATATCGTTAATTTTCTCAAATGCTTGAGATTTCTTACAGGGCCTGCGAAGACATCAATGATTGCTTCACGAAAGGTTTTGTACCCTCGTTCTCTCTCACCAATGCGATAGCGTTTGGAAAGATTCTCAACAGTGATTATCGATTCACTCATTATTTACTCATTAAAGTGGACGTGCACTTTTTTCTGACTTTACGATTCGAATTTCTTACATCATCCTATGAGTCCTCTACTCTCTACGTCAAATTATGTCCGCAAAATATCGTTCTATCTGTTTAAAATATGAAATCCCAATGATGAATAGAATCAGACTCATAAATGTGGAGGACAGAACCATCTGGGTCGGAAATACCCCTGTCTTCAATAATATTGATCGAAATCCCTCAATAACACCTACCAAGGGGTTTAATCCATATATAAGGCGATATTTTTCAGGTATCATGGTAGTGGAATAAACAATTGGTGATGCAAACATCCACAGTTGTACCAAGAATGGAATGGTATATCTAATGTCTCTATACTTGGCATTCAAAGCAGCAAGGAAAGTCCCCACACCACTTGCCGTAAACATCATAAGCACCACAAGAAAGGGCAGTAAGAAAATCATGGATGTGGGATAAATATTAAAATAGAACATCATGCCTATCAACATTATGAAGGAGATAGAGAAGTCTAATAGACCAGCCAGAACAGGAGTTAGAGGTATAATAATTCTTGGGAAATATACCTTGGATAATAATTGTGTATTTCCAATAAGGCTGTTTCCAGAACCAGTTATTACATTTGCAAAGTAGGTCCAGGCTATCATTGCGGTAAAGTTAAAGATAGGATAGGGCACCCCATCGGATGGCAATTTAGCTAGTTTACCAAAAAATAGGGTGAAAACAATCATTGAAAAAAAAGGCTGTATAATTGCCCATAATCCTCCTAAAACGGTCTGCTTGTATCTAATTTTTATTTCCTTAACTATGAGAAAATAGAATAAGTCTCTGTATTGCTTGAGTTCTTTAAAATCTATTGTTTGCCAGCCCTTCTTCGGCTTTATATGGGTCAAGGATTTATCAACAGCCTGCTCCCTGTGGTTCATTTCAAGTCCCCTAAGCTTGGTATGTTAACCATCTGTTTGTATTATGATCATTAAAAATTTTGTCAAATATGTGAAGATATCCCTTTTTGAGAGAGTTGTCCTGTTCATAAGTTGTCATGATATTACCCAAGGCCTTGCGCTTGATGATAAGTCTTCCTCGTCACGATTTGAAACAATGTCTCTTTCCAGTCAAAAAGGAAAACCTTCTTTCTCTCCTGGCACAAATATTTTACTTTTTCGAAAAGCAGAACATCAGAGAAAATGTCCCGGATCTTATTTGCGAGAGCTTCCACATCCAATGGATCGAACATTAATTCGTCATATTTGAGAATATCTTTAACCACGGGGATATTGCTACCAATGCAAGCCAGATCAGCTCCCAAAGCTTCTAACATCGCGTTTGGCATACCCTCGCTTCTGGAAGGCAACACAAAGAGGTCTGCGGCAGCCATACGGTAAAACTATGTAGCACTGTTATTTGTTTATTCCCGACCAATGAATTATCAACCAATAGAATTATCTGTTTGTACCCGAATAACTAAACTCATAACTTCACGAACTTGTGTTCGGTTAATCAACCAACTTACCACCAGATAAACGAGGCACCCTATCGATACTAAGATACTTAATACCCATTTACCCGACAGCCCGTCCGGCAATCCAAGCTTCACTCCAAGTACTACTACACACATCGCAAAACTGGCTGTGAACGGCCGCCATACCGCTTGACCCAAATCCCGCATGGGTAGATTAATTAGTTTAAATGGAATGGCAAAACTGGGATAAGCCAAAATCATTAGGCTTACGATCGAGTAAGCCGTGGCAACCCCGACAATGCCCCACGGTAGACCTACGACAAAAGCAATGACGACCAACGTCCCTGACCCAACTCCCCAATAAAACATCCAATCTGTACGGCCCTTGGCCTGGTAGATTGCACCTACTGTTGTTCCTAATGATTGGGCTAACCCCACCGGAGCCAAGATCAACAAAAGCAGAATCACTGGCGACCATGGTGCTCCAAAAACAGTCAAGACAAACGGTCTCGCCACCGCCCACAGGCCGAGCATCATAGGAAAAGAAATCAGGGCAATGCTGCTAGCGACTTTAAGGTAAGCAAAGCGAAACTTAACATCATCCGTTTGCAACTTCGAATAAACTGGGAACATCACCCTTCCCAAAACTGAAGAAATAGTCTCTAAAGGAAAGATCATAATGCGATAAGCCAAGGCGTAATATCCAAGATTCTGCGCCCCCAAATATCGCCCGATAAGAAGGTAATCCGCATTTCTCGCAAGATAGTTGAAAATGTTGAACCCAGTTAGATTTAGGCTATACCGGCTAATAGACTTTACTTCAAACCAATGGAAAACGATTTGGGGTTTCCAAGTCGATGAAGCCCAGAGCAAGGTCGTTGATACTACCATCATCGCCAAAGATTGATAAACGAAGCTCCACACCCCAGCGTTCATAAGCGCCGCTCCAATCCCAACTATGGAACCGGATGCAGTTGCAACCATTTCTACTTTCATTAATTTCAAAAACTCGAGATCTCGTTCTAAAATGGCCTGTTGTACAATGCTGAATCCGGAAACAAAAAATGTTAAAGATAGGACTTTAAGAATCGGGCCTACTCGAGGCTCTCGGTATAATTCTCCCGCCAGTGGCGCAATCATGAATAGAATGAACATCGCCAGAAGTCCAAAGGTTAAGTTGACCCAAAAAATGCTCGATAGAAATACCCTGGAAGGATATTTATGCTGTATCACCGCTGCTGATGTCCCTAAGTCTCTAAATAAGCTAATAAAACCAGTCACAACCACGGCCATCCCAAATAAACCAAAGTCAGAGGGAGATAGCAAGCGCGCAAAAATGATGCCGGTGATCCACATCATCACCTGTCGTCCAATCTGCGAAAAGGAAGACCATTTCACACCTGAAGCCACGGAATCTTTTAAAGGGCTCAAGACTTATCTTACCACCCTGTAGATTCAGGTCCATCGTTGTGTTTCATCAATTTTGCCATGACCATAAGAAATGATTTGAATCCGTGATACAAAAATACGCACCGTCCACAGAGATATAAGAACCTTCTTCAATTATGCATTTCCAAATATTCTTTACTCAGCCTCCTCGAGCTGGAGGTAATGGCTGACCCAGTCTGTTTCAGGAGTTGGGGTAAATTTTGCCTTTGTCGGAAGCAAAAAGCGCATGAACTGTACCTCTTCAGGATACAAATTTTTAATGTACATCCTTTCAGTAAGACTAAACTGAGTAACGGACCGTTGGTTCGTGTCTAATCGCTCGACAATGCGAATACGATTCTCCTTTAGTTTATAGAAGTCCAAAATTTCCATCAAATAGCCCTGCATCCTTGACCACTTCGTATCCAAACTTATTTCCCTGAACTGCGTACCGATTTGGTCCGTTATGTCCTTCGCTGGAACTCCGGCATAGACATGGTTTTCCTCCATGTCCTTAGTTATTACCGAGCCTACCATCGCCATACTGCGAGGTCGAGCATGAATTGGGGAAGCGATGCAGTGCCCAACTAACCAAACATCATTTTCAATTAACAAAGGTCTATTTGAAACGAATTGGCATCCTTCCAAAATATCTCCAAAGTATACGTGAGTCCACAACTGGCTATGGGCCCCAACACCTACACCATTACCGATACGAGTAGTGCCTATCGAGTCAACAATGCTATAATGTCCAAACCAGCAATTTTGCCCAATTCGGCACCAGTTTGTTCCGGTGAAGTAGCAATGGTTATTGATCGTTGTGTAATCGCCAATTACAAGATCAACCATCTCAATGCGCGTACCCGACTTAATAATCACCCCGTCACCCAACACTAAACGGCCACAATTAATCTCAACCCCTGGTTCAATGGTCACATTCTTACCCAATTTGAGGTCTCGAACATTAATGATCGGAGTGTTTGCAATACCCCTAATCCTCTGTGAGACAAAAGACCTTACAAAGAATGGAAGGAGTTTCATTTCTATCTCTCCTCAGGGCCTATTCGACTGTATCTACAAGATAGAATTCTGCATTTGTTTCAACTTAACACCGTTCTAACCGACCTCACTATGTCCTCAACATCTGCATCCGAAAGCTTAGGGGACAGGGGAAGCGAAACAGTGCGCTCGCTAATCCAAGTCGCATCGGGGAAGTCTTCAGGACGGTAACCAAAATGGTTCCGATAGTAAGGGTGAAGATGAACCCCGACATAATGTACCCCTGTACCTATGTTCATTATGTAAAGCCGCCGCATAAACTCATCGCGAGTAATTCCAGTCCGGTCTGGATCAATCATCAGAGTATAGAGGTGGCGCGCATGAACTGTATTCGGCTCGTCTGGAGCTGGAAGCCCTATTGGTAAATCGGAAAAAGATTGGTTGTAGATTTGCCAGATTTCATTACGTCGTTGCAGATTCTCATTCACCCTGGCCATCTGGTGCAACCCAATAGCAGCCTCCAAATCCGTCATATTATATTTAAGGCCAGGAAATATTACGTGATAGTGTTTATACCCCTCATCGGAAAAGCGCTTCCACGCATCCCGGCTCATCCCGTGCAGGCCATACATTTTGATCTTATCGGCAAATTCATGGTTGTTCGTGGTGACCATGCCCCCCTCAACCGTAATGACATTCTTTGTCACGTAAAAACTAAACGCAGTGAGATCCCCGATATTACCCACCTTTCGACCTTTATAAGACGTTTCAATCGCGCGCGCTACATCTTCAATCACTAACAAATCGCGCCGCTTCGCAATATCCATAATGCTATCCATATCACAAGGTCGCCCGCAAAAATGCACCGGAACAATGGCCCGCGTTCTTCGTGTGATAGCATCTTCAACCCGCTGAAGGTCAATCAACTGGGTGGTGCGGTCGCAATCGACAAGCACAGGGGTAGCCCCCTAGCCCCCGTATGGATAATGCTGTTAATAGTGGCACAAAAAGTCATCGGAGTGGTAATCACCTCATCCCCGGGACCTAAGCCACCCACAAGCATAGAAAGGTGCAACCCAGCAGTACACGAGTTCACTGCCATCGCATATCCTGCCCCAACATATTGCCGGAACATCTCTTCAAATTTGGCTACTTTCGGTCCAGTACCAACCCAACCCGAACGGAGCGTGTCGACCACCTCATTGATCTCTTCCTCCTTGATCAAAGGAGCTCCAAAAACAAGAAACCGCTCTTTGGTTCGGACAGAAGATTTTGTCATTCAAATACCTCTTCTAAGCGACTTCCTCCGCTGGAAATCGAATCCACATTTTTATGACAACATCCCTCTCGTCACAATTTGAAAAACTTTCTCCTTCCAGTCGAAAATAAAAGCTTTCTTCCTATCCTGACATAAGTCTTTGATTTTATGCAAGTATTGAAAATCAGAAAATAGTAGCTGAATTTTTTTAACAAGGGTTTGCTCATTCATAGGGTCAAACATTAATTCCTCATATTGAAGAACGTCGGCGATTCCAGGGACCCTGCTCCCAAGGCAAGGCAAATCAGATCCAAGGGCCTCCAACATTGCATTGGGCATTCCCTCGCTTTTCGAAGGTAACACAAAAAGGTCTGCGGCACGAAATATTTTCCACAGCTCTTCCTTTTCAAGCCACCCCGTGAAAATGACCCGGCGGTCAAGTCCCAGCGTCTCTGCCAATTCCCTCAAATAGTTCTGGTAGTGAAAATCCGTCTTTGCGGAGCCATCTCCAACAATCAAGAGGAACAATTTATTCATTCCAATCCTCGCCAGAGATTTTATGACAATTTCGATGTTCTTCCCCGCATTGATGACGCCAGCAGTAACCAGAACCTTGGCCTCTTCAGGGATCCCCCACTGAGTCCTCGTCTCAAGAATTTCTCCCTGAAGAGATATCGGAATTGATGGAACATTATTGAAGAGAACCTTAACGTCGATCTTTTTCTTTTCACCTATCACCTTGACAATTTCCCTTTGGATCGCTGTGTTGACCGTGATGATCCGATCAGAGAAAAACAGGCCCAGATACTCCACAACTCGATTTAAACATAAAAGATATTTGTTTGAATCCCGCATCTTCAAACCAAGCGTCGAATCTCCCCGGATCAATGTGACCATTGGTTTCTTCAAGATCCATTTGGGGATCGCGAGTATAAATGCGTAAAGTGAACCGAAAGCAACAAATAGATCGATCTTCTCTCGCCATCCTACCAAGAGTGAATAGAAAGGAAATAAAAGCAAAACCATTAACTTGGCTATCAAACCATCTCCGATTTTAAATGGAAGAAATAGGATGTGGTTGTGATAACCAGGATGCTTGATTTGAATGGGGGTCATGGAGAGGCAATGGATTTCGCATTGTCTCTCTGCCAAGGCTTCCAGCATCATTCTGAACCGGTCATAGGCTCCTCCTTTCCTCAGGGTATAATGCGTCGTCTGTATCCTCATCTTTTTTATGCCACCTTGAAATTCGGGATGAGAGGAATTCTATCCATATTCATTGCCCTGCCGGAACTATCTGACACAAATATCACTCACATGAATCCTTTCCATATCGATGAGCGTCCTAAGTCTCCCTTTCTTCTGATCACTTTCTGCCGAAGAGGTGATTAACACAGCATGAGGCTTGAGCTCTTTGATCCGGCTCACAGGTTCGAGTTCATAACCAAGGATAATTTGAGGTTCAAATTTCTCATCATCCTCAACAATCCCGACCAACTTGAGATTGACTCCTTGAAGGGTGATGTAAGCAACTTCCATCTCCTCGCTGACTCCGTAAAAGACGATCCGTTGCAAGCCGTCACGTTGCATCTCTAAGAGTCTCCTGCCGATGATTTTCTTCAATTCTGAGTAATGCTGGACGTTGTAGGAAATCAGGTGAAGAGTGAGTTTTGCCTTCTCCGCAAAACCCTTCGGGGTTAGGTAATACCCAATCCTTCTGCGATTTAGATCTCGAATTCGAATCCATCCTTTTCGAGCCATCCTCCTTAGGCAAGCGTTCGTCACCCCTAAGGCAATGCCGAATTTGTGACTTAACTCGCGCTGTGAAACGATCGGATTCCTTTCCAACTCCTCAAGAAGTCGGAGATCTCTCATTTCATCTGAGGGCTTGAAAATCTCAAGCTGTTCGTTCGTCATCTACTATTTTTAAAACTTTTTTAAATTAAAGGACAATATTTGTAAACCGTTCATCCCGTGAACATAAAAGTGAAAAAAATAATAGTCTAATTAAGTCCTCGAATTATAAAGATAATCTGTAATAATCGGTTTCTCATGGGCACAAAAATATTTAAAGTTTGTTCGTCCCTGTGCAATCCTTATGCCATTCTCAATTTTAAGAACCCAGGAATCCGGCATATACCTCTTTAACCCTCCTGACATTCACTGGCCAAAGTGCTTTTTCTTCTACAATGAAAAGATTATTTTCTCGACTTTTCTGTAACAATGCATGACCACGGATGGCATCAATGATCCTCCTCGCCAAAAATCCCACCTCGTCTGTTGGGACCAAAAATCCATTCTTGCCATCGATAATCCATTCTCTATTTGCAGGGATATCTGTGACGATGGGAAAAGCCCCTGATCCCATCGCCTCGAGCAAAGAAATTGACGTCCCGTCGTACAAAGAAGTTGAAACGTAAATATCTGCTTGAGCCAGAATATCCGGCATCTTCTCGTGAGGAATCCGTCCAAAGAATTTCACAGATGAACTTACATTTAAACTCTTTACTTCCTTTTCTATATTTTCTCTCTCACGTCCCTCCCCAACGATGATAAACTTAGCCTTCGGCTCTTCTTTAAGAACAAAGGGAATTGCTCGAATCAATAAAGAAACGTTGTAGAGAGGAAGAAGGTTTCGATTGCTGAGAATCGTCAAGGATTGATTCCTCAAGCCCCGCTCTCGACTCTTCCCAACCTTTAAAAAGGTCTCATCTACCCCCATCGGGAATACGGATGTTTTTTCTCCTACAATGCCCAGCTGTTCTATCTCTTTTTTCTGGACCTCTGAGACGCACGTGATATGAATTGCTCGTCCACAAACATAGAGGAATATCCTTCGGAGAAGGAAAGATCCCTCCATGGCCATTCTAAAGTCAGAACCATGGATTGTTACAATAAGAGGTTTCCTTAGGAGGGCTCCGGCCAAGACACCGATCAGACCTGTCGGAATGGCCCAATGGGCGTGAATCAGACCACATCGATGTTTTAGGATAGCAAAAACAGTGAGAAAAAATCCTGTAATGTAAAAAAGAATCATCTTCAGATATGGAATCCTTTCGTACTCGATCAAAAGTTTGTTTCTTGCAAAAAAAGGAAACCGATAGACTCTCATACCATTTTGTTCTTCCAAATAATGGCTACCTTTATAGATTTTTGGGGTCACGACAGATATTTGATATCCCTCTTTCTGTAATAATTTCGCTAATTTCTTAATAAAAATGCCCCGATATGAGGAATCGAAATCAGGATAAGCATTGGTGAGGAATAAGATTGATTTCTCGTGCATCGATGCGAAGGCCCTTACCCATTATCTAAGTTCTGGATTTCTTTTTTCAGTTCCAGATTCTCCTTCTGGATACGAAGGATTTCTCTCCGGAGTGAAACAATTTGGATCGCAATAAATCCAAAAGAGAGTATCTGAATTCCGCCTAAAATCAATAAGATAGCAAATGTAATGAGCGGCCTTCCTGGAGTGAGTGCTCCGGAGTATCTCAAATAAGCAACATATATCCCCATCAAGAGCCCAATTCCAAGTGTAAGAAGGCCGAAAAACCCAAATAGGATCATCGGTTTTTCAAAAGCAGAAAACACAAGGTGGGAGACGGTGGTCTTCCTAAATTTAAATTTGGATTTCCCCCTCTTCCGGCCGGTTAGTATTGCGGGAATCTCTCTAACACGATACCCGAGGGCCAACGCCTTAGATAGGATTTCGAGATGGATCTCTTTCCCCTCCGATTCGAGCTCGAGAGAATCGAGAACCTTCTTCCGATATGCACGGAAGATTCCAGTGGAAGTGTAAATCCGGTTGGGCATCGCGAATCGGAGGATCTTATTGCCCAATCTACTGATCCACAGGCGAAGAAGCGGAACATCTTGGACTCCACCCCCTGGCATATAGGGAGATGCAAGAACGAAATCGATATCCTCTTCGTTTCTTAGTGTTTTCAACAGATCAAGGATGTAACGAGGATCATAACTCAAGTCGGCATCAATCG
This sequence comes from uncultured delta proteobacterium, assembly GCA_963826305.1. Classification (GTDB taxonomy): domain Bacteria; phylum Desulfobacterota; class BSN033; order BSN033; family UBA1163; genus CAWGWZ01. The sequence goes on along the minus strand of CAWGWZ010000020.1, from coordinate 25,201 downwards.
ATACAACGATCTCCCCCCTTGCTTCCTTAAACCCGGTCCGGAGGGCCATGCCTCGGCCGATATTTTTCGGATGAGAGACTATCCTCACCTTTCCATCTTGCGCCGCCACTTTTTTCAAATTTTCCAGGGTATTATCGAGACTTCCATCATTCACCGCAATAATCTCATAAGCTCCCTGAAAAGAAACCAACTCCGTTTCCACCCGACCCAGGGTAGCTTCTACATTCTCACCTTCATTGAACATCGGAATGATGATCGAAAGGTCCATTTTATATCTAAAATCCTCACAGAAGATCGTCATCTGTGGTCTTTGACGTTCTTCCAAAACTTTCTTGAGCTCACGGAGTCATCGTTAACAATTGCCATGGCAATCTTCTATACCCATCATATAAAAAAAGCAAGATAAATAAATTATCTTGCTTTTTATGTGGTCCTATTCCCCTTCGAAAAATCACTTGGCCCACTTGCCTGCCGGATAGTGTTTCCCATCCTTATCCCATTTATCATCAAGATTGTTGATATATAGACTTCCGTCCGTTACTTGCTTTCCTCCGGCTGTCGGCTGTGCTACCCCAACAAAAGATGTCGCGGTTGCGGAGTTCAATACTAAGGTATACTCCCCGCACGAACTCTGAAGTCCCCACGTACTTTGTAGCTGAGTTATACTGGTTGAATAACTACCTTGCTCTGCTCTGCGCATCTCCTGGGATGCCCTCAGTTGTTCCAGGCATGTTTTAGCATCCGACCGTCTCGCCCTCTGCATATAGCTCGTATAGATGGGCACCGCCACAGCAGCAAGTACTCCAACAATCAGAACCACCACCAATAATTCCATTAATGTAATTCCCTTATTATCTCTATAAATCACCACAAGGTGTCTCCTTTATTGGTTGCCCCGTCTTTGTCTTAAATGGACTGGGAAATCTGCAGACCAACCCCACCTCCAACGCAATGAACCATCCGCATTCGGGGTTGGCGTTAGACTTATCCATTTCCCATCCACCATCGGGTGAATATTCTGTACTGTTACAGTAATTTCACCATTTATGATGGAAATATCACCGACCCTGCTGACTGCTCCTAAAGACACCCCCAGACTATTTCTCACTTCATCAATTGTCGCACAATCAGGCCAAGAATCTTCTTTCTCCTGACGGTATGCCGTGACCGCACTTTCCACGACTGACATTGCATGCTCAACCTCAAGCAATCTCGCCCTTATTATATAACCCTGGTAATAAGGTATTGCAACCGCAGCCAAAATTCCAATGATCGCAATAACTATCAGAAGTTCAATGAGGGTAAAACCCGAATCAAATTTTTTCAAAAATATGTCCCCGCCCTTCCAGCATAAGGTTCTTTAATATTGTGAAAGAAAATTGTTGGTGCTTGAAATTAAAAGCTTCAAGCACCAACATGGTAATCTTAATTTCAGGCCTTAAATAAATTACCTCTTCGGAAGATAGGCGGGAGGTACTGTACTTGCCGCATCCCAATTCCAGCTAATGGAACTATCACCTGATACGGTTGGTTTTAAAATCAGTGTTCTACCATCGACTGAACCATCAATTGTCGCAACGGTGCCTGTTATAACTCCTGCAGTATCAACTGCAATATCGCCCAACCGGCCTAAGGCAGTGGTTGCCACTCCGAAACTTGATTGAACCATCGCTTTTCCTGTTACCGCGGCTGCAGGCCATGTCCCATTCTCCTGATAATAGGCCGCAAGAGCACTCGCAACATTGCTCATACCATTTGTAACTTCTGTCAATTTTGCTTTAATCGTCTGTGTCCTATACATCGGGATGGCGATGGCGGCCAAGATACCGATGATGGCAATGACAATCAACAACTCAATCAACGTAAAACCTTTTTCTCCTCTTTTTTCTTAACATAATCGAAACCTCCTTTTTTGTTTAATTTGTGGATGAAATTTTGATTAAAAACGAGCCTCAGACTACGCAAATACTTTTTACCCTGCTCTTTCCACCTCCTTTTCCAAATTTTTTAGGATAGATCAGCATAATCTATGCCAAAAGAAACAGAGTATCCAAAAACCGGTTCTATTTTTATAACTAAATAATATCATTAATGTTATTTTCATATTCTGAATCTTGACTTCCTTACTAAGCCTACATTTGATTACCCAAAAAATAAGATAAATTACCGCAATTTGTCTATCGACTGACGAATTTTGTTAATAGGGGACTAAGGATACAGGGAATCCCTTCCGCACCTATTTTAAGTAACTGTCTTCGTATTTGAATTGTTTTACAATAATTTTCAGAAAAAGTCACGTCATCCATACGCTACTATTTCTCTTTGATCAAGATATTTGCAGACGGGGTTTAGTCCCTATAACTGTCCAACTGTATCCATGACGATGGTGGATTCGAACATTTTCAAATCCTCCATCTAAAAGTAATTTTTCGGCTTCAAATCTCTTATAATACTTTGCATAGGCTGGGTTAAGTTGGTCATAAACGATTAATCTACGCTTCTTGGGAGACATTTTTTCAAGGACTGACAGCACATATCCTCGCAATGGTAAAGGCAATACGTGGCATAGTTTAATATAAAAAACCAATGGAAAATAGATTATTTCAACAAGTGAAGCCAGCAGAAGATGTGGTAAGCTTTTTGTGAGAACACGGAGTGGCTTAATTAATGTGAGATACAGATCGTTCCCTTCTTTACCGTACAACCAAACAAAAAAACTGCCCCCTGGGCATAATGCCTTAAAAGCTGCATCGACCACTGGAGAGGGATCGGGTATATGATGGAGTACTCCGATGGAAAAAACATAATCTAAATCGCCATAGGCAGTTAACTGATCTCCGGTTATTTTAAGGCAGGTCGCCTTTTCTGGCTCGCGGATATTACGACATAAAATTTCATAAGCATCTGATGGTTCAACAGCGACAATGTGTTCAACGCCAGCTGCAAGCAGCATATTGACAATCCTTCCCGTTGCGCTCCCGATCTCTGCAACTTTGCAACCTTTTATCTCATCGAGGCTCAAGAGTGGCGAAAGAATGTCCTCAAATAACTCGATGGACCCATAATACCCTTCGTTATCACGGTACTTAAGCCATTGTTCTCCGAAATCTCTTATAGCTTGATCATGATGATCCAAAAAACCTACCTCCTTCCGAATTGAAGGTTTAAAGAAATCTCCCTCAAGATCCATACCATTGGAAGAGAATTATACCATATTCCTCTTGTATTCCAAAAAGCCTTGTGGAATAATCTGGAGTCAAGATGGAAAAGAATCCTTTTGATATTGAATCGGAAGTGGAAAGTTTCCACTGGTGGTTTGTTACAAGGAGGAGATTACTGAAATCCATCTTATCATCTATTGATGTCTCGGTAAATTGTGTGACCCTTGACATAGGTTGTGGGGCTGGTTCAAATCTAAGGTCATTGGGATCAGCCGGATCGTACAAAACAGTCGGATTGGACCGTTCATTCTATGCCCTCTCTCTTGCTAAGAGGAAAGTGAAACTGCCACTCATCAATGGGGATATAAATAATATGCCAATCCGGTTAAACTCCGTTGGCCTGATTATTGCGTCTGACGTAATTGAGCACATAGACAATGATTTGAATGCCATCCGAGAACTCCATCAGGTCTTGAGAAAAGGAGGAATACTCATCTTGACCGTACCGGCCTTCAATTTCCTTTGGGGAGTTCAGGATGTCGTGACAAGCCATAAAAGGAGATACTCCAGGAAAGAGATCACGAACAAATTAAAAGCGATAGGGTTCGATCTATTAAAATCCTCTTATTTCAATTTTCTTCTCTTCTTTCCTATTCTGATGGCGAGACGTATGATTCATCTTCTGGGACTGAAAATTGCCTCTGAAAACGAAATAAATTCACCCTTAATCAACTTCCTTTTTAAGGCCATTTTTTCCATGGAAGTTTATGCATTTAAATATTTTTCGTTTCCATTTGGTGTCTCTATCCTTTGCATCGCTAAGAAGAGGGACGATGAATAAGGAAAAACGGAAAAAGATCCTCGTCATCACCCTCTGTCTACTTATCGGTTTTGCCCTCAGGTTTTACACCTTTGACCAAAAATCTCTATGGATGGATGAAATCTATACGTTTAATGATTCAAGGGATGATTTTAATGGCCAATTAAGATTTTACGGAGAGAACCCAACTTTCCTTCACCCTCCTCTGTTCTTTATTCTCACCCATCTATTCTACCCATTTCCCAAACCAGAAAGAGATCTCCGGATCATACCCTTGATCTTTGGAACTCTTTCGATTCCGATGCTTTATTTTCTATCAAGATCATTCTCGCCTGCCATCGCTCTTCCATGCACCCTTTCTTTAACTTTCATGGCCTACCATATCAGTCTCTCGCAGGACGGCCGTTCATATTCATTGCTTATGTTCCTTGGAATGATGGGCCTTTATTTTTTCATGAGACACCTAAAAACATTAAAAAAGAGATACCTGGTTTTTGTCGCACTCTTTTTTGCTATTTTATTCCATACGAGCTACAGCTCTATTCCATTTATTGCCCTGTCTCAGATTCTCTGGTTTTATCGGACAGACGAAAACAGAAAGTATCCTTCTCTTTCTTCCATCTTCATCTTAAACGGCCTCATCATCCTCCTCTGCATCCCATGGCTTACTTTTTTAGCATGCAACTACAAAGGTCAGGCGGTGTCAGACCTCCGAAACGTTACAGACCCAGTCTCATTTTTGGCCATGATGTATGGGATATTCCATGATTGGGTGCCTAACGTGCCTTTAATGATTACTGCAATGATTCTTTTAACCCTTTATCCCTTCTTTTCAAAAAATAAGAAAAACACACTCATTCTACTGTGCGTTTTTGTTCTTCCCATCGCAGGACTTTATTCACACTGCAGGTTATTTGATATTACCCATTTTGTGACATCGAGATACTTCATCGGTTTCCTTCCCCTATTCTTTATTACCATTTTTTTATCTCTTGATAGTATTGAAGCTAAGTTCGAAGCCTTAAAGAAATTCTTGAGATTAAAATTTCTCTTCGTCATACTTTTGGTTGTATCGAATCTTGTGATGCTCCCTCTCTATTACCGATCCGAGAAGCAAGATTATAGAGGTTTAGTAACTTATTTAAAAGGTCAACTTCGAGATGGTGATAAAATTATTGTTGGGAATGCGTCATATATTTCAGTAATGCTTCATTATTTTGGGATCTATCCAGAGGGCCGACATTATGTCATCCCAACCTGGAGGGTTTCAGACAAAGAATTTGAACATGGAGTTACTTTAATTTATCAAGGTATTAAATTTACTATCACTTATTCCAAATCCCACTGGTTCAAATATTTTGCAGATGGAAGTCGGCTATGGATTGCCGCAGATAAAAAAAATGCAAAAATAATTATGGAGAAAATTCCCTGTACCCTGAAAGGGTATTTTGATGGAAGCTTCCTTAATTTTAGCAGATTTCCAACAGATGCTTCCATATATCTTTTGCTCTGGGATCCCAAATCTCCAAATGAAAAAGGGATTGATATGCCAATTGAGTGATATTTTTGGGATCAGATCGAGGGGTGATAATGATCTACCCAAAGCTCCCATACGAGCAGGGTCCAGAGTTGCTTTCTGTTGTCCCTTTTATTCACCAAATGTTCGTTAAGAAGGGCTTCTACATGCTCGGGGTTGAGGAATCCTTCTCGCCTTAGCCGGTCGGGTGAAAGTAATTCCTCAAATAGTTCTCTCAATGGTCCTTTTACCCATTTGGCGATCGGGACCCCAAAACCCTTCTTCTTCCTTTGGATCACCTCGTCAGGGAGAAAATTTTTCATCGCCTTTTTTAAGATATATTTTGAAGTGAATCCCTTTAACTTCAATTCGGAAGGAAGTCCCATTACAAATTCGACAAACTCATAGTCGAGGAAAGGCGCTCTTACCTCCAGTGAACACGCCATACTGGCTCGATCCACCTTAACCAGAATAGATTCCTGAAGATAAAGTTTCAGATCAAGATATTGAAGCAGAGTGGTCAAATCTCTCATTGGAAAGGCCTCCTCATATGAAAAGATGTCCTCTGTCAATCGGATGCGATCGAAGTGGTTCAGGATCTCGGAGGATACCACCTTCTCTATGTATGGAAAAGAGAAAGAGCCAAGCCAAACTGAATTACGGATGCCATCAGGGTATCCAAAGCCAGAGAGAAATTTCTTCACCTTGAAGTCGAAACTGATATTGTTATCGGAGACGGGCAGTAAATTTCCCAAAAAATGAATGACCGGATGTAAATTCCCTAAAAACCGGTCATATTGCCGAGCAAACTTATGAGCCAAGTAGGTGGGATACCCTGCAAAGAGTTCATCTCCCCCATCTCCGCCCAGAGCAACTGTCACATGTTCCCGGGTGAATTTGGAGAGAAGATAGGTCGGTAGAATCGAGGCATCCGCCATGGGCTCGTCTAAAATATCGGGGAGGTTCGGAACGATACGGAGCAAATCAGAAGGGGTCATCTGCTGCTCATAGTGCTCCGTCCCGAGAAACTGTGACACCTGAGAGGCATATTTTGATTCGTCAAAAGAGGGGTCCTCGAAACCGATTGAAAACGTCTTTAACTTTCCTGAGACCTCTTTTTGAGCCATCGCAGTGATCGCACTCGAATCAATGCCCCCACTTAGAAAAACACCCAGCGGAACATCGCTGATAAGTCGACTTCTTATAGAGCGCTCTAAAAGCTCCATCATCTTCAACTCTGCCTCGGACTCCGAAAGATTTTCTCCCGCCCTTTCCGGATGAAAAAGAGACCAATATTCTTTCACTTCCATTCTTCCCTTTTGCCAGATCAGATATGAACCGGACGGAAGTTTCCTCGCCCCATCAAAAATCGTATGGGGAGACGGGACGAATTCATAAAAAAGGTATTTCATCAAAGAGAGGGGGTCTATTTTCCTTGAGAAATTCGGGTAAGTCAGAATCGCTTTTAACTCTGAAGCAAAAATAAAAGTCTCATTTGTGAAGGAATAATAAAGTGGTTTCTTTCCCAAACGGTCTCGTGCCAGGAGGAGCCGTCCCTTCAATTCATCCCAAATCCCAATACCAAACATCCCATTGAATCGCCGGAAACATTCCTCTCCATATTCTTCGTAAGAATGGACGATGACCTCTGTATCGGAATGCGTCTGGAATGCGTGGCCCCGTGCTTCTAATTCTTCTCTCAGCTCTCTGAAGTTGTAAATTTCTCCATTAAAGACCACCCACACCGTGCCGTCGTCGTTGGATAGAGGTTGATGCCCTCCGCTCAGATCAATGATGCTCAGTCGACGATGTCCAAAAAAAACGAAGGGTCCCCGATTATCCAAAGGCCGAATATATTCTCCGAAATCATCTGGCCCCCGGTGGACCAAAATCTCCCTCATTCTTCTTAGAATTCCATAGTCGGGAATATCAGAAACTTTCGAGGTGAGAAACCCTACAATCCCGCACATAGGCTATCAGGAAAGCATTTCTTTGATTTGATAGGTGGGTTTTCCCTGAGATTCATAATAAGTCCGGACGAGAACCTCGGCAAGGAAACCCATCAGAATTGAAAGAAAACCCAACACCACAAGGAAGACGGAGAGGATGGGTATTGGGGTCAGAATGAACGACACCCCTCTAAAGAGTTTTAAGTAGATGGCATACCCTCCCGAAAGAATAGCTCCTAAAATCATCAAAAAACCCATCCCTCCAAAAACGTAGATGGGTTTTTGGGAATAGGATAGGAGGAACTTGACCACCATAAGATCCAAAATAACTTTGAAGACCCTGTTGACGCCGTATTTCGACGATCCGAACTTCCTCGGGAAATGGTGTACGGGAACCTCTGACACACGGGCTCCAACCCACTTGGCATAAATCGGAATAAATCGGTGCATCTCTCCATAGAGCCGAATGTTTTTCAGAATATCCCTCCGGTAGGCCTTGAGTGTACATCCATAATCATGGAGACGAACGCCTCCAATGAATGAGATAATTCTATTGGCGATGAGGGATGGCAATCGACGTTTCAGGAATGGATCCTTACGATCCTTCCGCCATCCGCTTACGACATCATATCCTTCTTCGATCTTCTGAAGAAGGTGGGGGATATCTTCTGGATCATTCTGAAGATCACCATCCATAGGGATGATGATTTTCCCTTTTGAAAGATCAATGCCAGCACTCAGGGCTGAAGTTTGTCCGAAATTCCGAGAAAAGGAGATGAATTTTATGCGGGGGTCCTTTTTACAAATAGGTCTTAACAAGCTTAAGGTATCATCGTTACTTCCATCGTCAATGAATATCACTTCATAATCTTTACCCATACGGTTCAATACAGAGGTCAACTTTTCATAAAGGGGTGAAATACTCTCTTCCTCATTGAAGACTGGAATGAGAACGGAAATGATCTCTTTAACTTGCTTTACCATCGATAATACGGCCCCCAAGAAAAATAGAAGATTTTTAAGTCGCCCATCCTTTATTGAAAAATTTCTATCATTATTATATCCTTACAAATGAGAAGTCAAGAATTTAATGATCTGCTCGCTCTAACGGATGATGAGAAGGATGAAATCAAATCTTTTTGAAAGAATCGTTAAGATTTCAGTTGCGACGATGATGATCTTCGTTACCGCTCTGATTGTATTTGGACTGGCATTTTACCTTTATTTCGCTCATGATCTTCCGAGTGTCGAGGCTTTAAAGAATTACAAACCCTCTACAGTGACCAGACTCTTTTCGGAGGACGGAGAAATCATCGGTGAGTTTTTTACAGAGAAAAGGTATGTCGTTTCTCTCGAGAGAGTCCCCCATCACTTAGTTCACGCCTTTATCTCAGGCGAGGACGCAAGATTTTTTCAACACAAAGGGTTGGATTACATAGCCATCCTTCGAGCCCTCGTCAGGAACATTTTCTCTGGAGAGATCCTTCAAGGGGGAAGCACCATCACCCAACAGGTGGTAAAGTCGCTCCTTCTTACCCCCGAGAAAAGTTTTTCGAGAAAGATCCGTGAGGCCATACTGGCCTATAAAATCGAAAAATATCTCTCAAAAGAGGATATTCTCTTCTTATACTTAAACCAAATCTACTTGGGGCACGGGGCATATGGGATCGCCGCAGCAGCGGAGAATTACTTTGGAAAACCGATTGAAGACCTGAATCTGGCAGAGTCCGCCTTACTCGCTGGCCTGCCCCAAGCACCGAGCAAGTATTCCCCATACAACCATCCTGAGCAGGCAAGAAGAAGGCAGGCCTATGTTCTGAATCGAATGGTTGAGCAGGGTTTTATTGACCCGGGTCAATTACAGAAAGCATTGGAGACCCCTTTAAGGATAAAGAAAGGCAATCTGTCTATTGAAAAGGCATCTTATTTCGTCGAACATGTAAGAAAATACATCGAGGAGAAGTACGGCAGAGAGGCTCTGTATAAGAACGGCCTTCAGGTCTATACGACCATCGATCTTGATTTCCAGGGAACCGCTGAGGAAGCAGTGGAATCCGGATTGAAAGAAATTGAAAAACGAGAAAAATATCTATCTTCTGACATCTCTTCAACCCCAGAGGGATCGCTGGTCTGTTTCGATTTAGAGACAGGACATGTCAAGGCGATGGTAGGCGGTAGAGATTTTAAAAAGAGTCAGTTCAATCGAGCCATTCAAGCCCGAAGGCAAACTGGCTCGGCCTTTAAACCGATTGTCTATGCCTCAGCCTTGGATAAGGGCTATACTCCTGCATCGGTCGTTATCGATTCTCCTGTCATTTTCGAATGGGGCGGGAAAAGTTGGAAACCTAAAAATTTCGAGGGAAAATTCTCCGGACCGACTACGTTAAGAAATGCGCTGACCCATTCCGTCAATGTCGTCACCGTGAAGATCGCACAAGATATTGGCGTCGATTACATCAAAGACTATGCGCAGAAATTGGGAATATCCTCCCCTCTCCAAAATGACCTCTCTATGGCTCTTGGGTCTTCCAGTCTCTCACTCTATGAATTGACAAAAGCCTATGCTGTTTTTGCCAATCAAGGGAATGCTTTTCAACCCATTTTTATTAAAAAAATCCTGGATAGAGATGGGAATCTTTTGGAAGAACACCTTCCGTTGTTTTACACGAGACAACCGCCGGATGCGGATCGCATTATTAGCCCCCAAACTGCTTACCTCATCACGCACCTGATGGAGGGCGTCGTTCAACATGGAACTGGCTGGAAAGCCAGAGCTCTTCGAAGACCCGTTGCAGCTAAGACCGGAACGACGGACCAATTTTTAGACGCCTGGTTCATCGGCTATACCCCTGAATTGATCGCTGGAGTTTGGGTGGGATTTGATGAAGAAAAATCTCTGGGCGACAATGAGACGGGCTCTCGAGCCGCGTCCCCGATCTGGGTTGCTTTTATGTCAAAGATACTCAAGGAGAAGCCTCCTAAGGAATTCGCTATCCCTGAGGGAACCGAGTTTATGAAGGTTGATCCCAAGACAGGTCAACCCAGTTTAGAAAAGGAGGCGCTTCTTGAATGCTTTAAGGAGGGAACAGGACCTGCCCAAAAAGTCTCCTCTCGTTCAAAGCCCGTTACAGACTTTTTTAAATTCGATCTCAATCTTTCGCCAAAAACCAAATAACCTCTTTTCTCACCATCCTCCCCCCTACCCTGCCTACCGGCGTGCACGAGCAGGCGCGATGCCATTTGGACTGAGGGTTGATAAGAGAATGATTTCGTTTTACAAATTTTTGAGACCATTACCGATAAAGATGGGGAGGGCGAAAATGGTTAGAATTCAATTTCTTAAAAAAGAAGATCAATCCTGGTTCATTGATCCAAAGGAAGAATTCTCGAAGAAGTACATCTCTTTTGAGATAAGGAGAGATGATTTGACCGGGCATGTCTCCCGGATTCTTCCCTACCGTCGAAAGTATCCTGAAGTCATGATCCCCCCGGAAATGCTGGAAGCCTCAAGGAAAGCCTGCCCCTTCTGTGCGGATCAAATCTCCTCTTCTACTCCAAGACTTCCATCTGAAATCGCCTCCGAGGGGAGAATCCGCAGAGGCGGTGCATGGTTGTTTCCCAACGCATTTCCCTATGCTCGGTACAATTGGGTGATTGTCCTTTGCGAAGAGCACTTCCTTTATCCCGATCAATTCTCCGTTCAGATATTAAGGGATGGTTTTCTCGTGGCGCAAGATGGGATCAAAAGGATTGAACAGAGCCAATCAGAGTTTCAATATGCTTACATTAATTGGAATTATCTCCCCCCGGCGGGAGCAGGATTGTTCCATCCCCATCTCCAGGTTGTCATTGAGGATGTCCCGACGGCGTCACACAGAAAGGTGCTCGAGGGGATAAGCCGATATCAGAGGGAGGGGGAGCCTTCTTTTTGGCAGGATTATCTCTCCGAAGAGATCAGGAGGGGAGAAAGATATATCGGGCATCAAGGAGATGTCCATTTCTTAACGGCCTTTTCACCCCGCGGAATATTCGGAGAGATCTTGGTTCTCTTTTCCAATCGATCGACGATCGACGAGATCGACACAGAAGATTGGGCCGATTTTTCTCAAGGTCTGATCAACGTCTTTCAGTATTTAAAAAACCATATCAGCAGCTTTAACCTATCTTTGTTCTCTGGGAATGTCAAAGGGATTCGGTCATGGGTCTATGGAAGGCTTTGCCCAAGAATGATTATCCCTCCATGGAATGTCAGCGATATTAACTACTTAGAAAAACTTCATGATGAAGTCATGTGCGTTGTTTCTCCGGAGGAATTCTACAAGGATGTCAAAACCTTCTTTGTCCTCTAACACACAAGGAGAAATATCGGTCGTGGCATCGATACAGTAAACAGCTTAAGGCTGAATCCAGAACCACCAGACCATTCCTTGGAAACATTTTGTCCCTCACTTCTAAATTAAGCAATTGCCTTTAGACCCTAAAAATGTATAAGATGGATAAAAATTTAATATCCACCGATACCTTATTAAATGAAGGATTGCAATAACACCATTGTTTTCAGAAACGTTAAGGGCTGAAATAGCTGGTACAGTATTTGCTACTTTACTTAACCTCAGCAAGGGTGTATACATTTCTTGATCAGGGTTACGAAATGAAAGACAAGGTTAAGACAAAGGAGGAGCTGACCAGTGAATTGGTGGATCTGCGTCAGCGCCTTGCTGAACTGGAAAGAAGAGCAAAGGATTCCGTACAGGCAGGACAGGTGCTGCGGGAGAGCATGGACAGATTGAAATTGACCTTGGCAACTGCCCACATAGGCATATGGGAATGGGATATCGTGACGAACCGTATGAGATGGCCCGAGAATATGGAGGAGATATTCGGCCCCGTGCCGGGCTCATTCGAGGGGACCTTTGAAACCTTTCTCAGCCTTATCCACCCTGACGATCGCTCTGTAGTGATCCGAGCCGTGAAAAACACTCTTGAAAGCGTCGAGAAAGGAAATCGATACGAAGTTGAATTCCGTATCATCAAACCTAATGGAGAAATCCGTTGGAACCGCGGGAAGGGGTTACTTTTCCGGGATCAGGCAGGGCGACCGTTACGGATGGTAGGCCTAGGTCTGGATATCACCGAATACAAGCAAGCAGAGGAAGCATTGCGTGCTGCATCACTTGTTGATGAACTGACAGGCTTGTACAACCGCCGGAGATTCCTTGCTCTCGGAGAACACCAGTTAAAAATAGCGAGCCGGATGAAAAGAAGATTGTCCCTACTCTTTATCGATCTCGACGGCTTAAAGTGGATTAATGACAGCCATGGGCATACCGAAGGGGACCTGGCATTGATCGAAACTGCTCGTATCCTTAGAGAGACTTTTCGTGAGTCGGATATTATTGCTCGGATTGGAGGAGATGAGTTTGCGGTTCTGGTGACAGAAACTACCGGTGGCGGTACCGAGATAATGACCACCCGCCTACAAGAAAACGTAACCGCTCACAATGACAAAGGAACCCGCCACTACAAGCTATCGGTCAGTGTTGGACTGGCTCAATTTGATCCTGAATACCCCGTTTCAATACATGAAATGCTGGCCCAGGCTGACGCTTTGATGTACGAGCAGAAACGAGACAAACAGAAATACATCCAGGAGTCATTTGTATTTGATCGACTCGGCAAGATTACAGACGTTTTCAAGAAGTAGTGTGTCAATGAACGACATCCCCTAAATCCAGCGCGATCGAAATGGAGTAAAACTGGGGGGGGACAGGCTGCAATGATTGCTTGACACGTTTCATAAAACTCTGTAGATTGCAGTCAGCGTCCGACGTTCTCGAGGAACCCGCTGCTCCGCTTAGCAGCGAAGGCGGCGGGGTTGTATTTTTTCTTTCGTTCAATAAGGAATCAGGGAGACCAAAATGACGACTAAAGGGATCTTCGACGAAATGCAGAAAAGGATGGATGCTAATCCCGCAAAGCTTGCGGGAATAAAGGCCGTGTATCAGTTCGATATCAACGGGGCTGATCCCGGGGTCTATTCCGTGGCGATTGCCGATGGAAAGGCCGTGGTCAGCGAGAGCACTCATGCTTCGCCGAACATCACAATTACAATGTCTTCCGATGACTTTGCCGACATGGTCCAAGGTAAGCTGGACGGCATCATGGCCTTTACAATGGGTAAGCTCAGACTGGAAGGCGATATGGTGTTGGCGATGAAGCTCCAGAGCTTGCTCAAGTAAGCCTACCAACAGCCAGAAACGGTAGCCGAGAGATTCTTGATAGCCCAGCTACTTCTGGACTTTCTAATGGTCCCTTCCGAGAAGAGCGATTTTCCCCGGGCGTCTTCCTTTGCACCAATGGCTTGAACTCACAAGAATTGTGCAAAACAACGTTGTCAGATACATCACGGTCATCTTGGAAGAACTGACTAAAAAATCAGTCAGGGAAGACAAGAAACACTGCCTTCATCAACCCAATAACCCCGTAACAAAATGACTTATTATGTGACCCGATGACCCCTCTTTACCCAGAAAAAAAGTAAATCTAAAGTCAAAAATTTTACCCTTTCACCTTTGTCGAGAACTTTCCTATTCCATGAAACCATATCATTTTAAGAGGTTATGACCATCTCGATTCTATGGCACTGAAATTGCTTAATATTTTGGTTGGAATGGGGAAAAAGTTCTTACTTCTAATAGCGATCCTTCTTCTCTTCGGCTCTCCAGCATATAGTGTGGATAGTGGTCTTTTTTCGAAGATCGGAATTCAATCGGTCAGGGATAAGCAAAAGGCCCCTGATTTTTGTCTCGATGGGTTGAATGGTGAGAAGGTTCGACTAAACGGCCTTAAAGGCACAATTCTTTTTCTCAATTTCTGGGCGAGCTGGTGTGGTCCCTGTAAGGAAGAGATGCCTTCCATGGAGGCCCTCCACCAGCACTACAAGGAAAGAGATTTTGTCTTTTTGACCATTTCCGTTGACTATGAAGGGTCAGAACCGGTAAGGAAATTTATTGATAAACATCGTTATCGCTTTCCTGTCTTGCTCGATCCAAAAGGCAAAACGCTTGATCTTTTTGAAATAAGCGAAATCCCTGCAACAGTCATTATTGATAAGAAGGGAAAAATGATAGGAAGGGTCATTGGCCCCAGGAACTGGACTCATCCGGATGTTTTTTCACTCATCGATCAAATGCTGGATGACAGGCCGAGCAGAGTTGTATCTTCAAAAGATTGAAAAGGTATTACTTATTGATCAATTTTCTTCTCCTATGTAAATGATAGGGTCGGGGATTCCAGCCTCCTTGAACCCCTTCTTCCTGAGAAGACAGCTGTCGCATTGTCCGCACGCTATTCCATCTGGTGAAGGGTCATAACAGCTATGGGTGAGGCGATAATCAACGCCGAGTTCCAAGCCCTTCCGGATAATTTCAGCCTTGGTCATTTGGATGAAGGGCGTCCGGATATTGATTTTCAGTTTACCTTCGACTGCCGCCTTGATCGCTAAGTTGGCCATGGTTTCAAACGACTTGATATATTCGGGCCGACAATCTGGATAACCTGAATAGTCGATCGCATTGACACCGATAAAAATATCTGAAGCCCCCAATACCTCGGCCCATGCTAAGGCATAGGAAAGAAAGATGGTATTACGCGCAGGAACGTAGGTGGCAGGTATTTCTTTCTTCATTTCCTCTTCGCTTCTTCCTTTTGGTACTTCTATTTTATCCGTTAGAGCGGAACCCCCTATTTTCCCTAAATCTATATCGATCATCATATGTTCTCTTACACCGAGCGCTCTGGCAACCCTCTCAGCCGCATCTAACTCCCGTGAGTGACGTTGTCCATAACGCAAACTCAAGCTATAAACTTCGCAACCTTCGGCTTTAGCGATTGCCATTGCTGTGGTTGAATCGAGTCCGCCACTTAAAAGAACAACAGCTTTCTTCTTCTCAGTCATGAGTACCCTTTTTCAAACCCTTCTCAGATCCGGTTTCCAAATGGCCTTCTGAAATCGAAGGTGGAGCCCGATGGGCAAGCCCATGGCCCTCTGCGCAGCCGGATCAACTCCTCATGGGTAAATCATATATTATTGTAGTGGCCTGAGCCAAAATATTTACTCTGAAATCCGCATTCCGAATTCAGCATTGGAGATAGCCTTTTTTATAGAAGATGCCAAATCTCAATTTCTCAAGTCTGACCCGTAGCCTCTATGGGCTGGAACCCATCAAAAGGGTTCTCATCCTCTCTTTTCTCGCTGCAGTTCTTCAGAAAACCGTTCCTGGAGAAACTGGTAGATCTTCCACCCGATCTTAAGCCCCAGCTCAATGAACTCCGGTCCATAGATCTTCCCCGTCTTCGTGCGGAAGGTCTCTTTGATTCCAGCGATTCCTTCCATTCCCCTCGGAAACCTACGAATCACGGGCGCGATGCGCGTCCTTGAGGAGCGGAGCATTTGCCAGAGGGTCTGGGTAAAATTGTCCGGACCCCACCGGAATTTATCACCATCGTAGAGCGCATCGCTGATCATCTGGCCGACAGGCGAATCAATTCTCTCGGGCTCAATGAAGGCTTCGTGGTTGGCAATGGCCTGCACGATATAATCCCTTTTTTCGGGAAAGATGGAGAATTCCTGTAACATTCTCGAAGCCGCAGAGGCGCTCGCCTTGGCGTGGTCTTTTTCATCACGTCGCAGGTCATGCAGGAGGCCGGCGATCTGGGCCAGGAGGCAAGCTTCGCGCCTCAAAGATTCCTCCAGGGAAAGTCTTTCCCCCTCGATGTAAGCCAAGGCCCCGGCTTCCAAAGCCACCTTTTCAGAGTGATCTATTCCATGGCCGAGGTGGCCCTTCAGCTCGTTGAGGATGAGGGTGCGGCATTTCCTAACCTGCGCGTCTTCATCAAAAAGGGAGCGAGACAGATGAAGCGGCTCCCTGCACCGAGCATAAAAGCTGGGTTGAGGAAAAGAGGCGGCAATTTCCCGAGAGGCAGCGATCATCTCTTCATAAATGTCTTTCATCAACCTTCCCCAGAGATCAGATGACCCTTGGCGTGCTTTTGGAATGATACCTAATTATCGATCCCTCCCCTTGAACCACTGGCACTGGTCGCGCAAGCCTAACTCCATTTAACAGAACAATCCTTATTAAAATTCTTAAAAAAAGTAAATGACCATATTTATTTATCTCCCCATATATTGTAATATTCTAAATCATCATTGTACAGAATATCTCTGTTCCTCCCCGTATTGGCCGGGGTAGAGGAATGTCTGATGGAGAGGCTGGGAACCGAAACGTCAACGGGCGGGGTAACATAAATGGGACTTTTAAAGCTTCTGAGCAAAGATCCATTGGCTTTTGCTCTCGTTGCCATTCCCCTTCTTTTTTCCGTCATCATCCATGAGGTGGCGCATGGCTGGGTCGCTTACAGGATGGGTGACCCCACCGCCAAACGGCTGGGCCGGCTGAGCTTCAACCCGCTCAAACACCTCGATCCCATCGGGACCCTCATGCTCTTTCTTGCAGGCTTCGGATGGGCGAAACCGGTTCCGGTCAACTTCAACAACATCTCTGACAGGCGGAAAGGACTCATCTTCGTCTCTTCGGCCGGGATTGTCGCGAACGTCCTCTTCGCCTTCGTCGCTCTGTTGTTTCTCCGGCTGTTTTCCACATCTTCCTCAAGAATTGCCGTCACCCTCGTCTACTATGTGGTTCAGATCAACATCACGCTGGCCGCTCTTAATTTGATTCCCATTCCACCCCTGGACGGCTCAAAGATACTGATGGGAATCGTATCGGAAAGAACCCGATATTTCCTTGCCCGCGTGGAGCCTTACGGGTTCTTTATCATCATCGGTTTCCTTTATCTGGGCATTTTGAATCCACTTATCGGACTCTTCCGGTGGATCATCGTGACGCTGATTGGAATCCTGCTGCCCTGAAGATTCAACGGATGCAAACGCCGGAATGGGAAAATCCTATATTGTTCCTGCCCCAGCATCCCTCGCCCACATTCCAAATTTCAACGAGGTGCCCTGTATAGGAACGCATCCCTGATTATCTTTATATCCACAATCTAATATCTGGGCGCTGGAATCAACTCTGATACTTCTTCGAAAAATAAGATCCCATGATCGACAGTTACCTGTTATGGAAATCGAGATGACGAAAATTGGCTTGGAAAAATGACTTAAGGATGGAGTCAGAGGGTGGGGGCTTTGTGAAAAGATGGATGGTCCATATTTTTAAAAAAATACAGCACTTTTCGTTGAAAAATACACGGTTGACCCTATTCCAATAACACTGACACTGTGAAATACTGGATTAATCATCTATTCAATTTTTGCAATTTTAATATGCGGTAGGTGTCCATTATGATCAGTTTGACGAATATCAATCAAAAGGAGAAGTGTACTGTAATCGAATCTATTTATGGAGAGGTGAAATTAATTAAAAGATCTTATGAATCTCAGCCCACCCTTGTAACCCTTAACTTTTCCAATCTGAAAGATTGCCTTGATTATGTCGACAAAAATCAGTTTCAAATCAATATCATGTATTCTGGAAGAAGAAAAAGAGATAATGAAAAAGAGTGATTCCCAGAAGGGCAAGTCCTTCCTCAACCCCGCGTTTCAACCAAGTATCCCATACAGCCGCCCCCTAACCGGTACCCATGCTTATTTCCTGGCACAGCAGAGGGGAAGCAGGCATTATGCGGGGTCATTCCTTATCTCCCTATCCCCCAATCCCCCCATTTTCGGTTTAACTGATCTTCTACAGTTAGAAAAATAATTTTCTGTGATTACAATTAGATAGAGGTGCCCCAAAGGTTCTTGGCACCACAGATGGCTCTTTGACAAATTCATATTGCATTATATTTCCCGAATCGTGGGAGGGATGGCTACCCCTACAGATTGAAAGACCCTACCGCAGGTCCCTTTACATTCACTTCTGACAACGAGGGACTTGCCGTGTTTCTTCTATGACAATCTCTTGAAGCGATTTCAAATCTTGTTTGATGTCTCCCCATTCAAAACATCGCCCCGCCTGATCAAGACGTTCGATCCAATTCTTTCCTCAGGACAAGGGCAAGAAAGCTGCAGAACACATGGCCTCGGATGGTCTCGTCACACTTGTGGAAGACGGGGCGTGTTTCCAGAACCGACTTGACCTCTCTGAAGACCTGTTCCACTTGCCAGAGTTCTTTGTACTTGAGGGCCACCTGCTCTGGAGATAAAGAGGTATTCGTCCTCAGAACCCATTTCCCGTCGAATCTCTCTTCCCCATCAATCTTGTCCTGATCGAGACGGAGATGATCACGATCCAGTTTCAGATACTTCCGATAGCCTCTGTTACCGATCAGAGCTTTGGGGTTCTTTTTAAGCTGCTTCTTTAAGGTATCCACAATCACCTGCCGATCCAACGCTTCCTTTCTGGCTTGCTTCACATTTAAGCAAAGGATATATCGATGGTTATCCACCCGGACGTCCTTGACCTTGAGCGGGGCTGGATCTTTCGATGATCGTCCCTCCGAATGGACCTCCGTATATCGTCCCGCTCGGGACAGAACCTCATCTCGGATCTCTTTGACCTTCCTCATCCGTGCCCCCAGAATATAGGGTATCTTCCTCTGATCCAATTCGTTCATCGTTTCTTCGCTGATCATCCCCCGATCCGCTACCATGCAGAACCGCCCAATATGGAAACGGCTTCTGATCCGATCGACCACAGGAATCAAGGTCTTGACATCTGCCGTGTTGCCCGGCCACATCTCGCAACAGATGGGGTTGCCATCCTCATCCAGGACGGCACCTACCACCATCTGGTTCAAATCCGAACGATGATCCTTACTGTGCCCCTTTTCACCTAAGCTCTCTCCTCCTTCTCCCTCGAAGTAGATCGAGGTCGTATCAAAGAAGACGAGGTCAAGACCCGTGAACAGATCCCAACGTCCATGAAACATCTCTTCTTCAATTAGATCCTTGGTACATCGGGGGGCAAAGGGCGTCTTGTCCTTCTGGTCTTCGATCTCATCCCCCAGAAACGCCATGGCCCGATAAAGATGATGCAGGGACAAATCCTCCCCTCCGTCAATCCGATAATCCTGGTGCCACTTGTCGCAGGAACGGTCAGAACCGGATGCAAAGAGCCGATGCAGGACGGTCAGAAAGATGGCTCTCTCCACATCGAACTCGAACTTCCTGCCTTCCAGAAGCCCCTTGATGATCTTTCCGATCCCCAGCTCTTCCCAGAGTCTCTCGAAGATCAGGGAGGGACCGATCTTTTTCGCAAAGGCATGGATTTCACTCTTACCGGACAAAATCAAAAGGACCTTTTCGGAGAACCGGGAGAGGGATCGGATAACATTTTCAATATCCCCTTTGGCCTGTAATTGATCCATTCGGCCGATCGTAGAGATGACACGCTGGACGGTCTTTGAACCTTCTCGGTGGTTCTCCACGATTTGGAGGTACTGATGCTGACCGGATTTTTTGATTCTTGCAAACATGGGGCCTCCCATTAAGGACACCCCAATAATACTTAAAATCTACGTCTCTGTCAATATAATTTAGCACATTCTGTGGCACCACATTTTTGATCATTTATGGAATTTTCAAAGAACACTTTTAGTGTTTACAGGTACTTACAAAATACTGCCCCACAGCAACTGTAGAAAAAAAGTTTAACTAATTGGGCCCACTTTTGACCGACGACACCGACGAAAAATCGGATGCGTTCGTTTTTCTGTCTTGAGTGTCAATCCGGTTCAAAGGTGATGAGCGCCAAGCCTGTTTCCTTTTCCATCTTGCGATGCAGATGGGAAGGCGACTCGACTAAGATCACCTCGAGAATTGGGCGAACACGCCCTTCCATGAGATGGCCGCCATGGGCCGTTCCGTCGGATTTGCCAATCACGACGTGGGCATGGAGTTTTGGATCTCCATTATCAAAAACAATGTTCCCCACGAGGGAGAGGACCTCCACCTGCTCTCGAATGAAGATCTTGTCATATGTCTTCTTTGTCCAATTGAAGTAACCCAGTGTCACATCCGAAAGAGCCCCAATCGCGGTGAAGTGGCTGGCTTGAACCTTTTTCTGGCGTGCAAAGGAGAGCAGACCCTCTACCACTTCGTCCCCTTTGTCAAAAACAACTGCATAAGTTTTTTCTCCCAGCTCGTTGATCAGCTTTGCTTCCATAGCGACCTCCTCGAATCATTCCCTTTCCAGATAACATTAAGACGAAAGGTCATTAAATGAGGCCTGACCTATTCTTCTCCATTCTCGTCGACGCCTCGACTGCATTAAAGTCCAGCATCTTCCTTCTGTTGATTGATCCCTAAGGCCATCAGCCGGATAAACAGGCCAAAACTACAATATTTATTTCACGGGAGTCAATGTGGCTTTGAAGTCTCCACTGAAAAGAGAGGTACCATCAATCCCTCCCGCTATCTTCCCATCCAGACTCATTGAAGTAATACTTCCCATGCTATCTTTTTTCAGTGTCCCTTTACTATCCAGATGACCAATGCCCGTAGCTGTCGTCGCTTCTACAGTCCTTGAGAAATCTCCTGTGCCTATAAAAAGAATCCGATCCGTTCTACTTTTTGAAATATCAGTCGCTACCGACGCAACTCCCTTGACACAAAGACTCATGCCATCAACAGATGAAAGCGTGACGTAACAGCCCTTTGAATCAGGCACCAAAACCACCCCTCCAGAAGATAATCCGGTGGATAATTCAATGGTTCCATTAAAGGTGCCTGTGGAGGTCAAAAGTTTAATATTCCCGGAAGAATCCTGTTCAACAGAGGTGATTTTAATAGGGAATGAAAGTCCTCCCGCCCAATTCACCACGATGGCTGCGGCTGCCTTGATTTCCATCCGGAAGCCGAAGCACGCGCCGTGGGCAACGTTTATGGAGATGGCTGGGAAGTCCGCCCCACCGGAGATTAAACCGCTGTCCAAATGCACTGGTTCAGCGCCATTGATGCTAATGTCGAGTATGAGTTGATGCATGATCGGGACGCCGCCAAGACGGTAGGTCCCCTGCCCCGTTATTTCGTGAAACGCCTCCCCGTTAAAACCGATAACAATCCACGAAATTTTGTCCAGATGATAACTGGCAATTGACTGATCCGACCCTTCCGGGACCAACATGAAAGTCCCTGTAACCTCATTGGGTATCCCTACCGGGCATAAACAGGGACCAAAACATCCCTCCTGGAAAGTTGTGCCAGGTGTCAGGGTATAGAGGACATCGGCTATAGCGGTTCCGCTGGCCAGGATCACACTGATGATCAATGGTATCATTACAACCAAACGCTTACAAATCATAGCCCTTCTCCTATAATAACTGATTTTAAAAATGAACCTCCAATGTTTCTTCCCTTGTTTTCAGTAAAGTCCCCCAGCCACCCTAACTCCTTGCTTTTCTATTTCCCTATCTCCCAATTCCCGAGTATAAATCTTTTCTACGCTCCATGCAGTGTTGGATTTGGATTGGACCTTACTGTTGTAAATCCAGGTTTGCAGATTCCTGACACCGAACCCTTTTTTTCTCATTCCGCATTCCGCAATCCCCATTCCGCAATTGGTAGGGCCAACCTTTCTATGGATGACATCATAATTCACATTTCAAGACCTGATACCGAGGCTTCACTGATTTGAAGAAGTTGCAGATGCAATCAATGACTCAAGATCGAAGAAAGCCGCCCGCTTCAATCCGCGATAGCGTTCCGGATGGCAGGTCAGTATCAGAATTTGCAGGCGCTGTGCAGCCTCCTCTAGGACATTCATTATCCTGGCCAAACGGCCTGTGTCTGTGGCCGTCAATACATCATCCAGCACCACAAGCTGGCGCTCTTCCTTCCCTAAGACTTCAGCTAAGGCAAGCCGTGTCGCCAGGTATAGCTGCTCCTGCTCACCCCCGGAGAGGTTGTCTAATGTCACAGCTTCTTCGCATAGACTCTGGCACCACCGTTGAGGGTTCAAAGGTCTCACTAACTTGGATTCGCCCCAACCGACGGCCGGCTATACGTTGCAATGTTTTCGTTGCCATGGCTTCGACAGGCATTGAAACCGCAGCAATTGCCTCACTGCGGCATGCGGCCACAGTGTCATGCAACAGACGTATCGCTTCGACGCGCAGTTCCTCACGTCTTACTTCCTGCTGAAGTTGTGCAACTTTCTCTTCCATCGTAGCGAGTGCGGAATAAGGCCCTTGGGCAGAAAGGCCCTCCAACCTCGCCTCTTCCCTGACTTCCTGTTCCCGTGCTTGGTTAGATTCTTGGTTGGCTGCCTCAAATTGAGCTTCGAGCCGCTCTACAACAGCCACGGGGTCATCTCCGCATTGGCTCAGTTGGTCCTGGATCTCAGCGAGACGTGCCTGTGCTGCTTCCCATGCCATTGTGTTTCGCAGAAGCTCTGATTCACGCTCTTCTAAAGATTTACCGTCACTGGTCAGTTCGGCCAGTTTCTCCCTCAGAGTCGTCACCTGGCGCTTAGCATCCTCAAGTCGTTGGGATAGTGTCTCCTTCTGTCCGGAAACGGCTGTCAGCGCACTTCGGGCCTTATCCCAGGCAGCCTCCGCATTCTCAACGCGCGTGATGAAGGCCCGCTTCGCATCCTCTGCCTCCGCATCGAGTGTATCCGTATCAGGGGCTGTTTTTCCCCAATCCGGATAAGTGCTAAGGAAACTTTTGTGCGTTGTTTCGAGGGCATTCCGTTCTTGTACAAACTCGTCCAACTTGTGTCCAGCCAATAGCGTTTGGAGCTTGGTGTCTGCTTCTGCTACGCTTGCATCAAGTTCCTTCCCCTTCTCCGCCAGCGACTCCAAAGTATCCAGATCGGATGTGCCGAACGGGTCAGTCAGTTCCCTTAACTTCTTATCGGCTTTCGCCCGTGCTTCCCTATGCTCCTCGACAGAACCCACAGGTCCCCAGGTACGTAACCTGGCAACACGAGGGATTTCGGCCACCACTTCCGGAGAGCCGTGTACTTGAGTCGGGACACCTGCCTTTAACGGCGTGGGACCCGTCGTCTCGCCAGATACAACCTCGACTAAACCATCCTTATGAGGCACGATTTCCAATGTGATGAGAGACGCTTCGATGCGAAGTTGAGCGTCATCACGATCCTTGATGGCCTTCCGAATCACCTTGAGGGCCCGTGCATCGGGTGCCACATGGGCATTCCTTTTCTTTCGCCAATCAGTCAGGGCTTTCTCAGCCTTCTCGATTTTTGAGATAAGTTCATCAACACGCCGTAGCTCCCGGCTGCATTCATTGAACCGCCGGGCCGCATCTGCCATTTGGACCGCTGTATCAACGGCTTCCCGGCCTTTCCGGGCATCCTCCAACTCAGCTTTCCGCCTTGCGGCCTCCTTTTCCCGCTCCTGAACTTCTCTATCTTTCAATGGGACTTCGCTTTCAAGGGCAGTCATTTTTTTCCCGGCTTCGCCCAAGTCCTTCTCGGTTGACTTGATAAGATCAATTCGTTGTTTCACTTCCTTGTACTGTGCTTCGGCCGCATTGACTCGTTCAGACCGCTGATTTCTCTCTGCCACCAGCGTACGGTATACTTCTGCAACGGCCCGCGCGTTACGAAGGGCTTTCATCGTTTCGTCCGCATTGTAGCGCACCTGCGTGCGTCGGGCGCGAAGCTCCTCAACTCGCCGTGAGGCTTCCTCGAAAGCAATGTAGAGGTCATACGCTTTTTGTCGGGCTGCAATTGTTTCCTCGATTTGTTCTCGCAGTCGGGTAAATGGCGGCGCTTCTTTACCGGTCCTTAACTTGCCTTTGACACTGAAGAACTGGAGGTATCGCTCTTCGATGCGCTTCTCTACGGGGCCTGTGCCTCCGCTTGAAGCCTGCGCACTTAACATACTCCGGATATCGGAGACCACATCGCCCGTGAGTGGACCAATAGCCAGGCCCCCTTGTGGCGCCCAAAGCACTTGTGCAATACCCCAGTTTGGTGTCTTAGCCAACCCTTTTAACGGCGGATTTTTGGTGAGGATTTCCCGAGTCTGTTCGTCCGCAGAGGCTCCTTCCGCCATTCGGCGATACCGGCCGTTCTCCTTCCGCTCAAGAAGAGCACTGGGACTATCAAGGAACTGCTTCGTTACCCGATATTCTTGGCCGTCATGGGTGAACTCGACCGTCACCTTGGGAGCCAAATTTCTACCCCAAGGACGGATCGCTTCCACATCCTTCCCTGTTACTTTGTGTCCATCAAGCAGAGCACGCTTTAATGCTTCGAAAAGTGTTGATTTCCCCGTGCCGTTAGGGGCGTAGATAATGTTCAAACCCTCTTCGAAAGGACCGACCTCGATGTCGTCCAGGAAACACCGCCAATCAGCGACTCTTATCGATCGGATGTTCACTTCGAGACCTCCCCAACAATCGCATATAGTTCCATAAGTGCACGGGCCGCGATTTCCGGCGAGGCACCGGGAGTGTCGCGCAGGCGCATGGCTGCGTCTCGGATGATTCCAGGCGGAAGATTGGTAATCCAGTTCTCATCTTCCGGTGAGGGTCGTAAGCGGGAAACTTCAAGCTTTCCCCAGAGGAACCGTGAACCCAGAATCTGGTCAATGTGGTCAAGCTCAGCACGCTCATTGGCCATTAGAAGACCCGAAAGTGATACCTCAACCAGCGTGTTACCGGGGTTTTCCAGAGACTCAAGATGTTCACGGACCCGCGCAAGGTCTCCAAGTTCTCGGAGATTCTCTTCGACCGTAACCCAATCGAGGCGGCCTGTTC
>CAWGWZ010000019.1:0-129950 GCA_963826305.1 uncultured delta proteobacterium | reverse complement strand
ATGGCTCTTTACCAATGCAGCTTGAGGTGGTTTGAAGCCAGCTCCTGCAAGCCGACTCCGAGGGGCCTTCCCTCATCTCTTGTGCAACTTCGTGGCGCACCTACGGGTTAAAATCTGGAGATCATTCCCAGCATCATTGGGGAGGTAGAGAGTTTCATAGGCCACCACCAGGTCATCGTGGCGGAGATGTTCGCGGGAAGACCGACCTTCACGGGAAGACTGATGTTCACGGCAAGACCGAGGCTCGCTGAAAGGCCGATGTTCGCCGGTTAAAGACCGACGGACCGTCCAAGCAAGGAGGTCAGCAGCACGAGCAGAGATAAGTTCAGACAAAAAAGATGTAGTGTTTGGGACCATGTCCTCAAAGGAAAAGATTGAGGGCCAGGTCTATTATGTTGTCCTGTAGATTTATATGGGGATTACTGAGATGGAGGTTCCATATCAAGGTATTTTAAATCTCAAAAAGTTAAGGGGGTGATGAATTCAGTCTTGTCCAAATTAGGTTTTAGAAAATGAGGGCTGGTAGGGCCCTGGTTTCTCCTCGATGTGATAAACCGCTCCCTCATACTCAATCCTTAACTCCATCTATCCACCATACCACCGCTCATCGCACCTATAAAGTGTACGATTTAGGTTTGATAATCATATAAAAGGCACCACCTATCCATACCGAGAAGAGAAGTCTCCATGGTATGCTTGGGAAAAAATCCAATCTAAACCCAAGGAGGTGCTTTTAGAGAGGCTTATACGCAAGGTTTTATCTTCATGGCAACACTCTTGAAAAAATACCATTACCGAGATAAACTCCTATCGGCTACTCCAAGAGACTCTTGAGAGGTGAATATGAAAAAAATTAGCATAAAAAGAGGATTTATTGATACGTCGAGAGGCCAAATTCATTATGCTATGGCAGGGAATGGAAAACCCGTTTTACTCCTACACCAAACCCCCCGGTCATGGGACGAATATCGCGATGTATTGCCCATCCTGGGTAGAAAATATTGGGCCATTGCCATGGATACAATCGGTTTTGGGGATTCTTATAAAATAGGGGTGAAAGATTCCATTGAAGGATATGCTCAAGGCGTTATAAATTTCTTGGATGCTATGAAAATTGAATCCGCATCGATGATCGGTCATCATACGGGGGGTGTTATTGCAGTGGAAGTCGCAGCCTCTTTTCCTGAGCGCGTAGAGAAACTTGTGCTCTCCTCTACCCCCTACATTGACGTTGCGGAAAGGGAACGGAGGGAAAAGAGATCTCCCATCGATGCAGTTCAGGTGAGGGGGGATGGATCCCACCTCACTGAACTCTGGCAGAGGAGGATGGGATTTTACCCAAAGAACCGACCTGACCTCTTAACACGTTTTGTCATGGATGCCCTTAGAGTTAGTGAAAGGGTTGAGGCTGGACATCGAGCGGTAAACCGGTACAAAATGGAAAGGAAGGTTTCATTGATTAAGGCCCCAACACTTATCATCGCAGGGGCCGAAGACCCATTTTCTTTTCCAATGATGAAGGTCCTTTCCGACCACATTCGAAACAGCAAAACAGCCATCATAAAAGGAGGGATGGTTCCAATGCCGGATCAAATGCCGGAAGAGTTCGCCAAAGTTGTTATGAATTTCTTAGATAAGTCACAAAAGGGCTTAACCTCTAATCTCTCCCCTCTACTTGCCCCTTGACTTGCTTCCGGCTGGTATTGATTCGTTCCGGAATGATCAACATAATATCTATCTCCCTCGATCATCCATGACCTGCCCAGTCTACTCTCTTTTAGGCAAGCGCCTCAAGGCCAGACCACAAACTTCCTGTATATTCTTGAGATTTTTCCTTGTAACAAACGCTTCAACCCCTGATATCAGCTCTTCAACAGTAAATTTCTGCATCATCGCTTGTGTGAGCATCTCGATGGCGGATGCTCCAACCATAAGATATTCGATGAGATCGTCACTCGTAGCAACACCTCCTGTCCCTAACACGGGTGCCGAAACTCTTCTACAAAGTTCAGAAACAATCTTTATCCCTATAGGCTTTATTGCCTTACCAATGATCGTTCCTGATCCCTCGATGTTTCCCAGGACCGGACTGCCGGTTTCGATATCAATCACCATTCCTGGTACACCTGGGAATGGAACGAAAGCATCCGCTCCAGCCCTTTCCATCGCCACGATAACCTCGAATGGTCGGTCAGAAGGAAATTTGGCCCAGAGAGGTACTCTTATCTCGCTCTTAACCATGCTGATGACGGAAGCAGCCCTTTCTGGTTTTCTCGACCAGTATTCACCCAAGGGCTCATCCGCGGGTCCACCCACCAGCCGGCCTCTGTGAGGACAGGCCATGTTAAGCTCTATAGCATCCGCTCCCGCCTTCTCGAGTTTAGCTGCCATTTCAGCATACTCTTCCGGAGATGTGCCAGCAACGCTTCCTATCAATGGTATATCCAATCCCCTTTCCTTCACACTGCGGATAATTTCTGCCATCTTGTTGTATCCTGGATTGGGCAAGCCATCTGAAGCAACAAGACAAAAATCCTGGAAAGCCCAGCGGGGCAATGGATTCCCTTCGCAAGCTTCCAGAGTCACCGTCTTGGTGACAATTCCTCCAAAACCCCTTTTCGCTGCCCCCATGATTTTCTCCTCACTGTTACTTAAAGGACCAGAGGCAAGTAATATGGGATTTTTGAATTTCAATTTACCGATCGAAACTTCTATTTTCGATTCCTGAGCCACCCTTATTTAATCCTTTCACTCTGAATATGGAAGAAGACGTGTCCCCTTCCTCCTTTCTCGGGCCCAGGATCTGGGCAACATACTATAGAACGAGCATTAGGAGGAAAAGGTTCTGCCGACCATTGCCGAAGATATGGCATTAGAGCAGAAAGAGCATTCATGCATAGATTGTCTGTCTTTCGCACGTCTATCCGTGGCCCACGGATGACTATCTTGTCTCCCGTTTTAAACCCTGCCGTACAAACTCCCTGGATCTCGGCGACCGTGATGGTTATTTTATGAGTAATTTTCGTATAATGATTTTTCGTCATTTATTTCCTCCTTTTTATGGTTTAATAGTTTACCTTACAGTTGCATTAAGCAGACCCGTCGGGAACACTTCCAGACCCTTGTAATGCGGGTTTTATTGGAATGGAATGGGCCATAGAGGATTTCACCAAAAGTGAACTCCAGCAAAGTTGGTGGACAGTAGTGCTTGATATTCAAAAGGTTCCGCTACAAGGCTCTTACAGTGTCCCCGCCGAGTCTGTTTTGGTGTTTTATTGCAACGTTAAGGTTTATAAGGATTGCCGTCAATCTTTTTTTAAAGCTTACGGCAACTCTTCCGAAATGATACCCTTTTCCACATAGATAGGACGGGCCATTCTTCTCAACGAAGGGAGTTTTTTCGCAAACATGGCCGAACCAAAAATACAGGCGATCCCGCCTATCATTACGGTTTTGGGAGCTCCTATGCTATTTGCTAAACTGCCTGCTAATAGACTCCCAAAAGGTACCATTCCCATAAAGGCCATCGTATAAAAACTCATCACTCTTCCCCGTTTGTCCTCCTCGACAATGGTCTGTAAAACCGTGTTACTCGATGCCATCTCTACCATCATTCCAAAACCGGTCAACAACATCATTAATAAAGAAAGCCAAAAGAGACGAGAGAGAGAAAAAGCAATGAGCCCGATGCCAAAGAGACTCGAAGAGATGACAATGATTCTACCTAACCCCAAAACACTTCTTCGAGAAGCAAGATAAATGCTACCAATTATTGCGCCCACACCCGTAGCCCCCATAAGAAAACCGAGTGCCTGGGCTCCCCCATTTAGAATCTTTTCAGCAAAAATAGGCATCAGTACTGTAAACGGCATCCCCATTAAACTGACCAACGCAAGGAGTAGTAACACTGACCGGATGGGCGCAAAGCCAAAGGCGTAAGAAAACCCTTCTTTCAAACCTTGAAAAACTTCTGAACTTTGGATTTCCCTCTGTTTAGGTTTAATTTCCATAGCCAATAAGGCAAGAATAACTGCAATAAAACTTATCCCATTAAGAAGAAAACACATTCCTTCACCCAAAGCAGCAATCAGTATCCCTGCCAGAGAGGGTCCCAATAAACGGGCGCCATTGACCATCGAAGAGTTCAAGGCAATAGCATTTCCTAAATCCTCCTTTTTCTCGATCATCTCCACCACAAAGGATTGCCGTGTTGGGATGTCCAAAGCGTTTATTAAGCCAAGGAATAGGCTTAAAAGGATAATATGCCAGACAGCAATTGTTCCGGTAAGGACGAGAATCGCTAAAATCATCGCTTGGATCATAGATAACGTTTGGGTGGAAACTAAAATGCGATGGCGGTTCCATCTGTCCGCCAACACCCCAGCCAACGAAGCTAAAAGAAAGGTTGGAATTCTACTCGTAAAGCCAACAATGCCTAATAATAGGGCCGAATGAGTCAACCGGTACACGAGCCAATTCATGGCAATTTGTTGCATCCAGGTACCAATTAAAGAAATACCTTGACCCCCAAAAAAAAGACGATAATTTCTGTGGCTCAGTGCGCGAAAGATCAATTTCAAACCATTTGCATCAGCATGATGAGATCGATCAGATTTCATTTTGTAGCTCTATTTCCCAAATGAGATCCTTCCCCAAAAACTCTCCTTTTCTTAGATTTTTAAAGCGTGATTTATAAAGGTTAAAACCTGAACCTATTCCGAGTCAATACCTTTATCAGTCCCAAATTCCGATTTAGAAATTGTCATTGCGAGGGAACCGAAGCAATCTCGCCTTTTTCAATGAGATTGCCACGCCTCCGTGCCGAAACGCCTGCCTCGCTCCGGCGAAGGATTGCACTTCGGCGTGCAGGCACGCACCTTGTCCCGTTTTTAGCGGGACTCGCAATGACCGGATGGGAAAAGGGGTTCAGTTTCTAAATCGGGATTTGGGTCAGTTCAAATTGGAGGATGGCTCCTATGGGTATCCGTCAGGTAGCCTCCTTCAACCGATCATTACCTTCACCCATCATAGTTTTGTTTGACCTTGAAAGTCTCTGCTATCAGGAATATAATGATTTGGACTCCCGGATCCTATTGAAACCATTGGATTCTAAAAGGTTCGCATAGGGCGGGCGTTTTGGAATTTTATGGTGAGGCTTCTTACAATGCCTAACGAGATCTCCGAAAGATAAGATAGAAGTAATCCTCCTAAGATGCGTCGCTACCTGATTTTTGCTTCTGCCGGGTTGGGCCTCCTTATGTACTCCATTGATGGTACAGTTGTGGCGGTGGCCTTCCCCAACTTTATAAAAGACTTAGGCACCAACGTTCTCTGGGCAGCATGGACTATTTCAATCTACCTGGTTGCGGTGACGAGCGTGATGCCGGTGATGGGCAATCTGAGCGATAGCCTTGGTCGCAAAAAGGTTTTTCTGATTTCTCTCATCCTTTTTACAGCCAGTTCCCTTGCCTGTGGCCTTGCACCCAATATCTACAGCCTGGTGGCATTTAGGTTTCTTCAGGGGATTGGAGGAGCGAGCTTTCTCCCAACGGCAGCAGGCATTGTGAGTGATCAATTTCCAGAGCATCGGGAGAGGGCTATCGGCCTATTTACAAGTATCTTTCCCATAGGGGGTGTTATCGGCCCAAACTTAGGAGGCTGGATTGTGAGTCGATATTCCTGGAGATATATTTTTTACATCAATCTGCCTATCGGCATTGGTCTGATAGCTCTGATTATGATTTTACTTGAAGACTCGGAGGTTCTCTCCCGGCCACATATAGACTTTGTGGGAGCTTCTCTTTTCTTTGGTGCGGTCCTCTTCCTCATGCTGGGCTTAAATCTCATTGCTGAGAACTTCTCCATCTCGTCCCTTCTCCTAACCACTATCTTCTTAGCCGTCAGTTTTTCTTTTCTTTGTCTATTTTTTCGTCAAGAGAAGAAGGATTCCAACCCGATCCTGGATATGGCTCTGTTAAGGTCAAAACCTTTTCTGGCAGCAAACCTATATAACATGATGGTGGGCGCCGCAGTCCTTGGAATCTTTGTCTTTATACCGCTCTACGCCACCTCCGTGCATAAGTTATCCACCTTGGTTAGCGGTGTAATACTAACCCCTCGCTCTCTCGCCGTCATCCCTGCCGCAGCGATAACCAGCTTTCTACTCAAGCGATGGGGTTATCGATGGCCGATGGTCTTGGGTTTGAGCATCATCTCCCTTACAACTATTCTCCTCGGCCAAGGACCCCAGGTATGGAGAATGACGGGGATCCATCTCGGGGTTGCAGAAAGCATCGCCTTCATTGTCATGCTTACTGGAGTAGGAATCGGGATCGTCTTTCCAGCTTCCAATAACGCTTGCATTGAGTTAATGCCTGAGAAAGTCGCCACCATCACAGGGCTTCGAGGGATGTTCGGGAATGTTGGAGGAGCCTTGGGAATTTCATTAATTACAATTATCCTCCATTCGAGTTCTACCCCTGCTAATGGCTTTAGAACGACCTTCATCTCTTTTGGTCTGGGGCTTTTGTTTACGATCCCTCTTGTCTTTTTCATGCCAACGGGAAAGAAAATGAATTAATCAAATGGTGACGTTTTCCTGATTTACCCCGTTAGAAATGATGCCCCGCTGCTCTGCAGCGGGGTTAGATCTTAGAATAATTCCGGCGGGGTTTAACCCGCTGCGCCTGCGCGACAGCGCGGCGAGTGCCTCGCTGGAATTTCTAACGGGGTTTACCGCATTCCTTACTCATCGAATTTGCCTGCAGGGCCCCTGTCGCTTCCAAGGCGGGAGGCTCGTTCTGTGATCTTGCTTTCTGTCCATTCCGAAGGGTTTTCTATTCGGGTAACTTTAGGACCAAGATCATAGGAGCCTGCCTTCAAAATGGCCTCGATGGCGAAGGGAGCTGTCTCCTGGCAATTGAAGACCTCTGTCATCATCTTGTAAGCGAAGTCCTCTACTTCCTTTGCCATTCGGTCCCTGATCTCTCTTGGCTGGGCAAGCAATTTATTTTCAAACGGGAGGTTAAGATTTTTATAGTCTCCCTTCTTCCAGCTTTTCGATTGGGCATAAGCCGCCATCTCTGCCCACATCTCTTCAGAAACCCCCTCTTCTTTCACTTTGCTGAAATTTCCATCCGCATCCAGAATAGCATTTCCATAATCGTTCACCTGAACACCCCATGAGATCATCTGCAGGGCTGTGGCGACATTGGCTTTTGTGGTATGGGTTTTGGCAACGATTTGGCGAAGCCTTTCGGAGCTATTGCCGGAGGTTCCATGCTGAGCGCCAGAGACCTTATATTTTTCTAAGGCGGTGTGAATATCCGCGGTCAATTGCACCTGGATCCCGGAATCCTTCTCTTCGATGCCGTGGGTCGTTCCATTATTCAAAGCGATCCAATCCGGGAAGATGTCATTGGCATTTAGCCCCTGAATGAGAAACAGGGCCTCTTCCACTGTGGAAAGACCTTCCTCTCCTTTGATTTCACCCACTTCTGTTTCAAGCCCTGCCCATTTAGGGATATAAGGGTTGACGGCAATATTTGCTAAAAGGTTCTTGTCATCCGGAAGATGAGAGGCATCAATGGCAATCGAGGTCATTCCTGCTTCAAAAAACGTAGGGATCTCAACCTTAGCAGCCTCAAGATCCTTCTCACTTCTAATTCCATAATGGTCGGAATGGATCGCCACCGGAATGGTAATTCCAAGTTCGTTGCAGAGGGTATCGACGAGCATGGCCATATTCCAGTAGTTCACTGCGCAATAGGCTTTTGTGCCTCCTTCCGATTTCGCGATCTCGATAATGACTGGGGCGTTGGCCCGCTGGGCGGCTTGAAGGGCTCCCCGGATGACAAATTGATTTCTGCCGTTTGCAGCCATTGCAATCGCTCTCCCCTTAGCAATCATGGCTCGATCTATCACTTTTCCACTTACAATTAAGGCCCTTGAATTTGGAAAAAGCCTCTTGATATTGGGCGGTCGTCCCACCTCAAGGGCTTTCTTAAAATCGGCTTTGGAAACTTTTCTCTTTGCCATAACCAACTCTCCTTATTCATCTATAAATTTTTCTTCCAACGTTCTTAACCTTAACCTCAGCCCGCCTTAAAGACAACGTTTCTCGTGTCCGTCATTCGTGAATCGATTCCTTAACACTTAAATCAGCATTCTCAACCTTATCCTTAACCTTTTGTTTTTAAGACCTGGGCAATATTTTCCACGAGTCTCTTTGAACCTACATAAAGAGCTGTCCTCTGGTGATGTTTCTCCGGCTGGACCTCAAGAATCGGAATCCCTGCTTCATTGACAGCCGTCCCACCTGCTTCGCGGCACATGAAAGCCACCACCGCCGCTTCATACATGAGGCGCAGCTTTCCCTCGGGACGGTTCTTTTTTGGATTTGGATGATTGACGATGGCCGGGTACATGAACATGCCGCCGTTGGATAGGATCCTGTGAAAATCTCCGGCTAACGCGCCGAGGTATCTGAAGGCATACTTACTTTCATTCTCGATGATCCATTTCTGAACGCGCTCAGCATAGGTGCGGCGGTTGGACGCGTTAAATGACAGCTCCCAACCTTTGGTGTCTTCGGGAAGCATCATCCGGGTCGGTCTGACAAAAGTCATCGTCTCGTCGATGTGAAACCGCCAGGTACCTGCATCCTTGAGTCCAAGGGTAAAAGTCCCGGTTGGAATCACAAACATGCCGGCAGCAATATAATCTTTTCCAGCCCTCAGGTGGCCGTCCTCCTGGCCTTCCAGGTTACGTTTAGCAATCCCGAATAGAAAACCGACCGGCAGTCCATGGGGGATATTGGATGAGCCATCCAGGGGATCGAAATAGACAAAATAGCGTCCCCCCTCAGGATTGATCGAAATGATCTCTTCCGATTCCTCACTGATCGTATGAATGACCCGACCCGAGGTCCTCAAATAATGGATCGTGATCTCCTGGGCGATCTGATCCATACGCATGACATCCTCGCCTTGAACGTTTACGTCACCTGCTAAGCCAAGATTTCCCTTTAAAGCACCCGTCAGATAGTAGTGCTGGATGTGCTTTGCTGCACTGATCATTGCGTCCATCAAGATCAGGAAGTGGTAAGTACGGTTATGTTTCTCCTGGTGTTGAAGGAGGAAATTCACGAAGGTTTGCTCGAATCGAATCATAGGATCTCTTTTCCCTTTCTTCCGGAATGAATCGTCATTTTCGACATAGTCTATCCCTCGATGACGAACACGGGTTAGCAGAACGATAACTTTTAGGGAACACGAGTGACTTGTCAGATGCTCACTTTGCTATCGATGTAGAGATGTTTGGGCTAATCGGGTTTATGTCTATAGTTCTTGTTCTTGGCATGATCACTAAGTCCATGTCTTCCATGGGAATGGCCCCAAGCAAAGTTTGGTCACCCATCACCAAGGCACCAGCAAAACCAACTCTGTTCTTGAACCTCAACTCGATGGGACCAACATAAGGCACAAGCCTCCGACTACCGTCTGCCAGCGTTACCTCTTTTCTATCAATTTCCTCGAGTTCAAGCTGAATCTGGACATGTGTAGGAATGCAAAGGTGGACAGCGGCAGAATCCGCCAAGGCGTCGACTTCGACAGCCTTCAATTCTGGCTTTCTCGGATTTCTGAGCATTATCTTAGCATTAATGAGTCCCATCTTATGTTTCCTCCAGAATTTCAGGGAATGGAAGAAAGTCCTGTTAACGAATTATACCACAGTTGGGTTTCGAAACCTAATTTTACCTCGACCGCACATTAATAGCTAAGCCACGGCCGCCATTGAGCTTTTAGCCAACAGCTTTGGCGAGAGGCTGTTGTGCCAAACGAAACTTTGATACTTCAAATATCATGGGTGGGACGGCGCCACAATTGATGTTGGCGCTCCTGAAAACAGGATTAATGTCCTGACGCCCCGGGACAATGACATGCTCCCGGTATTTGGACCGGTGGTCACCGCCCACCCCTATTCCGAGGAAATTAGGACCACTCTTTTATATCTGGAACTGTTAAGCATGAGGAATGCTTGGTAAAAAAGGAAATTTCATTTTGTCTTTCTTAATATGGACACTCCAGTTCTCTTTATCTCTTCAGCCAGTGTTCCACCATTATTGAAATCTTCTGGTTTGAATGGAATAGGTTCTATTCTACTGTCAATTTTCCTCCTGAAGGGGACAATCTTTCTCCGATCCTTAAATCTTTCTCCTGTAAAGCCGCTGGAAATTAAAGCAACATCAATGTCACTTTCTGGCTTTGTCTTTCCTTTAGCATGGGAACCAAAAATAAAGGCTTCCATTATATGGATCTTGTTTTTTTCTAACTCTTCAATATATTTTGTAACTATCTGTATGGTTAAATCCTTTTTATTAGCCACTTCTTGGGCACACCTTCAATCTACGCACTGTCTTTACGCAACGTGACATCAACGCTTTTTCAGATGCTGCTCAGCTTTCTTGGAAGATAGTAAAGGCAATAAGCAGCGTAGGGCTCTATTTACAGACTCTGCGTCAGGAAAATATTTGCGTAAATCCGGTTCTAGATAAACCGGTAAGTTTAATTCAATATCAGGCCGATAGAACTTCCCCCGTTCTCCCTTGGAAAAATCGTATTCTTTTTTCATAGCTTGTCACCCTCGTATTGTTTGATTTCCTTCTTCGTTGCCTTTCTGGCAGAAATTACACGAACCTTACAATTGTCAATATTTTCTTCATGAAATGTGTGAATAACAACTAAGATATTATTGGTCCGATCTTTGCCGATTGTGATCCAGCGATCTTCATCCGAACTGTGCTCTTCATCATATATGGAGATTGCTAAGGGATCTAAAAATATTCCAGCGGCGCGTTCAAAACTCACCTTGTGCTTCCGAAGATTATGCTTTGCTTTATGTGGGTCCCATTCAAAATTGTACTGCAATACAACCCTCCCCTTGAATTCAAGTATACAACTTCGATCGGATCAAGTAAACATAGAAATCAATCTTGTGGATATAATTTGTGCCTTCCTAACAGTTAAGCCAAAATGCAGCCAGCAGCGAAGCTTTCAACTGTCAGTTTCAACCATCGGGTTAGGCCAACCGAATTTTTGATTTGTCAAATGTCAGGGGCAGACCCCTATTCTAATATTCACCTTACATTCCGAAAGAAAAGATAGGTAAGCCGTCCAATCCTTGTGATCAAGGAAGGTGTTTCGACGCTGGTTTCCCTTGGAGGTTTCGTGATACAAGGCGCCAAAAAAATGAACACGTGGTTTGCGAGCCATGAACACAAATTATGGCAAGAATGAAGCTAGTGTCAATATTTTATTACGATTGTTCGACTTCTTAGAACTGACCGCGCTTAGAAGAACCACCAAGGAGGCTATAAGAGAATAGGAGGAAGAAAGGGGGTTTACCGCTGAGTGGCTTTTTTTTATTTCAATCTCGGTAGGGATATCTTGGTCTAGTGAATTTTTCACAAACGAACATTGCTATGGCAAAGGACAAAATGGATAATACGCATATTACGAAAAATTTCTCTGAAAATAGAGACTTGTTATAATACTCCATCAATAGCATCGCAAAGGCCCCCAGAAAAAACAGAAAAATCATGACCGCAAGCATGGCATTCATTCTTTGACTGAAATTTCCAGTTCTAAGTTCTCTCAATAAATATTTTATCAGACTTAAGATTTTGCTCAAAAAAGCCATTGTCGCCGTTTCTTTTCCCTTAATGGTTCTTATAACCTCAGTTGCTCCCCATATCACAAATGCAAACGAGACAAGGAATTCGCCAAATTCAATTCCTATGGCTTTCCAGAGCATCTGTTCCTCTCCTGCCTTTCCATAATTATCCCCAATAAATAGAAAAACGCACTTATACCAAAAGCAAAATAAGCCAGGATTGGATGGATTAGGTTAACATTGAAGATTTTTGACACACCTAGGAGTCTGTCGGAGAACTCCTAATAATTTTATAGATTCTGTAAACTGTTCTTTGAAAATTGAAAAAAGTTGGTAGCGGAACTGATTCGCGAGACTTGGACCCACTAAAATTGGCCCTTATGGGAGAAACCAATGCGCTCGCGAGTGGATCGGACAACCCAGAACTCAGGTTGTTGCCGGTCTCCAATTGCTTCTGAAAAGCTTCAACAGATTGTGCCCAAGGCATATCAGATCCCACTCCGCACTCACCTTACTCAGACCGCGCAAGAGGAACTGCCGAAATCCGCGGACCTGTTTGATCTGACCAAAGACCGGTTCACTGATCTCCTTGCGCTTCGCATAAATCGCCCGGCCTTTGATGGTTCGAAGTTTTCGGCTCATCCGTTCCTTCAGGCTCGCATCCTTCGGAATTCGCCCCCGAGGCACAGGCAACGGTTTGTCCCCATGCTTGATGCGTCCAGTGGCTACATATCCATCGATCTGCTCCTGCGCCAGATAGGTTACGTTTCCCTCGCTAAAGTAGCCATTGTCGGTTGTCACCCGCCCAGGTCTGGCCCCCTCCAGATTCGCCTTGACTCCCTCCATCACCGCTTTGAGTTCACCCTTGTCATTGGCCTCCTGGCTGACCCGAGTGGCTACAATCACCTGGCCATGGCCATCCACAGCCGCCTGACAGTTATAGCTCTGCTCAAAGGACTTGGTCGCTCCATTCTTCATAATCCGCGACTCAGGATCCGTAAAGTTATACTGAGCCTTCCCATCGGGCTTCTCCGAGGGAGCCTTCGGTGGCCGACCGCCACGATCCCCCGATGCCTCTCGATCCTGTCTCTTCTTCTCCTGCTCGACCCGTTCCTGCTGGGCCTGCTCCCGAGCCTCACGCTCCAGAACTTCCTTGGCCTCCTTAATCCTCAAAAGACGACCCTGTTTGAACCGCAGCTCCTCGGGCAATTCATCCCCACGCCGGCCCTTGCCGTATCGATCGTCCTCCCTTTCATCGGTCGCCTCGGCTTCCGCAATCAACCGCTTCACTTCCGCTTCCAACTCCACCACGCTCTTCTCCATCCGAGCGTAGCTCATCGCCTTGTGCTTGGATGCATTGGCTCGAACCTTCGTGCCGTCCAACGACACATGGCCAAGCTTGACTAAACCTGCTTTTTGACAAAGCCGCAAGACTTGGACAAACAGGGCTGCTAACGCCTCCAGATGGCGACGCCGAAACTCGGCAATGGTGTCATGATCAGGATGTTGATCCGCTGTCAATACACGAAACGGAATCAACTCATAGGTGGCTTTCTCGATCTTACGCGAACTCGGAACCCCAACACAGTACGCATAAATCAGAAGAGCCACCATCATCTCTGGATGGTACGCGGGATATCCTCCCTTCGAACCGTCATAGCTCGCGTAAACAGACGAAAGATCCATCTGCCCGACTACATCGCGAAGGAAGTAGACCAGATGGTCTTGAGGCAACCAATGGGTCATGTCGGGCGGTAACAGCAATAACTGATCAGGATTGTATGGACGAAAAGGTGTTTGTGTTTTCATGAAACGCAGTATACCATAATTATTCAAGGAGTCGATAGGTACTCCGACACACTCCTAGCGGCTCACATGGCTTTGAAGGTTTCCCTTTCCCTCTTAAATATAGAAGCAAATTCCCTGCCAAGGGCTGAAATTCTGTTGAACAATATAAGCATTCGGAATTGAAAGACTATTTCGGTATCTGTCGATTTGAAGATGTGGAAAATCGAAGGTAAAATTGCCTATATTTTTGTCAGTTGCCTATTTTTACGAGCAGTTGTAAGGGAGATGAACTACCTATTCTGAACTAATTCGCCGCGGAGAGAATGAGCGTAAGCTTTGGTAATCTGGACGGGTACTAATTTCCCAACTAAATTCATGTCCCCTTCAAAATTGACGATCTTATTGGATCGGGTTCGGCCGGTTACGTCTTGAGGGCTCTGCTTGCTCCGGCCTTCGACTAACACCTCTTCTACGTGACCTTCCAACGCCTGATTTTTTTGAAGGGTAATCCCTTTCTGGATTTCTTGAAGGATGGTGAGCCGTACTTGTTTCACCTTTTCTTCAACTTTATCCTGAAACTGGGCAGCCCGGGTTCCTTTTCTCGGAGAATATTTAAACGAATAGAGATCGTCGAATCGGACTGTCTCCATCAAATCGAGAGTCTGTCTAAAATCTTCCTCTTCCTCACCCGGAAATCCCACGATCACATCAGCAGTCACGGCAATGGAGGGACAGACCTTTTTCAGACGTTCTATTTTTTCAAGATAGGATTCTTTGGTATATCCACGATGCATGGCTTTTAAAATTTTATCCGAACCCGACTGAAAAGGGAGATGGATATGCTCGCAGAGCTTCTTTAACTTTGAAAAGGCCTGAATCAATCCTTCCGACAAATCTTTGGGGTGGGAGGTTGTAAATCGAATCCGTTGGAGCCCTTCAATTTCGTCGAAACGCTCGAGCAGTTCTGAAAAACTTATCTCTTCTTCTAATCCCTTCCCATATCCATTCACATTCTGACCGAGAAGGCAAACCTCCTTCACACCCATTTCAGTTAGGTGCTTCACTTCTTCGAAAATCTCCTGACTGGGTCGGCTTTTTTCTCTCCCCCTCACATAGGGGACAATACAGAATGAGCAGAAATGGTCGCATCCCTGCATGATGGTTACATAGGACTTCACTTTACTCAGCGACTTTTGGGGCAGAACAGCCTCCAAATATTTCCCGTCTTGATCAAAACTTGTTTCACAAACCTTCTCTCCAGAAACTTCTATTTTTTGTAATAATTGTGGAAGCAATGGAATGGCATGTGTCCCAATGACCATGTCCAGATAAGGAACCCGGTCTAAAAGTCTGTCCCCCTCCTGCTGGGCAACGCACCCAGCCACTCCGATAATCGCTCCCCTCTTCTCCTTCAGCCGTTTATACCTTCCCAGAGCACTATAGACCTTATGCTCAGGCTTCTCCCGAACGCTGCAGGTGTTGATGAGGATGACGTCGGCCTCCCCGGCTTCCTTCGTCTCTGAGTAACAGGAGCCTTCTAAGAGCCGAAGGATTCGCTCTGAGTCATGCTCGTTCATTTGACAACCGTAAGTCTCGATGTAAACTCGCTTCTCCATTGGAATCTTCAATTATATTTTGCTTCTCTTCCTATTCATTAGCCTCAAGAAATCCAAAATCCCAAAATCCAAATCCCAAACAAGCACCAAATTCAAAATCCTAATTTTTCAAACAAAAGCGTTCAGAATTTCGAATTTGGGATTTCGGATTTATTTGTTATTTGGTGCTTGGAATTTGGGATTTCTCCCTCAGGGAATTACTTCCTCACAACAAACCTTTTATCGAGAATTCCCATCTTCTCCACGATTCCGCCGTATTCAAGTTCACCATAGGGCAACATCGCGGCTCCGGAAAAACCCTGCTGTCGAATCTCAGTGGCCTTCTGCGATACCTTATTTCTCACCCAATCCCAGTAGGGATGGTCGAAGGCATCGGCAGGCTCCGTCAATTTTCCGTTGTGTACACAGAAGGCATGGCAGGCGACCACGGGAGGCCCATCAAAATAGGAAATGCTGGAGTTAATCTTAACAGGCATTAAAGGACCTGTATGACTCCCTCTCATAAACCCTGCAACATAATGGCCGATGTTGAATGGGGCGAGCACCTCTCCCGTTGCCGGGAATGCACCCTGAACCCTCACCAACATGACCGGG
This sequence comes from uncultured delta proteobacterium, assembly GCA_963826305.1. Lineage (GTDB taxonomy): Bacteria > Desulfobacterota > BSN033 > BSN033 > UBA1163 > CAWGWZ01. The sequence goes on along the minus strand of CAWGWZ010000019.1, from coordinate 114,279 downwards.
TCGTCTTTTCCGGTATACTTCCCGGCGATATTGTGAAGGCGTGTTGTGCTCACCGACGCACCAATGTCTCCATTGTTTCTGGAATAGATGGCCTCTACCACAAAACGCTGATTGTCTCTCAAAAGAGCAGCAATGTCGTAGAGCTCTTCGGGGGCATTCAATTCAATGACCCGATCTCCCTCTGTATAATTGACATCCATGATGACGAATCGAAATCCTTTATTCATCGAAGGACTGAGCATCAATCCTGCATTGTACATCGGATCTACAAAAGCTAAATAGAGAGGAAGATTATACGCTCCGGGGTCGGTCTTATCCGCAGCGAAGAAAAGAAACGGCTCATTCGGTCTTTCTTCAAACTCCATCTCCGCCACAGCGGGCCCCATCCCCCTTACATTTCCTGAGAAGGAATCTTTCAACAAATCCTGCCCTGCCCCGTAAAGGCCCTGCTCTTTTGCCACTTTGGTTCCGGCGACAAAGGCATCCCAGGCCAAGTGATGGATTTTCTCACTCCCCTTTCCCAGTGAATGGGAGAAAAGAATGGCGATATCATCTCCCGTATGGCTGATGAAAAAATCAGAAAGAATTCCTCTGCTCTTAGAGGCTACATATTCTCTGACCGACTCAACCAATTTTGCACTGGGCTTGATGTGCCCCCCGATGCTCCCAATGTCTGCCTTGATGACGCTAAGTGTTGTTTTCATAGTTGTCCTCCTTCCCCTCATCCCATACCTCTCATCCAAGGGGAGAGGGGAAAGGAGAGGGGGAAAATTTTAAATCTTCCACTTTGTCAATTCCCGAATGGAAGGGTAGTGGGTCAAATCAATGTGGAGCGGCGTGATGGAGATATAGGAATTCGAGACAGCCTCAAAATCCGTATTGCCTCTCTTATCAAAGACCAATTGTCCCCCGGCAATCCAATAATACTTTTTCCCTCTCGGGTCCACCTTCTCGATGACCGCATCGCCGTCAAGAGTCCATCGCCCCTGTCGGGTTATTTTATAGGATTTGATCTCCTTCTCATCAAGGTCGGGGACATTGATATTGAGAAAGATATCCTTTGGAAGTCCCTTCTCCGTAATATACTGTGCGACCCGCACCGCAAAGCGTGCAGCCGGAAGAAATTTGAAGTGGCTTCTTGAAACGAGGGAGATCGCAAAAGAAGGGATCCCCAACAATGTCCCTTCAAAGGCGGCGGAAACGGTTCCCGAATAGGTGACATCATCCCCTAAGTTTCCTCCCTTGTTGATTCCGGAGACGATTAATTGAGGCCGTTTGGAGAAAATGACATTCACCCCGATATAGACACAATCAGCCGGGGTCCCATCGACAGCATAAAAATTCCTTTTAATTTTTTCTACTCGGAGGGGACGATGCAAGGTAAGCGAGTGCGCAATGGTGCTTTTTTCCCTGTCCGGGGCAACGACACACACCTCCCCAACCTCCTGGAGAGCCTTTGCCAAGACAATAATACCTTCGGAACGGATACCATCATCGTTCGTGACCAGAATCCGCAATCTTTCGGCCATGATTATCTAGAGAAAATGACTTTCAAATCCCCCCAGCCCCCCTTTACTAAAGGGGGGTGAGAGGGGATTATCGATGGTCGGGGCGAGAGGATTTGAACCTCCGACACCTGACACCCCATGCCAGTGCGCTACCAGGCTGCGCTACGCCCCGATAATCAACAATTTTTGATTCGGAAATTGGGGGATTGAGGAATTAGGAATCCCTAAATTCCACAATTCCTAAATCCACCCACCAAAAACTAATATATTCAATTTCAAATCAAAAGTCCAGCCCCTTCGTAACCCCACGAGGATTCTCACCCAGCGGCGAGAAAAGAATCTTTTCCCTTTTTCTCCTTTCTTGAGAAGATCAGAAGTGCGATGGCAAAGAAGATGATACAAAACGAAAGGAAGGCGATGACAAAGAAGAGCAGAACGAGCAAGGCGATGATCACTTTAGACATGTCTCTTCCTTTTGAATGATTTATGAAAAACGTGTAAACCGGTGTTCGTTTTGGAATGGGGATCAACCAAAGCGGCCGGGATATAAAATGGGACTATTCCAGCATCTTTCTGATTCCCTTCAGTTCCTCCCGAATGGCAACCAGCAACTCATGATCTTTCCCGTTGGAAGGTTTCTCAACCAGTCTCAGTCTCAGCTGCCTGTTTTCCATCCTCTCCAAATCTCGGATCTTCTTTTTCGCTCCGGCGATCGTAAAACCATCTTCATAGAGAAGTTTCTTGATCTTCAGGATGAGATCCAAGTCCTTTCTCCGGTAGAGCCGTTGAAGGGATCCCCCCTTATGTGGTTTGATGACTTTAAATTCCGATTCCCAATAACGAAGCACATGGGCTTTGAGGCCCGTAATGCGGCTGACCTCTCCGATCCGATAATAAAGCCTTTCGGAGGAGATCAGATTCTCATCTTCTTGCTTTTTGAGCACCCTGACCAACGTTCCCCCCCACAGAGATCAAAAGTTAAAAAACGTCATGTCTCCGGACGGTTGAGGCCACCCTTCAATACCTGGCTCGGCTTGAACGTTAAGATCCTTCTGGAGGAAATCTCAATGTCAGATCCCGTCTGCGGATTCCGACCTCGCCTTGACCTTTTTTTCCGCACAACAAAATTTCCAAAACCGGAGATCTTGATTTTGTCCTCGTGCTGAAGGCTCTCTTTGATGAGATCGAAGATAGTCTCCACAATCTTGGCCACCTCTTTCTTAGAAAATCCCACCTTCTCATAGATGCTCTCAACGATGTCGACTTTCGTCATGGCTCGCCTCCTCCTTTCTTTGGATTCCTTATCACCTTAATTCCATCTGGAAAATCTCCCTCAATTGGGAAATGACCTTTCCGTGAAACTCATTCACCTCTTCGTCCGTCAACGTCCGATCACTTGCCTGGTATCGGATCCGGTAGGAAACCCCTTTCTTCCCCTCAGGGATAGGAGCGCCACGATAAATATCGAAGACGTGGACCTCGTCGATGAAGGGCTGGCGGAAGGCCCTGATCGCCTCCACCACCTTTTCCGCCTCCAAGGCATCGTCGACCACCATGGACAGGTCCCGATAAACGGCCGGGAATTTCGGCAGGGGTCGTAATCGTTTCCCCTCCCCCGTCCACTTCACCATCTGCTCAAAATCGATTTCAAACAGATAGGCCTTACCATGAATTTCATAACGACTCAGCACCTGAGGATGGACTTCACCCAAAACTCCTAAAGCCTCCTTTCCGAACAAGATCCTCGATGACTTGCCAGGGTGGAGATAAGGGATATCCTCTGCCCTGTCAAATTTTATTCCCTTGATCTGCAGGGCCTCAAGAAGGTCTTCGACGCAACCTTTGATATCAAAAAAATCGATCGGCCTTGGAGAAAAGGCCCAATGGGGATCCCGATCAATCCCCATTGATAAACCCGCCAAATATTTGACCTCTTTCGGAAGCCTCTCTCCCGCTAAGGGAAAGAAAACCTTCTTCAGCTCAAAGAGCTTAAGATTGGAATTCTTCCAGGAGACATTATAGCGAGCGGCCTCCAACAAACCCGGGATCAGGGATGTCCTTAGGGCGGACAAATCTTCAGTCAAAGGGTTAAGGATTCGGAGATGGTGCCTCCTCGGATCTTCCGGCATGAGGCCGATGAAATCCTCGGAGGAAGGGGAGGTAAAGCTATAAGTGATCACCTCATGATAACCGTGGTGAATGAGAACCTCCATCGCCTTCCTTTCCACTCGGAAGGCTTTGCTCATCTCCTCTGAGGAAGGGGGGCCTTTAGGAAGCGTGAGAGGAATTCTCTCATATCCATCCATTCGTGCGACTTCCTCAATCAGATCAATCTCCCGCTCCAGATCCCCTCGAAAAGAGGGAGGTGTCACAGAGAGAATGTCCTCATTCTCTCCTCGCACGTCCAATTCTAAATCTCTTAGATAAACCCTCACCTGTTCGGCAGAGATTCCTGTTCCCAAGACTTGATGAATTCTTCGAACGCTCAAACGGATCGGGGTCGGTTGGATGCGCTTCGGATAAACATCCGCAACACCCTCTACGACCTTTCCGTCGGCTATTTCCCCAATCAATTGAGCGGCTCGACTCGCTGCAAAAAGACATCCTCCATAATCAACCCCCCTTCCAAAACGATAGGCTGCCTCTGTCTCAAGGCCGAGCTTTTTGGAAGTCCTTCGATTCCCTAATGGGTTGAAATAGGCACTCTCCAAAAGGACGATCTTTGTATCTTCTTTAATCTCTGAATTGAGCCCACCCATCACACCGGCAATGGCGACTGGTTTTACGCCATCGCAGATCATGAGCATCCCCCCGTCCAGGGCCCGCTTCACTCCATCCAGGGTGACAAATTCCTCGCCCTCCCGGGCCCTCCGAACGACGATCCTTCCTTCTTCGAGCAGCTCAAAATCGAAGGCATGGAGTGGCTGGCCACATTCCATCATCACAAAGTTGGTGACATCAACCACATTGTTAATGGACCGGATCCCCACCTTTTCTAATCGATCTCTCATCCAATGGGGAGAAAGCCCGATCCTCACACCCTCAATCATCCTTGCCACATAACGGGGGCATAAGTCTGGGTCCAAAATCGTCACAGAGGTTTTTTGATGAATTTCCTCTCCTTTCTCAGAAAGGGAGATGAGAGGATACCTCACCCTCTGATGAGTTAAGGCGGCAATTTCTCGGGCCACTCCCATGACACAGAGACAATCCGGACGATTGGGTGTGATACTGATATCGAGAATGGTATCTCTCAAACCTAATTCGTCACCCAAATTCAACCCTAAAGGCATGCTCGGGGAGAGGATCATGATTCCGCTTGCATCTTGGCCCAAACCGAGCTCCGTCTCAGAACAGAGCATCCCTTGAGAGGTTTCCCCTCTGATTTTCGATTTCTTGATTTCGACCCCATTCGGAAGTCGGGCTCCTACCAAGGCCAAGGGAACTTTCTGCCCCTCCCTGATATTCGTCGCACCACAGACGATCGCAAACCTCTCCTTATCGGTTCTTGCCTCAACCAGCGACAGTCGATCCGCATTGGGGTGTCTTCGGATGGAACCGATCTCCGCCACAACGATCTTCTCAAACCCCTCACCTGTCGAGATGGCCTCCTCAACCTCCAAACCGGCCATGGTCAGGAGATTGATCAGCTCTTTCATTCCCATCCGAATCTCGACATAATCCTTGAGCCAATTGAGACTGACCTTCATGATACTCCAATTGCAAATTTCCCCCCCTCCCTCGCCCTCCCCCTGAAGGGGCGAGGAGTGGGTGGGGGTGCATTCTAAAATTGCTTAAGGAACCTCAGATCGTTCGTGAAGAAGAGTCGAATATCATTGATCCCGAACTTGAGCATGGCGATCCGTTCAATGCCCATTCCAAACGCAAACCCTGTCACTTCCTCAGGATCATAATTCACGAATTTGTAAACAGCAGGGTCCACCATTCCAGAACCCAAAATCTCCAACCATCCCGTATTGGAACAGACCCCACATCCTGTCCCCCCGCAGATAAAGCATTCGATGTCAATCTCCGCGCTCGGCTCGGTGAAGGGGAAGAAACTGGGACGAAATCGGAGTCTTGTCCTCTCTCCGAACATCTGGTGAACAAAGACGGTCAGCACTCCTTTTAGGTCCGCAAAGGTGATCCCCCTGTCGACCAAAAGACCCTCTACCTGATGGAACATAGGAGAATGAGTAGGGTCCGAATCGCAGCGGTAGACCGCCCCCGGGCAGATCATACGGACGGGTGGTTTTTTCCTCTCCATCGTCCTCACCTGCATGGGCGAGGTATGAGTTCTCAGAACCACCTCCTCCGAAATGAAGAAGGTGGCCTGCATCTCCCTCGCAGGATGCCCCTTTGGAATATTGAGGGCCTCGAAATTGTAGTAGTCCAATTCCACCTCCGGCCCCTCCACCACTTCGAAACCCAAACGGGAGAAGATGTCGATAATTTCTCCCATAATCTGGGTGACGGGATGTTTCTTCCCAAAGGGAATCCGTCTTCCAGGAAGCGTCACATCGACCTTCTCCTTCTCTAAAGCCTCCCTTCTCTCCCGCTCTTGAATGCGCAAAAGAGCTTCTTCAACCCTCGTCTCCAGGTCTTGTTTAATCTGGTTCGCCTTGCTTCCTACCTCTCTGCGGTCCGCCTCAGGGAGTCTCCCCAAACGTTTGAGAAGCTGCGTCAGACGCCCTTTCCTTCCCAAAACCCCGATTCGGATCTCAGAGACCTCTTTCTCGGTCTTGGCAACAGAAAGGCAACGCAAAGCCTCATCCTGAAGTTTCACCAATTCCTCTAACACGAATGGAACTCCTTCTGCCTACTGCTTACTTGCCACAACACCACTCGTTTTGGCCATTTCGGCAATTTTCGAAAAAGCACCGGGATCGCTCACCGCTAAATCGGCCAATATCTTCCGGTCCAACTCGACATGGGCTTTTTTCAGAGCATCCATTAAACGGCTGTAGGAGAGGCCATGAAGTCTTGCTGCCGCATTGATGCGGCTGATCCATAACCTTCGAAAATCTCTCTTCCTGGCTCTCCGATCTCGATAGGCATAGGCGAGAGCCCGATGGACTGCATCCACGGCCGTTCGGTAGAGCCGGCTTCGCCCTCCTACATAGCCCTTTGCCATCTTTAAGACTTTCTTTCTTCTCTTCCTGGTCTTTGGTCCACCTTTCACCCTTGGCATGGTCGATACTCCTCCTGATGATCAATTAATGCTATGCGCAGAGCGCTAAGCGCTTAGCGTCTTTTTAATTAGATGTAGGGGACCAGCGCCTTTATCCCCTTGATATCTCCTTTTTCAATAAACTTTGCGGTTCGGAGGCCTCGTTTCCGATTGGCCGACTTCTTCGTCAGGATATGCCGAGCAAAAGCCCTTTTGGCCTTGATTTTCCCCGTCCCTGTCTTTTTGAAGCGTTTTGCTGCCCCTCGATTCGTTTTTAATTTTGGCACATCTTCCTCCTTCTAAAATGAGATCCTTCGTTTCGTTCGAAATGACAAAAAATATCTCTGCCGTTGCAAAGCGAAACCTTGCGCCGCACGGGGTGCAGCGCGAAGCCAAAGCAATCTACGTTTTGTAGACGAATGATTTTCTATGGTGATTTTTGGCTCTGGAGAGGAGTCAAGATCATGATAAAATTTCTTCCCTCAAATCGGGGAGCCTGTTCTACCTTCCCCCATTCTTTTGCTTCCTCCGTAATCCGGCCTAACATGTTCCTTCCCAGATCGGGGTGGGCCATCTCCCTTCCTCTAAAAACGATCGTTACCTTGGTCTTATTTCCTTCCTTTAAGAAGCGCTCGATATGTCGAAGCTTGAACTGAAAATCATGCTCCTCCGTTTTCGGCCTCATCTTCACTTCCTTGAGATGAATGGTTGCTTGCTTCTTCTTCGCCTCATGGGCCTTCTTGCTTTGCTGATACTTGAATTTTCCATAGTCCATGATGCGGCAAACCGGTGGCTCCGATTTAGGAGAAACTTCCACCAAGTCCAACTCAAAATTGGCAGCGGCACGAAGTGCCTCTACCAATGGTAAAATTCCCAACTGTTTTCCTTCAGGGTCAATGACCCTCACTTCCCTCGCTCGAATTTCCCGGTTGATTCGAACATCTCTGACGATAGACATCACCTCCTTACTTTGAATTTCAAATTTCAAACTTTTGATTTCAGATCTTTCAATCTGCAATTTGCAATCTGAAATCCATTTTCATAAGGATGGATATTCGGATTCGACTTGTTTGATGAAGTCCTCGACCCGCATTGCCTTCATTGTCTCCCCACTTCGTTTTCTCGGAGAGATGGTCTCCTCCTTTTCCTCCCTATCCCCAATTACCAACATATAGGGGATCTTCTGGAGCTGGGCCTCCCGGATCTTGAAGCCCAACTTTTCATTGCGGAAATCTTTTTCAACCCGGATCCCCTTTTGAATCAATACACGGAAGACCTTCTCCGCATAGGGAATATGTCGATCGGTCACGGTCAAAAGGATTGCCTGAACAGGAGCGAGCCAAACAGGAAAGGCGCCGGCATAATGCTCGATCAATACACCGATGAACCTCTCCATCGCTCCGAGGATGACACGGTGAAGCATGACCGGTCTGTGCCGCTCCCCATCACTTCCTACGTAGGTGAGATCGAATCGTTCAGGCATGGCAAAGTCCACCTGGATCGTCGCACATTGCCACCTCCGGTTGAGGGCATCCTTCAGCTTGACATCGATCTTCGGACCGTAAAAAGCACCTTCTCCCTCGTTGATCTCAAAAGGGAGGTTTTTCGTTTTGAGCGCATGGAGGAGGGCCTGGGTCGCCCTTTCCCAGTCTTCATCAGCACCAATCGACTTTTCCGGCCGGGTGCTGAGTTCCATTTCATATTCGAAACCAAAAATCTTCATCACATCATCAACAAAATCGATAATGGCGCAGATCTCATCGTTCAACTGGTCGGGTCTGCAGAGGATATGGGCATCGTCCTGGGTGAAACCCCTGACCCGAAGCAGACCATGCAGTTCCCCAGACTTCTCATGCCGGTGGACCGTCCCCAATTCAAAGTAGCGGAAAGGGAGATCTCGATAGCTCCGAATTTGTGATTTATAAATAAGCATGTGGGCAAGACAGTTCATTGGCTTAATTCCATATTCGGAATCCTCCACCTTTGTGAAATACATCTTGTCCCGATAGTTTTCAAAATGTCCGGACCGTTTCCAGAGTTCCAATCTGAGGAGCTGCGGACCGACGACGATCTGATATCCTCTTTTCAGGTGTTCCTTCTTTTCAAAATCCTCCAAGACCGTTCGGAGCATGGCACCTTTGGGGTGATAGATGACCAGGCCTGGACCGGCCTCCTCGTGGATGCTGAAGAGGTCAAGCTCCCTGCCCAACTTTCGGTGATCCCGTTTGCGAGCTTCCTCAAGCATGCGAAGATATTCTTCCAATGCCTGTGGCTCTGGAAATGCAGTCCCGTATATCCGTTGGAGGACCTGGTTCCGAGCGTCTCCTCTCCAATAGGTTCCTGAAACGTTCAAAAGTTTAAACGCTTTGATCCTGCCTGTTGAGGGGAGATGGGGTCCCTCGCATAGATCCAAGAAAGTTCCTTGGCGATACAGAGAGACACGGTCCGGAAGATCTTCCAGGTGCTCCACCTTATAGTTCTCACCCATTTCCTGAAACGTTTTTCTCGCTTCGTCCTTTGAAACTTCCTTTCGAATGAAGGGAACATCCTGTTGAATGATCTCTGATGCCTTCTTTTCGATCCTTTCAAGATCTTGTGGGGTAAAGGTTCGATCATAATCAAAATCGTAATAGAATCCGGCATCCGTGGAAGGACCGAAGGTCAGCTTGACTGTAGGAAAAAGCTCTTTAACCGCCTGGGCCATCACATGGGCGGCTGAATGACGCAATATTTCCAGCCCCTTTTTTGAACGGGCGGAGATGAACGAAACCGACGCGTCTTTTTCCACCGTCCGAGACAGGTCAACCAGCGAGCCATCGACCTGCGCTGCCACCGCCTCTTCATCAGCCAACCGTTGAAGTCTGGTTCCTTTCGGAATCGATCTTTTCACACCACCGGGCAGCACGATTGTAATCTGCTCTTCCATTCTCACCCTGATTGAAGCGCAAGAGGCATCACTCATAGGAAGTCTGAATGATGCCTCTTCGGTTCGATTTGATTAAAATGTCTTTCCCTTCAATAATTTATGTTTCACTTTTTAATGGATTAGTTTCAAATGGTAGGCACGTGGGGATTTGAACCCCAGACTTCTACCGCGTCAAGGTAGCGCTCTCCCCCTGAGCTACGTGCCTGTATACCTCCTTTGAAAAATTGCTGTATGCATAACAGGTTTTTCAAATATTGTCAAGAAAATTCTTAACTTACAACCCTATGCCCTGAATACTAATTCCCCTTTCTTACTGTCCAAATCCGCTGTAACGACATCTCCCTCTTTAAATTTCCCCTCCAGTATTTTCATTGCCAATTTATCCTGAATCTCTTTTTGAATCACTCGCTTCAATGGCCGCGCGCCGTAGGCAGGATCGAATCCCTCCTTTGCCAGCCATTCCTTTGCCTTTTCCGTCATTTTAAGCTGTATTCTTCTATCCAGGAGCCGCTGTTCCAGCTTTTTGACTTGGATCTCAACGATCGCCTTGATCTCCTCCATTCCGAGCCCGTGAAAGATGATCAACTCATCAATCCGATTCAGGAATTCAGGCTTGAAATGGGCTTTGATTGCATCCATCACCCGACGCCGCATCTCCTCATAATCTTTCTCTCCTAAGTCGACGATCCATTGGCTTCCAATATTGGAGGTCATGATCACGACGGTATTTTTAAAATCCACTGTTCTCCCGTGACCATCGGTCAGCCTCCCGTCGTCTAAAATCTGCAGAAGAACGTTGAACACCTCTGGATGGGCCTTCTCAATCTCATCCATCAGGACAATGGAATAAGGCCTTCTTCGAACTGCCTCTGTGAGAAATCCTCCCTCTTCATAGCCGACATATCCCGGCGGCGCTCCGATCAGCCGAGCAACCGAATGTTTCTCCATGAATTCTGACATATCAATTCTCACCATTGCCTGCTCATCATCGAAAAGAAATTCGGCTAAAGCACGGGCCAGTTCCGTCTTCCCCACACCGGTGGGTCCCATAAAGATGAAGGAGCCGATGGGCCGATTCGGATCTTGCAGACCCGCCCTCGCCCTTCTCACGGCATTGGAGACGGCAATGATCGCATCATCCTGACCGACCACCCTCTGCCGAAGCCTCTCCTCCATATGAATCAGTTTCTCAACCTCCCCTTCCAACATCCTTGAAACCGGGATCCTTGTCCATTTTGAGACCACCTCGGCGACATCCTCTTCATCCACCTCCTCCTTCAGCATCTTTTCACTCTTCTGGAGCACGGCGAGCCTCTCCTCTTCCTTCTTCAACTCACTTTCGAGGTGTGACATCTCTCCATACTGCAGCTCGGCCAACCTCGTATAGTTGACCTCTCGTTCCGCCTCCTTCATCTCCTGCTTTGTTTTCTCAATTTTTTCCTTGATCTCGCGGATCTTGGAGATGGCTTTCTTCTCATTCTCCCATTTGAGCGTTTTCTCCTTCACCTCTGCCTTCAGATCTGCCAACTCTTGCTCGATTTTTTTCAACCGTTCCATTGAGGCCTTATCCTTCTCCTTCTTCAAGGCCTGCCGTTCAATCTCTAACTGCATCACCTTCCGCTGGACTTCATCAATCTCCATCGGCACGCTATCGATCTCAATCCTCAGTCTCGAGGCAGCTTCATCGATTAAGTCGACGGCTTTATCCGGAAGGAACCGATCCGAGATGTAACGGTGCGAAAGCATGGCGGCTGAAATGAGCGCGGAATCCTTGATCTTCACACCATGATGAATCTCATAACGTTCTTTCAATCCCCTCAAAATGGCGATGGTATCCTCCACCGAGGGTTGGCTGACATAGATGGGTTGAAACCGACGCTCCAGAGCTGCATCCTTCTCCACATATTTTCGATACTCGTTGATTGTGGTGGCACCCACGCATCGCAGCTCCCCCCGGGCTAAGGCCGGCTTCAGCATGTTGGAGGCATCGATTGCGCCTTCCGCCGCGCCGGCACCCACCAAGGTGTGGAGTTCATCGATGAAAAGGATGATGTTTCCCGCTGCTCCTGAAATTTCCTTTAGCACAGCCTTCAATCTGTCTTCGAACTCTCCCCGAAATTTGGCACCGGCGATCAGGGCCCCCAGATCGAGGGCGACCAGCTTCTTATTCTTCAATGTCTCAGGGATATCCCCCTTGACGATCCGCTGCGCCAGACCCTCCACGATGGCTGTTTTCCCAACCCCTGGTTCTCCGATCAACACTGGGTTGTTCTTCGTCCTCCGTGAGAGGACCTGGATGACCCTTCGAATCTCATCATCCCTCCCGATGACCGGATCGAGCTTTCCCTTTCTCGCCTCTTCTGTGAGATCCCTGCTGTAACGCTTTAATGCCTGATACTTCTCCTCCGGATTCTGATCGGTCACCCGGTGAGGACCTCGAATCTCTTGTAGCACTCTGAAAATCGCATCTTTGGTTACCCCGTTTCTACGAAGGATCTGCTGGGAGAACCCTTGCTTCTCATCAGAGATGGCGATGAGGAGGTGCTCCGTGGACAGGTACTCGTCCATCAATCTCTCGGCCTCTTTCCAGGCCGCGTTGAAGATTTCATTAAGTCGGCTGGAGAGATAAACCTGTCCTGCTCCTCCGCCCGTCACTTGAGGAATTCGATTGAATTCCCCCTCCAGTTGAGAAGCGATCAAATCTGGATTGGCCCCCAATTTCTGGAGGATCGGAATGACGATCCCCTCTTTCTGGCCGATGAGGGCTAACAAAAGGTGTTCGACATCGATCTGTTGATGGTTTTTTCGTTCTGCAATTGCCTTGGCTTCTTGCAAAGCCTCTTGAGCCTTCAAGGTGAATTTATCGATCTGCATTTGGTTTCACTCCCCCCAAATTTTTACTTTTAAAATAATCATCCATGGGTGATTTTGCAAATAGATTTAGATACAAAATAAAAACCTTTGGTTTACCCATACCCTTACCACTTTACCCCGTTAGAAATAATGCCCCGCTGCTCTGCAGCAGGGTTAGATTTTAGAATAATTCCAGCTGGGTTTAACCCGCTGCGCCTGCGCAACAGCGCGGCGAGTGCCCCGCTGGAATTTCTAACGGGGTTTACTTACATTTTCAAGATATCTGCTAAATAGGCAAATTCTTGGATCGTAAGGGTTTCTGGCCTTCTTTGAGGGTCTATCCCGATCTTTTCCATCCTCTCCTCTACTCCCTGGGGGAGAGAAAGGCCAGAATGTTTCAACGCATTGATCAATGTCTTTCTCCGGTAACCAAAACAGCCTCTTACCACTTTTTTAAACCATTTTTCATCTTTTAAATCCACTATCGGTTTTTCTCTCCAGACGATATGCACCACCGCAGATTCAACCTTCGGAGAAGGAAAGAAGGCGGAGGGTTTTATGAAAAAACGAATGGAGAGATCTGAAAACAATTGAACAAAGACCGATAAAGGACCATATGATTTGGTTCCTGGAGAAGCTACCATTCTTTCTGCCACTTCTTTTTGTATCATTAGGGTCAAAGTAGAAAAGACTTCCTTCGCCTCTATGAAACGAAAGAGGAGGGGAGTCGAAATCTGATAAGGGAGATTGGCTACTACTTTGATCGGATGACCCCCCTGATCAAGGAACTGGTTGAAGTCCACCTTTAAAATATCTCCCTTGACCACCTCCACATTCGAATAGCCTTCCACCTTCTTCTTCAGTATCTCTATTAGTTTTGGATCGATCTCGACAGCAATCACTCTTTTAGCTTGGCGAGCCAGTGCAATGGTCATGTCTCCCAGACCAGGACCGACCTCAAGGACAACATCATCCTTTTCGACCTGTGCTGTCCTGATCACTTTGTTTAAAATATTGTGGTCGACAAGAAAATGCTGCCCCAATCTTTTCTTGGGGAATAAACCATATTCTGCTAATTCTTTTCGTGTGGATGCCACTGAACACCAAACAAATATCTCCCCTCCCCTGGCGGGAGGGGATGATGGGGAGGGGGATAGATGTAACTTTACCCTCACCCCCACCCTCTCCCGTCAAGGGAGAGGGAGAAATATTTTATTCTTATGGTTTGTACCCATTCTAATCAGAGCGGTAAATTCGAAAAGGCATTGAGCGATAGAGGTGATCGGATGCCCCGCTTCAAATATTCGTACCCAACGACGCCAACCATAGCGGCGTTGTCCGTGCAAAAGGATGGAGAAGGGATATATACCTTCATCTTTTCCGCAGAGGCCTCTTCCTTCATCCTCTCCCGAAGGCGACGATTGGCTGCCACCCCTCCTGAGAGAACGATCCTTTTCAACCCTTGATACTCAGCGGCCTGAAGCGTTTTCTTCACCAGTACCTCGACGACTGCCTCTTGAAAACTGGACACAATATCTCGGATGAGAATCTCTGGATAATCCTCCACTGGCTCTGGATGGGACTTTACATAATTGACCACGGCGGTCTTAAGCCCGCTAAAACTGAAGTCTAACGAACCCTTCCCGAGGGAGGCCCTCGGAAATCGAATTGCCTTCGGATTCCCTTTTTCCGAGAGTTCGTCAATGATCGGCCCTCCTGGATATCCCAAACCTAAAAGCTTTGCCACCTTGTCAAAGGCTTCTCCTGCGGCGTCATCCCTGGTCTGCCCCAACCTCTTATATTTCCCAAATCCATCCACTCGAAAAAGAGAGGTATGGCCTCCAGAGACAACCAGTCCGATGAAAGGAAACCTTGGAGGTTTCTCTTCGAGAAAAATCGCGGAGAGATGGGCTTCGACATGGTTGACTCCAACGAGAGGTAATCCTGTGGCAAAGGATAAGGACTTGGCGAAGGAGAGTCCCACTAAAAGGGAACCCACTAACCCCGGTCCCTGGGTTACTGCAATTCCGTCAATCTCATTAAGCGAAACCTTTGCCGTCTCCAAGGCTTCTGCCACAATCGGGACGATGGACTCAATATGCCTTCTCGAGGCTAATTCTGGAACAACTCCTCCATATTTTTGATGAATGGGGACTTGAGATGATACTACGTTGGAGAGGATCTTCCTTCCACCTAAGACAACGGCGGCCCCGGTATCATCACACGATGTCTCAATTGCTAAAACCCGCATCGGTCATCCCTATTCTTTTTTGATTGCTGGCTTTTTATGAAGAAAAGATACCGCAAAATGCTGTTGGATGCAAAAGAAAATATAAAGAAAAATCTCAATCATCACTGCCTTGGAAGTATTTTAAACAATAGAAAAGGCCCGCCAAATTAAGCGGGCCTTTTCTGTACCCACATATTATGGTTTTCTCAAGTCTTAGAATTTGATTCCCAAAATCTTTACAGTAAAAAAGACTGAAAAGAAGAACCCGAAGAAAAGGAAAGCGAGAATAAGGATCGCTTCTCTCCACAACGCCGGTCGATATTCCTTTGGGAGGAACTTCCTATTCAGTCGAATGGTTGCAACCGCTGAGAGGGCCATCGTAAAGTTGGCAATATTGGCGCTGATGGCCAAGATGATTAGTGGCGCCGAGGTATTCATATAGGTCACACCCCAGGCCACAAATATAACCAGTAAGGGATAATAGACCTTCCTGATATCCATCTTCACAATTTTTCTGACCCTACCCGAAGCGAACCACAACATGTCCGTGGACTGTCGTACGACCAGGTCCACGTTACTGATGGCTGTGGAATAGAGAATCCAAAACCCGAAGAAGAGGGCAAGGAACCAGCCAAAATTGCCCATCTTTAAAATAAGACCACTTGCAGAAGAAGCAGCGATTCCCCAGGCTGGAAGGGTTTGCCCCCTTGGAAGCACTGCGACATAAAGGATGCCAGGGAGGAACATGCCTATCATGGCCCCAAAGTAAAATATGCCCCACTGGTCGATATTCAGAAGCTTCCACCACCCCTTCCATCTTGAAATATTCTCTGCCGTCTGGGCGGGCATTTTCCCGTGGGGAGAAACGTGAATAACCTTCCCTCCAATAGCCGCCGGGATATAGCCTATCTTCCCTCCCATGCCGTAGCCTTTGTCCCGGTACCAGTTTGTGATGGCGTTATTGCCAAACCCTCCATAGGCGGAATAACCCACCAGTGCGCCCAAAAGGAGCACATCAACACCCTTTGGCATGTATCCGAAACTTACAAATCCTACAAGCCCTTCCCACCAGATCGAAGCAGGAACGATGTAGAGATCGAGCAAAAAGAGCCCTCCGAGGACGACAATCATCATGGCCCAGTTTGCCCATTCAAGCGTCCTTTCAATGGTCTTACCAAGAGAGATGACGACAGCACAGGAGATAAATACAACGTAGCCCCAGATAAGGACCGTTCCTTGATCAGGCCCCCCAGGAATTTTACCTAACTGGAAGGCAGCAAGAGCAGTTGCCGTGCCAAGGGCCCATCCAGGCAGTCCACGCTCACAGAATCCAATGATCGTAAAGAGCCATCCCCAGAATGCCTTCCCTGGTTTAAGCCTCATAAAACCGACAGTGATCGGCTCGCCTGTATAAAGGGTGTAACGGGTCATCTCGAGGTTGAGAAAAACCTGGAGTAAGGACGAACATGTCGTAATCCACAGCAGCGCAAGGCCCCATTTTACAAAAAGAGAAGGACCGATCAGCCATTCACCCCCGCCGATCGTTCCGCCAAGGGCAATGATGGCCGGTCCCAAGATTGCCAAAAGTTTCTTCGGGGTAATTTTCCTTAGAGGCTCCGGAAAATCAGTCACCTCAAATTCGGGTCCGCAACCTCCCGCTACAGTTTTTACTTTTTCTTCATTCATAGCCACCCTCCTTCCTCACTTTCTCCATCAAAGGTTGAGACAAAAAGTGAAGCCCCCCACCCACACAGGGGACAACTTAATTTAACAACCCACCAATTAAAAGATTTGTCACCTCCTTTCACGTCCTCACTTGAGTTACGGTAAAACATACTATTCGATTGTCATATTAAAAGTCAACAAGAATATGGGGCGCCAACCCCCCCTCCCCCCTTGGAAAAAGGGAGGCAGGGAGGGATTTAATCCGACAACACAAAGCTCATCACACCCGTTTGGGCATGCCTGTTCGGCCCATCCGATGTTCTCAGTGGGGTTAGAAACACTAAGACCAAAATCCCTTTTAATAGAAATATGCGCACTTCTTTATTTCAAAAAAAGTAGCGGATCGACGGCCTTGTTGTTTCTTCGGATTTCGAAGTGAACATGAGGACCCGAGGCTCTTCCTGTCTGACCCACCTTCCCAATGATCTGCCCTCTCTCTACCCACATTCCTTCTTCCACCAGATTGATCTGATTGTGGGCATAGACGGTGACAAATTCTTCTGAATGGCGAAGGATAATTAAATTTCCATATCCCCTGATCTTATTACCAGAATAGAGAACCGTCCCAGAACTTGAAGCTTTGATAGGTGTCCCAGAGGGAGAGGCGATATCAATTCCTTGGTGCCTTTTTCTCTCTGACTCCTCAAAAATATTGACGCATTGCCCTTCCACAGGCCATATGAAATCATGTTTCTTGTAAGCAATCTTTTCCCTCTCTCTTTCGCCCGATTCTGTCACCACGTCATCGATATAGATCTCAACCTTCAGAACCTTCACCGCTCCGGGAACAAAAATCTTTTGTCCTGTCTGGATTCTGCTCGGGTCCGCAATGTTATTCAAGGAAGCAACTTCTTTGATATCGACCCGATAGGTCTTGCAAATACGATAGAGGGTTTGGTGTTTCTCCACCACATGGTAAACCCCTTTCCTTTCCACCCTTTTTTCAGAAGGGGGCGGTAACTTTTCGAGAGCAACTTTGTGACGGGCGCAGGCAGTAACAAAAAAAGCAAATTGAATCGCAACCATTAGAAGTATAATCCGCCAGCGCCTCATACTTTGCGAATTTTGGAATTGCGAATTTTGGAATTCCTTAATTCCACAATCCCTCAATCCTAAATTTGTTATTCGGCTTCCCAGCCATATCTTCCTATCAATTTAACAAATCGGCAACCGCCCAGGTCCTCTCTTTTTATCCCCTCTTCTGTCTTGGTGACCCGAATCAGGTCTTGAACAAAAGCATCTCCGACAGGAATAACCAATCTCCCGTCTATCGTTAATTGATCGATCAGAGGTTGGGGAATATCGGGTGCCCCCGCGGTGACAATGATCGCATCGAACGGGCTTTTTTCCACCCATCCAAAGGTCCCATCAAAGATCTTGATTTCGACATTGTAGTACCCCAACTCATAGAGCAATTCTCTTGCCCTAATGGCTAAGGAGCGAATCCTTTCGATGGAAAAAACTTTTTCCGCCAGTTCGGCTAAAATCGCTGCCTGATATCCAGAGCCTGCACCGATTTCCAAAACCTTTTCCTTTCCTGTTAACTGTAGCGCCTCGGTCATGAGGGCGACCATATAAGGTTGAGAAATCGTCTGTTTTTCTCCGATGGGCAGGGGGTGATCACTGTAAGCTTGGCTCTGGAGCGCCTCTTCGACGAAGAGGTGGCGCGGAATTTTTTTCATTGCTGCGATCAACCTGGGACCCTTGATCCCCCTCAAGATGATCTGTTCCTCCACCATCTTCAATCTCGCCTTCGGAAAATCCATCATTTCTATAAGCCTATGTTTCACTCATAAGGGATTGGGGATTTGGGTTTAGGGATTAGCAAACCCCCAACCCCTAAAACCTAATCCCGAAGAAAAGTTCTCTTACTCATCGGAGGACTCTGCTTTTTTCTTCAGTTCATTCAAAATATTTAAAGCTTCAAGTGGGCTTAATTGATCGATCTTAACCTTCTTCAACTCAGACCGGATAGGGTCAGACTGGACAAAGAGTGAGAGCTGTGAGGGAGGTCCAGGTTTTGAGACCGGTATTTTCGTCGTTGCGATTTTCGGCATTCCCATGGCATCCAACTCACCCTTCTCCAAATTGAAAAGAATCTCTTTTGCACGATCGATCACCTTTTGCGGAAGACCTGCCAGACGCGCCACTTGAATGCCATAGCTTCGGTTAGTTCCCCCTTCCACAATCTTCCTCAGAAAGATGATCTCCCCGCTCCACTCCTTCACCACCACATTGTAATTTTTGACTCTTTCCTTTGTAAGGGCCAGTTCGGTCAATTCATGATAGTGTGTGGCAAAGAGGGTTTTCGGTCTGAGGGAGGGATGATCATGGAGATGTTCAGCCACCGCCCAGGCGATGCTTAAGCCATCGAAGGTACTCGTTCCCCTTCCGATCTCATCTAAAACGACAAGACTCCTCGAAGTGGCCTGGTTTAAAATGCGAGCCGTCTCCATCATCTCCACCATAAAAGTACTCTGTCCCCTCATGATGTTATCCAAAGCACCGATACGAGTGAAGATCCGATCCACCACCCCGATCTGGGCCTCTTTCGCCGGAACAAAAGATCCCATCTGAGCCATCAGAACGATGAGAGCCACCTGTCTTAAATAGGTCGATTTACCCGCCATATTGGGTCCGGTAATGATCAGGATCTGATGCTCTTGGGTATTCATCTGCGTGTCATTCGGGACAAATCTTTCTGAAAGACCCACTCTCTCAAGGACGGGATGCCTGCCGTCACGAATGACAATCTCATCCCCTTCGCCCACGATGGGTTTGACATAATCATACCGGTCAGCGATCTCCGCCATGGAGCCGAGGATATCAATGATCGCAATGGCCGAGGCAGTCCTTTGAAGCCCCGGCGTTTCGTCGGAGACTCTTCTCCGAATATCCTCGAAAAGCCGATATTCTAATTGACAGATTGCCTCTTCGGCACCCAATACTTTTTCTTCAAACTCCTTAAGTTCCGGGGTGATGAACCGTTCTGCATTAACGAGGGTCTGCTTTCTTATATAGCGTTCTGGAACGAGGTGAAGATTACTTTTTGTTATTTCAATATAATATCCGAAGACTTGATTGTACCGAACCTTCAAAGAGGAAATCCCCGTCTTTTTCCTCTCTTCTGCTTCCAATTGAAGGATCCAGCCTTTCCCTTGCTTCCCGATCTCTCTTAACTCATCCAGTTCTTTGTCATAATGGGGCTGGATGATCCCCCCCTCTCTAATGGTCAGGGGCGGATGTTCCACGATGGACGATTCCAGGAGTTGACAAAGGTCATCAAACCCCTCGATTTCTGATCCAAACTCTTTGACGATGGGAGAGCCAAATGTCTGAAGTGTCGTTTTCAGAACGGGTAAGTGCTGGAGCGAATTTTTTAATCCGATGAGGTCTCGGGCATTGGCGTGGCCGAGGTAGATTCGCGAGCTCAACCTTTCGACATCCTGAATTCCTTTCAAACACTCCCTGAGCTGTTTTCTCTCGATCTTCATCTCCTTCAGCTCAGAAACTCCGTCCAAACGGCGTTCGATTTCTCCGATATCCATCAGAGGATAATTTAACCACTGCTTTAATTTCCGACTGCCCATCGCGGTCATCGTTTCATCCAACACCCAGAAGAGGGAACCCTTCCTTCCCTGCTCAAAGAGCGATCGCGTGATCTCTAAATTTCTTTTGGTCACTTCGTCGATGACCATGAAATCCTGAACCTGATAGAAAGAGATGGGCCCGAGGTGGGAAAGCTTCCTTTTCTGATTTTCCTCTGCATAATGAAGGACCATTTCTGTTGCAAGGGCAGCCAATGGAGCCCTTTGAAGAATTGAATTCTCCTCAGTATTCCGGAGAGGATGGTTGGAATTATATTTGGAATCGTCGAGAAAGTTGATCGGCCCATTTTCAAAGCTCTTTCTGAATCTTTCGAAGCAGGGATGCTCTTGAAATTTCCTAAATATCAAAATCTCTTTGGGTTCGTTCCGAAGGGCTTCGTTGAGAAACCCCTCAAATCCTGAAATCTGACAGGTCTTCAATTCGCCCGTAGAAATATCGAAAAAGGCAAGCCCGAAAACTTCCCCCTCTGCGCAAAAACCCATCAAGTAGTTGTTCTCTCCGGTCCCAAGATGGATCGCATCCGTCGCCAATCCAGGAGTGAATACCCTAACGACCTCTCTCTTAACAATCCCTTTAGCGAACTTCGGATCTTCCACCTGGTCGCAGAGGGCGACCTTATATCCTTTCTGTAACAATTTGGAGATGTAAGCCTCAGCAGCAAAATAGGGGACACCACACAGAGGGACGCTATCTTTTTGGCCTTTATCCCTCGATGTCAAGGCGATGTCGAGCTCTTTGGAGGCAACCTGGGCATCCTCAAAGAACATCTCGTAAAAGTCCCCCATACGAAAGAAGAGGATGGAATCCGGGTATTGGCTCTTGATCTGGAGATATTGTTTGATCATCGGGGTTAATGGTTTTGTCGTCATTTCGGAAATAATCTAACAGAATCTGGTGGGGTTGTAAAATGGAAAAGGCTTAATAAAGTTCGGAGTTCGGAGTAATAAGAAAGGTTTTTTTGCTTTGAGCTTTGAGCTGTGAGCTGTGAACCACGCAATCTATGCTCTTTGCTCTTAGCGCTTTACGCCTTACGGAAAGAGCGGCACGACTTCGAGGCCCATGGTTTCAGGAAATCCCAACATAATATTCATATTCTGGACGGCTTCTCCAGAGGCCCCCTTCACTAAATTGTCAATCGCTGTGACCACAACAGCCCGGTCATCAGGCTCACTTACCACAGCACCGATATCACAAAAATTGGAACCTCTCACATCCTTTGTGTTGGGGAGTTTCCCTTTTGGATAGATCCGGATGAAGGGCTCTCCCCGGAAATAATCCTGGAAAGCATTGAGCAGATCTTCCGTCTTCAATTTTTTGATAAGACGAACATAGAGCGTGGTTAAGATTCCCCGGTCCATTGGAATGAGATGGGGGACGAAGGTGACTTTGATCTCCCTCTGAACCATCTGGCTCAATTCCTGTTCAATCTCCGGGGTGTGTCGGTGAGCAAAGATCTTGTAGGCCTTCACCCCCTCATTCACCTCGCAGAAGAGAGATTCCAGCACCACATCCCGGCCCGCCCCGCTGACCCCGGATTTGGCATCGACGATAATACCTTCGAAGAAAATGAGCTCTTTCTTGACGAGAGGAATTAAACCGATTAACGCCCCTGTGGGATAGCAACCCGGATTTCCTACAATTTTAGCGCTTCGAATCTTGTCTCGATGGAGTTCAGGAAGTCCATAAACCGACTCGGGAAGCAGATCAGTCGCCGTATGCTTTTGATACCATCGTTCATAAACAGCAGGATCCTTCAGCCGGAAATCGGCGCTAAGGTCAACCACTTTTTTACCCTGCCGATAAAATAATGGGACGGTCTCCATAGCGGTCTTATGAGGGACTGCAGTGAAGACAAAATCCACCTTTTGTGAAATCCGTTCGAGAGAGAGTTCTTCACACTTCAACTCGAGATGATTCATCAGGGTTGGGAAGACCCGACCAATCTCAACTCCAGCATATTTTTGTGAGGTCAGAGCAGTCACTTTTACCTCAGGATGATGGAAAAGAAGCCGAAGCAACTCCACCCCAGTGTAACCCGTTGCTCCAACGATACCCACTCGTTTCTTCATAAGTCACCTTTTCGCTAAGCGCATAGCGCTAAGCGCTTAGCGTATTTATAAAAAAGGGAGGTACCATGACCTCCCTTCTCAACCCTGATCAATAGGGTCATGGAACTATCTTTTCGAGTATTGGGGCCTGCGCCGGGCTCCCCTCCTCCCGTATTTCTTCCGTTCTTTGACCCTTGAATCCCGCGTCAAAAAACCGGCCTTCTTCAAAACATCTTTAAAGTCGGCGTTGTATTGAAGAAGTGCTTTCGAAATCCCGTGTCGAATGGCAACGGATTGACCTGAGATACCCCCTCCATAGACATTAACTTTCACATCGAACTGATTTCGAGTGCCTGTGAGATCGAGGGGCTGAAGAGCGACCATCTCACACGTTTCCCTCCCGAAGTATTCATTGATCGCTCTCTCGTTGATGACAAACTTCCCTTCTCCGGGTTCAAGCCATACCCTCGCTATGGATGTCTTTCTTTTGCCTGTTGCATAGATCGATTCTGCCACGTTTCTTTTTCTCCTTTAAGTTTCAATTAAATTAGGCTTCTGGGCCTCATGGGGATGACCCGGCCCGGCATAGATCTTCAATTTTCGAAGCATCTCTCGGCCTAAACTGTTCTTGGGAAGCATTCCCTTTACTGCAATCCTGATCATCTCCGTCGGTTTTCTCGCCAAGAGCTTTTCAGCACTCATCTCCTTAATCCCGCCGGGATAACCTGTGTGATGATAATATGTTTTATCTTTCATCTTCTTTCCGGTCAAGGCAACTTTGGCTGCATTGACGACAATCACAAAATCTCCTGTATCGACATGGGGGGTGTAAGTGGGTTTGTTCTTGCCTTTTAATATCTTTGCCAACTCTGAAGCCAGCCTTCCCAGGACCCTTCCTTCTGCATTCACCAGGTACCAACGATGATCCATTTCATTTTTTTTGGCTTGATACGTCTTCATCTGGTCACCCTTAGATATCTATCTCATTTAATACATCATTTCAGTTTATGTCAAGAATTGTGCTCTATCTTCTCTTTCTTCTGCCCGTGATATGCTCCTCCCAAAACAGGACGACCGGGCTCGCTATATAGACTGTCGAATAAGTCCCGGTGATCAACCCGACAATAAGAGCAATTGTAAAATCGTGGATAACCTCTCCCGCGAAGAAAAAGAGAATCAAGACCACCATCATGACCGTTCCAGTAGTGAGAATAGTTCTTCCAAGACATTCATTTATACTGGCATTGAAAATCGTCACCAGCTCCTCTTTTCTCATCTTCTTAATATTCTCTCTGACCCGGTCAAAAATGACGATCGTATCATTGATTGAAAAACCGATGATCGTCAGAATGACAGCTAAAACGTTTAAAGAAAATTCTATGTTGAAGACCGAGACGGCACCGAAAGTCACCACCACATCGTGAAACAGGGCAACAATTCCGCCCAGACCATAGGAAAATTCATGAAACCTGAACGCCACGTAAACCAGGATGGCCACAAAAGCTAAGCCCACAGCCCACATGGCTTTCGTTTTTAGATCTTTTCCAACCTTTGGACCCACGACCTCTACCCTTCGAATCTCCAGGGGTTTATCCTTGAACCGTTCTTGAAGAGAGGTCTGGATCGATTTTGACATGGCCTCTAAATCTCCGGTCGTTTTCTCTACGCGGATCAAAAACTCGTTCTCGCCTCCGAATTTTTGAACGACCGCATCTTTCAAACCTACGGCGTCCGTAGCGCTTCGGACTTCGGAGATATCGACAGGTTTTGAGAATTTGATCTCGACCACCAGTCCTCCTGTAAAGTCGACCCCATATCTCAAGCCACCATGGTACAGAATGGAACCGAAGCTTATAAGGATAGCCAATGCCGAAATCCAGAGTGTAATCTTCTTTTTCCCGATAAAATCGAAACGGGTATCATGTGGGATTAATTCCATAAAACTTGTACACCTCTAAATCCCTGCAACCGTCCGGCCCCATAGTCTGTCTTTGGACGGTGGCACCCCCTTAAGTATAGAGGGGGAGAAGGGGGGATTAAATACTGAGAGTTTTGACCCTCGTTCTGAGACTGATAAAATCGAAGATCACCCTTGTAATGTAAACAGCAGTAAAGATATTGGCCAAAATTCCAATACTCAATGTCACTGCAAATCCTTTTACCGGACCCGTCCCAAACTGATAAAGGATAACCCCTGAGATCAACGTCGTTAAATTGGAATCGATAATGGCAGTGAAGGCGCGGTGGTAGCCCTGATCGATGGCCAAGCGAACCGTCTTTCCTAACCTTAGCTCCTCTTTGATCCTCTCGTGAATCAGAATATTGGCATCAACAGCCATTCCAACTGAGAGGACTAAACCGGCAATACCGGGAAGGGTAAGGGTTGCACGGAAGAGAGCCAAGACCGCCAGTGTTATGATGATATTCAAAACGAGGGCGACATCTGCAATCACCCCTGAGGACTTGTAGTAGACGATCATAAAGAGGACAACCAGAGCCGCACTGATCAAAGTGGAGACAATGCCTTTGTGGATCGAATCCTGTCCGAGAGAAGGTCCCACAGTCCGCTGCTCAAGGATCTTAACCGGAGCCGGCAAGGCACCTGATCTGAGAACAATGGCTAAATCGCTTGCCTCCTTGGTATCAAAACGGCCGGTGATCTGGGCCCTTCCACCGGCGATCCTTTCCTGGATAACCGGAGCTGAATACACATTATTATCAAGAATGATAGCTAACCTCTTTTTCACATTGGCAGCGGTGATCTGTTCAAACAGTTTGGCTCCCACATCCGTAAACTCCATTGCCACATACGGCTCATGGAATTGTGAATCGAGCGCCACCCGAGCATCCTTTATAAATTCACCGGTCATCATGGTTTTCTCTTGCAGCAGAAAAGGAATCTTTCTCACCGCCCCTGTCTGTGGGTCCACAGACCTCTGATACAGGATGATGTCTCCCGGATGAATATTCCCTTTTAATGCCTCGTCAAGGTTTCCCTCATCATCTACCAGCTTAAATTCTAACAACGCTGTCTGACCAATTAAATTAATTGCCCTCTGAGAATCCCTTACACCTGGAAGTTGGACCAAAATTTGATCTGTCCCTTGAAGGGTAATTTCGGGTTCTGAAACGCCAAACTGGTCGATTCGATTTCGAATGATTTCCACGGCCTGATCAATTGCTCTTCTCCTTACATAATCCGTTTCCTTGCTGTCGAGAACCAGCTGGACCTTCCATATCCCCCCTTCTCCGGAAGACGAAAGTTCACGCAACATGGTAAAACGCTGGCTGAGAAGATTATCTACCTTTTCCTTGGCTCCGGAGAACTCCAGGACGATTCCGTCCGTCTTCTCCCTTTCAAGTTTCCCAAACGGAACTCCTTTTTCTTTTAGGTCATCTCTCAGATTGTTTTTGATCTGTTCCACATAACTTTCAACAGCTTTCTCCCCTTCCACACCCAGGAGGAGATACATGCCTCCCTGGAGATCGAGACCCAGGTGGATCTTGTCTGTTGGAATGATTTTAGTGAACCATGGAGGCAACTGAGAAATCACGGTCGGAAGGAGAAGAAGAACGGCGAAAATGGTGACCGCCGCATAGAGGATGAGTTTCCACCTTAAATTCTTCATTATAAAAAACTCCTGATTATTCTCCTTGTCTCAAAGGCATACAGCCTGACAACAAAATGATACCAAGGGCT
The DNA here is from genome assembly GCA_963826305.1 of uncultured delta proteobacterium. Classification (GTDB taxonomy): domain Bacteria; phylum Desulfobacterota; class BSN033; order BSN033; family UBA1163; genus CAWGWZ01. The sequence goes on along the minus strand of CAWGWZ010000019.1, from coordinate 88,510 downwards.
TACCTTCACCCTTGGTATCTGTTAAACGGAAATATTAGCCCATCCTGAGAGATTTTGCAAGAAAAAATTTCCCTCCCCATCCTCGCCCCGCTGGTTGGGAAAGAAAAAGTGGGGAGCCAGAAATTTAAGGGCGGATCTGAAAGATCCGCCCTTAAATTGGTTTCCAAATTTAATAAGCTTTTTCTTCTAACAGAAACCCTATTTCACATCACTCCATTTCCCGTATTTCTCCCTCAAAATACGATGGAGGATTTTCCCGGTCGGGGTCATGGGCATCTCTTCATCCTTGATGAAATCGACGGATTTGGGAATCTTATATCCCGCGATCTTTCCTCTGCACTGGTCAATGAGTTCCTTCTCCGTAACCGTTTTTCCCGCATGGAGGGTCACGATCGCCTTCACTGATTCTCCCCATTTTGCATGGGGGACTCCGATCACTGCCACATATTTAACGGCAGGATGGGATCCCAAAAGATTTTCTACCTCTGAAGGGAAGATATTCTCGCCTCCGCTGATGATCATATTCGCCTTTCTATCCACCAAGACATAATACCCATCTGGGTCCCGGTAAGCCATATCCCCTGCCGAGAACCACTCTCCCTGGAAAACCGATTTCGTCTTTTCCGGATCCTTCCAATATTCTTTAAAGACATGGGGGGTCCGTGAATAAAGCTCTCCCACCTGTCCATCCGGCACCGCTTTGCCATTCTCATCTAAGATCTTGATTCGATCTGATCCCCAGATCTCCCTTCCAATGGAGCCCAACTTCTTAAATTGCTCTTCGGGTCTGAGGAGTGTTACCAGACCGGCTTCTGTTGAACCATAGGCTTCCCAGAGTTCTGCGTTCTTGAAATAATCCATGATGGCCATTTTGGTATCTTTCCGGGCAGGGGCCGATGAGATCAATAGTTGCCGCATTGAACTCACATCGATTTTCTTTTTAACCTCATCTGGAAGAGAGAGCATCATAATGTAATGGGTAGGGACGAGCGATGTAAAAGTAACCCTCTCTTTTTCAATGGTCTTTAATAGATCGACGGGATCAAAACTAACCATGTTATAGACGAAAACCCTTGCGCTACAATAGGTATAGGTAAATGAATAAAAAATTGAATTAATGTGGCACATGGGCATGACGAGCATCACACAATCATCCGGCCTGATGCCCGTATTCATCGCATTTAGAACGTATTGGGAGAGATTGTTCTCATGAGTTCTGACAACCCCTTTCGGTTTGCCAGTGGTTCCAGAGGTATACATAAGATTCCAGACATCGTCTCCGTCGACCACCACATCAGGTTCCTTGGGTGAGGCTTCTGCAATAAGTTTTTCATAAGATCGGTAACCCTCCGGTGTCGGATCATCTCCCCAGTAAACATAATTTTCCGGCGGGATAGAAGGGAGTTTATTACGAATAGAATTGACCATTGGAATAAAATCCTTTGAAACTAAAAAAGCCTTAGATTCTGAATGGTTCACAACATACTCCATTTCAGGAGGCGCAAGGCGAAACATAATTGGGACGGTAACGAGGCCAGCTTTTGCAGCCGCCGCGTAAATCTCCATCCACTCAACGCAGTTGTATGCCAAGATGGCAAACCGTTCTCCCTTTTTAATCCCCATTTTGGTTAATGCGTTGGCTAACCGACAACTCCTATCGTTCCATTCTTTGAAGGTCATCTTCCTAAACTTATCCCCAGCCCCTGGTTTATCAGGATATTGCGTTGCCATCATCTTAAGAACTGTTCCAGCCGTCATCCATTTACTAATTGTCATAGGTCCACCCCTTTCTTAATCCACCCAACCCCCTCTTTTGATAAAGAGGGGAAAAGGGAGGATTAATCATTTGTGATTTTATACACATTCCTTATCAATATTGGATTTTTTTGTCAAGGAGAAGTTTTTGGGCAAGCCCTTTGGAACCTCCTTACATGAGACAATATTTTTTTTGAGAGATGCTTTTCTCTTTCGACTTGTCGGCAAGTACCGTGACAGAAGAGGTGAAGATATGAAGGAGCTTAGAATGAGGGATGTATACGAACCAGACAAGACATGGGACAACGTGAAAGTACCAGAGAAAGTTGGCATCTATTTTGATTTCCCTTAAAAATTGGGACAAAAAATATCCTCCAAACGAAATCCAGTTATTGGCACTTGCCGGCGTAAAATTGGCCATGTAGACTTTGGAAGCCACCACCTCGGGGTGTGCAATCCGGTATCCTTCGATGAAGTAACCGGAAATCTCTAAGAAGAGAATGAAAATCAGGGTGACGATATCTTCCTCTTCTGTCCTCAATTGATTCGGCCGGAGTATAAAACGGCGGACGATGGCCAATATACAACCGATCAGGATGAGGAAGCTGAATAACTCGAGAAAAAAGTCGAGAAAAGGCCGAATCGCCCCTGTTTCAAAAGTATGGGCAAAAGATAAAAGCGGGAAGGTATGACTCCATTCGACGAGATACCCCGTGGTAAATCCTTTGATCATGTCGACGATAAACGTGGCGATAAAGCCGAAGACCAGAAGGGTATGGCTAAGCCAGCGATAGAGGGATTGGCCAAAGAGTTTTTTGTGAAAGATGACATCACTGATGAGAACTTTGATATACCAACCTGGCTGAGCCCAGAACTCCTTCCAGCCCCTATTGAGAAGTATCTTCAACTTTTCCCCAGGAGTAGCATTCTCGGCCCCTTCTAAGGTCCCCTGGAGATAAACACTGATTCGAAACGACATTCCCCAAAGAAAGAGGATGACCGAAGGAATAAACATGGCATAGAAGGTGAGATGTTTATCCATAGCAGTAGCAGAGGCATTCACCACAGCAGGGACAACCGTTGATGTCTAATAATTGTTTTGCGGACAGTCTTGAAAGGTCCAAATTGATGCCGCTTCCTACCCGGCTCTATTTGTAATCAATCACGCCTTAGTCTATTTGGGATTGAAGATTGATTCTTAAACTCGTTAACCTTCCCCTCTATAGGATTGGCCTTTTCCTTGGGCTCAATCCAACAGACTTGGAGTGAGGCCAGAGATAGTATGGGTATGGCGGGTCTTCCTACTCCTTCATCTTTTTAACTCGCTCCATCTCAGATTTTATAAACTCTCTCATGCTGTCTATCTTCATCAAATTCTTGAGCTCTTCCTGGAGGTTGGACGATTTGATTTTAAATATCCACCCTTTCTCATAGGGGCTATCATTCATCAATTCAGGAGAATCTTCAAGATCCTGATTGGAGGATTCCACTTTTCCGGAGACGGGGGCATAAATCCTCCCCACCCATTTGCCAGATTCCATGGAACCACAGGGTTTTCCTTGCTCAACAGTCCTGCCGGTGGGGGGCAATTCGACATAAACGATCTGACCTGCTAATTTTTGGGCAAAATCACTTGCGCCCACTGTGACAATGTCTCCTTCAAGTCTGGCCCAGAAATGCTCTTTGTGATAATACAAATCATCCGGAAAAAGATACCCTTCGATTTCCATTTTCAAGATCCCCCCTTCCTTTTTGATAGCTTTATACTATAAAAATATTTGAATAACAAGTCTCTTTCGCATGAATTCCTATAAGTTTCTATCCGATTCCCTTTATCTAACTTACATTTTCGATCGTACGCCTTCTCCTTTTCGAGAATTTCGGGGGAACCACTGAAAAGCAGAATCGACTATCCTCAAAGGCCTTTTGCGCAGGTCCTGAAGGTACTGTCAATATCGGCAGGGCAGTATTTTGAATTGAACCGGCACGCTCCTCACAGACTCTTAAGTTTCTCTGTGAGCAGGGGTACCACATCGTACAGATTCCCTACGATCCCGTAATCGGACAGGGCAAAGATCGGGGCCTGATTGTCTTTGTTGATAGCGACTGTTATGCGAGCATCCCGAATGCCGACGGTGTACTGAATCTGGCCTGAGATGCCCACAGAGATGACCATTCGGGGACCGGTCTTCTTGCCTGAAAGCCCAACCAGTCGCTCTTCCGAGAGCCACTGGTAGTCAGTGCACAATGACTTGGTGCAACCGATCTCGGCACCGAGCGCTTTTGCAAAATTCTCGATGATCGCGAGATCTTCCTTCTTCTCCAGGCCCCTGCCGATACAGACCAACACCTCCGCATCCTCAAGGTTAACTTTCTCTCCTACCTTTTCCTGCCGCTCGACGATTCGGGTCCGTGGCATTTTCAGGTTTAGGTCTGCTTTGACAACTTCGCCTTTCTTTGTCTCTTTTGGCCCCAGCTCAAAGGTCTTGGGCATGATAGCCATCACCTTATGGGGAGTCTTGATAATCTCGGCGGCCACGGTATTTCCGCCCAGAGCATATCGGCTGACCAGAAAGTTTCCGTCCTTCAGTTCCACCCCCGTGGCATCCGTGATGCAGCCTGCTCTTAGCTTCTGAGCAACCCTGGGAGCCAATTCCTTGCCCCGTTTGGTAGAGGCCACCAATAGAACCTGGGCATCGTTTTTCTCTGCGATCTGGTAAAGAGCTTCGGCGAAGGACTCTGCGTGGAAATCAGCTAAGGCCGGATTTTCCACCACATAAACCCTCTGCGCCCCGTAAGCAAAATAGTCATCGATCCTTGCGCCTGCCCTTTCACCCACCACCACGGCGGCCAATCCCATATTCAATGCAGCGCTCAACTCCTTGCCCTTAGAAACCAGTTCAAAGGCAAGATCATCTTTTTCGGAGAATACCAATAGCTCGGCCATGATTACCTCCCAAGTACCCCTTCTTTTGTGAGGGCGTTAACCAAGTTTTCGACCACATCTTTTAGGTCACCTTCAAAGACCACTTGCTTTCTTGCTTGTTCCGGAGCAAGGTTACTAACGATCTCCCCAACCGACCCTTTCACCCCGACCTCATCGCCAGAAAGCCCAAGGTCTGTTGCCTTTAATTCTTTAACAGGCTTTCGCCCTGCCTTTAAAATGTCTTTTAGTAAAGCCAATCGTGGCTGATTGATCTCATTGGCCACTGTCACCAGGGCTGGCATTTCCGTCTCCACGACCTCAAAGCTCTCTTCCATGTTGCGCACGGCTCTGATCTTATTGCCATTGATTTCCAGCTTACGAACATAAGTGATCTGTGGAAGGTTGAGGAGCTCTGCCAACCTCGGCCCAACCTGACCGGAGTAATTATCTGTGGATCCCTCCCCACAGATGATGAGATCATATCCCCCGATCTTCTCGATGGCTTTGGCTAGCCCCTTGGCTGTGGCTGCGGTGTCGGAATTGGCGAAAAGGGGATCTGTCAACAGCACGGCTTCATCGGCTCCGATGGCCAAAACCCCTTTGATGCCTTCCTTCAGCTTGGCTCCGCCCATCGCCATTGCGATCACCTTCGTCCCCTCAACTTTTTCCTTGATTCTTACTGCCTCTTCGAGGGCGCTTCTGTCCATTTCTCCAAAGATTAATGGTGCTCCTTCCAGAATAGGTTTTCGATCTTTTACTCTGATATATACCAGATCAGGAATCTGCTTCAAGCAAACCACAATGTTCACGTTCTAACCTCCTTTCTGTCCATCCACATCATCATCGTTTCGACGGCTTAGGAGTATACTTCTATTGGGTAATGGAAGTGCTTGTTCCGAAAAAAGGTCAAAGTTCCAACGATGATTAAGCCAGTCCTTTGCCTTTTTCCAGATAGATTCAAATGCAGCCATAAGTTGCAGAGGAAATCCTCATGAGAGGATTTCCTCTGGTTAGTTCAATGAAATAAGTGAATCAGAAAGTATTAATGTCCTACCTGAGTCCCGCGATAGGGTACTCCCTCGTCCCCAATGTAGTCACGGGCGATGATGATCTTTTGAACGTGATAGCCGCCTTCCGCTCCTACGACATAGGACATCGCACCTCTCAGAGCCATCTCAAGCGGTGTGTCCTTGGTATAACCAAAACCGCCGTGGTACATCATGGCATGTTTCGCGATATCAACAGCAAGCATCGGCGAATTGGCCTTGCAGACAGAGATCGTCCGGTTGATTTCTTCCTTGGTAAAGCTGGACCGATCTTCATAAAAATTGTCGATCATCCAGGTCCCCTTCTGAAGCATCAGCTTCAGCATCTCCAACTTGGAATAGTCATCCGCGATCTCGAAGGAAATCCCCTCAAAGCTCGACAGAGGCCGGCCGAAGATGATCCTCTGCTTGGTGTAGTCCCGGCCGATTTCCAGGCACTTCTCAGCTCCTCCCAGGCAAGCGGCTGACACTAATACTCGGGCGGCGTTGAAACCTTCCATGTTGATATAGAACCCTTTGCCTTCTTCACCAAGAATGTATTTTTTCGGAATCTCGACGTTTTTGTAAACAAAACCACCGGTGGAAAGCCCCATACGCCCCATATCTTTATAAACGGTAAAGGTTGTGCCCGGAGCTTTGGCCGGAAAATAGGCAAAGGTTGATCCCTTGTAACCTTTCGCCGGATCGGACTTAAAGAGGGTCAGGTGACCGCCGCCCCACTCATTAGACTCCCTCACACCACTGATATAGGCCTTCTCACCATTGACAATGAATTTGTCCTTTTCGCTCTTGGCCCAGGTCTTAATGTTGGCTAAGTCGGAACCGCCACCAGGCTCGGTCGTATTGATTCCTAAGAACCATTCGCCTGTAGCAACTTTAGGTAATATCTCTTCCTTCGCCTCCTTGGTGCCATACTGAGAGAGCATAAATGCCCATCCAATGCACAGCAGCGTGTATACAGGCACCGACATGCTCAACTCACCCCTTGCAATCTCGTGAATCGTAATTCTGGCGTACTGCATCGTCTCACCAGGTACAGCTGTTCCGCCATACTCCTCAGGAATGGTCACACCGAAGATCCCAAGGCCAGCCATTTTCTTGACGAGCTCATGGGGGATTCTCTCCCATTCCTCGTCAATCTTCCGTGCAATGGGCTCCAATTCGGCCTTAGCAAACTCCCTCACCGTGTTCTTCCATAGTTCCTGCTCTGTACTCAGTCTGAATTCCATGATATGACCTCCTCTCTCCTTTCTTAGATTGGATGAAGTACTATTTAGCCACCAGCAGTGTAGAAAGGTGGCATGAAATATAACAAACTTCCAAAGTGTAATTATGCCAGTCAGTGGTACTTAACATGACCGGTTTACGTCGCATTTGGCTGAACATGTATGCTGTTTTAATCACCGTAACTGTACCACCAATGAGCATGTTACCATACTGTTAAAATTATCTTCTAATTACAAGCACATACAAAAAAACTAATCACTAAAAATGCACTTTACTCAAAGCAAACATCCTCGTTTTCTCCTAAGCAAGGACCGTGCCACCCGCATAATAAAATATAACTATTTGATATTATTTATTATTATTAATGTGGGATTATAGAAGAGTCACTCAAGGGAAAAAGCATATGTCGAGAAATCAGGACAAAACAATAGAAGTAAGATATGGTAACTAATTGATTAGTTATCTAATTTATATTATGTCTGTAATTCTGGACATGTCTTATTTACAAGACGTTATGCTGTTTCATTTTTTCGTAAAGCGAGGATCTGTGGATTCCCAGAATTTTCGCTGCTTTTATTTTCTTACCCCCCACGGATCGCAGGGTGTCCACGATGATCTGCCTTTCCACGTCCGCCAGTGTCTCTCGTAAAGAATCATGGGGGCCGATAAAACCATCGTTTATCTTCTCAAATCTCGTAATCCACGCCGGAAGATGTTCCGGTTTGAGATGTTCACCCCCTGCCATGATCAGCCCCCTCTCAAGAACATTTCTCAATTCCCGGACATTCCCCGGCCAATGATATCTCTTGAGCATTTCCATGGCCTCATCAGATATGTCTGTAGGGTAAGACCCGATCTCTTGATTTAAGAGAGACATCAGGTGACGGGCAATAACGGGAATATCTTCCCGGATACTTCGGAGGTCCGGTGCATGGATGTGGAAGGAGTTGATGCGATAATAAAGATCCTCACGGAAAATCCCTTTTTCCATCATCTCCTGGAGATTCTTGTTTGTAGATGTGATAAGCCTGTAGTCAAGATTGATCGTTGTGGTCCCGCCTATACGCTCCAACTCTTGTTCCTGAAGGATTCTCAGAAGTTTTGCTTGCATGGACAGAGGCATGTCGCCGATTTCATCAAGGAGAATGGTTCCGTTGTTTGCAAGCTCAAATTTTCCCGGTTTTCCCTGAGCCCGAGCCCCTGTAAACGCGCCTCCCTCGTAGCCAAAAAGCTCGCTCTCGATCAATTCCGGGGGGATGGCTGAACAATTAACTCTGATGAAAGGACCGTCTGCCCGCTTGCTGTTTCTATGGATATAATAGGCAATCGTTTCTTTGCCGGTCCCTGATTCTCCAGTGATCAGAACCGGAAAATCACTGCCGCTGACCTGCAAGGCTAACTTCTTCACCCTTTGAATCAGATCGGATTGGCCGATAAGGACTCTGGGTCCCTTCAGGCTCTTGATTTCATCTTTGTAATATTTGAGCTTGCTGTTGAGCACATCGAGACGCCTCTGAATTTCCATCACTTTTGACTCATGATGAAGCATTGCCTTACCGACAGCGCCAATAATCTTCCCTTCCCGATTTCTCAACGGGATTCTTGAAATAATTTGTAGCCTTCCGCCAATGAAGAGGGTTTCTCCAATCTTCGCCCTACCCGTCTCCACAACCTCGTGCAAATTCGTCTCTTTGATGACCTCTTTAACATGCCGACCTATTGCCGTGACAGGATCAACCCCTATCAATTCCTTACTATAGTGGCTTATGAAGCGGATAATCCCCTTCGTGTCAATGATAATAGGACACTCATATGGATTATCAACGATCGCTTCGAGAAGGTCTCTATCTAATTGGTCCATTGTATGATCGATAGATTTCGGAGCCATAAAAGTCTTCCTTCAGTTGAGAGGGCCGCTTGTTTGTAATAGGATCACCCATTAAAGGACACCTTGTCAAGAGCTAATACCTTTTTAAAACCGGGTTATTGGATGCGTGCAAAAGAGGACCAAAAGTAAAAAATGGGGGGCAGCATCCCGGGAGAGCATTCTAAAAAAATTGGCTTCCAGAATGGATGGAAAGGAAAAGATACTGCATAATCATTTTCCAAAATTTGCGGAAGTCTAAACGGGGAGACTTGACCAAATTACGCCATATGCTTTATATATATATCAAAAAGTTCTGATGAGGATACCGCGAAATCTTCAGGGAATGGACGGAGCGGAACCTTCGGCAACGGATGTCTCATCCCTGTCCTCAAGGGGAGCCAGCATATATTTGGCTGCCTTCCCAAATAGGTACAGAGAAAATTGAAAGGGGGTCTTCACTTCTCCGCCTCTAAAATTGAAGGTGTTCTCTCGTCCGATGCCTTTTTCACGTTCGCTCCAAGGGGAACGACCTCCCATACACAACTTGGAAAGCCCCGCTATACAAAAGAGAGTAAACAGATTCTCGAAAGAATTGATCATGAACTGAGCCTGAAGGTCGGAGGGATTACAGCGGATCCAAAGTTTTCATCGGGAATGGATCGGTGACTTGGGTGTTATACCTTAGCTCCATGTACGATCATCGACGAAAAGACGCAGACCTTGGTGGAGCTTTCTGAGTCTATCCGAATCATCCAAACTTATGAGTAACCAATGCAGATATTGAAAACAGAGGATTTAGAAAAAATCAAGGGAAGGGTTACACGCGATCTTTCTCTCCGGGAAGGAAGATATCGGGCCAAGATCAATTTCCATATGGGGACCTGTGGAATCGCTGCAGGCGCAACGAAGCTTCATACCTTGATTTCTCGAGAGATGAAGGAGAAAGGAATTGAGGACATCAAGATCATCCGGTCCGGATGTGCAGGACTTTGCAGTCGCGAACCCATGGTCACCATTAAATCCAGAGGACTTCCCTCTGTGAAATATTGTGATCTGAACGAAGAAAAGGTCCAAGAAATTTTTGATCGCCACATCCTGAATGGAGAAATTATTGAATCCTATGTACTGGCCATCGATGATGAAGGGGAAACTCCATTGTCCTCCTTTTTCGAAAAGATCCCGAGATTGCAGGATATCTCCTTCTTCAGCCACCAAACCCTTTGGGCACTGAGAAATAGAGGCCTGATCGATGCAGAGAATATCGACGAGGCGATTGCAAAAGGGGCCTATTTTGGCCTGGCCAAAGTTTTGACGTCCATGAGCCCTGAGGCAGTGATCGAAGAGGTAAAGATCTCAGGACTTCGAGGGCGGGGGGGGCGGGCTTCCCAACCGGTTCGAAGTGGATGGAAGGAAGGCGGTATTCCTCTTTCCCGAAATATATCATTTGCAATGGTGATGAGGGAGACCCAGGTGCCTTTATGGATCGTTCCCTTTTGGAATCCGACCCTCATGCTGTGTTAGAAGGAATGATCATCTGCGCTTACGCCCTTGACTCACACCAGGGATACATTTATGTGAGGGCAGAATATCCTCTGGCGATACACCGGCTCAACATTGCCATCGAACAGGCCAAAAACTATGGGCTGATAGGAAGGAACATCCTGGGGTCCGGTTTCGATTTTGATATCAGTATCTATCCGGGAGCCGGGGCCTTTGTCTGTGGAGAATCCACAGCACTGATGTACTCTTTAGAGGGGAAACGTGGAATGCCTCGAGTGAAACCTCCCCGCTCCACAGAGGCTGGTCTCTGGGGGCAGCCAACGGTTCTGAACAATGTGGAGACCTTCGCCAATGTCCCGGCGATCATTCGAAATGGAGGAAAATGGTTTGCCTCTGTCGGGACAAAAGGATCGAAGGGGACGAAAGTCTTCGCCTTAGCGGGCACGGTGAAGAATGTGGGTCTGGTCGAGGTTCCCATGGGAACAACGCTGCGAACCATTGTCTACGATATTGGAGATGGGATTCCTGAGAAAAGAGATTTCAAGGCCGTTCAGATCGGAGGACCTTCTGGGGCGTGCCTTCCTGCCTCCCTTTTAGATACTGAGGTCGATTTCGACTCCCTCGATGAGGCAGGAGCCATGATGGGCTCCGGCGGCCTGGTCGTCATGAACGATTCGACCTGCATGGTCGATACGGCCCGGTTCTTCACCGAATTCTCTGTCGATGAATCCTGCGGAAAGTGTGTTCCCTGCCGGGTGGGAATGAAGATAATGCTCAATATCCTGAACCGAATCGTCACCGGTCAAGGTGCGATGGAAGATATCGATCTCCTGAAACGGCTGGGCGAACATATTAAAGAGACGTCCCGCTGCGGTCTGGGGAAGACGGCTCCCAACCCCGTGCTCTCCACGATTCGTTATTTTCGGAGTGAATATGAAGCCCACATCCAGGAGAGACGGTGTCCGTCTCTGGTCTGTGTGGATCTGATTCGATTTCGGGTCGATCCGGAGAGGTGCAAGATGTGTGGCCTCTGCAAGAAGGCATGCCCAACAGAGGCGATCGTTTGGGAGAAGAAGACTCCTGCGGTCATTGATGCAGAAAAGTGCATTCGCTGTCGATCCTGTATCCAGGCCTGTAAGTTTAAGGCGATCGAATGAGGAAAGGAATACTGGAACAATGGAATGATGGGATAATGTTAAAGAAAAGATCCAGCTAACGAGATTTGAACCCAGTATTCCAATATTCCATTATTCCAAGTTCAGTATATCATGGCAAACCAAATCAAGCTGACGATTGATGGTATGCCGGTGGAGGTTGAGAGGGGGAGGACGATTCTCGAGGCTGCTCAATCCGGTGGCATCCGAATCCCTACCCTCTGTCAAGACCGAAGACTCACCCCGTTAGGTGCCTGCTGCATCTGCGTTGTTCAGGAGAGAGGAAAATCTGAGCTCCTGCCATCCTGTTTCACCCCTGCCAAAGAAGGAATGGAGATCCTCACCCAATCCCCTCAAATTTTTAAATCCAGAAGACTCCAGCTTCAGTTCATCCTGCTCAACCACCCCATGATCTGTCCATGGTGTGAGAAGGAAGGGGAATGTGTTCTTCAAACTCTGGTCTATGAATATGGAGTGGAGGAAACACGCCTGCCTTGGGAGCGGATAACTTTTCCTTTGGATGATTTTTCTCCTCTTCTTCAGAGAGATCCGAATAAATGCATCCTCTGTGGCCGATGTGCTCGCATCTGTGATGAGGTTCAGGGGGTTGGAGAGCTCTCCTTCACCCGACGGGGGATCAAGACAGCCATCGATACAGACTTCCACCGGCCCATCCAGTGCGAATTCTGTGGCCAGTGCCTCGACACCTGCCCCGTGGGGGCCATCACCAGCGACTGCTTCGACTATACGACCAAGGTCTGGGAGCTTCGGGAGACGACCACCCCCTGCCCTTACTGTGGATGTGGATGCCTGCTGACCATAGGCTCCAAGGAGGGACAGATCAAGAGGGTCTTCTCCGATCCCGGGAAAGGGCCGAGCGATGGAAACCTCTGTGTCAAGGGCCGCTTCGGTTGGGACTTCATCGACCATCCGGAAAGGATTGGAGCTCCCCTTCTGAGGGTCAATGGGGCATTCCAGGAGGTTTCCTGGGAGGAGGCCCTCGGATTTGTGGCGCAGCAGCTCGAAGCGATCAAAGATCAATTCGGTCCAGAGGCCATTGGGTCCATGGTCAGCCGTCGATTGACCAATGAGGAATACCATCTCTTTGGGAGACTCTTTCGGGGGGCCCTGGGGACGAGTCAGATCGTCTATCGTGGTGGTGGGATGGATTTTGGGTTGACCGAGGGTTTGGCCAAGACCTTGGGGGTGGGGGCCTCGACCAACTCGATTCGAGAGATTCGTGGGGCCGACTGTCTTTTGGTGATTGGGGTGGATCCTGCCGAGACCCATCCGATCGTCAAGAATGAGATCCATTTAGCGATTCGGCGCAACCGGGCGCAGCTGATTGTCTTGGGGAGCTATGATATCGGTTTGAGCAGGGCGACTCAGATCTCTCCGCTTTCTCCTTCCGCCATCTCTCTTTTGGGGAGGCCTGGGGAGGAGGTCACCCTCCTCAATGGGATGATCCAGACGATCCTCCGGGAGGGTTTGGAGGATAAGAGGTTTATTGAGGAGAAGACCGAGGGGATCGAGGGGCTGAGGGAGAAGCAGGTTGAGGTTAAGGCTGAGGTGCAGAAGGCGGCCCGAGCCTTTGCTCGTGCCAAGAGGGCGATGATCCTGATCGGGTCTGGTCTTTGGTCCCACCTGGAGCCCCAAGAGGTGGCGATTGCCTCTTCCAACCTTGCCCTGATCAGCGGCCATGTGGGCAAGGAGTCCTCGGGGATTGTTCTTCTTTTGGAGAAGTGCAACAGTCAAGGGGCGATCGATATGGGGATCTTCTCAGACGGAGAAGGAAGAGACCTCTTTCAGGAGGCGGGGCAAGAGGGGAAGCTCAGGGCCCTTTACCTGGTGGGGGAGGATCCGCTGATGAGTTCTGCCGATTTCGATCCACGGAGAAAGGCCTTGGAGAAGTTACCGCTTCTCATCGTTCAGGACCTCTTTATGACGGAGACGGCGAAGGTGGCGAAAGTGGTGTTGCCGGTCTGTTCTTTTGTGGAGAAGACAGGGACCTATACGAATCTGGAGAGAAGGGTTCAGAGGTTGAATCCCCTTCGTTTGCCCCGGGGTCGGTCGAAATCCGATTTTGACATCTTTCTTCAACTCTTAAAGCTTCTGGAGTGTTCGGCAGGGGGGGAGACGCCTGAGGCGATCCTTGAGGAGATGGGTCGTTGTGTTGCTCAGTACAAAGATATTGAGGATGGGGAACAATGGCCGAAGGGTCTTTCATATCTTTATTCGGAGGGTTTTGGAGGGAGAAAGGCGAAGCTGATCCCTGTGGAGGGGAAGAGGGTTGATCCTATTCCAGAGGGTTATCCTTTCCAGTTGATTCAAAGGCCCTCTCTGTTTCGGTCCGGTCTTCTCAGTTTGAAGAGTGATACGTTGAAAAAGGTCTCTGAAGAACCCCATCTGGAGATGAACCCTGAGGATGCCCAACGCCTTAAGATCGAAGAGGGAGAGATCGTTCAAGTCTCTACCGAGGAGGGCCGATCCCTGAGAATGAAGGTGGAATACTCTTCAGGCTCTGTTTTGGGGGTGATCACGGCCCCTCACCCATGTCCAATCATCGGTGAGAGGCGTATCTCTTTTGTAAAGGTCGATAAATTGAGTTTCTTATGATCCATTCCAAAACACTCGATCCTAATTTTAAATTTCTCATTGGTCAAGAACCAGGGGGAGAACACATCAGGAGGTGTTTTTCCTGTGGCACCTGTACGGCGGGTTGTCCGGTCAGGGAAGTCACCGACCGATATAACCCGCGGCGAATCATAAGGATGGCCCTATTCGGTATGAAAAAGGAGGTTCTCTCCAGTCAATTTATCTGGCTATGTTCTTCTTGCTATACCTGTTTTGAGAGATGCCCTCAAGATGTCAAAATTCCTGAATTGATGAACGCCATCAAGAACATTGCTGTAAGAGAAGGTTACCTTCCTCCATCGATGAAGATACAGTTGGAGCTTCTTTCCTCCTTCGGCCGTTTGTTAGAGGTTGCTGATTTTGAGAATGAGAAGAGGAAGGAATTAGATCTTCCGCTCCTTGAGGGAAAGACGGAAGATGTAAAGAAGATCTTAGAAAAATTGGGGTTTCATCGTGAAGAAAAGATTGAAGAATAGTCCTCCCAATCCTCAATATACTTTATTTCTCGGATGCACCGTTCCGGTCAGGGCCGTCAATTATGAGATGTCAGCCAGGAAGGTGGCGGAAAGACTGGGGATTCATCTCTCTGACATTCCTCAATTCTGTTGCTGCGGTTACCCGATCAAATCGGTGAACCATTATGCTTACCTCCTAATGGCAGCGCGTAATCTGGCCCTTGCCGAGGAAAAAGGGCTTCCCCTCTGTACCCTGTGCAGTGCCTGTTGCGGTGCCCTTACCGAGGCCAATCATGAGATCCAAGAAGACGAAATGCTCCGTAAAAGGATCAATGATGACCTCTTCCAATGGTTGGGAAAACGGTATGGGGGAGGAGTCCAGGTAACTCATTTTATTCGGGTCTTACAACAGGAGGTAGGGGAAAAGAGGATTGCAGCAGAGATCCAGGTCGATCTCTCTTCCCTTCATCTTGCTCCCCATTACGGATGCCACTACACCAAACCATCCAGCATTTACAGGAGGGTGGAGGATCCGGAAAATCCAAGAAGTCTGGATCAACTGATTGAAGTCAGTGGGGCCAAATCGATCTTCTACGAAAATAGACTCCAGTGCTGCGGTGGAGGGGTGTTGGCCTTCGACGAGGAAGTAGCCTTAGCAATGGCCCAAGGCAAATTAGAACATATCCGGTCTCATCAGGCCGATGCCATGATCCTTCTTTGTCCTTTCTGCAATATTATGTACGAATCAAATCAACGGAAAATTGAAAAGGTTTATGGAAAGGAGTATAAGCTGCCCATCTTGTTCTATCCTCAACTCTTGGGATTGGCGATGGGAATCGGCCAGGACGAATTGGGAATGAAGATGAACCGGGTGAGGCCAACCGAACTGTTGAAGAAGATTAACCCAATCGTTGCAAAAAAATCATAGAAAAGGCGGAGAGGTATGCTGAAAAAGTTTTACAGCGGCCACCTTGACAGAACGCATCACGGATTTCTAAACAATTTCCAAAGACCGCTTTTTGTGAAAGGGAGTGTTCCCCATAAAAATCCTATTGCAGCCGCTTTGGAAAACTTTGGAAGCATGCCTGTCCGCTTATTGCTATCCAACAACATTAAGATGAACAAGGGGGCAGGTTGAAATGAGCCAGCTATCCCCATCCTCTTCGAAGAACCCAATCGGTGCTGTTTTAGTCGTCGGTGCAGGAATTGGCGGGATTCAGACTTCATTAGACCTTGCTGAATCGGGTTTTAAAGTCTACCTCTTGGAAAAGAACCTGAGCATTGGGGGAACCATGGCCCAGCTCGACAAGACCTTCCCCACCAATGACTGCTCCATGTGCATCATGTCCCCGAAACTGGTCGATGCGGGCCGACATCGGAATATCGAGATTCTAACCAATGCAAGGGCGGAAAAGGTTGAAGGGGAGCCTGGACATTTTAGAGTCCACATCCATAAGAAGGCTCGCTATGTGAACATCGAAGACTGTAAGGCATGCGGGGACTGTGCAAAGGTCTGCCCTGTTAAGATACCCAATGACTACGAACAAGGCCTCGTCACCCGAGCCGCCGTCTACCAACTCTTTGCCCAGGCCATGCCAAGTGCTTACGGTATTGAGAAGAGAGGGACCCCTCCCTGCCGGGCTGCTTGTCCTCTCCATGTGAACGCCCAAGGATACATCGCCCTCATTACAGCGGGCAAGTTTAAGGAAGCCCTTGCCCTCGTCAGGGAAAAACTTCCGTTTCCTGGAATTCTCGCCTATGCCTGCTCTCATCCTTGTGAGAAAGAATGTAAGAGGATGGAAGAGGACCGGCCTATCTCCATCTGCAATCTAAAAAAGTTCCTTGTAGACCACGTTGAGGAATCTGAGTTTGAATTCGCTCTTTCCGAAGAGAAGGGGGAGAACGTTGCGATTATCGGGTCAGGCCCATCAGGACTCACAGCAGCTTACGATTTAAGAAAAATGGGCTATAACGTGGCAATTTTCGAATCCCAAAATAGGTTGGGTGGTCTTCTCACCAATGGCTTTCCCCCTTATCGTCTGCCGAGGCAAGTGGTGGAAAAGGACCTCTCCATCCTCGACAAGATGGGGATAACCGTCCATCTTAACAAGAGCGTTGGAAAGGACATCTCGTGCGATGCTCTCCAAAAATCCTTTGATGCGATTTTTATTGCTGCTGGCGTTGCGGGTGCAGAATCGATAATGCATGCCTTTAAAGGGTTGAAGAGAACGCGATGGGGAACCATTCGCGTCGATCCCATCTCCCTCGAAACAAGCCTTAAAGGAGTTTTTGCAGGGGGAGACGTTGTGATCGGTCCGGGGACGATTGTTGAGTCGATGGCGCACGGAAGGAAGGGAGCCATTTCGATCGATCGATACCTTCGCGGGGAAGAGTTGATTCAAGGAAGAGAATCTGAAGGAGGTCAGATCTCACCTTTACGAACTCTTCTTCCCGAGGCCGTCAGGGAAGAGAGGACGGTCCCACCCGATATGGTCAAGCCCCTTGAACCGACCCTCAGTGTAGAAGAAGCAGTGGAGGAGGCAAAGCGTTGCCTCCAGTGTGGTGGGTGTTCAGAGTGCATGGAATGCATCAAGGCTTGTGAGGCGAAAGCCATCGACCATCAGGATGGGGACGAAAAGTTGGAGATTGAAGTGGGCTCGATCATCCTCTCCCCGGGGTTCGACGAGTTTACGCCATCTTTAAAGTCCGAATACGGTTACGGCAGGTTTCCCAATGTGGTTTCGAGCATCGAATTCGAGCGATTTCTCTCAGCCTCAGGTCCTTTCAAAGGCCAGGTTCTGAGGCCCTCTGATGGCAAACACCCTAAGAGGGTGGCCTGGATCCAGTGTGTGGGGTCGAGGGATCCTCACATTGGAAAAGGTTACTGCTCGTCTGTCTGCTGTATGTATGCCACGAAAGAGGCAGTCATCGCTAAAGAACACGCCCCCGAGATGGAAACCACCATTTTTTTTATGGATATGAGGGCCTACGGGAAAGATTTTGATAAGTACATCGAAAGGGCAAAAAAGGACTATAACGTCCGTTACATTCGATCTCGGGTCTCCCATCTTAAGGAGACACCGGAGACCAATAACCTGACCATCCATTATGAGACCGAAGAGGGAGAGATGGTCTTTGAGGAATTCGACCTCGTCGTCCTTTCCGTTGGTCTCGAACCGGTTCGAGACCATCAAGAGATAGCAAGAATATTTGGCATCGACCTCAATCGTTACGGCTTTGCTAAAACGTCGACGTTTTATCCTCTCCAGACCTCGAAGCCAGGAATCTTCGTGAGCGGGGTCTTCTCTGGTCCAAAGGATGTTCCTGAGACCGTGGCACAGGCGAGTGCAGCGGCTGCTGAGGCTTCTTCTCTTCTTGCCGCCTCAAGGGGAACATTAGTAACCGAGAAAGAGTACGTTCCAGAGAAAAACGTCAATTTTGAAGGCCCTCGTATTGGAGCCTTCATCTGCCACTGCGGGATCAACATCGGAGGGGTTGTGAATGTTCCAGCGGTAGTCGAATATGCCCGGACATTGCCGCATGTCGTTTATGCAGAAGGAAATCTTTATACCTGTTCGCAGGATACCCAGGAAGTAATTAAAAAGGCAATTAAAGAACATCAGTTGAATCGAATCGTGGTCGCTTCCTGTACGCCGAGAACACATGA
This sequence comes from uncultured delta proteobacterium, assembly GCA_963826305.1. Classification (GTDB taxonomy): domain Bacteria; phylum Desulfobacterota; class BSN033; order BSN033; family UBA1163; genus CAWGWZ01. The sequence goes on along the minus strand of CAWGWZ010000019.1, from coordinate 70,279 downwards.
ACCGTTGTTTCAGGATACGATTCAGGAGGCAGGCCTTAACCGTTATCTTTTCGAGATGGCCAATATTCGGGATCAGTGCTCCTGGGTCCACATGCAGCAACCTGAGGAGGCAACGGAAAAGGCAAAGGATCTCGTGAGGATGGCAATTGGCAAGGCCGCCCTCCTTGAGCCCCTTGCCACCCAAACGGTTGAGATCGTTCCCAAGGCCTTAGTGATCGGAGCAGGCCTCACAGGAATGACCGCCGCCCAAAAGATTGCACAGGCCGGCTTTGAAGTCTACCTGATTGAAAAAGAATCTCGCCCGGGAGGAAAGGCGAGGTCGATTCACTACACCCTCGATGGAAATGATGTTCAACTCCATTTAGAACATCTGACAAGAGAAGTGGAGAAGGATCCGCAAATCCATCTTATGACGGGGACAACGATCGAAACGGTGGCCGGATTTGTTGGAAATTTTAAAACCCGAGTTCGATCCGGCAACGAAGTGAACGATCTTGACCACGGAATCATCATCGTCGCCACAGGCGCTGAGGAATACCGGCCAAGGGAATTCCTCTACGGTTTGGATGAACGGGTGATGACTCAGATGGATCTGGAGAAGCAGATGGCGCTCCATCCTCAATCGTTCAAGGAGATGGCTATCAAGAACGTGGTCATGATCCAGTGTGTCGGTTCGAGAAATGAGGAAAGGCCGTACTGCAGCCGAATTTGCTGTTCTGAGGCAGTCAAGAACGCCCTCATGTTGAAATCGATCGATCCTGAGATCAACATTTATATCCTCTACCGGGACATTCGTACTTACGGGTTCAAAGAGGATTATTATGAGATGGCGAGGGAGGCAGGAGTCCTCTTTATCCGTTATGATCCAGAGGGAGAGCCTCAAGTCCAGAGGGGGGAAGGAGATCTTCATGTGGTTGTCCATGAACCCATCCTGCACGATGATCTCCTCATCCAGACCGATCTTCTGGTCCTCAGCTCGGGTGTGATCGCCTCTCATGAAAATGAAGGTTTGTCAAAAATGTTGAAGATCCCGTTAAATGCAGATGGTTTTTTCCTGGAGGCTCACATGAAACTGAGACCCGTCGATTTCGCCACAGACGGGATCTTTCTGGCCGGGCTGGCTCATGGTCCCAAATCGATCGATGAGAGCCTGTCTCAGGCCAATGCCGCCGTTTCCCGTGCCTTGACTCTCCTTTCAAAGACTCACCTCGAGACGATCGGTACCATCTCAGAAATTGATGAAAGAAAGTGTATCGGATGCGGTCTCTGTGAAAGCCTCTGTCCGTATAATGCGATTGAGATCGTATGGAAAAGAACCATTGTCGGCGAAAAAGAGGTGGCCCAGATCAACAAAGTCCTGTGTAAAGGATGCGGTGTCTGTACAGCCTCTTGTCGGTCAGGTTCTGTCGATTTGAAGGGTTTCACCACCGAAGAGATTGTGGCTCAGATTACTGAACTGGCCATGGGAGGATAATAACCAAATTCCAAGCACCAAATGACAAATCCGAAACAATTTTTAATTACGACAATCCAAAATTCAAAACATCATTCGTTTCGGGATTTGAGAATTGGAGCTTGGTGCTTATTTGGAATTTGGATATCGGGATTTGGGATTTCTTATTTACAACAGACCTACAGGAAATGAGTCTCTGATGGAAGCCAATTGGGAACCAAAGATTCTGGCGTTTTTATGTAACTGGTGCTCTTACGCTGGAGCAGACCTTGCAGGAACATCGAGGATCCAGTATCCTCCGAACATCCGGGTGGTCCGTGTCCCCTGCTCCGGAAGGATCAACCCCCTTTTCGTCCTCAAGGCCCTCCAGGGTGGAATCGACGGAGTGCTGGTCTCTGGCTGCCACCCAGGAGACTGCCATTATCTCAGTGGAAACTATGTTGGGAGAAGGAAGTCGGCGACATTGAAAAGATTCCTTGAATACCTCGGTATTGAGGTAGGCCGTGTCCAGTTCTCCTGGGTCTCCGCAGCAGAAGGAGGAAAGTTCTCACAGGTCATTGAGGAAGTAACACAGGATATCAGGAGATTGGGACCTGCAAAGCAATTCAGGAAGAGAAGTGATGAGTTCGGAGTTCAGAGTTCGGAGTGAATACCGAAAGGCTCCGAACTTCTGGGAGAAAGATGATTCAGCAAAAGATCAGAGAGATAGCCAGAGAGCTTCTAACAAAGAAGGAGGTGGACCTCATCATTGGTTTTGGTGAAGGAACCCTGCCACTTCGAACCACGCCCAGATTCATGAGGAACGCCGAAAAAACGGATCGCCTGATCTGGAACTCCTTCTGTGAGAATAATTTGGCCGTTTACCTACCTAAGTTCAGTCGCTTCAAGGTGGGCCTGGTGGTCAAAGGGTGTGACGCCCGTTCCGCCGTCGCCTTATCTCTCGAGAAAAGGTTCAAGGCCGATCAATTATTTCTGATCGGAGTCCCCTGTCAGAGGATGGTGGATAGGAGGAAGGTGAAAAGGGCTGTGAGGGGAGAGATTCTTCAGGCCCGTGAAGAGGAGGGTATCCTCTATATTAAGGGGGACGGGTTCGAGACGAAATTGAACCGGGAGGATTTTCTCTATTCTTCCTGCCAGGTCTGTATCCATCGAACGCCCTTACAGGCAAATGTTTTGGTGGACGATCCTGTAGAAGAATATCCTCTCACGGAAATCCATCCGGAGATCAGCGCGTTTGAGAAGAGATCTTCCGAAGAACGGTGGAGATTCTTTGAAAAGGAGACCAGTCGCTGCATTCGTTGCTATGCCTGCAGAGAAGCCTGTCCTATGTGTTACTGCGCGGAATGCTTCGTTGACAGTTCACGACCGAAATGGATTGAGAAAGGCCTGAACTCTTCAGACCTTCAATTTTACCATGTTGTACGAGCTTATCATCAAACGGGGAGATGTTCAGGGTGCGGTGCCTGTGAGCGTGCCTGTCCTATGGAGATCCGACTCACCTATCTTACACAGAAATTGAACCAGGAGGTGAAGGAGCGCTTCGGGTTCGAGACTGGAATCGACCGGGATGCCTCCCCTCCCCTTTCGACCTTTGAAATTGAGGACAAACAGGAATTCATCAAATGAAATTCAAATTAGAAAAAAATGATTTCCCTTCCTTTTTGCAAAGCCTGATCGATCGCTATGATCTCTATGCTCCTGTCAAACTCGCAGAGGGGGTCTCCATTTATAAGAAGATTGAACAACCCGAGGAAGTAGACCTCTCGATCCCTAACCCTCAAAAACCTGCCAAGGATATCTTCTTCCCTCAATCCGAAACAATGTTTCGCTATGAGAAGGTCGGGAAACAGAACCAGATGATCCCCATGGAAGAGGGGAAGAGAGAGAGGATCCTTTTTGGAGCGAGACCCTGCGACATCGAAGCGATCTCCATCATCGAAAAGGTTTTTGTGGGGGAGGAATACACCGATGTCTATTTTCTTGAGAAGAGAAACAAGACCACGATCATTGGCCTTGGCTGTAACTATCCCCTCTCGACTTGCTTTTGTTCCTCGGCAGGAGGGGATCCTTTTCTTAGAGCCGGATCCGATCTCTTCTTCATCGATCTCGGTGAAGCCTACTTCGTTGAATTGCTTACTGAAAAAGGGATGGCTTTTCATAAGAATAAATTCTTTAGAGAAGGCGATCCAAAAGATTTAACTTTGGTTAAAGAACTTGAAGAGAAAGCTTTTGATAAGGTCGGTTTCTCCATTCCTGTTGATGGGATAGAAAAAAGATTGGATCTGATGGTGGAGAATCCTTTCTGGGACAGAATTCATGAGAAATGCCTCGGTTGCAGTGTGTGCACTTTCCTCTGTCCCACGTGCCACTGTTTCGACATTGTAGATGAAACCTCAAAGGGAAGAGGCAAACGCGTGAGAAATTGGGATTCCTGCCTTTCTGGTCTCTATTCCCTGGAGACTTCAGGCCATAACCCAAGACCATCCGGACGTGAGCGAATGCGCCAAAGGTTGATGCACAAGTTTTATTATTTCCCGAAGAACTTCCACCGGATAGCCTGTGTAGGTTGCGGACGATGTATCCTTTATTGCCCGGTCAATTTTGATATCCGCCAGGCGATTGATTTGACATCCCCTAAGAGAATAAAGAAAATGAAGGGTGAGGTGATTTAGAGAATTTATGAAAAACCCATATCTTCCAATTCCAATGGTGATCAAGAAAGCCCATGTTGAGACGACCGATCGAATGCTCCGCACCCTTGAGCTAAGTTTCTTGAATGAAGAGGAGGCGAGGGCTTTTCACTTCATCCCCGGCCAATTCTGCGAACTTTCTATCTTTGGGAAAGGGGAAGCACCTTTTGGGATTGCTTCTTCTCCAGCAGAAAATGGTTCTCTAAAATTCACGATCAATAAAGCAGGTGTGGTCACGACGGCCCTTCACCATATCGAAGAGGGTGCGGAGATTGGAATTCGAGGCCCTTTGGGCAATGGGTATCCAATCGACCTCTTTAAAGGAAAAAATGTATTGGTGATTGGGGGAGGATTTGCCTTCACGACCTTACGATCATTAGTTGCCTATTTCCTTCACCCCGAGAACCGGTCTAAAGTAAACGAGATCACGGTCGTTTATGGAGCACGGATGCCAGGGCTTCTCCTCTACAAGGAGGAACTGCTTGAATGGGAGAAGAGGAATGATTTAAAATTAATCGTAACGGTGGATTGGGGAGATAAAAACTGGAAAGGAAAGGTAGGGCTCGTTCCCAACGTTCTGGAGGAGGTAGCTCCGTCTTCAGAAAATACTTACGCGGTGATCTGCGGGCCTCCGATCATGATCAAGTTCACCTTTCCTAAACTGATGGCCCTTCGCTTTCCAAACGAACGGATCTTTACATCCTTGGAGAGAAGGATGAAATGCGGCATTGGAAAATGCGGCCGATGCAACATCGGCCCACTCTATGTCTGCAAGGATGGGCCTGTCTTCAGTTACGCCCAATTAGAAAAGTTGCCCAAAGACTATTAACCTGACAGTTGCATAAAATATTAGCAAAAATGGGCTTAAATCATTGTGGAATGGCCACCAGATTGGATAAAATGTGTTTGGCACGACAACAAAATATCCAAAGCCGGAGGCCACCCCAGGTGAAGTATAGCAAAAACGAAATATATAGTCGAGTGCGCAAGATTCCAGAGGTCAGGTTTGAAGATCAGAGATTGACTTCCTTTGCAGGCTTGGTGATCTTCCAATCGTTGTTTTACAGGCTTCATCTCAGGGAACGATTGTGGCGATGTTTTGCTCATCTGAAGGTATCGCCAATCTTCGGTCATCATGTAGTTGTTCTGCTGCTGATCGTGCATCTTCTGATTGGATACCGGCGGCTTCGAGAGATTGATTATTACCGAGATGATCCGATGGTGAAGCGTCTGCTGGGGCTGAACCGGATTCCCGATGTGGCGACGGTATCGCGAGCGCTGGCCGCTGTGGATGGGGAAAGTATTGCGAGGATCCGCCAGTTGTGCCGGGCCATGGTGATCGAAAGGCTGAGAAAGATCACCCTGTATCGATTGACGTTGGATTTTGATGGGTCGGTGTGTTCGACGCAAGGGAGGGGGATTGAAGGGACGGCGGTCGGATTTAACAGGAAGAAAAAGGGAGCTAGGAGTTATTATCCTTTGTTTTGTACCATTGCTCAGACGGGGCAAGTCTTTGACGTTTGTCATCGTCCTGGAAATGTTCATGATTCCCATGAGGCGAAGGCGTTCTTGCTGGATTGTATTCGGATGTTGCGTCAGGAATTGCCGTGGGTGAAGATCGAGGTTCGGATGGATAGTGCGTTTTTTAGTGACGAAATCGTCACGTTGCTCGATGGACTGGGTGTGGAATTCACCCTTTCGGTTCCGTTTGAGCGTTTTTTCGAGTTGAAAAAGATGATCGAGGAACGGAAGCGTTGGAGGTGTTTTAATGAAATGTGGTCCTATTTTGAGGCGCATTGGAAGCCCAAGAGCTGGAGCAGTCGATATCGGTTTTTGTTTATCCGTCAGAAGTGTAAGAAGATCTATAAGGGGCCGATCCAATTGGATTTCTTCATTCCTCATGAATATGGTTATGAGTTTACGGTGATTGTGACGAACAAACAGACGACCATGAAGAAGGTGTTGGGGTTTCATCATGGCCGGGGATATCAGGAAAAGATTTTTGGGGAAATGAAATCCCAGGGCCAAATGGATTACATTGCCGTCAGATGTCTCTGTGGCAATCAGCTTTATCTGATGGCTTCTATTCTGGCCCATAATCTTACCCGAGAGTTACAGATGTTAACCAAGCCCAAAAGCAGAGGGACGACGGAGAAACGGAGTGCTTTATGGGCATTTGAGGAGTTAGGGACCATCCGGCACCATTTGTTGCAAAGAGCGGGAAGGTTGACCCAACCCCACGGAAAGTTGACTCTTACGATGAATCCAAATGCCGCTGTCAAAGAAGATTTGATACAGTTTCTTGATACTTTGAAAAAAGCGGCTTGAAGTTTAAACTATAGATTTCAGAATTTTTATGCAACGTTAAGGTTAATTAATCCCTGCTCGCCCTTCGCGCTACCCTGCTGACTGCCTGAGTGTGACATAGAATCCTCCATTCTTAGCTTTGCAGTTGATAAAAGCGCCCCCAAAAGGGGGTGGGGTGTGTTGGAAAACCTTTACAGCTTATCGAGGAAGAAATCATATCATCCACGAAAGTGGCGTATTAAAAAAACAATTGACAAGGACATGAAATGAAGGATATCCTGAACGTACTTTAAGGACAAACACTTAATGAGTTCAATGAAAACACAATGAAAAACAGTCACCTGTCCGGATCAAAAGAAAGAAAGCGAAATAGCTTAACCCTCAACAGAAGAACATTCCTTAAGTTATCAGCACTCACTGGTGCGGCAGTAGGAATGAACCAGATCATAGGACAATCCATCGCCCACCCTGCTCTGCCTCTTAGGAAAAAAACACAGCATGTCACTGAAGAGAAATGGGTTGCTACTTCATGTCTGAATTGTCCTGCTCGGTGCGCTGTTCGAGTAAGGGTAGTTAACGGCAAGGCAATAAAAATTACCGGAAATCCAATGTCTCGGGTTTCTGAAGGGAAGGTCTGTCCCCGGGCACACATCGGTCTTCAAGTACTGTACGATCCAGGCCGGATTGATTCCCCTTTAAAGAGAATCAACAAGGAAAAGGGAGCGGGGGTAGATCCCAAATGGTCTCCGATCTCGTGGGATCAGGCCTTAAATGAGGTGACGAAACGCTTAAAATCAATCAGAGATAATGCCCAGCCACACAAACTTCTGCTTTTTTCTGGCTTGAACACGATGAGTTGCGAGGACATGATCACCCTATTTTCAGAGGCATTTGGGACTCCAAACCTCATTCCTGGAGATGGACTCGATGCGGAGACGGAAAAATCAGGGAATTGGATGGCGGATGGACATTACAGCCATACAGCTTATGATCTTGATCACACCAATTATATCCTTTCGTTTGGCGCCGAGATGCTGGAATCATGCAAGCCCTTATCTCGATTTTTAAGAAAGTGGGGAAAACTACGGCGGGAAAAACCAAATCGCACAAAAATCGTGGTGATTCATCCAAGGTACTCTGTTACCGCTGCCAAGTCCGATCAGTGGATACCTATCAATCCTGGCACGGATGGGGCTCTGGCTATGGCCATCGCCCATGTCATCATAAGCGAAGAACTCTCTGATAAAACTTTTATCAGAGACTGGACTGTGGGGTTTGATTCATTTAAAAAATTGGCGCTGAGTCGATATAGCCCGAAGGATGTTTCAAAATTAACAGGCATAGAACCTGTGGTCATTCAACAAATAGCAAGAGAATTTGCCCAGACCAAACCGGCCATTGCCTTGAGAGGGAAGGAATCCATTGCTTGGCCTGGGGGATCCTATACCAGCTATGCCATATGCTGCCTGAATGCCTTGGTGGGAAATATAGACATACCAGGGGGTATCATTTATCAAGAGAATCCAAAATATAAAAATATGCCCCGAAGGGTTGAAGATGAGATTGCAATAAAAGGGAAGGCGAAGCCAAGTTTTGACTTCCGCGGAACAGATAAATTTCCTGCTGCTAAAGGAGTGACGAATCAGATACCAGAATCCTTATTAGAAAATGTCCCTTATCCTGTTGAGATGGCGATCGGTTTTAATAGCAATTTCAATATGTGTGCTCCTGGTACGGAGCGGTGGGATGCAGCTTTAAGAAAATTGCCCTATTATGTCCATATTTCTCCCTTCATCAGTGAAATGGCCCAGTATGCTGATCTGATATTGCCCTCCACCACCTATTTAGAGGAATGGGGTTACGACCATTCTCCCCCCGGATCAGGTTTTTCCGAGGTAAAAATCAAACAACCCGTGGTAAAGCCGCTCGGTGATGCACGGTCTATCATCGATATACTTTTCGAAGTGTCGAAGAGACTAAGGGGAACGGTAGAACAATCCCTTTCAAATATCGGCGATGATTCCGAAGGATTTATTAAGTTCCGAACCGAAAGCCTTATGCCCTGGAAAGAATTTCTTAGGAAAGGGGTATGGGTAGGAAAAGATTATGAATACAAGAAGTATGAGCGTCTCTTCAATACTCCTTCTAAAAAATTTGAATTTTACTCAGGGAACGTCAAATCCTTAATTGTCAAAATGGGAAGGAAAGCAGGAGATTTGGACTGCTTGCCCCATTATCAGGAGGTAAAGTTTTTAGGAGAAAAGGAGAAATATCCATTTATTTTGCTTCCCTATCAGCCTTTAATGGTCGTAGAGAACGGGAGCCAGAATTATCCCTGGGCCCAGGAAGTATTTTTGCCAATGTGCGGTATGGGTTGGGATACCTTAGTGGAAATGAATAGCGAAACGGCAAACGCCCTGAAACTCGGGGATGGCCAACAAGTATGGGTTGAATCTCCGTTCCGGAAGATAAAGGCAAGGGTAAAATGTTCTGAAGGGGTTCACCCACAAGTGGTGGCCATTCCCCTTGGCCAGGGACACTATTCCTATGGTAAATGGCAGAAGGGTATTGGTGTGAATCCCAATGAGATCATCGGTGTAGACTATGACCGTATCAGCGGGCAGACAGCCTTTTTTAACACAAGGGTCAACGTCTACAAGGCATAATCGAAGAGGGTAAAATGCCGAGATGGGGGATGGTGATTGATTTAGATAAATGTGTTGGCTGCCAGGCATGTACCGTTGCCTGTAAGGCAGAGAACAATGTCCCCCACGGTTCACCTGAAGAGCAAAAATTGAGAAGAGAGATTTATTGGAACAAGGTGATTGCCGTGACCAACGGTAAATATCCTCGGGTGAATACTGAACTCATACCCATGCCCTGCATGCATTGTGATCATGCTCCATGCGTGACCGTATGCCCGGCAAAGGCGACCTATCGTCGTGAAGACGGAATTATCATGCAGGATTTTAGAAGATGTATTGGATGTAAATATTGTATCGTCGCCTGTCCTTATGGGGCAAGAAGTTTCAATAACAAAGAACAAGAAGAAAAGGAATATCACCGTCACGATTTACCTCCAGACCGCAGTGTTTGGGGACCATGGCCATTTCCTTCCAGGACCCATGGGGTGGTTGAGAAGTGTACTTTCTGTTTTCATCGAATAGATCGGGGGATGAAAGAGGGCAAGAAGATAGGAAAAGAAGTGGTGCCGGCTTGTGTCGAGGATTGTCCGGCCAATGCAAGAATCTTTGGAGATTTAGACGATGCCGGCAGCCAAGTATCCCACCTATTATCTACAAGAGGATGGATCAGACTTCGGGAGGAGCTGGATACAAAGTGCAAAGTCTATTATCTCCTGAGATGAGGTCTTATCAGTGAATTTAACGTTCACATCCATAGAAGGAAAATCGCGAGGATTCCTAATATTAACGGCAACGCTTGCTGCCCTATCGCTGATTGGATTGATCAGTTTTATGATCAGCTATATCAAAGGACACCAGGTCCTCGGGACCAGCAATATTGTCCCCTGGGGGATGCCCATTATTATCACGATTTACCTGATTGGGCTCAGTGCTGGGTCTCTTATCCTTTCTTCTCTGACTTATGTTTTCAGGAAGGAAGAGTACCGGCCAATTTCCAGGATTGCAGTCTATCTGGCCATCGTTCTGATTTTTGGGGCGATGGTTGGGATTGCCCTGGATTTGGGAAGACCTGAAAAAAGCTGGCGACTTTTCATGTTTTTCGTGTTGAATAATATGCGCTCCATGTTTGCCATTAACGGAATTTTATATGGAGGATATTTCTTGATCGGCTTGGTTTATCTTGGGTTCATCCTCGGGGAGAAATCCAAGTGGACCAAGGTGATGGGTATCATCGCTATTGGTTGGGCTGCTCTGGTCCATATGGGTACGGGAGCAATATTCGGGTTTATCGCCGCCCGTCCCATCTTCTACTCACCGATCAAGCCCTTCGAATTTCTTGTTGCAGCCATGGTGTCTGGACTGGCACTGTTGATGATAGTTGTCGTATTCGTTTTTAAGTTTGCCAAAAGAAACTTCGATAAACGTATCATTTTTTCGTTAAGTAAGTTGCTGCTCGCCTTGATTATAGCTCTCTTTATAATTGTCTTGATAGACAAATTGACCCATCTTTATCCGCCCCATCGAGAAGCTACGATCTGGCTACTGACTGGACCTTTTTCGTGGATCTTCTGGGGATTACAAGTGGGATGTGCCTATATTTTACCCATCGTCTTGCTGGGACATCCTCGATATCGTAAAACCGTCAAAGGGGTGGTGGCCGCCGCATTTTTAGTGGTCATCGGTATATTTGGTGAAAGATTTGCTCTGGTCATACCAGGGACAGCACATCCTTTGCCGTTTTATCCAGGAAAGATAGAAGGCATCTGGGGGGCTGCAGGATCCCTCCCTCTCACCCCCATTGAAACACTGATGTCCATCGGAATATTTGCCCTGATGGGATTATTTTTCCTCTTAGGATTAAAAAATTTGGAGCTGTTACCGGTGAGTGAGGGTGGAGAGCAAACACCCGTACCAGCAGAGAAAGGCTGAAATTGCAATTTTTGGAATCTAAAGAAAGGATGACCCGGCGCGAGTTTTTAAAGGGAAGTCGGCCCAAGCATGATAGAATTCCTATCATTGATAAAGAAAAGTGTACCGGGTGTGGCCTCTGTGTAGTGAATTGTCCAACAAGGGCTTTAACCATTTCGCAAGGTACCGGAGATAACACCTATCGACTCCTTTTTCGGCATGATCTCTGTAATGTCTGTGGAATTTGCCAGAAATCCTGCCCGGAGAATTGCCTAAAATTGGAGCGGATACTTGAACTGGATAGGAGAGGCGACTCCGCTACAGTCGTTTTTGAGGATAGGACGTCCCGGTGCCATGGGTGCGGCATTCCCCTATTCCCTCTGGCCATGGTCAATCATTTGAAATCTAAAATTTCCCCGGACGGGGAAGCCCCTTTCACGTTTGACCTCTGTCCCTCTTGTCAAATCAAAATACAGCTTGGAAGGGAGATCGTTACAAAAAAGTGAGACGAGAGACGAGTCAATCATTGAGGAACGCATGATGGAGGGATCCTTTAGACCGATAGCAATGATTGTGGAATTGATCATACTGATGGCACTTATCTATTCCCTCTTTGCCGGAGTGCAGTTTGCACTATTTGATTTAGGCTTCAACAAAAAATACCAAAAAATGATAACGTGGGTGATGATGATCATAGGCTGTTTAGTATTGGTCTTCTTTGTCGCCCACTTGATTACGTTTTATCCCCGTATCTCACCGATGTCTGTTTTTTTAGGCCCATAAGATGGATTTTGAAAACCAGCTTTTCTGGACAAGGCAAGAAGTTTATATCACAAAAATATTTCTGCCAATCATCATTGGCTTTCTGGCTCTCTGCATGGGGCTTCTTGCCCTTTTTGTTCTAAGTTTTTGGAGACAACATTACCGATTATGGCGCCTGGGAAAGAATGAGAACAGGTTAGATCAAGCGGCCACGAGACTTAGAACACTTTTTGCCGTGACATTTGCTCATATTCGGTTCTGGAAAGAGTTCTATCCCGGTACGATGCACTTCCTGATTTTCTGGGGAACTCTCTCAATCTTTCTAGGTAAAATCGTAAGACTTTTCCCTTACCTTGTGGGGTTGACGAATCCACCACAGCCCATTTTCCTGTATGCTTCCTTGGCCTCTGAAATCGGTGGACTTCTGGTTTTGATTGGCGGATGTCTGGCCGTCATTCGTAGATACATTATTAGACCTTCCCGTTTGGAAACCAATCCCGACAGGACCCTCATATTCATTTGGGGATTCGTCCTTTTGATGACCGGCTATTTGATCAAAGGCTTTCGGATAGATGCCCCTGGAGTCAACGCTCCTCCGGATTGGCTCTCCTGGGCGCCAGTCAGTTATCTTATTTCCCGTCTCATTTTGATCCTGCCGACCGAGCCTCTGAACGAACTTCTGATCTGGCATCGAATCCTTATCCATGTCATACCTGCATTGATATTGTTTGCTTATGTCATCGTAAGCCGTTCCCCTTTACAGCACTTATTTCTATCACCCATCAATATTTTTTTCCGGTCTCTGAAACCAAGGGGAACCCTTGATCCCATCCCCAATTTTGAAGAGGCAGAAACCTTTGGGGTGAAGGAGATTTCTGAGTTCACCTGGAAACAGTTGTTAGATCTCGAGGCCTGTACCAACTGCGGCCGCTGCCAAGATGTGTGCCCGGCACACCTGTCGGAGAAGCCTCTCTCTCCAAGACGGATGACCCAGAACCTGAAGAAGCACCTGTGGCGCGAAGCACCAAAACTGATTTCAACTCCCGCTGAACAGCGGCAGCCCGAGCCCATCATGGGGACCAGCGTGAGCGAGGACGAGCTTTGGGCCTGTACTGCCTGTATGGCGTGCGAAGAGGCTTGCCCTGTCTATATAGAGCAGGTGAGCCGCAACGTTGAGCTCCGCCGATATTTGGTTCTTATGGAAACGAAGTTCCCTTCGGGATTGAAACTGGTTCTTAAAAATTTAACGAACAGTCAAAACCCTTGGGGAATGAGCCGTGTGCTACGGGCGGAATGGGCCAAAAGCCTGGGAGCGGGAATACTTTCCAAAGGATCTGAAAGGGGGATCCTCTTTTGGGTAGGATGTGCTGGAAGCTTCGACGACCGGAATATAGAGGTCGCCATTTCTTTGGTGAGTGTCTTGAAGTCCATCGGAGTTGCTTTTTGGATTTTAGGCACAGAAGAAAGGTGCTGCGGAGATCCAGCACGAAGGACCGGAAACGAATACCTCTTCCAGACCTTGGCGCAAGCCAATATCGAAATTTTTCAGAAATATGGTGTGAAGCAGATTATCACCATGTGCCCCCACTGTTTCCATACCCTAAAGAATGAATACCCCCAATTCGGTGGGAAATTCCAGGTCTTCCACTATACCCAGTTCTTAGCAGAACTTCTTTCCAAGGGAAAGTTAAAGTTCACCAAACCAATTAATAAAATCGTCACCTACCACGATTCCTGTTACCTTGGACGGGGTAACAAGATTTACGAAGCCCCCCGTAAAATTTTACGGTCCATCCCTGGTTTGAAACTGGTAGAAATGGGGCGTCACGGGAAACGGAGTTTCTGCTGCGGTGCCGGAGGAGGTCGAATGTGGATGGAGGAAAATATCGGAAGGCGGATTAACCAGATGCGAACCAATCAAGCCCTCGAAACAAAGGCGGTGTGGGTGGGGACAGCCTGTCCATATTGTTTGGCCATGTTAAGAGATGGAATCAAAGAGATAGGCCGGGAAGAAACCTTAGCCGTCTTCGACCTTTGTGAATTCGTTGAGCAATCCATATGAACTCACATCTATGTGATGTGCTACAGGGATGTTATAGAAATTTTAGAATGACCTGCCAACATTTATTACCGACAAATTTTATGTTATTATGAACTGATAAGTGGAATAATTATTCTGCCAAAACTTTAGTAATGAAGAGGAGAAGAAGAGATTAAGAGAAGGGGAGGACAAACAATGGACTACATCAAAGAATTGATCGGAATCGTAGGCGAGAAGAATGTCAAGACCGACCAGATCGAACGTCTCTGTCACTCCCGGGACATGTCTGTCCATGAAGGTATTCCGGACGCTGTGGTTTTTGCCAAGACAAAGGATGAGGTCGTGCAGATTCTTAAATTTGCCAACGACAATAATATCAAGGTCATCCCTCGGGGTTCGGGGACCAGCACAACCGGAGCAGTTCTCCCCTGTCTTGGCGGCATCATTCTCGATGTGAGCCGGATGAATAAGATTAAAGAGATCCAGAAAAAAGATGGTTATGTCGTTGTGGAGCCTGGAGTAATCTGCCAGACATTAAACAATGCTATCGCCCCTACCCATTTCTTTCCTCCAGACCCTGGCAGTGCGACGATCGCCTCCCTCGGCGGAATGGTCTCAACCAATGCGAGTGGGAACCGTGCAATTAAATATGGCGCAACCAGGGATTATCTCATGGGATTAGAGGTCGTTTTGGCAGATGGAAGGGTCATCAGAACAGGTTCGATTGTCCCGAAAATCTCTTCAGGATATGATCTGGCTCATCTCTTCTGTCGGGCAGAAGGAACGCTCGGGGTGATCACAGAGATCACCTTAAAGATCATACCCATGCCGGAATATATTGCCTTCGCCCAGGCCTGGTTCCCTTCGGTCGAAGATGCAGGAAGGGCTGCTGAAGAAATCATTACTTCTGGCGTGCCTCTCTCCTCTTGCGAAATTCTGGATCGGGTTTCTATCGATGTCGTCAATAAAGCCATGGACCTCAATATCCCTGACAATGTGGAATGTATCCTTTTCATCGAGATCGATGGAAATCGGCAGGCGGTGAAAGAGAATATTCAGAAGATCGATCGAATCTCCAAGGAATGCAAAGGCCTTGGCAACCAATGGGATGATGATCCGGCAAGACGCTTAAAGATGTGGGCAGGCCGCCAAGGTCTTGTTCCCTCTCTTTCTAAAATAAGAAGAGGAGCCAAGTTGATCCCTTTTGTGGAAGACTTTGGCGTCCCCATGTCCAAGATTCCCGAAGTGATACGAGAGCTTCAAAAGATCCGTGATAAGCACAATTTCCCCATCCCCATCTTCGGCCACATTGGTGATGGCAATCTCCACGCCACTTTGGTCATCGACGGCCGGAATAAGAAGGAGTGGGACACGGTCAAAAAGATCGCTCAGGATTTCATCGACCTCACCATCAAATTCAAAGGAACCTTGACGGCAGAGCATGGAATTGGGATGGCGAAGTCCCCCTACATTCGCCAAGAGTTGGGGATGAGCCATGAGGTGATGAAGTCGATCAAAAAGGCACTCGATCCGAAAAATATCTTAAACCCCGGCAAAATGGGTTTTGACGATTCTCCAAAGGATATTTATGACTATTTCTCCTATAAAGAATTTATAGAGACTCCGGACCAGATCCAGAGTTTCGGCCAGGCGGTCGATAATGAGATCTTTGCCTGCATCAACTGCGGTTTTTGCCGGGCAGGCTGCACGGTTTACGCCCGAACCGGTTTGGAATCAGAGAACGCCCGAGGAAGGGTCATCCAGGCTTACTACATGATGAAGGGAGTGCTGGAACCCTCGAAGGAGGTGGCCGACAAGTTCTACCTCTGCACCACTTGCCTCAACTGCAAGGCCACCTGTCCTGCGGGTGTCGTCGTCTCCGATATTGTGGAGGCAGGCCGCCGAAGACTGGTTGAGGCGGGGTTCCTGCCAGATATTCACAAGACATTGATGGAAAATTTGAAGGCCACTGGAAATCCCTTCGGAGAGCCGAGAGAAAAACGAACGGATGTATTTCCTTCGACCTTTCAACCCAAGAAGGGCCCTGTGGATACCCTCCTGTTTGCAGGGTGTGTCTCTTCTTACCAAGACATCAACATCGTCCCAAGTATCATGAAGATTCTGGACAAGGCAGGGACAAATTACACTGCTCTCGGAAAGGATGAAAATTGCTGCGGATATATCTCCTATCTGGTCGGGACTAAAGAATTCAAAGAAGTGGCCGAAAAGAATCTGGAGGCCTTCTCCAAAATTCAACCTAAACAGATCGTGACCACCTGTGCAGGATGTTATAAAACCTTTAAGGAACTCTACCCCAAATATACTCCCTTTAAAACCGAAGTCGTCCATACCATTCAGTATTTGGATCGCCTGATTGAAGAGGGTAAGATCAAATTCAAAGATGGAAATCCGATGAAGGTAGCCTACCATGATCCCTGTGACCTCGGCCGACATCTAAACATCTTCGAACCACCCAGAGATTTACTCAAGAAGGTCCCCGGAGTCACCCTGTTGGAGTTCAAAAATAACCGCCTGCTGGCCAAGTGCTGTGGTGGTGGAGGAGGACTGAAGGCATTCAACACAGAACTTTCAGGGGAGATCGCGTATCAACGTATCCTTGAAGCACTGGACGTGGGCGCTGATGCAGTAGTCTCTGCCTGTCCGGCCTGCAAGGCCAACCTGCAACTTGCTGCAGCAAAGCTTCGGAAAGAGAAAAAAGGTCGAATTAAGGTGATGGATATTATTGAGTTGGTAGCCGAGGCAGTGGCGTAATTGCAGAGAGCATTGAGATATGGAAGCACCAAATTCCAAGCACCAAATTTCAAATAAATCTCAATCACCCAACTTCGAAACAAGATCTTTTCGGGCATTTGAAATTGGAATTTGGAGCTTATTTGGGATTTGGAAATTGTGATTTGGGATTTTGGACTCTATGCGCTATGCCCCATGCGCTTTGCGGTTTAACGCGTAAAGTAGTCTCTCCAGATCTCCTCGATCCGATCGATCAACTCCCTGAATTCATACAGAAGGGTCATTTCGTTGAGATAGTCTTCAAGGGAAACGGCTCTTGCTGTCTCAACAAATCGGCGGCAACTTTTTCGAAGGCTCGGCTGGAGTTTATCACATCCGATCGTTTGAGCCTCGCTGGTCCCGATGGGCAGATTCAGGTGGGGAGTCCCTCGTTCATCGTAAAATCTGCCGTGGAGACAACGAATACATTTGGTATTCCTCAATTGAATAGCCCGGTTGATCTCTTCATCCACTGCTTGACGGATTATCCTCTTTAGCAGAACCGTTCTTTCTTGATCATCCATGGTCCTTACGAGCTTGATGATCTCTCTCTTGGTATCCCGAATCGATTGGGCCATCGCATCGGCAATGAAGTGAGGAGTAAAGGTTCGCTCCAATCGCAACAGCCTGACCTCCTGAATGATCAGGGTCTTGATTCCCAACTTTATTGATTCTCTTAATTCTTTATCTTTAGTCGCCATACAGATCTTTTATCAAAAAGAAAATGTTTTAGCAAGAAAAAATGATGAGATCGAGCCATGGATTGAAAAAGGAACAGGTTCGTTATATGATTATCTCTCCTGACAAATAGGTCTTTGCCTTTCCAGATATTTCTACACGATCATTCAAATATTTACACTTCAGTTCCCCTCTTCTTCCTGATAATTGCATTGCCGTAAGAATATCTTTTCCTAAAACATTCCTCCAATAGGGAACGAGAGTTGTGTGTGCCGATCCTGTCACCGGATCCTCATTGACACCAGATTGCGGAGCGAAAAAACGCGATACAAAATCAACATTCATCCCTGGAGCAGTGATGATCGCTCCCCGTGCATCAAGCTTTGCTATTTTATCCAAGTCAAATCTTATATTTTGTATTTCGTTTTCACTCTTGTAGACAAACAAATAATCCGTCTTACCTCTGTAAATTTGAACTGGTTTTATATCGAAACAACCCACCATGGATTCTTCCATATCTATTTTTCTGATCTCATCCGTCGGAAAGTTTAATGTGATATATTCACCCTCTTTCCTCACGAACAGTTTTCCACTACGAGATTCAAAAACAATATCGTTCCTTTTATAGCCTTCATGATGAAACATGACATGGGCTGTTGCTAAGGTGGCATGGCCACATAAATCAACTTCAACCGTCGGGGTAAACCAGCGAATATAATAGGGTCCATTCTTTTCAATATAGAATGCTGTCTCTGCCAGATTATTCTCCATCGCGATATTTTGCATTAATGCATCATCAAGCCAATCACGATTCAAAGGACAAACACCGGCAGGATTCCCACCAAATACTTGTTCTGTGAAGGCGTCCACCTGGTAAAACTTTATATTCATAATAGCAGCCCTCCGTACTTATGATATCCTCATGGACTATTGAACCGCAGGCCATCCACCAACATTTAGGGTACCTTGAAACCAAAATTGTGGCAGGAATCGCAGTGATCCTCCGAAGGTTTATGGGAATGATGACAAGTTTCGCATTCAAGCTCCCCTTCGTGAGACATGTGTGGATTCGCTTCTACCTTTCGCGTTCTTTCGGCAAGCGTTTTGTAATCCCCATGACATCCCTGACAAACGGCTGTGGGAACCTTGTTCTGCGGCGGGCTTTCTTTATGGCAGCCATCGCATTGAATCCCGAGATTCTTGTGTTTATCCGCCAAAAGAACTGCTTGGGCTGCCCAGGTATAATAGGACCGGCTGACCAGAAGGCTTAGCAAAGTAACGATAAAAATCAGCAGGAAGAAAAATCCACTTGCCCAAGTTATCGTCCTCTGCTTGCCCATTCAATTCTCTCTTGATTTATAAAAAAGAATACAAACTGAGTGGAGGTACGGGCGAAGCCCCCCGCACCTCCCAGGAACGATCATTACTCCTCTATCCCCAAGGTTTCAGCGACGCTGCATTTTTCCCGGCAATCCGGCCCATGACAATGCATTCCGTCAGATTTCCTCCCCCTTGATAGACAAACTTCAAGGCCGAAGAAATCTCCCCCGCGGTGAAAAGCCGAGGAATCGGTTCCCCTTTCCAATTGAGCACCTCCCGTTTGGCATTGGCCGCAATGCCTCCTTTGGTATTCGGCCCGCCAGCATAAAGGGGAAGGACGTAATAGGGTGGTTTATCGATGGGCGCCATGCTCTGGGGCCTGCGGTTGAAATCTTCATCCTTCCCTTTGCTGCAGAATTCATTGAAGCGGGAAACGGTCTTGGCAAGATTCGTTTCCTCCATGAGTTTGCGATTTTCCGGATGCTCTTTAATCTTGCCAGCCAGTTCTTCGATCGTGTCTGCCTTTAAAATCCATCCCCGGTTAATGGCATCCATATTATCCTTGGTCCATGGGACAAATCCGAACCCGGCAGTAGAAATTCCCAAGTTGGTCACGGTCCTCTTTGTCCGGAATGTTTCGTCAAAAACCATCCAGCTGGGAGTCCGGGGATAGACAAGCTTGAGGATATCGAATTTGACTGCCTCTTTGTAAAAAAAGTATCGGCTCGGGTCGGTGGTGATGAGGGTTTCGGCGTCATAACGGCTCCCATAATTATCCACTACGATCGAATTCGGACTGCCCACCGAGTCGGTGATCAATCCCATCTTGAGGCCGTGATGACGAATGGGAACGGCCGTGATAACCCTTGAAGCGGCTTTCCCGACCTTGGCCAAGGCGGCTCCTACGGTGACGGCCATGGCGATTCCGTCTCCCGTGTTTGCAGGGGATCCATAGAAGGCCCATCCCTCTACCCCGGGGCCCTCCAGAAAAGCGCGGCGCATTTCTTTGTTGTATTCATAGCCGCCGCTGGTCAGGATTACCGCTCTTTTGGCCTTGCAGGCAATCTCCGCGTTTCCTTTTTGAGCGATCACCCCAATGATTTCTCCCTTTTTACCTACGATGAACTCTTTGGCGGAAATTTCATAGAGAACTTTGATCCCCCTCTTTTCCACCGCTTCCCGGAGCACGGTAAAAAAGGCTTCGCCGTTCATCTTCTCTGCTTTGGGGAGGTCCTTCGTGGGTTGATCAAAGCTCGCCCTTCCCGTAAAGCTACTTCCGTAGACCATGTATTTGGAATCTTTCGCCCCGGGGAATTGAGGGAAGGCAGCACCTGAAAATGCGGACATGGGCACCCCTTTAAATTCCGGGTCCAGCTTTCTCAAAAAATCCAAATTCCCCGGGGAGTACTGCGCCCAAGCCTCGGCCAGCCCGTCGGATACATCGGGTTGTTCGCCTTCTAACATCCACGGTAGATTCTCTCCGCTAAACATCGCCTTGGCGTATTCTTTCAAGGCCGCTTTGTCTCCCGTTGGATCTGGGCTGTGGAAGATCCCCCCGGACATGCGGGTGTTGGAGTAATGGGTCTCTTTCGGTTGCTTTTCCAAGATCAATACCTTGGCTTGGGCATCAGCCGCTTCGATGGCCGCACAGGCCCCGGCTCCCCCAAAACCGATAATGACCACGTCCGCCTCCATCGCCCATTTTTTGGGAAGCCCCACCATCGCTTCGGCTTTCCCGGCGCTGACGCCCATCAACCCCAGTGTCCCTGCTCCGACGGCTGTCCCTTTCAAAAAGTCCCTTCTGCTCACCCCATTAGGCAAATTCTTCTTCATCGCTCATTCCTCCTTTCTTAGCTCTAAGCTTCCCTGATCTGACGAAAGCTCCCCTTTCCTTCCTCCCTATTGATTTTCCCTCCTTATTCCTTCCCTCATCAACGAAAAATTAGGTCTCAACATTCATCAATTGTGGAGGCCTGTCCCCTTACCCATTGTTTCTCTAAGTCAATCAACTCTCTCCTCGCTTGGGCAGGAACAAGTCCTTGAGGCGGATCTCATCACTGATTAAGGTAAGCACAATATAGAGAATTGACCACGCCAAGTCAATAATGCCAGTGGGCAGAAACGTTTTCGGAAAATCTGGAACGGACAATATGTAAACGGACAACAGAACAACGTAGAAGACTCTTCCGAAAATCACGATCCCTACGTTGAAGAGATAACGCCGGATGTTAAAAGCAGATAGAAGTTGCAGGTAAGCAAAACAAAACAAGAACGATGCAATGAAGATGGCGTAGAAAGGGTGAGCTGGTGGGTTGTCGACGGTGCGGCCTGTTCCAACTGAGAATGCGAAGTAAAATCCTCCGAATGCGTCGTATAAACCGCTCACGAAAAAAACAATGGCCAGAGCCTTTAATGATTTTAATTTAGCCATGATTACCTCCTTTCTCGTCTAATCGCATTTTGCCAACGCCTAAGCGTAAGCGGCGTTGCCCGTCCCGTAAGGAATGGCGCAAGATTTGATGCCTTTTCAACTCTTATGACAAAGGGCAATGTCGCAGTAGTACAGATTTTCCAATGAGTGCTTACGCGGTGTTATCTGAAGGCTGCCGTCATGTCTTTTCGTATGCTTTTATAAAATCGTCTCTTGAAATGCCTGCCTGCGTGCAGATTGTCCTTAAGGTAGAAGCCTTTATTTGGGATGATTTGGCATAGTCAAAGGGGTTTTGCTGCCGTCTGGATTTTCTCGTTCCATGGAGATATGCTCCCTCTCACGAACCATATGAAAACCCAATCCCTCAAAAGTTTTTACGACATTTCGTTTCGGTGCATCAATGGGAAATTTAGACATTATGTTTAAACCCCAGCTTCGGCAACAAATGCCTCAAGAATGGGTGGCTCGATATCAAGGTCTTTGTCTCCGAAGGTTTTAATATGGAAACGAATTGCAGACTTAACATCTGACAAAGCCTCTTCATAGGTGTCCCCCTGTCCAACCACTACCCCCTTGATTCCCAAGGGATATGCAACATAGCCATCAGGATGTTTTTCAACAATTATCTTATATTGTTTCATAAGACCTCCTTTTGACTTTTTGAAAAGTTCATCATACCATATTGCTTGATTTTCCAACAGTATATACTGACGCCGGCTTTCAGATAACGTTCGGCATTGGCGAAACAGACGGGCCACAGTCAAGAAAGCTGATGATGAAGCCCTGCTGTTTCTCGAAGGGCATAAGCGCCAATGTTGTGTTATCTGCCGTTGCGGGCAAAATAATCGTCCTTTTCCAATAGATTTGCCAAATGTCAAGGGCAGATCGCTATTTTTTGTTATGTCGTACATCGCGTAAGAATCATTTTGAATTATTTCCCTGTCCAAGAACTTTCTTTGCTTTGGTCTTAATATATTTCACAAATTCTTTCGACGTCATTCCCTTCGTTTCCTCATGAATTCTCAAGCGTGCGTAATGCACCTCCTGAAGCGCCGGATCTTTGGGAAAATCTTTCTTTACTTTTTCCCAAAGTTTATCCTTTTTATTCATACTCGTGACCTCCTTATATTAATTCTGGTGGTGTGGCTATTTCTATATCAGGATAACCCAAAGAAGAATTTACTAGGTTCACAATTTTGCGTGTTTTGATCTTAACGATATGTTCAAAATTCCAGCTAATCAGATAATTAATTCTGTTTACTGTGGCGATAGAAATATGCAGTGCATCCTCAGGGTAATCAGAAGGGATAGCCTCATGCCTTACATATTCGTCAGCTAATGTCCTGCTCTCCTCATCGATTGGCAAAGGTTTAAAGGAAATGGCTATTTCCCTCAACCTCGTTCTCAACCGAACGTCTCTGGTATCGTCAATTTCAGCCAAAACCACTTCAGACACATAGGCATCAAAAGTTTCTATGTTCTTGAAGAAAAGTTGAGTTAAAAACTGTCTATGAGGATTCCTTTCATCAAACAATGCTGATATCACCGAAGTATCTAAATATATCCTAATTTTTCCTTTCATATTATTCACCTTTTGCTTCTTTTGTTGATAATGTTCAAGGCCAAAAAAGTCCGATGCATTTGGACGCAGTTCTTTTAGCCCATGTCACCTGCGTTGCAGACATCTTTTTTAAATCTTTTTGTAACGTGACCACAACCACCATCCCACTGTCTTCAACGACTATCCCCAGTTTCTTAAATAACTTAACTACGTCCCTGAGTCCTTATCATTTTTAAATCTTTTTGTAACGTGACCACAACAACCATCCCACTGTCTTCAACCACTATCCCCGGTTTCTTAAATAACTTAACTACGTCCCCGAGTCCTTCGTCCACACCATGCCGTTCGTTGCTATTGAATAATCCCTACCAACATGTAGCCAGCGGCATGGAGCGAGCACAATACTCAAATACCAACGAAGCGAGCGGCGTGTAGCCGATTGTTAGGCGCAGCAGTTTGAAATGCTATATCCTCAGTCCCAGTTTCTTCTCAATTGCATGCAGTTGCCTGCTATTCCAGAGCTCAAGTTTGAATCGCTTCTTGTCCTGAACCTTAGTGAGTACGAGAGCTTTCTGTAGAAACTTGCGAAGCTTGCTCCTTTCTTTTACAAGATCGAGATCTGTAGCAATAACGAACGTGAATCGGGCGCTACCGATCTTTGCATACTTTGAGAGCATGACGCGAACATCTGCCAGGTCAGTAAATAGGTCAAATTCAGAGTTGTGAACAGAGATGACCAGACAATATTCCTCCTTTTTATCATCTTCGAGGAAGTAGTACTCGAAGTTGCCTTCTGGTTCAGGGATTTTGTATTCAACGATTTTCCCCTTTTCGTCGTAGTCATTCCACTCTTGATAGGGTTCGTCGCCTTCTTCTACGTTCCAGAGTTGAAGGATTCGCTCAACTCTTTTATTCACAGTCTCCTTGGGTGGCGGGCCTGAAGATCTTTGCGCTCTTGTTCCGACGAGTTGTTTCTTGAGGGTTTCGATTTCCTTAACATACTCTTTTTCACGGCTGGTAATTATGGAGCCAATTCTGTCTTGGACAGGATTGTCGGGATGATCGGGATCCTTAATTATTTCCTTGATAGCATTGGATAGATTCTTCGTACAGTCTTCCACGCCAGTTATGTCGGCTCGGTACTCTATCGCCCGATATTCACGTAGATCACTGGGAAGGGAAGACAATTCCTCCGTTATAATGATCGTTCGATTACTTAGAGTGTGCCTGACACCTAGTTCGTAGAAGACATTGGGATTGAGATCAGTCAGATTCGCGATTACTATGAAAGAGTTCCGTAGGTTCTGGAGAATATCTTTGACAAATGAGCCGGGTTTGGCAACTTGGTCAGCGCGTTTTACTATGAATTCGGGATTCACTGATTTGGCAGCTGGCTCAATCATTGTCTTGACTATTGCATCAAATTTCGCATGGTTGGCCGTACCCTTCTTGCCAATTGGTGTGATCACAAAAATCTCTTTGCCTGTCATTAGTTGATCTCCTTTTCCAAACTGTTGCGTCTAACGGCTGTGGACATACGAAGTCCGAGGCGAAGCCGTGCATTTGGGCGGAGTGAAGCGTAGCCGTATGTCTGCTGTTAAGTGAGTGCGATAGCACCGAGCCAACGAAGTTGGCGAAGAGTTGACCGAAGCCCACCAATGTATTCATGTCTCTATGGGGTTTATTATATTCCCAGGAATCGTAACTAACAACCATTCTTAATCATTCTTCCGAGTCAGAATACGCTTGAATTAAACGTTGTGTATCCAAGCCATCTATAATACAGAATCGTGCTTTGGGGTTTCTTAAACATTCAGAAATAGTCTTTTGTCTTGCTTCTTCAACAACGGCTTCATCTATTTCATAAATATGCTGAATTATGAATATATCCGCAGGACATTTAAAAAGCCTTTGTATTTGGTCTCCATTTTTCCCGCACTTAGCTATTGTCAATTTGCCTTTTGTACCTAAGCCCTTAAGTAAAAATGCGGCTCGGTATCTCTCTCCTTTTATTATTAGACTAGAGGTGTATAAATCACAAGATTCTCCGCCCCAATCTTTTTTATGCCAGGGTTCGCCTAAGATTTCCTCGAATTTCATTTGAATAATGTCTTCACTTAAATCAGTTTCCTTGACCACTGATCTAGAGATATTCCTTACCTTAGAAAATGAATCGATATCATCTATAAAGAGTTCGGCCCGATCACTAATTATTGGTTTCATTATTTTTAATTGTTGAAGGATAGAATTGAAGCCTTCTTTCATCTCTTCGCGAAGATTCACACTTAGGCCATACAGAGCTCCTTCTTGAGGTGTCGAAATTATTTCTCGTCTGATGATTTTATTCCCTTCAAAAGTTACGTCAAATGCGTCCCTTCCCTTTCTTTTAATTAAGTCTAATTCGCTCAGTTCTTTAAAGAACCCTTCAGGATCATTAATTGCCTCAACAGGTGTAATCTTTGTCAATTTACCTTTATCAAGTTCATGACCTCTTTTTACTGAATTATCACACATAGAAATGAAATGACCTTTATGAAATGGCCAGGATAGTCGCGAGGCTTGAAATGTTCCATATACTGTGAGATTTTCTACGGAAAGAGATATCATTTGTGGAAAACCTAGCTCGAATGCGAGATTTCTTATTTCATTTATCTGGGAAGGAAATAATAATCCAACTCCTCTCTTCAAGATTGTAGAGTTAATACTAATAAAACTTAAACCTAGAGCGGTTGCAACTCGTCGATTTTGAGTATCCCAATCGTCGATTTCTCTTTCTTTGACCCGTGCCCATGTATTGTAACATAGACCTATTATTGGGAGTGGACAAACAGGTTGAATATCCGCTATTTCTGCAAATAATGATTTAGGGTCAGACCCAAAGAGGATCACCCTCCTGGGATCTATAGCGACAAAATATGGTAGGGTTTTAAAACGAGGTGTGATTCCGGAGGTTGATGGAAGTTCACCTGCATACAATTGAAAACCAATACTTCGAAAGATATTATCGAAAAAAATTGGATAGTACTGTATCTCTACTCCTATATAGTCAAACAACTTCTCTTCAATTTCGAAGTTGTCTAAAAATGAAAACCTCAATCCAGAAATATCTTCAATATGCCCATTATTGGCAGCTTCTTTATACCTACGAAGAAGTCTTTTTTGCCTTCCTCGTAATGCTTGGGATGAAATATCATTTGCCATCTTAATCAGCCTTTGTTTTTACGGTTACTTCAGATTAAATTTTTATTATCATATGGGCGAAGGGTAATTTCACTTCAACTTGTTCACATCCGAGCTTAGACGAGTTCGGATATACCCGTAAAATGGTGGTATAGGCGAGGTATTTCGGATATACCGACTCTGGCTGAATAGCCAGCCCCCCCTCTTCTGCCAAATATTGTCACTTATCACCCGCCGGCTTCAAATTTAAACTGTCCAAGGGATTTCTTATTTTTCCAATGCTCTTTGTACTTACGTGATTGTAACCCACTGAAATCTCTTTACCCTCACCCAACCCTCTCCCGCTTGCGGGCCGGACCCCTCAGCGGGCAGGCCCGTCAAGGGCGAGGGAAAGGGCGCAGGAAGCTGGTAAATAAGACAAAAAAACCCATTCCTTTTTTAGAAATGGGGTCTCAATTTTCTTCAGACCATATTCCCACCCTATCGATTGTTAAAGGGTTGAAGGATATTAATACAAACGCATTAAATATCTTGTAGCGGGGGACCTTGTGCCCTGCGATTCACGCCCATAAAGGGCTTCACTACGTCTCATTATTTATTGCGTCTGTATTTATGCATGGCCTCTGTTTTGATAGGAAGTTACTATACCGTTACGAAAAAGTCAACATTTAAATTGGGGAAATTTTCATCTTCACCCCCACCGCGCCCCCTCCTCTATTAAGGGGGAGGAGAGTAACAAAGGGCGCTCCCCCATTGAGGAGGAGGTGGATACTTGGTATGCAGACACATTAAAATCCCTCCCAACCTCCCTTTGTCAAAGGGAGGGGTTGTAAGCGGGTTTCTAGTTTTCGAGATAGCGGTCCATTCTGAAATATTGGAGTAATTTTTGGAAAGTTTCTGAATGTAAAGGATCACTCGACATACCGAAAAGGTGGGTTTCGCAGGAGCAGTCAGTACAACCAAATCCGGGAATGGTCCATTCGGCAATCGCCGAAAGAGCTTTGGCAATCTCACACTCGAGTCGGGTGGAAGAACGAATGGCTAAAATAGAATGGAATTCAGCAACAGCCCTTAACTCATCGATATGCCAGTGATGCTGCTTTCTGATATGCCGGTGCCGTTCCATTCTCTTTGACAAGTTTGCCATGGCCGAACCCACATAGATGTAAAATCCTTTCTCAAAAGAAACCTTACCCAATCTCCCAACACTGATTTTTTGTTTTCTTTTGAGATTCAAGATCAGGAGATAGCTTCCGCGGTCCTTTGCCTCCTCGTTAATATATTCCCACGGTATCTTGAGAATCCTGACACCTTGAGAAAGGGAAAGGTCTTTGTTCCATCGCACAGAGACTGGTATTACTTCTACACTGTCTCGTATGCGGAGGAGGGTCTGTGAGAAATTTAAGTCTGTATGGTAATCCGGCATAAAGGCACGGGCAAAGGGCCAGTGGACGATAAAGAGAACAACTGTCCTCACTCCCTCTGCTGAAAGATTTGCCAGTTCCTTCAAATGTCGCGCACCCCTCTCCGTCACTGCATCTGGAAACATGGCCACCCTCTTCCCCACAAGTGTGCAGGACTTCACCTCCAGGATAACTTTCTTATTCCCCTCTTCCAAGAGAAAGTCGAATCGACTCCTGCCGACTCGGACCTCGGGTTTCACAATTCTCGCGTTCTCCAACCCCGCAACCTTTCCATGTTGTAGGAGATATCGGGCCACTTCATTGTTACGAAGCGTATGGAGCATAATGGGCTGGCCGTCCCGATCAACAGCCACCGTCGTATAACGGGTTTTTCGATGTTGAGATCTATCCTCTTCTATTAGATAGATTAGACGCCCAGGAAGAAGAAGCTCCTGAAGTCTTCCAGGATTTGGGAGAAAGGCAGAGATGATACGACCATTCCATTCGCATCGGATTAAGAAACGGTTCGGACGATTGAGGAAGTGCGCCTGTATGGTATGATTGAAAAAGCGTACTTTCCCGTTCTGGACCCTCATATCCATTTTAAGTAACACGAAGCTCCGCCCTTACTCCACCTATTTCCCCCTGATGGGAAATGAATGAGAACATAAAGGAATCTATTCACCCCTCTTTTATAAAGAGGGGAAGGGGGAGATTATGGTCAAGTGCGTTAATCCCCCTCAATCCCCCTTTAGTAAAGGGGGAGGTGAATCGTGGCTTAACATATTTTCAAATTTTTGAGCTTTGCATTGAAAATCGGTTTCGAAAATAATAAAATGGTCGAATGATACGGATTCCGACGGCCGTTTTAGAAGGGAAGAGGATCCCGAGAATCATCTTTTCTATTCGGCCTTCATCTGCCCCCCTTGATCAGGAGATTCTGTCCCTCATGAAGAAAGCCTATGATCTTGGGGCCTGGTGTTTCGATCTCCCCTCCTCGAATCATCTTCAATCGTTCAGAGAGTTAAAGCATTTAACAGCTGACGAAACTTTGATAGGCCTCTGCCATTTAGAGGTGGAGGAAGGGGCCTCCTTTTTGGGAAAGCCCCTCCATCTGTTTGAATCGAAAGTCGTCTCAACGATAAAAAAGAACCTCTTCCTCCCCGATTCAGTTCGGGATTTGCCGCCAACCCCCTTCCCCCCTGAAGTTCTCACGCAAAGAGAAATTGACCGGATGAGCTTCGATCCTCTCCGCTTTGATAAGGCCCTTTCGCTCTTCCATCCTCTGGATTCTCCATTTCTCCTAATAGGGGGAAGATACGGAGATTGGCTTTTGGGCCTCGGCCGGATCGACCTTCTGAAGAAGATGGTATCACGGGCAAGGGAAAAAGGATTCATACCCATCTTCTCAGGCCGATGGGCGACCTTTTCCCTTCCCAAGGCAAAGCCTCTTGATGTGGCTGCATACGCGATCCCCATCAATAAGAAATGGTGCCTCTTCGATCTGACCCAGGCGTGCGATCTGATTAAGAGATTTGATAGACCTGTGATGAGCCTCAACCCGTTAGCCGATGGAAAACTCTCGGGAAAACCGGAAGAGGCGTTCTCTTTTCTCTTCGATGAATTGAAGATCTATTCGGCGATTGCAGAGATTGCCTCAGAAAAAGAAGCGAGAGTGATCTCTGGGGCGTTAGAGAAAATCCCCTCTCTTATCTCCCACCAAAAAACATAATCGCGCCTGCGACAAGGGGAATGGTGAGATTATCGTCCACCTTAATCGGGAGAATCTCAATCAACGTGGCTCCCAATGCCCCAATGCTTCCCCAAAAACGATCCAGATTGGGATAAAGCCAGACGATCAAGAGGGACGATAAAAAGAAAGCCGCGCTTCCTTCAAGGGTTTTCCGGAAGATTCGAATCCTCCCAATCCCCTTGCCCACTAAGGCTGCACAAGTATCCGAGAGAATCAGGATGAGTATGCTGGCGATGGCGATCGATTTGGGGAATAAGAGGATGGTCAAGAGAGTAGAGAAGAGAAAAAAAGTGGAACCCATCAGGGTAGGCTTCTCTTCTTCTCTAAGGACTTTCCCGAAAAAATATTTTTGGAAGAGTGACGCCATCCCAGGATGGTAATGCCGAAGGAGGTCAACGGAAAGGAATCCCAAAAAGAGAAGGAGGACGATCACGAGAACCGTTTTTTCAGGAAGCCAAGCATATCCAATAGGAATTGATAGGGTGACCAGGTGGACAATCTTTCTCGTTATCTCGACGCGGGTTAGCATTTTGAAAACCTTTAGTTCGGAGCTTAAATCCTTTTAATTTTTACTCCTAACTCCGAACTCGTAACTTTGGTCAAGGTTTTAGTCTCCTCCGGAGTCAAGTAACGGAATTGACCGATAGGAAGCTCCCCCAATTTGATCGGTCCGAATTCGACCCGTTTCAATTTGAGAACCGTGTGGCCGATGGCTGAAAACATCCTCTTCACCAGGCGATTTCTTCCTTCTGTCACGACGACCTGAATCCAACTATTTTTCCCTCCCTGCCGGAGAATCTCGAAAGAAACCGCTCTTGCCTTCCCATCTTCAAGCATCACCCCCTTCTCTAATCGGATCAGTTTTCTCTCATCTGGAACTCCACTCACTTTCACCACGTACGTTCTTGGGATCGAAAAACGCGGATGGGAAAGAGTGTGTGCCAGGTCTCCGTCATTGGTAAGAAGGAGAAGCCCTTCTGCGTCGAAATCGAGACGACCCACAGGATAGATCCGCCATTTCACCTTTCCAAGAAGATCCATTACCGTTGGCCTTCCCTTGGGATCTTTGACGGTCGAAAGATATCTTCTCGGTTTGTTGAGAAGAAGAGAGACCTTGGGTTCAAAGCCTGTCAGCCTCCTTCCATCCACTTTGATACGATCGACCAGGGCATCGGCTTTAAAACCCAATGTATTGACGACTTTGCTATTGACCGTCACCCTTCCCTCGATCACCATCCTTTCAGCCTCCCTCCTCGAGGCGACCCCGGCCTTGGCTAAAATCTTCTGTATCCTCTCCAGTGGCAATCGAATTCCTCCATCTCATCGACCAGATGGACCTCATGAATCGTTGTAATTCCGAATATCAGTTTTGCTTTCTGGGTCGGCCTCGGTCGCCACATCAACGTTTCTTTCAACCTCGTTCTGAACCTCAACCTTATCCTCAACCTTTAAAATTTCCTCTTTGGGTATCTCTTCGGGCGCCAAAGGAGGCTGAAGTTCTCTTAGGGTGGGAAGATCGGAGAGGGCGTTCAGACCAAAATGCTCAAGGAAAGTCTTGGTGGTCCCGTAGATAATGGGTCGTCCGGGGAGGTCCTTTCGGCCCGTCATCTTGACCAAATCTTTTTCCAAAAGGGTCCGAAGGACCCATCCGGAATCCACTCCCCGAATCTCTTCGATCTCAGGTCGGATAACTGGCTGGCGATAGGCTACAATGGCTAATGTCTCTAAGGCAGACCGGCTCAGTTTGACAGGTTTGGCCTTCTTTAGCCGATGGACCCATTCGGCCCACTTCGGTTTTGTCCGAAACTGATATCCGCCCGCAACCTCCGCCAGTTCTACTCCTTTAGAGTGGTCCTCATATTCTGTCTTAATCCGATGAATCCCTTCTAAAATGGCTTCTTTGTTTGATTCGGGCAGGATCTCGACAAGGGTTTCGATACGGATCGGTGACTCCGAAACGAAAAGGAGACTTTCCAATATCGGCTTGATCTCAGTATCATCCATATGGACTCCGTTCCTCCCCCGTCCCCTTCCCTCCCCCTCAAGGGGGGAGGATAAGGTCGCCGACGCGCCATAGCGCTTTGGCGACGGCGCGGTGGGGGTGTCGCATCTTATTTCATTTCGAAAAATTCCAACTTCTCACTCGGGGAAATGGAACAGATGGCATGCTTATAAATTAGCTCGTCAGTTTCTCCCCTAAGAATGAGACAGAAGTTATCAAAACCGAGAACGACCCCTTCAATCTTACGGCCAGTGGTTAATTCCACGACGACACGGTTTCGATCTCGACGGATACGATTGAGAAACTGATCCTGGACATTAATCTGACTCTTCATCATAGCCATTCACCCCTTTAGAAAGCCCAGCCATCGATGGTTGGGATGTAGAAAAAATGTTCATTCCTTTTTGAGGGCGGGACTAAACCCCGTTAGAAATCCACTCCCCTGAGGGGACAGCGGCATCCGCTCAGAAAGACTTGCTTCTAACGGGTTCCGTTCCTTCTAACGGAGTTAACCCTCCTCCTTTTAAAAAAGATGCAATCTCCAGGAATATCCTCTGCCGGTCAGTCGATTCATCCCGCCAGCGAACCTCCGGATCGGCCTTAAACCATGTCCACTGCCGCTTTGCATAACGGCGGGTATCCCTTTTGATCAGCCTGACCGTCTCGGTCCACTCCATTTCCTTTGAGAGAAATTGAACCATCTGCTTATAACCCAAACTCTGCATCGGCTTCAATTGACGACCATAACCCATCTCCATTAGCCCTCTTACCTCTTGTAGGAAGCCTGTCTCGATCATCCCGTCGACTCTCTTCTCAATACGATGATAGAGCGCCTCTCGCTTCGTCTCCAAGCCGATTTTTAAAGTCTGAAAGGGCCTGTCCCCAAAACGATGCTGTTCCCTGAAGAAAGAGATGGGAACTCCCGTTGAATCGAAGACCTCGAGGGCCCGGATCGTTCGAAAAAGGTCATGGGGATGAAGTTGAGAGGCTGTCCTTTCATCAACCTTCATCAAGCGCTGATAAAGAAAATCCCCTCCCTTCTCTTTCGCCTTTAGCTTCAACCTCTCTCTCACAAGGGGATCGATTTTGGGACTTACAAAGAGCCCCTGAGTGAGGGTCTTGATGTAAAGGCCGGTCCCTCCGACTACCCAGATTGGCCTTCCCTCTTGGAATAATTGGTCAATCGTCGTTCTGCCCAGAGTTCGGTAAAGACCCGCGTGAAATGGCTCATCGGGAGCCACCAAGTCGATCAGATGGTGTTGAACCCTCTTCTGCTCGTCCAGCGTGGGCTTGCCCGTGCCAATATTCATATATCGATACACTTGCATGGAATCGGCACTGACGATCTCCCCTCCAAATTCCTGCGCCAATTCAATGGCCAATTTTGACTTTCCCACTCCAGTGGGACCGAGGAGGATCACCACCCGAGGCCGGTCCTTCTCAATGATCTCGGCCATACGAAATGAATTTTAATAAATTGAAAGATGGACTTCAAGCCAAAATTTGAGAAAATCACGTTGGAGGAGAGGATTGCTATGGGAAGGTTGGCTGGAGAAAGGTGACGACCTTTAAAATTTGCTTGAAAATGAAATTCAGTTCATATAGTATGAAACCGGTTTAATCATCCTGTCCGACACCTTCGTACCGGAGGCGAAGGTTTTGTGGTTTTAATTTAATAGGAGTTCAATATGTTTTCCCCATCTGCTGTCGATCTTCGATCAAATGCTGAGTTGATCAGCCTTTACGACATTATCCTGCTGCGCCAACCTCAGACCACCCTTCAAGATTATTTCCATGGGGTGATGGCGATACTGTCTGAATATTTTCCAATCGGGTACTCAGCGCTTCTCCTT
Source organism: uncultured delta proteobacterium (assembly GCA_963826305.1). Taxonomy (GTDB): domain Bacteria; phylum Desulfobacterota; class BSN033; order BSN033; family UBA1163; genus CAWGWZ01. Next base: position 37,502 of record CAWGWZ010000019.1, on the reverse strand, counting down.
TACGATTCGAAGAAGGATTCCCTCCATGTGGAAGCCCTCTATGGGATGGCAAGAGAAGGCCATCCCCAGGGTTTCAGCGGCCGCAAAGGGATGATCGTTAAAGCCCTCGAATCTCGACAACCCGTAGCCATTCAGAATTTGAATTTTGAACCACTTTATGAGGAGGTGATGAAAGGAACGAAACGGATTGAGAAGATCCGTCCCCCTTTGCTCTGTACCCCTTTGATTGCGGATGATGAGCCGATCGGTGCGATCAATATCAATTCCCTCTATGGACCCAGAAATGAATTCATTGAAGATTTTCAGTTCCTCTCCATTCTCTCAGCCATCCTCTCTCCGGTCATTAAGAATTATCAACTGAAGAGGAGTGAGACTCTTGCCGGATCGGGCAAAACGAAGTTAAAATCTTCAGTATTGGATGAGATTCTGGAGGAGAAGCTATCCGAGGTTCTGAATAAGATTGATCCCTATGTGGAATCGAAGACCAGGATGGGTATCTTTGACGATATTATTGGGCTGGTGGAGAAGATCCTGATCAAATCAGCCCTGAAGAGGGTCGACCACGTCCAGACCGCTGCTGCCCAATTCTTGGGGATCAATCGAAACACCCTTCGGAAAAAGATGAAGGAATTGAAGGTCAAATCTCGTTGACCCTGTCGCAATCTCGGAGTTGGGAGTCGGGAGTGCGGAGTTTCCGGACCAATCACTTCGGACCAATGATTCATCTCTCCGAACTAAATGACCCCGAACTTTTGATATGACCCTCTTGCAATAAATTGATTAAGAAGTAACAATTCGCTTAATGTCCAAAGTTGAAGACGTCGAAAAGATCAAGTCACTTTGCCATCAATGGGGTGGTTCCCTATTTGGAGTGGCAGATCTCCGGTCATTTAAAAGAGATGAAATCCTCCTTTCACCTCCTTTCATTGATCAACTTCCCTTCGGCATCTCAGTGGGATTTCACCTCTCCGATGCCATTCTCGAAGGGATTGAAAACCAACCCACTCCTCTCTATTTTCACCATTACCAGAGGGCTAATATCCTCCTCGACACGATCGGTTTGATCGTCACCTCGGCGATTCAAGACCTTGGATATCAAGCGATGCCCATCCCTGCCTCTCAAATTATCGATTGGAAAACCCAAAGAGGCCATCTCTCCCACAAACATGTGGCCAGGGCAGCAGGACTCGGATGGATCGGACGGAATAACCTTCTCGTCAATGAGCAATTCGGGTGTCGAATTCGCCTGGTGACAATCCTCACCGATCTCCCCCTTGTCATCGACTCCCCTTCTTTAAAAGATTGCGGCGCTTGCAGGAGATGCCTATCGGTCTGCCCCACAGGAGCGATCAAGGAACAGCCGGAGGACTTTGATCATCTCCGATGTTACGAGCAGCTGAGAACCTTTTCCAAAGCTCTCCACTTCAGCCATAATATCTGTGGCGTCTGTGTGAAGGCCTGCCCAAGGAAAGATCGCAAAGGGCATAGCGCATAGCGACAGATTAGCTTACGGATTGCGGATCTCCGACAGGGGAATAAAACAGGACTTTGTAGCATCGATTTACTCCCGAGGTTTTCAGTTATTGGTTTGTCTCGTTTTTTTTTAACGCTATGCGCCATGCTCTATGCCCTATGCAGCCTAGTCCGATCTCGGTGAAAACTTTCCTCTCTATCCGAAGGACTCTATCATGGCAAGCTTGGACGTGATCGTAGTGGGAGGAGGTCATGCCGGAATCGAAGCCTCATTGGCCTGTTCTCGCATGGGACATCCCACCCTGCTCATCACTCAAAACCCCGACCAGATCGGTTTTATGTCCTGCAACCCTGCGATCGGCGGGCTGGCCAAAGGCCATCTGGTGAAGGAGATCGATGCCCTTGGCGGAGAGATGGCAAGGGCGACGGACGAAACAGGAATCCAGTTCCGCCAACTGAATACTGGAAAAGGGCCAGCGGTTCGCTCCTCCAGAGCCCAGGTGGACCGACAAACGTACCGTCTTCGAATGAAAAAGGCTGTTGAGGATCAAGAGAACCTCTACATCAAGCAGGCCACGGTGGAGGAGATTCTGGTCGATGGGATCGATGTCGTCGGGGTAAAAACAAATCTGAATGAAACGATTCGGGCCAAAGCCTTGATCCTTGCTCCAGGGACCTTTCTTAACGGTCTGGTCCATATCGGTCTGGCCCACTTTCCTGCTGGCCGGATGGGCGATCCGGCCTCCATCGGTTTATCAGAATCTCTCAAGAGGTTGGGGTTTCGGATGGGAAGGCTTAAGACCGGAACCACTCCGCGGCTTGATGGCCACACCATCGATTTCTCTCGCCTCACACCTCAATACGGAGATGAACAACCCGTTCCATTCTCTTTCGCGACAAAAAAGATCGAAACCGAACAGGTCGCCTGCTATATCACCTATACGAATCCTTTGACACACGAGATCATCCAGAGCGGTCTCGACCGATCCCCTCTTTACTGCGGGGTCATCAAAGGAGTCGGCCCGAGATATTGTCCTTCGATCGAAGATAAAGTGGTCCGCTTTGCAGATAAGAAAAGACATCAGATCTTCTTGGAACCCGACGGCCGAACGACGAAAGAGATTTATCCAAACGGGATCTCCACCAGTCTTCCTTTGGATATTCAAATCCGGATGTTGAGGTCGATCGATGGCCTTGAGGAAGTGGAGATTATCCGTCCGGGTTATGCCATCGAATATGACTTCGTTGACCCTATGGAACTTAAACCCACCCTCGAAACAAAAAAGATCAGAGGGCTTTTCCATGCAGGGCAGATCAACGGGACATCGGGTTACGAAGAAGCAGCGGCACAGGGATTGATGGCGGGAATCAATGCCAGTCTTTCTATTCGAGGGAAGGAGCCTCTGATCTTGAAACGCTCGGAGGCCTACATTGGCGTGTTGATCGATGACCTCATCACGAAAGGAACCGCCGAGCCCTATCGAATGTTCACCTCCAGGGCGGAATACCGTCTCCATTTAAGAGAAGACAATGCCGACCTGAGATTGAGGAGGAAGGGTTATGAAGTGGGACTGGCGAAAGAAGAGGATTATCGAATCTTCCTCGAGAAAAAATCGGCGATTGAAAGAACCCTCTCTCGAATCTCGGAGGCGAAGATCAATCCAACAAAGGAGAATAATGAAATCCTCCATCGGTGGGGAAGTGCGCCGCTGAAGAAAGAGGCCTCCCTCCGAGAACTATTGAGAAGACCCGAAATTCACTATGGACACCTCCTGACCTTTGATTCAGGTCTTGAAAACCTTTCAAAAGAGATCCGGGAGCAAGTGGAGATTCAGGTGAAATACGATGGCTATATCAAGAGACAACAGGAACAGATCGAACGATTTAAAAGGTTGGAGGAAGTGAGCTTCCCGGAAGGCTTTGATTTCTCTTCCGTGATCGGGCTCTCGAAAGAGGTCATGGAGAAACTGACCAAAATCAAGCCCATCTCCCTCGGCCAGGCCTCCAGAATCTCCGGCGTAACCCCCGCTGCCATCTCCATCCTGATGGTTAACCTAAAGAGACAAGGGTATCTATAGCAAAAACCTCATCTTTTAAGCGATTTTAAAATACATGAACGAGGGTTTCTTCCTGAAATGGTGATTTTCAAATCTTGCCATCAAATAGAAGACTTCAAGTAGTAATGAATAAGCTACACACCGAGAGATTGAGGCATGGAAAATAATTGTTGTTGACATTTCCATTCATATAAGTAGAATCTTGCCAAACCACAGTGATCGAATCAACCTCGTAACCAAACCTTAACCTTTTGGAGTTAGAAATGAAATGGAAAACCCAAAGGTGCCGATGCAAAGCATTTTTATGAAGATAGGCCTCCTCAGAGAGCTATCATACTAATCCCAGATGGAGCTAAACCCCAGCAATCTCCGAAGGATTTGTTGGTAAGCCTTACCAGGCAGAAAGGAGTATGAAAATGAAAAAACTGTTCGTAGTCAGTGGGTTGGTTTTAGTGTTATTCATTGCAGCAATCGCCGAAACGTCAGCCCAAGTGGCACCCCTCCCGCCAATCTATGCGTGCATTAATAAGAATAGTGGAGCTATGCGGTATGTCACTGGTCCACGCCTGTGTAAGAAAGCCGAAACCCAAATTTCCTGGAACACGACAGGACCAAAGGGTGATACAGGAGCAACGGGCGCAACTGGACCACAGGGTCCAACGGGACCGTCCGGAGCGGTTGCCGGCATTTCACAAATTGCGTACGGAAAGGTCGATCCATATAGCGGAAAGTATAGCGATCAATACGGATTTGAGGAGACGTTCGCAGCGATCTTGCCCAACGGTTATAATATCTATTTCGACCCAGAGTTCCTGCTCCCTAACGTCCCAACATGCACTACATCGTCAAATGACAACAGTGTTTGCTCAGTGGTGGAAACCCACAACTATTATGTTGTCGTCAAATGCTCTAACCACCAAGGAGTTGTAGGAGATCACGGATTCCACATCATATGCGTTGGGCAATAGCGGCATGCAGTCATACAACACTATGTACCCAACTCACCCACCGGCGCACATACAATCCAAGCAAGGGGGAGCCGAAAGACCCCCCCGGCTCTTGCTCATAAAGCCGGACCGCACGTGCAAGAAACTTCTCTATCGTCTTTTCAGCCACTGAAAGCCCTTCAGGGCTGAAACGAAAACCGAGAAGATCAAATCTCATCGTTGAACATTTCTAACGGTAATGAGTAATTCCATTTTTGAGCTGCGTCGTTTAGTAGTAGGTGAAATATTCAGTACAGGCTTTTAAGGGAAAAATAACATTATCTATTTTTTACACATTACTTTGTAAATTTCCCGGTTTCCCTCTAACTCCTCACTTCCGTGACGATTTGGATGATCTTTCGGGCCGTATATTCCGCCACATCAGCCAGACCGGCTACCGGCAGGAAGTTTGTCGCGTTGGAAGGAAAGAGGCAGGTTACCGATGCAGGGAACTCTTCGTCAGCCAGATTAAAGATGTAATAAAGGGCAACTCGGGGGAGTGGATAGAGGGTGAAAGAAAGATCACACCTTGGGGCATCTGGATTGAAGTGACCGGAAAACCGGCCTACGAGTTCTTGTTGATGCTGGTGGATTGCCGGGACATGGGGTTGTAGGATCTTCTCAGCATTCATAACAAAAGCTCCTTGATAACCCATGCCTCCTGGGAATTGTTTGAAGGCCTTCAAGGGACGAAGCACAATCTGCTCGTTGGGGACTTGGCTGGCGTAGAGGGCAATGAGAATTCCCTCGGGCCCGGTCAGCCTCTCACCGCCCAGGACGATTTCTTGTGGATGGAGCTCGCAGGGCTCACCAAAGGCCTGAAAGTGAAAGCAGTCGCCCTGGTGCCGGCCTGGAAGGGCTGCCTCCAACTCCCCGGGTTGGCGTGACCAAGCCTGCTTCAAGTATTCCTGTTGAATAGGAAATAAATTCTGGCTCAAGCGGAAAACCGCCTCAAATAGTAAAAAGCGCGTAACTCAGCAGCGCCATGGGTAATAGGCACGGCCTCAGCTCTACGTTGGACTCGGCCCTGTAAGCCCGCCGTTTAGCGACGGAGGATGTGGAAGAAAGTTTCTATCCCCCGGCTCACTGCCCTCACCAAGGTTGCAAGCTCAAGCAGAGGTCCCTCGATTCTGGATAATATTTCTTCCTCGAACTCCCGGAGGCGCACAGCAGTACCGCGAACGATGTCGATGCCTTCCTCAACCGTGTCCACTTGCCGACGGATCGATTGCAGGATCCCCTTCACCTCGTGAGAGATGATCGTTAGATCACGGCTGAGGGGAACAATCTGAGCGCGTACTGTTTCCAAAATTTTTTCTCCCTCACGAGCCGTTCGACGGATCTGAAAAAGCACAGGGATAAGGGCGATGAGGACAACCACCATGATCGCCGCAATGACAGTGACACTGATGGTCAGTAACGTTGATAACGTCAATGACATGAAAGTAATCTCCCTTTAATTTAGGCTTGGGTCTTATTCTTCTCTTCTTCCTTAGAAAACTCATGCCGAGCGGCCTCCACACCGGCCTCCACCGCTCCCTTCACTCTCTTTATCTCCGCCTTCGCTTCCTCCACGACTCCTTTTGCCAACCCGCTCACCTCAGACGCCTTCTCCTCAGCACCCTTCAAAACTTCCTTGGCCTTCAGCCGGGCTTCACTGAGCTGACGGTCGGCCTCCTTCTTCAGTTCTTCGGCCCGTCGCCGCGCCTCTTCCAGAATGGCATTGGCTTTAACCTTTGCCTCCGAATAAAGTTCCTTCCCTTCATCGAAGGCCTCGCTCCCTTTCTGCTTGAGCTCAGACCTCAGCTCTTTTCCAGATTTAGGGGCGAAGAGAATACCAGCCAAGGCGCCCAAAAAGCTTCCAATCAAGAATCCCCGTAAAAATTTGCCGGGGCCGTTTCCGTTTTCTGCCATGGTAGACCCTCCTTTCTGTTTTTCTCACCTCAACGGTGCCGCCAGGGTTCATCTCTATTTTTCACCCTGGACCACGGAATGAGTTGCCTCTTCCCTGCCCTTTTATGCCGACCTCTGTTCTGCAATCCTAACTATTAAGATACAAAAAACCCCTGCCCAGGTCAAGGAGAAATAAAAACCGCCATCCGCTCCCTATTTGAATATCTCAGCGAAGAATGCTTTCATGGCTTCCCAGGAGCGTCTGTCGGCTCTCTCATTGTAAGCCGCTCCCTTAGAAGGGTCATTGCCGGATTCGGGGTCGCTGAAACTATGGACCGCGCTGCCATAGATGACGATCTGCCAGTCAACACCCGCCTTTCGCATTTCGTCCTCAAATTCTACGACACGATCGTTTGGTACAAATGGATCGTCACCCCCATGGAGAATCAATACCTTGCCTTTGATATTTCTTGCATCGTTAGGATAGGGTGTATCGAGGTTGCCGTGGAAGCTCACCACACCCGCCAAATCGGCCCCACTTCGGGCCAACTCAAGTGCTACGCCTCCGCCAAAACAATAACCAATGGCTGCGGTGCGTTTGATATCCGTAAGGGGATGCTTCTTCAGAACCTCCAACCCAGCATTGGCGCGGCTACGCATCAGTGGACGGTCAGCCTTATAGAGGCCGGCCAGTGTCTCTGCTTCTTTGGCGTCCTTAGGCCTGACACCCTTTCCGTACATATCGATAGCCAGCGCAATATAGCCAAGTCTCGCCAGCTGCTCGACACGCATTCTGATATAGGGATTAGGTCCCATCCATGCATGGACAACGATAACACCCGGACGTCTCCCCGTGGGGGAATCGTCGTACGCTAAATAACCTTCGAGCACGGTCCCGCCGTGTTTGTATTCAACCGCTTCCGTGTGCAATATAGCCCTCCAGTCGCCCAACCATCCCCCCCTCCTTCGGTTCACGCTTCCCAACTGATCTCTTCTGCCGATTCAGAGGAAAGAGGTGCCATTTCTCTCTGATCCCTACCGCCTGGAAAAATCTGTCTGGCTTTGGCCCGTGCATCGGAGTAAAGCCGTTTGGTCTCTCCGAGCACCCTATCGCCTTTTTCCTTGACATCCGATCTCAGTTTTTTCCCAGATTTTGGGGCAAACAAAATGCCGGCCAGTGTGCCAAATAATCCGCCTATCATCAGCCCTTTCAACAGGTAGCCGTTACTATCTCTGTTAGTCTCCATCTTTCATCCTCCCTTCTCTGTAGTCACTTAACGGCTCGTTCGGATAAGCCGTTAACTGGTCCTTCTCTAAGGCTCCAGACCCCCTCAGTTTTAGATGTAAAGATAGTAATCCAAAGTTGCCTTTGTCAAGGTTTAGGAGGTTGGAATGATAGGGGTTACTCTTTTCGAATTAACGATGGGGTTCGATGATCACTTTGATCGATTCCTTGGCTTCGGCGACCAGCTTAAAACCAAGGCCGGTCTCTGGTAGGCCGAGCCGGTGGGTAACCATCTCTTTAATTGGCAAACGACGAGCACGAATCAATTCGATGGCAGCAGTAATGTCCAAAGGAGCGCCCCCGTAAGTAGGCAATAATCGGATACCGTCATTCCAAAAATCGAAGAACGGAAAAGAAAAATTGACACCCGGTTCGACGGGGGCGAAACATAATACCGTTCCTCCCCGATCCACAGACTCCAATGCCTGGTGGTACGCAGAAACCGTTCCAGCACAAACAATGACCAGGTCGGCGAGACGATCGTCATTGATCTGCCGGATTTGTGAAGGGCTCACTTCCTTTGCATTAATTGCCTCTTCCGCCCCAAATCTCCTTGCAGTCTTCAGTCGGTATTCATTGATATCGGAGGCAATCACCCGCCCTGCTCCTGAGGCTCGAGCCAATGCAACATGCAGAAGCCCGGAAATCCCGCTGCCGATGACGAAAATCGTTTGACCGGGCTTCAACCCCGCCAATCTCTGTCCCCGAAGGACACAGGCCACAGGCTCGATAAACACCCCTTCTTCGAGGGAGACCTCCTCCGGCAATAAAAAAACACCACGGTCCACATTGAGCCTCGGGACACGGATATATTCGGCGAAGCCTCCTGGGTCGAAATTGGTACTCCGCAAGGTGTCACAAGCCGTATGATACCCGTTCAGACAATAATGACAGGTATTGCATGGGACATGATGGGAGACGAAGACCCGATCGCCGATGCGATATCGCTCCACACCTTCTCCAACCTCGACGACCTCCCCTGTCATCTCGTGGCCGAGCACCCGGGGCGCCTTTTTGATGCGGTACCACTCCATCACATCACTGCCGCAGATGCCACTGGCCAACACCTTGACCAATAATTCACCAGGACCGATCCTGGGAGTCGGAATCTCCTCCACCCTCACGTCCCGGTTATTATAGTACATCGCCACTTTCATGACCTTCGTCAACCCCAAAAAACGACTAACTTGTAACTCAGCCCTTTAGGGCTGACACGTCAGGGCTAAAGCCCTGAGCTACGAGTCTTCTTGGCCCTTTCTTCTTCGAAGATTTCGTTCGCTTCCTTGGCGGCTGCCTTCTTATGGATGATGGCACGCAAGGCCTTGATCATGGCCACAGGATATTCATTCTGCCAGACATTCCTCCCCAGGTTTACCCCGATCGCGCCTTTCTCCATTCCATCGTGAACAAACTCAAACACCTCTAACTCGGTATCGACCTTGGGTCCACCTGCCATGACGACCGGAACAGGACATCCGCTGACCACCTTTTCAAAGTTCTCGCACCAATAGGTCTTTACGATCCGCGCTCCCAATTCTGCAGCGATCCGGGAACTTAAGGCGAGGTAACGGGCGTCTCTTTTTTCTAACTCCTTCCCCACGGCCGTCACAGCCATGACGGGAATGCCGTATTTCTCCCCTTCGTCAACAAGTTTCGAGAGGTTGAGTAATGATTCGCGTTCATACTCGCTTCCCACAAAGATGGAGATGCCCACTGCAGCCACATTCAGGCGGATGGCCTCTTCCATGGAGGTGGTGATCCCCTCATTGGAAAGGTCCTTTCCAACCATGCTTGTCCCACCAGAGACCCTGAGGATAATTGGTTTGGTATTCTCGGGATCGATCGATGCACGGAGCACCCCTCTTGTCACAAAGAGGGCATCGCAATAGGCAAGCAAAGGACGAATTGTCTCACCGGGTTTCTCCAATTTCCGGGTTGGTCCCTGAAAGTAGCCATGATCGATGGGTAAAAATAGACAATGCCCATCCGATCTAATCAACTGTGCTAAACGGTTTTTCATTCCCCATTCCATGATAACCTCCATTTTGAATTCGGAATGCAGGATTCGGAATTAAATCCGCAATCCGAAATCCGCATTTGAATTATTTTTCAAGGATATATTTCACAACCAAGTCTCCAACCTCCGAGGTGGTATATCCCATTTTGCCAGCAGTCAAGTTCTTCACATCCTCCTTCACGACCTTCATGATGGCCTCTTCGATTCCCTTGGCAGCTTTTCCCTCGCCCAAGACCTCCAGCATCAACTGACATGCAGAAATCGCAGCCAGAGGACTGACAACGCCCTTTCCCGTATATTTCGGGGCAGATCCTCCCATGGGCTCAAACATCGAAGCACCTTCGGGATTGATATTCCCCCCTGCTGCAATCCCTAATCCTCCCTGGGTCATTGCCGCTAAGTCGGTAATGATATCTCCAAACATATTGTCGGTCACGATCACATCGAACCATTCGGGATTCTTCACCATCCACATACACGTTGCATCCACATGGGCATAATCGGTCTCAATGTTTTCAAACTCCTTTGCCACCTCATGAAAGGTCCTCTCCCAGAGGTCAAAAGCATAAGTGAGAACATTGGTTTTCCCACAGAGGGTCACCTTATTTTTCTGATTTCTTTTGCGACAATATTCAAAGGCAAAACGGATGCAACGTTCCACACCTTTTCGAGTATGGATCGCCTCCTGAATCGCAATCTCATCAGGCGTCCCTTTTTTCAGGAAACCCCCAGCCCCTATATACGCCCCTTCTGTGTTCTCCCTGACCACAACATAGTCGATATGCTCCGGTCCCTTCTCTTTAAGAGGACTCTCCACTCCCGGGTAAAGTTTGACAGGTCTCAGGTTGATATATTGATCTAACTGAAACCGAATCTTTAATAAAATTCCTTGTTCCAGTATTCCAGGCTTTACTTTTGGATGGCCGATCGCTCCCAGATAAATCGCATCCATCCCCTTCAATTCTCTCAAGACCGAATCTGGAAGTGTTTCTCTCGTTTTTAAGTAACGCTCTCCTCCCAGATCATAATGTTCCAGTTGATATGTGAAATCGAACTTCTCAGAGGCTGCCTTCAGAACCTTCAATCCTTCGGCAACCACCTCCGGTCCTGTCCCATCCCCTGGAATCACTGCGATCTTATACATTGATTTTTCCGTATCTGTTATAAATAGAGTGAACAGACCCTGAAACGAGTCCAGGGTGACAGTTCAAGGGAAAATGGATATTTTAGTATTGTAAAGCCTTTTTCCCGATGTCTGTCCGATAATGGACTCCATCCCAGGAGATCTTCTTAACGGCCTGGTAAGTCCTCTCGATCGCCGTTGGAATATCTTCCCCCAATCCCGTCACCCCTAAAACCCTTCCACCGTTGGTGACCATTTGCCCGCTTTTCAAGGTGGTGCCCGCATGGAAGACGAAGACATCTTTCATTCGAGAAACTTCCTTCAGCCCATTAATCACTTTCCCCTTCTCATAATCTCCCGGATATCCACTTGATGCCATCACCACACATACTGAGGCCCGGCCATCCCATTCAATCTTACACCGAGACAGGCTCCCATCGATACAGGCCTCCAAGATGGGAATAATATCCCCTTTCATTCTCATCAAAACGGGTTGGGTTTCCGGGTCTCCAAATCGAGCGTTGAACTCCAAAACCTTAGGATGATCATCATCGATCATCAGGCCCGCATAAAGCACGCCTTTATACGGCCTTCCTTCCTCTCCCATCCCTTGGATGATGGGTCTCAAAATCTTCTCCATGATCCTTTCGTGAACGCGATCCGTTACCACGGGAGCGGGTGAGTACGCTCCCATTCCGCCGGTGTTAGGACCTTGATCTCCGTCGAAGACTGGCTTGTGATCCTGGGAGGAAGCCATGGGAAGGATCACCTTTCCATCTGTGAAGGCAATGTAGGAAGCCTCTTCTCCCACAAGGCATTCCTCGATCACGACCCGATTCCCTGCTTCCCCGAATACTTTTTCAACCATGATCCTCTCAACACACCGGACCGCCTCCTCTACTGTGTTACAGACGATCACTCCCTTGCCAGCTGCCAGACCATCTGCTTTGACCACGATCGGAGCGCCTTTTCGGCGAATATGGGCCACTGCCTCTTTCGGGTCTTCGAAAATCTCGTAGGAGGCGGTCGGGATGTGATACTTTCTCATCATCTCCTTGGCAAAGGCTTTGCTCCCCTCTATCTCTGCTGCCTTCTGACTCGACCCAAAAATGGTAAGCCCCTTCGATTCAAAGAGGTCAACGATGCCTCGGGTTAATGGGTCTTCGGGCCCGACGACTGTCAGATCAATCGTTTCTTTCAGGACAAATTCAAGGAGACCCTTTAAGTCATTTGCCTTGATGGGAACGATCTCTGCCTGTTCGGAGATCCCCGCATTTCCCGGAGCACAATAGATTTTTGACACTTTTGGACTCTGTGCAATCTTCCAAACCAGTGCGTGCTCTCTGCCGCCGCCGCCCACCACTAATACCTTCATATCTCGCCCCTATATTGCCGCCATCTCATGTTTCCAAACCAACGTGGTTCTCTACGCAATTTCTCAAATCCCAAATAACAAGCTCCAAATCCCAAACAAATCCAAAGTTCCAATGCCCAAATGACCTAAACCTGATTCTGGTCTTAAATTTCGGTAATTGGAAATTATTTGGAATTTGTCATTTGGAATTTCTTCCGTCATGAGCAATTTGCTAATGACGGAAGTGCCGCATCCCTGTAAATACCATTGCGATGTTGTATTCATCCGCTGCGGCGATCACCTCATCGTCTCGAATCGAGCCTCCGGGTTGGATGATGGCCGAAGCACCGGCTTCGGCTCCTGTATCCACCCCATCCCTGAAGGGAAACATTGCATCAGAGGCCAAAACCGTTCCCTTTGTTGAGGATTGAGCCTTCATCACCGCCAATCGGGTGGAATCAACTCGGCTCATCTGCCCTGCCCCGATTCCAATGGTCCAATCTTCTCGAACGAGGACAATGGCATTCGATTTGACATGTTTCGCCACTTTCCAACCGAATGCCATGGCCTTCTTTTCTTCTTCTGTCGGTTTCCTCTTTGTCACCACTTTCCACTGGTCCATCGGCACCCTGCCGAGGTCTCTGTCCTGGACCAAGAGTCCACCCACTACTTTTCTCAGATCGAATCCGCTTTGAGAAAAGGATGCAGTGAGGGGCGGCGTTTGGAGAATCCGAAGATCCTTTCTTGTCTTAAGAATCTCCAATGCCTTTGGGTCAAAACCTGGGGCGATGATCGCTTCGAGGAAGATTTGAGCCATCTCCTTTGCTGTCTCTTCGTCCACAACCCGATTGAACCCGACGACCCCACCAAATGCAGAGACCGGATCACAATCCCTTGCCTTCCGATAAGCATCGGCTAACCCCTTGAAAGAAATGGCCGCACCGCAGGGGTTATTATGTTTAATGATAACCGTGGCGGCCTCCTCAAACTCCTTCACTGTCTCATAGGCGGAGTCGAGATCCAGGATATTATTGAATGATAATTCCTTGCCTTGGATCTGAATTGCATTCGAAACAGAGGGTTCCCCCAATAGATACTCACGGTAAAATGCGGCCTTTTGGTGAGGATTTTCTCCATACCGTAGGCCTTGAGCTTTTTTCACCTGGAAAGTAAAGGTCTCCGGGAACTCGTCAGTCTTTTTTCCTTTCTCGATCTGACCGAGGTAATTAGAGATCGCACCGTCATAACGCGCCGTGTGCTGGAAGACCTTCTTAGCTAACCGGAAATTCGTCTCTATCGAAATCTCCCCTTTCTCCTTCAGTTCTGAAAGGACCAGATCGTAATCACTTGGATCGACCAGAACGGTCACATCAGGGTAGTTCTTCGCAGCGGAACGAAGCATCGTCGGTCCACCGATATCGATGTTTTCGATTGCCTCCTCAAGACTGCAACCCTCCTTTGCAACAGTCGCCTCAAAGGGATAGAGGTTCACCGCCACAAGGTCGATGGGAAGGATTCCGTGCTGTTTCATCTTCTGGACATGCTCCGGTTTAGATCGTTGACCCAAAAGGCCGCCGTGGACTCTTGGATGGAGGGTTTTCACCCGTCCATCCAGCATCTCTGGAAATCCGGTATACTCAGAAATATCCGTTACAGAAACGGCCTGTTCCCTCAATGTTTTTGCCGTCCCCCCTGTCGAGAGGATCTCCACGCCCATCTGGGCCAAACCCTTTGCAAATGAGACAACCCCAGATTTGTCCGAAACGCTGACAATCGCCCTTCTGATCTTGCCCATAATCCCTCCTCTTTTTTATAATTCGAAGTGCGGAATTGGGATTTCGGAATTAATTCCGCATTCCACATTCTGCATTCCGCGTTTGTTTAGTATCCCAGTTCCTCTCCGACGAAAATGATGAGTATATCCGTCAAGGATGGCTTCCGTTCATGGATCATAATTACTCTGCAGATTCGGTTGGGTGAGTTGCAGTCCACACACTTTCCCAACTTGGCACAGGGAACGTCCACATTCAAGCGTTTGGCGTTGAGGGGTGCTGCCACGTTCTTCATCCTGTTGATCCCCTCCTGAACGTCTTCAACGATTTTGTTATAGCCGGCAACGAGGATCACCTTTCCCGGGCCGAAGCTGGTCGAATTGATACGGTTTCCAACCCCGTCAATGTTGATCAGTTCTCCGTTCTGGGTGATGGCATTGACACTGCCGAGGAAGAGGTCTGACGTCATCTGTGACTTTCGGATCGCAAGGACATTCTCTTTTGAGAGGCCCGGCTTCCAGTGGTCGTAAAGAGTGTAACCCTGAGCTTCCAACTGACCTAAGATCCCTAATTCCCTTATGGTGAGAGATCCTCCTGTCCCCACCTTCATACCAGGAACAATGTATTTCCAAATTTCTTTTGCTGCATCTTCCTTCGTTTTAACATAAATCGCCTTAAAGTCATGGGCCTCCAGTTTCTCGATGGCCTTCTTCACCCTTTCTTCAACCCACCACTGTTTGATCGGATCCATCCCTTCCTCCTTCCCTAAAGTGGCTATGACACCCCTTCCCTTCGGAAAATATTCAAAACATATTTCACATTTAGCATAATCCCCTCCTGCGGTCAACCTTGTCCATCACATCACTCCAAAAGCCTACTGCAATTCAGACACTGGACTTCAGACTATAGACACCAGACCTCTCTGTGGTCTCACGTCTGAATCACGATTCAAAAGCCCACGCCATTGTTGACAACCCTAAATCTTTTAGGTAAATTTACCCCATAGCTGAACTGAACAATGCATTAAATCGATTTTATCCATTTTCAACCCTCCATCCTCTGATCTCAGGCATCGCCTCTCATCAACGAGGGGGTTCACCCCGTAGTTGAATTGATATATGGTTCGAGGCAAAAGGTGGAGTTTAAGATTTATGAAAGGGCTAAAGCTCTCATGAGGGAAGGCTTTCTCAACAACGGGGTGAACCATCACAAAAATGGAAAGGGGGCATCTTATTGCTCTACAAGAAAACACCTTATAAAAAACAGATTCAGGCCCTCTCCGAGATCAGCCGAGCCATCTCTTCGGATCAATACTTAGACGACATCTTAAGACTGATCGTGACGGTGACGGCCAGCGTAATGGATTCGAAGATCTGCTCCCTTTGGATTCTCGATGAGAAAGAAAAGGCCCTGAGAATCCGGGCAACCCAGACGATCAGTGAGGAATATCTCAAGGAGCGCAGTCTAAAGTTAGGGGAGGGCGTGGTGGGTTATGTAGCCCAGGAGAATAAACCATTGGCCATCCTCGATGTTCTAAAAGAAGCCCGCTACAAAGAAAAAGAATTGGCCCGAAAAGAGGGACTGGTCTCCATGCTCAGCGTTCCTCTCTCTGTGAAGGACAAAGTGATCGGGGTGATCAACTGCTATACCTCGTATCCCCACGAGTTCACCGAGACAGAGCGGGCTGTCCTCACAATGGTCGCCAACCAGGCCGCGATCTGTATTGAGAATACGGAATTGATGGTGAAGACCAAAGTCATCCAGGAAGAATTGGAGACTCGAAAGTTAGTAGAAAGAGCCAAAGGGATATTAATGAAACACCATGACCTAACTGAAGACGAGGCATTTAGACGGATTCGCAAGGCGAGCATGGACAGCCGTAAGACCATGCGTCAGATCGCTGAAGCCATCCTCCTCACAGAAAAGATGGGAGGGTAAACACGGATTACCGACCAGTGCACTACGCCTTTCGCGGGCCTCTTCTTATCGTTCCTTACCCGAACTCACTCCCTTAAGTCTTCATTGACAGGTTTTTCCGACGATGTAAAGTACTTCCTATAATTGTTGGCTTCAAATTTTGTCCCTGAATACAATCTTTCAAGTGCAAATCAAGAGCATCTCCTCAATTCGCATAATTGGATATAGTAAAAGTCATTTCGCTTCACGAGGCTTATGACAAAAAATGTTAGAAGGTGTAGAAAAACTTTTCACACCACAAGATGTTTAAAAAAAATAATACTTATAATATCAATATCTTACAATCTATATTCATTGGCACAACTTTTGCTCCCTCCTATAATATGGGCTTTTTACTTTGAGGTCTCTATGGATATTCTGAAGGGTTCTCTTAGATGCTCTTGGAGGCTTTCCTATTGCATGGTCATAGGATTCATAAAAAAAGGAGGGAAACAATGAAAAAGATAACTGTTGTGATGGGGATGATTTTGGCTATGCTGATTTTTTCAGGGCATCTGTGTTATGGCAAAGAAATCTATGGATGTTACCAAGAGCATATCGGTTTATTAAGAATTGTGGACAATCTCAAAGAGTGTAGGCGATGGGAAACCCCGCTCTCCTGGAATGAGGTTGGCCCACCCGGGCCTCCAGGATCGCAGGGGCCAGTAGGACCAACAGGTCCCGCGGGAGCAAAGGGCGATGTCGGACCCGCCGGACCAACGGGACCAGCGGGGCTAACGGGAGCAACGGGAGCTAAGGGCGATGTCGGACCCGCCGGACCAACGGGACCAGCGGGGCCAACAGGAGCAACGGGAGCTAAGGGCGATACCGGACCCGCCGGACCAACGGGACCAGCGGGGCCAACAGGAGCAACGGGAGCTAAGGGCGATATCGGACCCGCCGGACCAACGGGACCAGCGGGGCCAACAGGAGCAACGGGAGCTAAGGGCGATACCGGACCCGCCGGACCAACGGGACCAGCAGGGCCTCAGGGTACACCCGGTTTATCCTTTGACCTTTCAACATTGTATACAGCCGATGCATACAACTTAAGTCTTGTTAATTGTCTTTACGATGACGTCTCCATTTCGTGCAGTGCGTCATGCGGATTGGGTAACGTACAGCTATATGGTTTTCGCAATTACCCGTTCGGTTTCAATCAGCAATCTAGCAGCGCGTATTTATTTACCGACCACATGCCCGGAGCTTGCGCGGCCGTCTGTATGTCTTCTATTGGGACTTTTTCGTCGCCATACTCCATCTCTGCAACATGTATGCCGCGTCAATGAGAGCAGTCTCAGCCCTGGCGATAGCCTCTACAGACAATCACAGGGGGGTGGGTTTATTTATGCGAAGGATGCGGCTGAGGTGGATCCATTACGACGTTTTAGTTGTATTTCCCATCTCGCAGTCAGATTTATATTTTTTAGGGCTGCATTTACCCAACTCACCCACCGCCGCACATACAATCCAAGCCGGGGGGAGCCGAAAGACTCCCCCCGCTCTTGCTCACGTGGCAGGAATGAGGATTTCTAACGGTAATAGTTAATTTTATCGTTGAGCGGCAGTGTTTAGTTGTAGGTGAAAGCCTTAAATTTAGCGTTGGGGGTGGATTTCTTGAGAAGATGGTGACTTCTTCCTGAAAGAGTGATTTTTTGATTTTATTCCACAATACAATATTTCAAATGGAAATCACCAAAATAAATTAGTGGCACGATGACGGTCTTCACAGCGGAGAATATGGAAGCCCAACATTCCTTTCTTGAGCATAATCAACAAGCCTCCTAATCACCACTAAATCTGATTCCGTTATCGCTCCCTTGTTTCACCTTTTTAGGCACAACGATGATACGTTTTATATCCTTTACCTTGTCGCCAAAAATGCACTTTGCCCACTTTGAGCCAGATTCCAATTGGTTCATCCCCCTTAAACCTTTCCTTCTCTCGATCAATGTACCAAGGAGTACACTTTTTCTACGGTAGTAATCCTTGTAAAAAACTTTGTATACTGTCATCCCATCTCCCTAAACGTAAATTATATCCGTTTGCTCCCTTCTGCCGCCCTTTGCCAGCATAAACCTCCCTCAATCTCTAGCTGGAATGAATCCTTGTTTGGCAAATTCGGCTTTTCTTTTGAGAAAGACAAATTCTCCCTTTCTTCAAATTCAGCAAATCCCATGCCATCTGTTTTAAACCTATAACTCATTGTATTAAAAAGGATTATAAAATTTGTTGATTGGCTGGATATCCATAAAATTGGACAAATTTGTACATCGAATGACAAATTTTACCTTGCAATTGTCATTAAATATTGCCTCCGTGGTCATTATGCACACTTCTACCCTTAATCGTTATCTCCGAGGGGAATCTGCGAGTGAAGGTGAAAGCGTGATGCTAAACCCAGGCTCCTATAGAGCAACCGACACCTCCCAGTGACCAGCTTTGGTAGGTTCGGGGAGGAATTTTGACTGTAAAACTCAAGACTGAAGCATTACAAAACTAATATTATTGTGCCTGTGTTTCTTATCGCAGTGGGCTACAACATATACTGTTCCTGACTTTCGTGTCAATGTCTGACTCTGCCAACGCCTCCTTTTCTCCAGGGTTCTAACAAATCCGCGGCTTATGCTGATAGGAGCTCCTTGATTTTCGCGGTCAGAGCAGGCAATAAACGTCACGGAGCGGGCCAGGCAATCGTAATAAAATATTTAAGAAAGAAAAATAGTGCAATTCCTCATCGTTGATAAGCCATATAAGAATATGCTGAAAGTGGGTTGCAGATCGGTGAGCCAGGAGCGAAGGAGATGGAGGGATCGGCTGAGCGATGATCGAAATGCTCAGGATTTATTTTATTTTTATAGTGATAACATAATCATGCCCGGCTGGCGGATTATTTTGTGCCTCTTTATCACATATGAATTCAACTTCTTTGCCAAAGTGTTTTGCAGCAACCCACAAGTGGCAAATGGCAATACCCATGCTAACCTTGCTCACCCTTTCAAACAAAAAGGCTGTTAGAAAGCTTGATTTAGCGCGATAGGCATGAATGGTGCTGGCGTCGCCCGTGAAGAACCACTGCTGCCTATTCATTGCAGACGGGGCAAGGCGAGCAGGTTCCAATAACTCATCTGCGCCCTTAATGTTAGTTATTTCCCCAAGTGGTTTTCTCTGAAATTCCGAAACGCTTTCTCTATGCAATCTTTCTTTTGGCTTACCAAAAGCTAATAAAATGACAAACTTGAGCTTTGAGCTGTTCAATATTTCTTTTGTCGGTTTCGGCATTCCTTGCCAACAGCTGCCGATACCGTTAGCCGAAAGGAACAAGTCCATCTGCTGCAGCATAAAACCAACATTCGTTAAATATCCATCCTTGGTTTCTGAAAAAACTGCAAGATAATGGGGTGCTTTTGCCAACAATAAACCCTTAACATCCTTCTGCGACACAAGTTTCATTTCGATTTTGATATCATCATACATGGGCTTTAAGGCGCTCATATGTGCCATAATCTCCGCGAGCGTATGCCCATCAAGCGGAGTGAGATCGTATTCTCTGATTGATTTCCGCTTGAATACTGTCTCGTAAAGGTTTGTATTTTCGACCATTTTATTTCCTTGCGTATTTTTTACGAATAAGACCTGAGGCCTACTAGACCCCCCGCTAGTCGAAACATCTGCAAAAACGTCCTTGACCACCAAGGGGATTAGAGATACTGCAATCAATCCCATTTGGCATAAGATTCGAATCGTCTTCGAGCAAATCGGCGGAAGATGACCCTCCTTCATCCAATTCCTCCTCATGAATGGACGAACAGAAACGCATTCTTTGGTTGTTTACCTTTCTGCCAAAGGTTTGTCAAGGAGTTTTTCTTTTACTGGCAAAGTGAGGATTAAGAGGCTGGAGATAGGAGAGCTTTTGCGGTTGGGTGACACATCGGTGAGTCAGGAGCGAAGGAGATTGAGGGATCGGCTGAGCGATGATCGAAATGCCCAGGATTTATTCAAAGGGTTTCTTGAAAATTGTAACGATTGAAGAATTGACCCCCCGATCCATACTCCGAAGATCAACCCATTCATAAGAAATGTGTTTGACTTTTGGATCAACCTGGTATTGAATTATTCTTGGGAACCGGTGCCAATAGCACAGCGGTTCTTGGGTTCATTGCATCTGTGGAAACTCATTCGTCATAAGAAGTGTCAATTTTCACCTACGTCCCGTCCCTGCGGGCTTGACTGCCCCCTCCGGTGTTTCATAGAAACCCTGCCCCTACTCCCCGCATGACGCCACCGATTTCTGGCCCTTGAGCACGGTTTTCAAAGCCTTGCCCAGCGCTTTGAACAGAACAGCGAAATCGCTGCCGCCACCCATCGCGGTCAATTGCGCTGCCGCCTTGGTCAGGACCGCCTGGGCCTTGTCCTTGCAGCGACTGGCGGGCAATCCGTTGAGAGTGGTTTGCGCCGCGTTCAACAGCGCCTGGATATCACCTTGAAACTCATCGAAGATTTCCTGAAACAGTGAGAACAGATCTCCATGTGAAACGAATTCGCTGGAGAAAACCTTCTTCAAGGTTGTTGCAGCGTTGCCAGCGATTTTCACGCCGGCGGCCAGCGAGGCGGAAGGCACAGCGAGCATGGCCAGCGCTTTGTCTACGGCCTTTTTCTGTTTCTGCTCAACTTTGTCGGTGCTGCCTGCGAGGCCTGCCGAACGCGCTTGCAGTTCTTCGATTAACGCATTGAAGGGACCGGGACTCTCGTATGCCCCCATGTCCACGGTGGCGATCCCATTGCGGTCCCCATCCGCCACGCGGGGGTTACCCTCCAGGTCCGTGGCGGGCAAATCCTCCGCTGCATTGTCCCCGGCGTCCACGCACGGCGAATCAGGCTGGAGATGCAGGTCCCAGTTGGCGGGATCCGGGTCCGTGGCGTTCACAAAGCGCGGGTCCTGATCGATGTTGCCCGTGAGCGTGGGGGCAAGCTCTCCCGCCGGGACGAAGAGATCGTGGAAGTCGTTCCGTACCAGTTCCACCGTGTTGCCAGGGGTCGTATCGATGTCCACATAAAGATCCATCCCGATTCCGCCAGTGGCCGTGTTCCCTCGTATGATGTTGTTGGAGATCTGAATTTCCTGGGCCGGGAAGCCCGAGAGCCCAAACCGAGCCACAACAATCCCCCCACCGTTGGTGTACGCCGTGTTCCCCGTGACGGTGTTGTTGATGATCTGGACGGGTCCACCGACCACGGAGACATACAGACCGCCGCCTACCCCATAAAATGTGGGGTTTCCACCGACCGTGTTCCCGTACACGAGGTTGTCGGAGAAGAGGAACCCGCCCAGCGCGTACACACGCCCGCCGCCGCCGGTTGCATCCGTGCCGGATGCCCCGATATTCTTCCGGATGATGTTGCCAAGGATGTGGATGGGGCCGCCGGTCTTGGTGACCGAGTCGTCGTTGCCGACCCAGAAACCGCCGCCTGTATCATTGGACTCGTTCTCCTCGATGATGTTGCGACTGAGGATGACGGTACCGGGAGGGAAGGATTTCACATTGATTCCTGCCCCATCTGAGGCGGAGAAACCGTTGCGGATGGTGAAGCCCTCAATGGTAACGCTCCCACTCGCTGAAGCGGATGCTTTGTAGATGGATAGAACTCTATCCTCTCGGTTCCCGTCCAGGATGGTGTTGGTGGGGTCGAGGGTCCGGGAAAGGAAGTCCCCGCTCCATCCCCCCTCTAGGGTGAGGTCGAAGGCTTCCCCTGTCTGCGCGTTGTATTGAAAGGTCCCAACATAGGTCCCCTGCGCTACGAGAATCGTGTCCGATTGACCGTTGCCTCTTGCGGTGTTCAGGGCATTCTGCAGGGTTGTGGGGCTGGCGGGCGTGGTGCCGCTTCCCCCGCCTGTGGGCGTGACGTAGATGGTCGCGGCCTGCAAAGGGTTGACACAGAACACGGCCAAGACACATCCCAAGATCACTGCAAGTGTCCTCATGAATCGAGCTCCTTTCCGAAAGGGTAAGTGCTACGTGGGATGTTTAATAACAACTCCCTTTGTGATACTTTGCATATAAAAGAAAGGGAACTGTATGTCAAGAAGAAAGAATCGCACCAACCCCTTGCCCCATCCATCCCAACAAGATCCACTGTCCGCTCAGCTCAGAGAGGATGAAAAGCCTGGGGTCACACTTAAATATTGACATTTAAGAACAGAACGAAAGAATATCTTGTTTTTAGAGAGAGCAAGAAAACATCTCAATAATTAGGTCTGCCCCCGGAAGATTTTCCCCTGAAGGTTTCGGTTGACCAATTTTTATAAAATAGATATATTCCCATCAAGAATCCACAGGGTGGAGACGAAAATATTTCTTCATTTGACGAAGATGAGGCGGGTTGCCCATCCATCTTGGTGTCTGAAGGAAATGCTCATGAAATATAGACAAATTCAAGGATAAAGATTTGACCCTAAATCCACAAGCCCTGAACTATCTTCAGCACCTTTTCGTTCAAGCGAATGTATTCCGGCGCCCGTCCGCCAGGGATTACCAGGGCATCATAAGTCTCTGGTTTGACTTCATCAAATGTTGCGTTCAGCGTGAAGTTGTGGCCCGGCTTCTCGCTGTAGGTCTGGTCCCCCTCAAAATCATGGATCGCTGTCCGAACTCTTTCACCAGCTTTCTTCCCAGGACAAACAGCATGGACCGTGTGACCGACCATCAGCAATGCCTGAAAAGGAACCATTACCTCATAATCCTCCACAAAATCCCCCACAATCATCAATATTTTCTTTGCAGCCATGTTTAACTCCTTTCTTTGGGTTTATGGACCAGCCAAGTCCTTCTACGCTAAAATTAGCCCACATTCATGACACCCCAACTCACAAAACGCAATCATCTCTTTCAACTTGATTCTTCTCTTATACTGTTATATTGCAAGGTCTGACACTTCTTCATCCTCTCCTTCTTTCCGCCTTCATTTGAAAGGGAGAAAGAAATGGCCTTGTAACCATCCGTGCAAATAATCACGAAAGCCGTTACCAGGGGAAACAACGGTACGTAAAAGCGCTTCCGAAATATCTCGCCATATCTCACCTCGACCTCTCATAATAAGGCACTCAAGAATCTCACCAGTTTGCTTTTTGTGACGGAGTGCTGGATCCCATTCCCTCCAGATTTCCCTAAAAAAGTTGGCAGCGACAAGGATATTCGATCCGATATCGGCATCGGGACCGCCGAGCGTCTCCGCGACTTTCGCAAATTTTCTTCCGTTTTCGTCACTCTTATCTCGGGCCACCATGAGCAAAACCTGAGCATCAATTGAAATAAACTGTGTCCTGCACTCAATCATGCAGCAATGGGGCAAATGACATGACACAACCTTTCCTTAAATGGGTCGGTGGCAAAACCTGGATAGTAAACCGCCTACACTCTTTTGTGCCTCAGAACTACACTCGCTACTTCGAACCATTTCTTGGGAGTGGTGCAGTCTTTTTCTCAATAGCGAATGGTCACCCATCATTTTTGTCGGATGTTAATGCTGATTTAATAAATGCCTTTAAGCAAATTCGTGACAATTGCCCTAAGGTTATTGATTTTTTGAAGGGATATAAGAATACTGAGAGAAACTATTATCGGCTTCGGTCCTCAATCCCTAAAAGCCCAATTGAACAAGCAGCCAGGTTCATCTTTCTCAATAGGACCTGTTACAACGGTGTATACCGAGTAAATTTTAAAGGCCAATTTAATGTACCGTATTGCCATGACAGATCAGTTAAGATTTTTGGAGAGGATAACCTATATATGGCAAGTAAGGTATTGAATGATTCAGTTTTCGCAGTGTGTGATTTCGAGGAAATACTTGACAAAGTTAGAAAGAGAGATCTCGTTTTTCTCGATCCACCCTACACTGTTGCACACGGCGACAACGGATTCATTGAATACAACCAGAAGCTGTTTTCCTGGAAGGATCAAGAACGCCTTGCTTCATTTGTCGATAGACTGAATTCAAAAGGTGCATATTATATTCTTTCAAATGCCAAACACGAAAGCATTTACAACCTCTATTCCAATTTGGGGAAGGGATTTGAACTTGAAAGAAAAAACACAATAACCTCCTGTATTAATAAAAGAGGTAGAACATTAGAATACCTTTTCACAAATTGCCTATAAAATGATGGGAGCATGTCATGGATATTAAAAGCACACTCAAACGCATACCTATAGATTCAATCAAACCCAATCCTGAGAATCCCCGGATTGTCTTCCGTCAGGAGGAAATGGATAGTCTTCTCGTTTCCATTAAGAGATACGGGGTTCAGGTTCCGATAACTGTTTACGAGGATGGTAATCATTACGTCCTAATCGATGGTGAACGCCGTTGGCGCACTTGTGTAAGGCTCAATCTACCCTCTATTCCTGCGATAATTCGAGACAAACCAACCGAACTTGAAAATCTTTTAATGATGTTTAATATTCACTCACTACGCGAGCAATGGGATTACTTTACCATCGCAAACAAGCTCACAAGGATAATCGATCTACTCAAAAAGAAATATGGACGTGTTCCTAACGAACCCGAACTCAGCGAAGAGACTGGTTTGTCACGCGGTACAATCCGCCGCTGTAGGCTTCTAATATCCCTCCCTGATAGGTTTAAAGCCTTTATTCTTGAAGAACTCAAGAAGCCAAAGAGCAAACAAAAGCTAACCGAGGATTTCTTCCTTGAAATGGAACAAAATCTCCGCACGGTCAAAAATAACTTACCTGAGGCAATAGACGATATAGACGAAGTCCGGGATGTTCTTATTAGCAAATTTAAGAGGGACATCATAAATAACATGGTCGATTTCCGTAAACTCGGTAGGATAGCCACTGCCCCCTCTAATGTAGACTTTAAGAAAAGCGCCGCTGTTTCTGCTCTTAGAAAAGTATTCTCTAAAAATGACGTTGGAATTGAGGAAGTATACGATTCAACTGTGGGGAGCCTTTACGGTGAGAAGCGGCTAATCTCGACCTTCTCGAATACTCTTGATTATATCCGAAATCTCAAGGAGGATGAGATATCAGACACGGAGATCATTGAACTTCTGAAGAACATCAAGAGGGCAATTGAGCAAATATTGAAGGGGGTTGGCTGAAATGGACCTGACTAAGCTCCTTTCTCATCAGCAGCTTATTGCTCAGACAGCCAATCTCGTTATCAAGACCCGTTATGGATTTCGTGATGCTAAGGTTCTGGCACCAATTGATATTGCCGTCCCGTGGAGACCTTCTCTTCTCTGGAAAGCACAAACTGAATTCATAGGTTGCGAGGTTTCTGATCGTCCCTTCCCACAATCCATTAAAGGGATTTTCAGTGATGTTGTCGCTACAGGTTTGCCGATCAGAGTAATCGTTGCCTATCCTAAGGACAACACTCTCTCTGCAAAAGATTATCAGGAAGATCTTGGGCAAGCTAAGAAGCTCGGTGTTGGGTATCTCTCGGTTACGGATACTAACAATGGGCAACTGGAGTATGAAGGAATCCCCATTAGCCTTCATTTGCCTCCACCTGACCTTCGAAAGTACCGCAAATGTCTTGCGAAAGAAATTAATGATGCCTACTCACTTTACATGAATGGGAACCCTCCGCATGGTGTTCAAGAGCTCGGCCAGATTATTGAAGAATATATGAATAGCCTTGCCACCCAGGCAAAAGGAAAAGGAAAGTTAACGAAAAGCAAGTACCACCCTGGGAAGTATTATCGATTCTCGAACCTCGTAGAGGACTTGATTGATGATAAAACAATTAATATGGGGATACTCGGC
This sequence comes from uncultured delta proteobacterium, assembly GCA_963826305.1. Classification (GTDB taxonomy): domain Bacteria; phylum Desulfobacterota; class BSN033; order BSN033; family UBA1163; genus CAWGWZ01. The sequence continues at coordinate 11,792 of CAWGWZ010000019.1, read as the reverse complement.
AAGTGCAGAGGTTTTGTTGATGATAGAAATAGGTCAAGCCACAAACCCAAGACGAGGAAGGCAGCAGTTGACGCATATAGAAAAACTAAGAATTGTTTCTTATTAGGACTTGAACTCTTAGAAGAATTTCCCGTAAAATGTGAAGCCAAAGGCTATAAATTCAGATTATTGTGAAGCGGGGTCCACAACCACACTATATTAAGGATAGATCTTCCGGCCGCAAAAGTAATTATTTCCTTTTTATCTTGATAGGTTCAGTAGGTTCAGCGACCGTTTCTAGCGTCGCAACCAACTTTGAACTTTATTGTTTTGGTCTTTTATCTACTCTTCAAGCTGTTTATGCAAACCTCACCACCAGGCGACTTTACTGATAATGACATGGGCTATTTCTTATTCTTTTCGAGGAGGTCGACGACCGGTCGCGGTAGGAACGCCGGTTGCCCAGCGCCCCCCGCACAGATCCGTACGTGCGGTACTACCGCATACGGCTCTTGCCTCAGGTGATAACGCCAAAGCGCACTAAAGGGTAAGGATGACAAATACGGGCAAGAGGGAGCCACCTATCCATGAGACGTTTCATCCGATCCCAAGCTAAGCTATGTTTGTGGCTCCGGCGTCTCAATACCTTACACCATAATCGACCAATCTCCTTCCGGAAGGCCGACAGGGAGGGGCCATTCATGGGTATAGCATAGTAGCGAAAGTGCCCTCCCACGACCGACCGTAAGTAAGCCCCTTGCTTCGGAACCGGATCATGCATGCGGCGCTTGAGTTCTAAATAGACTTCTCGAAGCTTTGCCTGCCGCCTCTTGCGCATCGTTTTGCGGAGGACCGTAAACATTCCCTTCCGGGTCTGACTGCAACTATGAGTAAATCCCAGGAAGTTGAATGTCTCTGGCTTTCTTTCGCCATGCCGGTTTCTGTTTTCCCTCGCAAACCGGCCAAACTCCAGAATGCGGGTTTTGTCCGGATGGAGTTCTAACCCAAATCTCCTCAGTCGTTCGTGAAGATCAGCCAAAAACCGTTCGGCCTCGTGACGATGCTGGAATCCTACAATGAAGTCATCGCAATAGCGCACGACGATCACTTCGCCCTGTGCCTGCTTCTTCCTCCACTGCTGAATCCACAGGTCGAATGCATAGTGAAGGTAGATATTGGCCAGAAGCGGACTGATACTGCCGCCTTGAACCGTACCCACTTCACTCTGTATCCGCTTCCCTTCTTCCAACACACCGGCCTTCAACCATTTCTGTATCAGGCGAACGATGCGTCGGTCTCCTATGCGGTGCTCTACAAACTTCACCAACCATCCGTGGTCAAGGGTATCGAAGAACCCACGAATGTCGGCATCGAGCACCCAGTTCATCTTCTTCGTCATCAGCCCCACTGCCAGCGCATCCAACGCCTGGTGCGTACTGCGCCCTGGCCGGAACCCATACGAGAATCCGAGAAAGTCCTGCTCGTAGATGGCCCCCATCACCTCGGCTACGGCCCGCTGCACGATCTTATCCTCCAAAACTGGTACTCCGATCGGCCTCTGTCTGCCATCCGCCTTCGGGATGTAGACCCTCTGAACTGGCCTTGCCCGATACGCCCCTCGCTTTAGTCGCTCGGAGAGATCCTGGAGGTTCTCCTCCAGCTTCTCCCCATAGTGACACCATGTCTCTCCGTCTATTCCCGGAGTCGCTTCGCGTTTAAGCCGAAAGTAGCTTTCCCTCAAACGATCTACCGCATAGGCATGGTGAAGGAGCGCCGTGAACCGCTGCTTCCTATCCTTCTGTGCCGCTTCCCGTATCCGCTCAAGCGCACTGGACACGCCTCTCCGGCCCTGACCGGGGCATGGTTTGCTCAAGCGTCTTCCCTTTGGCCAACTCCCTTCCCTCCATCCTCTCCGTAGCACTTTGACGGACTTTGTTCGAAGATTTCCTCGGTAATACGGAGTTGTCCGACTTCCCATGATCGGTCATCATCGGCTTGTGTCCTCAGACTTCCCGATGCGGCCTCGGTTCCCTTGCGAACAAAGGCAGTCATGGGATCTCCCGATTCCCGTTCGACGTGTTTCCGTGCGTGCCCGGGGTCTGCGACCGCGCAGGGTCCGTGCGCCTCTCGCCCTATCGATGCGCACCGTGTTGCCTTCTACTAACGTCCACAGTATCGGCACCCTGGAATCAAGAACCATTTCACGGCTCAATAGCCGGCCCGCACGTACCCCTGTCAACGCTTCGCTCAGGCCCTTGCGGTCCCCAGCGCATGACTCGGGGCCGATGTGGTTCGCTACACCTTCATCGTATGACTCTTTCATTCACGACACCTCGCCGGTTTTCATCGGCGCTATCGGACGTTGGTTCTAAAACAACTTATGGCATACCGATCATTTGTCCAAAAAATAACGTGCCCGTGTCCCTTTGCGGGCCCCGGGACCGACAGAGGGTGGGGAGGGGGCCGCCTCGTATGTCCCTAAACTCCAATGGGTCAAGGGGGCAATTCTTCATTGCTGATAAGCCGTATAAGAATATGCTGAACGTGGGTGACAGATCGGTGAGCCAGGAGCGAAGGAGATCGAGGGATCGGCTGAGCAATGATCGAAATGCTCAGAATTTATTCAAAGGCCTTCTTGGAAAATGTAACGATTGAATCATCAAAATCATTTTACAATGAAAATTCGGAATATCAATCCGAAATGTGAAGCTCCCCGCCCACCCCGTCAGGACGGGACAGGCACGGCGGGGCTTCCCGGGAAGGAAATTTCGTTCATATTGTGCCCCTTAACCCCGCCTATCCCGCTTTGGCGGGACGGGGCACGTTCCGGTCAACATAATTATTATGAGCCTTACTGGACCGGTACCAGACCACTAAGCGGTGTCTTTTAGGAGGATTGAAGAGGCCTGGGCTGGTTAGCCCTTTCGATACCGGGTCAGGATCCAGTGTGGTTTCTCGGTATCTATGATAAGGACAAAATAGACCTCCTTCACACCATCGGGATGGTTGAGGTTTACAAACCGTTTGACATTCTCTGGCTGAATCGTATGATTAATCATCGAGTTTTCGAATAGGTTAAAGAGAAGCTGCGAGATAGAATCGAGACAATTACAAGAGCCTTATTACAGGTTAATTTATGAGAGATCTGAAAAAGATGCATGAACGATTTATCCGGGATGGAGGCTCCGTGCGTTTGGGCAATCTGGCATCTGACTTGCTGCGCCTTAACAAATGGATTCTCATGAGGCATAAGGATGAGGCGATCGTTGATCTGATGCGAGAGATTGCATGGCTTATGGAATGGAGTGGAGATTTAGCATTAGCGGAGTTAGCCGATATGCAGCGCGAGATCTGCCGGTGGCGTCGCGCCTGGCCCATCGAACAAGCACGTCCTATCCTGGCACTTCGCGCGTCCCAGATGTCGAACCGGATTTTGGCATGGTCAGGGCTTCTCGAACAGACTACACCCGAAGCAAAACAAACCCCTTGCTGAAAAAGTTGTCTTTTCCAGGTTGCTCAAAGAGGGTCAGATGCAAGGCTCCCGAAATCCTGAGGAGTGAGGCGTACTTGGCTGTACGCCGCAACGACGAAGGGTGAGGGAAACGCAGCAGATGGCCATTTTTCAGCAACCTGCTAACAAATCCGCGGCTTATTTTGATTTTAGCTCCTTCAATTTCGCGGTCAGAGCAGGCAAGACTTCTTTAAAATCCGCGACGATGCCGAAGTGGGCTACGCTGAAGATATTCGCCTCTTTATCCTTGTTTATAGCCACAATGGCCTTTGATCCCAAACAGCCGGCGATATGCGACATGGCGCCAGAGAGAGCTACGGCTATGTATAGTTTAGGGCTGACCACCTTTCCGCTCTGGCCCACCTGGAGCCTCGCCGGCGCCCAATTCTCGTCACAGGCAGGCCTCGTAGCACCAACAGCGCCACCCAGAACGCGAGCGAGCTCCCGGAGCATCTCGAAGTTTTGAGCACTGCCCATGCCACGCCCACCGCTAACGACGACCTCAGCGTCTTCCAGCTTCACCCCTTCCACCTCTTCTTTTATCCGATCGACAACCCTGACTCTGAGCGCCGAAGGGTCGATCTTGCCTTCTACAGGAATAACCTTACCTTGCCGCGAGTCATTGCGCTCTGCTGGCGGCACTATTTTCGTTCTTAGAGTAGCCATCTGAGGCCGGGCAGACCTTGATACCACCGTGGCGTGGGCGTTACCACCAAAGACAGGCCTCGTCGAGACCAGGAGCTTGGTCGCCGGATCAACGGATAACGCCAGGCAATCCATAGCGAGCCCGCCCCCTAAGCGACCATTGAGTCGGGGAGCTAAATCACAACCGATATCCGTATGGCCAAGAAGCATAATGGAAGGAAGCAATTTCAGGCAAAGGTTAGCCGCTACCTGAGTGTAGGCATCGGAGTTATAATTATCCAGGAGACTGTCTTCAGCAACGTAGACATTGTCAGCCCCATAGGCGATCGCCTCCTGACCCAGGCCGCCTGTTTTGCTACCCATCAATAGGGTACTTAAGTCCTCGCCCAGTTCATTGGCGAGCTTTCTTCCGATCCCAAGGAGTTCTATAGTGATTGGCGCTAATTTCCCTTCAGCGATCTCACCACAAACCAAAACACCTTTATGAGTATCCATTGGATATCCTCCCCGTTCACTCTATAATGAAATATGCTGACATCCCTTAGATTGTCATTGCGAACGAAGTGAAGCAATCTCATGAGATTGCCACGTCGCTTCGCTCCTCGCAATGACTACTTTTTTTGAGTCGTTCACTCTATAATCATATCAGCTTAACAAGCTTTAAGGCTAGATTGACTCCAGCTTCGCTAGGAGTACCCCCGGTAACTATCTCGCACTCGGTCTTTCGGGTCGGCACAGAGAGACCGGTGACCTCGGTATGGGCGTTAGCCTTGTCCAACTGCGAGGACTCAGCCCCAATATCCTGCGCCTTCCAGACCGGAATCTGCTTTTTGCGAGCCATCATGAGGCGCACTCCAGCGGGAAGACGAGGTAGACCAAGCTCACTGCTGACGGTAACCAGGCTTGGCATAGGAGCTTCCAGTACTTCAAAGCCATCGTTCACTATTCTCTTTACCCTAAGGTTTTTGTCCACTGCCTCAATATCACAGGCGAGGGTAACTACGGGGATACCAAGTATTTCGGCCAGAATAGAACCAACCTGACCAGCGCCCCAGTCAGCGGCCTGTCGTCCACACAGAACCAGGTCATACCCGCCAATTTTCTGGATAGCTTTCCCCAAGACGTAAGCAGTACCAAAGCTATCCAAGTTTTCGAAGGCTTCATCCCGGAGAACAAATCCTTCGTCGGCTCCCATAGATATGGCGTGCTTTACCACGTCAGAAGCTTTGTCCGACCCCATGCTGATCACTGTTATTTTCCCTTTATGCTTATCTTTGAGCCGGCAGGCTGCCTCAACTGCTCGTTCATCATATACGCTTATCACAGGCGGCACTCCAGGGGGAGGAATAACTTTTTTAGCCTCGGGGTCAATCTTGAATTTGGCCGGTGGTATCTCGGGGTCGAGTACTTGTTTAACACAAACGATAGTATTCATACGACTCTCCTAACCCGGCATAGCCGGAACCAAACACGGTTGAAATTCCAAATACCAAATTGCAAATCCCAAATAAATCCCAAATTTCAATCTCAAATGACCAAAACGCTTTTCTTCTGTTTGGAATTTGGACCATTGGAATTTATTTGTTATTTGGTGCTTGTAATTTGGTGCTTCTATACTGCGTAACCAAACTTTTGTTGCCATATTGCGCGCAATTTCATCTTTAAGCGCCTCATTAAGACTGCTTCATTGCTGCTTCAACGAGTTCAACAAGGTCTTTTGCCTTCAACGAGTCCTTAATACCTTTATGTTCGATGCTCTCCTCGAACATCTGTAAACAATAAGGGCAGGCAGTCACTACAGTCTTAGCCCCAGTCTTGAGAACGTCTTCAATACGCATTTGATTAATCTTTGTTGTACCGGGCTGTTCTTCTATCCACATGTGTCCACCGCCGCCGCCACAGCAAAAGCTTGTATTTCGCGAGCGTCCCATTTCCTCAAGCTTTGCCTTTGGGATAGCCTGCAATATCCGGCGCGGCTCCAGATATTCTCCATTATAACGGCCTAAATAGCAGGGGTCATGATAGGTGAGTATGGAATTCAGCTCATTGGTCAGTTTCAATTTGCCCTGCCTGACTAAATCAGCAATGAGCTGGGTATAGTGAACCACCTTGAAATCGCCGCCGTACCGAGGGTACTCATTCTTAATGGTATGATAGCAGTGGGGACAGGAGGTAATAATCTCTTTAATGTTGTGGCTTTTGAAAACTTCAATATTTTGCTCCGCCATGATCTGAAACTGGAACTCATAGCCTGCTCTTCGTGCCGGGTCACCGCAGCAGGTCTCGGCATCACCTAATACCGCGAAATCGACTCCGGCCGCTTTCAGCACCCTCGTCATGGAAAGAGTAGCCACGACATTACGCTCAACAAGAGCCCCAGTGCAGCCTACCCAGAATAGGGTATTCGCGTTACCCCCTTCAGCCAATATGTTGAGTTCCAGACCACTTGTCCAGTCGCCCCTCAACCTCAGCGACTGGATCCCAGCCCATGGGTGCCCTCTTGACTGCATATTTCTGAGCATAAGCTGGGCAGTTTCCGGCATCTTATTTTGCGCCAGCACCACGTTACGTCTGAGGTCAATTATCTTTACAATGTGTTCCACATAGACGGGGCATGTCTCCTGGCATGCACCACAGGTGGTGCATGCCCAGATTTCGGCTTCGCTTGGGGCTTCACCAACCAGGGTTGGGGCGTTGTCGGATTGATTTGCCTGGTTGTTAGCTGCTTTTAGCATGTGGACTTTGAGGTCCTGCACTACTTTTCTTGGCGAAAGGGGTTTGCCTGTCGCCCACGCCGGGCAGGCATCCTGGCAGCGACCGCAGTTGGTGCAGGCATCCAGGTCAAGAAGCTGCTTCCAGGTGAAATCCTTGATGGCCCCAACACCAAGGGTCTCAGACTCAGCGTTTTCAATGTTAATCGGGGCAGGGACTCCTATGGGTCCCAGAGAGCGGAAAAAGATATTCAACGGAGAGACGACGATATGCTGTAATTTGGAAAAGGCCAGAGCGGAATAGATGATGGCACCGAGGACGAGCACCGAATGGAACCACCATAAAGACCAGTGCCAGAACAAAAGCGAGTTCTGGCTCATGCCGGCAAAGGCTTTGGCGAAGGCAAATCCGCCCAGGGTCCATACTGTCCAGTCAGGGTGAAGGGTTAGTTCGGTAGCCGCCTGCCGTAGCCCTTCAACCATGAAACCAGTAATAAGCATCCCTGCAATCAACGCCATACCGATACCATCGTCGAGGATGGAATTCAGCCTCTTGGGTTTCCAGACGTAACGGCGGTAGGCAGCCATGATGATCCCGATAAGAATCAGGAGCCCGCCAATATTAACGATGAGTTTGAACCACAGGTAGGGAGTACCAATGATATGACGATTGCTGTAATGGGTTACAGCATCAATAGCCGAAGCCAAAAGGAGTATGAGAAAACCCCAGAAGATAATGAGGTGCATCATCCCGGGGTAGGGATCGCGAAGAAAGCGTCGGTGGGCTAAAAAATCCACAACTGTGGTGCGGATGAAAACCGGTATTCTTTTGCCTATGTTCTTAGAGCAGTCATCTGGCTTGCCCAATTGCCATAGCTTATAGCGCCCGTAGATATTGAACATCCAGAAAGCTAAAGCGATAGCTGCCAATATGTAAATCACGTAACCGTACGGTATATTCCAGAATACTTCCCGGGATGGCAAAAGCTATCCTCCTCTTTGCTTTAGACCAATCAGAGATTTCTGAAAAAGCCCAGAAATCTCTGATTACAACGATTAGGAAACGATTACACCGATTATAAATGCATCGAAAATAAGAAAAATCTATGTAATCACTTTTTTAAAATCTCTGTAATCAAGAGGGCGATAAGTGGTTTTTCAGAGCTCTCTTCTTTATCTTTCTTTACCCCGTTAGAAAGCCCCAGCATTTATGCTGCGGATGGTGGAAATAGAAATCATCAACTCCTTATTGAGGGCGGGGTCAAAGCCCTGCCCTTTCTAACGGGGTTTACTCTTTCTGACGATCGTTCTTTTTTCTTCAGGAATAGGAGGCGGAACAGGCCCGCCAGAAATCTCCGTCACCGCACGAAATTTAGAGGGACAAACTTCAAAGCAAGTTCCGCATTTTATGCATTTCTCTTGGTCAATGACGTGGATCAGGTTCTTGCCACCTACAATCGCCTCTACAGGGCATCTCTTAGCGCAAGTCATACAGGCCTGGCACTTTTCCGGGTCGATATAGTACGAGATGACTTCGCTGAATAACCTGTCTATTTCGTCTTTGGTGAAAAGTCTGTCATATTCTTCTGGGTTCTCAAGACGTGACGCCAGCTTCTCCTTTTTCACCAGCTTGATGTAGGGGACCAGCTTTGTAATTTCTGCAAGTTTGGACTTTAATTCATTTTGCTCAATTCCTTCGGCTTTTCCGAGAGGTCCCAGCTTATTCACCTTATTGCCAAACTCACTCATCACTTCGGCAAAAAGGATTCCTTCAGCCGAAGACATAAATTCGATCCTTAACCTTTCTGGGTTCAGCCCTATGTGTTCCATTATTCTTCTACAGAGAAGCACCATGTTGAGTGCATGGTAATTTCCATGAGTAATATAATTACATTCATTCAAACGGCAACCACCAATAAACACCCCATCCATTCCATTTGAGAAAGCCCGGAGTACAAATTCCAGGTCGACTCTACCGGAACACATGACGCGTATAAGCCTCATTTCGGTTGTATATTGCAGTCTGGAAACTCCAGCCATGTCACCAGCGCCGTATGCTCACCAGTGGCAAACAAAACCTAATATTCTTGGTTTAAACTTAAGTCCTGCGCTCATGCTTATCTCACTCCTATCAGAATCGTCATTCCGGCGAAAGCCGGAATCCAGGACTTTCAAGACGTTCTGGATGCCGGATCAAGTCCGGCATGACGGAAAAGGCTCTTTGTGGACAGACACTCACTAGTAGACTTCTATGCGTCTTCCGCCGCCGCGTCAATTTGGGCTAGCAGCTCTTCATCGGTAAAGTGCTTTAGTTGAATAGCCCCTGTGGGACACTTTGCGTTGCAGAGACCATCTCCTTTACAGAGAACAGGATTGACAACAGCCTTTTTGCCCTGTCGTGTCTCACGAAACTCTATGGCACCGTACGTACAGGCTGAGATACATTGCCCACACCCCATACACTCTCTCTCATCCACCTCGCAAACAGAGCCGGAGGCGATGACGGTATCATGTGAGAGAAGCGTTAAGGCCCGGCCTGCAGCTCCATAAGCCTGGTTAATCGCTTCCGATATAAGCTTGGGATAGTGAGCTATCCCACACAGGAAAACGCCATCCCCGGCAAACTCAACAGGTCTTAATTTGACATGGGCTTCCTGGAAGAAACCATCCGAGCCCAAAGGTACCTTGAATAATTGGGATACTTCCTTGCTTCCTGCGGAGGGAATAATGGCAGCAGCCAAAGCAATGATATCGGCATCTATTTCAAGCTTCATCCCTAAAATATAATCTGGCAAGGTAACCTTTAGAACGGGTCGCCCCTCCTCCGACTCACCCGCTTCCACCTGAGGTTTATCCTGCGGCTCATAGCGGATAAACTTTACATCTTTATCTGCCGCTTCCCTGTAATAATCCTCACTAAACCCGTAAGTTCTCATATCCCGAAAGAGAATGTAGATATCCATCTTGGGGTTTCTCTCTTTTAGTTTCAATGCGTTCTTTATAGACTCGCTACAACATATCCTGCTGCAGTAATTTCTGTCTTCATTTCTGCAGCCTATGCATTGGATCATCACGAGACTTTCTGCGTGAATGACCTTTTCGTCTCCTTTGTTGATCTGCTCCTCCAACTCAAGGTGGGTCATGACCCTGGCATCTTCTCCATAAAGGTATTCGGTAGGTTTATATACATCCGCACCTACAGCGATGACGGCTGCGCCATGTTTTATCTCTGTGACCCTTCTTTCAGACTTCACCTTTGTCACGAAATTCCCCACATAACCTGTAGCCCCTGTGATCGTCGCATCAGTATATACATGTATTAAGGGGTTCTGATTAACCTTGCGCACAAGATCACGCAAATAGGCCTGAACATCCAGCCCTTCCAGGGTGGTGTGGATTCTTCTTGCCGTTCCCCCCAGGTCTGTATCCCTTTCCACCAGGTAAACCTCATGTCCCTGGTTCGCTATGGAGAGAGCACAAGTCATGCCGGCTATACCTCCACCGACCACTAACGCCGCCTTGTTGACAGGCAGATCAATTTCCTGTAATGGCTCCAAATAGAGGGCCCGGGCTACCGACATCCGGATTATATCCTTTGCCTTCTGTGTGGCTTCTTCCTTTTCTTTAGGGTGGACCCAGGAGCAATGTTCTCTAATATTCGCCATCTCGTAGTAATATTGATTAAGTCCCGCCTCCCGAACGGTGTCCCGGAATAGCGGTTCAAGGGTCCTGGGGGAGCAGGCAGCGACAATTACGCGATTGAGCCCTTTTTCCTTTGTCATGTCTGTTATTTCTTTGGCACAATTCGTAGCACATGAAAATAGCTGTTCCTGAGCGTAGACAACATTGGGTAAGGTTTTACAATATTCAACTGTGGAAGGAACATTTACTACCCTTCCGATATTAGCCCCACAATGACACACAAAGACTCCTATCCTTGGCTCCTCTGCAGAGACATCCCTTTCCGGCGGATATATCCTTTCTTTGGCCAGCTTCCCTCGCCTGTAGTCAAGGAGTTGACCACATTGGGAGCCAGCTCCGCTGGCGGTAAAAACCGACTCGGGAATATCCATAGGACCCTGGAAGGCTCCGCTTACAAAGATCCCAGGCCTGGTGGTCTCCATAGGATTAACAGGATTGATTTTACAATAATCGTGATGATTGAGTTCTATGCCGAACCTTTTTGCCAGGCCCTTCACATCAGCAGGAGGATTCAATCCAACGGATAATACCACCATATCGAATTCTTCCTCTTTTACACCATCCTCGGGGGTAGAATACCGTATGGTGACATTCTTGGTTTCCGGGTTCTCTTTTACTATGGATGTGTAGCTTCTTATAAACCGAATCCCGGGAAGTTTCTCTGCTCTTTGGTAGAATCGCTCAAAATCCTTGCCATAGGAACGAATATCGTTATGGAATATCGTACACTCCGCCTCTGCGTTATGATCTTTTGTCAAAATGACCTGTTTCTGGGTATACGTGCAGCATACGGCTGAACAATAGCTGTTACCACCCGGGGGGTTAACCTGTCTGGAACCGACGCATTGAATCCAGGCTATTTTATGGGGATGCTTCTTGTCGGAAGCACGCAGGATCTCACCTTCGTATGGCCCGGTGGCGCACATCAGCCGTTCATAGTCCATGCTGGTGACCACGTTCTGCATCTTTCCGTAGCCATATCCATCCCCCACCTTAGGATCAAATGGCTCAAGGCCAGGAGACAGAATGATCGCCGCTACTTTTACTTCTACCTTCTCCGGCGTCTGATTGAAATCTATGGCCTGATTCTTACAGACTCCTTCGCAAATACGACATTTCTTCTCTTTAAGGTAAATACAGCTTTCATCGATGTAAGTGACAAGGGGAATGGCTTGAGCGAAATATATATGGACGGCTTTATTCTTCGATATTTCCTGATTAAATTGGTCAGGGTATTTGACCGG
>CAWGWZ010000018.1:0-63211 GCA_963826305.1 uncultured delta proteobacterium | reverse complement strand
AATTGCTTCAAACCAAAAGAATAATGCCTTAAAAGTTTTTATAACCTATGACTCAGTTTTTTTAGGAGAAGAAATACATGTCTAAAAAAATTAAAGTTTTAGTTGTAGACGATGAGGATCGGAATCTGCGTTTGATGAACCTCCTTTTGACCTCCTTCGGCTACGATGTACTCACAGCCAGTAACGGGAAAGAAGCTCTTGAAAAGGTGCATGATATTCCCCCAGACGTGATCTTACTTGACATCATGATGCCTAAAATAGACGGTTTTGAAGTAACTAGACAATTGAAAAAAGAGGAAGAAACCAAAATCATTCCCATTGTGATGGTGACAGCCCTTAATGAAGTAGAGGATAGAGTAAAGGCCTTGGAAGCGGGGGCCGATGATTTCCTGAACAAGCCTGTTGATAAGACTGAACTTAGAGCAAGAGTACAATCCCTGGTCAAGGTCAAAGCCTACAACGATCACATGCGGAATTACCAGAAGGAGCTGGAGGCAGAGGTTGCCAAAAGAACAATACAACTGAGGCAGGCCTTAAAGAAACTCAAGGAGGTCTCTCTCGAAAGCATCTGCCACCTCTGTCGGGCGGCTGAGTATAAGGATGAGAATACAGGTGACCATATTAAAAGGATGAGCCACTACGCATCTGCCGTTGCCCGCAAGATGGGTTTGAATAAACAGACTGTGGAGAATCTTCTCTATACAGCCCCCATGCACGATGCGGGCAAGATTGGAATTCCAGATCACATCTTGCTGAAGCCCGGTAAGCTGAATGATAAAGAATGGGAAATTATGAAACAACATACCATCATCGGGGCACAAATCTTGGCGGGTTCTGATGCCAAATTCATTAAATTAGCCCAGACTATTGCTCTCACCCATCATGAAAAGTGGGATGGCAGCGGCTATCCTAAAGGACTTAAAGGCTCAAAAATACCCTTGGTCGGACGTATCGCAGCCATCGCTGACGTTTTCGATGCTCTGACTTCCAAACGTCCTTATAGGATGAAGCCATTTTCTCTGGAAGAAGCTTTCAATTATATAAAAGAGGAAAGAGGACGACACTTTGACCCAGAGGTAGTGGATGCTTTCTTCGCTGCAAAGGATGAAATACTGTTGATCAAAGAAAATATAGAAATGAATATCAAGGAATTTCATTTTTGAGTTAACGACAATTTCGTCCATTGAACAGAAACGGATAAAAATAAAACCAACAGTAAAGAAAAGGCAACAAACCACAACTTTTTCACTTGCATCTTGTCCTCCTTTCTACTCATTCTTTTGTTTACCCCGTTAGAAATAATGCCCCGCTGCTCTGCAGCGGGGTTAGATCTTAGAATAATTCCGGCGGGGTTTAATGCCCCGCTGGAATTTCTAACGGGGTTTACTAAATGTTGGGTATTCTAAAAAAGGAAGAAACGAACACTCGAACATGCTATAACCGAAGTATTCAAAATGTCAAGATAAAATGGAGGAATCATTTTCGACAATGTCAGCACAAGGATCTAAACCTTATGTTTTGTCAGGAGTAAGAAAGAGGAATTACCGTTCCCGCTTCCCTGCAATGAACTCCTCCAGCATCGACCTGGCCTGATTATCAGGAAACTGAACGAGGGGATGTTTCATTGCATAGGCCGAGATCGAGAGGAGAGGACCGGCGATCCCCCGGTCCCGTGCAATTTGGCAGCATCGGATGGCGTCAATCGTCATCCCACCGCTGTTGGGTGAGTCCTCCACGGAAAGTCTCAATTCGAGGTCCAACGGAACTTGTCCAAACCCTCTTCCTTCCATTCGAAGGAAACAGACCTTATTATCATTCTGCCAGGGGACATAATCGGAAGGGCCGATGTGAATATTTTCTGGCTCCAAAGGATTGTTAAGCTGGGATTGGATCGCTTCTGTCTTGGAAATCCGTTTATTCCTCAACCGACTTCGATTGAGCATGTTGAGGAAGTCGGTATTTCCGCCCGTGTTAATCTGGTAGGTTCGGTCTAACCGCACCCCGCGATCCTCAAAGAGTTTCACCAAGGCCCGATGGATGATCGTCGCACCCATCTGGGATTTGACATCGTCCCCCACCGCGGGGATACCCTTTTCTTCAAATCGTTTTGTCCAGTGATGATCGGAGACGATAAAACTGGGCATACAGTTGATCAAGCTGACCCCTGTGTTCAGGCAAGCTTCCGCATAGAACTCGGTTGCCTTGTCGGAGCCCACCGGAAGGTAGTTGAGAAGAATATCCACTCCAGAATCTCTGAGGACCTTTTTCACATTGCAAGGCTTTTCATCTGCTACGAGGAAGATGCGTTCTTCTGGGTAATCCTTCATATGGTCCGAAACGCCATCCAGGACCTCCCCCATTGACACAATGACCCCTGAATCATTGAGATTCGGATAGATGATTCGGGTACAATTGGGTTTGGCGAAGACGGCCTCTTTGAGGGATTTCCCCACTTTTCTTCGATCGATATCGAAAGCCGCCCCCACCTGAATATGCCAAGGCTTGTAACCTCCGATATCGAGGTGCATTAACCCCAGGGTTTCAAATCTTGGATTCTTCTGGCTGTTCTCCCTATAGAATTCAATACCCTGAATGAGAGAGCTGGCACAATTTCCAACACCTACAATGGCAATTCGGATCGTATCCTTTTTCATAAAAGTTCAACCTTTCCAATCATATCCCTAATCCGTTCTAAGTCAATCTAATTATCGTATTTCATCTAAATTGTCAAGAAATTTTGGAAATTTGGGACAGGAGTTTTTTAATCTATTGAAACTACGCAATAAATCAACGGACCAAGCGTATATGGTTTTTGTGGAAAAAGTAGATTCGATTAAGTTGGATTCCTTTACTTTCCCTGCCAAGTTCCCACTGTTTCTGGATAAACAGACTCAGAAAAACCCTAAAAATAAAAAATATTTTACTTGACAAATTTTTACAATTGTAATAATTTTTTTTACAACTGTACAGTAAACGGAGTATTCACTTTTGGAAAGAAAGATAACGATTCAAATTGGTCAGAAAATTAAGGAACTCAGAAAATTAAATAATCTATCCCTTCATAAGTTGGCGGGGTTGGCGCAGATATCTCCCTCCGGGCTGTATAAGATTGAGAATAATGGATATGCTCCAAGCATCACGACATTGATCAAGATAGCCAACGCCTTAGAAAAGAGAGTAAGCTATTTTGTAGACGAAGAGGAAAGTACTAACGTTCAGTTGATTAAAAAGGATGAGAGGAGAGAGTTATTCAGCAATATATCGATGATAAAGATGGAAAGTTTTTCTGGGGGTTTGAAAGATTGCCTTCTTGAAGCTGCCTATGGGGTAATTGAACCGGGAGGGAATAGTGGAAAGGGACGAATGTCCCATAAGAGGGGGGAAGAACTGGTTATTTGTATCAAGGGAAAAGTTGAGTATAAGATTGGGTCTGAAAAGTTTGTATTACAAAAAGGGGATAGCATTCACTTCAAATCCGAAATCCCTCATTCTTGGAAAAATCTATTCAGCGGGAAATCGATCATCATTTGGGTGTTGACTCCACCCACTTTTTAGTGAGTGGAATTTTTGGAGTAGGTGTAGCTTCAAAAAAAGGAGGTGAAAAAATTCAATTTCTAAGAAATTTAACTTAAGAAAGGAGTAAAAAAAATGGCAGGAGGACCTATATTTATCGAATATGATCTTATTCCAGAGTCCGAGTACAAAGAAAGAGAGCTGAGAATTAGAAAGTCGATGGAAAAAAATAAACTTGACCTTTTGTTAATCTATGGGGATGAATACAGATATGGAGACAGTGTATATGTTGCCAACTACAAAGGCTTAAATATTGTGGAAGAGGCACCGTATCTTATCTATTTTCCCCTTAACGGCGATTCGATCTTTTTTACCGGACGTTTCAATCTGCAGCCAGCAAGGAGACATTCCAGGATTAAAAGAGTGGAGGTGATCTGGGATTGCGAACAATATATAAAAGAGGCTGCCAAAGGTAAAAAAATTAAAAGGGTAGGGTTTACGAGTGAAGACATCCTACCTTGGAGCATCTACGAAAGAATTAGGAAGGCACTTCCTGATGTGGAACTTATTCCATCCTCTGACCTATTGAAGGAACTTCGAGCAAAAAAAACTGACAATGAAGTCAAATTAATGAGAAAGGCAGGTGAAATCGGTGATATAGGCCTCAATGCGGCTTTTGAGGCATTAGCCGAAGGGAAAACCTTGTGGGACATGATTGCTATAGCTGAAGACGCAATGAGGAGGGCAGGGGGAGATAATCCCTTTTCTAATATGGTTGGTTCTGGAGAAGAACTTTCCGATCGGGTGTACATGGCAAGCGATAAAGTTATCAAGAAGGGAGAGCTAGTTGTAGTGGGCCTTCATCCCAACTACCGGTGGTATTGCAATGATACCGAGAGGGTGTGGATGCTGGGGAAGGTTCCACAGGAACAAGAAAGAGCAGTGCGAGCCGCTAGCCGAATTATGAGAGCTATAGAAGGGTACGTGAAACCGGGGATGAAATGGCGTGATGTTTTCGAATTTGAACGGGAATGCATCAAGAAAGAAGGTTATTCCGAATTTTGGGAACATTACGCAGCAGAAACCTTGGGACACGCCTTAGGGCATGGTATCGGTCTGGACATGGTTGAATGGCCACGGCGTTACCCCAGAGACTGGGAATTGGTATTAGAGCCTAACACCACTTTTGCTTACAAATGTGAGTTTCATGGCTTCAAGTGGGGGGGCTGAGGCACGAGTCGATCATGTTGGTGACAAAGACCGGATGTGAACCATTGAACAAGGCCGAATATCACTACTATTAATAGAATGGTTGCGGGTTCGGGCATTGACTTACTTTCAAGCGCCCGAACCCGATGAAGGGGTGTCAGATGTCAAAAGTTGCCATTGTAAAGGGAAAGGACCCCCAAAAGGCCTTGAGAGATGCCTTTGATCTCTTGGGGGGAATAAAGACGTTAATAAGGCCTGGCAAACGAATCTTGATAAAACCGAATTTAGTCTATCCTGCCCTCCCCCCTGTCACCACTAATCCAAAGATCATTGAATCAGTGGTTCAGCTCGTTAAGGAAACAAACCCTAAAGAAATATGGATTGGTGAAAGCTCGTCATGGAGTGGCAAGTCGCTTTATGGTGTAGGTCACTGGGATAACAAGGATGTTTTCACAAAGACAAAGATTGTTGAAGTCGCCAAAAGGACCGGGGCAAAAATTCTTAATTTCGATGAGGAGGATGTTCTTGAAGTAGATATCCCTGAAGGCATCATCCTTAGACAGACGAAGGTTTTTAGGCCGGTCCTTGAAGCAGATTTTTTGATCAATATACCTGTTCTCAAGACCCATAATGAGACGTTGGTGACATTGGGAATTAAGAATCTCCATGGGACAATCCACGACAGTCAAAAGATGATGTTTCATCGAAATGACCTACCTCAGAAATTAGTTGACCTTTCCAAGAAGATCAAAAGCCATCTGACCATTATTGATGGGATAGTCGGCATGGAAGGGTTTGGACCTACTATGGGAAGAGGTGTCAGGATGGATACTTTGATCCTTAGTACTGACATCGTTGCAGCAGATGCTTGTGCTTCTGCTGTCATGGGGATCGATCCATTGGAGGTCGAAACTACTAGATTAGCTTACAGCCAGGGTTTAGGCGTTGCAGATTTAGGCAAAATAGAGGTAGTAGGAGAGACGTTGGATCGGTTAAAGAGGGATTTCAAGAGGCCAGATGCCAGTGTAGCCGGTGTCTACCCAGATGTCAGGGTCATTTCTGGAGGGACCTGTCATCATTGCTACGTGAGGGCCAAGCAGTTTCTGGAACTTCTTCGAAAGCATAAGCTATTAGAGAAAATTGGCCCAATGGATCTCCTGATAGGAACTAACCCAAGGCTCCCTGATTTAGATGAAATTGGCGAAAGGACTTATCTTTTGGTAGGGGATTGCTCAATTTTTTCAGCGAGGGCAGTGAGGCAGCTCATTAAGAATAAGGCCATTCTCTTAGATGGGTGCCC
Organism: uncultured delta proteobacterium; assembly: GCA_963826305.1. Lineage (GTDB taxonomy): Bacteria > Desulfobacterota > BSN033 > BSN033 > UBA1163 > CAWGWZ01. Next base: position 57,189 of record CAWGWZ010000018.1, on the reverse strand, counting down.
CCCGGTTTTTTCCGTCTATGATACTTTCCGGAAGCTAAGAAGGAAGCTTAGTTCAAAGGAATCGAAGGCAAAGGATTTTATAGGGCAATAATCGCAGATTTTCTGTTTGTTGAAAGGAGGTGAATAGGGCGGGTTATTCAGGTTTTAGAGTTTAATAGAAAAGGAGGGCGATATAATGAAAGGGAAAAATTTTATTCCAAAAGTCTCACTTTTTGTCCTGATTGTCTCTCTTTTGCTTTTTTTTAATCCAGCCTTTGCAGAAAAAGTAACCATTACCATCGCTGGAATGAAAGGGCATCCCGTTTTTGAGGCCGATTATGAAGTCTTGAAGGATTTCCAGGCAAAAAATCCTGACATTGAAGTCAAGATTGCAGACATTCCATATGCCACTGTACTTGAAAAGATAATGACCTCCTTGGCTGCAAAGTCATCCGAATACGATATCCTTTGGATCAATGATGACTATTTACCTCTATTCACGCGAGGAGATTATCTGGTTCCTTTGGACACAATCCCGGAACTGGCTGACGACATTAAGGATATGGATTCGGTTGAGTTGGAGACAATTACGTGGCCCCATCCCAAGTTTCACCTTCCCCCCTGGAAATTAGCAGAATACGCAGCCAAAGAGAAACACCTCTATGCCCTGCCATTCCAAGATGGGGCGGTGGTTTTATTCTATCGCAAAGATCTCATCAAAACTCCACCCAAAAACAATAAGGAGTTTTATGCGATTGCGAAAAAACTTTCCAAGCCACCGGATTTTTGGGGGTTTGCAGTGATGTTGAAGCCTCCGGAACAAGGAATTGCTTACCTTCCAATGCCATTGGTGCATCAATACGGAGGTGCATTGTGGGACGACAAGTGGAACCCTACCGTAAATAGCCCAGCCGGAGAGAAGATGGCAAAGCAGATCTACGACATGATCTGGGCAGATAAGATCTCACCACCCGCCATGCCCACGTACGGACGAACAGAGACGAGAAATCTCATCATGGAAGGGAAAGTTGCCATGATCATGGAAGATAGCTCCGTCTATGGTCTTTTGCGAGATCCCCAAAAATCAAAGTTTGGCGACAAGATCGGCATGGCTACTCTGCCGACGTTCGCTCCCAATCCTAAAGATGGACACATCAATGTCTGCGGAGGGACTTGGAACTGGGGGATCAATGTCTATTCGAAAAATAAGAAGGAAGCGGTGAAGGTGTTAAAGGCTCTTATCTCAAAAGAGGCAAATATCTTCTTGTGGAAGAGAACGGGAACGGGAGTTCCGAGAAAATCAGCCAAAGCAGAGTTATTGAAGATGGATCCAGAGTATAAAATCGTCGACGACTCTTGGAAACATTTGAGCTACATTTGGACGCCTACCAATATGTACAACATACCGGAATGGCCGGAGATGAACTTCAAGATAACCGCAGCTCTGGACGAATACTGGACAAAACAACTATCTCTCAAGGAGGCCTTGGAGAAAGGAACTCGAGATTGTAGAAAAATCCTTGAGGAGGCTGGGTACTATCGCAAGTAGGACAACTCGGGTGTTTTGCCTTTGGAGGCAAAACACCCACTTTTTCTCTTTTATGAAAAAATATCTTAATTATTTTTTTTCTCAAAGTTTCGAAGAGAAACGCTTTGCTTACAGTTGTCTCATTCCAGCCGCATTTGTTATTTTCGCCTTCCAGATCATCCCTTTGCTCTATTCACTGTATATTTCTACAAGCGACTATTTCTTAGGCAGCCGGGCGAAGTTCGTTGGGCTCCGCAATTTTGTAAAATTCTTCGAGTCAGAAGGCGGCATTACCGCACTAAAGAACACCCTTACCTACACGGCCGTTTCCGTAAGCCTTTCATTTGTCATTGGCCTTGCCTTGGCCCTTCTCTTGAACCGAAAATTCCGGGGCGAACGGGCTGTCCGCACTTTAATACTTTTGCCTCTGATGGTCTCCCCAGTGGTTTCTGGATCATCATGGGCTTTTATGTTTAACGACCAATACGGTTTGATTAATCAGGTTCTAAAATCTTTCGGTGTTCAAGGTCATCATTGGCTTTCGGATCCGAGATTCACCCTTCCCATCATTATACTTGTTGGCATCTGGATGAGTATTCCCTGGTTCACCGTCCTTTTCTATGCAGGATTACAAGCCCTCCCAATCACTTTCTTCGAAGCAGCGGATATGGATGGGGCCGGCTGGTGGCAAAAGCTGAAATTTATTACCTTGCCCTTACTGCTTCCAGTTATCATGGTAGCAGTGGTTATACAGATACTTAATGGTCTCATGGTATACGATATTGTTTACGTGATCACATTCGGGGGTCCCGGACAATCATCGGATGTTTTGACCCTGAAAGCCTACAGGGAAGCCTTCTATTTCTTTCATTTGGGCTATGGTACAAGTATTGCTGTCATAACAGCGATTATTGCCTTATTGATAGGGGTCTTAGTATTCAAATTCCTCAGCAAGAGGATAGAAAGAATGGGTGTTTGATGGCAAGGAGTAGCTTTTTAAAAAGATTTGGTTTTGGTCTAATCATAATATTGATCACAATTATTATGATATTCCCAATTTTCTGGACCACCCTAACCGCTTTCCGACCCTCTTCCGATTCCTTTTCCCCCACTTTCCCCTCAAGATTGACTTTAAGTAATTTTGTACATATTCTGAAGACAGAAAATTATGGAAGATATACAATGAATTCATTCATCATTGCCAGTTTGTCGACTATTCTGTCTTTAATCATTGGAGGATTAGCAGGTTATAGTATCGCCCGTTTTAGGGCACCGGTAATAAAGGCGGTATTCAATATTATTTTTATTCTCAGAACAATTCCCTATATCGCATTCCTTATTCCAATTTTTTTCATGGTGAGAGCACTCAGGCTATATGATACGTATGCAGGTTTACTGATTCCCCATGTTGCAATTCATACGTGCTTAGTCTCATGGATCATGAAAGGTTTTTTTGAGCAGATTCCCAGGGAACTGGAAGAGGCTGCGATGATCGATGGCTGTTCGCGCTTGAAAGCACTCTTGAGGGTGATATTACCCGTTTCATTGCCAGGATTGATCGCTGCTGGTACCCTTGTCTTCCTCTGGGATTGGAATGAATTTCTTTTCGCTGTGATATTAACAGGGACCGAAAAAACAAGGGTGCTGCCGTTAGCAATTGCACAAAAGGCCCAAGAACTCGGACTCCAATGGGACCTGATGACTGCTGCATCTGTAATTGCTATGATTCCAGCGATTTTGATGATCTTTTTTGCTCAAAGATATATTATCCGCGGCCTGACATTCGGAGCGGTTAAGGAATAGTTGAGAGAAAGGGGATTTAAGGAAATGTCAATCGTCTCAATTGCTAAAGGTAGGGATCCTGAGGTGAATGTCAAAGAAGCTATAAACTTACTTGGGGGAATAAAAAAGTTTATTAAACCGGGCGATAAGGTATTAATAAAACCCAACTTGGTTGCTCCGAACCCACCACCCGCCACAACGAGCCTTGCGGTTCTAAGAGCAATTATCGAGTTAGTGAAGAAAGCTAACCCTTCTGTCATCTCAATCGGTGACAGCTGTTCTTGGCCCGGGAAAGCTGAATTCGGTCTGGGGAAATATAGTAACAAAGATGTTCTTGATAGAATGGGAATATCTAAGCTTGCTAAGGAATACCATGTTCGACTTTGTGACTTTGATAGAGATGGATTTAAAAACGTTGATATAGTTGATGGATTGATTTTGAAGAAGGCAAACATTTCAAAAGATGTGCTAAATTCAAATGTCATCATCAATGTGCCCGTGTTGAAAATGCATTATGAGACCTTAGTGACGATGGGGATCAAAAATCTTCACGGAATACTCCACGACAGCTATAAAATACAGTTTCACAGGAATGATCTCAATCAGAAGTTGGTAGACCTCAATAAAATTGTGAAGTCAAAATTGACCATTATCGATGCTACCGAGGCAATGGAGGGGTGCGGCCCTGTCATGGGAAATCCTGTGAAAATGGGGCTTATCGTGGCGAGCGGTGACATCGTGGCTGCTGACACGGTTGGAGCTGCGATCATGGGTGTCGATGCTGGGGAGGTTGAGACGATAAGAATTGCTCGAAGTCAGGGATTAGGTGAAGGAAGATTAGAATCGATCTTGATCAAGGGCCTCCCGCTCCATAGGGTCAGGGAAAAACTGAAGAGGCCCAATGTTGAAATCGGAGGAACCTTCCCCGATTTGAAGGTATTCAAAGGAGGGATGTGCCATTTTTGCTTGGTTCGAAGCTGGCTATTCCTCAGACTTCTGGAAGATTCTGACTTACTTGAGAAATCAGGAATTCAGAACATCTTTGTGGGGAAATCAATGAGGATTCCAGGTGAAGATGAGTTGGAAGGGAAATCAGTTTTTGTTGGGGATTGTTCAATCTCTTCACTAAGACCTCTTATCAACGTCTTGGGCGAGAAGGCCGTTTGTCTTTACGGGTGCCCACCGATTGAATCTCCATTGGTAGCCGTGGAAGAATTAAAGGAGAAAACCCAAAAATTAGAATTTTCGAAGACTCGGGGGGTCTGATGAAACTCAGCGTTTGCAGCGGGACTTATGGGAAGAGCCCAATGAATTGGATCCTCAAAAGGATTAAGGAGCTGGGGTATGAGGGGATCGAATTCTCAGTCATGTTACAAATCCCTCCCGAAAGATATCCCAACGTCGAGCGAAAAGAATTGAAAAGGAAGTTAGAGGAAGTAGATTTAGAGGTGGCAGCGTTCCATCATGTATTTCCCTCCAATCTTTCATTGGTGAGTTCTGACCAAAGACTAAGAGAAGCGACCATCGATCATACAAAAGATGTTATTAAATTGGCAGAAGATCTTGGTTGTAAAATCATAGTGTTGGGAGGGGGAATGACCCGTATGCGACCCTCGAATGTTTCGTCCTATCAGGGTTTGAGGTGGTTGGGAGAGGCGTACGAAAGTTGCGGGCATTTTGCACAGCAACTTGGAGTTACCTTGGCTATTGAGCCACTCAATAGATATGAAACAAATACCCTCATCAATTTTGACGAGACGTTCAATCTGGTTAAGGACATAAATTGCAATGCGGTTAAAATGATGGGAGACACTTATCACATGAATATTGAGGAGTCCTCCTTCTCTGAATCCATCGCCAAGGCAAGGGAATACTTAGTTCACATCCATGTTGCGGATAGCAATCGGCTTGCTCCTGGGAGGGGCCATATCGATTTCCATGAGATAGTGAGAGCATTGAGGGAAATTGATTATCAGGGATATCTTTCATTGGAGGTTTATGCCATTTCGCCCTGGATGCAATTTTTGCCCGATATCAAAGATGCCGATAGTGAAGTGGTGTTCGCAAAGAGCGTATTAGAAAAAATGATAAACCCCTTATGAACGAGGATAAAAAATGTCGCTGAGGAAGGGAAAGGGGTACTTTGTAGGTATTGACATAGGTACTTCTGGTTGCAAGGGGGCCATTTTTGATCTCAACGGAATTCCGGTGGGAAGTGAATATATCCCTACTGCATTAATTTCGCCGCGTTTGGGGTGGTTCGAGCAGGTTCCTGATCGCTGGTGGATGAATGTTCGTTTAATTTCTCAAAGATTAATTGGAAAAACAAAAATATCCGCGAAGGATATCTTATGCATTGGGATAAGTGGGACAAATGGATTGATCGTCCTCAATCGTCAAGGGAAATGTTTAAGAAATGCCATCCTCTTCATGGATATGCGTTCTGAAAAAGAGACAGAATGGATCAAAAAAAATGTAGGGGAACAAAAAATCTTTACTCTAACGGGGAATCGATTAGCTCCCGGCTCATATTCGGCTCCAATCCTAAGATGGATCAAAAGAAATGAACCACAAATTTATAAAAAAATCTATAAGATCTTAGTTCCGGCGGGCTTTATTGTTCTTAAGCTTACAAATTCTTTTTCAATGGATTTTTCCAGATCCTCCATGACGCTTTTGTTCGATATTAAAAAGCTAAAGTGGAATACAGCAATTTGTGACAAGTTGGGATTAGATCCAAATTTCCTCCCCCCCATCTACCGCTCATATGAGATTGTAGGAGAAGTTACAAGCGAAGCTCAAAGATGGACAGGTTTTTCTGAAGGCACCCCAGTCATCGCTGGGTGCAATGATACTGTATCTGCAGGGATAGGGGCGGGTTCCATTCTTCCGGGACAATCCTACATGGTCTTGGGAACATCGGGGAGAATCTGTTTGAATATAAAGAGGCCAGTCTTTGACAGCCGTTTCGTAAACATTGTCTACGGAATAAAGAACCAGTGGTTAAACATTGCTGCCATTAATTCAATTGGAGCCTCCCTCAACTGGTATAAGAGTGCTTTTAACAAAAAGGGTTCATTCGATTCAATCATCGAATCTGCCCGTAAATCGAAACCGGGGGCTCGAGGGCTGATCTATCTCCCTTATCTCAATGGGGAGCGCTCACCCATTTGGGACCCATCTGCAAGAGGGGTGTTATTCGGTCTTTCGTCCAACCATAATGAGAATGATGTTGTCAGGGCTATTCTTGAAGGAACTGCCTATGCATTCAAACAGAATTTGGACATCCTTGAAGGTGAACTTCATCTTTGGCTGGAAAAAATGATAAGAGTGGGTGGAGGAGGCGCCCGAAACTCTTTCTGGTGTCAGGTCATTTCTGATGTTTTGAATAGGCCTTTAGCCATTTTGGAGAATCTGGAAACTGAAACCTTAGGTTGTGCAATTCTTGCAGGTATAGGTATTGGTTATTACAAAGATTTTAAGGGAATCGTTAATAAAGCAGTTAAGATAAGCCAAGTTATAAAACCAACTTCCGGAAATCTTAGTGTCTATCAAGATTTATTCCAAATTTATAAGAATCTCTATAAAGATTTAAGAAAAGATTTCTTCGGACTGGCAAAATTTTATTCGAGAAGTGAAGGAGGACAAAAATGAGTTTTCTGGGAAAAGAGATCAGGATGGCTAGACTAATTAATAGGAAAACAGGAAAAATACTAACCATTGCCATTGACCACGCTATTGCCTGGGGTGTTCTTCAGGGCATTAGAAGGATCCAGGAGACAATGGATGTCATTGTTGATTCGGGACCTGATGCAATAACAATCCACAAGGGGATTGCGGAGAAGTGTTTCGGAAAGCACGCTGGGAAGATTCCATTTATTCTTAAATGCACTAGTTTCTCTATATTCCAACCGGCGTTCGATACGCAAACCGCTGACGTAGAAGAAGCGTTAAGATTGGGTGCAGATGCAATTGCAATAGGAATGACCACAGGTGGAAAGGACCAACCCGAACTTTTAAGAAATTTTTCGGCTATGATAAAAAATGCCCACTGCATGGGGGTTCCTGTAATCGCTCATATATATCCAAGAGGAGAATTGGTAAAAGAGGAGGAAAGATATAACGTGGAGCACGTAAGTTATGCTGCGAGATTGGGAGCTGAATTGGGGGTAGATATTGTTAAGACCTTTTACACGGGCACCCCTGACTCCTTTCGAATGGTCATAGAAGCATGCCCTGCAAAGGTAGTGGTATCAGGGGGGCCTAAGCTTCCTACACTGAGAGATCTGTTCAAAATGACCAGAGATTCAATGGATGCTGGCGCTTACGGGGTAACTTATGGGAGGAATGTCTGGGAAGATGAAAGTCCTAAAGCATGCGTCAAGGTTCTCAAACATATCATCCATGAGAATTTTGATTTGAAAGAGGCGATGGATCTCTACGAAAGTGAAAAACGGAAATCTTGAAGAAGAGAGGTTCACTATGAATGAACTCAGAAGGCCCATCGTGGGTATTACAATGGGAGATCCGTTAGGCATAGGTCCTGAGATAATTCTCAAATCATTCTTGGAGGGAGAAGTTCTCAAGACCTGTAAAATTTTGGTTATTGGCGACCGAAGCGTTATGGAGAATACCGCGGGGGATTTGAACTTCCCAGTAAAAGTTAGGGGTATTTCCAATCCTTCTGAGGCTGTCTTTGATTCTGGTATGCTTGATGTCTTGGACTTAACTAATATCGATTTTGGAAGGTTTGCTTTGGGCAGAGTTGAAGCATCCGCTGGGAAGGCTGCGGTTGAATATTTAAAAAAAGCTGGGAATCTAGCGATGGAAGGGAAAATTGATGCTATTGCATCTGCTCCGGTTAATAAAGAAGCGATGCGCCTAGCAGGTTTCAATTATCCGGGTCAAACAGAAATATTGGCTGAATTGACCAAGACAAAAGATTTTTGCATGCTACTTGTTTCCGGTTCCATTCGCATTATCCCTGTTACCACACACCTTTCCTTAAGAAAGGCATTGGATCTAATTACAAGGGAAAGAGTTTTGAAATTTATTAAATTTGCTGAACAAGGCCTTTCGGATTTGGGTCTGATGAATGGGAAAATTGGGGTTTCAGGAGTCAACCCTCATGCAGGTGAGGGCGGGGCATTCGGAGAAGAAGAAACAAACGAAATTATACCGGCTATTGAAGAAGCTAAGAAGCGTGGGATTAATGTGGAAGGACCTATCGCGGCGGACGTTATTTTCCTGAGGATGAAAGAGAAGAATTTCGACATCGTTTTGGTGATGTACCACGATCATGGAAACATTTTGGTAAAAGCCTTAGGGATAGATGCTTCAGTAACCATCCTGATTGGCCTGCCTATTATTCGTACTTCGGTTGTCCATGGAACGGCTTTCGATATAGCAGGTAAAGGGGTTGCCAATATCCAAAGCTTCACTGAGGCGATAAAAATGGCAGCACACATGGCCCGAGTTAGGAAATTTCAGGTCAGGAATTACTCTATGTCTATATCCAAACTCTGAGGAGAAAATGGTCAGAGTAAAGTTTGAAAATGTAAACAAAACATTCGAGAAGAATATCGTAGCAGTGAAAGATTTTAATTTAGATATTCAGGAACGAGAATTCGTTGTACTTGGTGGGCCTTCCGGATGTGGGAAAACCACAACGCTAAGAATGTTAGCGGGGCTTGAAGTTATTACTAACGGATACATTTATATAGGAGACAATAATGTCATTAACGTTCCCCCAAAGAACAGAGATATTGCGATGGTATTTCAGAATTACGCCCTTTATCCCCATATGAATGTATTTGATAATATGGCCTTTGGTTTAAAACTTAGGAAATTTCCAAAAGATGAAATTGAAAAACGTGTTTTGGAAGTCGCTAATATCCTTGGGATAAGTGAACTCCTCACGAGAAAACCGAAACAACTGTCAGGAGGCCAACGGCAGCGGGTTGCAATGGGAAGAGCAATTGTTAGGAAACCAAAGGTTTTTCTCTTTGACGAACCCCTAAGCAATTTGGATGCTAAGTTAAGAGTACGGATGCGGGCCGAGATCAAAAAACTCCACGAAAAACTGCAGACGACAATCGTTTACGTGACACACGACCAAATAGAAGCTATGACACTCGCTGATAGGATCGTGGTCATGAAGGATGGAGTTATCCATCAGATAGGAAAGCCCCTTGAAGTGTATAACAAACCCAATAATATGTTTGTTGCAGGATTTATTGGGAGTCCTTCCATGAACTTCATAGAAGCCAAGATAATCGGAAAGCACTCGGATCTCTATATCGACGCTGAAAACTTTCAGCTCTCCGTTACGTTGGGGCAAAAGGAAAGGTTAAAGGAGATGGTCGAAAAAGAAGTTATTCTTGGAGTCCGACCAGAGGATCTATATCTAAAAATACCAGAATTATTCAGGGAGAATGAGAAAAAGCATAAAAACATAATACGATCAAAGGTTGAAGTAATCGAACCGATTGGATCAGAGGTTTTCTTAACGACATCAGCTGGAAGACATGAACTCGTTGTAATGATAAGCCCCGAGAATATACCCCAATTGGGAGGCGAAATTGAGCTCATGTTAAATATGGAGAGAATCCATCTCTTCCACCAGTCGACAGGTCTCAGACTTTTTTAATTATGGCATCAAACTGTTTGTTCCTCATAGGTAGGGTTGATAGCTAAGAACATATTTCAAGACACCCGGATCATTTTTCTCTCTGCCATTGCCTTGGGTCTTCTCTTCCCCCTTTTTGCTCATTCTCTAAAGAATTTTATTCTCCCCTTGTTGGTTCTAATGATGTTCTTTTCAACTTTTGAAGTGAGGCTAAAAGAACTGGTAAACATTAAAAAATATGTAAAAAATGTTTTAGTAAATTCTCTAATAAATTACGGGTTGTTGACAAGCTTGATAATTTTTCTATCAATGGTTTTTGTTAAAGATTTAGATTTGAGATTCGGATTTATATTGATGGCGTCTATGCCGCCAGCCGTGTTAATTGTTCCTCTGAGCAAGTTATTGAAGGGGAATGTTAACGCGAGTATGTTTTCAATAGGGGTCCTCTATTTAGCCTCTTTGGTGATCTCCCCGTTTCTACTCTCACTTTTTTTGCCTGTGGGACACGTGGCATTAGAACCTTTCCTTAAAACTCTATTAATAACTATTCTTTTACCCCTCTTTCTGGCCAATCTATTTTCGCATATCAATTTTTTCCGAAAAACCACAAAATATCATGTGTCCATTATTAACTTCTCGGTATTCTTGATTCTCTATATATTGATTGGTATCAATCAATCTATTTTTTTGAAGGACTTTAGGGATTTATTTATTGTTTCTGGAATTTGTTTCGCCAGAACTTTTTTATCGGGATTTCTAACATTATACATATGTACTTGGTTGGGGATAGGGAGGGATGATTCGATATCCTATATGCTCTTTGGTTCTTATAAGAACTTAAGCCTGACTGCGGTGATCGCCTCTCTGATTTTTAATGAAAGAGCTGCAATTCCCGCAATCGTTGGCACAATTTTCGAGATTACGTTTATTCCCAGCTTTATCCTTCTTCAGAATTTCATTGTCTCAGGCGGCTTTTGCCAGACAGATAATAAAACCGAAGAGGATGTTTCGCAAAAAAATTCTTTAAGAAGTTAACCGAAGCATAAGATCACAAAGCATACCGTATGAAATTATTTAGATTGGTTGAAAAATATTTTTGGGTTGTTTTTATGGGAAGTATTGTGGTGGGATTAGTTAGCGATCTCCCTGGGAATTTATTTCGTGCCCATCTTCGTTATCTTCTCATGGGTGTTTTGTTCTTCCCATGCCTGAAAGCAGATTTTTATCGAATTTTACATTATAGTTTTAAACCCTACTTTGTTCTCTATTTGGCTTTATTAAAATTATTTATTATTCCGTTTATTCTCTACTATATCTGTCTGAGTTTATTACCGAAATATGCCATTGGAGTCTTCGTTCTAAATGCGATGCCATCTGCCATGGTATGTGGAGCACTATCCGATATAGCGGGCGGGAGTGTCGAAGCAGCATTTTCTGGAACGATCTATACTACATTAGTTTGCACATTGACGATCCCACTTCTGGTTAATATTTTTTTAAAAGGGGAAATGGAAATCTATCTGGTCTTTGAAAAAATAAAATTTTTATTGTTGACGATTATTATTCCTTTGGTTACTGGATTTGGAATCAAGAATTTATTTTTAGCAACTATCAAACGTTTCAATTCAATATGGACACCTTTATCTATTATGTCGGCAAGTATCATAACAATGACAGCGATTTCGGCCAACAGGAACTTTATTTTTGGAAATTGGGAGTCACTGATATCTCTTCTTCCTCTTATTATAATTGTTTTTGGTCTTGTGTTATTCATAAGCTATTCCTTTTTAACTTTCCCTTTTACGAAGGATCAGCGAGTAGCGTTTTCAATTAACATGGCCTTTGTTAACAATGGCTTGGCGATTGTTTTTATAATGGAATTTTTCATGAATCAATTTGGATCGGAGATAATTTTCCCCAGCATTTTGGTAGAAGTTCCAATGGCATTTATGATCTTGCCACTACGGCATTTAACCAATTCCTTTTCGAAGAATCATTTTATGAGTGATTTTAAATGACCGAAGTCTTACACTTTTTCGGGCCTGTTATTGTTCGATGGAACTATTTCTGACATTTCTGACCATTTTTCTTGACTTATCCCCTTTTATTTGATACCTTCCGCAGAAAATCGGTTTCCCGAGGTCTCCTGTCAGGCGAATGACAAGAAAAGGTAAGTCGACACTTCTCCGACAATCCATCCGGCATTTGGACCTGGAAGAGGCTCGGACCATTTTGGATTTGGTCCAGGCCTTCCAACATACTTCCTTTCAAAGCCGGAATGTCTTTAAATGTTATGAAGTCTTCCGAAAGATGCTCGATGATCCCACCTGCATTATCTTCTTGGGTTTGTCTGGAGCCATGATCCCGGGTGGGATGCGTAAGGTGATCAGGGATATGATCGAGACAAAGCTGATCGATGTGATCGTCTCCACCGGTGCCAACATCTTCCATGATATCTTCGAAAATTTTGGGTATCGACATTATGTTGGGTCCGAGGACGGAGATGATGATGCCCTCAGGAAACATCGGGTCGTGCGCGTTTATGACGCCCTGATGGACGATCATGAGATCAATCAGGTGATTCACCTTCTCTCGAAAGTTCCCGAAGAGTTAGAGGAAAAGGTTATATCTTCAAGACGGTATCTGGAGGTTTTAGGGAACCGCCTCAAGGATGAGGGGTCCATCCTCAGGGCCGCCTCTCAATGTGGGGTCCCCGTCTTTGTTCCGGCCCTGAGCGATAGTTCCATTGGCATCGGCCTTACATTCCTCCACGCTCGAAAAAGGGTTCCCTCGGAGGGACTCGTCATCGATCAGATTCGAGATAGCTACGAGATCGCTCAATTGAAGAGGATGGCCTCGGTGACCGGGGCGATCTACATTGGGGGAGGGGTTCCGAAAAACTACATCCAGCAACTGGGACCGGTCAGCGAACTCTTGTTCAAAAAAGAGAGCGGCCACCGGTATGCCTTTCAGATCACCACCGATGACCCGAAATGGGGAGGTCTCTCTGGCTGCACCTTTGATGAGGCAAAGTCGTGGGGGAAAATTGAGAAGGGTTCAACCTATGCCGCCCTGTATATGGATGCAACCGTGGCTCTTCCCCTACTGGTCGGTGCGATCCTCCAGGAAGGAAAGATCTATCGAAAAAGGAAGAGGCGCCGTTTTGTATGGAGCGGAGACAGACTGAAATCGATCCATTTCTTTTAAACCTCTTATCAGCCGGCTCTCAGTCGGCTGCTTCCCTCCTTTTGCTATTCAATGAATGGTCTTCATTTTTGGTTCCTTTGAACCCATGAGCCCTCGAATCCTTGGACCCTCCTTGACAGGCAGAAAAGGAGTTGAAAAAAACATGGACAATGGTTATATTGATATGGAAACTTATTGAAAAAAAAGGAGTTTGGCATCGATGAAAGATTCCGATTCGAAAGTCCCGGATCAGAAAGAACTGGAAAAGGAATTGAACGAATACCTGGGGAAGAAGTATGGAGATCGAATTCGATTGGTCGTGCCCATGCTCTTTCCCAAACCTCAGACGGAAGAAGTATCGAAGGAAGAGAAGGAGCCCGGCGAGGGGAAGCATAAGATTCATTTCGCCCTGAAGCCGGAGGAATTGGAGGCTTTTCTGAATGATTACATCATCCGGCAGGAGCAGGCCAAAGAGATTCTGTCGACAAAAATTTGCACTCACTTCAATCGGATCAAGTTCACGGAGTTGACCCGGGGTCGAAATCGATATGAAGGGGTGGGACATATCAAGAACAATATACTGATGGTCGGCCCCACCGGGGTGGGAAAGACCTACCTGATCAAATTGATCGCGAAAAAGATTGGCGTTCCTTTCGTAAAGGGAGATGCCACGAAGTTCAGCGAAACCGGCTATGTGGGAGGGGATGTGGAGGATCTCGTTCGAGATCTAGTTTATGAAGCCAATGGCGATATTGACCTGGCCCAATATGGGATCATTTACGTCGATGAGGTCGACAAGATTGCTTCGTCCAACAACCTGATCGGTCCGGATGTTTCGAGAACCGGGGTTCAGAGGGCTCTGCTCAAACCGATGGAGGAGACGGAGGTGGATCTCAAGGTTCCCCATGATCCGATCTCTCAATTGGAGGCCATTGAGCACTTTCGGAAGACCGGGAAAAGGGAGAAGCGGACGATCAATACCAAATACATCCTCTTCATCATGAGTGGCGCATTCAACGGTCTGGAGGAGCTTACCAAGAAACGCTTGAACCTGGAGGGGATTGGTTTCGGGGCCGAGATTCGTTCGAAGGATGAACGGGCGGACTATCTCAAACAAGTGAAGGCCGAGGATCTCATCGCCTATGGATTCGAATCGGAGTTCATCGGAAGGCTTCCGGTCACTGCTGTTTTTGAGAAATTGGAGATTGACGACCTCTACGCAATACTCAAAAACCCTAACAACCCGATCATTCTTGGAAAGAAGAAGGATTTCAAATCCTACGGGATCGATATCGAGTTCGAAGAAGAGGCCCTTTACGAGTTGGCGGTAAGGGCGTACGAGGAGAAAACCGGGGCGAGGGGATTGGTGAGTGCGGTCGAAAAGGTCCTTCTCAAATTTGAAAAGCGGCTCCCCTCCACCGATATTGGGAGATTTGTCGTCACTCGAGCCGTGGTGGAACAACCGGATCGGGAATTGGAGCGCCTACTCCGGGATCCCATGAATCCGGAAATGCTGGAAACATTTGAAATGCTTCTTTCCCGAGAGAAGATGACCTTGAAAGATTCCATCCGGGACAGGGAGGTCGAATTTAAAAAACGCTATGGCATGGTTTTCCGAGAAGGCAGGATTGATCTCATCGCGAGTCGGATGATCGAGAAGGGATATGATGTGAACACCGTCATCGAAGAGGTGGTTGAGATTCAACGGCAGGTGGAGGATTTTGAGCGAGATTTTCGACGGAGGAATGGAATTCATCTCCAATTTGGAGAGGAGGCCATTGACCGCATCATGGAGATTGCCCTGGATGAGGATGGGAAGGGGGCAGCGATCTGTTCCCGGCTCTTAAAGGATTACGAGCATGGAATGAGGTTGATCCGCGACAAAATGGGTCGGAAAGAATTCATCATTACAAGGGAGGCGGTCGATGACCCGGAGGGATATCTCAACCGGATGATCCGGGAGATCTACAGCAGGCAGTCAGACGAGAGGCTCGAGGGTAGTGAATAATGGCAACAAAAGATTATTATAATGTTTTGGGCGTGGGTAAGAATGCAAGCGACGAAGAGTTGAAGCGGGCCTACCGGAAACTGGCCATGAAGCATCATCCGGACAGAAATCCTAATAAGAAAGAGGCCGAGGAACGTTTCAAAGAAATCAATGAGGCCTATGCTGTGCTGAGCGATAAAGAGAAGAGGAAGCAATACGATACATTTGGAGCGGAGGGGTTCCGTCAACGATTTACTCAGGAAGACATCTTCCGGGGGTTCGATTTCGATGAGATTTTATCAGGCCTATTTGGAGGAAGGGGCAAGCGGGAGTCCCGATACGGTGGGAGAGGTGGCTTCGATTTTGGAGATTTTTTCGGAGGGCAATCACCCTACCAGAACATGGGACGAATGCCCCAAAAGGGAGAAGATGTTCTGTATGAGTTGACCATTTCCTTGGAAGAGGCGGCCTCCGGTGGAGAGAAGAGGATTTCCTATCGAAAGAACGGAAAGGTTGAGGAGGTTTCTGTAAGAATCCCGCCGGGCATTGTTCCGGGAAAGAAGCTCAGACTGGCTGGAAAAGGGATGGAAGGTAGAAACGGCGGTCCCCCAGGCGATCTGTACCTTAAAATTGCCATTAAAGAACACCCCACTTTCAGCAGGGAAGGAGACGACCTTGTTGTCGAGAAAGAGATTAATTTTTCAGAGGCCGTACTGGGTACCACCGTCGAAGTTCCAACCCTGGAAGGGAAGAAAAGGGTAAGGATTCCTGCGGGAACTCAGAGCCACACAAAGATGCGCTTGAAGGGCCTCGGGATCCCTCATTTTCAAGGGGAGGGCAGGGGAGATGAATACGTGAAGGTGATCGTAAGGGTTCCCAAAAAAGTGACAGAAAAGGGCAAAGGGTTAATTCAAGAACTCGCAAAAGAGGGCATCTGAGTCAAATATCAAATGACAAATTTCAAATGTCAAATGGCCCAATGAACAAAGTCCGAATAAAGCAGAAGCCATGACAAACTTGAGACTTCTCACGATAAGGCGAAGATTCCGTGATCTGGAATATCAATCTTAATTGAGAACTCATAATTCATCATTCATAACTCTTAACTCATCACTCTCAATTTTCTTAAATCCTCGTTGACTTTTCTCCTATTCTGATAGAGAATAAAAAGTGAAATAAAGCGCATTCCTAAATTAAGAGGGGGAAGCTATGGTAGATAAGCAATTTGAAGAGGTTCCGGTAGAGAGGTTAAGGTGGAGATGTGATCCGAATGCATTGCCGTTTGAGACCACCAAAGCCACCGAAGCCTGTGATGAGATTATCGGGCAAGATCGGGCATTGGAGGCGATCCGAGTTGGGTTGGATATCAACAGCATCGGGTATAATATTTTCGTGACCGGGCTGGCAGGGACAGGACGCTTTACCACGATCAAATGCGTTTTGGAAGAGATGGATGCAAAGGGAAAAATTCCAAATGATCTCTGCTATGTGAATAACTTCAAGAACCCGGATATGCCTCGTATGATCAGTCTTCCTGCAGGACAGGGAAATGCCTTCAAAAAAGAGATGGAGACGTTGATCGAATCCCTGAAAAAGAAAATTCCTTTGCTTTTTGAGAATGAAGCTTATCTCAACAAAAAGAAAGAGGTGGTGGAAAAATTTCGCAATAAACAGGCTGATGTGTTTAAAGAATTTGAGAAGAAGGTAAACAAGGAGGGTTTTGCGCTGGTTCAGATCCAAATGGGACCTTATTCTCGACCGGGTATCTTTCCTGTTGTCGAAGGAAATCCTGTCAACATTGAACAGGTGGAGACGATGGTGGAGGAGGGAAAATACCCCAAAGAGGATCTGGAAAGGGTAAAGGAGAAGCAAGCCGGACTGATCAATGAGTTGGAGAATATCTTTAAGGAGACCCGAAAATCGGAGAAAGAAATCAAAGAGGAGTTAACCTCTTTAGACAATGAAGTCATTTCTCCGGTGATCAAAGACTCGATCTCGGATATTAAAGAGAAGTTCGGTTGCGAGAAGGTCCAACACTACCTGGAAGAGGTTCAGGAAGATATCTTAGCTAATTCCGCCCGTTTCAGAGAGAAGGAAGAATCCCCTACTCCTCCGATCCCAGGATTGGTCTTCCCTCAAATGGTTGATTCGTTTACGGAATACCAAGTCAACGTATTGGTGGACAATTCGGAGACCAAGGGAGCACCTATCATCGTGGAGACCACACCCAACTACCGAAACCTCTTTGGAACCATCGAGCGGGTGGTCGACCGCTCTGGCCTTTGGAAAACCGATTTCACCCATATCAAGGCGGGGTCCTTTTTAAGGGCGAGTGGAGGATATCTGATCTTTAATGCATTGGAGGCCCTCGTGGAGCCAGGGGTTTGGCCTGCCTTGAAACGGACATTGAAGAACCAGGTGATGGAGGTTCAGACTTTCGATCCTTTTTACCTCTTTGCTACCTCTGCCCTGAAACCGGAACCCATAGAATGCAATACGAAAGTCATCATGATCGGGAATACCTACCTTTACCACCTTCTTTACAATTTGGATGATGATTTCAAAAAGATTTTTAAGATCAAAGCAGACTTCGATTCAGTGATGAAAAAGGATGCGGAAAAGATCCAACAGTATGCATCGTTCATTCGAAAGATCTGTGATGAAGAGAAATTGAAGTCGTTCGATAAAACAGGGATTGCCGCTGTAGTAGAGTATGGGGTGAGAATGACGGGAAGGCAGAAGAAACTTTCGACACGTTTTCACCTCATCGCCGATCTCTTGAGGGAGGCTAACTACTGGGCTGTGAAGGATGGGAGTGATGTGGTGAGAGAGGAACATGTGGATAAGGCGATCGAGAAGAAGATCTACCGCCTGAACCTGATCGAGGAGAAGATTCAGGAGATGATCGATGAGGGGACGATTCTCATCGACTCTGATGGGATGGTCGTGGGTCAGGTCAATGGTCTCTCCGTCTACAATCTGGGTGATTATATGTTTGGCAAACCCTCCCGGATCACCGTCAAGACCTCTATGGGAAAGGCAGGGATCATCAATATCGAAAGAGAGGCCGAGATGAGCGGTCCCACTCATAACAAAGGGGTTTATATCCTTGCCGGATATCTCAGGGGAAAATACGCCCAGGATAAACCGCTCACCATGAGCGCCAGCATCTGTTTCGAGCAATCCTACAGCGGGGTCGATGGAGACAGCGCCTCCTCTACAGAAATTTACGCTTTGCTTTCAAGCATCTCAGGACTTCCTCTTCGGCAGGATATGGCCGTGACCGGTTCGGTCAATCAGAAGGGAGAAATTCAGCCCATTGGCGGTGTGAATGAGAAGATCGAGGGGTTCTTCGATGTCTGTAGAGCAAAGGGATTAACAGGGAAACAGGGGGTG
Source organism: uncultured delta proteobacterium (assembly GCA_963826305.1). GTDB lineage: Bacteria > Desulfobacterota > BSN033 > BSN033 > UBA1163 > CAWGWZ01. The sequence goes on along the minus strand of CAWGWZ010000018.1, from coordinate 38,703 downwards.
ATGATTCCCCATCTCAATATCGATGACCTGATGTTGAGAAAGGATGTGGTGGAAACGGTGAAAGAGGGGAAGTTTCGTATTTATCCGGTCAAGACCATTGACCAGGGGATCGAGATCCTCACCGGTGTGGAGGCTGGAGAGAGGCTGGAAGATGGAAAATTTAAAGAAGGAACTGTAAATGACCTGGTGGATAAAAAACTTCGGGAGCTTGGGATGAAGATCAAAGAGTTTGAAGGAGGTGGAGAAGAGGGGGCAAAAGAAGAGAAAAAGAAGAAAAAAGGGAAATCCTCCTGTAATGGATAGAGTCGTTCTCAACCAAAAGGTTGATATCGGCAAAGAAGTCTCGATGAAGGGGCCTCCTCTGGAGGCCCTTCGTTTTCAAGGGGGCCGCGTGGGAAGCCTTGTCACCCTGACCGATTCAGAGGGGAGTGACTTCAGAGGAAGGATTCTTCGTCTCTCCAAAGAAGAGGCCTCCATTCTTATTTTCGATACCTTTCCATCCCCGACTGAATCTTTCCTGGAGATTATCCTCCTCCAAGCTCTACCAGAAAAAGAGAGGATGGAGTTGATCATCCAGAAAGCTACAGAACTGGGTGTTTCGGCCATCATTCCTTTTAAATCCGAAAGATCAATCTCCATAGAGGAGCGGGAGGCAAAACAGAAGAAGGCTCATCGCTGGCAAGAGATTGCTGTGAAAGCGGTGCAGCAATCGAGAAGGGGGAAGGTGCCGCGAGTCGAGGCTTATCGTTCGTTTGAAGAAGCTTTGAAGGGTTGTGGGAGAGAGAGTTTGAAGATCCTTCTTTGGGAGAGGGAAGGGAAAAATCTGAAAGATACCCTGAGGCGATCTCTCGCCCAAAAAATTTATGTGATGGTGGGACCAGAGGGCGGTTTCACCGAGGAGGAGGTCAATTTAGCAAAGGGGGAGGGGTTTGTCCCTGTCAAATTGGGACAACGGATTTTAAGAACCGAGACCGCTGCGATTACCGTGGTGGGGATTCTTCAGTACGAACTGGGAGATCTGAGTTTGTAACATGACCAATGCAAATTGCAAAATAAGCAATGCAAAATGAGCAATCAGTATCTTCGACTTTTTCATTGAGTCTAGTCTTAGCTTAATCCTCTCCGCAATGCAAAGACACCAACCTAGTTCCCCTCTCCCCTGGTGGGAGAGGGTTAGGGTGAGGGGGGAAGACCGACATTAAAGTCAGGCTTCAAAAAGATGGTTTTATGGAAATTGAGTGGTCCCGAAAGACAGAGGGAGAAGAGATTCCGGTGGAGTAAGTCGGATAAAACCAAAAATGCAATCCGAGAAAATATCTGGCGAACCCTGGAAAAGGAAGGAGTGGCTCTTTTTCCTGGCGCCCACGGGCGAATCCCTAATTTTAAAGGAGCGGATAAAGCAGCCCATCTTCTCTCCACATTACCGGAATGGCAAAAGGCTCTCCATATCAAAGCCAATCCCGATTCTCCACAGAGACCTGTTCGCCATCTGACCTTGAGCTCCGGTAAGACTCTTTATATGGCTGTGCCAAAGCTGAGAGAAAAGAAATGTTTTATTAAGCTGGATCCTTCAAAGATTCCTCAGAAAAATATTCATGAGGCTTCTACAATTAAGGGAGCCTTCCGGTATGGCCTTCCAGTTCATCCAAAAGAAATACCTCAGATTGATTTAATCATTGCTGGATCGGTGGCGGTCAACCGAAAAGGAAGCAGAATTGGTAAAGGCGGAGGATATTCAGATTTGGAATATGCGATTGGTCTGGAATTCGGATTTGTTAAAGAGGAGGTCACTATTCTGACCACCGTTCATCCTTTACAGATTATGGACCAAGATTTACCTGAGACGGATCACGATTTTCGGATTGATTTCATTGTTACCCCAGATGAAATTACTTCAACCCACCGAGAAGGCGGCCGTCCCCGAGGAATTATCAGGGATCATCTCACCGAACAAAAAATCTCCGAAATCCCAATCCTAAAAGAGATTCTATCTTCGAATTAGAAATCATTGTTTGTCTTGAATATTATCTCCAATCCCCTAATAGGATAAAGGGCGCCCAGAAGAAGGGATGGGAGCATTCGATCGACATCTCTGGCTGGTAATTGATCGATTGCGTGATGCCCCCTGAGCCCCTTTCCACATGGAAGCGAATGCTCGATTTCATCAAATCCAACTGAGCCTTTCGAAGGGCCTCAGACTTGGACATGCTCTTGAGGTTCCGAAAAAAGGCCCTCATGAGCTCGACCGTCGAATCATCTGAAACCTTCCACAAAGAGGCAACCACACTGGGTGCCCCGGCATGAATAAATGCCCTGGAGAGTCCCACCAAATCATCCCCTTGGGGAAAATCACCTGTTTCACCTCGCACTAAAGCCGTCTCACAGGCAGAAAGCGTCACCAGATTCGCCTTGATCTCCATGTCAAAGATCTCACTTACGGTAAGCCTCCCATCATCCTTTTCCGATGGAGTAAATCTAAGGTTTGACTTGAGGGGGTCCGATTCTATCATCTCCCCATGAGTGGAAAGAAGGATCATGTCGTACTGAGGCCCCTGACTTTGCACCGAGATCTTCGTGGCCTGCTGGCCTGTAAGGACTAACTTTTTGTCAAAGATGGCTGAGACCTCCTTCACTTCCACCTCTGCGGCTGGAAGGGGCGATAATCCAGTAGCTGGGTTTCCCACGGCAAAGAGGTCCCCGCGATTCCTTTTATTCTTTGCCCTGGCATACTTCAGGACACTCGCCGAGGGAAGATAGCTTATTGTAAAAGAGTCGATGAGATACTTCCCCTCTTTGGATAGCAAGGCTTGAAAAGGAAGATAGTGGAGCATTCCATAGGGGACAATAACGAGGTTTTTCTTGCCAAAGATCTCCCCCTCTATCGGTTGGATCAGAATCTGATAGAGCTCCGAGGCGGGCTCCTCATATGTCTTAAGGATCAGCCGATCCAGAGTAATATTCTCCATAACCCTGGCCCTGAAGTCTTTAATCTTTCCAAAAAGATAGCTCGAATCTGCCTCCAAGGGCACAGCCAGAACCTTTTCTCGGGTGACTACAAAGACAAATCGACCCTCCACACCCAAAAAATACTCAAGAAGCACTGTGTCCCCATCAAGGAACATCTGGATCTCTCTCGCCTTAAGGGGGTTGATGATGACCAGGGAGGCAAGTTCAGGGTTTAGTTTCTCAATCTTCTCCAGAATGGCTCGGTGCTCGGACTGCAAGCGTTCAAGCTCTGAAATCTGCTTTTCCGATCCTTGAGCCTCTGACATCTCTTCTCCTATCTCTTGAGACGTTTCAGATCCAATTCTCTCCTGCCCCGTCGAGATCTCGTCGATTCGCTTTCTCAGTACCCGTTCCTGGGTGAGCAGCTCATTCTCCTCCTCATTCTTCGAAGAGAAGCCTTTCTCCGCCAACATATCGAGCATGACTCTCGCCCTGGCTCGCTCAAGATAATGCAATGCCTCAGGGGTTCGCCGCATCTTTTGCAGGAGCTGAATCATCCGTTCATAGACCCGGAGGTTGCCCTTCATGAAGAGGGCCTTGAGACCTGGATCCGTAAACTTGCTTCTCGTCGATTCGATGATCGTGATAGCCTTGGCATAATGTTCAAAGGCCTTGTGGTTGTCCCCCTCTTTTTCTGCAATCCTTCCCAGCCCACCGTGACCTCTCCATTGGGGCGCTGGATCACCGGCCTTAGCAGCAACTCCGATGGCAGATTCAAAGGATTTTTTTGCCTCAACATCTTTATTCAGTCTTATGTAAGATTCGCCGAGGGATAAATAACACCAGCGCCGATTAAGCCATCTATCGAGTTTATCGAAGTATCCTAAGGCATCCTCAAGTTGTTTCACGGCCTCAGCAGGCTTATTCATTCTCAATAGAATATCCCCTGTCGTCCAAAGCATTGTTCCAATGAGTTCCGGATTGTTCAGTTCCTTAGCCATTTGAAGGGATTGCTCAAAGAGTTGATTGGCCTCCTCGTACTGCCCGAGGTTAAAGGCTGCCCAGGCTATATTACGAAGTGTCATTGACTCCATATACCGATTGCTAAATCGTCTGATACGCTTCAATGCCTCCTCTGAATAGGTCTTTGCCTTTTCGTTTCTTCCCAGGTTCCTTTCAACATCAGCTGATTGATCTAAAACAGAAGGATAGACTCTGTCCCAATCCATTTCAGGAGTCTCCCGGATCATCTTGTGTAGATTTTGTACCTTTTCATATTCGCGCATGTTTTTCAAGCAATTAGCCATGAAGGCAACAAGATCACGGAATTGCTGATCATTAGGATTCGTCCGAATGAGCTCCAATAGATCATGCTCGATTCGATCCTGATGTCCCGTTTCCCAAACGATGACTCTCACAATCATTTTACCCCATTTGTTCTGTGGATATTTGAACTTCCACCAAGTACCCATACCGAGGTAAAGAAGACCTCCATTTCCGCTTGGAACGACGTGCAAGTTGAATGGATCCTTTGGGTCAATTCCAGGATCGATATGGGTTTCTCGTCCATCCTCTCCGATCTTGAACCTAAGACACTGATATGGCTGCCAGTGCAATTTACGTGGGTCCGTTATGTCCCAGATCTCCCCTTTGGCCATGACCGCAACGATAGCTCCCTTGGGGATAGGGATCTTTGTTTTGGTCCAAGTTCCAAAGGTTGTGGCTGACAGGTATACATTCTCATGGAGCTTGTAATGGACCCTTTCCTTTACTGTCATCCTCGGCAAACAGCTGGATAGCAGAAAAAGAAAAAACAACATGAAGGCAATCCAGAGGCATCGGTGAAATCTCATCATATATTTCATCTCCTTAGAAGGTAGGCTTCAACGCCTTCTTCCTACTTTTTCTGGGTAGGCTTTGATCTCTGGGCCTTTACCCAATCTCCAAGGTCTTTCAAAACTTCATTACCTGGCTGTATCTTCAATGCATCTTTGATGAGTTTCTCCATCTCTTCGTACTGTTCGTAATCTGCCAATGCTGCCAGGAGATTTAACTCAGGCGTGATATCGTCGGCCTTGGTCTGTTTACGCAATTTTTGGTAAGTCTCTCTCGCCATTGCGATTTCAGCCCTTTCTTCGCTGTTTGGAATAATAGTTTTCTGAGAAGCTTCACCTGGACCGCGAACCTGCATGCCACCTGAACGGCTGAGCCTCGCCCGCCGCATCAGGACAGGAATGCGACGCATCCCTTGCGATGCCTCCGTTGGCAAAATCGACACCTCTGGTTGTACTTGGATCCCCTTTTCACCTTCAACCCGACTCTGGATCTCGCCCACTATAAGCGTAGCCGGACCTTTCCAGGTCTCCCGACGACCGTTTTGAAAGTAGACCAATTGCACCACGGCCCCTGACGCCACTCCTAAATAGTCTCCCCGACGTATCTTCATGAAGGCCTGCACCTTTTCGGGTGCCTTCTGATAGTCTTCATTCCAGTAGGTTGCGTCACCGGACAACTGGGTCACCAACCCTACATCAGGGGGAAGGGTTTGAGCCCTTGTAGGAAAATCTGTGCATAGGACGACAAACGTAGCCAGGCAGATAAGCTCCAAAACCGACATCCTGCTCTTCCAAAAAAGTTTCATGACTCTCCTCCTTTCTCTGGTTTGAAGCCAATCACTTCAAAGACTTCGATATAGCCTTCTCTTCCCTTAAGAGCAGTTTTCTCAACCCTTCCAGTTAGCACGCCTGAGCCGGCGGCCTGAATGCTGTCACAACTGGCGACAATGCTCCATCCGAGCTGCTTGGTCAACCCCTCCAGGCGCGAAGCCGTATTCACAGTGTCGCCAATGGCTGTGAATTCCATGCGCTTAGGAGAGCCGATGTTGCCAATGACTGCTTCGCCCGTATGGATTCCGATGCCGATCTCAAACTCCGGCAAATCCACATCAGCAAAGTGCTGACACATCCAGGAGCGAAATTCGGAGGCCACCTCTTTCATGGCGAGGGCAGCGCGTAGCGACCGCTCAGCGTGGTCTTTATAAAGGACGGGCGATCCAAAAACGGCCATGATTGCGTCGCCAATGAATTTGTCCACGGTACCCCCCTGTTCCAAGATAACCTCGCAAACACGGCTCAGATAGGCGTTGAGCATCTCAACCACCTGATGCGGGCTCAACCTTTCGGAAATCGTTGTGAAATTGCGAATGTCTGAGAAGAGGACCGTCACCTGGATCGCCTCACCGCCCAGGTCAGGTTTATGTCTTGTGGAGAGAAGTTTTTCGACCACCTCCTCAGATACATATCGCCCGAAAATTTGCCTCAGGCGTGCTCGTTCCCGTTCTTCTCCGGTCAGCCTGAGTCCCAATGTGCCCAGATAACTCAACGCTAGGCCTAATTGGACATTTGCAACGGGCTGGACCCAGTTGATGCAAAAAAGGACATAGGCCAGGCCGGCATAGAAGAAGCAGAGCAGAAGGCCCATTCCTAGCCCCTTTAACGGGTGGAGTCGGAAAAACGCATAGGTCCCGAAGATGAGCACCGCTCCCATCGAAGTGATCCTGATCCAAGCTGGAACAGACTGGGGAACACGTCCTGATAGCAACGTCTCTGTAATATTGGCGTGGAGCTCAACGCCGCTCATCATGCGCCCTTCCATATTCCAAAAGCCCCGAGCATAGGGGACCTGATGAACATCCTGTATCCCGACATGCTCAGAGGCGATAATAACGACTTTGCCCCTGAGCCGTTGGACATCAGGGTCTTGCTCAGCCAAGGGATTGAGTAAACGGGCAAAGGAGAGGCGAGAAATGGTCCCGGGTGGACCCACAAAGCCAATGGGCTGAGGAACGGCTGTGTTGCAAACCTCCGGGCCACCCAATGACCAACTGACACTTGATGGCTCGATCCCCTTGGCTTTCACTGCCAGGAGGGCAGCGAAAGTCAGCCTGGGCAGGGTGCCTTCATCAAATAGGGTTGGAACAAACCGACGCACCACGCCATCGGCATCGCAGTAAAAGTTGGCAAGCCCTACATCCGCCCTGCCCCTGGGCAGGGAAAACAAATAATCCTCGATGGGCAGCAGGAGCTCGCTTTCGCCTTTATCATTGCTGGCCACCCAACCGATGAGCACCACTTGCCCTGTTGCAAGCTGGGCCCTCATTGGAACATCGTACATTCGACTCTTCTCGCTTCCTGGCAACTCGAGCTTCTTGAGCCATGATTCAGCGCTTACAGAAAAAAGATAATCGAGACCAATCATCCGGACTCCGGCTTGGCGTAGGACTTCGATCCCGCGAGCAAAGTGGGGTCCCCAAAACGCTAAGGGTTCATTTTGATAATTCAACAAGGTCTCATTATCAATGGCCACGATGGCCACATGAGTGGCCTCGGTACGAAGACCCGCCAGAATGTGCCAGAGGTCATAATAGATATAATCCATAGTATCGAGCCACCCTACTCTCGTCATGACCTCTGAGACAGCGAATGCGAAGATGATCAGAAATACTACGAGAATGGCTTTTCGGGAAATATGAGGGAGACTCTTACCCATTGGACCTAACACCTTATTCCACCCCATCTATCTCTATATAACCCCATCCCTAATTCTTTCTTCCCTTTGCTATTCTACCAAATTTATTCAAAATGTAAATTGCCCTCGAATTGCAAAATTTTCCCTTGTTTTCGTTAGACAAAAAGGGGTTGAATCCTTTTAAAAGAGGATTTCTTATGATATGCGTCTTTCACATGCAAGTGGAAAATGGAAATCTTCTCGTGGAAGGGCCTAAGGTCTTGTATGTTGACCCGGATGAGTTGGCGGCTGAATCCACTACAAACATGATCCAGAATGAGGGCGGTGAGGCAGAGGTATGTGTAGCTGACTACAAACTCAAAGGAATGCAAACGAGTTGTTGATACTTGTTTAAAACACTTCAATAAATCGGACGTTCTCCATAATCATGTAGGAGTTCCTGCACTGACAGAGATCGTAGAAACGAGTGAAGAGGTCTGGGACACAACATCTTGCCAGATGAGCGGAACGGCCTTTGAACGTTCCACCTACAAAGCGGGAGGATAGGTTTGTACTGAGAGTGGATGATTTGCGATTGAAAGAGAGAGTGACGTTTCGCATAACCGGCGGGGCTGGACCGCAGGGGAAGCCACGTCCGAGTTCATGCGATGGTTATGCAGTTAGAATTGAAGCGGTTTTTCTTTTTACGATAAAATACTAATCCAGATCCAGTTTCACTTTACACTGATTGCATTTTCCCACACCACGGAAAACTTTATTGCCACATTCAGGACAAACATAGCGGTCTTCTTCATCTTGAATCCACCTTACAGTACCCACCTCTCGCCAATATGGAATAGCCCGTAAAATAACCTTTTTGCCAACAGCCATTGGAAAATGTTCAATGTACTGGCAGGGAAATTCATCGCACTGATGACATCCAGTGTAGCCCTTTTTCTTGGTGCAGGCCCTGATCTCGCACTGTCGGCAATGCATAAAAAGTTCATCAGATAAACAGCCACGGCACTTAATATCTTCTATGGAAAGCTTTTCACTATTGGGGAGTTTACCTTTGCCACTAACTTTTCCCTGGTAAAGATCCACCAACCGTTCCTTGAATTTATGATTATTTTCACGGTGTGCAATATAGATGGCACAGACTCCGCAATAAAGACCACAAGGAGAAACAAGATCGGGATTTACCGTCATATTTCAATCCTCCAATTTATCGTATTCTCCTATTACAAACGCATAACATTATTTTTTATACTGCTGCGATGTTTCTCAAAAAACCAAACCTTTCAGCTCTATAAAAGTCCCCTTTTGAGTCCTAAATGGGCCTGTAATGGTATTCTTTGTAGGATAATATAGTGTTAAGCGATATTATACTGCAACAATATAATAAACGAAAAAATTAACCAACCCTTAGAATCAGGGTCATCAATTGTGAAATATGGTTTGTAATATACACCCTTTTTAGACTTTTTGCAACTGAAAGTTTAGGAGGAAGTACTTAGCAACGTGATGCACGGAATCAATTTTTCTTATATAATGGAATGGAGACTTTTTTGAGGACATTCAGGGAAAAAACTTCATGAGTTGTTAAAGCCCCTGTCCCAGAAATGGACAATTCGGCTTATGTTTAATATAATTTATTCGCTCCTTTGTAAAAGTCATGAAGATCCTTCTCATCCAACCGCCTATCCAAGATTTTTACCAGACTTCGATTCGGACGCAGCCGATTGGCTTGGCCTATCTTGGGGCTTCGCTCCAAACCGACGGCCATGAAGTGCAAATCCTCGACTGTCAGACAGAGAAGAAAAGATCCATTTCCATCCCGTCCGAACTTTCCTACCTTCGAGATTTCTACCCCTTCGATGATCGGAGTCCTTTTAAACTCTACACAGGATATTACCATTTCGGAATGAATCGGAATGAGATAAGAAAAAGGATTGAAGTTTCAAATGCTGATATCTTTGGAATTTCATCCTCTTTTACCCCCTATCACGGAGAAGCCGTGGAGATTGCTCGCATCATTAAGGAATGGGATAATGATAAAGTTGTCATTATGGGAGGAGCCCATGTCAGTTGTGACCCGGAAGGGGTTCTCGAAAGCCCTTTCGTCGATTATATCGTTTTGGGAGAAGGGGAAATTCGGTTTCCACTTCTCCTTAAGAAGATTGAGAAAGGCAATACAGGGGGAATTCAAGAGATCGATGGGATTGGATATCGGGTAAATGGACAGGCAAGAATCAATCCACTCAAGACTTTTGTCGAAGACCTCGATAGTCTTCCTCGTCCTGCGAGAGATCTGCTCGGTCTGAATCGATATCGAATCAGGAAAGAGCGATCGACAATGATTATCACCAGTAGAGGATGTCCGCACGGATGCGCTTACTGCTCAACTCATCTCATCATGGGAACCACTTTCCGGACACGATCGCCTGAAAACGTCGTTCAGGAGATGATCGATTGCATGAGACGATATGGTATCCGAACTTTTGATATCGAGGATGATAATTTCACTTTTGATCAAGAACGGGCAAAGCGATTGATGCGTCTCATCATCGAAACATTCGGAGAGCAAAATCTGGAATTGACCGCCATGAATGGTATCTCCTTTGCCTCTTTGGATGAAGAACTTCTAAGATTGATGAAGAAGGCAGGCTTCAAAACGATCAATCTCTCCTTTGTCAGCACCGATCCTTCGACTAAGGAAAGAATGAAAAGACCTAAGGGAATGGCTGACTTCAATAAAATCTTGGAGCAGGTGGAGCATCTTGGCCTTCATGTCATCGCCTATGGAATTTTCGGAATGCCAGGTCAGACGATTGAGGAGATGGTGGATACATTGATCTACCTGATGGGAAAGCGAATCCTCATCGGTCCAAGCATCTATTATCCAACTCCGGGGACCCCTCTTTTTCAGAGATGCAGAGAGGAAGGTGTACTTCCCTCCCATCCTTCCCAATGGCGGTCCAGCGCCCTTCCCATCGAGACGAAAGACTTTAGTCGGCTCGACATCGTTACTCTCCTCCGTCTGGCCAGATCCATTAATTTCATCAAGGGAAAGATGGATGAAATGGAACTGAGCGAGGGAATGACATGGAGAGAACTTTATCAAGTATTGGAAGGTAAGGTTAAGGCTAAGGTTGAGGTTAAGGCTGAGGTTGAGAAAAAAAGTTATGGTCTTTGTGACGAGGACAAGGCTATTTCATGGATCGATCTCCTATTACTACTTATTAGCGGGAAGTCTTTTTTCAGCCTCAAAAGAGATCCCGGAGGCAAGATTTTGATCTTAAAAGAGAGGAGTTCTAAGAAAGTCTTAAATCATTTCTTTAAAAGAGCCTGGGAGAGTCCTATACTTCAAAGTCACTCCTCACCATCTATTTCGGGAAAGGGTGAAGTTGCCCGGCCATAGACATTCACCAGCATTTTCGTAAAAAGACTTAATTCCATGAGGTAGAATCATAGGAAACGGACATTTTTCACAGAAGAGGCCACTGTGAATACCCTTAAATTATTGCTCTCGGGATCTGCTGGAAAGAGAAAAAAGCCTTGTCGGCTTGGGTCGTACCCCAAAGTTGAACCGACGAGCAATTCGTCATCCATAAATATCACTTCCACCCTCCGGCCATGACTGCTTTCCCCCTCGATATAATTCTTCCGCTCATGATACTCGGGGTTCCCGATGAAATCTCGAACAAAGAAAACAGCCTTCAATTCTTTCATTGACACCTCAATGGCCTCGCCTGTGGTGCTATCAGCCGGATAAAGGTGGAAAAGATCCTTGTTTGGAAAGAAATCCTGGGTAAAGCCTTTGATCACCTCGCCATTGGTATAGTGTACGACAACTTTGATGGGTTCCATTTCAGCCTATCTCTCATTCTCCATTTCATTTTCCCAATCGAGCTTTATCTCCCGGTCCTTCATCAATTTCCGATCTTTATTTTTCCCAAAATTAAAGACCGGATTGCCTATTCGATGAAGCCACGGCAATCCGGTCTTTTTTATCCAACTTTGGCAACCCGGCTATCCCAAAAGCTTGGGACCAGTGCCTGCACGCCTTAGTGCCTGCACACGGTAGGAAGGCATTTCGGCTTGGAGGCACTCCCGCATGCTGTACGCGTTTCGGCACGCAGGCGTGGCTTTCCGTCCTCCGATTACTCGGAGTTTGGTTTTATCGGCAAATTGGTTTAAGTATTTTTGAACGTTGAAAGAGCAATTTCAATGCCAAAAGAGTGTGAATGATCGAACCCACGGATTCCTAAAGGTTTGTTCAAAATTTGAAATTTGCTGGAAGGAGAAAATATGACATTTTTTGTCTCAAAAAAAGGTGTTCATTGAGTGGCATACCCCTTTCTTCACTCTTGTGTCTCTGCGGTAAATTATAATACCATCTTTTCAAAAATGTTGTTTTTGTCCGTGAGAAAATGGTAGGATAATCAAAGAATGAACGATTACATGGATTCTCTCCTACAAGAGATTAAAGAAGACCGGACCACTGGGGCAGGGGAGTTGGTTAAAAAGGGGGCGACTAATGTTGCCCAATTTATATCCAACTTTAATGGGGAACCTGCCCTCTTATTCAACGAGCTGATTCGAATATCGAAGAAATTGATCGAGTGCCAACCCTCGATGGCCCCCTTCTTCCATTTGGCAAATATTATCCTGCTTTCTGCCAAAGGCCACAAAGACTTAAAGAAGATGAAGGGCGAGATGACGGAAGCGATTGAGAGATTTCTTCTTCGCCTTCAAAATTCGACTGGGCAGATTTCGAAGATAGCCAGAGGATTGATCCCCGAAAGATCCAGAGTGCTCACCCATTCTTATAGCTCAACGGTATTGAGGACACTGATTGACGCAAAGAGAACCGGAAAACAGTTTGAGGTGGTCTGCACAGAGTCCCGCCCTATCTGTGAAGGATTTCAATTGGCGAAGAAGTTGAGCGAATCCAATATCAAAATTCAACTCCAGATCGATTCGGCCGCTCCGTACGCAATAAGGGATGCTGATGTCGTTCTGGTTCGAGCAGACTGTATTACCCCACTCGGCCTGGTGAACAAAGTAGGGACTTACGGCCTTGCCTTCAGTGCCAAGGAAAGAGGGGTCCCGTTTTATGTACTTTGTGGCACGGAGAAACTCCTTGAAGCAGAGATGACAAAAGGGTTTCGGATCCTTAAAAGAGATCCTAAAGAAGTCTGGCCTGACCCTCCTAAGGGAGTGGAGGTACTCAACTTCTATTTCGACACCACTCCTTTGGGTCTCCTAACAGCCATTGTTACAGAAGAGGGAATGATTTCAGGAAACAAAATCGTTCAGCGATTTCAAAAAATAAAGGTTTCGAGCCATTTTCCGATGTAATTGTTATCATAGGGTCAAGGGTTTGGGATTAGGGATTAGCTAACCCCTAACCCCCAAAAACCAATGCCAAGAAAGAAAGATAGTGATTTTCTCAGGAAGGTATAAATGACGACCTCCATTTATCTGGTCCGTCACGGGCAAACCGCATGGAATAAGGAAGAGATCTTCCGAGGGAGAACCGATATTCCCCTCGATGAAACCGGCCTAAGGCAGGCGGAGTTGACAGGGGAATATTTCAAAGGAATGGAGATCCACGGGATCTATGCAAGCCCTTTGGCCCGGGCCTGGGAGACAGCCCAGAAGATTGCCCGGTTTCACACCCTAAAAGTTCAACCTTTAAATGGAATCATCGACATGAGCTTTGGTAGGTGGGAAGGGCATCCCCATCAAAAGATCAAAAAAAATGATAGGGAAATCTATCGACAGTGGAGAGAGGAGCCCCATTTAGTTAGACTCCCGGGTGGGGAGAGTTTAGAGGATGTTCGGGTTAGGGCGATGGCCGCGCTGGAAGAGATGATTCAATTGCATGGTGGAAAGACCCTTGTTCTCGTTTCGCACCGAGTCGTTAACAAAGTCCTCATTTGTGGCATCTTAAGGATAGACAACTCCCATTTCTGGCAGATCAGCCAGGATCCTACTGCAATTAACCTTATTCAATACAAGAATGGAAAATACATTCTGTCGCTCATGAACGAGACCTGTCACCTTAAACCCCTCAAAGACGAGAGGGCGAGGGTCGACTTTTAACCCCTCCGCCGTCTGATTCCAGGCAGCATTTCCAGTTTAGAGGAAGAGGACCGTTTTTACCTCTGTCATCGTTTCTCTTTTTTCTTATGAGATGGTGGAGGGTATGAGGCTTCGATCGTACTCTTCATGCCTCCCCGGACGTTGAATTCTCCGGTAACGACGGCCTGAATCGGCTTGGAAGCCTTGACGAAATCCCTGAGGATTCGGTTGACCGCATTTTCGTAGAAGATTCCCAAGTTTCGGTAGGCGAGAATATACATCTTTAGGGATTTTAATTCTACACACCACTGGCTGGGGATGTACCGAATAGTAATGGTTCCGAAATCGGGCAGCCCTGTTCGAGGGCAGACCGAGGTGAACTCCGGGATGGAGATCGTGATCTCATAATTTTTAAACTGATTCTTGAAGGACTCAATCTTTGGAAGAGGGATATCGATCCCTGCTCTTGCATGGTCTTTCGTATACTCGCGCATCGGTCCTCCTCTTTTCATCCATCATAATTCAAAAGGGTGGCATAATCAACACCTTCCCGGGACACACGTTTCCGTCCTTGAAAAAATCCTGTCCAGTTATTAAATTCTTATCGGGACGGCTTCGGCTTTGCCTCTCAACGCGAGTCGGTCTTTGTCATCCCGAGGGAAGCGAGGGATCTCATTTTTGAGAAGTGGAGGATTTCCTCCAAAGGAAATGAATAACTATGAAACGGAGTTTACGTCTATTATTCAGCGACGGGACGAAGGCCAGGGCGACCCAAGCACTGAATGATATCCATCCTTCTGCTGATGAGCTTCTCGATGCTTATTCACGGGCTGTCATCAATGCAGCAGAGAAGGTGAGCCCATCAATCGTGAATATTGATGTTCGTAAGAGTCCGGAGGGAAAACAGATGGTCCATTCTCGTCTTCCTGAGGAGTTGCGTGGCAATGGTTCTGGATTCATCTTCACACCAGATGGTTTCATCCTTACCAATAGCCACGTTGTGCATGATACCAACAAGATTGAGGTGATACTTCCCGATGGCCGCCGTTTTCAGGCAGATTTGGTGGGTGATGACCCGGATACGGATTTGGCTGTGGTCAGGATTGATGGGCCAAACTTTGCGGCAGCCCCCCTGGGCGACTCTCAAAAGATACGAGTGGGTCAGCTCGTAATTGCCATTGGTAACCCTTATGGTTTTCAGTACACGGTGACTTCTGGAGTGATCAGTGCACTCGGCCGCTCCCTCAGGTCGATGTCTGGCCGGCTGATCGATAATATCATCCAAACCGATGCGGCCCTTAACCCTGGTAACTCGGGGGGCCCTCTTGTCACGTCTCAAGGAGATGTCATCGGTGTGAATACGGCGATGATTCTTGCAGCGCAAGGGATTTGTTTTGCTATTGCGATCAATACAGCCAAGTTTGTTGCTGCCAAGCTGATCAAAGAAGGTAAAATAAGGCGTAGCTATATAGGAGTCGGAGGACAAAATGTTACACTCCATCGCCGGATTGTGCGATTCCATCGCCTCCCAGTAGAAAGCGGCGTCCTGGTCGTTTCAACAGAAGAGAATAGCCCGGCACAGAGGGCTGGCCTGATCGAAGGAGATGTCATCGTTGGGTTTGACGACCAGCCAACGGCTGGGATTGATGACTTACATAAGGTTCTGACTGAAGAAAAAGTTGGGGTGAAAACGCCGCTGACCATTATACGTCGCTCTGAGAAGCTGGTTCTCGATATCGTTCCTGAGGAATCTCAATCCAGAGGAGAGGCGTAAGATCATGAAAGATAAGAAAGGAGGTGTGTGAGTTTAATGGGTGAGCCAGAGCGCATCACTCCGGAAGAAGTTTATGAGAAACTGAAATCTGGAAAAGCACGGCTCGTCTGCGCGTACGAAGACGAGGCGAAGTTCGAGAAAATGCATCTCCAAGGAGCAATCTCATTCGACGAATTCAAGTCCAAGCTTCCATCGTTAGCGAAAGACCGGGAGATCGTCTTCTACTGAGGCTGACCTAATGAAGGGACAGCTGCCGGTCAGGCAGCGAAATACATGGCAAGGGGGTTCAAGAATGTGAAGTGTCTCGGCGGTGGTGTTGAGGCCTGGAGGAAAGCAGGCTATCCTGTCATCGACCCATATGCTTCGCCTTAAGCGCGGCCACACACATTAGCACCAGGCAAGGCAAACGAAATAGCATGGCACTTGACATTAGTAACGTAACACGTTATTATTTGTTTGCCGTGATTAAGTCCTTACGAGACAAAGAAACTGAAAAGCTCTTTTCACGCCATTTTTCACGGCGATTTTCTCCAAACCTGCACAAAGTTGCTTGGAGAAAGCTCGCGATACTGGACGCAGCAGAACAACTGGACGACCTTCGTGTTCCACCTGGAAATCGTTTTGAAAAACTCTCTGGAAACCGCGAGGGTCAATACAGCATTCGTATCAATGACCAATGGCGGATATGTTTTCGGTGGAGTGAAGGAAATGTTTATGATGTTGAGGTAACAGATTATCATTAGGAGAACAATATGGCTAAGAAAATTCCCCCTATCCATCCAGGCGAGATTCTACTGGAAGAGTTCCTGAAGCCGATGGGCATCAGCCAGTATAAGTTAGCGAAGGACATCAACGTTCATCCACGTCGTATCAATGAAATTGTGCATGGGAAGCGTTCGATTAGTGCCGATACTGCGCTTAGGTTATCACGGTATTTCGGTCTGTCGGAGCGATTTTGGCTGAACCTTCAAGCTCGTTACGACCTCGAAGTAGAAAAAGATAAGCTCAAAGGACGACTTGACAACGAAGTGAAAGTTCTTGCTATCAGCAAAATGGCCCATATTCGCACCTAACCATTCCAGCGGGCAGTTCATCACCACTTGACCTTGAGGGCAGAGAGTGAGGGCGGTTTCATACCGTTTAAGCCATGAATTAGGGGTGCCGATGGCAGAGGTGACGAGGTATCTTGGAATTTGTACGTCAGCGATCAGCAAAGCCATTCATAGCCCCGAATCGAGATTGGAAAAGTGAATATCTTCAACAACATTCCATTTGATTTATTCTCACATAGAGTAAGTTAAACGCAATAGAAAAATCCTATCCCCTGGACTTTGAAAGGAAAAAAGAGGTTTTCTCTTTACTCCAATTTTTATTTAATGATATTTTAAAAACATGATCGAGAAAGTTGTTAATAAACGCGATCTTAATGATTTCTCATCGATTGAAGAAGACTTGGTTTACTGGCTGAGCAAAACCCCTGAGGAACGAGTCGCAGCAGTTGATTATTTGCGGAACCAGTATTATCGAAGTACAGAGAGAATTCAGAATCTGCTCGAGTTATTAGCCGCTCATAGAGTTGAATATATGATCGTGGGTGGGTATGCTTTGGCCTTCCATGGTGCACCACGTTACACGGGTGACATGGATATATTCGTAAAACCTGATCCTGAAAATGCTCAGCGCGTCATAGCAGCCTTGAATGATTTTGGATTTGGCTCCGTAGGGCTAACGGCAACAGATTTTGAAATTGGGAATAAGGTAGTGCAACTTGGGTTTCCTCCAGTGCGAGTCAGTATCGTAACATCGATGACCGGTGTTTCTTGGGAAGAAGCGGTTTCTGGAAGGATTGGAGGAACCTACGGAGAGGGTCGGGTCTATTATATCGGGCGTGAGCAATTCGTATCGAATAAGAGGGTTTTGGGAAGGAAAAAAGATTTCGCCGATCTCGAAGCCCTCGGCGAGGAGTGATTGTTGTCCAAGGCTGTTTCAATTGATCCACAACATCTCGCACCACGACAACTTAAAAAAGGGACATATCTAACCTCTCCCCTTTTTCTGAAATTTCCTGAAGTTTGTTTCAGGGCGAATTATAACCCACCCCTGCAAGTGGTCTTTTTTCAAATTTTCTTCATGATTTACCCCGTTAGAAAGCCCCGCCATTTATGGCGGGGATCTAAAAGAAAAAGTTCATTCATCATTGAGGGCGGGGTTAAAGCCCCGTCCTTTCTAACGGTGTTTACTTGCTCTCCAAGGAACACTCTTGGCCCAACGGCTGAAGCCCTTGAATAGATTGATTCCATGGCATCCAAGAATTCCCCTTCGCCCCTCCAAAATGGAAAACTTCCAAGACTTTTGGGCAGCGCCGCAGCTATGGGGGGGATACGAACCTCCCCGAAGACATCGTCGGGCAGCGTTCATTGAAAACTGAATCGATAAGAGTAATAATTACAAGTAAAAATAGTTGCCGTTTTTACGGAGGGATCGATGCTTTCAAAAATGATGGGACGAAGGAGATTTATCAAAACCATCTCATTAACCCTTTTGGGAATCGCCGCTCCCAACATTCTTAAAGTGAGATCGTCTTTAGGAAAGGGCGAAAAGACCCCAAACCTTGAATTTCGAACCTTGGGCAGGACGGGACTGAAAGTAACAGCCGTGAGCATGGGGGTGATGAATTGCAGCGACCCCGCTGTGCTTCAGCGGGCCTTTGATCTTGGGATCAATTTCTACGATACCGCAGACTGCTATATGCACGGCCATAATGAAGAAATGGTGGGCAAAGCCTTCGAGGGAAAAAGACAGAAGGTTTTCATCCAAACGAAAGTCCACCCTCACGACGAAAAGAAGATGAGAGCCTCTGTAGAGAGGAGCCTTCTTAGACTTCGAACGGATTACATTGATGTTTTAGTATGGCATGGTCACTCTACTCCTGAAGAAGTTTCTGATCCAAAACTCTTTGAATTCATGTCGAAGATGAAAAAAGAGGGAAAGGTGCGATTCACCGGTTTTTCCGCTCATAGCAAAATGGCCCCTCTTTTAAAAGAAGCGGCGAAATTGAATTTTCACGATGTGGCTTTGGTCTCTTACAATTTCACCCATTCCAAGGCTTTGAAGGAGGCAGTGGCTCTGGCAGCGAAATCAGGGATCGGCATTGTGGCGATGAAGACCCAGGCAGGGGGTTATAAGAAGGAGAAGATGGGAGGCCTCAGCCCTCATCAGGCTGCCCTCAAATACATATTGATGGACCCGAATGTTTCTGCAGCGGTTCCGGGGGTGACCACGATCGAACAGATCGAGGAGTGTGCAGCTGTCATGGGGGCTTCCTTTTCAAGACGGGATTTAGATGAAGTGAAACAGTACCAGTCCTTCCTCCAGGGAAGAATCTGTACGATGTGCGGAGGGTGCGTCGGAGAATGCCCTGATGGGGTGCATTATGGTGATCTGTTAAGGCTGGTGATGTATCATGATGGATATCAGAATGGTGGCCTTGTCAAAGAGGCGTTAGGAAAATCACCTATACTGCGAAACATTGATCAATGTTCCGAGTGCTCCTCCTGTTCCATCGTTTGCAGGAGGGGAGTTGATATTCAAGCCCAAATCCAAATGGCCAGACGGATTTTATTAGGATGAATCATAAAGGATTTCTCTTATTTTCTTTTGTGTTGATTTTCCTTTCGATAGAGGTATCTTATGGAACAACCCCTTTAGAATCTCTCATCCCCAAGAGAGAACTCCCAGAAGGATGGGCTTTGTTCGAAGGGCCTCACATTTATACGAAGAAAACACTCTTTGGACATATCGACGGTCAGGCAGAGCTTTACATCAAATATGGATTTCGAAAGTCGGTCTTTGCAATTTATCAAAACAGGAAGAGCTCTGGAAATCAGATCGAACTGGACATTTACGATATGGGAAATGTGCTTCAGGCCTTTGGGGTATTTTCAAGATTTAGAAATGAGAATCGGCCGGGGGGGATTGGATTAGATTCCTACCTCGATGATCGTTCCGCTTTCTTCTATCAGGGCAAGTACTTTGTCATGCTTTACGCCACCGAATCAAACCCTGCCATCCTGAAACAAATGTCAACGTTCCTCGTGTCGAAAATTTCGGATCCTTCACCCTCGCCCAAAGAGATTGGTTTCTTCCCCAAAAACGGGTTCAAACCAGGTTCGATCCAATATTTTTCTGAAGGACTTCTGGGGCATCAATTCTTAAAAAGAGGCTTCCAAGGGACCTATATCGAGAAGGACGAAGATAAGGTTGAGGCTAAAGATAGACCAATGAATGGAGATAAGGAATTCCATCTCTTCTTGGCCATTTTTAAAAATTCTCAGGATGCCCTGGGTGCCTTAAGAATCTATAAAGATGATCTAACCCGAAAGGGAAAGGTCAACTCAGACACTCCCATTGGATTTGGACCCCATTCGTTTAGGGCTGAGGATCCATATCAAGGTGAGATCATCGTTGTCCAAAAGGGTTTCTATCTTCTGGGTGTAGTGGGCTTTGAGAGAGAGAAATATGCTGAGAATCTTTTGAAGGAATTTATGAAAGATATAAGGTGAGCCTCGCAGGATTGCTTCAACATTTATAAATCAAAAATTGTGATCAAACTCTTTTCATCTCCCCATCTCCCGAACTCCCTGACTCCTCATCCCGCTTTTCGATGGGGAGTTTGATCTGGAAGATCGAACCCTTTCCCACCTCGCTTTGCACTTCAATATTACCATTATGGCTTTGAATAATTCCATAACTGATGGCCAGCCCCAACCCGGTTCCCTTCCCCGTCTCTTTCGTCGTGAAGAAAGGGGCAAAGAGTTTAGCGAGATGTTCCTTGGTCATACCACACCCCGTATCGGCGAAGGAGACTTCAGCCATTCCGTCCTTTGAATCTGTTTTGATGGTCAGAGTCCCACCATTTCCTGCCATGGCGTCGGCTGCGTTGAGAAGGATGTTCATGAAGACCTGCTGGATCTGGTCTGCATCAATGAAGAGCATCGGGATCTCTGTTCCAAATTCCTTCACGATCTTGATATTCTGGAAAGGGGCTTGTTTCTCAACGAGGGTGAGAGTTCGGTCAATGAGTGTGTGAATATCCCACTCCTTCTTATCCGGTTTCCTCTGGCGAGCAAAATCTAAAAGGCCCCTTACAATGTTTCGGCATCGAGTGGTCTGTTGAACAATGTTCTCTAAATCTTTTTTCCAGGGATGGTTTTCATCCACCTTCTTCAGCATCAGTGAACTGAAGGTGAGGACCCCGGTGAGAGGGTTGTTGATCTCATGGGCGACCCCAGCTGCCAGTTCTCCGAGGGCAGCCATCTTGCCAGCGCGAATGAGTTGATCCTGAACCTGCTGAAGCTCTTGGGTGCGCTCCTGGACGCGCTGTTCCAAAGTCTGAGTCCATTCTTCAATGGCATCACGAGATCGCTTCAGTTCTGAGATCATGTTGTTAAAGGAGTCAGAAAGCTCTCCCAATTCATCGTGAGATCGAACGCCTACCGTTTGGTCCAGATTTCCATGGGCCGCTGTCTTTGTCGCAGCTAAGAGTTTATCGATGGGGCGGTTCACAAAGCGAGTCAGCAGCAGGCTCAATAATAAACTGAGAACGATGACACTGACGATTCCTGAGATGGTCATCCGGTTGTAGATTTGGGCCTTTTCCTTTTCAAAGCCTTCGAGGCTGATCATTGTGTCAAGGACACCAAGGACATTCAAGTTCTTGGGATGGCAAGGGTAGCAAGAAGGTTCGTTGTAAATTGGATTGATCAACCCGAGAAGGCTCTGTTTTTCTATATGATAGATACGAGTTTTGCTGTCGGATGGGAGAAGGACCTTTGCCTCCCCTTCCCGGTGACATCCGTAGCAGGCTTCAGCCTTCTTATCCACCACTGTTCCAACTTTGTCTGCATCCGAAGAGACGGTGATCTCACCTTGTTTATTAAAGATTCTGACCTCAGCAATTCCTTTTCTCTGGGCCACATCATCGATGATTCTCTGATATTCGTCTCTTCGATCCATGATCATCGCATTGCGAATGCTCAAACGGATCGTTTCGCTGAGGTTGAACGCCTCTTCTTCCGTTTTTTCGAGAATCTGCCGAGAAAGAGACCTGATATTCAGGTAGAGGAAGACTCCTTCGATCACCACCACCACGATGATGACGCTGAGAATAATCTTCGCCTTTAAGCTACGGAAACTCATCGTTCTATTCTCTTCATTCCTGGGCAAGCGGGAATGACGAAAGAGCAAACATTGATTATGCAGTTCTGACTAATTTTATCATCCTGAGGACGGGATGTAAACCCATTTACTTCCATCCTCTCAATTGGTAATAATCTTTCAACATGAACTCCAGATCTTTGGCTTGGATTGTTTTTCCCGTCTCCTGGAGGACCTCTCGATAGAATCGGCGAGGAAGTTTATCCTCCTTTTTCGTCACTCCTTCTCGTTGGTTGAAAGCCCGGGCAAGATTGATAATTCCAGAGGCTGTGATTTTAAGACCTTTTTTATTTAATGAGAGACCGCAACTGGATTTGACGATCTCTTGAAGATCCTTCCAGGTGATTAAATCCCGATAAAAGCGGCAGAGGATCAGTGCATCGAAGAGGGTCATCTTGTCCTCATAATCGACAAAAAGTTTGGCCTTTCCCCTCACCTGATTAGGGTCGATTTGCCCCGAAAGTTCGGACTTATAGAAGGTCGCCCTCAAATGGCAGGCCCCTCGATCTGAAGTCGCATAGGCAAGTCCCATCCCTTTTAATACCCTTGGGTCGAAACCGGCCGGCTCCAGTCCCTTCACATGAATCGCCTCTTCCTCCATCCCCCAGGCTTCTGCTGCGCGCCGGACTCCCTCCGATAGAATCCGCCCCACTCCTTTTCTGTAAGTAATCTTGGTCAAAATCTCAGCGATTCCATCGACATCACCGTAATTGAGTTTTTCCTTTATTCTCTTTCTCTTTGAGGCCTCGATCGCAAAGGCGACTAAGTTTCCTGCTGTGATGGTATCCATGCCCAGACGATCACAGAGATCGTTGAGATAAATAATCTCTTCAATGGAATTCACCATACAGAGCCCACCAAAGGCATAAATGGTTTCGTACTGCGGACCCATGATGCGAAGGCCTCGATGCCTTCCCTGCTTCACTTCAGAGATTTTCCCGCAAGCCATGAAACAATGGGGGCAGGCGATCGAACTCACCTGACAGCGTTCCATCAGGCTCTCCGCACTGATTCCCTCCCATCCCTTCAATGTCCCTTTGGACCAATACTGGGTAGGAAAGGCACCAATGGTGTTCATGATCGAGACCAGCATGGGTGTTCCATATTTTTTATAAATGGTAACAATTTGACGATCTTTGACTCGATCTCTAAACTCTTGGGCCAGTCTTTTCAGAGTAAGAGGATCCGCAAGTTCTCTGCGCTTCCTTCCGTGGAAAACGATCCCTTTCAACTTCTTTGATCCCATCACAGCACCGATTCCTGCTCTACCGAGGGAGCGCCAGTGTTCACTCTCGATCACTGCAAATTTGACCAAATTCTCTCCAGCCGGTCCGATGACCAACGCTCCGGATCCTTTGATTCCAACTGTTTTGAGAATGGCATCTTCTGCCTCGTAAGTCTCTTTTCCCCAGAGATGTGAGGCAGGGTGAAAGACGACATTCTCATCGCTGATCTCAAGAAAGATGGGATGATTCGCTTTCCCCTCTATGATGATGGCATCGTAACCCGTCCGGCTCATAGAAAAGGTGATCTTTCCTCCAGAATAAGATTCAGAATAGATTCCTGTTTGAGGGGACTTGGTGAAGACGGCATAACGGCTGGAGCCGTAAAAAGGGGTATCCGACAAGGGGCCCAATGTGAAAATGAGGCGATTCTCAGGAGAAAATGGATCGATATGGGGTGGATTTTCCTTGAGAAGTAGAAAGGATCCTAAACCCTTCCCTCCCAGGTAAGATCGAAGTGTCGATTCAGGAATGGGCTCGACGGCTGACTTTTGCTTCGAGAGATCAACTCTCAGAAGGCGATTAAAAAAACCTTTCATTAATTTCATCTTAAAAGAAATCAAGGGGTCAAATCAAGGAGTAATCCACCTTTCCCCCCCTTTAGCAAAAGGGGGATGAAATTGACTTGGACATAAGAGTACCAGAATTTCGCCGATGCCCATGGGCATTCTTTGGGTTTGACAAGATCCCTCCCTTCGCTTATTGTATGCTCAAACGAGTAACTGTAGCGCCCTGATTCACCGGGGACGAATTAAATCATTCCGTCGGCAATAAATGCCGAGGCTATGTGGATCAGATAGATCATGCGGCTCTGGGGTAACGACTATAACAGGATGGAGCTTGCTGGCGCTTTTGGCGATCTGGGTACATTGATCCCTTTCGTCGTAGGCTATATTACCCTCAATAAAATGGACCCGTTGGGTATTCTCGTTGCCTTTGGCGTTTTCAAGATCTTTGTGGGACTTTATTTCAGAACCCCTATTCCCGTCCAACCCATGAAGGCGATCGGCGGGATGGCGATCGCCCATGCAGGGACGATCACTCCGGGAATGATCTGGGGTTCGGGAATCTTCACGGGCCTATTCTGGCTTCTGATGGGAGTCACCGGAGCGGTCACCTGGATCGAAAAGGTTACCACGAAGCCTGTGGTTCGGGGTATCATGTTGGGATTGGGCCTGAGTTTCATTATGGAAGGATTAGGGATGATGAAGGCTCAACCGGTATTGGCGATCGGAGGCATTGCAATCACTCTCCTTCTTCTCGGCAATCAACGCCTTCCGGCCATGCTGGCGCTCCTCGGATATGGGATCCTTGTCGCTTTTATTCAAAGGCCGGAGTTTATCAAAGAGCTCTCTCACCTTTCCATTCGATTTCGATGGCCTGAGTTGGCGCTCGGACGAATTACATGGAGGGAACTTCTCTCTGGCTTCGTTGTTTTAGGACTTCCTCAAGCCCCCCTTACACTCGGCAATGCGATCATTGGGACAGTGGCAGAGAATAATCATTATTTTCCTGATCGAAAAGTGACGGCCAAGACAATCAGCATCGATCACGGCCTCATGAACCTGATCAGCACTGCTATGGGAGGCATCCCCATGTGCCATGGAGCTGGAGGCATGGCTGGGCACATACGGTTTGGTGCTAGGACAGGAGGGGCCTTGGTCATTTTGGGCGTGATGCTACTTCTGACAGGACTTTTTTTGAGCCAATCCGTAGCCCTGCTCCTTCAGGTCTTTCCGCGCCCGATTTTGGGGGTGATTCTTTTTTTTGCAGGAGTAGAACTTGGGCTGGTCATTAAGGATATCAAACTAAGGAAGCAGAACCTCTTCGTTCTTCTCGTCACCGCCGGCACCGCCATGTGGAACATGGGAGTGGCTTATCTGGCAGGATTGATTCTTTACTACGGTCTCCAGCGCCGTTGGATCAAAGTGTAAAATGAAGCGCCCACTTGTTTATCCACGTTATTTTTTTGCCTTGACTAAGAGAATCAAGATCAGATATGGTTACAGCTGAGAGGATGAAAGGAAAGGGGGATGGGATGGCCACACAAAAAATAATTATATACGGGAAAGCAGGTTGACCTTATACGGATCAGGCTAGGTCAGCCTATGGGGATCGCGCAAAGTACTTTGATGTTCAATCCAACAGCAAAAAATTGGAGGAGATGTTAAAGTATTCGGGCGGCGTTCGGAAAGTACCAGTTATTGTTGAGGGAGAAAAGTCTACGATTGGTTACGGAGGCTCCTGAGGTGTCTGATGACCGGTAGTTTACTGGCAACCCAGACCTTTCATAGGATATAGGACCCACCGGGACGGCGGAGTTTAGAGCTTAAAACTAACGACTCGGGTCAAATACTCCAAACTTTTCCGGTCATGCGCTCATTCCTATCTCTTTCAACTTCGCCGCAATCTTCTCCTTCTCCATGACCCCCACCTGTCGAAAAACTTCTTTTCCTTTTGAATCAAAGAAGACCAGAGTAGGGATCACCAGAATTTTATATTCTTTGGCAAGATTTTGATTCTTATAAATGTCGATGACAAGAACTCTGGTTTTTCCCGAATATTCCTTATCAAGTTCCTTAAGAATCGGTCTCATCTGGCGGCAGGGAATACAGGAATTTGCACCAAAATCTACCAAAAAAGGCATCCCGCCCGCAAGGGCTTTTTTGAAATCTTCCTCGGTGTTCGATTCAGGTGGCTTGGCTGCAATCTTTTGCAACTGAATCTGATTGATTCCAACCTTGGCGGTATTTCGAAGTTCACCGATGTAGCGCTCCATCTCTTCTTGTTGCTTCCCTTCACGGATGACCTGTTCGATCACGGGTGCTACCTGTTCTAAAGGCTTCCCCCCCAATCGGTCCTTGAATAAGGAATAGAATGTTTTTATCTCCTCAGGCGTCACCGCCGGTGGAGAAGAAAACTTCTTTTTCATCAGTTCAACGATGAGGATTTCTTCAGGTGACTTGGAATCCTTCGCAGCATCCTTATAGGTTTTAACAGGGGTCGAAAGGCCCTGCTTTTTCGCTTCCTGTAAAAGGAGCGTCTTGACGATGATCCCTTCGAGAAATTTGCTCGGGTCCTCTTTGTACATATCCCGTAAAGGGTTTTCCACCTTTTCCAGTTCCTTGCTAAATTGTTCTAAGGTGATTTTTTCATCGTTCACCTGTGCAAGGACTTGACGGCTGGGATTCTCGAGATAAAAAAAGTAAAAGAGAATAGCCCCTGCTATGACAGCGAGTCCAATCACTCCAAAAATAACGATTTTTCTTTTCCCCATTCCCCTCTTAGGTTCGATAGATTGTTCTTCCATTGTGTTATCCATTTAAATTAACTCCTTTCATTATAGGGTCATCAATTTTTCACCTTCCTTCGGATCTTCTCGGGATCAGCGAGACCAGGTAGGGCCCGCGTGATTTGATACGAGTGAAGTAGCATTCTTCTTCCCTATATAAAATTCATTACTAATATCCCTGCCAAGGCGAAAAAAAGCAGGGCGGTAAAAAGTTTAATGGACGCTGCTCTCTTCTGCAGAAAGAAGGCCAACTGTTCTGAAGTCACTCCCCAGTAAACAATTCCAAAGATGACCAATAACGGAAGGATATAAATAAAATTATACAAAATAAGGTACAACACAGCACTTCCCCTGAGGGACGGGATATTGGCAACAAAAAGGATCGTAGGGAGATAGACCTGGCTTGTACAGGTAGATTGTAAAAGGGTGACAATGAAACCGATCACGACGGCAGCAAGCAAGAAACGAATAAATGGACTTTTCTTATCGGCCTCCAACTCGCCACTTCTTGTCCGAATGATCTGGTGGATCCTCTTTTTCAAAAAATTCGGAATCTGAAGTTTCATCTTGGAAGGGTGCCCTCTCTTCAATTGAGCGTAATCGTAGAGGCTAAAGATTCCAAAGAAAAGAGCGAATACTAAGGTGACAAGGTAAAGGATCCGAGAAAACAGGGGCAAAAAAGAGAGATGCTGGATGAAACTTAGAATCCCAAAGCCAAGCAATAAATGAGTAAAGTAACCCGTTCCCGAAAAACCGATGCCCACCCAGAAGATCTCTCTTCGTTTTCGGCCGACCATGGTAAGATAGGAGATGAAAAAAACCAAAGTAGCTAAGGCACATGGATTCATTCCCTCAATCAAGCCTGCCAAGAGGATGGCCAGGACTCCAAAGGATTTGAAGCGTCCTATAATCGATTCTTCCGCTTTTTTGGTCTCCTCTGGTGTGGGTGTTGGTTTAAGGAACTCACTACCACTGCCACGGACACCAGCACTCACCTTCTCATATTTCTGAATCAACCCCTCGACCTTTGACTCGGTAATTTCCTCAGGAGAAAGATAATCCTTCCCAATAAAAATACTCGGTGCGATGAGGCGTTTCTCTGCGGGGAGATTGAGTCGGTTTGAAAAGGTTTCGTTCAAACGCTTTCCATCAGGGGTATTGAGATCGATCTCTTTAATCTTCAGGTGTGGATATTTCTTTGCAAGATATTTTAGCAGATTATTAACCCGGTTACATTTTGGGCATCCTTTCTGATAAAAATAAGCAAGGTCGACTGAGAAGGTTTTCTCCGAGGATCTGACCACGGATGGGATTTCGAGCGGAGGAAGAGAAGCACCACCTTTCGCCTGATACTCGATGAGAAGGGGATTCAACTTCTCCATGATCTCCGTCTCTCCAGAGAGGATTTGATCTCCGATGAATGTAACAGGCAGCTCACTTGCTGTCCGGCCGAATCGTTTCTCCAATTTAGAAAGAGCCTCATAATAAGCTGGATTCCCCACATCAAAGGTTTTGATCTCGAGAGTCGGGAACATCGTTTTGAGTGTAGGAAGATATCCCTGAAGGATCGTCTGGCAGGGCTGACAATCCTCCGCATAGAAGAAATAGACATCGATCTTCCCCGTTTGATCGGTGGCTGCACCAGATTCCGCAGGCAGGGTCAGGATTCCTCCTATAAAAAGAAGATTCCATACTCCCAAAACGAATAAAAAATAGACGAAGCTAATCTTTTCGAAGTATCTTTCCAACATTTGTTTAGCTTACATGAAGCTTAAAAGGGAATGGATTTCACTGCCCCCGAGTCACTTGACCCAATGGCGGTCCCAAGCCGTCTTTGGGAAAGGTGTCGGTGATGATCAGATGGTTCTTGTTCGTCAAAGAGATGTATAAATGCTCCGGTCTGAACCTTGTACATTAATTAAATAATCCGCAAGGATTGTCAAGAGAGACGGACTGATATCTCCGGAAGGCAAAAGGCCTTAAGCGATTAAATCAGGTCTTGGGATTGCAAATTCACAGGGGACCCTGGTTTGGCAGAGGCCACAGGAACCACGATAGTCCTGCACCCCATATTCTGAACGCTTCCGCTGCAGAGGTTCGGAATTGAGGTATTCGTGGCATTTATCCTTGTCATGTCCTTTCTCTGTAATGGCCCCGGCTGGGCATCGTGGAATACACTTTCCGCATTTTTCATTCCGAAATGAAAGACAATTCTCTTTGGGATGGCGGTATTTTTTCTCACTCGGTGTCAGCTTCAAGAGGGTGACAACACTACCGATTCGTACGGCCATCCCTTTAGGGGTGATGAGACCGTCATTGAGGCTAAAGGTTCCAAGACCGCAGGCATAGGCAACATGGCGCTCCGACCAGGGAGAAGCCCACCCCACTTTTTCGTCCCGATAATGTTGAAAGGAGGGCAAGAGAGTAGGAGCCACGGTCACATACCCTAAATCATCCAAAAAGCCGACCACCTGCTTCCTTAAGGCATTATTACAGACTTCTCCAAAACCTTTGGTATAGGCCCAGAGCTTAGATGGAAATTGTTCTTCCCTTCGATTGCTTTTGCGGGTGTCTTCAGCAGCGGGGAGAATCCATGAGATGACACTGATCTGTTCCATTTCAGAGAGGAGAAGCCCCTTGCCCTTCTCCTTCAACGCTGCCATGATCATCTCTCTCGGGGTGAGATGGAAGGGACCAATGATGGTCTTATATTCGGAAAAGAGCGGATCCATCCCTGAGGCAAACCCAACCAGAGGCTCGTCCCAATAGACGCCATGGTCCAGTTGGGTTCTTCGGTTCTGTTCATTCTCATTGATAAAATTCTTAATGAGTTGCTCCAGGACCTTATTGGGATTTTTTAGGAAGATGACTTTATCCTCTTTCATCATCGTCTTGCCTTTCCTAAACGTTTTTCTCCATTTCCGTGAGATCGAAACGACCCCTTTCGTGAATCCCCGTCCGCTTGCAGCGGTACTCTTCGATGGCCAGTTTCAAGGCATCCGTGGCCAGAGTGAAGCAAGGAATTTTTTCTTTCGGTAACTGGGATAGGACTTCTTTGGCAGTCTCCTCAGATATCGTGAGTGCTTCCTCCAGGGTGGCCCCTCTAATCCGTTCCGTCAGAATTGAACTGGTTGCGATGGCTGCACCGCAGCCAAAGGTCTTGAATGTCGCCTCCGTAATCCTGTCGCCATTCACCTTGATAAACATCTGCATGATGTCGCCGCAGGACGCATTGCCCACCGTACCCACACCATCCGGGTCAGAGATCTCTCCTACATTTTTGGGATTCTGAAAATGCTCCATCAAAAATCTTGGATATTTCGTCATCTTTCTTCCTCAACGCAATTGTTTTTTTTCCGTCCCGTTCTCCAATCGCTTCACCCTTTCCTCCAATTTATTGTGGAGCTGGAGAAGCATCTTCATGATATCACTCAATGGGTCCGGAAGATTTCCATGTTCGAAGTCCAGTTCCTCTCTTTCGGTTGTCCAGGATTCCACGATGCGGCCTGGGACACCGACGATTGTGGCGCCTGCTGGAACCGGTTTGACCACTACCGAGCCAGAGCCAATTCTCGCCCCATCGCCGATGGTGATGGCTCCTAAAACAGTGGAATTGGAACCCACAATGACACGGTTCCCCAAGGTGGGATGGCGTTTCTTTTTTTCAAGGGTGGTGCCGCCCATCACCACACCTTTATAGATGAGACAATCGTCGCCGATCTCGGTGGTCTCTCCAATTACCACACCCATTCCGTGGTCAATGAAGAGCCGTCTTCCGATTCTTGCGCCAGGATGAATCTCGATTCCTGTGAGCCACCGATTGAAATGAGAGAGCAAGCGTGCAGTCGTATACCATCTGCGTAGGTATAAGAAATGGGCAATGCGGTGGAGCCAGATCGCATGGAGGCCGGGGTAGCAGAGAAGAATCTCCAGATAGTTTTTGGCGGCAGGATCTCTCTCTTTAATCGTCCGGATATCTTCCTTCAAACGGGCCCACATTGGAACATTCCCTTGAAAAATAAAATTTATTTTAACCCAAAAATTGTCCTAATACAAACGCGCAAGTATCTGTTATATCCAGCTTGATTTCCCTCACCTTATCCCCAGTAAAAATCTTCTTGACAACTAAACAAATGTATAGTATATTAATTTAGGAATTATGGGATTAAGGAATTTTTGAAATTCCTCAATTCGCAATTCCTAAATTCGCGATTTGAAATAAAGAGGTGGCTCATGGAGCTGACGTCCCGGCAGAGAGAGATCTTTAACTTTGTTAGGACATTTATCAAAGAGAGAGGTTATCCACCTTCCGTAAGGGAGATCGGCGTACACTTTAATATCTATCCCCGAGCGGCTTTCGATCACCTCAAGGCATTGGAAAGGAAGGGTTATTTAAAGCGGCGGAGTTCAATGTCCAGGGGCCTTGAGGTTCTTGTCTTTCAGGGACATGAATCCTATGGTCCACACCAGCGGGCTGGACCGTATGGAGAACACCAAAGGAAAGAGGGGAAGCCACTGATTCGGGAGATTCCCATCTTGGGAAGGGTCGCGGCAGGAAAGCCCACCTTAGCAGTAGAGCATGTGGAAGGGACGATTCCACTTCCTACGGAATGGGTGAAAGGGAGAGAGGTTTTCCTTCTGAAGGTGAAAGGTGACAGTATGGCACCTTATATCCTCCCTCATGACTATGTGATCGTTCGGTCCCAACCTTCGGCAGAGAATGGAGATGTTGTGGTGACCTTAATGGGGGAGGAGGCGACGATGAAACGGTTTTTCAAAAAAGGAAGGAAGATCGAATTGAAGCCAGACAACGAAAGCTGGGAGACGATTCAGATTGAGGAAGGATCAGGAGAGGTTCAAATCCTTGGGAAAGTCATTGGTGTATTCAGGAAATGCTAATTTGGTTCGGGGTAATTAGTTCGTAGTTTGGAGTAAGAAAAATGAAACAAATTGGGACTTCACTTGATGGAATCTTGTCTCAACTGACCTTGACTGGTCCACAAGTCCATTCTGACTCCCCGAGAAAAATCCTTTTTTGGGGGGAGGGGGTAGGAGGAATTTCTTCCTATGTGGCAGGATGGATAGCAAGTAAAGGGATCGATGTTATCCTGTTGGATGGGGCCAATCGTTTCGACCCTTATATGGTCTCATCCATCGCAAGAAAGGTATTGATTCCTCCAGAGAGGCTTCTCAAAAAAATTCGAATTGCAAGGGCCTTCACTTGCTACCAGATGGCCACACTGATGGGAGAGAGACTCACCTGCCTGCTCAGACAAGAAGAAGCAACCGCTCAACCACAAAAGCCATGGGTGATCCTTCTGGGACCAGTCACCACCTTTTTAGACGAGGATGTGCCTGAAAGAGAGGTTTGTCCCCTCTTTGAGAGGTCTCTGAGAAAGGTAGAGGAGATGGCGATGAGGGGAATTCCTTTCCTCCTATTCCAACCCTCCATCTTCAATCCTCCCTCCTCCTCCCTGGCTAAAAGGAGGAAAGGGGGATTCATGGATTCGAAGAGAAGGTATCTCACGAGAAGGCTCTTCCAATTTCCTGATTTGGTCTGGAAGATAATTCTGGACGACCAAGGGCCGAAAGTTGCTCTGGAAAAAGGATTTGAAAATTCTGGGATTAGGGATTGGAAATTAGGGATTAGTAACGGCAACACCCCCATTGACCGGGGACGGATGAATAGCGTATTCGAAATAAGCACCAAATAACAACCACCGATAACATAAAAACGATCAGAACGTTATGAACGTTTTGATCGTTTAACAAAATTAACGATATAGACAAACTCAACGATCTAAACGATTCTTAACGGGGCACGAGTTATGGGAAGAACAGTCCTTCCTTTTAGTCAGGTCCTGGAGCAAGAGATCCAAGAATGGAGAAAGTTTCGGAGGGGGCTGCGGCGAGAAGATCAACAGTTTCTCGACCGGCTCTTCGAAGAGGCAAGGCTTCATGTGCAAGCTGGCGTTTATGCCTCGAGGCCCTGGCCTTTTGAGACGATCTTAGTCTCCATCCTTATCGAACATGAGAAAGCCTTGGTCGAATTGAGATCGAAAATAAAGGCTCTAGGAGAGAAAAAAGAGAAGGTGGACTCATAACTCATTCATGTCAGTTAACCTAAGCGGAACTTGTCATGCTGAACCTTGGACTGATGAAGATCAGGCTCGTTTCAGCATCTTTTTATGTCCTGATGGTGAGATCCCGAACCAAGTTCGGGATGACATCCAATCATTGGATGCATCCATGCAAATCCGGGGACGGCTCTTCGATCTCTATCCTCTGAAATCCTCAATGACTCTTTGGGTCAAGGATGAGGATGGTTTGCTTCACCGGTTTGAAGATCCATTCCGACCTCGATTCTATATGCGGGGGAGGAGGGAAGATCTTCTCACTCTGTTCAGCTCTCTCCAGAAAGGGCGATGGGCCACGGGACACCGGTGGACCGGAAAGAAGGAATTTTGGAGCGGAGAAGAAGTGGAAGTGATGGAGATCGAGATGGGAGATTCGGAGCATTATGCCAAACTTCCCAGAATCCTCCCTCGATGGGAAGAGAAAATCACCTTCTACAATTGTGACATCCCTCCGCCTCAAGCCTATCTTTATGAGAAGAGGCTTTTTCCGACAGGCCGATGCATCGTTGAGGCTGAAAAAGGCCGAATCTTTGAGATTCACCCCGATCCATCTGAGTCCGTGTGGATGGGCGATGAAGGCCTCCTTGACCTTCGAGTGATGGAACTTCGTGCAGATAGAATGTCCAGGTCTCTCCTTCTGGAGTGCGAAGGGTATCGGATGGAGATGGAGAGCGTGGATCTTGAGGAGATTGGAAAATTCCTCAAACAGTTTGATCCTGATGTGATCCTCAGTGATGATGGGGATGCTTACCTTCTACCCCTTCTCTTTTCGTTGGAGAGGAGATGGAAAACCTCGATCCCCTGGGACCGAGAGGCTTATCCTTTTCAAAGGCAAGTTAATCCAAAAGGCTTTTCTTACTTTTCCTATGGCCGGACCTACTACCGGGCTCCCGCCCATCTCTTTCTCGGGAGATGGCATATCGATCGGAGGAATTCATTCATCTATGGAGAATCGGGAATGGAAGGGGTGATCGAACTGGCACGATTGGCTAAAATTCCAGTTCAGCGGATGGCCCGCACCTCTCCCGGGACGGCCATCACCTCGATGCAGCTCGATCGGGCCTTTCAGGATGAGATCCTCATCCCATGGAGAAAGGGGGAGCCGGAACGATTCAAGACGGCGTGGGATCTGCTTGTTGCCGACAAAGGGGGCCTTGTCTTTCAGCCCAAGTTGGGAATCTTCGAGGATGTGGCAGAGATTGACTTTGCCTCCATGTATCCAACGATCATGGCGCTCCACAATATCTCTCCAGAGACGACGCTCTGCGGATGCTGTGAGAATCATCGGGTGCCAGAGGCCGGTTATACAATCTGTGAGAAAAGAGAAGGGATTGTTCCAAAGACACTTAAACCCATCTTAGCGAGGAGGATCTGGCTCAAGAAGATGGCTCTCGCGCCACCCTTTCCCTTGGCGGGAGAGGGGAAGTCGCCGACGCGCCATAGCCGCTTTGGCGACGGCGCGGGTGAGGGGGAGAAGCGTGAAATTTACAATCGAAAGCAGACGGCGCTCAAGTGGATGCTCGTGACGTGCTTCGGATATTTAGGTTATCGAAATGCCCGCTTTGGAAGGATTGAGGCACATGAGGCGGTCACCGCATTTGGAAGGGAAAAGCTCCTTCAAGCCAAGGAGATCTGTGAGGGAGAGGGATTTGAACTTCTCCACGCGATCACCGATTCCCTCTGGATTCGTAAGAGTGATTTAAGGGAAGAGGAAGTCTTGAAACTCTGTCAAAAGATCGGCGAAGCGACCGGGATCACCATGAGCCTGGAGGGAATTTACCGATGGATGGCCTTTCTTCCTTCGAAGGGGAATCCGGAGAGCCCTGTGGCCAACCGTTATTTCGGTCTCTTCAAAAGTGGAAAGATCAAAGCGAGAGGATTATCGTTCCGGCGAGGCGATATGCCTCCTCTGATTCAGGAAGCTCAAATTCGGATGCTCGAGGTCTTATCCGAGACAAAAAATATGGATGATTATCGGTCGAAGATTCCCAAGATCTTAGATCTCCTCTTCGAATATAGCTTGATGTTGAAGAACGGGCAGACGAAGAAAGAAGATTTGGCGATCGGGAAGAGGATCTCTCAGGAGCCAAATGCTTACAAGGTGGATAGCCTCACCGCTCTCGCTGCCCAACAGTTAGAGGATGTTGGAATTCCGATTCATCCTGGGGAGAAGGTGAGGTATGTGATCAAAGATGCCCTATCGAAGGACAAGGCAGAGAGGGTCAAGTCCTTTCCGTTGGTGGGCCCGGACGACACCTACGATGTCAAGAAATATCTAGAGATGCTTGTGAAAGCGACCGAGGAGATATTGATTCATTTTGGTTACGATGTGAAACGGCTTAGAGAGGAATTAAAAGGATTCGAGGAGTCGAACCTGCCTGCCGCAGGCAGGGATTCAAGGGTCCAGTGAAATATTATGATTTTTACAAAACTACTCCCCCCCCTTTCCAGAAGGGAGGGGGAGCGTCCATAAATTTATACGTTTCTTTTTGCCCACACCGGCAGACAAAACAAGATTGGTACTCAAACCCTTCTGGAAATCCCAACTTAATCAACGCTTCGCCGATCCAAAACGTTAGCGCGCATATGGTCAATTTTAAAGCAATATTATAATAGGAAGAAACGAGGTAGCGTAAACGCAAGATTTAAATCTGGTCTTGCCCAACGCTTGAGTTACAAACATTACTATGCCAAAAGCTCTGCCGGGCCGGTTTACACTCCTGACATATTAAGCCCCTTCGTTCCAGTCTTATTCCGAATCTTTCAAAAGCCGATTTTCAAAGCTTGCCTGATACACCTATTTCTTTAGACGTTTTTTTGCGTAATCAACCATGCCTTGAAAATCAACCACCACAACAGGTTCATTTCCAACAACCCAGGCGTCATGTCCTGTTGGCAAGAGTGATACATCCCCTGCCTTACATTCTACTTCTGTGCCATCGTCCATTTTGATCCTTAGAGTTCCCGAGACATGATACTGGAAATGGGGAGCTTCGCAGCTTTTCGTGTTCACCAGAGGCTTAACAGATTCAGACCATCTCCATCCGGGCTGAAAGGTCGCCCTCCCAATGGTTGCCCCTCCGATTTTCACAAGTTCCAATTTGCCTTTATCAAATGAGCGGACTTCCTCTGGTTTATTTAGGCTTTTGGTTTCCATTGTTTTCATTTTCTTCCTCCTCTCTACGGTGACGGACCACCACGTCTTCTGTTTGACTGAAGGAGCCTGGTAGATTGCCAACTTCCATCATTCATTGTTAAGGTTTGTATCCTTTTAACAAAAGTCAAGGAATGTGAAAAATTTGGCAACCTCGGAAGGTAAAATCAGATGGTGTCAGGTTACTTCAGACTTGATTATTGTTTTCCCTTCTGGTTCAGATGGATATCTTCCCAAAACTCCTTTTTCAGGATTTTGAAGGAAAGGTAAGAGAAGATGGAAACGGCGGCCAGCATTCCTAACATGAAAAGGAGGATGAGCTTCTCCTTCAGGACAACATATTTACTTTCCAGTATTCCCACGTAGAGCATTCCGACAACTTTATTCTGGAAGTCCCGTATGGGTTCGTAAGCAGTGATATACCAGTCATCCACGACATAGGCTCTTTGAATCCAGGGCAATCCCTTCTGGAGAACTTGTTCTTGGACCTCCCTCATTGCCCGGGTTCCAATGGCTCTATATCCTTCCCGATCCATGGCATTGGTCGATATTCTCAAATCACCCAAGAAGATGGTGGCTGTACCGATTTCTTTTCCTTTGTATTTTGCATCCTTGAAAACGATGCTTTTAATCCGATCCACAATTTCATAATTCCGATTGAGGAGCATCCCTCCTGTTAAGGCTCCTAAAACCTTTCCATTGGCATCCAGAACTGGATGTGCTGATTTCAATGCAAGTCCAGAGGTCTCTTCAAACTTTTCGGTAGGTTTTTCTTTAGGAGTTGGTATCAAATGGAAGGTCGCCTTGTCCGCTAAATTCTTTCCTTCCTTCAACAATTCCTCCCTCGAAAGCACCTGGGTTCCTGAAGTTCCCCTGCCTCGAAGAGCCTGCCTGACAAATGGATCTTCAAGCTATCTCCCGAAATGCCAGGGTTATGAAGCCTAAGGAATACCTTTCCCTTCGGATCGACCAGAGTTAAAAAATCCAAACCATAATCGGTCATCAACTTTGTCATTTCGTCTTTTATCGATAAGACGTTCTCCTTTTTGAGAACATCTCTTAATACGTATCGGATGGAAGTCAGATAGATTGTCCTGTCAATATCATTTATTTTCGAAGAATAAACCCATCGGGCCGTGTTCAGGGCTTCTTGTATTCGCTCTTGTGTTTCGTGGATCACTCGGTAGGTGATAACAGAATTGACAATGAGGCCGATGATCACCCCTGTAACGAGAGCAATCACAACAAAGATCAGAGCTATTCGGGTTTTGGTAGAAATTTTCATATTTTTTGAAAATAACAGGAAAAAAATAAAAAGTAAACAGGGCAACAATAACAGCAATGAAGAGTCAGGGGGTGGTAGGAGAGGGAGTATCCGGGCAAGAGGTTGTTGGGATGAGGAGAGCCAGGGAGAAGGGAACAAGGGACCGGCGATCCATGGAATGGGACCGTAATAGAAGTTTAGGTTGTCAGGGAGGGTAGGACTGGAGCACCGAGTGGATCAAGAAGAATCAAACCGAATTTGAAATCGTTTTTGAAGCGCCGCCGTGATGTCTGCTTGAGCCATGCGGGCATTTCGCCAAGCTTCCAGCAATCGGAACGCCAGGTTTTTTGCCGAGCCGAACCCACCAGGGAAATCTCTTTTAAGAAGTTTAGCTTTGTAGAGAAGTTGTGCGAGCAGATGAGCGATCTGCAAGAGGAGGTAAAAGACCTTGGCTGAGTTAGGATTATTGGTGTAAGCATGCTCCAGTTCATATCCTCCCTTTTTTTGTACGTTGAATCCCTCGTTTTCAATTTTCCATCGCATCCTCCCTCCGTCATTGGATAAGGTCGTGATATTTTTGCACGAGACATGGCAGTTGGTGACCCACTTGAACTTCGTCGTTTTCTTCTGTCCCTCCTTGTCGGGTTTGGTCTCCAAGCACTCGATCGCGGATAACGTGTGCTCCTTCTTTAGGGAATCGACATAGGCGATATCGTCGACCCAGCGGAAGACCTGTTTGACTTGGGCCTCCTTCCCCGTGCGCCAAGCCAATCGGTTCTCGGGTTGTAATTTGGACAATGCATCGAACTCCTCGTTCACGGAAGGCAAATCGTCGTCCTTGAGAACGATCATGAACTTCCAGCCGTAAGACTGGCATAGATCAAAGGTCGGTCCCCCTGCGAAGAGACCGTCCATCGATAAAAGGATGGGCAGCCGTGGAAACCGGGTCTTGAGTCGCTCCGCCAGTCGGTAGAAGGCCTTGAGTTCACAATCCTGTTTGGTCGCCTTGTCTCCGGGGTTCTCGATAAACTCGGTCATCAGAGAGAAGGCGAAGCCATTGGAAGTCAGGAGTTTGGCTTCCAAGACGGGATGGTAGTAAAGGGTCTTTCCATTGCGGGTACGCGTGAGACAATGGGGACAGTGACGGTGGCTGAAGCTGATCGTGCCCGTTCCATCGATGGCCACGATGAAGTAGATTCCCAATAAACGGTAGCTGTAGAGGACCTTCTTGCGAATGAGGGTTTCGGTCATTCCGGTCACGACCATCTGAATCTGGTCGGTCTCCAGATTTGAAAAGGTCGCTTCCAGGGTATCGCCATGAGGAAAAGACTTCACTCCAAAGAGGGCTTGGAATTTGATGACCGAGGAACCGTTGCGGAGCAACAACCCAATCTGTCGCCTCGCTTTGAGCTGAAACAGGAACATCGTGACACCGGCGAAGGCAAGACTCGCGAGGGGGTAAAGGATCTTCTGAGGATCTCGGGGGTCTGTGAGATGGGCGAATAGAGGGGGAAAAACCACCAAAGAAATGGTGCACGGTGCCCGTCAAAGCACGGATCAACCCTTTTTGCTCTTCCTGCTCTTTTTCTTGCTGCTCAAAAACTCCCTCTGAGCCTGGGACACCTCTGCCACGAGGCGCTTGAGAAGCTTCCCTTCTTGGACCCATCTCTCAACCTCCTGACGAAGTTGTATTGGGATATACAAGGTACGGGTGCGTTTCTCCTCCTTCCACGTAAGAAGAGCCACTTCATGAAGGGGACCTTCTTGAGCACACCGACATCGAGGATTGCCGCACCGTTTTTTTGTAATACTCAGGGAGGCTTGGACAAAGGGCTTTATCTTTCTGAGGCGCTCCAGAGCTATCATTCCCCGTTCATTGGTCATCAGATGACGTGGCATATTTATAAGTATATATACTTTCCAAATAATGTCAACAAAAAAATGCTCATTGCGAAAAAATATTATTTGTTTCACGCATTAGATAGAAAAAAGGCAGGACTGAAGCGGGTTAGAATCGCGAAAAAAATTGACTCTTCATTGC
>CAWGWZ010000017.1:0-56009 GCA_963826305.1 uncultured delta proteobacterium | reverse complement strand
CATCCTTCTCATCTGTGATGAAGTAAGGACTGGGCATGGAAGAACGGGGACCTGGTTTGCATGCGAACATTGGAACCTAGAGCCAGATATTTTAACTTGTGGCAAGGCATCTGCAGGTGGGTATCTGCCGTTTGCAAATGTCTCTATATCAAAGGAGCTGGCTGATTATTTTGATGATGAGTGGCTTTATGTTGGGATCGACGTTCACTGGTCATCCAGTTGCATGTGCAGCAGGAATAGGCGCCATTACGGCATATAAAGAAGGGAAGCTTGTTGAGAATTCCAAAAGATTAGAAATGTTTTGATAAAGCGATTGGAAGAAATGAAAAGAAGGCATTTATGCGTCGGAGACGTCCGTGGACTTGGGCTTTTCGCATGCTTGGAACTTGTCAAAGATAGGAAGACGAAAGAACCAATCATTCCCTGGTATGTCAATGATTTTTCACAAACTGAGGGAATTATGTCAGCTCTCAAGACGGAGACACTTGAACGGGGCTTCTGGTCTTTATCCGAAGAAACTTGATAGGCATCGAGCCTCCCCTTTGCATTACTGAAAGTGATCTGATGAGCGGTTTGGATATTTTAGATGAGGTGCTGAATATTGCTGATCGCTCCATCAAAAGCTAAATCCGCCGGTTCCTGGTGGTCCGCCAGCAGCCGTAGTCCTGATAATGTACAATGTTACTCTAGGACCTACGGTCTCCATCGAACACCCTGCTTCGTCATACAGGATAACGGTGATTCTGGGCTTTGCCTCTTTTGCCACGTTCATCAATGGTATCCTTCGCCTCTCCTCTTTTCTTCCTAAGGATGGAAAGAGGAGAGGTCTCATTTTTTTGTTGCAAGCGTTGTGAAGAGGTCAGCCCATTTCCCTTTTCCGGTTTGCTGGCTGTAGATCATTTCAAGGTAGTTCCGGGTTTCCAGGACTCCCCCGGACGAGCTCTTGACCGAATCTCATGATCTCTAAAATAGCCCTGGCCTTCAGGTCGTCAGGATTTCGGACACCCTCTTGTTCACTGAGTCATAGGTCCGGAAAACCAGCTCTTTACATCTGTTAGGAGCTCTGAGTTCCTTGAGCATCCCTCTCTGATAGGCATAGACCTTGGCCAAACTATCATAAATGTCATGGTCGCTGACATCTCTATCGCTGTAAAATTGGGCAACAATAAACGTTTCAATGGACATGACAAATTCGGTGACGTCATCCCTCTGAAAGATATCCTCCCTTTCGGAGTGGAGATCAAAACTGATTCTCTTTTCGATCTCCCAGCTCAACTGATAATCCGTCCCCTCTTTAGATATTCGCATGCCGCGGCACACAAGATCTCTCTTTGTCTTTTCGTTCCACAGCAGAGAGAGCAGATGGTAGAATTGAGTGTGGGACAGAAACGGTTTCCTTTTCTCTGTCCACAGAATAAACATCTTGCCACGAATGTATTCTCCTTTTCTGTAAACAGATTCCCGCCGTTGGCTGTACCCTTTGTATAATAATCCTATATCGCGGTTCGGTCAAATTCCACGAATTCCAGAATAGCGGTGAGTCAGAGTCATTCCTTGAAATTGCCAAGGCTTGTAGTATAATTCGCATATGTTCCTGACAGTGCTTCTCGGACTGTTTATAGGCATGGCCTTTGGCTATGTGTCGCAGCGCGGACGCTTCTGAATGCTCTCGATCTGCTATGAGGTCGCGACCGGCCGGGCGCCGGACATGTTACGAGCCTATCTCTTCGCTGTGTTGATCCAGATGGTGATGTTGAACGGCCTGGCTGAGGCTGGTTTTCTCCGTGCGACCGTTCCTCCCTTCTTTGGCTTGGCCACGGCCCTGGGAGGTTTTGTCTTCGGTTTGGGCATGGCCCTGGCAATGGGTTGTGCAGGCGCCGTCCTCTATCGGGCAGGTGAGGGCAAACTGGATTATATCTTTGCTATGGCTGCGTACGCCGTCGGGGCCTGGGCCTGCGACAATTGGTTGGTACAGCCCCTTCGCCGAATCCTGTATGGTGAAGGCGTAGCCCTGACACTTCACCGTGCGCTAACGATCGATCGCTGGCTGATGATCGCCATCGCAGTAGTAGGAACAATGCTCTGGGTGATCCGGGGCCGTCGTCTGCCCTATTATGGTGGCTGGGATTGGGCCCGAACCGGACTCTTAGTTGGGCTGATCGGCGTGGCTGCCTGGGTAGCCTCAGCCATGACGGGCAGACCCATGGGATTGGGAACGGCACAGGGGAGTGATAGCCTGGCGACTTTCTTTCTCGAGTTCGATATTACCGCTCTCGATTGGAGCCTTTTCGTTGTAGTGGGCATTCCCCTGGGGGCTTTCATTGCTTCGCAGCTCAATGGAAAGTCACCAGGCAAACCCTTTCACTCAAAGCGGATCCCAAAAACGCTTGGCGGAGGGTTGCTCATGGGAGCTGCTGCAGCCTTGGTGGCCGGAGATAACGTGCTGCACGGCCTTAGCGGCGTGCCTCTCCTTGCCGTGAGCAGTTTAACCTTTATGGTCACCATCTTCATCGGCTCTTGGGTAG
This sequence comes from uncultured delta proteobacterium, assembly GCA_963826305.1. Classification (GTDB taxonomy): domain Bacteria; phylum Desulfobacterota; class BSN033; order BSN033; family UBA1163; genus CAWGWZ01. The sequence goes on along the minus strand of CAWGWZ010000017.1, from coordinate 53,484 downwards.
GAATACGATTGGGCTGGTTAAGGTAAGCTGAAAGAAAGGAGAAAAGAGTTGAATTCTACGGATTTGTGTTTCATGTCGGCAACAGAGCTATCCTCCGGAATAAGGAGGAAGACCGTCTCTCCCTCAGAAATTATGGAAGCCGTTCTTTCGAAAATCGAAGAGATCAATCCCAAAGTGAATGCCTACTGCACCGTGGTCCCGGAAATGGCCCTGGAGGCTGCAAAAAAGGCTGAGGCGGAAGTCATGCGTGGGGAAAACCTCGGGCCCCTCCATGGTCTTCCCATATCGATCAAAGACCTCACTCAGACTGCAGGGATTCGCACCACCTTCGGTTCAAAGGTCTTTGAACATCACGTTCCTGAAGAAGACGCCCTGATCGTGCAGCGTTTGAAGGCTGCTGGCGCCATTGTGATCGGAAAAACCAATACCCCTGAATTTGGAGCAGGGGCCAATACCTATAATGCCGTCTTTGGAGCCACCCGAAACCCGTGGAAGTTGAGCCACACCTGCGGAGGATCGAGCGGAGGCTCGGCTGTGGCCTTGGCCTGCGGCCTTGGCCCCTTGGCCACAGGATCTGACCTTGGAGGCTCCCTACGGATCCCAGCCTCATTCTGCGGCGTCGTGGGCTTTCGCACCTCTGCCGGACTGATCCCAAAATACCCGAGCTTTCTGGGCTGGGATGCCTTCTCCGTAGAGGGCCCCATGGCCAGAAATGTCAGAGACACAGCCCTTATGCTTTCCGTGATTGCTGGATCGGACGACCAATCTCCCATCTCCTTTCCGGTGGACACCAGTCTCTTCACTTTGGCCACCGACCATCCTGAGATCGATGGATTCAGGGTTGCGTGGAGTCAAGACCTCGGGATCATCCCCGCAGATCGAGAGGTGGGGGAAATAGCTGCTGCTGCTGCGCGACGCTTCACGGAGTTGGGATGTATCGTCGAAGAGGCGCATCCTGACTTCAGCGGAACTCGGGAAGTCATTCAAGCCAGCCGGGGGCTTCGGATGGTTTCTTTGCATGCCGATAAGCTCCCAAACTGGCGCGACAAGATGAATTCCAACCTCGTCTGGAACATTGAACAGGGCTTGCGCCTCACGGTTGAGGAGATTGGTATGGCTGAGAAGGAGAGGACAGCCATCTATCACCGGGCCCGGCAGTTCTTTGAGCGTTATGACCTTTTGCTCACCCCCACAGTCGCCGTGCCTCCCTTTCCTGTGGAGATTCCCTATCCGACGGAGATCAACGGGGAACCCATGACGAGCTATACCGATTGGTTCCTCTTGACCTATGCCATCACCCTTACCGGGCTGCCAGCCATATCCATCCCCTGCGGCTGGACGAGCCAAGGATTTCCAGTGGGTCTCCAGATTGTGGGCCGGAGGCTGGCAGAACCAACCGTTCTTCGGGCTGCTGCTGCATTTGAAGCCATAGCCCCTTGGCACGGCAAAAGGCCGACATTAGAGACAACGTAAAAAGGAGGGAAAGATTTATGCAAGGAATGAGTCGATCGATTTTCTATTTCAATCAGGCAGGCATTGAAAACACCGATGAGGTCGTAAAGATTGTCCACGAACGTCTGAAAGAAGGAGACATCAAGAGCGTTGTCGTGGCAAGCAGCAGCGGAAAGGCGGGTGTCAAATTTGCAAGGAGGATGGCCAAGGAGACGAACCTCGTGATCGTGAGTTCCCAGCCAGGTTTCTCAAAACCGGGTATCTGGAACTTCGATCCAAATGCCCTTAAGGAGATCGAATCGCTGGGCTGCAAAGTGGTGAAACAGAGCCATATCCTTTCCGGTCTTGAACGGTCCATCACAAAAAAATTCTCTGGCGTCTCCCACACAGAGGTCCTTGCAGAGGGTCTCCGGTCCCTCCTCGGTGTCGGAATGAAGGTGGCCATCGAATGTGCGATCATGGCCGCTGATAGCGGGGCCATTCCCATTGAAAAAACGATTGCCGTGGGAGGAACGACGACAGATAAGGGAGGCGGCTCAGATTGTGCCGTTGTCGTATGGCCATCTCACTGCAACAACTTTTTCGACTTTCGAGTCCTCGAGATACTGGCTAAGCCCTTCAGAAGAGATATTCGATAGGTTTATTTACTCTAACGTTGCAAAAAGGCCGATAAAGAGCGGAGAGGTGAGTTGGAAAAGCCTTAGAGCGGAAACCATTAACGGACCGACTCACTCATCCGATTCAATACATTCTGGACTTCCCCTTTGGTGAAGTCGAGGGTTTAGGGAAGATGTCAATAAAGACCGCATTCTAAGGCTTTGGAAGCTCACCTGTCCGCGAAAATGATGCAACTGGCGGGTTTACTTCTCTTTAAGGCCGGCTAACCCATATAAGGAAGCTGCCACCGCCCTGCTCCCTTTCATGGAGCAGTCGATGCTCAAGTTTTCATTCGGGGCGTGAGAACATTTACGCTTGCATAATACGCCTGCACGCCACCATGAAGAGTAGTTAGGCAAAATGGCCAACTTCTACTGCTGGGCCATTAAATCACGGGACGGGCGCAAAATAGGCCTTGATGGTGTGGTTCGACCTGACATTGGTAAAGGTGAAGGTTGTGATCGATCCTTTTGAAGTGGCGCCATCAATCACCACGTTCGACACGTTGTAGCCTGCCGCAGGAGTGATCGTATAGGTCTGGCTGTCTCCCGGATTCAACGTCGTAATGCCCGCAGGTGAAATGCTTCCGCCTGTCCCCCACAACGTGGCCTCGACCGTATAGACATCTGGCGTAAAGGAGACGCTGATCGTGTGGTTTGCCGTGATGTTCGTGAAGATGTAGACAGGTCTCGCCCCCTGGGATACTCCATCCACAACCACATCCTGCACCCGATACCCTTCGGCCGGAGTCATTGTAAAGGTCTGACTCGTGCCGCTCAATACCGAAACATCCCCCACCGGCGAGATGGTCCCATTGGAACCTGCACTCGCCGTAATGATCACTGACGGATTTGCATCGAATGTCGCCGAGATGGTATGGGCTGCCGTCACGTTCGTAAAGGCATAGGTCGTTACCGCACCGATTGAGCTGCCATCCACCAGGACATCCAGTACATGATAACCCTTCGAGGGGCTGATGGTGTAATTCTGATTGGCACCAGTATTTACATTGACGGTCCCTGAAGGCATTATGCTGCCGTTGGGTCCTGCAGTGGCCGTAATCGCATAGGTTATCGGCGCAAAATAGGCCTTGATGGTGTGGTTCGACCTGACATTCGTAAAGGTGAAGGTTGTGATCGATCCTTTTGAAGTGGCGCCATCAATCACCACGTTCGACACGCTGTTGCCTGCCGCAGGAGTGATCGTATAGGTCTGGCTGTCTCCCGGATTCAACGTCGTAATGCCCGCAGGTGAAATGCTTCCGCCTGTCCCCCACAACGTGGCCTCGATCGTATAGACATCTGGCGTAAAGGAGACGCTGATCGTGTGGTTTGCCGTGACGTTCTTGAAGGTGTAGCTAAGTTTCGGCCCTTGGGATGCTCCATCCGCAACAACATCCTGCACTCGATACCCTGCTGCCGGATGCATCGTAAAGGTTTTGCTTTTACCGCTCAATACCGAAATATCCCCCGCAGGCCAGATGGTCCCATTGGGCCCCGCACTGGCTGTGATGGTCATCGTTGTCGGACCGCTTGTGTTGAGAGTTATCGTACTGCTGTAAGCACTCGACCAATTGCCTGCATTGTCTTTGAATGCTGCATAAACTGTCTTTGTGCCATCTCCAGATGACAATGTCCAAGCCTTTGCCGTTGCATAAGGTTCGGGGGTTGACCAATTTGTGCTGTCGTTGCTGAATTGCATCTGAGCACAGCCGCTGCTCGAATCTATGCATGAAAGAGTGAGCGTGACAGAAACTGTGTTCGTTGTGGGAGCACCTGAGTTTATGCTTATTGAGCCGATGGGCGGTGTAGTGTCAGTAGCAGGTTGTGCTGATGGTCCCCAGTCAGGCAACATATCGAGACTCGAATTATTGCTGATATTCGTCTCATTGGTCCCATCTGAATTCATTATGTATATCTGATTGCTCACGAGATTTCCCAAAACAACCCTGTTAAAAACAATCTTGTGGCCATCAGGAGAGAACTTTGGGTTTTGATCAAAGGCGGAGTTATAGGTCAGGCGGGTCACATTGGTGCCATCAACGTCCATAAGATAAATCTGATCATTACCATCTCGATCAGAGCTAAAAACAATCTTGCTGCCATCGGGAGAAAAAGCCGGCTCGCGATCGTCTGCCGCATTATTGGTAAGGCGGGTCTGATTTGCGCCGTCCGAGTCCATTATGTAAATCTCCCAGTTGCCATCACGTCCGGAGGTAAAGGCAATTCTTCTCCCATCCGGAGAATAAACCGGGAGAAAATTGCTGGGCGTATTAGTGAGACGAATTAAGTTGGTGCCATTTGCATTCATCACATATATATCTGGATTCGGCGAACCATAGGCGGAGGCGAAGACAATCTTGCTTCCGTCAGGTGAGAAAGAAGGACCATAACTGGCATTGAGAGAGTTAGTTAATTTTATCTGATTGCTGCCGTCCGCATTCATTATCCATATATCGCCTCCACCACCACGGCGGAAAGTTATCTTGGATCCATCGGGTGAAAAAGAGGGTTCAACATCTATTTCCGGGTCGAAAGTGAGGCGGGTCTGATTGGTCCCATCCGAATTCATAACGTAAATTTCATACTGGCCATCCCGCTCAGAACTAAATGCGATGCTTCCCGCTTCTGCATTGACAGTCAGATTTCTTGTAGCTGAATCAATATAATTCCCAACATTGTCCCACGCCCTTACAAACCAGGTATGAGGACCGTCAGACAGAGCTGTTGATGGAACGGCGGTTGTCCCATCTACGATGTTGTCCCTTGCCAGTGCATCATCAATATAAAGCTGGTATTTGGCAATGTTTGTAACGATATCAGTAGGGGGATTCCAGGAAAAATATGGATACGGTTTACCGAGTATTGCTCCGTCTGGGGGAAGCTGGATTGCGGGTCCACCTAAAAATACCCGTCCTATCTTGTTTCCATACCCTTCAGCAAACCAGATATTGCCATCCAGACCAACTGTAATACCACAGGGTGTGCCACCAGTTGTAGGGATCGCAAACTCAGTGATGACGCCGGCTGTTGTGATCTGCCCGATCTTGTTACCACCATCCTCATTAAACCAGAGGTTGCCGTCCGGGCCTGTTGTGATATCAACAGGGTAGCTACCAGCTGTGGGGATCGCAAACTCAGTGATGACACCGCCTGTTGTAATTCGCCCGATCTTGTTGCCATTCTCTTCAGTAAACCAGAGGTTGCCGTCCGGGCCAGCCGCAATATTACCAAGGCTGCTGTCTGTAGGGACCGTGAATTCGGTGATGACGCCGGCCGTTGTGATCCGCCCGATCTTATTACCCCAAGTTTCAGTAAACCAGAGGTTGCCATCCGGGCCTGCTACAATACCCTGAGGGGTACCGCCAGCGGTAGGAACCGTGAACTCATTGATCGTGACGGCATTGGCCGGTAGGGATGCAAGCGATACAAGGCATAAAATCAAGTAAAGTAAAAAAGTATGCCAGCTCCCAGTTTTAAGTTTTCGGTCTCCGGAAGCGGTTGGCAACCTAAAAAGACAGTTTCCAGTTTTAAGTTTCACGTTTTCGGCAAAAGACCTTTTCATGATAATCCCCTCGACATGCATCGCGTCCATGGGTTTAGCAATCGGCTTCATCAGGTTCCTCTCCATAATTCAGAAGGTGTGAAAAAATTGGTTTGTGCGACTTAACCCGAAAGGACGGGTCGCTTTCCGAAACTTTGGAATTGCGGGGCATTCAAGTTTAAGGACAACCTTCGTTGGCAGTAAGAGTACGGAATTAATGCTGTTTGAGCGCCATCGGTCAACGCAAATAGGTTCCGCTCTAAAGCTTCTCCAACCGACCCATCCTTTCGATTACAGTCCATATTTCCGCAAATTTTGATTTTTTCACACCTTCTCAGCAATTACTTTAAATTCTCAGAGGCTTGCCACCAAAAAAGGAAATGGCAAAGCGATGATAACCCTCATCCACCTTAGCTCCAGGAAGGAGAAGCCGAGAGCCAATAAAAGAAAATAGAGATGATAATTGAATTTTGTTGGGTTTAGGCGAGTGAGTTGAATGGAATTCACTCCCGAACCCTTCAGGAGTTTGTTCTAAATGATCGTTCAAAACGCAGCAAGTTATGTTCCAAATAAGAGATGTTCTGCTTAGAAAACTGAGTGAGGCCAATCATGGAAAAAAGATGTTAGGTAAGTATCTTAATCCATTGGTAATTTCAATGAACGACGCGTTGGATTTAAATAAGTATTCTTACCCTTAATGTTTGATCTGCCCCTCTACAGGAATGGAAACGCGATCCATAATGAGGAAATTTCCTCACTATTGCGAATTTTCGCGCACAGAAAAAACGACGTGGGCAGGTAAATACAGGAAATGGGTATGGATCGGTCTGCTCGTTCTGACCAGTTCCCGATATGGATTCACTGGCTTCGGGTAGCCGTCTATCGATTGGTGGACGACGAAGTGGAGATGAGTAGGTGACTCTTTAAATAGGCATTTCCCCTGTCCTTCCAACCGTTCCGATTCGATCCCCCTTTGAAACGATCTGACCGATCTCACAAAGACCTTATCCAGATGGGCATAGTAAAAATATCGGCTCTCCAATGGGTCGTAGATCCAGATATAGTTTCCACCCCGAAGAAGGCTCGAGGGGTCCCAATCGATGTTGACCGAGACAACGATTCCTGAAGACGCGGAAAGCACAATCACTGGTCTTCCCGTCCTATCATCAATCCCCCTTTGATTTTTATCCCTGGATGAAGATGTCGTGACCAGGGTGGCCTTTATGTTCGTTGCCATCAAAGAAATCGTAACCGTGAGCCTGATAACCGTTTCCCCCTTTTCCTCCGATGGCATTCGGGGTATATCCCTCCAATGGAAAACAGAGGACTTCATCCTTTTTCCCGGCCGAATGCTTAAGATAGAAATCTTTCAGCAAGATCTCGATAGACCTTAATTTGATCCGTGCCTCCTCTTTCGGAATGAGGCGATCCCGAATTCTAAGATAGAGGAGATGCCACTCAGAGGCAGGATCGATCTCGGATGAAAGTGACACCGCGGGACAAAGTAAGGCGAAGAGTATTAGAAGGATCGCTAATGATCTTAAGGTCCCAGAACGAGAATTACATTCCGCATTCCACATTCCGCATTCCGTGTTTGAAACAGGTATGAGTAAGGGTCTCCTCAAGGTTCTCCACCTCAAAAGTAACCGCATGGAGCCTGCCAGGACCCCAGGTAAACTGCCCTGGATTGATCGATAACGTCTCTCCGATGCGTTGGACATAAGCCCTGGAGAGCTCCGGAGATTCGTGGATGTGGCCGTGGAGGGTTAAGAAAGGCCGATTCTCTTCGATAAAAGTCTTGATGGAACGGCTGCCTGCCGATTTCCCTCCTTGAATCACGTCCAACCGGGTTCCAAAGGGAGGGGAGTGCATCATGTAGATCGTCTTTCTCTGATAGACTGGCCTTGGCAGTCGATTCAGATCTTCTCGAATCGTCCTCTGCTCTCTTAGATAGAGATAGGGATCGATGGGGATGAGTTGATCCGTTTGATCAGAAGATCGGATATAAGATGGATTCTTCTGCGGAGGCCACGGAGAATCCGGGTCGTCCATCCTCTCAAAGTCTTTGGGTCGAAAGGGCGTCGGAGGGACGAAGGGGTATCCGATCATCTCGTAGCCATTCTTGAGCCGATGGCTTTTTCGATCGAGATCGACGAGCTGCTCCAAGGCGTTTTTAAAGAGATGAGAATAGCCCAGATCCCAGTTACCGGGGATGAGAAAAATCTGAATCTGTTTGATCGTTCCGATCATCCTCTTCAAGAAAGGGAGCAAGAACTGGTCGATGAATGTCTTCTGGTTTGGAACCATATCTTCGTATCTTTTCGTCGGGGGGAAGGAAGGAAGAAGATCGCCACCCAAGGGCAATGATCTCCGCAGAGGAAGAAGTGGCTAAAGCGAAGAGTTCCTGGTAGAGATGAATCTCGCCATGGAGATCTGAAGCATAGAGGAGTTTCATTCTATCAGTTTGCTGAAGAAGTCATTTTTCTAAGGCTGCTCAAAAATGCCCAGATGCAAGGCGCCTCCTTCGACAGGCTCAGGATAAACTCACCTGAGGAGTGAGGCGCACTTGGTGTGCGCCGCAACAAGCCTGCCCCGTGCTTGACACGGGGAAGCATGAGGGCAACGCCGCAGATGGGTGTTTTTCAGCAGCCTGCTATTCTTCAAAGTCCTCTGCGAGAATCCATTCCCCTTTCTTCCTCAACATCTTGAAGGTGCTTTGGCAGTAGGAACAGACGATCAATTCCCCTGGTTTCTCATCTCCATCGAGGGGGATGTCTGCCTCACAGAGGGGACATTCTAACTCGACGGTCATCAATTGCCTCCACAGATTCTCTCAAAACTTGCATAGTAGAAATCGAAGAAAAAATCAAGAGATTTTTCTTTTCTTTTGAGGATCCTTTCTTTATAATTAATAAAATACATTAGCCTAAAGGAGGATGGTCCCATGAAGCGAGGAGTCGCTTTGATCCTTTTGTCGGCCATGATCGCAGGGATGGTCCTGCTTCTCATCGGGTGCCCTCCACCCCCTGCGGTAGTGAGAGTGAGGCCGCCAGAGGCCCGCATAGAGGTTTACGGTGGACCTCCCTTCCCGGCAGCCGTCTGGATCCCGGGTTATTGGAGACACAGGGAAGGGGAATGGATTTGGGTTCCAGGCCATTGGGCCAGACCTCCAAGGCATGATGCGGTTTGGGTTTCGGGCCACTGGGAACCGAGAGGGGACGGCTGGGTCTGGAGGCCGGGGCGTTGGGAATATCGCTGAAATAAAATTTGGAGTTGAGAGTTAGGCGTTCGGAGCAAGAAAAAGAGAGGATGGGTCTGGAGTTTATCATGCAGTTATTTAACTCCGAACTCATCACTCCGAACTCACTACTTTTGTTGGGGTTTCGAGATGTTTAGTCTGGGTTTTCCCGAAATTCTGATCATCCTTGCCATCTTTCTACTCCTCTTCGGAGCAAAGAGGCTCCCTGAGATCGGAGCAGGTCTGGGAAAGACGGTCAAGGAGTTGCGGAAGATCCGCGAGGAGAGAAAGGCCGATAAAGAAAAGAAGAAAGAGGCTTCGAAGGAGAACGTGATCTCCGATCTGAAGAAGGACGTTCAGGAAATCCCGGGCGTAAAGGAAGCCAGGGAGATCAAAGAGGCTGCCGACCAAGTAAAGAATTTGACAAAGTTCCTGAAATAGCCAATCCGTCAAAGATCCTCTCTCTCATTTCAGATCGGAACCCCCAAATCTCTCCATAGGGTAGGAGCCGAGCATCTTTACAAAGGAGGCAAAGAAATGGAGCTCCTTCAAGCCTCCTTCACATTCGTATCCTCAGGATGTCCTTCCAGGTCAAGATAAAAGAGATAGCCTGCCTTCTCCGCTTTGTGGGGCCTTGATTCAATCTTCGTAAGGTTCACCCCATTCGTGGCAAAACCGCCTAAGCATTTGTAAAGGGCAGCTGGAATATGCCTTGTGGCGAAGACAAGGGACGTCTTCACATCCTTCGTGACTTTCAAGTGCCTTCGGGAGATGATGACAAATCGCGTCGTATTTTGCTGAGTGGTCTCAATCGATTTCTTCAATAAGTCGAGCCCATAGAGCTTGGCACATGCCTCATGGGCAATCGCCCCTTCCTCTGGAGAACCCCACTTCCTTTATTTGCCGGGCTGCCCCAGCGGTATCGCGGGTGGGAATGCCTTCCGCTCCCAAAGATGAGAGAAAAGCATCACATTGTTCAAGGGCCTGAGGATGGGAGTAGACACGCCGGATCTGGTCGAGACGGGCACCCGGGTTTGCCAAGAGACAGTGGACGATCCGTTGATAGGTCTCGCCGACGATAAAGAGGTTATGAGTCATCAAGAGATCATACGTCTTGGTCACTGTCCCCGCGTAAGTATTTTCGATCGGAACCACACCCATCTCCGCCGATCCGTCGCTCACCGCTTGAAAGACGTTCTCCAAGCCTGAAAGGGGAAGGGTATCCACCTCATGCCCAAAAAAATCGTAACAGGCCACCTCGCTGTATGCGCCTCGTTCTCCTTGGAATGCCGCTTTCATCCTCTCCTCCTTATTCATTCTCTCGCAGTCTTCATAAGCCTCTGATCTGTAGTGACCAAAGCCTCGATCAATCTCTGCCGCACTCTCACCAGGCAAACCGATTGAAGGTCTGGAGATCATGAGACAGCTCCCACGTGTTGCCTTGAACGGTTTCAAGGATTCGGATGAGGGCATCGTAACTGGGAGTTGCCATATCCTGCTGGGCCAGCCCCACGCTCAAGAAGGGTCCTTCCAAGAAAATGGACGATCGCCTGGGTAGATGCCATCCTCTTGTCGTGGGCCTCTGGAGAAGAGATCAGAACCAAGAGCCCAAGTCGTTTCAGAAAGGCCTCCACTGCCGCAAGATTACGAATCCGAACCGGACAGAGGACGATCTTCTTCCCTTGAAGACCTCCCATTGGCACTGTCTGGGCCAAAGAGGGGATGCGTTCCCAGGATTTCCACATAGGGAGGCAGAAGATCTTTCATCTGAGAGACGGGATACTCCTTCACAGAGCAGGTATCTACCACGAGACAACCCTCCTTCAGGTGGGGAGCAATCTCCATCAGCGTCTTTCGAATCTCGGAGATGGGGACACAGAGGAGGACGGTAGAGGATCGAGCGACCTCCTCTAAGGACCCAATTCGAACTCCCATCTCCGCAGCTTCCGTCCTTCGGTCGCCCTTATCGAAGATCAGGAGATCAAAATGATCCCTAAGATGGCCGGCCGCGAAACGGCCGAACCGGCCAAAGCCCACGATTCCCATTGTCTCCTTCATACGGATAAGCCTTTCTCGAGTTGAAAATCTCACCCAACCTCATCCTTTGAGATCTCTCTGGGACAGGAGTGCATCATAGAGGACCAGGGCCATCATTGCCTCCGCAACAGGAACGATCCGAGGGCAGATACATGGATCGTGACGGCCTCTGATGGAGATCCTTCTTTCATTGCCGAAGATGTCGACTGTCTCCTGTTCCTTCTCAATAGATGGAGTCGGTTTAACAGCAATCCTTACCCGGATCTCCTGACCCGTGGAGATGCCCCCAAGGATCCCTCCAGAATGGTTCGTCTTGAACCCATTTCGATCCATCTGATCATTATGCCCAGAACCCCTCATCCAGGCCACTGCCATGCCGTCTCCAATCTCAACCCCTTTCACCCCTCCGATCGACACGAGGGCTTTTGCAATCTCTCCATCGAGCTTATTGAACACAGGCTCCCCAAGACCTGGAGGAACGTTCTGGGCGATGACCTCAACCACTCCGCCAATGGAGTCTCCCTCGGCTTTGCAGGAGAGGACCTTCTCTTCCATCCGCTTCGCAGCCTCCTTGTCAGGGCAACGAAGGGGATTCTTGTCAACCTCATCAAAATCGACACTCTTGGCTTTCACGCCACCTATCTCCAGGGTATAGGCAATAATCCGGATCCCTTCCTTGGCAAGTTCTTGCCTGGCAAGGGCTCCTGCTGCCACTCGGCTCACAGTCTCCCTTCCCGAGGAGCGGCCTCCACCCCGGTGATCCCGGATCCCATATTTTCTCAGCGTGGTATATCCTGCATGGCCTGGACAGAAGAGAGCTTTCAGTTCATCATAGGCCTTTGGGTCATGTCCTCTATTGGGAATGACAAGGCAGATGGGCGTGCCCAGGGTCTTTCCTTCAAAAACGCCAGAAAGGATCTCGACCTGATCCCCCTCCTTCCTCGAACTGACAAAGGGGTTCTGCCCCGGTCTCCTTCGTTCAAGTTCCTTCTGGATTGCCTCGATATCAAAATCGAGTCCGGGCTTGACGCCATCGATGACAACGCCCATGGCCTTTCCATGGCTCTCACCAAAAGTGATCATCTTGAATCTCTCACCGAAGCAGTTCGACATACCCTATTCCTTCCCCATTGACTGAACGTGGAGGCTTTTCGCCCCCCCTCCAAGAACGGATCTCTCCCAAAATCTTTTCAACCGTCTCTTCAACGTCCATTTCGTTTCGATCCACCGTCAAGTCGCTGCAGGCCCGATAGAAAACCTCCCTCGAATGGTAAAAGGTTTCCAAGGCTTGCTTTGAACGTTCTTTTCGAAGAAGGGGCCTCGTGCGCTCATGGCCGATCCGCTCAAAGATCTTTTCAAGGGAGAGACTCAAATGAATCATGACACCCCCGGCTTTGAGGAGGGCAACATTGTCAGGATCAAGGACGGCCCCTCCTCCGGTTGCAATCACCGCTCTCTCCGCTTTGGAAACATGCGCCACAACCTCCTTCTCTTTTTCCCTGAAGAACTTCTCCCCGCATCTTTCAAAGATCTCCGTAATGGTCATTGAATGGGCCTCTTCGATCAGGGTATCCGTATCGATAAACGGACGCCCCAGCCGCTCGGCCACCTTTCTCCCCACCGTTGTCTTTCCCACTCCCATGAAACCGATCAAGACCAGATTCATCCCAGTCCCTCCAGAAGAGTCCAGAAGGCCGGGAAGGATTTGTTCACGCAGTCCGGATTCTGAATCACCATTCCCGGAACCCTTAGACCTGCAACGGCAAAGGCCATGGCCATCCGGTGATCCTGGTAGGTATCGATCTCCGCTCCATCGTGGAAAGCCTCCCTTTACCACCAGCGACTCTTTCTCCAGGCGGGCCTCAATCCCGATCTTTGTCAGCTCCCTCACGAGGGCAGCAATCCGATCCGTCTCCTTATATTGAAGGTGTCCAATGCGGAAGATTCGCGTTGTGCCTCTTGCAAAGGCAGCAACTACGGCAAGGGTGGGCACGGCGTCGGGCATGGTGTTCATATCGACGTCGACCCCATGGAGGTCCCCTCCGATGACCTCAATCCCCTGGTTCTGCCGATGAACCTTACATCCCATCGATTCAAGGAGGTCTACCAAACCAGCCTCTCCCTGCCTTGTTGATGGGTTAACTCCCTTGACAAGGATTCGTCCTCCTGTGATCGCAGCAGCAGCAAAGAAGTAGGAGGCACTCGAAAGATCTCCTTCGATATCATAGTCCCTTCCCTGATACATTCCCGGGGTCACCCGGAAAACCCGATAGTCGGTATGGCTGACTTCACCCCCAAACTCCCTCATGACCTCCATTGTCAGATCCGCATAGGATCTCGACACGAGATCCCCCGCCATCTCCACCACCACCTCCTCTTGCGCATAAGGGCTGCAGAGAAGAATGGAAGAGAGAAACTGACTGCTCTTCTCTCCCCTTAATAGGGTGTGGCCACCTTCGAATCTTCCTCCCTCGATCAGAATCGGCGGGCATCCATTCCCATGGATGGACCTGGCCTCTATTCCGAGAGGATGGAGCCCTTCAAGAAGGTCCTGGATGGGCCGCTCTCTCATTCGGCCATTTCCATCGATGGTGATGGGTCGATTGGAAAGACTGGCAACGGTAGTTAAGAAACGAACCGCTGTTCCCGCTCCCTTGAGACAAAGGGTCCCTTTCGTGGGATGGAACAATCCTCCAGTACCCATGATCACGAGATCCTCTCCCCTCTGTTCAATCTCCACTCCCAGGGATCGAAGTCCCTCTATCATGCACTCCGTATCTTCTGAAAAGAGCGGGCTCTTGAGGAGCGTCTCTCCAGAGGCCAGGGCACCGATGACCAGGGCCCGCGCTGTGAGGCTCTTCGATCCGGGGACAGAGATCTCTCTGTCAAGGCGAGAGATGGGCCTTACCGCTTTCTTCTTCATATCCAAGCCTTTCCAGGGCCTTTCGTCTCATCAAATTGAGAGGAGCATTTTGGCCGGTCCAGATCTCGAACTGGGCTGCTCCCTGAAAGAGAAACATCTCCAGGCCTGAAACGGTTTTACATCCTCGGCTCCTCCCTTCCTTCAGGAGCCTTGTCTCAAGGGGGTTGTAGACCGTATCAAAGACCAGATGGGATGAAGAGAGGAATTCGGGAGAAATTGGAATCTCATCCGGCTTGGGAAACATTCCAATGGGCGTGCAGTTGACGATGATGTCATCATGATCAACCCATCTCTTGAGATCGTCTTCGGCCAGACGATCCGCATAAAGGGGAAAGGAGAAGTGTTGTCCCATCTCCCGAACGATCTCCTCAAGCCTTTTTGGGCTCTGGCCAAGGAATGTGATCGACCTCGGCCTTCCGTAAGTTGCGGCACTATAGGCCACTGCCTTTGCCGCTCCACCCGCTCCCAAGACCGCCCACGGCCGATCCTTAAGGTCAACCCCTGCTCCCTCCAAGGCCTTCCAGGCACCGTCTGCATCCGTATTCTGCCCAATCCATCTCTCGCCTCTCCGCCAAACCGTATTCACTGCACCGATCGCCCTGGCCTTCTCATCCATCTCATCGAGAAGGGGAAGGATCCTCTCTTTGTGGGGAAGGGTAACGCTGAACCCTTGGACTCCCAAGAACTGAAACACCGGGAGGAGGCTTCTGAGGTCAGGAGTTTCAAAAGGGATATAGACGGCATCTAACCCGAGGCTTTGGAAGCCCACATTGTGAATGATGGGAGAAAGAGAATGAGAGAGAGGATCTCCCACTAAGCCAAAGATCTGAGTGTTCTCTCCGATCTTCTTGACTCGGTACATTTCGATCAGATCTTGAGCAGAGATTTGGCCTGGAGCAGAAGCCTTTCCTTCCTCAATGCATCCATAGGTTATGAGTCCCCCAAAACGGAGGGTGAGGATCCGGGTCGCAAGCCCAATGGGGCCCATGCAGAAAGCGATAATCTTCCCCGCGTGGTTTTGGGCGAGTTTGAGGATTCTTGACGTTGTCTTCAAGCCCATTTGCATAGGTCGCGATCTTGACAAGATCGCCTCCGCAGGATATCCACCTTCTTCCATATCCCTTCGAGATCGCCTGGTGTCCCATGGAAGTCATGGTACGAGAGGATGAGGGATGTCTCTTCTCCCTTCCTCTTCTTCAGCCTTTCGATCAACGGCGGAGGGGTATCCCATTCTGTATCGATGAAGGTGGGTTGGAAGACCAAGCTCTCTTCTAGGAGCTGGATCCGTTCAGTCTCTTCTCCTTTGAAGCAACCACCCTGCCTCTCTGACCGAAGGGTTACGATGCATGGTTTTCTCTTCTCCTTTAGGAGGAGAAGCCATGCCTTTCTGGGAAGAAGGTCAAGTCTCAGCTCAACTAGGTCAGAGATCTCCTCTGCTCTCTTCAGGCTCAGAAGGGCATCCTCTTCCGTCGAGGCAACAATAGGAATGCAGATCATTCTTCAACCTCCTGTAGTGCTGATTTGATCAACGAAACCGGAACCCCTTTTTTAACTGAGGCTGATCCAATGGCGGTAGGCAATACGACCGCAATCTTTCCGTTTTCCGCCTTCTTATCTGAACGCATGAGTCCGATTATCCTGTCTCGGTCATACGATTTCGGAATCTCCGTAGGGAGGCCATAGTCCTTAAGGAGTTTGAGGATCCTCTCCTTTTCTTCAATGGGTAGGAGCCCCATACGGGCCGAAAGGCAGGCTTCTGATGAGATTCCCATGGAGACGGCTTTGCCATGAGATACCGCGTAATCTGTGTAGGCCTCAATGGCATGGCCGACCGTGTGGCCGAAGTTCAGGATCTGCCGAAGGCCTAAATCGATCTCATCCTCCATAACCACTGCGCTCTTGATCCTGCAGCATTGGCTTACTATTTTCTCTGTGACCTCCCCCTCTCCTTGAAGGATACCCTCCGGGTGGCTCTCCAAAAATTCGAATAGCTCTCTGTCCCTGATGATGGCTGATTTGATCACCTCGGCTAGCCCGTTCCGGATCTCCTCAAGAGAGAGGGTCTTGAGAAGGGAAGGATCTATATAAACGCGGGATGGTTGATAGAATGTCCCCAGAAGGTTCTTCCTCAGAGGAAGATCGATTGCCGTCTTTCCACCCAGGGAACTGTCCACCTGGGCAAGCAAGGTCGTAGGGATCTGAACATAAGGAATGGACCGCATATAAAGGGAGGAGACAAAACCTGTGATGTCCCCTACGACTCCCCCGCCTAGGCTGAGAAGGCTCGATTTTCTGTCGAATCCTTGGGCAGCCATCCATTCGAAGATCGATTGGACCGTCTCCCAACGTTTCGACTCCTCTCCAGGGCGGATAACGACGAGGTCGGCCTTGATGCCTTCTTGAACCAGATGTTGCTTGAACCCCTTCCCAAGGAGGGTTTCCACATGGGAGTCTGTAATAATGCCAAGCCGGTTCCCCAGTGGCCGCTCTCTCAGATCCTTTACGACGAAATCTAAGAGATGGACTCCAATGAAGATCTCACTTATCCTTTCCGCCTCTTTGAGGACCAAGCAAATCTCTTCCATTCGTTCAGATCCCCCTGCCCATCAATTTTGCCATCTGCCGGATATCCTCCATCAGCCTCAGGAATCGCTCCGGCCTCAATGACTGGCCGCCGTCAGAAAGGGCCTTTTCTGGCCAGGGATGAACTTCGATGATCAAACCATCTGCGCCAGCAGCCACCGCAGCCAGGGAAAGAGGCGGGACATATTTCCAATTGCCAGCAGCATGGCTTGGGTCCACAATCACCGGCAGGTGGGTCTTCTCCTTCAAGACGGGGATCGCACTGAGATCGAGGGTATTGCGAGTCGCTGTCTCAAAGGTTCGTATTCCCCTTTCGCAGAGGATGACGTCTCCATTTCCTTCGGAGAGAATATATTCTGCCGACATCAAGTACTCTTCGATGCTGGTCATCATGCCCCTCTTCAGAAGGATAGGCTTGCGGAGACGCCCCACCTCTTTCAGAAGGGAGAAGTTCTGGACATTTCGCGCTCCGATCTGAAGAATATCCGCGTAGGAGGCCACCAGATCGATCTCCTTTGGGTTGAGGACTTCGGTGACGACGGAAAGGCCATATTCATCTCGGGCCTTGGCCAGGAGTTTCAGGCCTTCCTCTCCGAGGCCTTGGAAGGCATAGGGTGAGGTTCTGGGTTTGAAGGCGCCTCCGCGCAAGATGGAAGCTCCCGCCTCCTTAACCACCCTCGCCGATTCCATCAACTGCTCCTCATTCTCTACGGAACAGGGACCGGCCATAACAACCAGCTTTCCATTCCCTATTTCGATCCCGTTCACCTTCAAAGAACTCTTCGTCTTCTTCGTCTCCAAACTGGCCAGCTTATAAGGAGAAGAGATGGGGACGATTCGGTCCACCCCTGGAAGGCATTCTAAGACCTGGATCCGATGCTTCCCTTTTTCGGGTCCCATGGCTCCGATGACCCACCCTCTTTCTCCAGGTACGGGATGACACTCAAAATTGAGAGAGTGAACCCTTTGCATCACCTCATCCAGCTGTTCCTGTGTTGCCTTTTCTTCCATAAGGATTAACATCACACCACCTCCCGGCAAAAATTAAAAAAGCCGTGGAACGAATGCGGCCACGGCTCTCAAGACAAAAAAGCCGTGAGCAGGTTTGCCTGCCCACGGCTTCTGGTTTCGGCGATTATGCTACCTTACCCTTCACCCAATGGGCAGACCTCCCTGAAGTAGAAATAAAAGTAAAAATAGCACCAGCGACTTCGGCATCTTCATAAGGTTTCCCATCAAGTGTTGTCTTTTTTTAGCACAACCGAAATCGAATGTCAATACCGCCTGAAAAATTTTCTGAAGTGCAACATACCTGCCTGCGGTAGGCAGGAGTTTGTGCTCGCCGACGATGGTGATATGGCCACCATTGAATCTCCGCCTGTGCCAAACGACGGAAGTAGATAATCTTGCCCGTCGATTCCCTCTCGGACTCTGTCGAATTCTTGAACGGGAACCTCCATATCGATCCGATCGCCGTCGACCTGGATGAAATCTTCAAGACCGAAATGAACTATCCCGTCGATTTCAGCGACGTGAACGGATGATGACTCTGCAAAGTGGTATCTGGAGGATGGACTTCTTCCTTGTAATCAGTAAAGAGCCCTTTCCCCTTTTTTGAAGATTTGAATCAGATATCTTCAGGTTTGGACAAGTGAAGGTATTGGCAAGATACTCTCGCTTTTCAAGACCCAAAAGACCCCCTTATATTGGGGTGGTTCCATACTGAATTTCTTCAAGTCAACGACCCTGCTTTTTGACCAAGCATGCATGATTTGAATGGGTAATCATTAGGGTCCTTCTTCTTGCCCTGCTGGTGCTCAAAAGTATGAGGAGGGCACTGCCGCGTATCTTGTGGTTGAATTTTTCTTGACATACCACTCCCATTTTTGTATTTTCAACACATCCGGAAGCAAGTTCTTATCAGTTTATCACTCACTATCACTGACCGGGTTCCGATTTGGGGGAAACTTTCCCTGGATCAAAAAAGAGGGGTTGATCTACTCGTGTTGTAGCGATGGAGCCCGGCCTGTCTTCTTCAAGATAGAGAGATTATGAGATGGCTTTGTGGCGGGGCGGGTAGAGTCATCCGCAATTTTCTTCACGAATTTATAACGCTGTAGTAGGTCTCAGAAAAAATTGGGAAGGAGGGTTAATTATGTCTCGGACAATGAGAAAAATCGTTTTCTGTTTGTTCTTGTCTGTGATCGTATTCTCTTTTGGCGCCAGAGAAAGCCCTGCATTAAGCCCACCCTGGTGGTTGTACTATTATGACCTGTATTATAGCGCGGGTAAAACTTCCGGAGTCACCGTTCAGCAGCCTGTTGAGGCCACCGATACCGTTAAGATCGATATTGTGGTTAAGGACCAGATAAAGAGAGAAGCCCTTGCCACCCTATTGAGGCAGCATCCGGAGGGAGATGAGGAAGGGACTATAACAATAAGAGTTGTGGATGGCAATGGGAATGTCCAGGCGCCTGTTGAGATCAGTGGAACAGGTGAAGAGAAACTGGCGGAACTCAAGAATCTTGTTCTGGATGCATTCAAACAGAACCCCAATTTTTTCAAGGTTGAAACGGTTGCTCCGGGTTCGATGACTCAGCCATCGGGGGTATATGTTATATTTAAGGCTAAGATGGTTCAGTTTTACACAGATGACATCTCTGATTTTTATGGTCGGAGCACTTATATTGTGACGGATCTGTTCAAGACCGTCCTCAATGCCGAGATCTCGGACATCTTCATACAACCCAGCACAAAAGAGTTCAAATCGCCCTGAAGTTAAGAAGAATGGCTCAATGAGCCATCCGAAAAAAAAACACGGAGAGGAAATAGGGGGACATCGTCCCCCTATTTTTTACTCATGGGCATCTTTGTGCAGCATTTTGCCCCCGCACCAATGACTCATCTATCTCTTCTTTAAATAGCCGATGGTAGCGCCCCAAGAGCCAGCCTCAGGTGGAACCAGTTTAAACGATTCGACGAGAGGGCACTTCTCCAGAAGGAGTGGCCGACTCTTCGGTGGTCAACCATTTTCCAAGCTTTGCGGATCATGGAGCTGTCAGGGGAGGTGATCTCCGGCATCTTCCTTCATGGAATCCCCTGGCCCCAGTTCATCTCTCAAAAGGCTTTCCGAAAATTGCAGCAAAACCTGTCGTAAGAAGCGATCTCCTGAATCAATGCAGCCGATCCGGTTTCCCTGTGTGGATCTCAGATCGATTGCCTTTGTGGAATACTCCCCCAGATTACCAACGGATTGCATGTTAGCGTATGGGCTCACGAATTCACTTTGGCGTCGGTTCAACATTTCGACCAGTGATCCTGACTGTCACCTGTAATCTTCGACTTATCAAAATAATTTCGGGCCAAACGGAGATGCAAGCGATAACTGGGAGGTGATGAGGCGGTAATTCGTTTTAGGCAGGTCTCAGTAGCTGCTATAGACGTTGCGTTTTTCAAGCCCCCAAAAGCTACGGTTTGAAGATCAAATAGAAGCATTGCCTAATCATTCTCAGCGGCTTACGTTTGGCAAGATATCTTCATTTTGACATCTCTCTCTTCTTGCTAAAGTGAGTGTTGAGCTTGAAAAACTGGAACGTGAGAAATTCGTTGGTTAAAGCCATGTTACTGTCCAATTTTGAGGATCATATTCCATCCATGGTGAATACCACTCGGAAACTTACTCATGTTTACAGAAAATGCCCCAAAGGCTGGACTATTGAGCACGGTTAGCGTAAGAAGTGTGTATTCCAAACGGCAATGATTCCTTAGATTCCTTTTAGGGTTAACCGAATAGATTCTCCGTAAGCACTGTCGTTCAAGCCCAGTACCAACTAAAAAACATGAAAATACATAATTTTTTCTCGCAAAATACAAGACTTACCCTATATCTTTCGTTAAGAAAGAGTGGAAGTATAATATAAGGACCTAAGTCCTCATGGATGTCTGTATGATCCATAATTAATGACTACAGAATGCCCCCCACATCTTCTTTGAGCGGTAAAGGAATTTCTGAGGAATCAATAGATTTTATTCTGTGTTTGAAAAACGATTTAAATTCATGTGAAAGGAGGACATGTATGGCAAAGACAATCAAGTGGGAGAAGGATTTTGACCGGGTCTTAACCCTGGCACGGGCAGGGAACAAAATGGTTTTGCTGGATTTTTTTAACCCTCTCTGAATTGGCTGCCAGCAGATGGGTGCAGTTACGTACCCCAATGAAAAGGTGGTTGAATTCATCGAAAGGCATATGGTCCCGATTCAAGTCTTGTTTGACTCCCAGCCCCTTGCTACGAAGTTCAATATTCAGTGGACACCGACCGTGATTACCCTGGATGAAGAAGGGAAAGAGCATCACCGCACCGTCGGGTTTCTATCGCCCGAGGAATTTATTCCTTCGTTAATGCTTGGTCTCACGAAGTGTCATTTTGATCGGGGGAAGTTTAGCGAAGCGATAGAAATGAGCGAGAAGATCCTGAAGGATTATCCAAAGAGTGATGCAGCACCTGAAGCGGTTTACGTGCGGGGTGTGGCCCTATACAAGAGTACACATAGTGCCGAGCCCCTTAAAGAGGCTTACAAAAGGCTTATGGCGGAATATCCTTCGAGCGAATGGGCAAAGCGGGCGAAACCCTACAGTCTTTTGTGAGAGAGGAGGTTCGACACCCTTACTCAAGGAAAAGAGGTAAATAAAAGCTAATCCGTATTTCACTTACTGAGAAAGGAGGAAACAGCATGGAAGTATCCACGAAAATTCACAGTCTGCTTACCCCCGATAACTGCGCAGTGATCCTGATCGATTATCAGCCCCAGATGGCTTTTGGCGTTGAATCAATGGATCGGCAAACTCTGACCAACAATGCCGTTGGTCTTGCCAAGGCGGCTAAGATCTTCAAGATTCCTACGATCTTAACAACGGTGGCGAAAAGCACTTTCAGCGGTCCCATGTTTCCGCAGATTCAATCCGTCTTTCCCGGCCAGGAGCCTATCGACCGGACAACGATGAACACCTGGGAAGACCCGCGTGTTGTCAAAGCGGTTGAAAAGACGGGTCGCAAGAAGCTGGTCCTGGGTGGTCTCTGGACAGAAGTATGTATCGTGCTTCCTGCAATTCAAGCTCTCGAAGCCGGGTATGAAGTGTATGTGGTGACGGATGCATGTGGTGGTGTGAGTAAGACAGCTCACGATATGGCAATCCAGCGCATGATTCAGGCTGGCGCGGTGCCGGTCATGTGGCTGCAATTTCTTTTAGAGTTGCAACGCGACTGGGCTCGCCAAGAAACCTACGCGGCTGTCCTTGGGATCGTCAAGGAACATGGGGGGGCTTATGGTCAGGGGGTCGTGTATGCTGAAACCATGTTAGGCGGGCATGGAGGCTGATCTATTAAGAAGTGTGTGAGGAGGAGGCCCACTGAGCCCTGATGTTGACACTTCAAGAGGAAGTATGAACAATCAAGCACCCGTAACTGTAGCTGTCATCCGCGTGGTAAAGCCCGGCTCCGAGGAAGCGTTCGAGCGGGCGATTCACGATTTTGTACAGCGTTCGCTCCACCTCCCGGGTCAGCTCGGCGTTCACATTTTGCGGCCCGCGCCTGGCTCGGGTTCGCGCGAATATGGCATCCTGCGCCGATTCGCGGGTGCAGAAGCGCGTGATGAGTTTTACCGCTTGCCGTTGTTTAACGAATGGAAGCAAAAGGTTGCCGAACTGGTCGAAGGCGAACCGCGTTATGAGCACCTGAGCGGATTGGAAACTTGGTTCACGTTACCGGGCCAACGGGCCATTGTGCCCCCGCCCCGCTGGAAAATGGCTCTTGTCACTGTCTTGGGGGTTTGGCCGGCTAGCATGGTTGTCCCGTGGCTACTGAATCCTTTCATAAGCGGCCTGGCTTCGTCGCTGCAAGCACTTTTTATGGCTGCGGGGATCGTAATTCTTCTCACCTGGGTGATCATGCCGGCGCTGGTAAGAATTCTCAAACGTTGGCTGTATTCGCCCATAAGGGGGTAAATAAATATGAGCGCACCTGAACTGATTTTGTATAATGGAAAAATCACTACTCTCGACAGTGCCCATTCTCAGGTCTCGGCTGTTGCCATAGCCGGTGGACGCATAGCAGCCACAGGCGGAGAAGAGCTTCTCGGAGCCGCCAATGATAAAACACACCGGATCGACCTGAAAGGGCGGCGAGTCATTCCCGGTCTCAACGATTCGCATATGCATGTGATCCGCGGCGGTCTCAGTTACAACGCTGAACTACGTTGGGACGGCGTTCCCTCCCTCGCAGACGGCTTGCGGATGCTGAAAGAGCAGGTTCAACGCACTCCTCCCGGTCAATGGGTTCGGGTCATAGGCGGCTGGAGCGAATTTCAATTCGCTGAGCGTCGCATGCCCACGCTTGAGGAAATTAACGCCGTCTCCCCCGATACGCCAGTTTTTGTCCTCCACCTCTATTGCCGTGGAATATTGAACAAAGCCGCGCTGCGGGCCTGTGGCTATACGAAAGACACCCCGAATCCGCCCTCCGGTGAAATCCAACGCGACGCAAACGGCAACCCCACCGGTCTTCTCATCGCCCGTCCCAACGCCGGCATTCTTTACGCCACTGTCGGCAAGCAACCGAAGCTGCCGCCCGAACAGCAGATGAATTCGTCGCGCCACTTCATGCGCGAGTTGAATCGCCTTGGCCTCACGAGCCTGGTCGATGCCGGTGGCGGATCACAAATCTACCCGGATGACTACAAGATTATTGAAGAGCTACACAAACGGGGCGAAATGACCGTGCGCATGGCCTACAACATTTTCACGCAAAAGCCCAAGGAGGAAAAAGAGGATTTCCTTCGTTGCATGAAGCTGACTGCGCCTGGCAAGGGTGACGATTTCTATCGCTGCAACGGCGCCGGAGAAATGCTGGTTTACTCGGCGGCGGATTTCGAAGATTTCCTGGAACCCCGGCCCGACTTCCTCTCAAATATGGAGAAGGACCTGAAAGAGGTCGTTTCGCTGTTGGCTGCCAATAAATGGCCGTTCCGTATTCACGCGACCTATGACGAAAGCATCACGCGCATGTTGAACGTGTTCGAAGAGGTGAACCGCGAAATCCCCTTCAAAGGAACAATGTGGTTCTTCGATCATTGCGAAACCATCTCCGACCGCAACCTCGAGCGCGTTAGAACGTTGGGAGGCGGCATCGCCATCCAGGATCGCATGGCCTTCCAGGGCGAGTATTTCCTGGACCGTTATGGGAAGCAGGCAGCAGAACGGACTCCTCCGGTTCGAAAAATGCTCGAACTCGGCATTCCCGTAGGGGCGGGCACCGATGCCACACGGGTGGCCAGCTATAACCCCTGGCTTTCCCTTTACTGGCTGGTCGCCGGGAGGACTGTCGGCGGCGCCTCCTTGTACTCCGGAGCAAACCGCCTCGGTCGGGAGGAAGCATTGAACCTCTATACCCAGGGCAGCAGTTGGTTTTCGGGTGAAAGCGGCAAGAAAGGGGCAATTGCCGTCGGCCAACTGGCGGATGTCACCGTGCTCACCGAGGATTACTTCTCCGTGCCGGAAGAGAAAATCAAGGGAATCGAATCCGTCCTTACCATTGTCGACGGGAAGATTGTTTACGGTGCTCAGGAATTTCAGCACCTTGACCCGGCTTCGCTCCCTGTGCTGCCGGAATGGTCACCCGTGAAGGTTTATGGTGGGTACGGAGCGCCACTGGACGTTCGCAAAGCCGCTCGCGCCGGTATCCCGGCTCTCCAGCATCGGCATACCGCTGAGTGCCATGCACACGGCTGTCTCCATGCCGCCCATCAACTCTTGGTCGGCATCAAGGCCGCCGCTCCCCGCTATAGCGATTTCTGGGGTCTGGGCTGCGATTGCTTTGTATTCTGAGTAAGAGATGGGGAGGCAATGGACAGCTTCATCCAACCCTTTGTGCTCAGCTGAAAAGAAGCAAAGGCGTAACTTCGTCATAAACCTAACAATCGACTCAGAAGGCTAATCAGGGGAATTACTTAGGGAGTGAGAGCCATGAGAGGAGCAAAACCAACTGTTCTTCTTATTTTTGTTGCGTTGATTTTAATGCCTGCCTCTTTGTACGCACAAAAAGTCACATTACCTCCGGTGAATCTAGGCGGAACATCCTTTCTGGACGGTGTGGCTGGGCCGGGTCTCTTGCTTCAGGAACGGATTCAGTACTACCATGCCACGAAGTTCATGAACTCGAAGGGAGACCAACTCCCTGGTAATAACTCGGTAGATAGTTGGCTTGCCATGAACCAGGTGGCGTATATAACGAAGTGGAAGATTCTCGGAGGATACTACGGTTTCGAAGCGCTGCTGCCGCTGGTAAAAGTCGATGTCGATACGGACCTGGGAACCCGTGGAGATGAAACAGGAGTGGGCGATCTGATTCTAAGCCCCTTTGAGCTTCAGTGGGTAGATCATAAGGTTTTCGGCATGCCCTATTTCCATAGGCTCAATTTCTCCTTCGTTGTCCCCACGGGGCAATATAATGAACGCTCGACGGTGAACGTAGGCAGCAATGTCTACAGCTTTAATCCTTACTATGCCTTCACTCTCTTTATCACACCGAAATTGGAGACCAGCTGGAGATTACACTACCTTTGGAATTCAAAGAACAATGACCCTCCCGTAACATTCAAAGCGGGTAGCATCCAGCCCGGCCAGGCGTTTCACCTCAATTATGCGATCTCTTACGAGATATTGGATGGATTGCGGGTAGGCATCACAGGCTATTATCTACAACAAACTACTAACAATAAGGTGAGAGGTGAAGAAATTCCCAATTCGAAAGAGAGAGTTTTTGCGATTGGTCCGGGACTTATGTACTCGAAGAATAATTTCTTCCTCACATTGACGGCCAATTTTGAAACGGGGGTCGAAAACAGGTCGGAGGGCCAGAGATTTACCTTCTGCATTAAAAAGGTATTTTAGCCGGCTTGGAATTGGATTATTCATATGGCTTTTTCTTTCCCCAATAGAGGGAGGATGGGGCGAATGTTAATCCGGGGCATCCGAATGGAAACAAAGGAAGCCGTAACAACAGCTTTTTGGTCCCGGTTTTCCAGATCTTTGTTTGTGGCTATTCAAACTATGGTCCTCACAATTAGGGGTAGTCGGATCTAACAGAAAGAGCGGTCCGGGGGCGTGAGTATCTGCCATATTCTCTCTGTTTTCAAACCACCGAAGATCTTTCAATATGATCCTCAACTATTCAATTGGGGTTCTTGATTGCCACCCGTAATCGTTGGCCCAAAAATCGTCTCAGGGCGAAGATTTGTGTACTCGCCAAATCTACGGGACGTTCCTCTGGTATGAAACCTGGGCTACCTCAGCAAGTCCCGGTATAACACGCTTCAACTTCTTCAGATATCTTGGATGTGGGAGTCTACCCCCCTCCCATTTAATAAGTGTGAATTCGTGGATTCCAAGCTCCTCAGCCAGTTCCTTTATCAAAAGTCCTTTATCTTTCCTGAATTTCCTGATATACTGGGCTAAGTTGGTGGGGTTCTTGGGGTATGTTGGGTCATAATCCAATGGGTTCAATGGCTTAGAAAACTGGTAGGTCAATGGGAAGCCTGAAGGCAAATAGTTGCAGAAGTGTCCACGATGGTAACCCTTCAACAGCTCATAAGTAATGAACAAGGGGAGGTTGTTGAAACCATCACTTTCTTAGGAGGCGCATCGAGCTGAAGATAACCAGGAGGGAACTGGCCTGATGCAAAACTGCGCCCAGAATCATGGTCATCCATCCCTGGGCTGAAAGGAAAACAAGCACCGTATTAAAGACGATGGCAAAGGCGAGATTTTCCTTGATTACTCTAAGGGCCTTTCGGGAGAGTCGAATCACGGCAGGGATCTTCTCCAGTTCATCGGTCATTAGAGCAATATCTGCTGTCTCGATGGCCACATCGGTTCCTACCGCTCCCATGGCGATGCCGATGTCAGCAGCTGCGAGAGCCGGCGCATCATTCACACCGTCACCGATCATTGCCACCACCCGGCCTTTTCTCTTCCACGCCTTCACACTCAGTACCTTGTCTTCAGGAAGGAGTTCCGCTTCATATCTTATGCCCAATTCTTTTCCAATCCGGTCGGCGACCTGAGAACTATCGCCGGTGAGCATCCAGATCTCAGACACTCCCTCCTGTCTAATGTTATCGATAGCGGTTTTGGCTCCTTCCCTCAATGTATCAGCAATGGAAATGATCCCCATGGGACGGCGGTCCAATGTAACGAGGAGGGATGTCATGCCTTGAGATTCTTTTGACTCGAAAACCCGTTTGGCAAATTCCGGGATTTCGATCCCCTCTCCTGCCAACAATTCAGAACGGCCCACGATAATGGTCTTGGAATCCCATTTCACCTTCACCCCTTTCCCCCTGAAGTTCTCAAAGGACTCAGGATGTGGGATGGTGAGTCCTACCTCCGCTGCTTTCTCGATGATGGCTTTACCTAAGGGGTGCTCAGAACGTTTTTCTGCGATGGCTGCCCAATAGAGAAGCTCTTTCTCATTCAGTCCGTCAAAGCAGCTCATCTCTACGACTTTCGGCCTTCCCTCAGTAAGGGTTCCCGTTTTATCCAACAGAAGTGTTTTCAATCTTCCCATCTGTTCAAGGTAGGGTCCTCCTTTGATCAGGATCCCCTGTCGGGCTGCATTTCCAATGGCGGCCACCACGGCTGTGGGTGTGCCAAGAACGAGTGCGCATGGGCAGGCCACGATGAGGATAGTGATCGCCCGAATGATCTGCCCTGTGACAAGGAAAGTGGCAAGGGCGATCAGGATGATGCCTGGGATGAAGTATCGTGAAAAACCGTCCATCATCCTCTGGATAGGGGATTTCTCTGCCTGGGCTTCTAAGATCAGCCGCTTGATCTGGGCTAATTTCGTATCCTCGGCCACCTGTGTTGTCTCGATTTCGCAAGAGCCAGATTCATTGAAGGTCCCACAGTAGACCTTATCTCCAACCTCTTTTTCGACTGGAATCGACTCTCCGGTCAAAGTGGATTGGTTGATCGAACCACAGCCAGAGATAATTTTGCCATCCACGGGGATTCTCTCTCCAGGCTTGACAATCACAACGTCCTTGGGCTTCACGTCCTCAATTGGAAGCTGAACCTCTTTATTCTCTCTCCTCACCCAGGCTGTTTTTGGAGAAAGTTGAATCAGGGAGGCAATGGCCTTCCGAGTTTTTCCCACCGTGACCCCTTCTAAGAATTCACCCAGAAGCATGATGAAGATGACCGTTGCCGCTTCCCGATAGGCACCCACCGCAGTGGCTGAAATGGCAGCAATGGAGACCAGGGTATCCACATTTAAATCTGGGATGAGGAGCGTCTTAATAGCACTCGTTACAATCGGGTAACCGCCAAGAATCAAGGAGACGATGGCAAGGGCAGTCGGGAGGTTGAGGGGACCCAAACCGATCCACACGAAAATCCAGGAGAGGCCAAGAGTAACTCCTGAGATGCTTAAGAAGATGAAGGATCTTCTCTCCTTCCAGAAGGTCCGAGTTCTTTCTGCGAAGGTCTCCCTGACCGCATAACCGGGTTTGGTAATTGCTTTTTTGATTCGGTCTTCTTCCACCCGATGGGGGTCGTAGTAAATGGTGGCTGTCGAGAGGACATAACTTACCTCTGCAGAGAGGACTCCGGGGACATGTTCCACCGAGCGTTCGATATTCAGGGCGCAGTCACCGCAGTGAATGTTCTCGATATTAACGATGACCTTGGATTTACCTTCTAACTTTTTCTCTTCCATCTTTCGCTAAAAACCGCAAAGCGCAAAGAGCATGGCGCATAGAGTAAAGAATTTATTTTTCAATCTGCTTTCTCCAATCTGCAATCTGCTCGCGAAATTCCGCATTCGGCATTCCGCACTCCGCATTCGATTCAGTCTCCCCAACTCCAGACACCGGTATTGTGAAGGCTATAGTATTGGTCATTTAAGATCTTTTCGTGGAGGGCCTCCTCATTGGCAAGGCGTTTGTACATATCCTTTCCCCGGGGGTCCTTCGTCAACTCGGCCATTGAGCGATAGTAGCCCTGCGCTTTTTTCTCCTCCCGGATCGCTATTTTCAACGCATCCATATCCGTAAGCTGTTCCCCACCTTTCGGTTTGTCCGCCTTCAAGGGGATGGTCTTCTTTTTAAGAAAGGTTCCTCCATAAAGAATCCACTCTCCTTTCTCCTCCAGCGATTTGAGGAGATTCTTTAATTTCTGGTAATGATTCATCTCAAATTCGGACAACTGCTGAAACATATCCCGCCCCTTCGGGTTTTTCGTCTTCTTGGCGGCCTTCGAATAGACCTGGGAGGCATTCTTTTCAGCTTCTATGGCTACCTTGATCGCTTCTATATCCTCCCTCTTTGTCCATGAAACCTCTTTCCCACACCTCTTACAGAGAAGTTTCTTCTCCCTTTGGATCACATCTGCTACACTCTCAACGCCCTCGATTGTCATGTCTGCCTCAGCACCGCAATGATCGCAAGCAAAGGCCTGTTTTGAACTCGTCTCCATCCCAATCTCCTGGCCACAGGTTTTGCAAATTACTTTTTTCCGTCTTTTCATGACATCCTTCACTCCCTCAAACCCTTCGAGGGTGATGTCGGCCTCCGCACCACAATGCCGACAGGTAACTGTTGCTCCTGCGCCCTTTGCCATCGTCATCTCCTTTCCAGCCCTAACCTATTTGGCTAATGCATTAATTATCTCCCTGCAGAAAGCGGGCAAATCATCGGGTTTCCTTGAGGTGATCAAATTCCCATCTCTGACGACCTCCTCGTCCACATAATTTGCTCCGGCATTGACCAAGTCATCTTTGATGGCAAAAAAACCTGTCACTTTTTTTCCTTTTACAATTCCAGCGGAGGCAAGCATCCAACCGGCATGGCAGATGGCTGCAATGACCTTCCCCTTTTGATGGGCGTCTTTTACGATTCTAACCATTTCTGGATAACGTCTCATCAGATCAGGCGCATAACCTCCGGGGATGACAACACCATCATATTTTGACATATCGATCTCTTTGGCCTCTTTATTTACCTGAACAGGATAACCATGTTTGCTTGTATAGGATTGGCTGCTTCCTGTTCCCACGAACGTGACCTCTGCCCCTTCTTCCTTCAATCGAAAGTAAGGAACCCAGAGTTCCATATCCTCATAGTTATTCTCCGCAAGAAGAACTACTTTTTTACCTTTGAGCCGCATCCTCTTTCCCTCCTTTCTTCTACTTAATAAGTTAATCACTGCTCGTCTATCCGTCCATATGCCAGCCTAACGGATTTGATTACTTCAATCGTTAATAGGTTTGTCTTTTTTACCTGCCAGCCTTGGGTCGATGTTCCCTGGTCCGCCGCAGTCTGGAATATAACAAGTTACGTCACTGAAAGTGCAGACCTGCTTGCAGGAAGGACACCGATCAGGGACGGTATCGGCCCCAAACGTGAAACCGCAATTAGAACATTTCCATTGTGTCATACCTCTCACCTCACTTTCAAATTCGGAATTGGGATTGCGGAATGCGGAGTTGAAATTCCATTTATTCCGAAATCCGCATTCTGCACTCCGCATTTGAGATCAGTCTTCATAAAGATTCAGGTCATAGCCCAACTGAATCGCTTTCAAATTCTCTTTAAGATATGATTTGGGTAGAAACTTCTCCAACTCGACATGAGAGATGTCAAGACCGATCAATCGAAAAAGTCGACCGAGGGCGATCATATTGCCGAAGATCGCCTGGCCAAACTTTTCAATCCCGATCATCCCCAAAGGGACCTCCTCATCGGTACAAAGTCCAGTATCGCAAATCGTCTTTTGGGCGACCAGTTGGTCGCCTTTTTCATGGAGTCGAACGAGAATGTCCGCCTCATCGATCATTGGATTTTGGATGGGATTCTGATCATAGGCGAGGTAGGCAGTAATACGGTTATTGCGAATGGCAGAGTCATAGTCGAACAGAAGGGCGACTTCATAACCCAACTCCTTCAATGCAAGAGCAAGGACATGGGAGATGACCCTGACCGACTGACCTCCCACTCCTGTAAAGACGATCCGTTTCATAAAATCCCTTCCTACCTCCCTATTATAAAGGGAGGAGAGACCATTCCCCCTTTCCTAAAGGGGAGGTGTGAAAAAATCCAAGACTCAAACAAATTAAATACCCGCATTCTACATTTTTGGAGATATTCTCCCGTCTGGGCTGCCTTCCCCTAATTTTTTCACACCATCAGGAGGGATGAAGGGGGATTATTAATTTTCACTTCAATCTCCCCACCACCGGAAATTTAAAGATGAGATCCTCTCCATGGGGTGCGATGTCGATATCCTTGGTCAGATCCTTACCTGCGATATGGCAGCGCATCCTTTTTTCGCCCTGGAAGAGAGGGCTTGTTGAGAGGTCGTAAACTTTGCCTTTATAAGCGATATAGATCGGTTTTTCTCCTGTGCCATCAAACCGTTGAAGTTCATCAAGTGTGAAAGGCTTTAGTCCCTCCACTGGAACTTTAGGTTTGATCTCCACCTTCTCCATCGGTTTCGGTACTTCTTCTGCTTCTGTCTTAGCGATCCCCAGCTCATCCTCACGGAGGTGGTCCCTCTCACCCTCAACAAGATGGAAACGCTCGTCAAACCATTTGAACATCTGATGAGCCGTTTTGAACCCCAGCCTCCTTCCATTCAACTCAATGCAGTCACTGATAATATCGACGAAACTAAATCCCTTCCAAAGCAGGGCTTCCCGAATACAGGTCTTGAGATGGTTGAGGTGATAGACCGTCGTGCGGGCATAAAAATAAGGGGCCTGGCTGGTGAGAATTCGACCTAATCGAAGGGGCGAAAAGGGTTCTCCACGAGAGGAAGTAATGGTCTTTGTTCCCTTGGGTGTCGTGGGCCCGGCCTGCCCGCCGGTCAATCCATAGATCTCGTTGTCATTGCAGAAGACGGTGATGTCCGGATTTCTCCGAGAGGTATGAAGGAGGTGGTTTCCTCCGATGCTGGCCAAATCACCATCTCCCGAGAGAACCACGACATTCAAGTCTGGACGGGCGGTCTTGATGGCTTCTGCAGCGGTGAGGGCACGACCATGAGGAGTGTGAACCGCATCTAAGTTCATATATCCGGACATTCTTCCAGAACACCCAATCCCAGAAACAGCGATCGTATTTTGATAGCCCCAGCCCAGTTCTTTCAGACCCATCGCCACGTTTTTTAAGACAGCACCAATGCCACAACCCGGACACCAGGTGTGAGGGAACCGCCTCATCTTTAAGAGTTCTTTGTAAGAACGGTCCATCATCCGCGGCCTCCCCTCAATTGTTCCTCAATCTGATGCTGAATCCATTGGAATTTGAACCCTCCACCCAAGCAGGGGACCCTCAAGACCCTTCGGCCAATGGCCCATTCCACCCAACCCGCATACTGCCCGTTACTGCCCTCCACCACAATAATATCACGATAAGATTGGGTCACCTCCTTCAAGTTTTCTTCTAAAAGGGGGAAAATACGGATCGGTCGGAAGATGGAGAATCGATTTTTTAAAGGGGAGAGGATTCTTGACGTAATGCCAAATGCAATGAGAAGGACAGAAGAGTCCTGACAAGGAAGGTATTCAAAAAAGGGATACTTCTCAGCCACTCGTTGATGGCGGCCCTTTAGCTCTGAAAGCCATGCTCGATAGGTCTCCGGATCATTGGTTTTGACGTTTCCCATCTTGTCATGGACAGTCCCGGTAAAGAGCCTCTGGCCTTTGCCGAGGGGTTCCTTTTCCCGGGGAAGCACCCCCACGTCAATCCCTTGCAAATCCACGACCTCATACAGGTGGGAGAGGAAGGCATCTGCAAGTAGGATAACTGGCGAGAGGGACTCTTCCGCGGCATTAAAGGCCGTGATGGTTAAACGGAAACACTCCTCGACCGAATTGGGGTAAAAGGCAATAGGATAATAATCGCCTGCGCTTCCTCCTTTGATCTGAAGCAGATCCGCTTGGGCGGGCTGAGTCGGCATGCCTGTTGACGGACCGACTCTCATCGAGTTGACGAAGACACAGGGAGCCTCCACCACATGGCCCCAACCCAAGGCTTCCTGCATCAAAGTGAATCCCGGTCCAGAGGTCGCGGTGAAGGCCTTGGCGCCTGCCAGTGAGGCAGCGATCGTGGCAATGGCGGCAGCGATTTCGTCTTCAGCCTGGAGAAATCGAAATTCTGGGTTTTCTTCTGAATGGAGGGAAGCCTGCTGTAAAATCTCAGAGGTCGGACTGATGGGATAACCAGCAAAGTAACTGGCACCCGCCCGAATTGCTCCCTGAAAGATGGCCTCATTGCCAGAGATGAGTCGCTTCATCGCTTTTTCTCTATCCTTGTTCCATCACCTCGATGGCGATGTCAGGGCAATAGCGTTCGCATTGATAGCATCGGATACAACCTTCTTTCTCCATAATCTCATTCACTTCGAGAGAAAGAACCTGAACCGGGCAGACTTCCACGCAGAGAAGGCACCGTTTACAAAAAATCTCGTTCCATACTACATTCAGCCTTGGCTTCATTCAGAAAGCCCCTATCCAACAGTTAATGGAAAAATTGATCACTTCCCCTTCTTCCAATCGGATACCAATTTCCTTCCAGCCTCAAAGGCCTGTTGGAGTGCCTCTGGATGTTTTAGAATATCGCCTTTGGCCTCCACACCTCGAAAGAGGAGTTCACCTACATATTCTGCGTTGAGAACATCACAGAAATACTTGACTGTGAGGATGGACCCCTCAAAGACCTTCTGTCCTTTGGTGGCCCCAACAGAAATAAAGAAACCTTTCCTCTTTTTTCCTTCCTTGCTTAAAGAGGGATCTTTAAGAAGATATTTTCTCGCCCATAAAGCCTGGCTTCGGTCGATCAGCGCTTTGGCCCAGGCTGTGACGCCATAGAAAAAGATCGGCGAGGCGAGAATGACAACATCTGCCTCCAGCAGTTTGGGATAGATCTTTTGCATATCATCGAGAATGACACAATTTCCGGTTTCGTCACATCCGTGGCATTCCTTACAGGGGGTAATGGTGAAGTCGCTGAGATAAAGACGATCCACCTCCGCGCCTTCCATCGCCGCCCCCTTGAGGGCCTCTTCCAAAAGGAGTTCTGTATTGCCTTGCCTTCTCGGACTGCCAAAAAGTCCTAATACCTCCAATGTTTCCTCCTATACCCCTCAGTTATTTATCATTCCTGCGAACCCAGGAATCCGTATTTTCATAGGATTCCCTGCTTTCGCAAGGACAAATCTGGATTCCCGTTTCCACGCCTGCGGGCTGGAGCGCTATGGCGCGCAAGCACGGGATTGACAAAACAGGACCCTATCATTCTTCAATGGATTAAAATGTCCAGGGGATCGAACTGAGATCTCTTAAACCATCCAACTGGGGATTGTCGATCCCTTTATGTTGGATCAACACCTTGAAGATCTCACCCATCCCTGCCTCCGGTTCGATCAGGTGCTTCAATGAGAGTCTCAACGTTAACGCATCCATTTCAGACATCTCACTGCCCAAGGATTCCATCTCCTGAAGGATGCCCAGCCCGATGAGAAAACGGTATTGAGGAACGAGGCCGGTGAAGCGGAGGCCCACTTTCTCTCCCTTTCTAATCAGACCGGTGAAGTTGACATGGGAGGTGATATCCTGTTCTCCCAGCCTTTCAAACGGATTTTCTGAAGTCCGGTGGTGAAAATAGCAGAGGAGTGTTCCGTTCTTTCGGTGAGGAGCATAGAGTTTCTCGGCAAGATCACCATAGTCAATCGTCAGGACAAATCCCTTGTTCAAACTTCTCCCTACCTTTTCCATCCACTCGAGGGCCCTCATGTTTACCTCGGCCCTCTGGCCTTCTTCCAGAGTGATGCCCATCGGTTCAAAATAGGAGAGGACCCTCGGATCGGAAGGCTCGCCCCATTGCTCCTTCAATTGGCCTTGATGCTGGGTGACATAGACCTCCTTCAAATTTCCGTGGTCGAAAATGACTTGATGAACAGGAAAGGCATCAATCAACTCATTGGAAAGGAAACAACCTTCAAATTGATCCTTGCCTTCTTCGAACGCTTTCGAGTCCATCCAGAAAGCCCTCCCTTCTCTTTCATGTTCTGAGAGCCTCTCTTTCTGCTCTTTTAGAAAATGGGGGGCAGTCTCAATGAGACGATAACGAAGACGCCGGTAGAAGGCCGGAGCCCTTTCCTTTGCCCAATTTAGGATGTCTTTAGAGAGAAACCCTCGCCCTCCTCCCATTTCAACGACGTCGAACACCGCCCCTCCCAAGATCTCCGCCATCTGGAAGAGTTGTCTCGCGATCAGGCGTCCGAAAAGGGGGTGCACGCAAGGGCCGGTGTAAAAATCACCCTCCTTTCCGATCCTCGCCCTCTCTGAGCTGTAGTAACCATATTCCGGATGGTAGAGACACCACTCCATAAATTGAGAAAAAGGAATGGGGCCTCTTTCATCAATCTGGGAGAGAACAAATCTTCTCAGCCCTTCTCCGCGGCCTTTTTCACTTTCTTCCATATGCAGAGGAGTTCCCGATTATGGTAACCCGATTGAACCAGCTCCCAGCCCTTCTGGCCCTTTTCTCGAAAGAGCCCTTCTAACCATTCAATGCCTACTCGAGATGCGTCATGGACAAAACATTGGCCTGCCTGATCACACTCGATGATATCTTCTTTGCTTTTCCGATCCGGCTGTGGAAGCTCATGAATCGTAATTTGATATTCCCATTGAGACATACGTTCCACCTTTTTTCGTTCTTCAGACATTTATGTCGAGCTTGTTACCCCGAAGGGAAAAATCCTGAATGTCAAAATCCAAATGTCAAATGAATGCCAAAATGACTCAATGTCAAAACATTTTCTTCTTTGTTAAGTTTTGCCATTTGAGCTTTATTTGGCATTGGTTTATTCCACCTACGCCTCGTAAGTCAAGACCCGGATCAATCCAATGGTAGCGCCGGTGTTGTCTGTTGTTGCAGTATCGCTCACAGAAACCACTTTTTTCACCTTATTCTTAACGATAAAACGGTTCACCTGGTCATCCAGCGCATCTAACTCCTTCATCGTCTGAAAAATCTTCAACTCCGTGGTGAAGGTTTTCACCCTTATACCCTTCTTCTCAGCCATCTTTAAACTCCTTTCTCCCTTCTCGTCTTCCCCCTTCTCCTCCTCATCCCAAGGTCATGGTATATTTGTTGACCATATGGTCAGGAAAATAAGATTCCTTTGCCTTTCTCAAACCCTCTTCCCCCAAATCCTGTTCCCGATTGACATAGGTATACTCTGACCACTGTTTTTCCAAGAAGGCCTGATTGATGAGGGTATAGAGGCCTTCATAGGATGGATTAGCCTTTTCGATGTGGATGACGACCGTATCTCCATTGAGTGGTTCTCCCAATGTG
Source organism: uncultured delta proteobacterium (assembly GCA_963826305.1). Classification (GTDB taxonomy): domain Bacteria; phylum Desulfobacterota; class BSN033; order BSN033; family UBA1163; genus CAWGWZ01. The sequence goes on along the minus strand of CAWGWZ010000017.1, from coordinate 17,631 downwards.
AAGGCCTCCACCTTTCCATTGATCGAAATGGCTCCCCCTTTCAGCCTTAATGACTCAAAATGTGTTAAAGCCTGTTTAATAGCGAGGGATTCATTGAGCAAACCTGGGGTCGTCTCACAGTGCCGCAGATCGCACCATTCCGTCTCCAATCGGAGACATTCTGAAGTCCATTCGGAGGTAAGCGGAGCATATTGGAAAGAATATTTTTCATTAAATTGTTTGATATGGTTTCTCTTCCGATGATACTTTCTACCCTTTAATTGAATCAGATCTTGGGTCAAATAGATATAATCGCTTTGATCTCGATCAAATTTAGCCAGGAGACCTTCTCCCTTCCAGTCAATCGGAGCAACAACGGTTTCAGGAACCCGGGCAATTTGGGGAGAAACTCTTTTCCCTCCGAGATGATGGAGGAAAACCCGAAAACATTCTACCACATCTCCTTCTCCAATGGGAGGAAAGAAAAATGAATCTTCTCCCTTCTCCGCCATGAGACAGAGGAAGTTTTGAAGACGGCTGATTCTTATTTGGTAGGCGTGTCGCCAAATGAAGAGGTTGGTGAATGTAAATTCAGAAATCACAGGAGGGAATTTGTGGAATGCTTCGTCCAGGATTGGTTTTTCTTCAAGGGATAAATCTTTACACTGAGGAAATTCTGGGACAACATTCCACAATTCTTCCATAGGTCCGCGGGCTCCTTCTATCGTGTCAAATGGGTGACCATTGTGCAGATCTCCTGAAGGTTAAATGGCTTATAAATAAAGCCATAAACCCCCAAGCTGATCGCTTCCTTAAGGAAGGTGTCCCCTCTCTCTGAGACGATAAGAAGGATTCGCGGTTGGTGAGCCTTTCTAATATTGACCAGGAGGTCCTTTTCCCTGACCCCAGGGGTATCGATGTTTAATATAAGAATATTGAATGCTTCCTCTTCCAGATAGCGCCTGACTTGTATACTGTTGTCCAGTGTCATCACCTGATGGCCTTCTCTCTCCAGACATTCTCTTAGGTAGCCGCGACTGGCCAGGTCATGATCCACGATACAAATCCTGCCCTTCATGTCTATCCCCATTCCGATATGAGTACACCAAGGTAAACCGGTGAAAAGGGGATATCACCGCTTTTGTTCAAGTCGATTCTCAAGTATCACCTGGTCGACGATCTCTCCGCAAAAGATGCATCTCCAACCGAAAAATTCTTCGCTTATACCGTAGAATTTTTCATAGACCATGGCGCCACCGCATCGATTACACCTCATCTTTACCTCCTTAATGGAAATAGTTTAGTGAATTCAAGCAATTTTCATACCAAAGTTAGGATTCAATCAGAATACCTTTAAACTGAGGAATTTGAAGGGATGGAGAACCGGTCAAAAATATTGGGTGGATAGGATTATTGTCCATTTTCAGACCACAATTTTTCGGTGAATCGTTATTTGATTAATAAAATTGCTTAACTTTTAGTATGTTAGATATATGTCCAATTTTAGACATCTATGTACCGATTTCATGCCCTGACCAATCCATAACGCTTCATTTTTCCATAAAGGGTTGAACGATTAATCTTTAGCCTTTTTGCTGTCTGATGCTTATTCCAATGGGTTTCCTCCAGGGTCTTCAAAATGATGCTCTTTTCATAATCTTGAAGGGAAACCAGTTTTTGCGTTGGCAATGGGTTTTGCAAGAGGTACTGAGGAAGGTCTTTCAGTAATATCCTATCCTGTTTACTGACGATGACCGCATGCTCAACCACATTCTCCAGTTCCCTTATATTTCCGGGCCAAGAATGAGCGATGAGGATCTCCATGACTTCAGAAGAAAAACTCGTGATTTCCTTTCCTCTCTCATGACTAATTTTTTTTAGGAAATGAGATGCCAGAAGTGAAATGTCATCCTTCCTTTCACGAAGCGGCGGGACGAAGATCGGGATGACATTGAGGCGATAATAAAGATCCTCTCGGAAGGTTCCCTTCTTCATCTCTTCATTCAGATTTTTGTTGGTGGCTGCAATGACCCTGACATCGACCTCTAAGGTCTCCTCTCCGCCAACCCTCTCAAATCGATGATCTTGCAGGACTCGAAGAAGCAGAATCTGAGTAGGGGGGGAAACCTCGCCGATCTCATCGAGGAAGATCGTCCCTCCGTGGGCCAGCTCAAACCGCCCAACCTTTCGCCGAATAGCACCTGTGAAAGACCCCTTTTCATGACCGAAGAGTTCACTCTCGAGAAGGTTTTGGGAATAGGCAGAACAATTGGCCACGACGAAAGGTTTAGCTTTTCTGTGGCTACTATAGTGGATGGCCCTTGCAATCAACTCCTTTCCCGTGCCGCTTTCACCCTGAATGAGGACTGTTGAATCCGTGTTTGAAACGTCTGTAATCAGCTCATAGATTTCTTGCATCCGGTCGTTCTTTCCGAGGATATTCCCGAAACTGTAACGTTTCTCCAGCGCCTGGGAGAGCAGGATATTCTTATCTTTCTCTCTCTTCAGCTCGTCATGGAGATCTTTGATCCGGAGCATCACCCTGACCTTAGCCAATAGCTCCTCGTTAATAAACGGTTTGGTGAGGTAATCATCCGCCCCAATATTGAGGCTGTTGATCTTATCCTGAAGGCTCGATCGAACCGTGAGAATGATAATGGGGATGAATTTCATCTCCTCATCCTCTTTGATCTTGGAGCAGATATCCCTTCCGTCTGCATCCCCCAGTACAATATCGAGGAGGATCAAATCCACGGGCGTTTCAACCCCTGGAGATTTCTGCTTTTCCGCTTCCAACAGACCAATCGCCCCAGCCGCAGATTGGGCAGAAAAAACCTGATACCCTTCCAATTCGAGAAGGGTGGTGATCATCTCGACCGTGTCTTTCTCATCATCGACGACCAATATTTTCTTCGGCGCTCTATTCTCCATCATGATTTCCGATCTTTTCTTTCATAGCATATTTGTGACGAAGAATAATATTCATCAAAAATCTTCCAGTGTCAATTCTATTTTAAGGTGCAAACCCGGCCGGTCACCTCAATACCAGGTTCTTCATTCCATTCATCGTCAAGGAGGAACTGCAAAGGACCTACTAATAATGGCCTTTAAATTAAAAATTCCCTTTGTCTTCAATATATTAAATACTCTTCGAAGAGTTGACAAATATATTGGGGGTGTTTTAATTTTGTCGAAGAGCCCGAGGATCGGTGTATTTATCACAATCGAAATATGTTAAAATAAAGAAATTAATGGCTACGGTTTTTTTCATCAAATTCAAAGAGGCTTCCCGAATGACCTTGCTCATGTCCTTTTTTTGACTCTCAGGGGATCTGTTTAGAAAGGTAGAAAAGTGAAAAGAAAAGGTCTTCTTTTTTGGTGTATCTCAGGAGTATTGTTCGCAGCCCTGATTTTCCTGCTCTCTTGCTCGGGTAATGATTCGACAAAACCCGGAAAGAATGACTCAGTACCCGTCGTGGTGGGCACGGTGATTCAAAAAGCAGTACCTGTGCAGATTCGTGTCATTGGGAACGTTCAAGCCTATTCCACGGTCACTGTGAACTCGATAGTAGGTGGAGAAATCAACCAGGTCCATTTTACCGAAGGGCAGGATGTGAAGAAGGGAGATCTTCTCTTCACCATCGACCCTCGACCCCTTGAAGCAGCCCTCAAGCAGGCCGAGGCCAATCTGGCAAGGGAGATAGCCCAGGTGGGCCAAGTCGAGGCTGACCTCGCAAAGAATATCGCCCTCGTGAAACAGGCGGAGGCGAACCTCGAAAGGGATATCACTCAAGCGCAAAATGCCAAAGTAGATGCTGAACGTTATTCGTCTCTCATCGAGAGGCAGGTCGTTTCCAGGCAGCAATATGATCAATTTCGGACGAATGCAGAGGCCCTCGAAGCCACTGTCCGTGCGGATAAAGCCGCCAAGGAGAGCGCAGAGGCAGCGGTCCGTTCCTCGAAGGCTGCTTTGGAGAATGCCCGGGCCGCCGTCCGTGCAGACCAGGCAACTGTGGAAAACGCCACGATTCAACTTGGTTATTGTTTTATCCGTTCCCCCATGGACGGCCGAACCGGAAATCTCAACATCAAGAGGGGCAACATCATCGCAGCAGTGGGCCAGGCGAACGTTATTAACTTGGTAACAATCAACCAGATGAACCCGATCTATGTTGCGTTTTCTGTTCCAGAGCAGGATCTACCGGAAATCAAGAAATATATGGCAGGAAGCCCACTCAAGGTTGAGGCGCTCCCTCCGAATGATATGAGTGGGGGTGAACAGGGTGTCCTGTCTTTCATCGATAACACCGTGGATAAAATGACGGGGACAATCTTGCTCAAAGGAACCTTCGCCAATAAGGAGAGGAGGCTCTGGCCAGGACAGTTTGTGAATATAGTTTTAACACTCACCACGCAGCCTGATGCGATCATCGTTCCTTCCCAGGCCATCCAGACCGGACAGGATGGCCAGTATGTCTTCGTACTCAGACCCGATTTTACAGTGGAAGTTCGGCCCGTGGTGGTGAACCGGACATTAAATAATGAGTCGATCATTGATAAGGGACTCAAAGATGGGGAGAAGGTTGTGACAGATGGCCAGCTCCAGCTTGTACCAGGAGCTAAAGTGGAAGTGAAAGGTAGCTCAGGCGGTTCGGAGAAAGGCTCATGAACATTGCAGAATTCTTTATCCGACGACCTGTCATGACCACTCTCATCATGCTCGCCATCCTTTTCTTTGGCATTGTAGGGTATCGCCTCCTTCCGGTGAGCGATCTTCCGAATGTTGATTTTCCAACCATTCTGGTGCGGGTCGACCTACCAGGTGGAAGCCCTGAGACCATGGCCTCCTCTGTGGCGACTCCACTCGAGAGGCAATTCTCTACCATTGCAGGCCTGGACTCCATGACATCGACGAATGCCTTGGGAATTACCCTGGTCACCCTCCAATTCAACCTGAGCCGAAACATTGATGCTGCTGCCCAGGATGTTCAGGCGATGATCACCAAGGCCTCGACCCAACTCCCTCCAGAATTGCCGTATCCTCCTTCCTATCAGAAGGTCAATCCTGCCGACCAACCCGTTCTCTATCTGGCTATGAGTTCTCAAACTCTTCCCCTCTCTGTGGTAAATGAATATGCGGATACCTTCATTGCCCCTCACATCTCAATGCTCAGTGGCGTTGCCCAGGTTCTGATCTATGGGGCTCAGAAGTTTGCTGTCCGCATCCAGCTTGATCCCCAAGCCCTTGCGACGCGAGGCATCGGAATCGATGAAGCCTCAAATGCCGTCCAGAGAGGAAACGTCAACCTGCCTACAGGCACTTTATGGGGGACCCATCAGGCGGTCACTCTTCAGGCCAATGGTCAGTTGATGGAGGCAGAGGCTTACCAACCCCTGATTGTTGCCTACCGGAATGGTTCACCCGTGCGCCTCCGGGAGATCGGCAGGGTGATCAATAGCGTAGAGAATGATAAGATCGCCAATTGGTTTAATGAGAGCCGTGCCATTGTTCTGGCCATCCAGCGCCAACCAGGAACGAACACCGTTCAAGTCGTTGATTCCATCAGGGCACTTCTCCCCACATTTCGAGCGCAGATGCCGGCAGCGATCAATCTCGCCTCTCTCTACGACCGTTCCGTCTCGATCCGTGATTCCGTGAGGGATGTTAAGTTCACCCTGTTTTTATCGCTCTGCCTGGTCGTTCTGGTTATCTTCCTCTTCCTTCGAAACGTCTCCTCCACCCTCATTCCGAGCCTGGTACTTCCTTTCTCCATTGTGGGCACCTTCGCTGCCATGTATCTTTTAAGCTTCAGCCTCGACAACCTTTCCCTTATGGCCTTGACTCTCTCGGTTGGTTTTGTGGTCGATGACGCCATCGTCATGCTCGAAAATATCGTCCGTCATATTGAGATGGGGGAAGGGGTTTTAGAGGCGAGCCTCAACGGATCAAAAGAGATTGGTTTCACCATCATCTCTATGACCCTTTCTCTTGTCGCTGTCTTTATTCCCGTGCTCTTTATGGGAGGGATCATTGGGCGATTGCTTCACGAATTCGCTGTAACGATCAGCATTGCCATTCTGGTCTCTGGTTTTGTTTCTTTGACCCTGACTCCCATGCTCTGCAGCAGATTCCTACGGCCCTCAAAGACGGCGCATCATGGTCGAATTTACGATTTATCAGAGCGATTTTTCGATGGGATGCTCCGTGGATATGATTGGAGTCTTAAAGTTGTTTTGCAGCACCGTTTAACCACCCTCGTCATCTCAAACCTTATCTTTGCAGTGACGATTTATCTATTTATGACCGTCCCGAAAGGGTTTCTCCCAAGCGAGGATACGGGTCAGCTCTTCGGTTTCACAGAGGCGGTCCAGGGAATCTCTTTCGAATCCATGGTCAAGCATCAGCAAGCGGTGGCTGCCATCCTCCGCGATGACCCGCATGTGGATTCCTTTATGTCGGGAGTAGGGCCTGCGGGTAGCATGGTCGGGTATAATATAGGCCGTGTCTTTCTTCGTTTAAAGCCGAGGTCGGAGCGCCGTCTGAATGCGGACGAGATCCTCCAAGAACTCCGGCCGAAACTGGCGACTGTTCCTGGAATACGGGTCTTTTTGCAAAATTTCTTACCGATCCGCATTGGAGGAACGCTCTCAAAGAGTCAGTATCAGTTTACTCTCCAGAGTCCCAACACGAAGGAACTCTTTGGAAACGCCCCTTTGCTCGAGGCGAAGTTGCGGGAGTTGCCAGAGCTACAAGACGTGACCAGTGACCTTCAAATTTCGAACCCTCAGGCCAATATCGGGATCGACCGGGACAAGGCCTCAGCCCTCGGTGTGACAGCCCAACAGGTGGAAGATGCGCTTTACACGGCTTATAGTGCGCGCCAGATCTCCACCATTTTCGCTCCAAACAATCAGTATCAGGTGATCATGGAACTTGATCCCCGGTACCAACTCGACCCTAATGCATTATCTTTGCTCTATATCCGTTCATCCAATGGCTCGCTCGTCCCCTTGAATGCGGTGGCTAATATTACGAAAGGGGTGGGGCCTCTCACTGTGAACCACCTTGGGCAGATCACCTCCGTCACCATCTCTTTTAACCTCAGGCCCGGCGTCTCCCTCGGGCAGGCTGTGGACGTCGTTCGAAAAGTAGCTGCAAAGACACTTCCCTCAACGATCAGCACAAGCTTCCAAGGAACTGCTCAGGCCTTCCAATCCTCCATGCAGGGTCTCGGCATCTTATTGATCATGGCCATTTTGGTCATTTATATCGTTCTGGGGATTCTTTACGAAAGCTTCATCCATCCTTTGACCATCCTTTCAGGCCTTCCTTCTGCCGGATTCGGTGCTTTGCTGACATTGATGATCTTCCATATCGATCTGAATGTGTATGCCTTTGTCGGGGTCATCATGCTGATTGGCATCGTTAAAAAGAATGCGATCATGATGATCGATTTTGCACTGGATGCTGAGAGAAGGGAAGGCAAAAGTGCCCGCGATGCGATTTATCAGGGTTGTCTCATTCGGTTCCGTCCGATCATGATGACCACCATGTCCGCTCTCATGGCTACGCTGCCCATCGCATGGGGTTTTGGAGCCGGATCAGAATCTCGCCGCCCCCTGGGTCTTGCCGTTCTGGGAGGACTCCTCTTTTCGCAATTAATCACCCTCTATATTACTCCAGTGGTTTATACATATCTGGATGCTTTCCAGAAGAAGATAAGCAATCGCTTCCGCAAATAGGACCTTTTTAGTCCAAAGTCCCACAGGGGTTGGATTGGTTGGATCGTTACGAAATTCTTCCAAGATTGAGGAAGGGCAAGGTTCTTACCCCAGCAAACTTCGGTTGCCTCGAGGGAATCCCTACCCTCAATATCACCAATGGCTGTCTCTTTCGATGCACCTACTGTTATGCCCGAGGATACAGTCAGGCCCCCAGAGAAGGAGAGGTCCATCTCTACGTTAATTTGCCGCATCTCTTGGAAGAGGAGTTGAGGAGAAAAAGAACGATCCCCCAATGGGTCATCTTGAACACCTCTTCAGATTGCTTCCAATCCCATCCCGATATTCTCTCTGTCACCTATGAAGTTTTCCGGACTCTTTTGGGTCACGGGATCGGAATCTCCTTTTTGACCAAAGGGATGATCCCTCAGCGGTTTATTGATCTCTTCGGTCGATCTCCGGAGAAAATACTGGCTCAGATTGGAGTGGTCTCCCTATCCGATCGATACTGGGAAGAGTACGAACCCGGAACTCCTTCCCCTGAGAAGCGGATAGAAAATATTCAGAGACTGGGAGAGATTGGGATTTCTTCGGAAATAAAAATCGATCCCATCATCCCCTTCGTCACCGATACGGAAGCGGAAATGATGCGCCTTCTCGGACGATTAAAAGGGTTGGGCGTGAAGAGGGTAACCCTGAGTTACCTCCACCTCCGCCCTGCTATTCGGAAACAGCTGATGCGGGAACTCTCACCTCGTCATCGAAGGCTCATCGAATCCTGTTTTAGAACCCAGGAGTGGAAGGCCATCGGTTCTTCGACAAAGACGAAACTCCTTTCCAAACTTATTCGAGAAAAGGGGTATGAAAGGATCAAGAAGATTGCAAGAGGGTTCGGTATGACTGCCCTGGTCTGTCAATGCAAGAATCCAGACCTGAAAGCAGATCTTTGTAGCTCCGGAAGGGTGAAGGCCGCCGTACGACGAAGGACACCGGTACAACTCCCATTGTTTCGATGCTAAGAGGTTTTAAATTCCAAATTCCAAATCCCCAATAAACTCCAAGCTCCAATTGACCTAAATGACTTTGTTTGGAATTTCGAACATTGGTCATTGGTGTTTATTTGGTATTTGGTGCTTGTGATTTGGTGCTTACCTTGCTGAGGTCAACTGGTTTCACAGGGCGGTATCTTTTCAACAAGCTTTTTCTTCCTCGGCGGTGTCAGGGCTTCTTCCATTTTCCAATCCTTTTTTACAAAGGAATCCTGTCCCTTAATCAGAAGCCAATCGTTCCCTTTCCCTCTTCCTTTCATTAGGATGAGAGAAAAGCCACCCTTTAATTTCTTTCCGTCTAAAGCGAAACTTAGTCTTCCCTTTTTCAATGCGGTTTCCGGATCTCCTTCTGGTTGAAACTCGCCAGAGTCCCAGATGAGGACAGGTCCAGCGCCGTAGTGTCCCTGAGGAATGATCCCTTCGAAATCCCGATATTCGAGGGGATGATCCTCCACCATGACGGCAAGCCTTTTTTCTGTAGGGTTCATGGAAGGTCCCTTTGGGATGGCCCAGGACTTGAGGACCCCGGCGATTTCGAGCCGAAAATCGTAATGGAGCCGGGTAGCGTGGTGTTCATGGACGACGAATCTCATATTTTTATCCTCACAACTACTGAAATTATCAGGGTATTTCTATTTTTGCATAAAAGATTACTAGACAAGCTTCATGCCCTTTGCTAGTCTTGGGACATGAGATATTATATTGTCACAACAACTAAATTTGCTGATAAATGCTTAGAATATTTAACTTACGGTGCAACCCAATCAAATTGGTTAGCCAACATCAATGTGGGCGACACCATTTTTCTTTCTCAATTTAACTATAAATCCCAGAATCTTTTCGGCCCTCTCCAGGTTACTAAAGATTTATTCTATAACAAAGACATAATTTATCCACAACAAAAATATTTCTATCGTATTCAATTCAAGTTTATAGAGACGATAAAAACAATCGAGGAAACGGATCTTTATCTAAACGGTATCCGATCAGAGAAATTAATTTTTTATTCTAAGATAATCAATTTAATTCAACAAAACAAACATTTGCATTGCATCTGTCTGACCGAGGATGAGGGTGAAGCTATTTTAAATACCTTTCAACAGCTTGGTTCTAAATATCATAATGATATTGAAGTAAGAGAATTAAGGGGGGATTTGGTTGATATCCACTGCCACTACATCTGGGACAAAAATAAACTTGATAAAAGACATTATTTTTCTTCAGAGAGCGATCTGGAATCGTACATAATTCTTTCTCTAAAAAATGCCAAAAGTGAAGAGTATAAAAACCTTGACAAGTTGCTCAACAAATACAAAAGCAATGATTTACAATTTTCGGAAATCTACAACCAATTTATTTTTGGAAATGCCTACCCCTCAGACATAGTGATTTTAAATAAAGACAGTATAAATGTTTTTGAATTGAAAAAAGATAAATTGGCAAACAATATCATTCCACAAATAGAAAAAGAAATTAAGAAACATCTATATTATTCTCTCTTTTCTGACAGAATAAAATCAGATAATAATTTGAAAAGATTTAATTTCTATTTAGTTTATTCGAAGGACAACGATAACAGCCAACATAAGCGACTGATTTTTGAAAAATACAATGACCTCTGTAAAAAAGTAGACACTCTGAGAGAAAATACCATAACCTTTGTGGAGTATTACGCGAAAGATAAAATATTAATTCTAGAAGAAGTCCGATAAATATTTATCTTATGCTGATCAAATCGTAAATAAGTCGTGCTTTATGAGCAGCCAAATCCGGAGGTAATGCATCCATAGCAGAGAGCCTTTTATATCTTTTATTATGAATCCTTTCTTGAAACACTAAAGCACTTAACGAACAGCCCCTTAGAATAAAATATAAGGCTTCTTCATTGTCAAAGCCATTCTTCAAAAGCAGTCTAAATAGATTATCAAATGAAAAAAGCTCATAGATTATATACATTCCGTTTGCGTCTTTTGGAAAAACTTTTAGGAACGCTAAATCGTTTTGCATTTGATTCGTATTCATCTGTATTTAATTTTTATCAAAAAAAAGGTTTTTTTACAAGGCTTCCTTTTTATATATTTTGTCACGATTTCAACGCTGCTTTTTTCAGGGCGATCAAAATTCCGATGAAGATTGATATTCCGCCTAAGACTTTCCAGGTGGTCAGACCTTCGCCTAAGATAAAATAGGCCAGGATCGTGGACCCTATCGGCTCCCCTAAAATGGTAATTGCGACCATCGATGCGGGAAGGTATTTCAAAGCCCAGTTGAATGCCGTGTGGCCGATCAGTTGAGGGATGAGGGCAAGCAGAAAAAGAAAGAGATAGGTTGATGGAGAATATCCGAAGAAGGGTTTTTGAAAAAAAATGGAGAAGATAATTAATAACAATCCGGCTGTTGAATAAACCGGGAAGATATAAGAGAGGAGATCCTGACTCCGCCTCATTTTCCTTCCCACCAGAAAATATCCTGAGGCAGTCACTGCGCCGAGGAGGGCCAAGCCATCTCCTATCAATGCGTCCTTCGATAAGGCCATATCTCCATAGCCAATCAATCCGCTGCCCAGAACTGAGAGAAGAATCCCCAAAAGCAAATTGAGGCCCAGCCGCTCTCTCAAAAAGAGCCAGGCCCCCATTCCAACAAAGATTGGGTGGGTGGTGACCAGGACCACTGAACTCGCCACAGAGGTGTATTTCAGAGAGGCGATCCAGAAGGCGAAATGGAGGCTCAGGAAGAGACCGGAAAGCACGAACCATCCCAGATCGCTCATTCTCCATCCGCTCCAGATCTTCCGATAACTGGCAAAGGGTAGCAAGATCAGGGAAGCGAGGGCCATCCTGTAGGTGGCGATGATCAATGTCGGTGCATCGCTCAGCTTGATAAAGATGGAGGCGGTGGAGACCGCAATGATCCCAAGGGAAAGAAAAAAAAGAAGGGCAACCATAGATCTTAATTTATATCAACTGGGTCTCGGCTTCAAGTCAAACCTCCCTCCTCCCATCTTCCCCTGAAGCTGCGAAATTATTCAGGAGAAGGTTGGCCAAGGATATCTTCAAAGTTTTACAATTGCGGATCATTTGAAAGGATAAGGGTAACCAAACGGCGTAAGCAGGCTATTCCATTGAATAGTATCAATCGCCACAGCTAAACGCAAAGAATGCGCCGCTCTAAAACTTTGGGAAGACTCCCGCCTGGCGGCGGCTTCCCGGAAATCCGCCCAATATCCCCCGCCCAGCCTGTCGCCCTTGAGCAATTTTTTCACTTCTTCTCCCCGCTGGGGCGAGGGGTAATGAAGGGAAATTGACAGGGTTTCGAAAAGATGGTATTTCTTATCTGTTTTGATCGGGGGGGTCAAGAGAGCTTTTCAGAAGAAAGGAGGTGCTTAAAATTAGTTAAGAGTTATGAGTTTAGAGTGAAGAGTTAAAAAGTTGAAAAAGGAGGTATTATTATGCTGAAAAAATTATGTCCTATTCTGATCTTATTACTCGTCATTTCGGTTGGGATGTCCATGGCCCAAGAGAAAAAAGCAAAGATGATCAAAATCGGCGTTACCCAGATCGTCTCCCATCCGGCCTTGGATGCAGATGCGAAGGGATTTGAAAAGGCATTGGCTGAAGCGGGTTTTAAAGAAGGGGCCAATGTCACCTATGATCGCCAGAATGCCCAAGGGGATATGGCGAATGCCCAAACCATCGCTCAGAAGTTCCTGGATGCGAAAGTGGGTCTAATCCACAGCATCGCTACCCCCACCTCCCAGGCGGTTGTGAAGACGATCAAGAACATTCCCGTCGTTTTCTCCTCGGTCACCGATCCGGTGGATGCAGGACTCGTTCCGAAAACCAGTCCTCCTGGGACGAAATCCGGAACGAATGTCACCGGCGTCAGCGACCGTTGGCCTATTTACCTCCAATTTGAGATGTATACAAAATTCGTTCCGAAGGCAAAAAAATGGGGGACGATCTATAACGCCGGAGATGCGAATTCCGTCGTTCACATCAAGGAGATGAAAGAAGCTGCAAAAAAATTGGGCGTTGAATTGACCGAAGCCACGATCTCCACCAGTGCCGAGGTCATGCAGGCAGCTCAGTCCTTAGCGGGGAAAGGAATCCAGGCGATCAACATCACTTCGGACAACACGGCGGTCTCAGCCTTCGAGGCGATTGTGAAGGTATGCAATGAGAAAAAGATCCCTCTCTTCGCCGGTGATGTGGGCAGCGTCCCGAGAGGTGCAATCGCTGCGTATGGGTTGGATTACTTCCTGATCGGCTATTCAGCCGGAAAGAAGGCTGCCCAGATCCTCAAAGGCAAAAAAGCTGGGGAGATACCCTGGGGGCCGGCGGAGAAGTTCAGCTTGGTCGTCAGCGAAAAGGCGGCGAAGGCACAAGGAATCGTTATTCCCCCTGACCTTCTGAAAAAAGCAGAAAATGTCATCAAAGAATAGGATCTGCGCGTCCATTCCAAATCGCTTCTCCCTCCCCCGTGTAAGGGGGAGGGAGATAGATTGATATTCCATGGATATTCTCCTCGGTATACTTCAAATCTCTGTAGAACAGGGGTTGGCTTATGCACTGGTGGCCCTGGGGATTGTCATCAGCTTTCGAATCCTGGCCTTTCCGGATTTGACCGTCGATGGAAGTTTCGTCCTGGGCGGGGCTGTCGTGGCCCGATTGATTGTCTTAGGCTTTCAGCCCTTGACCGGAATCATCCTGGCAATGCTCATTGGATTTGCGGCAGGCTGTGCCACGGGCATCCTGAATACACGACTCAAGATCAATAGTCTCTTAGCAGGAATCTTGATCATGACGATCCTCTACTCTGTCAATCTGAGGGTGATGGGCCGATCCAATACCCCCCTTATCAACGATGTCACGATCTTCACTCCCTTTGAACAGATGGAGATGAGATGGCTATCCATTGTCGTTTTCTTCGGTTTGATCGTCTTTGCCTGCAAGTTCCTGACCGACCTCTTTCTTCACACACAGATTGGATTGGCCATGAGGGCTACGGGTGACAACGAACAGATGATCCGGACTTTGGGGGTGAACACAGACAGTATGACCATCTTGGGGTTGGGGATCTCGAATGCCTTTGTTGCCCTCTCCGGAGCGCTGGTGGCCCAACACCAGGGGTTTGCAGATATCGGAATGGGCATCGGCATGATCGTGGCTGGGCTGGCTGCCATCATTATTGGAGAGACCTTGCTCCGAGCGAGGTCCGTAGGGATGAGCACCTTTGCTGCCATCCTTGGTTCTTTTATCTACCGATTGATTATCACGGTGGGTCTCTGGCTGGGTCTGGCACCTACCGACCTCAAGATGGCCACAGGGGTCATGGTCATCCTCGCTCTGGGCTTTCCTGCCCTCAAGAAGGGAAAAGAGGAGAGGCTTCATCTGAGAGGCATCTAACTTCTATTGCGGAATTCGGATTGCGGATTGGGGAACGAAAAGCAAAACTAAAATCTGAAATCTGCAATCTAAGATTTAAAATGGACTTATGGAAGAGATGGTCGTCATCCAAAATCTGAGAAAGATATTCAATCGTAATACGATCGATGAGAAGGCGGCGATCGATGGGGTCGGGCTCGAAGTTAAAAGGGGGGAGTTCGTCACCGTGATCGGGTCAAATGGGGCAGGCAAAACTACCCTGCTCAACCTGCTTGCCGGGACCTATCTTGCGGATGAGGGGAGGATCTTCATCGACGACAAGGAGGTGACGCTTCTCCCGGAACACCGGAGGGCGAAATACCTCGGAAGGATTTTTCAAAATCCTTTGATGGGGACGGCTTCTTCTATGACCATTGAGGAAAATCTTTCCATGGCCGAACTGAGAGGAGCGCGGAGGGGACTCTCCTGGGGGGTGACGAAAAGGCAGAGAGACCGATACAGGGGACTTTTGAAAACGCTTGAATTGGGCTTGGAGACCCGTCTCTCAGACCATGTCAGCCTCCTATCCGGTGGCCAACGCCAGTGCCTCACCCTGCTGATGGCGACCCTCTCTCTGCCCAAACTTTTGCTCTTGGATGAACATACTGCCTCTCTCGATCCCAAGACGGCGGAGAAGGTCATCGATCTGACGAGCCGAATCGTCAGAGAGAACAGACTCACGACGATCATGGTCACCCACAATATGCTTCAGGCGATCAATTTCGGGGATCGAATGATCATGCTTCACGAAGGGAAAATTCAGTTTGATGTGAAGGATGACGAGAAGAGCCGCCTCACCGTGGAGGAGGTGGTGAGAAGGTTTGGTGAGAAATTAGAGGACGAAACCTTACTCTGCAAACCTGTCACCGAGTGAAGGGGTGGATTGAACCAACTCTTCCCCTCTCCCCCTTGCAGGAGAGGGTGCGGGTGAGGAATTTCATTAAAGGCAGATAGGGGAAAACAAATTATCATCATGAGAGAAGTTTATCTAACCATCACCAATGCTTATCGTCAACGATTTCCGAACCTGAGTTTTGGAATCGGAACGATCCAGAATTGCACCTATTTTGAGAAGAGCGAATCATTCAAACTTTATAAAAGAGAGCTCCTTCGCAAGATGAAGAGGAGAGCCAGCCTTGCCCAACTTGAGGAGCGGATCAATCTCTACGATCAATTTTTCAAGGAATGGGGGTATCCCTGTCCCCTCCCCAGTCATTTTAAGCGAGCCATTGAAATGGGATTTCCGATTGTGAACCTCTATATCGATGCCCATATCATTGCGGAGATGTGCCATGGAATTCTCATGGCCATACAGGATCTGGATCGTTTCCAGGGCGAATGGAAGCTTGACCTCGCTCAGGAAGGAGAGACCTTTCAGGGAGTCTCGGGGAAGATGATCCGCTGCAAAGAAGATGAAATCGTTCTCCGTGATGGAGAAGGGATTGTCTGTTCCCTCTTTCAGGGTCCGGATTTCAAAACGAGAGTGGAGCCAACAAGCAAAAATATTGTGGTCTATGTCTTCACCGCACCGGGGATTCTGGAGGAGCGGGTCTCCGATGGGTTACAGTTAGCTCTTGAGATCTTGGAAAAATTCGGGTACGGCAAGGACGCCTGGTGGAAGGTGTTTAGACCGTAGCCAATGCGGAATGCAGAATGCTAATTGCGGAGTTTTTCGATTTTAAATTTAAATTCCGCAGTCCGCAATCCGAAATCCGCAATACAGAAAGGAGTCATCGATGCCCATTGTCCAGATCAGTTTGCTTCCAGGGAGAACTCCAGAGAAGAAAGAGGAACTGATTAAGAACGTCACCGATGCAATTGCCGATACTCTTCAGATTCCGAAAGACCGGGTTCACATTGTCCTCAACGAAGTCCCTAAGGAAAATCTGGGGCGCGGAGGCATTCCTCTCTCCAAATTGGATTAACCTGATTGGAACGATGGAATATTTGAATAATGGAATGCTGGGTTTTTCCCCAATGTTCCACTTTTCTGTTTTTCCCTGTGACGATGTTATCTGGGAGAGATGGACCCTGCCCCCTTAATCCGAGGAAAACTTACAAGAACCGAGCTTACCCGGGATCAGTTCGCCACTTTTGGCATCGGTTATCTAACCAATTTTTGTGTTGACAAAGGTATCAATTGATACCATAATAGATATGGATCGGCCTTCTTATAAAGAAATCAACCGTAAGATAAAGCAGGCAAAAGAGGCGGTATCAGAAAATCGAATTTCTGTCTTGAATCCAGTTAGTGTCGCTGCTGACACATTGGAATTAGGCATTAACCTTCGAAACATCTCGGATATTCTTAACGATCTCTTGGGAGAGATAAAACCGAATGATTATGTGGGACAATATCCCCCATAACGTTCTTATGAAGATGAAATAAAGGATTGTGAGCTTTTGGCCTTCCGGTGGTTAAGTGAAAAGTTAGGATGTCGAGTTTATTTGAAGTTTACTTTTAAAGAAGACAAGTTTTGGCTCGTGTCTCTCCATGAAGACCGAAAAGAGACTGGGGGAGGCTGAAATGAAAGAAAATGGAATGAACTGTCCTAATGGACATGGGAAAATGGTGATTATAAGAGTAAAAAAGAGAATGACTTTTCGTGGTATTAATATAACGGTTCCGACAAATCAGTATGTGTGCAGGGGTTGCGGTATGGAGGCAGGAACAGTCAACCAAACGGCAGATATTCAGAAGGCGATTTCAGAAGCCTATCGTAAGGCAGTCAATCTGCTAACGGGAGAGGAAATCGTTGAGAAGAGGAAGAAATTAAATTTGACCCAGGAGGCTCTTGCCAAGAGAATGAATGTTGGAATTGCAAGCATCAAGAGGTGGGAAGGAGGCACCGTTCAGAGCAAGTCGATGGACCGAGCCCTTCGGATTGCCCTTGGAGACCAAAGTGTCGGAGATAACTGCACCGGAAATCGAGCCTTTTCGATCCCAAGGATAAAGTTGGTTTTAAAAGAATTTGAGTCTGTCGTTGGTAAACATATTTTAAAGAAAAATGATAAGATGCTCTTTGC
The DNA here is from genome assembly GCA_963826305.1 of uncultured delta proteobacterium. Taxonomy (GTDB): domain Bacteria; phylum Desulfobacterota; class BSN033; order BSN033; family UBA1163; genus CAWGWZ01. The sequence continues at coordinate 431 of CAWGWZ010000017.1, read as the reverse complement.
AGCAAAGTACTTGTGGTATGCGGACATGGTAGCGCACCGCGAAACAGGGGAAAGCATGACCGGTTCTACCTATGCTGCTCTTCCTTATGGGCCTCAGCTGAATAATTATAAGGACTTGATTGATGACATCATAAAGGCTGATGAGTCAAAGGAAGAGCCTCTTAGCCCGGAGGAAAAAAGGATTGTCACTCGGATTGCTATGAAATTTCCTGAAGAGCGAATGGTATACGATGCCGCCCATAAAGAAAAAATCTGGAAGAAACAACCCAATGGTACAATTATTCCATACACTGATTCAGCAGAATTAATGGGAATTTAATAATATATCCCGACACAAATTCAAAATGATTTAAAATTTTTTGTGCCCCCGTAAAATCTGATAGAACTAAAAATAGGCCAGTTAAAATGGAAATTAGGAACACCTCCTGTAT
>CAWGWZ010000016.1:0-71818 GCA_963826305.1 uncultured delta proteobacterium | reverse complement strand
TTTCATGTACGGTTCGAAAGAAGAGGATATCGAAAGCAACAGAATTCTGATCCATTAAGCTTCCCAAGACCCTCGTCTATACTGATGTCCGGGGTGAAATCGTTACCGGTCCCCATCAAATTCAAGTCTGTTCTCGGAATGATTCGGTTATCCCTTTCCCTTATCAATGACCCGAATGAGTTACCTCGGATTCTTAAAAAGGGTTATCGGTTTGACACATATTAAACATAAAATTCGGCAATCGATGTTGTAGCACTTACCCGTTCGTTTTTAAAAAGGGAAGAATAAATCAGATACCCACAAAGATTAATAGAAAGCATGAGAATCTTTTAGATTTGTTAGCGAATGATCGTTCGAAACCTTTCCTTAGATACCAAAAGCAAAAATTTTTGTCAAGGGAAAAAGGGCTTCGACTGGATTTTTTCATTGGGCATTCCTGCTCCCACTTCCCATTGACCTTCAACAATCTTAGGTCTCTATGATCATTCAATGACTCCCATCTCTTGGGGTCTTTTTTCTTGACCCACAACCCCTTTCTTTCGTATGATCAACGCATCCGATACGGGGGCTTCATCACTGATCGGAAGGAGGCGGTTTTCGTGAAGAGCGGCCCCCATAGTCTTATGATCATCGCGGTAATCGTGGCCGCGGTGCTGGCCCTCTTTTCCATCGCGGGGTACGGATGGGGAGAGAGCGCACCGGGTGCGACCCAATGGATTAAGACTGAGATCTACTTCGGCAGGAGCATACCGGTAGGCGGACAGGTCTCGGATTCCGAGTTATCGGATTTCCTCGAAAAGGTTGTAACCAAGGAATTCCCGAAGGGACTGACCGTGTTGAACGCCTACGGCCAGATGGAGAAATCGAGCGGAACGATCGTGAAGCAGCCGACAGTGGTCATCGTAATAGTCCATGAGAGGAACCAGCCCAGCAGCGCGAAAATCCAGAGGATCATCAATGCGTACCGGAACCGGTTCGGAAACCCACAGGCAATGTCCATCTCGTCTCCTACAGAACCACAGTTCTACCCCGATTGACACTGCGCGCCCCCTTGGAATGAATTAGGCGACATAGGTGAAAATGCAACTTCGCCTGAGGTAGGATGCAATTTATTTCGGGCATACGGGAGGAAGGGTGCACGATTCTTGGGGGGGGGCACAAAGTGCAAAAATATCTTTCAACCGGTTTCGTGTTGAGAGAGTCTTAAACTGATCTTCTACAGTTAGAAAAATAATTTTCTGTGATTACAATTAGATAGAGGTGCCCCAAAGGTTCTTGGCACCACAGATGGCTCTTTGACAAATTCATATTGCATTATATTTCCCGAATCGTGGGAGGGATGGCTACCCCTACAGATTGAAAGACCCTACCGCAGGTCCCTTTACATTCACTTCTGACAACGAGGGACTTGCCGTGTTCTTCTATGACAATCTCTTGAAGCGATTTCAAATCTTGTTTGATGTCTCCCCATTCAAAACATCGCCCCGCCTGATCAAGACGTCGATCCAATTCTTTCCTCAGGACAAGGGCAAGAAAGCTGCAGAACACATGGCCTCGGATGGTCTCGTCACACTTGTGGAAGACGGGGCGTGTTTCCAGAACCGACTTGACCTCTCTGAAGACCTGTTCCACTTGCCAGAGTTCTTTGTACTTGAGGGCCACCTGCTCTGGAGATAAAGAGGTATTCGTCCTCAGAACCCATTTCCCGTCGAATCTCTCTTCCCCATCAATCTTGTCCTGATCGAGACGGAGATGATCACGATCCAGTTTCAGATACTTCCGATAGCCTCTGTTACCGATCAGAGCTTTGGGGTTCTTTTTAAGCTGCTTCTTTAAGGTATCCACAATCACCTGCCGATCCAACGCTTCCTTTCTGGCTTGCTTCACATTTAAGCAAAGAATATATCGATGGTTATCCACCCGGACGTCCTTGACCTTGAGCGGGGCTGGATCTTTCGATGATCGTCCCTCCGAATGGACCTCCGTATATCGTCCCGCTCGGGACAGAACCTCATCTCGGATCTCTTTGACCTTCCTCATCCGTGCCCCCAGAATATAGGGTATCTTCCTCTGATCCAATTCGTTCATCGTTTCTTCGCTGATCATCCCCCGATCCGCTACCATGCAGAACCGCCCAATATGGAAACGGCTTCTGATCCGATCGACCACAGGAATCAAGGTCTTGACATCTGCCGTGTTGCCCGGCCACATCTCGCAACAGATGGGGTTGCCATCCTCATCCAGGACGGCACCTACCACCATCTGGTTCAAATCCGAACGATGATCCTTACTGTGCCCCTTTTCACCTAAGCTCTCTCCTCCTTCTCCCTCGAAGTAGATCGAGGTCGTATCAAAGAAGACGAGGTCAAGACCCGTGAACAGATCCCGACGTCCATGAAACATCTCTTCTTCAATTAGATCCTTGGTACATCGGGGGGCAAAGGGCGTCTTGTCCTTCTGGTCTTCGATCTCATCCCCCAGAAACGCCATGGCCCGATAAAGATGATGCAGGGACAAATCCTCCCCTCCGTCAATCCGATAATCCTGGTGCCACTTGTCGCAGGAACGGTCAGAACCGGATGCAAAGAGCCGATGCAGGACGGTCAGAAAGATGGCTCTCTCCACATCGAACTCGAACTTCCTGCCTTCCAGAAGCCCCTGGATGATCTTTCCGATCCCCAGCTCTTCCCAGAGTCTCTCGAAGATCAGGGAGGGACCGATCTTTTTCGCAAAGGCATGGATCTCACTCTTACCGGACAAAATCAACAGGACCTTTTCGGAGAACCGGGAGAGGGATCGGATAACATTTTCAATATCCCCTTTGGCCTGTAATTGATCCATTCGGCCGATCGTAGAGATGACACGCTGGACGGTCTTTGAACCTTCTCGGTGGTTCTCCACGATTTGGAGGTACTGATGCTGACCGGATTTTTTGATTCTTGCAAACATGGGGCCTCCCATTAAGGACACCCCAATAATACTTAAAATCTACGTCTCTGTCAATATAATTTAGCACATTCTGTGGCACCACATTTTTGATCATTTATGGAATTTTCAAAGAACACTTTTAGTGTTTACAGGTACTTACAAAATACTGCCCCACAGCAACTGTAGAAAAAAAGTTAAACATTTTGGCAATGTTTTCCTCTCGACGATTCGACGATAAACTCCTTTGAGGAGCGATACGAACGGAGAACATTTTTCTATATTGTCCTGTTTACCCAAAGATCCAAACCCCATTTGAGCGGTCAAATCTTTTCGTTCAATCTGTTGAAAAACGTCCCTCAGATCAGGAAACTGTAAAAACAGATGTAACCTCTCATTCCTATCAGCCTCTGCATATTGTGTTAATTTCTCTATCTGTTCCATCATGACAATTCCTCTCCTTTCTGCCAGCCTTTCCAGCTATGGATAGATCATCTTCTCATTTCTGTTTACCAATGCCTTCTGTATCTCTTCTATCAGGGAAAACATTCTGTGTGCTAAGGCTATCTCACGGATGATCGATTTGGGTTCCCTCCGCATCATTCCGAAATGAGAACTCTTCACATGGGGGACTCATGATTGGTCTCTCCCTCCGGAGGTGGCTGCCTTTTGTGAAGGCGTGAAAGAATGACCATCCAGACACCGAAAGTTAATAGAACCAAGGGTCCAAAGACCTTTGAAGGGAACCATTCAACTCTCTGGCCAAACCAGAGCAGCCCGATCACGACGAGAAAGATACCAAGCTTGGCACGACTATATCTTTTCCTAACCCAGGACATACAACCACCTCCCATTGATTGATATCCGCCCATTTCATTTTTTTGCTGGTCTGTCATGAGAGATCTCCTCTTGGATATTTCGATAGGTATCGAAATAATAGAACAAAACTTTTACTCCTGAATTGGGTCCCCGCCGAATACATAGTAAAGCATCTTCTTTTCACCCCTTTCGAATTGGGTTTTCTCATCCACGACCCATGCCTTCCTTTCGTTGGATTTTTACTCTTAAGACGGAAAAGGCTCAGGAAAGGTTACAATTGAACATAGAACGGAGATGCCCCTAATTGATGGGCATGTAAATGAGGTGCGAGCAGAATATATAACGCAGGCAGAAATGGAACTTGATGTAGAGTGATGAAATGGGTAAGATGGTAATATATGTGGAGACAACCGAGGCTGGACATCCCATCCTCGGACACACTGCATCATATGATGAAAAATAATAAGGGGTTCTCCCTAATTTCCTACTTTTGGTACACTGTCAACTTATGACTTTATGGACGTCGCCTATGGTCCGCCTTCTACTCTCCCTACCATTGAGCCTTTGCCATGGGGCACTCAGAAATGGGTGAAAGGCATCGAGGCAAAAAAGTATGTGTGAAGAAAGGCAAGATCATGATGACCTTCCGTGTGAAACCAGATCATTCCTTTTACTTCTCAAGTTTTGATCCAGTTTCTCTTCAACTATATACAACCTTCCATCCTCATTCTCAAAAATAATGCCTCTTTTTATCAGAATTTGCAGGGCATACTGTTTATAATCACGGGGTCTCGTCATCCTTTGGAAAAAATCTGGGCGCTCAAGCCCAAGCTCGTGCAGCGTCTTGGCGCCATTAATCCCCAGAGCATTATGTCGATAAAAAATCTCTATCACTTTAAAAATAGCCCTTCTCGTGAAAAAAGTGCGAATGTATAAACCCCCGCCGAAAGCTATGATCATAAGAATTGAAATTAGAAAAACCCTCATGGTATTTTCTGCCACAAAAGATGACCCCTTCCTTTTTGTATTAATACAAACGCATGAATTTTTTTACGTCGCAACGACAACGCGACAACGGGGACAACGTAGGTTCTAAAACAACTTATTTGCTCTTGAGTTTTTGCTGCGCCTTGTAAAAAGTCAAAAATCCGCTTGGAGAAAGAACCTTCCGGCCTTCACACAGTTTGGCGGAAAAATGAGAAGCATTTCCGGTGACGAGGCATACCGCCTTTCCGGAAACGGCAACCTTCAGGAAGGGTTCGTCGTCAGGGTCAGGCAGAGAGTGACGGAGTGGTGAGGAGGCCACTGTGTGGCCGCGGTGCTCGATATGGTCTAGGAGGGCAGCGACCTTGTCTTTGTCAAACCCGAATTTGGACCGATACAAGACTTCGCTATATTCGGCCAAAATAAGCGCGTCAAAACAGAGCGTCACTTCACCTGAGGAAACCATACGGACGATTTCGCCACACGGGCCGAATGGCGATAAAAGGCCAGCGACAAGAACGTTGGTATCAAGAACAATTTTCATCGAGCGCGCTTCCTGCGGACAGCTTTGATCTCGGCATCTATTTCATCCATCGTCATCTTGTCGGTCCCCATCTCCACGGACCGGCGCTGAAGACTTGTCACCGCCTCGACCGCTCGCGCTTGACGAAATGCCGATAGCGATTCTTCCAGGTCCGAATCGCTGATTGCCGCAATGATGGCGATAGGCCGCCCATTGCTCGTAATGATCATCTCCCTTTCCTGGGGAAGCTGTTTCCAAACTTGAGCCGACTTGCTCCTCAAATCACGCACACTAATAAACTTCATAGCATTGTCCTCCAATTGTGTTACTTATTATGTACACAATTGTCACCCAAAGTCAAGACATTATTTTACACAATTAAGGGGTAGCCCAATTGTCGAATGCGGAATATTAAATACAGAATTTAGAATCTGCTATCCGAAATCTACAAGATAAAAAGGGGGAACGGTTCTGTTCTTGGAATAATTTTCAGACACCTTTTAGATGACCCCACGCGTTCCTAAAGTGATTGAATTGATTCTGACGGGCTATATTCTTATAACCCTTTGATCAGTGAGACTGAGCCTCTCAACTCCTGTTGCCGTAACAAGGTAATCGTCCTCTAAACCGACCACACCCCTGCCTGGGAAAACGAACTTTGGCTCCAATGCAATGACCATTCCGGGCTCCAGTTTCTGGTTAAATCGCGGAGCGATGATGGGATGCTCATCAATCTCCAGACCCAGTCCGTGACCAATGAACCTCACCTTTCCCTCTCCATAGCCCATAAAGTGCTCTCCAAAGCCGGTCTTTTCAACTTTCTTCAAAGCGAAACGGTAAAGGTCCGAAGAGGATGCGCCAGGCTTCGCCTCTTTGACGAAGAGGTCATGGACCTCTACAGAGCAGTCATAGGCTCTCATCAGATCAGCCGCGAGGTCTCCAATGACGAAGGTCCGGAACTGATCGGCAAGGTAGCCGTTGACGCCGACACCGTAATCAATTCCAATGGGTTCGTTCTTTTCAATCCTGCGAAAGCTTGCACCCTGGGCCATCGCCGGCGTATTGCCTTTTCCGCCATGAGGGCTGTCAAGAAAAGAGACGGTCGCTCCGCTCTCACCCGAAAGGACATGAGCGTAGGTCATTTCCTGGTTCCATCCGCGCATCCTCAAAATCCCCATGTGACCTTCTCGCCGGGCGATCAAAGCTAAGTGACCGTCGATTTCAAGCTCTGTCATTCCCTCCCGAATGATCTCTTTGATCGCCCGGTATCCCTTGTCAAGAATTCGGGCGGCCCTTCGAATCTGTTCGACTTCATAGGGAGTCTTGATCATCCGAAGGCCTTGAATGGCACCGGATACATCCGACCAACCATACTCCGGGAAGGTCTGCTGATACCGGAAATAGAGGTTTGTTGGGAGGACGTCCATCTCGAGGCCAATTTTTTTGAGATTTAAAAAGCCGGAATCTCTCAGCACCTTTTTGACTTGGCCCCTTCCGATCGCGGGAAAGACGTTTTTTAGGGGAGATTCCTCTCGTACCCTCTGCAAGCCCTTTTGGACCATGAGGACCGGCTCCCCCTGGCCGGGAATAAAGAGGACAGAGGACTGGATCGTTCCTGAAAAATAGAACAGGTCTACGTTCTGAAGGATGAAAGCCCCATCCAGATCCATCTTCAGAAGGCTCAACTGAAAGTTTCTGATCCGGTATTCAATCTCCTGCTTCGGTACAGTCTCCATGGCTTTCATCTCGTAGGAAAAGTGCTGGTGGTCTTTTCTCTTTGGGTGCCCAATAGTCAAATCAACAACTTCCCTACATCCCCTTTACCGTGGTTTGTATTTTATACTATGCTCAAAATTTTTGAAAGTGACAATTTCAAAGAAATCGCATTCTCATCTTAGGATTGAATCGAGAGGAGAAAGATTCTTTTGTGAGAAAGGCTCTGCATGCTCTTATGGAGGATTGGTGATTTGGGGATGACTGTGAGCTTCTTGAATTGAGAAGGTATGTTTAAGTTATATTTGAACCAAGGTCCCTCCTTTTTGCAAATCTCCAGTCTCAGATCCTATTTGCCATGCTTATATTCTAAATGCATAATATTCCCGGATTCAATTGGGCAACAGCCCATCGAGGCCTAACATCCCCTCCTCTTCCTCGGAGGGGACGGAAAGAAATCGTCGTCCCCCGGTCCACGAAGAGTTCAAGTTTCAGAATAACATGGGCCAACCCCACCGAATGTCCCAATCCATGGATTCCTTTTAGGGGATTCCCTTTAGGCTCTGGCTCGACCGGGTTTGAAACCGAACTCAGTTACTCCACGTTTCCCAATTTATCGAGTTGGTCAATCAGCTTCTTAAATTGTTTGTCCGCATCGATCTCACTCTTGGAGACGGCGGGACATTTTACCGCAGTCACGGTGCCATTGTCGAATTCCTGAAACTTTTCGCCTTCAATATAATTGACTGACAGACTGGCGTACGTTCCAGTCATCGCGGGAATCGAAATCGAGAAGTGAGTTTGACCCGACGTGAAGATACCGGGGCCAAAATCAGTAGTGTACTCAGCGCCCTGCACAGCGATCTCGATCTTATTCTCATAGAGAATACCGGAGCCGGTCACGGGCAGGCAATCCACAGACTCAGGTGCCCCGACCCTTGCGGGGATGACGTAGCACGTCTCGCCGTAAAAGATCACATGCCCATTACTCAATCCGGTGTATGAGAGGATGTGGGTGCTCGTGACATCTGCGTTGTCGGAGTAAGCGCTCAGACACAACTCTTTGTCCGCTTTTTGGGCAATTGCAGTTGCGGACATCAAGACAAAGGCCAATAACGCAACGACTAAATAAATCTTTTTCATAATCCTTCCCCCCTTCTATTGAATTTTTTTCGCTTAAATTTATAGGAGTATTGGGATAATTTGTCAGGCGAAAAATGAAAAACGAATGTTTTTTTCTGGCTATGGATATTTCAAAAGATGAATGCCAAATTAAAGTTGCCCGAAGTGAAACAACTTATAACGTCATGGATGTCCTCCCTTCGTATATAATCGCACTGATGAACCCATCTGGAAAACTCTCCGATTGACAAAACCTTTGAAAAAGTAATAACTTTAAGACCGTCAAGAAAAGCAGGGTTACAGGGGTAAGGATTCAAGTGGTTAAGTTCCCCTCACTTGAATCTGAGGACCCTCGGATCCTGAAGTTTTCGAATCAATGAAAGATCAGCCGAATATTACTGTGGGCATTATGGACCGCCGTCAGACCGAAATCACCGGCCGTCTGAATGGAGATTTCCGCGGGGATGGGTTCAGCCTTGTATCAGGCCGGTTTTCAGCAAAGGTGACGGAAGGGATGATTGTGGTCACAGACGAGGCCCATCGTGAAATCGTCCGCTCTCCATCGATCAGGCTTACAGCTCCTAAAGATTCCACGTTTAAACTCTTTAACGTCACGATTGGAAGCCGTTTCCACTGGGAGAGGGCAGAGGAGCAGACCTTTCAGGGAGACCTGATTCTACAACTGCGCAAGGACGGAACGATCGCTGCCATCAATGAAATCCCTCTGGAGGATTATCTGACAAGTGTGATCTCCTCGGAGATGAGCGGAGCCGCTCCAATGGAATTTCTGAAGGCCCACGCAATCCTATCCCGAAGCTGGCTTCTGGCGGCACTTGATCGAAGGGAAAAAACAAAAGAAACGTCCATACCGACGGAGAAAATTACCGAGGGAGAGGTGATACGCTGGTATGACCGGGAGGACCATGACCTGTTTGATGTCTGCGCCGATGACCACTGCCAGCGCTACCAGGGCATCACAAAGATCATATCCAAACAGGCCGAAGAAGCTGTTCGAAAGACCTCAGGGACGGTGATCACCTTCAATGATGAAATTTGCGATGCCCGATATTCCAAGTGCTGCGGAGGAATCACAGAAGAATTCGAGACGGCCTGGGATGATAAACGAGTCCTATATCTGGCAAGCATCTCGGACGCATCGGTCCCTCATCGGCCGATCCGTACGGAGGAAGAAGCTTCTGCCTGGATCTTTTCGGACCCTGAGGCCTACTGCCACACAAAAGACCAACGTTTTCTCGAAAAAATCCTTCCTGACTTTGACCGCGAGACAAAAGGTTTTTTCCGCTGGACAATCGAATATTCCCGGCAGGAACTGGAAGAGATCCTGCGAGAAAAATCGGGGTTTGATTTCGGGACTCTGAAGGAAATCGTACCCCTTCGCCGTGGTCCTTCGGGCCGAATCTCCCGGTTGAAAATCGTCGGCTCGAAGAGAAGCATGGTTGTGGGAAAGGAACTCGAAATAAGGCGGTGGCTCTCCCGGAGTCATCTCTACAGTGGTGCATTCCTTGTGACGGTGGAAGGTGAGCGATTCATCTTTCATGGTGCCGGCTGGGGACACGGCGTGGGACTCTGCCAGATCGGCGCTGCTGCCATGGCAACCCAGGGATTTCCAGCAGAGGAAATCCTGAGGCATTATTTTCGGGGGACCAAAATAAAGAAGATCGATCCCTGACGTTTAGATCGTTCTTTTCGTTATGATCGAGTAACGTTCTTAACGATCCTAACGATCTCAACGATCCCAATATTCTGAGTTTATGACTAAGCAGAAACCGGTATCGCGAAATCCATGGGTTTGGGTGCCCTCTTTGTACGTTGGCGAAGGGATCCCTTACATCATGGCGGTGACGGTTTCGGTCGTCCTCTACAAGCGCCTTGGTATTTCAAACACCGACATCGCCTTTTACACAAGCTGGCTTTATCTTCCCTGGGTCATCAAGCCCCTCTGGAGTCCTTTTGTCGACCTCTTCAGGACGAAGCGCTACTGGATCCTTCTAATGCAACTCCTCATCGGGGCGTCCCTGGCCTGCGTTGCGTTCGCCATCCCGGCGAACCGGTTCTTCCAGTATACCCTTGCCTTCTTCTGGCTGATGGCCTTCGGCTCGGCAACTCATGACACCGCTGCCGACGGCTTTTACATGCTGGGGCTCACCGAAGATCTCCAGGCCGGCTTTGTCGGCGTGCGAACGACCTTCTACCGCATCGCCACCATTGGGACCAAGGGCGGGCTCGTGGTCTTTGCTGGTTTCCTCGAAAGAAGCGGTCACGATATCCCGACAGCCTGGTCCATCGCCCTGTTTGTGGCGGCTGCTGTCTTTTCTGCACTCTTCCTTTATCATTTTTTTATTCTTCCGTATCCGACTGCGGACCGTCCCGCTCGCCGCAATCCTTCGACACCCGTCGCTCGAGAGTTCCTCCACATCTTCGGCCTCTTCTTCAGGAAAAAGGGGATCGTTACCATTCTTGCTTTCTTTCTCTTCTACCGGTTTGCGGAGACCCAGCTTGTCAAGATCATAGCACCCTTTCTGCTCGACCCCCGCTCAAAAGGGGGACTGGGGCTCACCACATCAGAGGTGGGAATCATCTACGGCACAGTAGGGGTCATTGCACTCATGCTGGGAGGGCTTCTCGGCGGGTATGCGATTTACAGAAAAGGACTCAGGTTCTGGATCTGGATCATGGTCTGCGCGATGCATCTGCCGAATCTCGTCTTTGTCTATGTGTCGCAGGCCATGCCTGACAATCTCAATTTGATCAATCTCTGCGTTGCCGCGGAGCAATTCGGTTACGGCTTTGGCTTTACGGCCTACACGATGTTCATGATCATGGTGTCGGAGGGGGAATACAAAACGGTCCACTACGCCATCTCTACGGGGATCATGGCCCTGGGCATGATGGTGCCGGCCATGGCGAGCGGCTGGCTCCAGGAGCAGCTGGGCTATCAGAACTACTTCCTCTGGGTCATGGCGGCGACGATCCCGGGGTTCATCGTGACGGCGTTGGTGAAGATTGATCCCGAGTCCGGAAAGAAAAAATAGGGACACATCCTATTTTTTACTAAATTTTCCAGTTTCTCATTTTACGAATTTTATGTTTATCATCTCCAGGGGGATAGACCAGTTCAAAAAAGGGATGTGTCCCCAATTTTAGATCGGAGTGCCAGTGAAAGGAAGACGATTCAAGACCGCGTTCATCCTGGGTGCCGGGCTTGGGACGCGGCTTCTGCCTCTGACGGAGCGATGTCCGAAGCCGCTCCTGGAAATCGGAGGACGTCCCATCGTCACCTACGCGATGGATCATCTTCTGAAAGTCGGTGTGGATCGCTTCATCGTGAACACCCATCATTGCCCGGAGGTCTACTGGGAAAAATTTCCTGACAGGCGATGGCGCGGTGTGCCCACACTCTTTCGCCATGAACCAATCCTTCTGGACACGGCGGGAGGGCTGAAAAACATTGAAAATCTCCTGGACGAGGACGAGGCCATCCTCTGCTACAACGGCGATGTGATGACCGATCTTCCCTTGCAGAGGCTCCTGGAGACCCATGAGCAGAAGCGACCGGAGGTCACCCTTGCGCTGCGAAGCAGCGGCCCTCTCCTGAATGTGTGCATCAATGACGCTGGGGAGATCTGCGATCTCCGAAACATTTTGGGGCACACCCCGGAAAACCCTGGAGTTCAAAGCTGCCTCTTTGCCGGCATCTATGCCGTGGAGACATCGATCCTCCAGTTTCTTGAAGCCGGCAAAATCGAGTCCGTCGTTCCCGCCTTTATCAGAAGAATCGTGGAAAAACCGGGCTCGATCCGTGGGATCATCATAGACGAAGGCGAGTGGCACGACATCGGTTCCATCGAAGCCTATGAAAGTCTGAAATCCACGTTATCGTGATTTTAGATTTTAGATCCAGGATTTTAGATTGATGATTCCGCAATCCGCAATTAAAAAAGGACGACATGATCGGTTTTGTGCGAGAGGTTCTGGGACTTTCAGAATCCGTCTCCATAGAACTTTCTCCCTTGAAAGGGAGAGGTTCGGATCGGACTTTCTTCAGGCTGAAATGGAGCCCCAGGGCCAGCGACAGTGATTCCCCGTCCAACGACCGTGTGGGGCGACATCCCGGCCAGACGATGGCGCAATCTACCGCGGCCAAAGGCCGTGGCCTCGATCTGCCGGGATGGAACCGCAAGGATTCGGCCATCCTGGTCCATTACGACCCCAAGCGTTTAGAGAATACGCACTATGCCGACATTGCGGTATTTCTCCGTGAGATCGATGTCCCGGCGCCCCGGCTGATCCGACACGATCCGGTCGGCTATCTCATCGTCATGGAAGACCTGGGGGATACGGACCTCTGGTCTCTCAGGAATACCCCCTGGAAAACTCGACGGGCCTTTTACCAAAAGACGCTGACCATCGCCCACAGGCTTCATTCCTTCCCCGAAAAGGACTTTCCTCCGGCACGTGTGAGGCTCATGGAGGGCTTTGGTCCTGATCTCTACCGCTGGGAGCGGGATTACTTCAGGGATCATTTTGTCAGGGATGTCTGCGGGATCGAACTTGAGCCTTCCTTCGAGCGAGAACTTGAAGCGGAGCTTTTCAGCCTGGCAGAGCGGCTTTCAGGAACAAGGCGCTCTCTCGTGCACCGGGATCTCCAATCACAGAACGTCATGATCCGTGACGGAGAACCCTTTCTCATCGACTTCCAGGGGATGCGCTTCGGAAACCCCTTCTACGATCTTGGCTCGCTCCTCTGCGATCCCTATGCGAATTTTGCGGACGGTGAAATCGAGGAACTCCTTTCTTTTTATTACGGGCTGTCGAAATGGCATCTTGACTGGACTACCTTCCAGAACACTTTCTGGGAAGCTTCAGCACAGCGCCTTATGCAAGCCCTCGGGGCCTATGGATTTTTGGGTTTAAAGAAAGGGTTTAAAGCTTTTCTCGAGCATATCCCTGCTGGACTCCTTAATCTTCATCGTGCAGCAGGACAGGTGCCATCCCTTCCCCGACTCCAGGAACTCTCCCGGGCATGCCAGAGGGTGATTGCCCCTTCTCCCCCTTGACAATGATATCAATAATGATACCATTTAGACCGGTGCTCAAGGAGAGGATGGAGTTGGAACATGAAACTGAAGGATGATCGCTACACGTACCGGGTGACTTGGTCTGAGGGCGACAAAGAGTACGTAGGTCTGTGCGCAGAATTTCCCAGTCTAAGCTGGCTTGCGCGCACTCCTGAAGCGGCCTTGAGGGGGATACGGAAAGTAGTCGCAGAAGTAGTCAAGGATATGCGAGAAACCGGCGAGGCAGCTCCCAAACCTATCGCATCCAGGCGCTACAGCGGTAAGTTCATGGTCCGTGTCCCTCCTGAAGTTCATCGCAATCTTGCCATTCAGGCTGCAGAAGCTGGCGTAAGTTTGAATCGTCTTGCCAGCTCAAAGCTGTCGGGATAAGGCTTAAGCTGGCCCACTTTAGAATCCAAGTGAGCTTTTAAAGACGCGGAGAGTTTTGGGTCTTTGGTGAAAACGCGACGTCAACATAAAACCTAATGTTAGGCAAAATAATCAGATGACTCGCCGTTTTGTTATTATTACCATTCTTGTTAATCTCATTGTTTATGTGGCTTTGCTATTAACATTAAGTCAGGATCCTTCAATAGCAGAATCCAAGGCACATATTGATCTGGTGCCACTGATGCCAATACTAATCGCTAAAGAGATCTTTTCTGCAAGATATACTGCCGAATTTACTCTTTCCCTTATTTGTTTAATGATTTCACTTAATGTCACTCTAAGTGTTATTGTTTCAATTCTTAAAATAAGCAGAAAAACACTCCTTTGGGCATATATAGGCCTTATAATTTATTGGCTATGGAGCATATTATATTTGATAATTTTTAGATGGTCTTGCCATATATATATTATGTCTAAATCAAAACCTGTCTGCATGAAGAGAACAATAACAAGAACTAATTAATAGCTGCAGCCGATCTCGTTCCCCGGCGGTTGCTTTTTACGTCATAAACTCTATCAATCAGAATGAAACCTCTCACCGTAGTTATCCCTTACAGCCCAAAACCTTTCTTCGAGAAGACCCTGCTTCCCCTCACAAAGTCAGCCCTGATCGAGCGTGTCGTGATCGCCAGTCTGGAGCCGGTTCATTTCAAAATGGACAGGTGTTATGTCCTTGTCGCCGGCCCTCTTTCATCGCCCGAAACACTGAGCCCAATCCTGGCTGGGATCCGAACGAAGTACCTTCTTCTCTTACCGGAGGCCCAACAAATTTCGATTGGGCCTAAAGGCCTGGAGAGGATCCTGGAAAAGGCTGAATCCACGAAAGCAGGCCTGGTTTATTCAGATTTCTATGACGAAAACAAACACAGTAAGACCCTTCATCCGCTTAATGATTATCAGCCGGGAAGCGTACGCGATGATTTTGACTTCGGCGGAATGATCCTCTTTTCGGTCCCTGCTGTCCGGAGGGCTCTGAAAAAATACGGCGTAATACCCGACGTTCAATCTGCCGGCCTCTACGATCTTCGCCTGAAGGTCTCCATCGACCACTCCGTATATCATCTGCAGGAACCACTCTATTCCGTGATCGGGAAAGTAGGGGCAATTCATGAATTGTCCCCCCTACAGGATAAGATATTTGCGTACCTTGATCCCCGTAATGAAGCTGTACAGAAGGAAATGGAGACCGTCTTCACGGATTACTTGAAAAAGATCGGGGCTTATCTGCCAAGCTCTTACCTCGGGCACTTCAGGGAGGACGAGCAAACACCGAAATCCTTTCCTGTGGAGTGTTCTGTCATCATTCCCGTGCGAAACCGGAAAGAGACGATTGCCGAGGCCGTGAAAAGCGCCCTCTCGCAGGAAACAGATTTTTCATCCAATGTGATCGCGGTGGACAACCACTCGACAGACGGAACAACGGCCGTCCTCTCCGATCTCGCCGCGCAGTATTCTAAGCTGAAGCACATCGTCCCAAAGAGGACCGATCTTGGCGACCTTGGCATCGGTGGTTGCTGGAACGAAGCCCTTCAGGCCAGAGCCTGTGGCCGCTATGCCGTTCAGCTCGATTCGGACGATCTTTACAGCAGCAGCCATACCCTGCAGAAGATCGTCGACATGCTCCGGCAGGACAACCATGCAATGGTGATCGGTTCCTATACTTTGGTCAACTCCAGGCTGGAGGAGATTCCACCAGGCCTCATCGACCACCGTGAATGGACCGATGAGAACGGTCACAACAATGCGCTGCGCATCAACGGTCTGGGCGCCCCGCGGGCTTTCAACACCGACCTGATGCGCAACGTCGGGTTTCTCAATGTGAGCTATGGTGAGGATTACGCAGCAGCACTGCGAATCTGCCGGGAATATCGGATTGGACGGATCTATGAAAACCTCTACCTCTGCAGACGCTGGTCGGGCAACACCGATGCAGATCTCAGCATTGAAGAGGAAAACCAAAACGATGCCTTCAAGGACAGGATCCGCACGGACGAGATCGTTGCTCGGCAAAAAATGTTAAGGGAAAGAGAGTTGGAATAATGGAACGGTGGAATGATCTGAATTGGGGAATTAAGGAATTGAGGAATTGTGAATACCTAAATTCCTAAATACCTGAATCCCTAAATTTAAGTTATTTTTCCAAAATTCCATTTCATCCATAGTAGAGTGGGAGGTTGATCAACAGCTATGGGAATCGCCATCCGACCCTGGCAGAAGAGTGATCTCGCTGCCCTCCGCACAATAACCTGGGACTCTTGGGTCTCCACATACTCGAGCTTTATTCCCGAAAGCGACCTCAGGTCCTATTTCGACATTCACTATACGGAGGCCTCCTTCCTCAGCATGTTCGACGATCCGTTCACCCAGGTTTTCATTGCAGAGACGGAGGATCACATCGCCGGTTACGTACGACTTTTCTTCAACCAGGATGAGAATCGCCTTTACGTCCCCTCGCTCTATTTTCTTCCGGACTTTCAGGGTCAGGGCATGGGCAGGCAGCTTCTCGAGGCTGCGGAAGGATACGCCGCAAAAAAAGGTGTCGATGACCTCTGGATCGGCGTGATGGTGCAAAACAGGCAGGCTCTCGTTTTTTACAGGAAGTTGGGCTTTCTATTCGTCCGGGAAGAACCTTTCACGATGGGAAAGACTACGGTGAGGCACCTTATTGGTTACAAAGAATTAGGAAGGAGCCCTCTATTTAAACAGAAAATTTATGTCACCTTCGACGGAGGAGGAAGTCTCCCCGAGCTTTGTCTCGATCTCCTGTCAGACCAGAAAAAGGCGTGGCCGGATTTTCGGGAAGGCTGCGAATTGCTCAAGGACGTCAAGGAACGGGAGGTTTCCTGCAGGGGATTCTCCGTCCGCCTCCAGTACAATCCTGGAAGAATCAAGAGCAGCATGGCCGATGTGAACGAAAAAAATGGAAAGGAACGGCGATGTTTCCTCTGTCTCGATCATCTCCCTCAAGAACAGAAAGGGATCCTCTACCGGGGAGAATACCTGATTCTCTGTAATCCCATGCCTGTTTTCTCTTTCCACTTCACCGTCTCCCATTTGGACCATCGCCGCCAGGCCATCGCTGAAAATATCGATGCCCTTCTCCAACTCATGGCTGATTTTGGTTCCGGCTGGGCGGTCCTTTACAACGGACCCAAATGCGGCGCCTCCGCACCGGATCATCTCCATTTTCAGGTGGCCCCATCGGGACAGATGCCAATTGAAAAAGAAATCCGGGAGCAGAAAAGACTCATCCTGAGTAAAAAAGTTGACGGTGTTCTCCTGTATCGCGCGAAGGATCTGGGCCGGGAAGTCCTTATCCTGGAGGGAGATGATTCGATGGCTTTGGCTGATGTCTTCAAGGTTTTTTTGAACACCCTGAAAAAGGTTCTTCTCCTTAACGAGGAGCCTATGATGAATATCGCGGGCTATCACGAAGAAAGGAAATGGCGTCTCGTGATCTTTCCGCGTCGAAAACACCGCCCCGATGCCTTTCTCAGGGAAGGGGATGCCCGTGTTGTGGTCAGCCCGGGAGTGATCGATATGGGAGGGCTCCTGGTCACCCCTGTGGAAAAAGATTTCGATCGGCTCGATGCAGTTGCTGTGAAGAACATCTACGGGGAAGTATCTTCGGAAGGAGAGGCCGTGGAAAGAGCGATTGAGGCTATGGGATAGTAGGGGCAATTCATGAATTGCCCCTACCAACAAACCCTCGCCACCATAATCCCTGAGCGGGCCCTGCTCTGCATCAGATACCGGTAGGTTGTCCTCTTGAAGAGGACAACCTTGCCCTCGATGCTGGAGGCGTGAAGCAGGTGAATTCGATTTCTCACTCTTGCTGCAAGCCCTACATGCTGAACATCAAGGCCCTCCGTATTCGTTGTGACGGCGATGAGATCGCCATCACGAATCCGATCCTCGAAACGTCTTAAGGCCTTCTTTGGAATGAAAAAAAGGGATCTTCTGCTGATCGTCCTTTCAACGGACTTCATCCTCCGAAGGTTCGCCGCATTTTTTAGCGGAGGATAGAGGTCGGGATGTGTCGTCATAAAGGTCACAGCCTTCCTCAAAGGCTTGCCCCCGCTTTCCGCTGTGACATCCCTTACGATGTCCTTCTTCTGGTTATCATGAACCCAGTCTGAAAAATAGTGAAGCCGGGAAGGGTAGCCCTGCAGCCGCCCTTGTCGGTAACGTATCTTCTGGAGTAATCCCCGAAAAGCTTCAAAAGATTTTTCTTGGGATTTTACATGCCATGCCAGAGCGATCACATTTTCGACGAAAGTCACGCAGTCGTACTCTCTCAGATTGACGATAAGGTGCTCGGGCCTCTTCGTTTCGAGTGTGCCGGCCACATAAGGCGCCCCCAGAAAGAATTTCCCAATCTCGAGCATGAGCTGACCGGGGAATTTCGCAGAAGTCTTCTTCTTATCCAGAAACCTGATCAGTTCTTCAAAAATCCTTCGGTCTTGGCTGTGGCGAGGCATAGGCTCCTTTATCAGCAAACGAGTACAAACGCAGTAAACCCCGTTAGAAATTCCAGCGGGGCATTAAACCCCGCCCGAATTATTCTAAAATCTAACCCCGCTGCAGAGCAGCGGGGCATTATTTCTAACGGGGTAAATGATTTGACACGTAGGCCAAGGCTTTAGTCCCGGCCGCAGCGGGATTTAAAACAACCTTAAAGGGTCGCCCGACAAAAGATTTAATGCGTCCCTATGAGGTCAGGCCTATGTTAACCTTGTCATTCAGCTTAGTCAACGTCCTGTTCACGTCCCCTGTTCTTCATCCTCCCCTATAGGGTGGAAAGGGATGTCAATAAAGAAAACGGTGTCTGGAGCGGGTTCAAGACCGGCTGTTTTCTTCGCCGGATTCGGGAGTTGAGGATCGATCTCCAATCGAGTAGAATACTTTTTGATCAAACAGGAGGAGAGCGCATGAAAAGCAGGCACCCATTCAGTCGTCGGGATTTTCTCAAGACCGTGGGAGGAACCTTGGGTCTCTTTGTGGCGGCCACACATGTCCCATCGGCCATTGGCAATGCTGCGGAAGGAGGCCCGCAGCCGCTCAAGCGCGACCCTGCACAGCTCAAGCGGTTGTTGGACGAGATGGACGCCAAGGGCTACCAGTTTTGGAGCGTCCCCCGCAAAGATGGCGAGTTTCTTCATTTTCTGGTGAAGGCCACTCGCGCGAGGAACATACTCGAAGTGGGGACCTCGCACGGGTTTTCCGCGATCTGGATGGGGCTCGCCCTGGAGGAAACAGGCGGCCGGTTAACCACGATCGAAATCGACAAGGAACGATACGACCTCGCACGCAGACACGTGAGCGAGACGGGGTTATCGCACCGGGTAACGTGTATCAGGGGCGACGCGCATGGGGAGGTGGCAAAGCTCGAGGGGCCTTTCGATTTCGTCTTCCTGGATGCCGATAAAGAAGGACAATTGGACTACTTCAGCAAACTCTACCCGAAGAAGCTCGCCCCAGGCGGAATTCTTGCGGTTCACAACGCCATCCGGCACGCCAATTCCATGAGGGATTACCTTGAAATGATCCGGAAGCATCCCGACTTTGACACGGTCATCCTGAGTGTGACGATGGACGATGGCTTTTGCCTAAGCTATCGGCATCGACTGTCGTAAACCTCGAGGCTTAAAAATTTGATGAACATTTTGGATTTTATCCAAAAGGTTTTGATAGATGAATTCAAGGAAATTCAACAGGACGAGAGGCATCATACCCTTTCATTTAGCCTTATCTGTCAGGGAATAGAATTTCTTGGAGCTTGCCTTGATTCAGAGGCTTTTTCGAACAAGGGCTTGCGCGCGCCACGCTTCAGAAGAGCTATTTACGATCTTTTTCCAACATCATACCATCAGTTTAATCAAGGGAGTGGAAGGCCATTTGACTTGTATGAGAATCTTCGATGCGGCTTATTCCATTTTATTTTACCAGGGTCACGATTAGAACTCATTCGGCGATTTGAAAAATCAAAATTCAACGCTAACCATCTCGAAGTGAAGGAGATTCGGGGTATGAACAGGCTTCTCTTAGTCTTAGAGGATCTGTTTGATGATTACGAAAAAGCGTGTCAAGAGATCATTGCAAGAATTAGGGATGGTCGTTTAAGTGGTTGGAAATTTGCAGGAGATTGATTAGCCCCGGTATGATATTCTATTGATTCTTGTTCTCGAAGGCGGCAGCAAACGGGTTATTTGTAAAGCTGCTTTTCTGTCTCTCCTTCTTTTCCGACCTCCTCTCTTCCTTTTTTCTATCCTCTCCCTTTGAAACTGCATCGGGTTGGGGCCGGCCGCTCTTCATGGAAAGGGAAACCCGTCTTCTTGCGAGGTCCACATCCAGAACTGTTACCATTACCTTTTGATGTACCTTGACGACCTCCGCGGGGTTTTTCACAAAACGGTTGGAAAGTTCGCTGATATGCACCAGCCCGTCCTGATGGACGCCGATGTCGACAAAAACACCAAACGCGGTGATATTGGTCACGATTCCTGGGAGCTTCATACCGGGCTTTACGTCCTCGATCTTTTCAACCCCCTCTGCAAACCGGAAGGTTTCGAACTGCTCACGGGGATCACGACCGGGTTTGGAGAGTTCCGACAGGATATCGTTCAACGTAGGAAGGCCCACCTTTTCCGAGACGTATTCTTTCAGATCGATCCTCTTCCGGAGCTTCTCGTCCTGCATCAGATCCAGCACCGAGCAACCCAGATCCTTTGCCATGGCATCGACAATGGGATAGCTCTCCGGATGGACAGCGCTTCGATCCAGCGGGTTTTCCCCATCCCTGATCCGTAAAAAGCCTGCGGCCTGCTCAAAGGCTTTGGGTCCCAGACGAGGAACCTTTTTCAGTCCGTCTCTCGACCGAAACGGACCGTGTTCATTCCGGTACTCCACAACCCCCTTTGCGAGTTGGGGTCCCAATCCCGATACATAGGTAAGAAGCTGCTTGCTTGCCGTATTGACTTCCACGCCCACACGGTTAACGCAGCTGACCACCACATCATCAAGGCCGCTCTTCAAGGCTCCCTGGTCCACATCGTGCTGGTATTGGCCAACGCCGATCGACTTCGGATCGATCTTCACCAGCTCTGCAAGGGGGTCCATTAGCCTCCGGCCGATCGATACGGCTCCTCGCACGGTCACATCCTGATCGGGAAACTCCTCCCGTGCCACCTCGGATGCCGAATAGACCGATGCGCCACTCTCGTTGACCATCACCGACTGAATGTTCTTTGGGAGATCGAGGCTGCGGATGAAAGTCTCTGTCTCCCTTCCCGCTGTCCCGTTTCCAATGGCGATGGCTTCTATGTGGAATCGCTCAGACATCTCAAGGATCTTCGAGCCGGCATCGGCCGCACCCTTCTCGGACTGGAGAGGATAAATGGTTTCGGTATGCAGCAGCTTCCCTTGACGGTCGAGACAGACCACTTTACAGCCGGTCCGGAAACCGGGATCAATGGCAAGGACATTCTTCTGGCCAAGTGGCGGGGCAAGAAGAAGTTGGCGGAGGTTCTCAACAAAGACCCTTATCGCCTCCTCATCCGCCCGCTTTTTGGTTTCCAAGCGAATCTCGGTCTCCATGGAAGAAGAAAGGAGTCTCTTATAACTATCGTGCACTGCCATCCTGACCTGCTCCGAGGCAGACCCCTCCCCTTTGACAAAAAGGCCATCGAGGGTGTCCAGGGCCTCATCTTCAGGAGGTAAGATCCGCAAATTGAGAAAATCCTCCCTTTCCCCCCGCCTCATGGCAAGAATTCTGTGGGATGGCGCCGTGTTCACCGGCTCTTCCCAGTCAAAGTAATCCTTGTACTTGATTCCTTCAGCGTCCTTCTCCGGAATGCCCTTTGACTTGAAAACAGCTTTCGATGAATAGAAACCACGCATCCTGGCCCGGGCCGTCTGATCTTCATTAACCCACTCTGCGATGATGTCACGGGCTCCTGCAAGGGCGTCTTCCGCGGAATCAACCCCTTTTTCGGGATTGATGAATCTCGCTGCCTCGGCCAACGGGTCCATTTCATCCTGTGCAAAAAGGAGTTGGGCCAAGGGTTCCAGTCCTCTTTCTTTGGCAATCGTTGCCCGGGTTCGACGTTTGGGCCGATAAGGCAGATACATATCTTCCAGAACGACCATGGTCTCCGCCAATAGGATCTTCTCCTTTAACTCATCTGTGAGCTGTCCCCGTTCCTCTAAAGATTTGAGGATGGCTTCTCGGCGCTTGTCCAGTTCCGTGAGCTGATTGAGCCGGTCGCGAACCGCTGTAATGGCAACCTCATCCAGAGAACCTGTGGCTTCCTTTCGGTATCGGGCAATAAAAGGGACAGTGGCCCCTTCATTCAAAAGGTCAGCCGTGGCCTGGACCTGTTTGGCGGTGAGACCAAGTTCCTGCGCAATCTTAGAAATATGTGTTTCGTCCATAACCTCCCTCAACAAAATGACAAAGAGAAGACCAGACCATCTAATAGCCTTGCAAAGCGAAGGGTTGGCTTAAGAATAATATAATTTGAAAAGGATTAAAAGGGGCAACCACGAAGCCGGAGGGTTTTGGAGGGTTTTGGAAGTTGAAATAAGAGTGTTTAAGTATTATAATTAAAATAATCTCAATCCATTCCCGCATGATTTAATCATTCCTCTGCCTCCCGCGTGGTTTGATCATCGTAGAAATCATCGGTTTGGTAAAAAACAGAGAAATTTTCCTACTGCAAGCGATGAAAGGAGTAATGATGTTATTTTCAGAATTAAATTTGAGGCCTGAGATCCTGAGGGCCCTCGACGAGATGGGATACAGAGAACTAACACCCATACAGGAAAAAACGTTCCTGCCCATCCTGAGCGGCAGGGATCTTCTGGCCAGAGCAGAGACAGGTTCTGGCAAGACAGGAGCTTGCGCCATTCCGCTGGTTCAGATGATCGATCCTTCCATCAAGGCCATTCAGGCCCTGATCCTCGTGCCCACTCGTGAGCTGGCACTTCAGTATGTGGAGGAGATCGACAACATTTCGCGGCGTACCGGAGTCATTCCTTTTGCGATCTTCGGTGGTTTTTCGATGGAGGTTCAAAAAGCCAAATTAAGAGACGGAATTCATGTCCTCGTCGCCACCCCGGGAAGATTGATTGACTTCCTTTACAATACCACCTCCATCGACCTCTCTCATGTTCGCATCCTGGCTCTGGATGAAGCGGACGAAATGTTAAAAATGGGCTTCATCGAAGATGTGGACTTCATCCTGTCCTGTCTCATTCATGAACATCAGACGCTGCTCTTTGCAGCGACGATGCCAGATGAAATCAATCGGCTCATCGGAACCTACTTGAAAGATCCTGTAAGGGTGGAATTGAATAAAGAACAGGTATCTCCCCAAAGCCTCCTCCATCATTTCCGGTACGTTGGTTTGCGTGATCGACTGAACGCGCTGACGGAATATCTTCAAAAGGAAGGCGTCTCCCAGGCCATTATCTTCTGTAACTCCCGGCATCATGGGGAGAAACTCCTGAAAGACCTTAAAGGAAAGTTTGACTCGTTGGAATATATCCACGGAGGTCTGGAGCAGTCGAAGCGAACATCCATTTTTGATCGTTTTCGTCGTCGTGAGATTACCCTCATGGTGGCCACAGATGTGGCCGGTCGCGGTCTCGACTTTAGTCATGTCACCCATGTGATTAACTATGATTATCCGGCGGACCACGAAACTTATACCCACCGTACCGGAAGAACCGGAAGAATGGGGCGATTGGGCACTGCCATGACCTTCGTCACGGATAAAGAACTGGGAGCTCTGAAAACCCTCCTTGAGAAGAATCGAATTCATCCCATGTGGCATGGGAGCATCCCTGACCTACAGAGCATCCCGAGACGCAAAGGCAGAGGGAATGGCAAGCACTCTTTCAAGAAGCGCCCTTGGAAGGCGGTATCCAATGAAACCCAAACGTTTCAGAGAGGTCATTTCACAGAGAGGGACGAATGGCAGAGACCATTGATGAAATCAGCATAGATTGGAAACATGAGAACGGGCAACATCTGGTCAGGCAGGTGAAAAAGGAGGTTCTCACCAGCGGGGCCTGGTCCACCATCATGTTCATATACCAAGATCTCGACAAGAAAACTGGCGAATTCGGGCCCAAAAAGATCCGAGTCGCCCGCTATCAAAAACGGGGCGGAAAGTTTATGCCCCAGTCAAAATTCAATATTTCTTCTGCTAAGCAGGCAAAACGGATCGTAGAAATTATCGAGAAATGGCTCCCTGAGATGGATGAAAAGGTCGATTCTGAGGATTAGCACCGTGGCCATGCCAGCAAACTTCGGATTGCGCTGTGCAGATTGCACGTTGGAAATATCGAACCCATTGACGCGCTTTATCCTCCTGCCCCATAAGAAATGAAACGTGAAGATTTAAGGAACATTGCTATTATTGCTCATGTGGATCATGGCAAGACAACCCTCGTCGATGGGATGCTCAAGCAATCGGGGATATTTCGTTCCAATGAAACGGTCCAGGAGAGGATCATGGACAATATCGACCTGGAACGAGAGCGAGGGATCACCATCATGGCAAAGAACACCGCCATTGAATACATGGGGGTGAAGATCAATATCGTCGATACACCCGGTCACGCCGACTTCGGAGGGGAGGTCGAGAGGACGCTGAATATGGTGGACGGTGTGCTCCTGCTGGTGGATGCTTCCGAGGGCCCCTTGCCGCAGACACGGTTCGTCCTGAAGAAGGCCCTTGAACTCAACTTGCCCCCCATCCTTGTGATCAACAAGATCGATAGGCCTGACGTGAGGATTCAGGAGGTTTTGAACGAGGTCTACGATCTGTTTATTGATCTCGATGCCACAGAAGAACAGCTCGAATTCCCCATCGTTTACACCAATGCGAAGCTTGGCGTCGCCAAACTTAATCTCGAAGATGATGGGGATGACCTCCGATCCCTGTTTGAACTCATCCTCCATGCGGTACCACCTCCCGACGGCGACGAAAAAGGCCCGATGAAGCTGCTGGTCGCAAACATCGACTATAATGACTATGTTGGAAGGCTCGCTATAGGAAGGATCTTCTCTGGCTCCCTAAAAACCGGAGACTGGGTATCGATGACCAACAGCGTGGGAGAATTGATCAAGACGAAGGTCACTTCCCTTTACGGATTTCGGGGGCTCGAAAGAGTGGAGCTAAAGCAAGCCTCTGCAGGCGATATTGTCGCTCTTGCCGGAATCGACGGGATTAACATTGGGGACACGATTACAGACCTTGAAGACTCAAAACCTCTTCCGCGAATCGCAGTCGATGAGCCTACGATCTCCATGATCTTTTCTGCAAACACCTCTCCTTTTGCCGGGCTGGATGGAACGTATGTGACCTCCAGACATCTGAGGGAGCGGCTCGAAAAAGAGCTTTTATATAACGTTTCGATCAATGTTGATTTCGAGAACATGGATTCCTTCAAGGTGATGGGAAGGGGAGAACTGCAGCTCGCCATCCTCATCGAGATGATCCGAAGGGAGGGCCATGAACTTTCGGTCTCTATGCCGGAGAGCATCACAAAGAATATAGACGGCACCCTCCACGAACCCATGGAACATCTTGTCATTGATGTGCCAGAGGAATACACAGGGGTCGTCACCCAGCAGGTGGGGATTCGGAGAGGCAGATTGGAGAAGATGAACAATAATGGTCATGGCCGGGTTCGCCTTGAATTCAGAATCCCTTCCAGAGGGTTGATTGGTTTTCGTTCCCAATTCCTCACCGATACGAGAGGCACGGGGCTCTTCAACCACCTCTTCGATGGTTATGACCCATGGAATGGGCCGATAACAAAGCGCTCTACCGGAGCCCTTGTCGCCGATCGCTCGGGAAAAACGACTGTCTATGCACTCTATCATCTCCAGCCCCGAGGAACCCTTTTCGTAAAGGAGAACACCCCTGTTTATGAGGGGATGGTCGTGGGTGAAAATTCAAGAGAGAATGATCTCGATGTCAATGTCACCAAGGAGAAAAAACTGACCAATATGAGGGCAGCAGGCTCAGACGATGCCCTTCAGCTCATTCCTCCAAAGATTCTCGGCCTCGAGCAGGCTATCGAATTTATCAAAGAGGATGAGCTGGTGGAAATTACCCCGTCATCGCTACGTGTCCGGAAGAAAATACTTGAGGCGAATAGAAGGCCGAAAAACAGAGAGATCAAATAGCTCCAGAAAAAAAGTTGCAGACTAAAAAATTCCTCGACGGCAAACCATTTGAATACAGGAGGAATTGTTTATTTGTAGCCCCTCCTGTTGGGTAAGTTGGGTCTGGACGACGGTGGGTGGGACAAAGGGTGAGGCTTTCGTCTCACTTCTTGGTTTCGTTAATTTCGCTTCGAAAAACTACTTCTCACTGACTCTTTCGTGTTGGCCCCTACCCTCTGATCATAAACTATTTGAGAGGTTTTAATTCCAAGACAGAAAGCACCAAATTGGATTATCCTGTATTCAAACAAAAGCATTAGAATATCAAATATGATAACGAACAACATTATCCTTTTTAAATTCTCAATTCCCATGTTTACCTCGCCTCTTCCCGCCCAAATTCTTCCTCTAGATTAAAAGCTAAATGATTTATTTCCTCGGTACCACGCCAATCCGGTACCTTCGTTTCAACTTCGGCAACCCGACTGTCCGACGAATCTAGGACCCGCGGTTTGCCTTTCTTTATCTTAAAGCAAAAATTGCGCCATATTAGTCCAAAATGTATAACATATTGAAATTAAAAACATTTCAAACTTTATACCCAACTTAGATACATTGATCTGTTACAAAAAAAAAGAAACCAACTCTGCATTTTTTATCCAGTAGGGAACCTAAGCTCCATCTGTAAGGCAAAGATAGTCCTATACCGGGAAACCGGACGAAAAGGCTTGGGCAAAAAGGCCGATCCCCTTTATCACTCCTGCATCCAAGAGATCTTGTGCCTTGAAGATTGCATGATTATATTTATCTTAAGGCGATGTAAATAAAAAGTCTTATACAAATGTGCGCTTATACCAGTGACCCGGGATGGATCACGAATTTCGTTCATCCCCTAAGTGCGGAAGGAGGTATTTAAAATGGAAAAAAGATTAAGCTGCAAAGACGTAGGTTCCGATTGTGACTACGTCGTCTGTGCTAAAACAGAGGAAGAGATTTTTCAGAAAGCCGCTGACCATGCCAGGACAGCACACAACATGAGCGAGATTCCAAGAGAACTCTATGAGAAAACGCGCTCGGCGATCCGAGAGGTACATCAGTGCTGACCGAAAACCCAAGAAGCCGCCTGAGAGCTTATCCCAGGTGGCTCTTTTTTTTTATGTTCCCGCCAAATTTTTTCCTTGACCTCTGCGGTGTTTTTCTTTTATACTTTGATCATTCGAAAACGCATTTCTAACCATTTAACCAACAAGGAGGAAAAAGCATGGCAACAGCAAAGAAGGCGCTCACCAAGTCCCAAATCGTGTCCCATTTCGCCGAGAAATTCGATCTTAAGAAGAGTCGTGCCGGAGAGATCCTTAACGAGGTAGCGGCGTTTGCGATCGCCGAGACCAAGAAAACAGGAACTTTTGTTCTTCCGGGCATTGGCAAGCTCGTCATTTCCAGTCGCAAGGCCCGGATGGGCTTTAACCCGGCAACGGGTGAACAGATCAAGATCCCCGCTAAGCGTGTGGTGAAGATGCGCCTCGCCAAGGCCTGCAAGGACGCCATCATTCCCCCTAAGAAGTAAGAAGCAGTCTCAAGAGACTTCAGGCGGGCTCACCCCAAGAGCCCGCCCTTTCTTTCTCTTTTTTACTCGATAGGGCGCGAGACCGAAAGTCTCGTCTTCACGGGTGAACTGCGACCTCCATTGAACCTGGAGCAGGGGAGAATATTCCTGCTCGCGTTTCACGATCTCCCGGATTATATTCTCTAGTGTAGGTAAGAGAGATATCTGGAGATTCGGAGGTGAAATGTTTTTCCTGTTGGTGCCTCTTCACCGCGTCGATGACGCAGAAGACTTTACCCGTTAGCCTCAGAGAGTTTCAGATATTTGAGGAGTATAGCACCGCCGAGAAGTAACCCCCCCAAAAAAATAATTAAGCAAACATTTTTGACTGGAGTTTCCTTAGTTTTTCGAACAAAAAATGTTATTGTGTTGCTATATCAATAAGTTGGAGATAGAAGCATCTGGAATTTTATTTTCTTAAGTCTAAAAAATCGTGATCTAAACATTTCAAATACTTAGCGAAGTTAGTTTCCCCAGAATAATACCAAAGCTTGTATGATCATGGAAAACTCAGGAAACTCCAGATTTTTGGGCCTCTGCCACTTAAAGATGAAAAGTGCGTAACCTGATCCATGGTCCAAGACCCTGTTATGTAGGACATAATGGTATTAAACTCAACGGGAAAATTAGATTATGTCCCAATAATACAAGCGATTTGCCTCGGACCAGGCCAAAGACTTCCCTGGACGCTACTTACGGAATGAGATTGAGCGAAAATATGTCCAAGGGGTCCTTGGGATCAAGAAAGAAGGTTCTTTGCCCTCGCAAAACATTGTAGAGAAAGTGCCTGCCATTTCACCGTCGAATACCAAAGAGCTTCCCCTCCCCGAATGTCCGAGGACGTTAAGAAGAATATACTCCCTGAATTCTCAATCGGAAAAGACATTATCCAAAACAAGGATATTCCCCTGAACTTTTACAATTACAGCTACATCAAAGATTGCTTAAGGGAGAAATATCGTCAGAAGGCCTCCTTACCTACGATCATTGACCGAGCTAAAAAGCATGGGTCTTATCTCAAGAAACTCAAAAGGGCCGTTTATGACCGAGAAGTTTTAACCTAATTATGTTGGAGAACTGATTCAACATGAGGCTTCTTACCATCTCTGGGCACCAGCGGTCAAGAGAAATGGTATCTCACTACATCTCTGGATGATTATGGTCGGCTTCCCCTTTATGCCTTTCTGGTCAAACAAGAGACTGTCTGACCCCATATCCTGGTCCTCCAAACCCTGATCCTCCACCATAGACTCCCTTATTCCCGCTATGTAGACTCCCATCGCATCTTTCGATTCGTCCAGGGAAGGGACTCCTTCTGGAGAAAACACCATCTACTCACCGATGAAGCCACCCCTCAGTGGAAAAGGGTCTTAGGGGATTGCAATGTGTAGGTCATCCATTCCCTCTCACCTCAAGCTAGAGTAAGATTGAACAACCTTATGGCTGGCTCCAGGATCGACTGATCCGAACATGTGTCAGGGAAGATGTCACCGATACCTAGCAGGCTCAAAGGACCCTTAACCCAGAACTCCTCAGATATAACTACCATCAAGTCCACTTGATCACTCAGAAAGTCCCTAATCTTCGATTTCGAAGAGCTTTAAAAACGAACCGGTTCCTCTTTAGGGAGTTTAGAATCAGACCACCTTTCCAATCGGTCAGAAACATCTTCTGCCTCAGAATGGACAGAACCGTCCATCCCTATAGAAGAGTTTCGATTGAGAACTTACAATTCAAAGTGAACCACGCCACCTCAGAAAAAACGGTAAATCTGCGCATCCTTTCTTCACCAAATGGAATCTCTCAGATTAGATTCTGGTGAGAAAGCAAACACATCCATTCCCAAAGAATCAAAGAATTCTTGCTTAAAAGGTGTCCACTTTTCAACTTTAAATCCATCAAAACAGTGCACTTTTGAAGTTTAAATGACATGTGACATTTTTGTCTTGACAAATCGAAGTCACTAAAATAAGTTTATTCATGTTTTGCGGATCATTACCAGGGCGTACCTCAAAACATAGGGAGTTATATTACCAACATTATCCAACTGCTGATAGGGTGAGAGTCTGCCTTGTTCGTAAACAAGTAGATAAAAGGAGAGAGAACCTTAAACATCAAATGCAAAGAGGGAGGTATAATTGACATGGTTCGTTTTGAGCTTTTAGAACCAAGGGATTTATCAGAAGCCAGTTCTTTACTGGCTGAATATAGGGGAAAAGCTAAAATAATTGCTGGGGGGCAGAGCTTGCTCCCAATACTTAAGCACAGGCAGATCACTCCGAAATACATTATCAATATCAAAGGCCTTCCTGACCTGGAGTACATTACTGATGATGGTAACCGTATAAGGATAGGCTCTCTAACTACGAATCGAGCCATTGAGCTCTCTGCTCTAGTTAAACAGACACATCCTATGTTGGCGGAGCTTGAGCAAATGCTCGGTGACGTGCAAACCAGGAACTGGGGAACCTTAGTGGGTAACCTGTGTGCAGCTAGTCCAACATCAGATCCAGCACCAGCTTTGATTGCTTTAGGGGCTGTCGCAAAGGTAGTGAGCGTTAGGGGTGAGAGAGAGATACCCTTGGATCATTTCTTTGTTGACTATTTGAAGACAGCCCTTGATCCTGATGAAATTGTTACCGAGATACAACTGCCAAGACCTCAAACTCACACCGGGGGAGCCTACCATAAAGAGAGGGTGAGGATGACAGATTCACCGATTGCCTCAGTCGCGGCAGTCCTTCGCTTAGAAGGACGGGCACATCGTGTTGCTGCTGCACACATTGTACTTCAGGCGGTGTGTCCCACACCCCTCAGGGCAAGAGAAGCAGAGGATTTGATCATCGGTAAAGAGGTAGATGATAAACTTATTGATGAAGTGGCCGTATTGGCAGCGAAGGCTGCGTGCCCCATAACGGATGTTTATGGCTCAGCGGAATACAAGAAGGAAATGGTGAAGGTCGTCACTAAGCAGGTTGTGGCGGAAGCGATAAAGCGAGCCAAGGCCGCGTCACTTTAAAGAGAGAGAGAGAGACAAGATGAAGAAACGACTAATGCTCAGCGTGAACGGGGAGGATTATGAGATATTTACAGATTCATGGAAGACATTGGAAAGGGTTTTAAGGGATGACTTAGGTTTAACAGGGGTTAAGGAAGGTTGTAACACCGGCAACTGCGGTGTATGTACGGTTCTGATTGACGGAAAGGCAGTGAAGAGTTGCCTTGTGTTAGCTTTCCAAGCGCAGGGGAAGGACATTCTTACCGTAGAAGGTTTGAGTAGGAATGGATTACATCCCTTGCAGCAAGCCTTTATCGATCATTTTGCTATTCAATGCGGCTTCTGCACGCCGGGGATGGTCCTTGCAGCGAAGGCACTTCTCGATGAGAACCCTAATCCGACCGAGGAAGAAGTGAAGCTTGGTCTATCCGGGAATCTTTGCCGCTGCACAGGATATGTTAAGATCGTGGAAGCTGTATTGGCGGCTGCAGAAATGACGAGAAAGGGGGTGTGAGGATGAGAGAACTTTCAGTCGTGGGTAAGAATGTCATCAGGATAGATGCTCTGGAAAAGGTGACGGGCAAGGCGAAGTACGTTGCTGATTTCAATGAGCCTCGACTCTACGCGAAGGTGTTAAGGAGCCCTCATGCCCACGCTAAGATTCTCAGTATAGAGGCTTCAAGGGCGGAGAAATTACCTGGAGTGAGAGGGATTGTAAGACCCGAGGATGCCCCCGCCACACGGATGGGGTTTGTGGTCTGCTCTGATAGACATGTTCTGCCTGTCGATGGGAGAGTTCGCTATATAGGTGAGCCATTGGCTATAGTAGTGGCAGAAAGTCCAGAAATTGCCGAGGAAGCTCTGGAACTGATGGAGGTAAATTATGAGGTGCTGCCTGCGGTATTTGATGCTGAAGAGGCAAGGCGGCAAGACTGTCCTGTAGTTCTCCACCCGGAAAAACACACTTACGGCACTGCCGCAAAATTGCTTGGTTCTACTCTTGTCCAGGACATACCTAATGTGTGCACAATCTTCAAGCTTCGTAAGGGAGATGTAGAGAAAGGTTTCCAGGAAGCGGATTTAATTGTTGAAAACATGTATTCCTTCGATGGAGGCTCCCAGGGTCGAGCTGAGCGGTATGTTGTTGATGCTTGGGTGGAAAGCGACGGAACTCTTACTGTAAGAACCACTAGGCATCGTATGTGGGCATGTCATGGTTGGCTATGCTCAGTTTTCGGCGTGCCTCCGTCTAAGATGCGGGTAATAAAATCCTATGTAGGCGGGGCGTTTGGAGGTAAAGGGTCACCAATGACTGAAGCCCTGGCATTACTGGCAGCGATGAAGACAGGAAGGCGGGTCAGACTGGAGTATACAAGAGAGGAGGAATTTTACGATACTTCCCCGAGGCCAGCGATAGTTGTTTATATAAAAGATGGCGTAAAGAAGGACGGCACCATCGTGGCGAGACAAACCAGGTTTATTATAAATATAGGTTCTTATGGGTCTGATGGTGGTGCAATTTCCACCTTTGCTTGCCATTCCGGGATAATTAGCTGCTATAATGTACCAAATTGGCATTCCGATTCTATAACCGTATACACAAACAACCCACCAACCGGAACGATGCGAGGTGTAGAAGCGCCGCAGGGAAGCTGGGCGGTCGAAAGTAATATGGATTGCATTGCGCATCAACTGGGTATGGATCCATTCGAATTCAGAATGAAAAATGTGGTCAGAGAAGGTGATAAAAATGCCCTTGGTCAGGTTTTGGATCACATCTCGCCTAGGGAATGTCTTGAGAAGACGGCAGACCTTATCGAGTGGAATAAGAGGTCAACGGGAGAGGGCAAATGGAAAAGAGGAAAAGGTCTGGCTTTTGGCTGCTACAGGCCTCAGCCGGCGTGGCCATCTTCGGCTATCGTCAAGGCACTTCGGGATGGCACTATTGAGGTTCGCATTGGCACAGACGAAGTTGGGCAAGGGCTTTTGACTGTCATGGCTCAAATTGCTGCGGAAGAGTTTAAGGTCTCCATAGATAAGGTCAGAGTCATTCACGGAGATACCCTTTATACACCATGGGACTTTGGCTCAATGGCCAGTCGAAGTACCTGGATGACAGGTAATGCAGTAATAAGGGCATGTCAGGACGCCAAACGGCGGATATTAAAACTGGCAGAATCAAGGTTAGAAGCATCCGCGGATGATTTAGATGTGCGTGATGGCAAGATCTATCACAGGGAATTGCCGCAGAGGGCCATCAGTTTTGGCGACCTGTTTAGTTTTGGTGTTGCCCATGAAATTGGCGAGATTCTGGGAGCAGCTGGTTACAAGATTGACTATACTAATCCAGATCCTGAGACAGGATATAGCCCTAAGGGATACCCATCATGGAGTTATATGGCTTATGGTATAGAGGTGGCGGTTAACACCGAGACAGGAGAGGTAAGGGTGTTAAGAGTGGGCTGTGCCGTTGATATCGGACAGCCCATAAACTGGAAGATGTGCGAGGGCCAGATTGAAGGCAGTATCGGGATGGGAATCGGCTGTACCCTGTACGAGAGATTTGAGGTTTCGAATGGGAAGATACTCAATCCAAATCTTGTGACTTACAGGATGCCCACCTTCCTAGAGTGTGTGAGCGGTCTAAACGTGAAAAGTGCATCAGTTGGGCTCCCGCACCCAGATGGTCCTTATGGAGCAAAGGCTCTGGGGGAAATGGGACTAGTACCATTCCCTGCTGCAGTAGGGAATGCCGTATATGATGCTGTTGGAGTCAGGGTGATGGATGCACCACTTACCCGGGAAAGGGTATTGAAGGCGTTACGGGGTACTAAAAAACTGCCATGATAAGAAAAGGGGATAGCCCACCAAATGAACAAAGATTTCAGAACATTTCCGAATCAAGTAAGAAAAGCTGGACCGAATTTCTATGTAGAGATCAATCAGCCGCTTAAGCCTAAGTATAAGACCTGGGTGATCCAGGAGAAACTGGCCAGGGAGGGGCGCTTCCCTGTGATCTATTACCCCAAAATCGAGGGGAGTGAACTCCCGGTCGTTAGCAATCTGTTTGGCAGCTGGGGACTCTTCGGACTGCCTCTTGGCATGGATCCTAAGAAGCATAACATCTCAGAAGTCTTTCATGAATACAGGAGGAGACCGCATCGAAGGTGAAGGGAAACGTGCTGGGCTGGCCGCAATCAACAGTGCAGCCAGTGTTAAAATTGCGGTAGTTGTGGACAAAGATATTAATGTCTATAACGAGGAAGAAGTTTTGTGGGCAGTCTCCACGCGCACATGCCCTGATCTAGATATTGACATTATTTCTCGATTGGCAGGTGGCAAGCTTGATCCCACTGCCTATGATGAAACGCAGCTTAAGCGAGGGGTTATCACTTCGAAGATGATCATCGATGCCACCAAACAAGTGGGAATACCCTTTCCCAGCAGAATTACTCCGCCGGAAGGGCTTTGGGAGAGTAAGAGGCTCAAAGATTATATCAAAGATTATATCAAAGATTACAAAGAACGCTGATTGACTTACCCCGTATGTGAGGAGGTTTTATGAAAAAGATCGACCTCGAAGCCCATTTTGTTACAAGGGAATACATTGATTATTTCTGTACGAGAAAAGAGTTCCCAAAGCTGGAAACGATAGAAGACGAAAAGCATCGGAAATTTGACAGGCTATGGTTCGAACCTGATTTGTATCGGTTTCGTAGTCTTAGCATGAGGGATAGATTGCTCGACCTTGGAGAAAAAAGGATTGAGGAGATGGATGCCGCTGGCATCGACATGCAGGTGCTTTCTTTGTCGGATCCGGGTTGCGAGTTATTCGATGCTCAAGAGGCTACTGCCTTGGCCAGGAAAATCAATGATGAACTTTCACAGGCAATTAAAAGATATCCGGAGAGGTTTATCGGATTGGCTACCCTTGCACCTCAGAATCCAGATGGAGCCGCAGATGAACTCGAACGAGCTGTCAACCAACTCGGTTTCAAGGGAGGGAAGATAAATTCTAATATCAGAGGAGAATATCTTGATAACCAGAAGTATTGGCCTATCTTTGAAAGGGCAGAAAAACTTGGTGTGCCGATCAATCTTCATCCGGTAGTCCCAGCACACTCAATGCTGAAACCCTATAAAGCTTACGGAGGGAGTTTAGCCGGTCCGAGTTTAGGGTTTGCCGCCGAGGCAGCCCTCCATGTGATGCTCCTAATTTACAGTGGCCTCTTTGATCGGTACCCTGGACTTAAGATTGTCTTAGGCCACTTGGGAGAAGGATTGCCATTCTGGCTGCCTCGTCTCGACTTGGGCTGGCTGGAGCCGGCGATCTCTGGAGAGGAAAGGCCGAAGTGTGTGAAAAAACCGAGTGAGTATATCAAGACAAATTTTATCGTGACGACGAGCGGTATATTCTTTCAGCCCGCATTTCTGTGCGTTTATTTAGCTCTGGGTGCCGACCAAATAGCATTCGCTGTAGACCATCCCTACGCAAATAGTGAGGGAGCTTCTCGATTCGTGGAGGAAATACCCATCTGTGACAAAGATAGGGAGAAGATTTGTCACTTAAACGCTGAAACAATCTTCAATTTGACTCATTAAATGCAAAAAAAGGTAAAAATCGATTTAACTCTATGCCTCAAATATACTGATTGTTGGCGAGTACCTCTCCCAGAGAGGATCAACTCCAAGAGCTCCTGAGCTCTGATACCATATCTTCATTCCTCGACACCTCATATCCCAGATAGGATCTTCTCACTTCCTCATTATTGAGAAGATCCTGTGCTACGCCCGACAAAGAAATCCTCCCTGTCTCAAGGAGATAGCCGTACTGTGAAATGGAGAGGGCAAGGTTTGCGTTCTGTTCAACCAGCACTACCGTAGTCCCCTCCTTACTGATGTCGGCGATGATCCTAAATATCTGCTCAACGATTAGTGGGGCTAGTCCTAAGGAGGGTTCATCCAGAAGGAGTAGCTTTGGCTTTGTCATCAGGGCACGCCCAATGCTCAGCATCTGCTGCTCGCCTCCGCTTAATCTCCCTGGGATCTATGCCCTTCTGGCAAGGAAGGCGCGGAGGCCTGTATTTCTCTCCAACACACGGGAAGAAGAATTCACAACCACCCGTCCGAGAGTATCAAATATTATTGAGATGAAAACAGGAGTGAAAAAAGACGGAACCCTGATTGCGAAGAAGATGACCGTCGTTGCCGACAATGGTGCCTATTGCAGTTCTGCTCCCTCTATTATGACGGCTACAGCCACAAGAATTGATAACCTGTATCGATTTCAGAACATAAAAACGGTCGCAAACCTCGTCTATACAAATAAAGCCGGAACCGGGGCCTACCGATGGAGGTATATTGTCCAAAGATAGGGCGAATAGGTTGTTCAATGAATAGAGCCAATTGAAGAATTCAAAACTTAATGTACTCCGCAATCTATCTTAATGTACCTATCTCGATTAGCCCAATTTAACTAAAGCTGTCCCCCATAGGCGGGGAACCCTGGATTGAGAGCCAGGGGCGTATCTCCTGCCAGGGAGCAATATCCCGCCTGGTGTGTGAAGCACCCCAGGCAATCGGCCCGCGCGAGTAGCGGGCGCGTTGCCCGCGGGATATTTTTGTCAAATCCTCTCTGATCAGCTTCCTTCTCCTTTGCTCTTAAATGGCGATCCGATCTTGAGCCCTCTAACGGTTTTTTTCTGTTAATTTTTTTAAATATAATATTTGGCAAGGTATTCGTTGACGTTGTGAGGCAAAGATCGTGTGTCACCCTCTACAACGATCTTCCCACTTCGCAGGACATAATAATAGTCGGATATGGAGATGGCCACAGGCGCATTCTGCTCCACAATCAGCATGGTGATCCTGCTCTTCTTCAAGATTTCCAACAAGGCCGAAATCTTTTTGACAAAAATGGGAGCCACGCCTGTGGTGGGTT
This sequence comes from uncultured delta proteobacterium, assembly GCA_963826305.1. Taxonomy (GTDB): domain Bacteria; phylum Desulfobacterota; class BSN033; order BSN033; family UBA1163; genus CAWGWZ01. The sequence continues at coordinate 35,478 of CAWGWZ010000016.1, read as the reverse complement.
CATCTAACAAAAGGAGGTTCGGCCTAGACATCAGCGCCCGACCGATGGCTAACATCTGTTGTTCCCCACCGCTCAGGGTACCGGCGTTCTGTTTTTGCCTCTCCCTCAATCGCGGGAAGTTTTCAAAAACATAATCAAGGGCCTCAAAAACCTTTCTTTTATCCTTTTGCAAGACGGCACCCAAACGGAGGTTTTCCAGCACGGTCAGATCAGGGAATAAATCCCTTTCCTGTGACACCTGGATAATACCTGCCTTCACAATCTCATGGGGTTTTTTCCCCCGAATCGATTGATCTTGATATAAAATGTCTCCAGCCTGCGGGTTGACAAAGCCGCTGATTGCGTTAATGGTAGTGCTTTTCCCCGCGCCATTGGAGCCGAGCATGGCAATCACTTGACCGCGTTCAATCTTCATAGTCACATTCTTGATGGCTTCAGTCTTGTCATAATAAACATCTAAGTTCTTTACAGAAAGCATCTTCTTATCAACCTCCGCCGAGATAGGCCTCGATGACCCCTTTATGAGTACGAATATAGTCCGCATCCCCTTCCGCCAGTATCTCCCCAAAATTCAGAACAACCAAATTTCCACAAATCTCCATGATAAAGTCCATTATGTGGTCAGCAATGATCAAGGAGACGCCACGTTCCGTTACCAGTCGTCTCAACACCTCCATAAGATGATCCCTCTCCGAGGAGCTCAACCCTGCCGCAGGTTCATCTAGGAGGAGCAACTTGGGCTTTGATACCAGGACCCTCGCAATTTCGACGAGGGTCTGCTGGCCAAAAGAGAGGTCTTTCGCGATATGATCCGAAATCTCAGGTATTCCAACGGTCTCAAGAACCTCCCTGGCCCGAAGAATACCTTCCTTCTCCATCTGCCTAAATTTCTTCAACCGCAATCCAATATCCCAGAGGGTCACCTCTTCCATGAGTCGATGGTATCCCATCATCACATTTTCAAGCGCGCTTAAACCTGGCAGGATCCCTCTTTTTTGAAAGGTGCGGATGACTCCCCTCTTAGCTATTTCGTGAGGTTTAAAACCTGTGATCTTTTCCCCTTGAAAAAAAATCTCTCCCGAACTGGGTGGAATATAGCCGGTGGCCGCATTGAAAAAAGTAGTCTTCCCAGCCCCATTCGGACCGATCAGTCCTGTGATCTCATTCTCTCCTACTGTGATGCTCACATGGTCTAACGCCGTCAATCCTCCGAATCGGACGACAACGTCGCTGCTCTTAAAAAAACTGTTATCTTTATCCTTCGACGTCACCATGCATCTTCTCCCTCCACTTAATCGGCGAATACTTCTGGATTAAACCATACAATCCCTCAGGGCCGAATAAAATAATCAAAATGATGGTAACTCCGTATAAAAATTCTTGCCACCCTGCAAATTCCCTGAGCATTTCTGGAAGGATTGTCACAATGATACAACTAATGATCAAGCCAAAGAAACTTCCCAATCCTCCCAAGGCAACAATCAAAAAGTGTAGCATAATAGTGTCCAACCCAAATTCATCCGGCGTAATTCGGCCCAAAACGACACAATATAATCCACCTCCAACACCCGCCAAAAAACCACAGATTAGAAAAGCTAACATTTTGTAGTTTTTAATATCGATCGAAGCTGATGCAGCTGCCTCCTCCTTATCTCGAATCGCGACAAATGCCCTGCCTATCTTTGATCTCAACATATTTCGCGTAAGGACTGATAGCGCCAAGACGATTACTAGTACGATGTAATAGATGCGCTGATCCTTGTTAAACACAAGTCCAAATAAACTTGGGACAGGAACGCTAAACCCTCCGGACCCAAAAGTAACAGCTCCTCCATTCACATAAATAAACCTCATGGCCAAAGTAATTGCTATAGTCGAAATACCCAGGTAATACCGGGTCAATCTCAGTCCTATACTACCCACAAAAACAGCAAACAATAAACTTACCAGGCTAGAAAGTAACATAGCCAACCAGTAAGATATACCAAGGTGAATCATGGATAATCCAACCGTATATGCTCCAATTCCCATGAAGCTCGCACTGGCAAACGCAAATTGTCCACAATACCCTAACACAACAGCCAGCCCCAGAGTGACCAGAAAATTTACGAAGATTAAATTTATGACATATTGATAATAGTTATTTGTTATTATAGGGAGACAAACTAAAAGTGCCATGACAAGAGCCATCCCTATGCGTTTCATCATCTTATTGCCCATTTCAAATTTACCCCCGCTAAAATTTTCTGACCCCCATAATACCCGTCGGCTTTATGATCAACACAAGAACAATAACAACATAAGCAACAATTTCTTTTAGCGAAGTCCAAATATATAGCCCTACCAAATTTTCTATTATTCCCATAATAATACCCCCAATGGCAGCGCCCCCAATATTGCCAAAGCCTCCTAAGGTCATAGCAGCAAATGCACGAAGGAGAAAGCCTGCACCCATATCCGGATTGACAGAATAGATGGGTCCGAGTAGAACTCCAGCGATTCCTCCAGCGGCAATGCTCACTCCCCAAATCACTGAAAAAAACTTGTTAGTGTCTATTCCAACTAAAGTTGCACCTCTGAGGCTTTGAGCGGCAGCTCTCATCTTTAATCCAGCCTCTGTATATAAGAAAATCCAAATGAAGAATGCTGCCAAAATAAAGACGGAGACTAAAACAACAACATCCTGCGAGGCAATAATGGCTCCGAAAAAGCGCATAGGCGGTATATCAATGAAAGGCGGTGGAAATCGGAATTCCGACTTCCAAATCATCCTCGCCAGCCCTTTATAAAGATATAGAAACCCACAGGTTGCTAGAACAACATTAACATGGGGAGCATAAACGATCGGCTTAAAAACCAATCGATCCATTAACACTCCAAGAACGAAACATGCCAGAATAGTAAAAAAAATGGCGATAGGGTAGTTAATTCCCAACAAAACTTGAAGCGTGTAGAAAATAAATGCCCCGATCATCACACATTCGCCATGCCCAAAATTTAAAATAGTTGTGGCTTGGAAAAGAACGGTCATTCCAACTGAAACTATAGAATAACAGCTTCCAACTACCAATCCAGCAATCAGGATTTGTAATAACATAGCTGATCTCCATTTTTGTTTTGATGATCGTCTTGTCGCATCTTCAAAAATCTGAACGAAGGGCATGCGTCGATAGGGGAAGGACATGCCCCTCATTCCGTCATCGTAGTTTTTCAAACTTCATGTTATTTCTTTATTAACTTTTCATAATCTTGGTAAGTCTTTATCACCTCAAATTTTCCCGTCACGATTGTTGACATGGTCAATCTATCCATTCCTACATGTCTTGTTTTAGAGAATGTGAGTGGGGTCGCCCCAATATAATTTTCAGGTTCCCAATTATTGTATTGGGTCTCCAAGACTTCAATAAATTTTTCCTGAGTCAGATCTCTACCGCATTTCCTCAAAGCATCCATGACAACCAAGGCACCTTGGGTATTATGGACACAATAAGCATCAAATCTTTTTCCAGGTTGATATTTTTTCCATAAATCTTCCCAAACCTTAACTTTGGGATGATCGAGCGGATATTTACACCAATAAGGGGTGAAGAATTTCTTCAGAGGCGCAAGGCTTTTGAGACTCTCGTATTGGTCTGTGACAGAAGTCGCTGTATTAGAAATAATCGGCACATCAAGTCCTAACTTTTGAGCCTCGCGTAATATCGACGTAGTCTCTGCTGGATATGTGATCGTAAGAACCAGGTCAACATTACCCGCTTTAAGTTTCAAAATTTGAGGAGTGACATCAGCGACACCTCGCTCTGTTTGCACATCTACAGCTACACTCATATTGTACTTTTCCTTAAGATATTCAACGGTGGGTTTGAAAAAAGACATTCCCCATTCGTCGGTGTGGTGAATAATACCAACCGATTTAACTCCGGGTATAGTCATTGCAAAATCCGCTACGGTTTTTTGTGCAGTAGAAGCAACAAAATACGGATTGAAAATATTCTTCACTGTAGGAGTGACAATTAAGTCAGCAGGAGGCTGGCCTAAAATCCATGGTGTCGCTGTATTTGCCACGATAGATTTCATGGCCATTGCAGGGTTGCTACACGAAGGTCCGTGAAGCAAAAAAACGTTATCTACATAAAGCAGTTTCTTTGCTGTTGCGACTGTCTTAACGGGCTCGCAGCCATCGTCATACTTGATCACTCTAATATTTCGTCCGTGGATATTTTTACCCCACTCTAGGTAAGCCGCCTCATGCATTTCTTGCGCTTTTCCAAATAGGGATGCTGGGCCGGATAACGCGGTAAAAAGACCTATCAAAATGGTATCATCCGTCACGCCAGGAACAGGTTCGGCATTAGATGTTTCTAAACCCATGCAAAATGTCATTATTACCATCCCAACCATGGCTACCAAAACTTTTCTACATTCTCTTTTCTTCATTTTTGTCCTCCTTTTTCTCAGGATTTTAGACCTCACCCTGCGCGTGTTGGAACTAAGATAGCCTCCCATAATAGATTTTATTGTACTTGGTCCGTTTAACCTCGTTTGTTATTATTATTGTCCTGCTGTTGAGAATATTCTCTTTTGCAACCTCCTTTCATGTGGAATCGGCTACATTAGTATTGTGAAATTTACTCCGGACTGTAGAATCCCTTTCGAAGAAGTAGTCCCTTAAAAAGAAGTTATGCTCGCTTCGAAGTACCAAAGGAACAATATTGATAGCCATGAGAATTGCGCCGGTATTAAAGCACAGCAATCAAATATTGTCAAGGGTTACTTTGCCCAAATAACCCGGGATAAAAAATTCAAAAAGAAGATCACAACCAAAAAAAGGAGTGGCTTTCCCTGGGAGAGAAAAGCAGTCATAGTATCTCTTAGAGTTTAAACCTTCTATCTAAACGAAGCCCCCTCGCCCATCCCGCCTCGGGCAAGCCCTGAACCGTGCTGGTACAGGCCCGGATAGAAAACGCTCTGGTCAGGAGCTTAAGAAAGCATTTACAGTTAGACCACGGAAGAACAATTTGCCGAAAAAATTGCAGGATCATTCATCAGACCATATTCAGCCCCAGATATTGGTCGATGGTCCTTACAAACATCTCCACGCCAAGAGGCAGCACCTCCTCATCAATATCAAAGAGGCTGCTGTGGTAAGGGTGGACGATCCCTTTCTCCTCATTTCGGCATCCTAATCTGAAAAAAGACCCAGGAACCTTTTGGAGGTAATAGGCAAAATCTTCTCCTCCCATCGAGGGCTTTAAGACTTCCACGTTCTCCTTTCCTATACCTTTTGAACAGGCTGAAGCGACCAATTTGGACATCTCCGAGTCATTCACCAAAACGGGATACCCGTATTCGTAGTCGAATCGATAATCCATATTGAAGGAGCAGACGATGCCCTGAATCACCTGTTCGATCCTTAATTTCAAGTCCTTCCTAACCTGAGGAGTCAAGGACCGTGCCGTCCCAAATAGTTCGATTTCATCTGGAATGATATTGTATGCCGTCCCCCCACTGACTTTACCAATGGTCACTACCCCACTTTCCAACGGATTGACATTTCGGCTCACAATGGAATGGATTTGTGTGATGAGATGGCCGGTAGCGAGAATCGGGTCTTTGCAGAGGTGAGGCAAAGCACCATGACCTCCCTTGCCAATGATCTTGATGGTAAAGCGATCTGCGGCAGCAAGCCCCTCCCGCTCATAGATCCCTACCTTACCAATGGGCAGAAGAGGAAAAACATGGGCTCCGAAGATCGCATCGACCTTGGGATTCTCCAAAACCCCCTCCTCTACCATTACTCTTCCACCGCCTCCTCCCTCCTCTGCCGGCTGAAAAATCCACTTAATGCTTCCCTTCACCCGATCTTTATTCAATGAAAAGAACCGTGCGACACCCAGAAGAATCGTCACATGGGCATCATGGCCACAAGCGTGCATCTTCCCTTTGACCTTGGAAACATAAGGGACCTGATTTGCTTCATCCAAGGGAAGTGCATCCATGTCTGCTCGAATGGCCACAGTCTTCCCAGGCTCCGCCCCTTTAAGGAAGCCCACCACTCCTGTCTTGGCCCATCCTCTCTTTACTTCAAGTCCAAACCGTTCAAGCCACTCAGAGACCAGTCTCGATGTCTCGACTTCTTCGAATCCGAGCTCCGGTTGCATATGAATCGTTCTGCGAATCTCCACCAGCCAATCCTTCATCTTCCAAATTTCTTCCTTGAACGGATGATCCATGGTCGTCTCCTCCTGGAAAGATGTTTATCACACTTCATCTCAGGTTTTCAACCCAAAATCCCCCTAACCCGTCCTTTTGGATTATCCAATAAAGCATGGGCTTCCAAAAAAATTCTTGTTGCTTTTTTATTCCTATTTGATAATGCCATCTCAAATGCGAGACGTTATTGGGGTTTGACAGGTCTCTGTTTTAGCCACTCTAGACCATAAAAGACCGAAAGTCTCCCTTTAGCAAAGGGGGGGGATTTGGAATTTATTTTCTGAGTAATCGGTCGTGACGGCTTCGTCACCTTTGAATATGAAAAAAAGACTTCGCGGACACGAGGTACGGGCACGGACATGCTTTTGGGGGATGGCTGTTTCAGCATTTTCGAAAACCAGGTTGAAAGAGAAGATGGGTTTGAGGGGGGAAATATCGAAAATCATCCATGGAGTTGATTCACATTTTAAGACCTGTCGCCTCACTTAACCCAATTACCGTATTACCGCTGCCTGACACCCTTTCATGACAACAATTCACAAGTTTGGGGTAGCGCTTAGAGATTTTCTCAAAAACTCAACTTTTCACCCTACGGCCTCCCCTGAGAGGATGGAAGCTTCCTTAAGTTTCTTACGATAAGGATCAGCATCATGGCCACCGCAAGAACAAGAATGATCCATAAGAGAGTGCTGTGACGTTCGGTCCAGGGGGGAATTTGTTCCTTATGCGGTATAGACATTGAAGGACCGAAGCTCACCACGGGTAGCGTCAAATCATCTATGCCTTGAATTGATTTGGCGAGATCATAGTCGGCCTCTTTCGCCTTGGGATTTCCTCCGATCAATGTGTAAACTTGACCCGACTGAGCCTGAAAGACCAGGCTCGTATCGCGCCGGTAGATAGAGATCCCATCGAGCTTCAGGGGTGGGTTGTCTCCATTGAAAATGCGGAGCTGCAAGTAGCGGTATGGGACGCTGACTCCCTCCACGTTAAGCGATTGGCTGATTTTCTGCTTGTGCTGGATTCGGTACAACACTCCTCGGTGCATGGACTTCCAGGGAACATCCTGCTCTATCGTGTCCCATCTGGTCTCTGTTTTACGCGGAACCTTCTCTTTGGACTCATTACGTCCGAGGAGTTCGTACCCCCGGTAGAAATAGGGGGTCGTGACTTCAAACTTCAGACTCGCCACAGGCAGGTTGCGAAAACCGAGATCGAGCTCAAGAATGGTCTGGTTATTCTTCTCATCATGAGACACAGCTGTGTGCCTGACAGGTACGAGCACCAGTTCCTTTTCCATTCCAATTCGTTGGAAGGCACTCTTGATCGCCTCTATGGTGACGCGCCTTGGGTCGTCGGTCATGTTATAGACCGTCAGTCGAAGATAGCGAAGGTTATTCGTAGGGAACTTAATGGTATCCACTTTAAAGTTTTGGCCTGGCAAGCTCACATCGAAAAGCCACAGGTCTTCAGCAATCACCTCCCAGGTCTGGCTGTCGTTGCTTCCTTCCAGAAGAGCCCTACGCCGATAGTTCTGACCGGAAAGACTTACCTTAATTTGGTTCTTTTCTGCCCTCTCCCCGAAATCCGCAGCCACCGTGGCGTACTTTCCAGGAACAAATGTTGCATTGATCAGTCTGGCCGGCTGCCACTCCAGACGTTGAGTTTCCTGTGCTCTCCCCCAGTGAATGACGTGAGGGACGAGTCTTTTGCTCTCGTCGATCACCCGGAGATCATCGAGTGTAGCCTGACTCTCATTGAATATTTCAGCAGTCATGACGAGACGAACGAATCCGGAGGGCGTGCGTACGTCAATGGGACGCTGCCAGTTCCATCCTGTAAGGTCGATAGCAGCATTGACAGAGGTTGCGATGGCGATCAAGCAGATTATTGCCAGGAGTTTTTTTCATGCCCGCATCTCCGAATCAGGTTTTTCCAAGATCCTCGAACTGTAGCGCTGGTAGAAGTAGCCTGCAGCCACCAGAAGCAGACCGCATGCAGCAAAAGAAATGATGCGATAGACCTTCTCAAGTTCACTCATATCGATGATCAATGTTTTGCCCACCGCCAGCAAGAACAGAGCAAACCCAAGATATCGAAGAAGAGGAGATCGTTTTGCCAGCCCGATCCAAATGACGGTGAAGGCCTGTACGGCCCAAGCAGCGGAGATCAAGCTGATGCCCATCTTAGCAGTGATGACGCTGCTGTAGTGGCCCCAGCGCTCAAATTCCAATGCCGCCAGTAGTGCCAGGAATCCGTGGCCAGCCATCGCTTGCACATCTGTTGCGTACTTCAGACCAAGCTGATGGCAGAGGCGCGCCCCTCCCCAGAGAGAGAGCGCGAAAGCCAATCGGGGCAAAAAAGAGGCATTCAAGCCAACCCAACGGGACGGGTAAGAATAGTGTTCAAGGCCGGCAAACAACACGATCGCTCCGATGCCAAAACAGGCCCATGAGAGCGGCATCCAAGCTTTTTCTCCTTTGCTGACAAGTATGGAGGTTATGACGATTGGAATCAGTGACCATAGAACGACCAGCGTACTGGCCTCATAAGTACGATAATGAGCAAAGGGGTGGTTTATAGTCCAATTCTGTGACAGTTCCACACTGAGAAGAAAGCATGCCAGAGACAGGGCCAGCAGAAAGGGGATGCCGCTAACGGCCCCGTGCCATTTCTCCTGGCCCTTTGGATCCTTGTGTAACAGGTAGGCGGATATCGCAGTCATGGCAATGACAAATGACCAGGAGCCGAAGGGTACATTGAAAATCGGGGTAAAAAGAGCGCTGTGAAGAGGCAGCCGATAAAGCAGTCCCCCAACGGATAGAATCATCGCAACGATTCCTCCAACGCTGCAAAGGATTTGCCGGAACCGGATGCCGAGCAGGACAAGAACCGCTCCTTCCACGCTCCAAGCGATGGGAACACCATAGAGTTTGAGCTGGATGGGAATGGCTATGATGACCAAGCCCAGGGTGATCGTAAGGAAACTTGCCGAGATGTTGTTGTCCATCCCCACTCGCCTGCTCCATACCAGAAAGAGCAAGAAGACGAGCAGTGCCTGTCCTATCACCACAAAGCCCATGAAGTAGCGGTCATCCCGAAATAATATATCGTAGTAGGAAATGAACGATAAGAGGGCGCTGAAAATAATGATCACCAGTCCCTCTGTCATTACAGGAAGACGACGCACTAAGCTATGTAAGGTGGGAATGAGCAGGAACATCAGGTAAAACAGAGAAGTGAAGATCAGCGCCGGCATCATCTGGTCAGACGCATAGAACCTTTGATGCCAGCCCAGGTAGATCACGATCGTGGCGGCGAAACAGAGCAGTTCCAGAGCGCGCCATTTGCGAAAATAGGCCGTTCCCATCGCGACCATATCCAGGATTGCGATGTAGGTGAAAAGCGCATAAGGGTGATTCGTTCCGGTAGAAAGGAGGACCGGACTCAAAAAACCGCCAATGACAGCCAGAATAGCGATAGGGAGCGCATCATATGAGACGGCCATCACCACAGCAAGGGCAGTCACAAGAATCGCCAATATCATTGAAATGGTTTGGTCTGCCAAACGGTAAACCTGAAAAGAGAAGAATACACAGAGGTAAAAGATAGCCAGTCCGCCACCTGTAAGAACTTGAAACAGAACGGACCAATCCCTCCGTCGGAATCGATCCCCAAGGCCAAGAGCGATGATCCCCAAAATCACCCCTATCGCCAGGCGGCCTTTTGGACCGATCCATGCGTTGTCATATGCATATTTGAGAAAGAAGCCGATGCCCACAAGCAACATGACGATACCGATCCAATTTAGCCATCTGGTCCCGAGCTTCATCTCCAAAGACTGGAATGGGGTCGTGGAGGGTGGAGGTGGAGACATCGTTTCCCTTTTCGGCGGAAGCCTGGGAGGACTGAGTGCCCAGGTCTCCTCCTGGACAGGGGTTAATACCAATGGCTCAACCACTTCGGCAGGAGCAGGCCGAGGTGGAGTGACAACCTCTTTTTCATGGATAGGCGCTCGGCGTTCCTGCTTTATAACGTCATCCCGTAGAGATCCCAGTTGATTTCTCACCTCCTCGAGATCCCTTACCAGGCCCTGAATCTTCAAAAGAGCCACGACAATAGCGACGACCATTGCCAAGAAACCCAAAAAAAGGATTGATACCATAATAAGGCCTCACTCTTTCAGGATCTTTTATTCGACCATTTCTTTGGTCTGTGAATAGATTAGCTTTTGGGGTAATCCAATTCAAAATGATTTCTATCAACAATTGTTGTACCTGTCAATCAAATAATCAAATGATCAATAAAAGGGAGTAAAAATTGACGCTTGGTGCAGGCCTTAAAGCTACATATCTTGTATAATGGCCACCTTTGTCCAAGTGCGCAAATCCCGTACCATGTGCTTTAGGCTTACCGTATTTCTGATCCCTGGCACCGATTGCTTTCCATTTAGGATGTCCCTCTGTCACATCTGACAGAAGCCTTTATAGAAAGTTAAAGGGATTGAAGGAGGTGAGGATAGTGTAAGGGTACATGGTACCTAATTACCATTGCCCGCTGCCACGATCCCCTGTCAGAATTCACCGTAGCCTTGTTCCATAATTCTTTGTCAATAAACGGATTCCCTTAGAGAAATCTTAAGCTCAACCTTAACCTTATCCTTAACCTTAACGGAAGTATTTAGTTCAATATATTCGCTTTTTTCATTCCGCATTTCGAAATCCGCATTCCGCATTCTATTTGGCCTCACCCTTCAAAAATTCTTGTTGCATTTTTATTCCGATTTGATAATATCGTCCCAAGCTCAAAACTTTAAGAAAATAGAGTGGCATATATGAGGCTACGAGGAGACTGTCCCGTGTCAAGGGCCAACCCCAATCCGGACACACCTTGACATACTACTTTCTTCTTTGTATATTTAATACATCCGGGAACAAGTTCTTATCACTTCACTATCACTCGATAGCTGATTTCAGGGAATAACGGATGCCTGAGGGCTGTGAGTAAACCTAAGCAGTTAATTCCTACTGAACCAATAGGGGGCAGGCAGGAGGTTAAACTATGGGAAAGAAATCTGTTTCCGGAGTCGTTCTGAAAGAGACTTTTCTGAAAGCTCGAAGAAGGGGGATTCTTGTTTTCATTCTTATGAACATAGCTTATGCCATTGCCATCGTTGATCTTTCGGTGGTCATCACCGAGGAAAAGGAAACGATTTCTTCCTTCTCCCATATGGAGTCGATCATCGATGAGTACCGCACCAAAGACAAGGTTTATGGAATCCTGAGAACCAAGGGTTATAGCCTTGGTCAGGGGCTCGATATTGCGGAGGCGATTGTTAAGAGATCAAAAGAACTGGGAGTACCTTTGGCACTGATCATGGCCGTCATCGATCAAGAGTCCGAATTCTATCCTAATGCCAAGTCTGACAAAGGTGCTCAGGGGCTGATGCAGATCATGCCCTTGAAATGGGATCAGTACGTGACCAAGCTTAATTGGAAAGTTGACAGAAGAGCGATGACCGATCCGTTTATGAATATCACGGTAGGATGCCAGATTCTTAAGGATTTATATGATAGCTATCGGCACATAAAGGATGATAAGGTTAGAATGGCTAAGGTTCTGACAGATTACAACAACGGTGAGAAATCGACAGATCCAGATCTAAAATATGCTGTTGAGGTAAGCCAGAAGTATGACGAGTACCAAAAGAAATTGCGGAAGTACAGACGGAATTAAAGATGACAAAGGGTGATATGCGTAGCAAGAGGAGACGGGACGTAGCCACATAATTGGTGCCAGGCAACGGAAATACGGTATTGGACATCAATCCTTCGACTCACAGATTTTATGTATTTCTTCAAGGAAACCCCTCTTGTCATTTATTGCCAAAAGGGATATCAGAACCGAAGAGCTTTCTAAATGAGGGAGAGCGGAAATAGGGTGAGAACGAGTTGTTCGCCTATGATATCCAAACGATATCCACCAGATGTTCCACTTTTTTGAATTCCGGGTCACCGGTTACCAAGATGGCTTTGTGTTCCACAGCAGAGGCAAGGGCAAAACAGTCGGCATAAGAGATGCTGTATTGAGCCTTATATTCTGCAGCCTGGAATACTAAGTTGTTAGAGATCGGTAAGATGGTGAAGTTTAACCTTTCGATGTTTGCGAGAATCTCTAATCTCTTCTGATCACCGAATTCCTTTTTTGTCGAATAGATGATCTCGCCAAGATTAATAGCGTTGATATATTTGGTCGCCCCGGTTTTCCTTATTTCCTCAAGGAGACCGATGACCTTTTCATAACCCTTCTCTTTTTGGAAGAACTTCAGGAGAGCATGGCTATCAAAAATAAATGATCTCTTCTGCATTATCTGAATTCGTTTTTCCGTTCCTTCAGGAGTTTATCGGAGAGGGAAGGCTTAGGAGGCAAAAGACCACAGGCTGCCTTGACAGGGTCTTCAACAGGAGGAATAAGGTAGATGATGCCACCGTACTCCATCACCTGCATCTCCGTGCCAGGTTCAATATGATATCTCTTCCTTATGTGCGCAGGTATCACAATCTGACCTTTGGATAAAGTTTTAACAATAGCCACGAATTTCTAACCTCTATATAAAAAGTTCAACAATTTAACTAAAATGTATAACTTCTTAAATATCTTGTCAAGATAATTTTTCAGGCCTTCGTAATGCCTCAGAACGTGGGAAAAAATTATGGGTAGTGGGCCGGCCAGAGGGATATCTCCAAAACTGTAGAATGCGGACTTTGAAAATGTATGGGGCATGAGCCAGTTTAAACTATCAATCTCACATGGTGTTCAATCCTTATCACTCAGCTTGAAAAAGGTAGCCGCTCTACAGTTTTTCCGACATCCCCCTGTCCTCTCTGCGAATCTCGGGTTTTTTTCAAAGCTTCTCACTGAAGCGTGGCCGAAATCCGAAGATCCGGCAGGAATGTCTCCGAAAATCTTATGAAGCGGATAGTCTAATTTTTTGAGGGCGGGGTAACATTCACCATCAATGGTGCAGCCCTTGCGCGGTTGGGGATTGTTCTAATCCATTGGATATCGATTCTTTTATTGCGAGGGGAAAGAATGATGGTTGTCCTTCATTGATAAAGATGGCAGTCCACCTGATTCCCATCCAAAAAGCAATGGGTGGAAGGTTCGATCTCTTCGCAAATAGCTCCGATCTTTTCAAGGCACCGGGTATGGAAACGGCAGCCCGAAGGGATATGGGTAGCACTGGGAATGTCCCCTTCAAGATAGACCATCTTTTCGGGCTGGTCCGCCTGCGGAAGGGGCACTGCTGAGACGAGGGCCTTTGTATAAGGGTGTCTGGGAGAGGAGAAGATTTCCTCCGTTTTTCCCATCTCGATAATCCTCCCGAGATACATCACTCCAACCCGGTCGCAGGTATAACGGATCACGGCCAGATTATGGGAGATGAAAAGGTAGGTGAGGCCCATTTTTTCTTGGAGCGACTCTAAAAAATGAAGCATCTGAGCCTGGACAGAGACATCCAGGGCAGAGGTCGGTTCGTCCAGGATGAGAAGCTTTGGATGGAGGGAAAGGGCTCTGGCAATCCCAACCCTCTGCTTCTGGCCGCCGCTCAATTCATGAGGGTAACGAAACATATGTTCCCGCTTCAATCCCACAATATCCAGCAACTCCTCCACTCTCTCACGAAGACCTCTCCCCCTCATTCCCTCATGAATGATCATGGGTTCGGCGATGCTCTTGAAGACCGTCTTTCGGGGGTTGAAAGAGGAGTGGGGATCCTGGAAGATCATCTGCATATTTCTTCTCATCTCCTTCATTTCTGATTCTGAAAATTTACCGATGTCCCTCCCATCCCATAGCACCTCGCCCTCTGTGGGTTCCACGAGGCGGAGGATCACCCTGGCAACGGTCGTCTTCCCCGAACCCGACTCTCCCACCAAACTGAAGGAATCTCCGCCTCTGATAAGGAAGGATATTCCGTCCACTGCCCTGACGTTCCCCTTCTGACCTCCGATGAGTCCTTTCCTCAGGGGAAAATATTTCTTTAAATTTTTCACCTCCAACAATGGTCCGACCATCTTCTTTTTCCCGCGGTTAGGGGTTAGGGGTTAGAAGCTGTGAAAAAATTATGGGTAGTGGACCGGCCAGAGGGATATCTCCAAAACTGTAGAATGCGGACTTTGAAAATGTATGGATCATGAGTCAGTTTAAGCTGTCAATCTCACATGGTTTTCAATCCTTATCACTGACCTTGAAAAAGGTAGCCGCTCTACAGTTTTTCCGACATCCCCCTGTCCGCTCTGCGAATCTTGGGATTTTTTCACAACTTCTCAGGGGTTAGCTAAACCCCGATCCCTAACCCTCAAACCCTAACCCCCAATCCCTAATAGAGGTGGCAGCTTATCCAGTGGCCCTCTTCGATCTCAATCATAGAAGGCTTCTCCCTCTGACATCTGTCCATCGTCCCAGAACAGCGGGGATGGAATCGACATCCGAAAGGCGGCTGGATCAGATCAGGGATCATACCCTTAATCCCCTGAGCCTCACTTTCCCTCCTTGAGAAAGTGAGTATAGAATTTAGAAGCCCCTGGGTGTAGGGATGAAGAGGTCTTTTGAAGAGCTGGACAGTGGAACAGCTCTCCACAATATTTCCAGCATACATCACAGCAATCTTCTTGCAAACCCTTGCTACAACACCCAGATCGTGAGAGATGAGAAGGACAGAGTGCCCGTGCCGTTGAACCAGGTCATGGATGAGCCAGAGAATCTGGGCCTGTATCGTGACATCTAAAGCAGTCGTCGGCTCATCAGCAATGAGGATTCGAGGCGATCTGGAGAGGGCCATGGCAATCAAAACCCTTTGTCTCATCCCACCGCTAAATTCATGGGGATAGGATTTGATTCTCAACTCTGGCTGTGGAATCTTCACCTCTCTTAATAGCTCGATCGCCCTCTCAACCGCCCGCCTTCGATTCAATCTCCCTCCTCGAAAACCTGAATCATCTTCCCTCTCGTGGGCAAGGATCACGTCCGTCAGCTGTTCTTCGATGGTGAAAACAGGATTGAGAAAGGTCATCGGGTCCTGGAAGACCATCGCGATCCGTTTCCCACGGATCTCTTTCATCTCCTCCTCCGATTTCTTGAGGAGGTCCTCGCCTTCAAAGAGAATCTCCCCGGAGACGATCCGGGCAGGAGGAATGGGTAAGAGTCTTAGTATTGCCTTTGCCGTAATCGACTTCCCACAACCCGTCTCACCGACAAGACCCAAGGTATCTCCCCTTCCCAAACTAAGATGAATCCCCTCTAAGACATGAGAGATCCCCTCAAAGGTGGCAAATTCAATCTTGAGGTCCTTGATTTCCAAGATAGGTTCCATCTTCTCTAAATCCGACTCTGTGGGTCCAGAACATCCCTGAGGCCATCTCCCAAGAGATTGAAACCTAAAACCGTGATGAGGATGGCCATTCCCGGAAATGTTGCCATCCACCAATGGTCCGGTAGGTAGTTTCGGCCTGTTGAGATCATCGCTCCCCATTCAGGTATGGGTGGCTGTGCCCCTACGCCGATAAAACCAAGGTTTGCTGCAAAGAGAATGGCCATTCCCATATCCATGGAGGCCTTGACGATAATAGGGGAGGTGCAGTTAGGAAGGATATGGCTGAAGATCACCCTGAGTTTCGATGCCCCAATCGATTTGGCGGCCTCTACATAGGATTCTTCTCTCAAAGAGAGGGTCTTCCCCTGAACCAACCGAACATATCCGGGCCACCAGACGATGGAGAGGGCAAGCATGGCATTCTTAATCCCCGGGCCCAGAGCTCCCACAATCGCTAAAGCAAGGAGAAGGCCGGGAATGGAGAGAAAGATATCCGTAACCCGCATGATGATCTCGTTCAACCATCCTCCTACATAACCCGCAATAATCCCAAGGGGGACTCCGATTCCCATCGCGATGAAGATGATGATGAGCCCGATCTGGAATGAGAGTCGAGTCCCCATGATCACCCTTGAGTAGATATCCCTTCCTACTTCATCGGTTCCAAAGGGATGAGTTGAGGAAGGGGGCTTCAGCTTCTGATCCATGTGGAGGGCTCCGGTGATATCTCCAGGATAACTGATGATCACTGGGCCGATCAGGGCAATGATGAGAAAGAGTGACACGAAACAGAAGCCAATCACCGAAAGTGGGCTCCGGCTCAATGTATAGACCATGAACTTGAGGTTCCTGATCTGGCTCTCCCTCTCTTCTTTCCATCGCTCCCATGGAGATAAAATTTCTTTCATTCGAATCGTTCTGCCTAAATAAGTCGCTGACCATTAAGTAAACAGGTCATTGGGTCACTAAGTCATTAGGTTGCTCTATCTGCCTCCTGCCTCCTGCTTTCTGCCCTCTGCGATCTATTTTCATTCGTATCTCACCCTGGGATCTAAAAAGCCATATCCGAGATCTACCAAGAGGTTGGCCAACATAAAGTTGAGACCCAGGACGATGGTCACAGCCATGACCGGTTGGAAATCTGAGTAAACGGCAGCCCCCACCGCATAATTCCCTATCCCCGGCCAATCAAAGACGGCCTCGACTAAAATCGTCCCTCCAAGCATCCACCCGTATCTCAATCCGATCATCGTTAATGTTGGAATGAGGGCATTCTTTAAAGCATATTTGGCAATGATGATCTGTTCCGAAATCCCCTGAGCCCTCTCATTCAAAATGAAATCTCTATGAAGGACCTCCAGCATCTCAGCTCGATTGATCCGGGTGATGCTCGCTAAGGCTGGAAATGAAAGGACAAAGGCTGGGAGGAAGATATGGGAGAGAGCGTTTTTAAATGCCATCCAGTTACCGGTGATCAGGCTGTCCATGAGAAAAAAACGGGTGATGGAAGTGGGAGGATTCACCATCGTATCCAGCCTCCCCCCGATAGGAAGAAGGTGAAATTTTGCAGCCAGAAGAAGTTGAAGCATGATTCCCATCCAGAACATGGGAATGGCAACGCCCGTAACAGAGAAAAATCGGGCGCTGTGGTCAATCCAGGTATCCCTGTAAACGGCCGAGAGAACCCCAAACAGGATCCCAAAGATGATGGCGAGGCCGATGGAGACGAAGACCAGTTCAAAGGTGGCCGGCAGAAAGAGTTTGACATCATCCCAGACCTGGTGCCGGGTCCGAATCGACCGGCCGAAATCCCCCTTCAGCAAACCTTTCATATAGGAGATGTACTGAACAACGAGAGGCTGATCTAAACGGAACTCTTTGCGAATAACCTGAACCATCTCCTCCGTAGCATCCGGACCCGCAGCTAATTTAGCCGGGTCACCGGGGGCTATCCTTGAGACAGTGAAGATGACCACACTGAGCCCGATGAGGGTAATGCAGATGGATAAGAGGCGCTTCAGAAGGTACCAGTTCATTCCAAATCCCCAGAAGCTGCGAAAATATTCGGGAGCAGGTTGAGCAAGGATATCTTCAAAGTTTTACAATTGCGGATCATTCGAGAAGATATGGGTAACGAAACGCCGTAACTCATCAATTCTGTAAAAGCTTTCGATCGCTGCTGCCGGACATAAAAAAAGTACCGCTGTAAAACTTTCCCAACATCCCCGCCCTACCTGGTGGCTTAAGGTTATTTTTTCACACCTTCTCACTCTTTATAAAATTGAGGGGAGGTTATCTCCTTTCCAGGATCTATACCCTCCCCAACAGTTTTATGCCAATCGCCCCCACCTTATTCCTCCCCCACTCGCGGGGGGAGGTGAGGAGGAGGGATCCGTCGATGAGTCAATCTTCAATATAAAGCGGATAAATATCGATCTCGCTTGTCAACCTCATCGGTGAGAAGACGAAGCCCTTCACAGGTTTTCGGAAGGCCCATCTTCGGTTATAGAGCATGCCGAATAACTCAGGGGCATCCTCCATGATCATGATCTGGATATCCTTATAAAGTTTTTCTCTTTTCTTCCAATCTGCAGTGAAGCGAGCTTCTTTAATGAGATCCCATACCTTTTCATTCTGGTAGAAATGGGACCCATAATATTTACCCCACGAATCCTTATGATATTGGATGGCCACCACATCCGGGTCATTCAAGATAGGAGTGGTGAAGACAGCCGTCAGATCCGGGGAGGTCTCGGCCTTAGAAGCCCTGGCCACCATATTCGGCCATACGAGGGGAACGATGTTCAATTTAATCCCCAACTGACCCAAATTATCCAAGAGGACGAGACCAATCAATCTCTCCTCTTCTAATCCCGAGACATAGACATATTCCAATTCGAAACCGCCGTTCGGGTACCCGGCCTTGGCCAGGTATTCCTTCGCCTTCTTCATATCCTGTCGATAAACATTTGGACAAGGGATGTAACCCTTCATCCCCTTTGGAAAGGGACTGTCCTCAAGGATGGCATTGCCATTATAGATCTTGATCATGGACGGATAGTCGAAGGCATAACAGATGGCTTTCCGGATATTGATATCCTTGGTATAACCCTTTTGAGTATTCATTTTGAGTCCGAAGGTAGTCCACCCGGGGTCATTTGTCGCATAGATATTCGGATTTTTGACGACCGCATCGAAGTCCTCCGGATTGAGGCCTGCCAGTCCATCCAGCTCTCCCTTCTCAAGGCCCATCCTCAGTGACGCTGATTCCCGGATGATCTTGTAAATCAGACCATTAATGTGTTTCGGGTTCTCCCAACCTTTCCAATAGTTCTCCACAGCCTCCAGTTCGTATAGGACTCCATGCTCCCACCGTTTCTGACTAAAGGGTCCGGACCCGGCGGAATGGTCCTTCATCCACTCCTGACCGTAATCGCCATCTTTTTCATTCGCCATGACCACTTTTGGATTCATGATATACCACCAGGGCACCGCCATCTCAAAGGCAGCATAGGGACTCTTCAGGTTGAATTCTATCGTATAGTCATCAATCACCCGTATCCCTTCCTTGTCAAGAAAATCCATCAACATCCAGGCCGGCCCCTTTTTCAAGCTGAGCGTCCTCTCAAAAGACCATTTCACTGCTTGAGCAGTCACCGGGTCTCCATTATGAAATTTTGCATTTTTTACCAGAGAGAAGGTCCAGGTCTTTCCATCCTTCGATTTCTTCCACGATTTAGCCAGCCATGGGACCACCTTGGGCGGATTTCCAACATATTTCACCAGGGCGTCGTAGAGAGCCTGTTGAAGCATTCGGGTGGACCAGTCATAAAATTGACTCGGGTCGATGTTTGGAGCAGGCTGCCGTTCTCCGTAGACCAAAATCTTCTTTCCGTCCCTCTTCTCATAGCCACTCCCTGTTGTCCCGATTAGAAAAATAATCGAAATGACTCCAATGAAAATGATCTGTAAATATTTTCCCCTCTTCATTCCGTAACCTCCTTTCCATAAAAAACGTTCCTCGTGTCCGTGTCCCGTGTCCGTAATGAAAACCCTTATCACCTCCTCTCAGTAGCTCAACAACTCTTTTAATGTCCTCGCCACCAGGGACCGAGCAAGGACGGTAGGTTTTCCCGTAATCTCCATCACCCTCTTCTTCATCGTCCGGGTATATCCCATACAATGCATGACGATGACATGGGGATCTGCCCTTTTCAATGCCTCTGCGGCAATAGAAATCTCATCCTCTGAGGCATAAGGAGAAGCGGCTTTAATGACCACCCTTCCTTTCAATCGATCATACTTCTTTCTCGCTTGTTTGATCTGATCGGAAAGAGGGATGAGCAGCCCCATCCTTTCATTCTCTCCGTGAAGGGCCAAAATGAAATGATCGACGATCTTTTGTGCCTCGATAAAAAGCCTTTTTGAAGAGAAGGGAGGAAAATGTCCCGTGCAGTTGAAGACAATGATTTCTGCCCCTCTTTGGGTGAGGAGACCAATGCATTTCTCAACCCGCGGTACAATAAACCTCTTGGCGACGACGACCTCAGTCCCGTCAGACATTCGAGTGCAGAGAATGTAATCTTTTCCCTTCGGATAAAATCTCTTCACTTCTTCTAAAGTTAAACCATCCAATGCCCCTGCCTCCAATATCTCCACATCCGTGCCGAGAATCTCTTGCATTTCGGGAACAATATCAATCCTTGGAGACTGGCCAATGGTGATCATCCCGATCTTTTTAAAAGTCATCGTTTCCCTCCGAGGGTTTGAAGGTGACGCATGGGACCATAGAGGTCTACGATCCTCTTAAACTCCTCCTCATCATAAAACCGGCATTCCCCCGCCCCAAAATGCTTGGCGACCTCAATAGAGAATCTGACCGCCTCTTCGATGTCGGCCAGATGGCTTGCCCCCGTGGCACACCCTGGGACGGCAGACTCGGTTGTGATGGCGACCCCTGCCACTGGAGCATGGGTGGCCACACAGGGCTGCATAATGCTGTTCAAGTGGAAAAGTCCATTCCCATAGGGGGTAATATCCTGGGTGGTGATGGCAAAGACAGATGGTCTTTTGCCTGTGGTGATCTCCATGATTCCGAGAAGGTCTTCACTCACCTTCAAAATATAACCTTCCTTCACTGTTGGAGAGATCGCAAAACCCCTCTGGTTGATGATCCGATTGCCTTTGGTCGTATCGATCGAGAGGATCGCGTCCATCTGAGGATCCACCTCAAGGTCGTTAAGGCTCTTCATCTCCACGGGTGATCCCATAAAAGGAACAGGTTCATGAGGGGTGACCGGAGCATCAGGACAAATATGGGTACTGATGATCACATCCCCTGGCAATACGTCCCCCCGTTTCTTCATATCTGCCAATTTCAACGCAATGGAAAGGGCAGTGACGGCTCCATCGGCATCCGAGACGAGTCCAATCATTTGGGGCCGTGCTCCAACTCCTCCCAGCCTCCCGATCACACCAAGGGTTGGACAATGGCCATGAGATCTTTTGCCTGTGGATCCAGAAATACATATCTTGATCGAATCCGTCTTTCCCCTTTCGCCTTGAATCGATCGAACCTCCACATCGCCAATTCCTCTCTCTTTCAATAGAGAGGCCACGGCCTCGCCATTTACCTTTGGATCATCAAGGAGCTCGTAGATCTCTATCACCTGTTTAAGTGCCATCTTCGATTTAGCCTCCAATCATCTTTCAATCCCAACGTTTTTAAGAAACTTCGACTACCTTTTCCATCGGCGTGTAGGGAATATCAAAATCAAAATGCTTGGGAGAGACGAGATCGATTGCTTCTTCGGTGCGCCAGAAGGGATGAGCAGGAATGCCGAACACCACGATCTTCATTCCTTCTTCCATTTTCGAATTGGTGATGGGCTTGCCAGTTGTGGCGTCCAGAATGCAAAGCAGGTCAGGGGTAAGCACATGGGGTTTCCCATCCAACCAAGAGAGGAGATTCTCATTCTTCAGCCAGACCTTGAATCCATGCCCCTCATATCGGCCTTCCCCTTGTATCGCAATTGTTCCCCACAAGAACCCATCGCGATCTTCCCGCTCAAATTGGTGGACCTTCCCTCGAAAAAGCTCCTTTCCGCCGGAGGCGTGGATGATTGCATCAACAGGGTCTTTTTTATTCAACTCTGCCTCCCTGAGGGCCTTTCCTATTTCGATCGCCTTGGTCACACCTCCGGGAATGAGCGTTCTTTTCATCACATCTCCTCTCACCGGACACCTGACCGCGGTCGTGCCTTCGCCCACGACTGCCATGGCCCTGGCAATCCTCTCGGCATCTTTGAAACCTGCCACCTTCTTCACCAAAACAGAATTTCCCCTCATATCCGTGAGGACCATGGGAGTGATGGGAACATTATGGACGGTGTAGGTTTGCATCATCAGCTCAGGCTTGGCCCGGCCAATGGTATCCCCGTCCACAAAGGGCAAACCGGCCAATGCAGCCAGAATGGCAGCAACAGGGGTATTGTATCCGCCCAATTCCACTGGAACGGTCGCATAGGCCTTCTTTTTAAGGATCTCCTCTAATGTCCTCAAACCGGTTAACAGGGGCCCTTCCTCAGAAAGGATCTTCATCATGTAGGCTTCGCTCTCCAAATTCAAGCCCGAGAAAAGAGCAACGGAACCAATCATTGCAGGGTGGACGACGATCTCATCATCCGGGACTTCTGTGACGGAGATCAATCTAATCTCTTTTCCCATCTCCAATAATCTATTTAATAGAGAGAGACCGAGTTCTGGCGACCCTCCTCCTCCTGTCCCGAGAACAGTCGCCCCGGCACAGAGATCAGACACTTCTATACTATTCAAACACCTCGCCATCGCCTTTATCCTTTGATGAATATTAGAATGAATGCCCTCATTTTATCAACTGCGTTGATTTTGTCAATCATATCCATCACCACAAAGGCATCTCCGATTTTGTAATGAGAGTTAGAATGGCTCACTTCTACGATAACTTACCTGCGCAACCCTTTAGGCGAGGGGGTGGCTTAGTGGAAGAAGGGGATTCGGAAGATCAGAAAGTAGCCATTGAGTGAAAAGAGGGTTCCCAGGAAAGCCCCAACGATGGCAAAATAAAAGATCGGACGGGAGCCTGAAAGAATGGAGATGGAGGCCATCACGATGGCAATCTGCAGTAATACTTCCGCATAATCAAAATAAGGGTCTTTGTTCCGGTTCACGTCTCGCTCGTGTTCAAGCTTCTTGGCTTCCTGCTCGATCTCCTTCTTTTCGGCGCCAAATCGGGCTTCCTCTTCACCCATCTTTTTGAGGAGGGACTCGATTCGCTCCTTCGCGTCCGGTTTCATCAGATTCCCCCTTTCGAGCAGGTCTGCCTCCAAACGTAACTTCTGGCTTCGATAAAGATGCTCCCGTATGACCTTTGCTTGGTAGAAACCCCACTGGTCAGAGGCCTGTTGCTGGGCGAGAAGCATCTCCTTCATCGCGTTATTTCCCCCTAAAGAGGTGATGGCCAGGATCACCGCGAAGATCGCTGTGGTGAGCGCCACACGTTTTGTAAAGGTCTTCCCTCTTTGCTCCTCAAGTTCTTCGACATTAGGAACTTCGACTTCCGACATGATATCCTCCTCCAATTTATATATGCTTCAAAGTACAATTTCGTTAAGCATATACTGTCCATCGTTCATTGTTCATCGTTTATCGTTCTAATATAAATCTTCACCCCTTCCGATAATGCCCCGTCCAGACCGACCTCATTCCCCCACTCATCATAAACTTTCTTTGAATCCTCAACCTCTTTCAGGAGCCCTGCCTTCAACAAGGCGTGCTTGACTTTCATACCGCGCAAAACATCAACAGGTATGCCATTGACATAAACCTTCATCTTCAATGAACTTCGATGATCCTCCCCTCGACCGTTGGAGCAACCCTTTTCATTTCTTTTAGATATTCGACCACCACATCCCTCAGCCACCGACCTGAATCACTGTATACCACTCTTTCACCCTTCATCATACCCCCAATGATCGAAAAATCTCTGGATGCCTTGATCGCCTCCCCAAAGGCTTTATATCCATCACCTCCTGCAGCCAAAAAATCATTGGTGGCAACAGTATACTCCCGATCCGTCTCCATGGGCTTGCGAGCAATCAAAACCTCCTTTACTCTCGAACCTCTTTGATCAGAAGGGGAATATTTAAAGGTGAGACCAGCGACCTGAGGAAATCGACCTTCTTCCTCTTCTACGGCCGATACACCGTGCTCCAATGCATCCCTGATCTGTTTTCCGGTAAGTTTGATCGCAACGATATAATTGTCAAAAGGCAAGACAGAATAAATATCCTTTACTCTGATCTCACCTCTATTGATACTTGTCCTGATCCCTCCTCCATTGATGATCGTCACATCCGCCCCTGATGCATGCCGCATGATATCCGCAATGAGATCACCAAGGTTTGTCTCCCTTCTTCTAACGTTTTCTCCATCAAGGTCCACCTCGGCCTCTCCCACCCTCTCATTTAAAACAGCATTTACCTTTTCTTCATATTTTTCCACGATCGCCAAGGCTGCCTTGTCCTCTTTACCAATTTTTGGTTTGATTTCCTCCAGATGGCCTTCGAACCCGATGATCTTCCCATCCTCAACAGTGAGGTCTAAAACGCCGAGGGCCTTTCCATGTTCCCAGGCTTGAACGATGATCGTATTGCCAACCTTCACAGGTTTTTCGATCTTGGTATGAGAATGTCCGCCCACGATGACATCAATCCCCTTCACCCCTTCTGCCAGAATTCTGTCAACGGGGTACCCGATATGCGAAAGGATGACAATCAAATCAGCCTTGTTCCTTACCTCCGCGATATATTTTTCAACCGTATCGATGGGAGACATAAATTTAAGGCCGGCCACGTTCCTCGGATGAGTGGATATGGGAACATCCTCGGTGACCACCCCGATGATCCCGATTTTAACACCCTTGAGATTCTTGATAATATACGGTTTGAGGTGACCCAAACCGTCAACGTTCGCTCCGAGAACAGGAAATTTTGCCTCCGATATTCTTTTTCTAAGCACATCCTGCCCAAAATCAAATTCGTGGTTCCCCAATACCATCGCATCAAATTCCATCTCATTCATCAGCTCGATCACGGATTCGCCCTGGGAAAGATTAGCCCAATTGTTTCCCTGAATCATATCCCCCGCCGAAAGCAATAAGGATGGTTTTTCTTCACGGAGCTGATTGGCCCGAGCAGCCAAGTAAGCGATGCCTCCCACCATCTCATCAGATCCCAATGGTTTATAAGGCTCAGCAAATCCATGAAAATCGTTGACATGAAGAATCCTGATTTGAACCTGTTCCCCATCCGCAAAAGATAGGGAGAAAAGGAATAAAAGAGTACAGCAGAGGGTGATGCTCAATCTCTTCATATTGGATTTCCTACAATCGGACACTCGGCCTTTCAACGTAAAGCGATGAAATCATCCCTCGATTTGGATAGCAGTCTAAGAGATTTGTGTAGTGAAGTCAACCCTTCGGCTCCCCGGCCTAAGGGCCAGGGCTTACTCAGGGTTGACCCTGTACTTCGATAGATTCAGTGTCCTGAGCGTGCCGAAGGAAACCACGCTTCTTTACCCCGTCTTCAAAGCCGAGGCCTGGCGCGGTCGAACGGGTCAATAATGGGAGGGCTGCCTGTTCTCAGTTGGGATTTCTGAAAAAGTCCAGAAGTCTCTGTAATTAAGAGTACATGTAGTAGTTTTTTAGAGTTCTCTTTCTTGTTCCTTAAAGATTAACAATCTAAATTTCGTTAGGAGTGAATAGACTGAAGGCGAAAATAAAATGTGTTGGTATGTACAGATCCAATATCTGAATCGAACGCAGCTATGTTATGATAAGCCAATCTGTTATGAAACATCCAAATCACTTATGCCAATCGGTTAATTCTCCAAAGGTGGAGCCCCACGGGCAAGCCCATGCCTGGTGTACGCTGAAGCACGTTTCGGCACGCGTGCATGATGTCTTGCGTAGGTGGATGAAAATTTTCAGATGTGGTTCTATATTAGAAGCTACCGTATTTTTTGTAGACTTCGGTAATTCCCACTCCTTTACGAAGCTCTCCCCGCATTTTCCTTTCACGAACAGAGATTTCTTCCCCTTCGGATAGAACATCAAAAGCAATTCCTTGGGGAATAACGACTACACCATCGATGTCACCCATGATGAAATCACCGGGTATGATTTGGGTCTGACCAATTTTGATGGGTACTTGAAATTTACGGATTGACCAGCGTCCGATTGAACTGGCGGAACATTTAAAGCGGCAGAAGACAGGAAAATTCATATCTAATATAAAGGAGGTGTCACGGACACCACCATCAACGACTGCACCAGTACAACCTTGCTGACGAGCCGCCGTACTCATGATTTCTCCCCAATGGGCTGCGCTAAAATCATCATTGGTTGCCCACACAGAGATGGAATAAGGAGTTATTCCTTCCAGCATGGCCAACCGCATGTGCGTATCGTCTTCGGTAGGATCGTTATGGGGTTCGCCGTAACCCGTAAAGGCAGGGCCGGCAATAATCATGTCATCACGGATGGGGTTGATGTAATAAGGCAAAATTTGATGTCTGTATCCACGCTTATCTAAAATATCACCAATAGCTCCCGTATAGAGCTTTTTATAGCGCTCACACATCTCTGCCACTGAAACGGGATAAATTGCCTCCATTATTCATCTCCTTTAAGGTTACACGGAAACATGTAGACGCGTAAATGTGAAAAAAGGGTTAGCCCTGCGCCCCTTTTTTACTTGACGATGAAGTTTCTATCGCCCCCTGCTGCTGCAATGCCTTCCGCTGACGCCGGACGCCCGTGATGGTGGTAAGGGCGGCCAGGATCAGGATCGTCACCGCAATCGGCCGAGTCACCAGGATCGAGATATGATCTTGCGACATGGCCATCGAACGGCGGAAGTTCGACTCCATCATAACCCCAAGGATTTGGGCCAAGACCATCGGGGAGGTCGGGTAGTCGTACCGGATCATGATGTATCCGATGAACCCGAAGAAGACACAAGTCACCATGTCGAAGATGTCGTTCCCGATGGCATAGGAGCCGACCATGCAGGCGATGAAGATCAAGGGAACCAGGAAGCGGCGGTCAATATTGATGACCTTGGCGAAGAGCCGGGCAAAGGTGAGCCCCAGGATCACGAATACCATGTTCGCCGTGATCATGCCGGCGAACATCTGATGAACCAGGTCAAGGTGATCCCGGAAGAGCAACGGCCCAGGCTGGAGATTGTGGATGGTCAGGGCGCCCATGAGAACCGCGGTGGCCGCATCGCCCGGTAATCCCAGAGTCATCATGGGCAGGACGTCCCCCCGGTGCTGGCGTTCTCCGCGCACTGGGGTGCAGCCACACCCTCCAGGATGCCAGTGCCAAACAGCTCAGGATGTTTGGAGGTCCGCTTGGCCTCGCTGTACCCGATGAAGCAGGCGGTCTCAGCCCCGATGGCGGGCGTGACCCCAACGATCAGGCCGATGATGCATGACCGCACGAACGTCTTCGTGCACTCTCGGAGCTCGCGAAGCGTTGGAATGATGTTTGTCAGGACCGCGCTCACTTTCGGAGCGGTCAGGATTACCTCGACCTGTCGGAAGCCTTCAGATAGGGCGAAAAGCCCGATCAGCATCGGGACAAAGGAGAATCCGCCCGTCAGTTGGGTTGTGCCGAAGGTGAACCGCGGAAATCCTCCCATGGGATCCAGGCCAACCATGGCGATGAGGAGGCCAAGGCAGCCCGAGATGATTCCTTTCAACGGGGATTTGCCGGTCAGGGTGACCGTCACCGACAGACCGAAGACAGCCAGGGCGAAGTATTCGGGAGCGGAAAAGCGCAATGCGAAGTTGGCCAGGATCGGGGCGAAGAAGGTGAGGCAGAGCGCGGTGAAAGTCCCACCGATGCCCGAGGCCACCGTGGCCATGCCGATCGCCTTACCAGCCATGCCCTTCTGGGCCAGCGGGTACCCATCAAACACCGTCGCTGCCGCCGCGGGCGTCCCGGGCGTCCTAATCAAAATGGAAGCGACGCCCCCGCCATAGATCGCTCCTGTATAAATGCCGAGGAGCATTACGATGCCTGTGATCGGATTCATGCCGAACGTGAAGGGCACCAATAGGGCGATCCCCATGGTGGCGGTAAGCCCTGGGATGGCTCCGATGATGATGCCGAAGAACGAACCCAGGACCAGCGCCACGATGTTGTAGCCCGACAGGACCGTGGCGAACCCGTGGAACAACAGGTTGAGATCGACCATCAATACGCCCCCCAGAGGAAGACTATCAGAAGATGAGCGCGAGGCCATGGTCGCGCAGGCTGTTTTCGATCCATCCCCGCGGCAGCGGCACGTGTAGGGCAGTGGAGAAGAGCACGTATGCGACGAGCGGGACAAGGATCGCGAACAAAACCAAACGGGGCCAGCGCCGCTCGCCCAACACCAAGGCAAAGAGCAGCATGTACAAGAGCGTAGTGCCGAAGAACCCGATGCGTTCTACGACAAACAGGTATCCGAAGGTGAGCACGGCTGCTCCAATGACTCGCCGGAGGTCTGCCCCCGCCAGTCTCTTCTCCAACTCGAGCGCCCGGCCCTTCATGGCGCGATAGAGGAGTAAGAAGGCAGCAACCAGGAGAAAGGTCGCGACCCCTCGCGGGATGACAAATGGCCTGCCGAGCAGCGCTGGTACAGGCCACTTCACCGACTCGTAGAAGACGTAGAGGCAGATCGGGATGACGATCGCCACTGCGACGATGTCCGCCTTCTTCATCGTCAGATTGGCCATGGGAAGCTCCGACACGCGTTGAGATTATTCAAGTTTCGGGAGGGAGGGCCATTCCCCTCCCTCCCGTCCTTTTGTCGTACGATGGTCCTACTTCTTCTTCAGCAGACCGACCGTATCGAGGACAGGCTCCAGGCTCTTCTCGAGGCTCGCCAGGAACTCCCCGAACTTGTCATATTCCATGTACGCGCGGGGGAGCGTCAGCTCATCCATCAGCTTGATGTACTCCGGATCCTCCGCTGCCTTGCGGAACCCGTCACGAAGGACTTTCAGGATCTCGGGAGGCGTGCCCTTGGCTACGCCCAGGCCGCGCCAGTCGAAGATTGGATTCTCTATCGGATAGCCGGCTTCGGCCACGGTCGGGACGTCGGGGAAGAACGGGTTGCGAGTCGGAGTGACGGCCGCCAAGATCCTAACCTGCTTCGTCTTGTAGAACTGGAGCACCTCGTCCATGCCGCTGGAGGCCATGGTGATGTGTCCGCCGACCAGCGCCACGCGCGTCGGGGCTGCTCCGTCAAAGGGGACAAAGGTGAGTTTCAGGTTATAGTTGTGGGCGAGAAGAGCCGCGGAAAGGTGCCAAGGCTGGCCCGGGCCCGAATGGCCAACTGTCACGACGCCAGGATTGGCTTTGGCGTACTCCACCAGTTCTTTCAACGTCTTGAATTGAGAATCCGTCTTTACCGAGAAGCCTGCCGGGCTCCGGTTGAGGAGAGCAATAAGGTCGAAGTCCTTGTAGGAGAGCTCAGCAAGCCCGATCATCCGATACGTGCTAAGGTTGAACGTGATCACGCCGACGGTGTAGCCGTCCGGCCGGCCCGTCGCCACGGAGTTCATACCGATCGCGCCGGTGCCCCCGACCTTGTTCACCACGTTGACGTTGACCCCGAAGTATTTCTTAGCATTTTTTACCAGAGTGCGGGCCAGAGTATCAGTGCCGCCCCCTGCTGCCCACGGGCAGACCAGGGTGATATCTCTCTCCGGGAAGCTTGCCGCTGGTACCCAGGATGGCAGCATAAGAGCTACAGCAAGAACACCCACAAACACAAGAAAAAATCTCCGTAACATAACAACCCCCTTTCTGTGTGCCAATCACCCGGCGCACCCTTAATGTGAAGTGATACGAAATGGCTTTTAATCGAAAAAATCATATGAAAAAGATATTCTTATGTCAATAAAAAAATACTTGACAAAAATAGTTGGCTGTAATATTAAAAAAACCGTTTTAATAGTGAAACGATTCTCATTTGTTTTAATATTAAATAGATTGTTTTAAATATAAAATGGACCCTTACTTAAAAAACCGATATCTGATCAATTCCATTATCCGTGCCTGTAATATCTTGAGATGTCTTTCCAAAGATAAAGCCCATTTCAAGATCAGCGAGCTCGCTCGCCAGCTCCACCTCGATCGAAGCACCACATACAGAATCCTCCTTTCTCTGGAGAAATGCGGGTTCGTGGAAAAGGATAAGAAGACAGGAGAGTACTCATTGGGGATTACTGCCTTTGAGATCGGAAACACTTACTTGGGACAAACGGACTTTGTCCAAATCTCTAAACCCCTCATGGCTGATTTGGCTTTGAAGGTTCAGGAGACAGTACATCTTGCCGTCCTGAGTGATACGGAGATCGTCTATGTGGATAAGGTCGATTCTCCTCGAACCTTAGGGGTGATGTCCAAGATCGGACAAAGGGCACCTGTATACTGCACTGCATTGGGAAAGGCCTTATTGGCTCATCAGCATAAAGATGAGTTATCCCGAATCATCGGTGAAATAAAATTGAAACCTTTTACAAAAAATACCATCACCTCTAAAAAAAGATTGGTCGAAGAGTTAAAGGTGATACGCGAGAAAGGATATGCCCTAGATCAAAGGGAGTATGAAGAAGATGTGGAATGTATCGGAGCACCTATCAAGGACCATCAAGGAAATGTGATCGCAGCCCTTAGCATTTCAGGTCCACAGAGGAAGATCAATATCCCTCTCGAAAAGCAATTTACGAGTCAGGTAGTGAAGGCAGCTGCCATGATCTCCTCTAAGTTGGGCTATGTGGAGAATATCAAATGATCACATTCGTTTCCAAGGAGATTTGATGAAACTCGGCAGTTTTGAGATAGGTGGAAGGAGAAGACTGGGAGCATTTGAGAATGAATGTGTTGTAGATCTGAATGCAGCCTACAGTTCGCTGTTAACTGAGAAAGGCATGACTGAGCCGGAGCACAGGGCCAATCTTGAACTTCCAAGCGGTATGGTCTCCTTCATTGAAAAACAGGAGACCTCGTTGCCGGCCGCGAATGAAGCCCTTGACTATGTGAGAAAGAAGGATTATCGCCTCATAGGCATTGTACATCCTCTCTCGCAGATCACTTTCAGGGCTCCTCACAGACCCCCTAAAATCGTATGTACAGGAACGAACTATGAAGACTACCGAAGGATCATTGGGATTCCTTTCTCACCCGTGCCTCTCATCTTTTTAAAGTCCCCTTCTGCGGTCATCGGTCATGAAGAGACCATCTACCTCCCAGCTGGATATGGAACCTTTTATCACGAATGGGAGTTCTCCTGCGTCATCTCCAAAAGGTGTAAGAAAATTCATAAAGAGGAGGTTCATGAGGTCATCTTTGGTTACACGATCGTCGACGATATTACGGCAAGATCCCTTGAGGCTACCAATCGAGAATTCCAACCCTGGGGTAAAAATATCGATACCTTCGCTCCAATGGGGCCGTGGATCGTCACCCCTGATGAAATGTCAAAGGATATCTACAACCTAAAGACATTGAGAAGGCTCAATGGGAAGGTGCAGTGCGAATCGAACACTTCCAACATGAGACTTGGGTTTGGTGAGATCATAGAGTTTGTAACGAATTTCTGGACGTTAGAGCCCGGAGATGTGGTCACCACAGCCACTCCTCCTGCCGGTCCATTTAAACCAGGAGATGTGATCGAGGCAGAGATAGAAAGGATCGGGATTTTAAGAAATCCTGTGGAGGGCATTGAGGTTGATCCCAAATATGCTCAACAGATCAATTTGAAGGATATTGTTTAAGAGAATTGACAAAAGTACGAGATATTTTGGCGTCCACGTTAAAGGGATTGGATGAAAGCTGCCATTCTCATAGATGATAAGGAAATTCGATTCGAGGAAGTCCCAGCACCTCGTCCCAAGAAAGATCAGGTGCTTGTCCGTGTGCACTGGGCGAGCATCTGTGGGACAGACCTTCATATCTACCTTGGAGAATTTAAGCCGAGAGTCGTCTATCCTCGAATCCTTGGTCATGAATTTTCAGGGATAGTGGAATCTGTGGGAAAGGATGTTTCTCATCTAAAGGAAGGAGACAAGGTGGTGGTGGATCCCATCATCTGGTGCAACCAGTGTCCCGCGTGTCTCAATGGTCATCACAATGCATGCCATTTTCTGAAACTGATCGGCGTTGATGTCGATGGCGCCTTCTCAGAGTATGTCGTTGCCGATTCCGATAAGGTCTTTAAAGTTCCCGAAGGCATCTCTCTGAGGAATGCCGCCCTAACCGAATTATATAGCCTGGGCGTTCATTCAAAACGGAAAGCCATGATAGAGCCGGGAGATAAGGTCGTTATTCTGGGGGCAGGACGATTGGGACTCTCCGTTTTAGAAGTCATCAAACAGACCGGAGCCTCCTGGGTCTGCTCGGTGGACATTTTAGAAAATCGTCTCGAAATCGCCAAAAAGATAGGGGCTGAATTGACGATCAATGCTCGCAAAAAGGATCCTCTGGAGGAAATTTTGTCCTTAACCGATGGCTTAGGAGTGGATCGGGTCATAGAGACTGTTGGAACGGCTGTGGAGATTGGGAACAGGAGGATGCCTGTGGAACAGGCTGTTCGGATGGCCCGTCATGGAGGCCGCATCGTTGTCATGGGAATGGGCTCACAATCCACTCCTGTTTTTTGGAAAGAATTTGTGCAGAAGGAGATTCAATTGGTCGGATCCAGAGTGACATTGGGCGACTTTCCACGAGCCCTGAGTTTGATGTCCCAAAGAAGATTTCATCCTGATCTTCTCATATCAAAAGAGTGTGGTTTGGAGAAAACCGGAGAGGCTTTTCGCCTTTTAGAAGAGAAGCCTGATCGTTACCTGAAGTGTCTTATTAAAGTGGCCTAAAAGAAGTTAAAAGTTGGGAGATACACCCGGGGCATCGTGATCGATGGAGGCGTGCCTTAATGTCTGAGAAAAAGAAAGGGGGAAATTATGGGAAATGCCTGGTTATTTCGGGGGACTCATCAGCTTCAGGGAAGAAGACGAATCATCCATCAATATAATACCGGCCTTGAATTCCTTCGTTATGGCCGCATTGTTTTTGGAAAGGGAGGAGAAAAGGTCGACATCGATTCCCGGGAAGAAGAGATTGGTTTTGTTTGCCTGGGGGGAGAGGGCAAAATTCAGGTAGAGAACCAAACCTTTTCCCTTAAGAAATACGATGCCCTCTACCTTCCCATAGGGACACGATGTACCATCTCCTCCCAAGGGGGGGTTGACTTGGCTGAGTGTGCTGCTCCCTCGAGCAAGAAATACCCTGTCCAGTTTGTACGGTTTGAGGAAGTGAAGAAGAACCCTGACCTAGTCAAACAGGCCGGATTCGAGCCCTATGCAAGAAATCTCCATACCTTGATCGGCGAGAAGAATGTCCAGGCTTCAAGACTCCTGGCAGGGGTGACCTTCAGCAAAGACGGTAACTGGACCAGTTGGCCTCCCCACGACCATTCGAAAGAAAAAGAAGAGATCTACCTCTACATCGATATGCCCCATCCAAATTTTGGCATCCATCTCAATTATACCGACTTTAAAGACATGGAGATGGTCGTTCCGGTCTGGGAAGGAGATGCCGTCGCCATCAAGAAGGGATACCACTATAATGTGGCCAGTCCGGGAACAACGATCGGCTTTTTATGGATGATGGCAGCGATCCGCGAGGAGAAAGATAGGGTCTTTACCCAGGTGACGGTTCAATCTGAGTTCGATGGCCGATTTAAACTTTTCTAAGAAGGAGGAGATATGTCTGGAAGAAAACCAAAGTACTTTTATCGTATTGAGAACCTGCCCGTGGTCTGGTTAACAGAGAAGTCAAAGAGCCATATGGTAAGCACTGAAAGGGTTCTCATCAGCTTCATCGAGAATCCACCGGGTTGCGTTTTCCCCGAGCACAGCCATCCCTCTGAGCAGATTCTCATTATACTCGAAGGAGAGGAAGACCACGTCTGCGCCGGAGAGAGGTTCTTGATGAAGGCGGGTGATGTGTGTATTCATCCTCCCAATGCGATGCATGGAGGCGAGACCAAAACCGGATTTAAGGGGATCGATATCTTTGTTCCTCCCAGGGAGGATTGGCTTGAGAAATTGAAAAAGGCTCTTAAAGAAAGGGGAGAGGAGTGAAGAAATTTCAAAATCCAAATTTCAAATTTCAAAAGAGATAAGGAGGGCCAACGGAGTGGAAGAATGGAAGTTCTACATGCCCACCCGGATTCGATTCGGGTGGGGTCGTTTCAAGGAGATCCGTCAGGTCGTCGATGAGCTGAAGGGAAAGAAGATTTTTCTGGTTACGAGCAGACACTTTGCCAAAAAGTACGGATTCTTGGACAAACTTGCTGATCATCTGAAGGGATTAGCCGTTGAGATCTATGCGGAGATTGAAGAGAACCCATCGATCGAAACGGTGGACAGAGGCGCAGTAAAATGCAAAGAGACGATGCCTGATCTTGTGATTGGCCTTGGTGGCGGAAGCGCCATGGATGCTGGGAAGGCAATCGCCATGCTTCAAAAAAATCCGGGCTCCATTCGGGAGTACCTGGATCAGGAGAGAGTCTGCCAGGCCAAAGGCCTGCCCGTCATCACCCTCCCTACTACATCAGGCACAGGCAGTGAAGTCACTCCTTTTACTGTGATCTTCCATCCAGCAAAAAAGGCCAAACCCGCCATTGCACCACCCGAGAATTTTCCGGACGTTGCCCTCGTCGATCCTGAACTGACAACGTCTATGCCCTTCGAAGTGGCTGCATCAACAGGGCTCGATGCCCTTTGTCAGGCAGTGGAAGGGTTCTGGTCTACTCAAGGAAACCCAGTAACGCGGTCCTTAGCCTTTCAAGCCATCAAGTTAGCCATGGAGAATCTTGAGTCAGCCTGTTTCGAGAAGGACAGAGATTCGGTAACAAATATGGCCCTGGCAAGCCATCTGACAGGCATTGAAATGTCGAATATCGGCAACACCTCCATTCATCCCCTCTCTTATCCCATTACGATCGATTATGGCGTTCCTCATGGATTCGCATGCGCCATCTTCCTTCCCGAAGTGATTCGTTTCAATGCCTCTGCTATCAAAGATCGCTTCAGAGATTTGCTCACCCTTTTAAATCTCCCAAATCCGGAGGCCTTCGCTGATAAAGTAGACTCTCTGATGGAGAAGCTCAAGGCTCCGAGAAGGCTGAGTGAGTTAGGGGTGAAGGAAGAAGATTTTCCCGGAATTGCAAAGAGGGGAATGGGAAGGTCCACGGCATGGAATCCCAGGCCTATGACTGAGGAAGACATTATTCAGATTTGTAAAACCATCTTGTGATCCATAGATCACAAAATAAAGAAAGGAGGAAGGCTTTATGAAGTCACATCGAATCATTTTATCAACATTGGTATTGGTGGTCGCGGCACTCTTCACTCTTGCAGGGTTCTCCAAGACAGAGGCCCAGGTGATCCAGATGAAATTTGCCCATTATGCCGAAGAAACACATCCAGGTCACTTGGCGGCGAAACAGTTTGCCGCAAAGGTGGAGGAGCGGACCAAAGGCCAGGTAAAGATTGCCATCTATCCAGCGAATGTTTTGGGATCTCCTCCGGAACAAGCCGAGCAGGTAAGGCTCGGGGCAACCGATATGAGTCTTCCCACACAAGGAGCTCTCGATAAATATGTGAAGGCCTTCTCCGTGGTCATGCTTCCATTTATGTATGACGATTATGACCACGTCTATCGAACCTTGGATGGACCATCCATGGATTGGTTTTCTCCACTTGCGGAAAAGGAGGGCTTTATCGTTCTC